>JANQRE010000003.1 GCA_028284705.1 Paracoccaceae bacterium | reverse complement strand
CAAAGAGCGCGAGGGTCAGGATGGTGGAAAAGACAAGTTCCGCGCCCGCCGCGATATATCCAATTCCCGCCAGGATCGGGCTGACGATCCCCACCACATAGGACGCGCGACCGAGGAAGGTCAGGATCAGCCGCGCGGGCGCTTCCTCAGAGGGCCCCGGGCCGTCCGTTGCCGCCGCCGCGGCTTCAAGCTCCCGCGCGCGGGCTTTGCTTGCGGCGACGAGGATCTGTCCGAGGCGGAACAGGAAAATGCCCGCGATCACGATGAGCGGGAATTGCAGCACCGCCTGCGCCGTCAAATCAAGCGACTGACGCAGCACCAGACTTTCCGTCGACAAAAGCGCGATCCCACCGCTCAGCGACAGGACAACGCCCATGGCGACGGAATAGAACCGCGCCTCGCGCGCTTGCAGGCGGGTGACGCTCAGGAGCGGGTTCTTCAGCTCAATCGCGGGGAAAACCTGGACGGAGAGCCAGCGCGCCACGGCAATGGTGACGATGGTGAGCGACAAAACGATCAGAAGCTGATCGCCGGTCACACCCGTCATACCGCTCAGATCGGCGGCTTGAATGATCAGAATGATGCCGAGGACCGGAAGCCCGAGCGCCAGCATCGAGCCCAGGAAGGTCGCGACGCGGAAGACCGCGCGCATCTCCTCCCGCCCCTCGCGCGCTTTCCGGATGAAGTGCTCGACCCAGGCCCCGCCACGCGTGACCAGCACAAGGCCAACGATGATCAGAATAATGACCAGCGGCAGGTTGTCTCGCAGCTCTTTTTGTTGCGCTTCGGACTCGTAGTTGCGGTCGAACTCGGCCTGAACTGTCGTTCCGATCTGCGACAGCACGGCAAGGCCTTTCGGCCAGTTCACCGGGTTCAAAGGTGTCGGATCAAGACGCAGGCGCCGGTCGGATTGTCGGGTGCGGATCACCCCATCAAGCTGTGAAATGAGGCCATTGGCTTGCGTAAACGCCTCTTCGGCGCGCAAGCCCGGTGCCTGCAACTCCAGCAACTGTTCATTGAGGTCGGCGCGGCGCGCGGCAATCTCCGGCGCTTCCTCCACGCCCTCTTCAGGCCGGGCTCCAAGTGCTTCGATCTGACTGCGAACCGTCTGAATTTGCGCTGAATTCACGGATTGCCGTCGTTCAAACACCGTGCGCCAGTCGACCAATTGCCGCCGCAGCGTATCCAGCGCCTGGTCAGAGGCGCGATCCGTATCGATCACCTCCTGCGCCCGGGTCGCGATCGTGTCCCAATCGTCATAAAGCGGCGTGCCAGTGGCATCGACAAGCTGTGCGGTTGCATCCTGCGACAGCGCAGGCATGGCACTGGCAAAAGCCAGCCCCAGGATCAGAAGGAAAAACCGCACGTAAATCATCATGTCTCGGAACTATTCACTTACGTCTTCAAACATAACTGGCAAGTCCGGGCGCTCAGCATCAAGCCAATCCGGCGCGGGCAGACCCTTTTCACGCAGGAAGCCCGGGTTCCAGAGCTTCGCCTGATAGCGCGTGCCGTAGTCACACAGGATCGTGACGATGGTGTGCCCCGGCCCCATATCCTTGGCCATGCGCACGGCACCCGCGACATTGATCCCCGTCGAGAGCCCCATGCAGAGCCCCTCTTCGGTCAGAAGTTCAAACACGTAAGGCAAGGCTTCCGCGTCGGAGATATTGTAGGCGAAATCCGGCACCAGCCCTTCGAGGTTTTTGGTGATCCGCACCTGACCGATCCCTTCGGCCATCGACGAGCCCTCCATCGCGATCTCGCCGGAGGTGTAATAGCTGAAAAGCCCGGCGCCATCGGGGTCGGCAATGCCGATCTTCACGCCTTTGGGCTGCAGCGCCATGGCCACACCGGCCAGCGTGCCGCCTGAGCCCACCGCACAGATAAAGCCATCCACCTTGCCGCCGGTCTGATCCCAGATTTCGGGGCCGGTGGTCTCCAGATGCGCCTTGCGATTGGCCACATTGTCGAACTGGTTTGCCCAGATCACGCCATTGGGCAGCGTCTCGTTCAGCGCTTTCGCCAAGCGCTCCGAGTAATGCACGAAATTGTTCGGGTTGCGGTAGGGTTTTGCTGGAACTTCAACGAGTTCGGCCCCCGCCAGCCGCAGCATATCCTTCTTTTCCTGGCTTTGTGTGTCGGGGATCACGATCACCGATTTGAACCCCATGGACGCGCCCACAAGCGATAGTCCGATGCCGGTATTGCCCGCTGTCCCTTCGACAATCGTACCACCCGGTTTCAGCGCACCAGAGGCGACCGCGTCCTGGATGATCGACAGCGCGGGGCGGTCTTTCACCGACTGGCCGGGGTTCATGAACTCCGCCTTGCCGAGGATCTCGCAGCCCGTCGCGTCGCTTGCACCTTTGAGGCGCACAAGCGGTGTGTTGCCGACCAGGTCAGCGAGGTTTTTGGTGATCTTCATGATGCGCAGGTCCCTGACAATCGCGTCCCTGAGGTGTACGCGTCAGCGCAGGGGAACTCAACCGTTTGAGGGTGTGATCTCGGCGCGCAATCGGTCGCGTTCGACCCGTAACCAAAGAGCTGCCGTCAGCAGCGGTCCGGTGTTGATTTCACCCGTCCGTATCGCCTCTTCTAGCGCCGCGTAGGGCAGGATGAGGGAGCGAATATCCTCGTGCTCGGTCTGCAACCCGCCGACGCCCGCGATGTCATCCGGCAGGTCGCATTCCGCAACGAAGGAATAGACATATTCCGAGTTCGAGCCGGTGTTCGAATAGTACTCGCCCACGACATGCAGCGCGCCGATCTCCACGCCTGCCTCCTCAAAGGCTTCGCGGCGGGCGGTGCGTTCTGGCGTCTCACCGGGATCGAGGCGCCCGGCAATCGCCTCAAGCGCCCAGGGTTTCGGGTCGCCGCGCAGGAACATCGGCGTCCGGAATTGCTCAATGAGAAGCACCCGGTCGCGTTTGGGATCATAGGGCAGCACCGTCACGGCATCCGCCGCCATCAAGACCCCGCGGTCGATCACATCGCTCATCCCGCCCGCGAAACGGGGATGTTTTAAGCTGATCTCTTCGAAGGCAAAAAAGTTTGAATAAACAATGTCTTGTTTGATCACTTCGACATCATCTTCCGTAAATCCCGAGCGCAAGTCGGACGGCCTTGCACGGGTTTGCGCATTCACGCGCGCCTGCGCCCGGGTGCGGATCACGCCCATGCGATCCGCCACCTCGGGCGGGGTATAGCGTGTCTGCATACGCATGATCTCAAGCGCGGCAGCGCGGATCACGTCGCCCAGATCGTCCTGCCAGTCCCGCAACGACCAATCCTGATCGGCGACCTCGTAAATCCCTTCTGGGGCACGATAGGTTTGCGTGGCGACCTGCTGCCCATCGACCGTCTCCACCTGCACGCGGTCCAGCCAATAATGGTAAATCGCCTCATAGTAGTCGAGCCGTGCCACATCCTTCGGGCCAAGCCCCGTCAACAGCAGCCCTTCGGCCTCGGCGTCTTGCGCTTCCACCAAAAGCGGCAGATGCCCCTCGGGCACAAGGGCCACACGTGCATGTTTCAGTACTGCCGGCTGGGCTTCAACGTCGCGACCGATGACCGCGCGGCGCAAAACAGCATCGCGGAGTGTTCCAAAAACGAAAAGGGAGACGTCGTCCGCGCTCATCCCCACCTGCGATGTCCGAACTCAGCCAAGGGGCCAAGGATCACGGCACAGACCAGCAAATAAAGGCCAGGACCCGGGTTGAAGAGCAAAATGCCGTATTCCAGCACGACACCAAACAGGTTCACGACCGCATCCATCGGACCGTCATATTGCTTGCGAGTGGAGCGTTTCAGCATCTCCGCAATCGCGAAAGTAAGAACCGTGAAAAATGCAGCAACCACAGTGGCATAAAGGCCGACATTGATGCTCAATCGATAGCCTTTGCCAATCAAACGACCGACGACGCGCCAGCCGGCGATGATGGGCACAGCGATGCTCACCTGGTAGAGCCACTTGATTGGCTGGCCTTCAGGCAAAAGTGGAATGACGGCGGTTGCGGTCAACGCGCCGGTGATCGCCAGCACAAGGGCGGCAATGAGTTTTGCGGCTGTGGGCATTTCAGGCCTCTTATCACTGCTCGTGAGGCCGTTTTTCGGCCCCTATTCTGGTCGGGTCATTGTAATCTGGGTCACGTCACAATTTCCACTCCAGAATGTGGAGGCGCAGGACGTGAGGTAAAAATTCCACATATTGCGGAAGCGCTGATCGAAGCCGAGCTTGGCGACATCGTCCCATTTCTCGTTGAAATCGGCATGCCAGCGGCGCAGCGTCTGGCTGTAGCTCTGGCCGAATTCAATGGAATCCTTGAAGATCAGCCCCGCCTTGCCGATCTCGGACCGCAGCGCTGAGGGGGATGGCAGCATGCCCCCCGGAAAGATGTATTTCTGAATGAAATCAACGCCGCGCTTGTAGATATCCCAACGATCATCATCGACGGTGATGATCTGCAGGGTTGCGTGTTTGCCCGGTTTCAGGCGGTCGCGCACCGTGCTGAAATAGGTGCCCCAATATTTCTCACCTACCGCTTCAAACATCTCGATCGAGGCGATCCCGTCATAGGTTCCGGTCTCGTCGCGATAATCCTGCATCTTGATCTCAACCTTGTCGCTGAGGCCCGCTTTCTCCATGCGCGCCACCGCAAAATCATGTTGCTCCTGACTGATTGTGAGCCCGGTGACCTTCAACCCACGTTCTTTGGCAGCATATTCCGCGAAGCCACCCCAGCCACAGCCGATCTCAAGCACATGATCGCCGGGCTGTGCCCCCATCTCATCGATCAGGCTCGCGTATTTCTGTTCCTGAGCCTTTTCAAGGCTTTCCTGCCCGGTCTTAAAGTAGGCCGAGCTGTAGGTCATGGTATCATCGAGCCACAGCGCATAGAAATCATTCCCCAGATCGTAGTGATAGGAGATGTTCTTTTTGGCCTGCCGTTTGGAATTGGTCTGCATCCAGAAGCGCAACTTTTCATAGGCGCGCACCAGCCCCATGCCGGGATAGCCGTCATAGACATCCCCGTTATCGGCATGGATCAGGTCCATGAAGGCCTGAAGATCCGGCGTCGACCACCAGCCATCGAGATAAGCGTCACAAAACCCCAGATCGCCCTCGCGGATCAGCCGCGCAAATAGCTCATCGTTGTGGACCGTGAATTCTGCAACCGGACCGGGTTCCGCCCCCTCAACGCGAAAGTCGCGCCCGTCCTCGAGCTTCATGTCCAGGCGGCCATATTTCAGCTTCTGAGCCGTGGCGAAAGCTTGCGCGAAATAGCGCGGCAGATCGGTCTGCTCCTCGGTCGATGTCAGTATGTCCACGCCCCAGCCTTTCGTATTCCCAGCGATAGCCTACCCTTATGCCTTTGATACGCACAAGAAAAATTGCGGATCAGTTTGTTTGGGCGTCAACGCGCTTTATAGGCTGCCAGCGCCCGTTCACGGCCCTCGGAGAGCCCCACGACGGGTTTTGGATAGGGGTCAGATGGCGACATATTCCAGCTTTTCGGGATCGCATCGAAATAGGAAAGCGCCGTCTCGGACGGGTTGGAGTAAGACTCCGCCAGCCAGCGGGCGCGATACGCGCCCTCCCTGTCGAATTTCTCGATCTGTGTGTCCGGGTTGAAAATCCGGAAATAGGGTGTCGCATCGGGCCCTGAACCCGCCGACCACTGCCAACCCATCGCGTTCGAGGCCGGATCCCAATCGGTCAGGCAATCCTCAAACCATTTCAGTCCAACCCTCCAATGGGTCATCAGATGTTTGGTGAGGTAGGAGGCCACGATCATGCGCCCGCGATTATGCATCGTGCCGGTCACATACATCTCTCGCATCGCCGCATCGACGAATTCAACGCCGGTGCGCCCCTGTTTCCAGGCCAGAACCTCCGGCGTTTCTTCCTCGTTCCAAGGGAAGGCATCCCATTCCGATCGCCAATTGGCGGTCGTGATCTGGGGCGTGTGATAGACCAGATGATAGGCAAATTCGCGCCAGACCAGCTCTTTCAGGAAGGTCTCCGCGCCCGGCTTGCCCTCTTCCATCGTCCGCCGTCCGGCGTGCCAGCAGCTGCGCGGACCAATCTCGCCGTAGGTGAGGTTTTCGGACAGGCGTGAGGTGCCGTCGATAGCGGGCAGATCGCGCGTCCTGTCGTACTCTCCGACGATATCGCGCATGAAGAGCGCAAGCCGGTCCTGCGCCTTCTCTTCGCCCACGCGCACATGCTGTGCGACCACATCGGCCCCGCGCCGCATCTCGGCTCCCATCTGCCAGTCATCGAGGT
Source organism: Paracoccaceae bacterium (assembly GCA_028284705.1). Lineage (GTDB taxonomy): Bacteria > Pseudomonadota > Alphaproteobacteria > Rhodobacterales > Rhodobacteraceae > Litoreibacter. The sequence continues at coordinate 32,811 of JANQRE010000003.1, read as the reverse complement.
GATCACTGGCCGGCCAAACCTCCGGCGGCTCCAAAAATTTTAAAGCAGGAGCGGGCTCGGGCACATCGCGACCGCGCACGGAGTTCCACATCGGCGTGAAAACTTTGAAGAACCCGCCGGTCTTTGTCTCGACGGTCCAGGGTTCGAACAACAGATGGCCCGCATGGGAGGTCGCCTCGATCCCATCCGCCTTAAGCCCTGATTTTACGGCGGTATCGCGCCTGATCGCATCCGGATCATAGGCGCGGGTCCAATGTACAGCTTCCGCGCCTGTCTCGGCCACCAGGGCCCGCAAGACGTCCAGCGCGGGCCCACGCCGCAGGACCAAATCGGACCCAACCCTTAACAATTCCTCTTTAAAATTTTTAACAGCGAGGCCGAGCCGCCATTTCGGACAGGCCCCATAGGTCTCGACGATCTCGTCATGAATGAACACCGGGATCACCGGTCGTCCGGTCTCGGCAGCCGCGGCCAGTCCGGGATGATCGGACAGCCGGAAATCGCGGCGAAACCAGTAGATGATCGGTGCGTTCATGCCCTGCTCGTTCTTCTTTACAGGACGTGATCTAGCGCCGGCATCGGCCGGTCAAGCTCAACGCAAAGAAAAGCCCCGGCACAAAGGCCGGGGCTTCTCAAACATTTTGGGATGCTGTTCAGAGCTTGGCGCGCTCTGACCTCAGCGCGAGCCACAGGCAGTAGCACATCACGAGGACAACGAGCGTGAACGGGATACCCGTCGATACCGCCGCCCCTTGCAACGCCGCCAATCCGCCGCCCAGAAGTAGCGCAATGGCCACCAGACCTTCCAGCGTGCACCAGAAGATGCGCTGAACCACGGGTGCGTCCATCTTGCCGCCCGCCGTGATCGTGTCGATCACGAGGCTGCCCGAGTCCGATGACGTGACAAAGAAGATCACGATCAGGACCAGCGAGATCGGTGCGATAAGGCCGTAGAGCGGAAGCTCTTTGAGGAAGCCGAACAAAGCTCCTTCCGGCGCATAGCTGTCGATCACTGTGGCCCGAACGCCTTCGGCACTGCCCGCGTTCAGCATGTCGATAGCGGCGCCGCCAAAGGTCGACATCCAGAGTGCACAGACCGCCGTCGGAGCCAGAAGCGCGCAGATCACGAACTCCCGCACCGTGCGACCCTTGGAGATGCGCGCGATGAACATGCCCACAAAGGGTGACCACGCAATCCACCAGGCCCAGTAGAAGGTCGTCCAACCGTGGAAGTAGCTCAGGTCCTCTCGCCCGAACGGGTTCGAGAGCGCCGGCAACATCACGATGTAATCCACCATCACGTTAAAGTAGCGGCTGATGGCAGCGCCAACGCCGGTGACGAAGATTACAAAGAGGAACAGGCAAACGGCCATGACCATGTTGATCTCGGAGAGCCGCTTCACGCCCTTATCCATGCCAAGCAGTACGGACCCAAGGGCAATCAGGGTGATGCCGATGATCAGAAGCACGGTGACCGTATTCGATGGCTCGATGCCGAATATCTCGTTCAGACCAGCCGCAATCTGTTGCGCACCCAGTCCAAGCGAGGTCGTCAGACCAAAGAGCGTCGCGAAAACGGCCAATGTGTCGATCAAGTGGCCCCACCAGCCCCAGACACGCTCGCCCAGAAGCGGGAAGAACGCAGAGCGGAGCGTCAGGGGAAGTCCGAGGTTGTAGCAGAAAATCGCCAGCGACAGACCGACCGCCGCGTAGACGGCCCAGCCCTCAAGACCCCAATGGTGAATGGTGCCCACGACGCCGACATATTCGTTGCCCGGTTGGGTGATATCGACATTCAGAGGCCGCGCATTCCCGCCTTCAGAGAAGTTGTAATAGACCGGCTCAAGCACGCCGAAGAACAACAGGCCAATGCCGATGCCCGCGGCGAACATCATCGCGATCCAGCCGGGATAGGAATAGTCCGGCTTGGCGTCCTTGCCGCCGATCCTGACCGAACCCACAGGTAGGAAGATCAATGCGATACAAAATAGCGTAATCGCATCCACCGACAGAACCAGGAACCAGTCAAAGGTGCTGGTCAGCCAAGGGCGCAACCAGCCAAAAAACTCTGCCGAGGCCTCCTGATTGGCCAAAGCGATGAGCACAAAACCAAAAATCACAACTGAAGAAATCACGAAAACGGGGTTGTGGATGTCCAGCCCCATGGGCCGGATATTGTCCTGACCCAGTTCGAAGTCCGTTTCGAACTCCATTGTCCCGGGGGCCACCTCTGGTGGCGCGTCAGATGACGGCATAGTTTTTGCTCCTCGCTGTCAGAATGTTTTATGTTTTGCTGGCGTGCTTCTCTGGCCCACCCTCCACGACTTGCGTGACTGCATTGCGAGAACTGCGTCTCTCCCTGAGCAATCATCGCCTCCGAGGCTACGACCGAGATCAGAATTCTCCTAGAAAAAAATCGTAGAAATTTCACGTTACGTGAATGTCATGCCTTAAAACACTGTTTTTAATACATTTCCAAACCGGAATGCAGCAAAAAGCTCCACATTGAGGGCCAAATTCACTTTGGCGACTCTCCGCCAATCAGTCCAAAAACTGCCACGACCTGTCGCTTTTGGACCGATCACGCATCCACATTTCACTAGGCTGCGCGACAATGATCCGCCCGCATATGTGGTTCGGCGCAAAGCCGAAACCCGCGGGTCGTTCAAAGACAGAACCGAGCAAACTCGGTCGTCCAAAAGCCAATAAGCAACAGGGATACATTATGGCACCAAAAGACCCGTTTACGGATCTTGAGATCGCGAAAGCGCCCTCGGGATTTTATGAAGGCAACAGCCTTCCCATCGCGCTCATCTCAAAATCGATCATGGTCGGCCTCGTGCTCTGGGCCCTGATCTGGCCGGGCAACGCCAACTCCACGCTTGGAAGTTGGAACTTCCGGCTGCTCGAAAGCTTCAACACATTCTACATCATCATTGTCGGCCTGTTCTTTTTCTTCCTAGCCGCCGTCGCAATCCTGCCAACCGGCAAGCGCGTCATGGGCGTGCCGGGCGAGAAGCCGGAGTTTTCCAATTTCTCCTGGTTTTCCATGATGTTCGGTGCCGGTCTCGGCGTGGGCCTCATGGTCTTTGCGACCGCAGAACCCATCGGCCTCTGGGGATCGAACCCGGTTGTTGTGGCGGGAGACGTCACAGGCAACACAGAGGAAGCGCTACAATCGGCCTATCGCTACACCTTCCTGCATTACGGCTTCCACGCCTGGGCGATCTACGTGATCACCGGCCTCAGCCTTGCCTACTATGCCTACACCCGCGAAATGCCACTGACGATCCGGTCTGCGCTGACGCCGCTCTTCGGCAAATTGCTCAACGGTTTTCTGGGTCACGTCGTGGACGTTCTCGGCGTTGTCGCCACGATCCTCGGCGTCTCTGTGACCATCGGTTACGGCGTCAGCCAGTTCATTGACGGGGTCTACGCGATCACCGGCATGGAGTGGATGATGACCACCGAAGAAGGCGCCGCGCCTGCCCCAGGCAAAGTCGGCCTGATCGCCGGTCTCGTGGTGATCATGGGTCTGTCGATCATCTCGGCGGTCTCTGGTGTGGGACGTGGGGTGAAATACCTCTCCAACCTCAATCTGGTCCTGTCGCTGATCCTGCTTCTGACCTTCGTGATCTTCGGCTCGTTCCTCTTCGCGATGACGACCTATGGCACGGCGATGGTGGACTACATCCTGAACTTCCTTGCCCTGAGCTTCGAGGCCTATGGACCGCAGGATGCCGCTGCCTTTGCCGCGGCCCTACCCGCGGATGCGCAACCTCTGGCCGACAGCCTGAAGGGCGCGCAAAACGCATGGGGGTCGTTTGATGGCTTCGTCTCGGGGCTTGAAGGCGAGGCTGCGACGTTGCCGCCGGAAACCCTTGCGGCGGTCTATGAAGCCGGCAGCCAAGGTCGCCTCTTCGGCTGGCAAGCCGGTTGGACCACCTTCTACTGGGCCTGGTGGATCGCGTTCTCACCCTTCGTGGGGCTGTTCCTGGCGCGCATCTCCAAAGGCCGTTCGGTCCGTGAGTTCATCGTCGGCTGCGTCTTCGCACCCGCCCTCGTCTGTTTCGCCTGGATGACCATCCTTGGCGGCACGGCAATTGATCTGGAGCTCACCGGCGGTGCCAATGGCGCCATCACCGGCGCGTCGAACACCGCGAAGCTCTTCGTGACCCTGGGCCAGATGATCGAAGGCGGGCTGCTCTCGGCACTAACCATCATGTGCGTCGTGCTGATCATGACCTTCCTGGTCACCTCGGCTGATTCCGGCATCCTCGTGATGAACACGATCATGTCCGGCGGCGACGCTCAGACCGGCAACAAGCACAAGATCATCTGGGGCCTGATCCTCACGGCTGTGATCGGAACGCTGATTGTCGCGGCGGGTGAGAACAATCCGATGGATGCGCTCCGAAATGCGATGATCATCGGCGCCCTGCCCTTCACGATGGTGATGGGCCTGATGATGGTCGCATTGACCAAAGCGCTCTATCGCGACGGATTGCGCGACAAGCATGCCAGTGCTGGTGCGCCTGCCGAGTAAATCCGACCCGAAACAAAGAGAAAGGCGCGCTTGACGGCGCGCCTTTTTCTTATTTGCCTGCACTCAGCTAATCGGAATCCAGAGTTCCACCTCGCCGCGCCCGGTTTTGGGATCAAACCGGTCATCATAAAGCTCGAAATCCGGCTCCATCGTCGGCTCCAGCCCGGCATCCGGCAGTCCCTTGTTCCAGACGGTGTAGACCATCTTCGGGAAGTCCGAGATATGACCGCGATGGGTGAATACGGCGTATTTGCCGCCTGGAATCTTCACAACCTCCATGCCTTCCATATCTCCCGTAGCTTCAATCGCCGCCATATAGGTGAAGTTCCCGGCCTCATCGGCGCTGTGGCAGACGCCATAGGCGGTCCCAAGCTTCGCGCCCGGCACATCCGCCTCTTTCTGGGTAAATTCCTGCCAAAGCGGCGGGATCGCTGCGGTGTTCTCCACATTGCTCCTGAGACTCATGCCCACCACGCGAAACCCGTCGCGTTCGCGGATTTCGGGCGGGTCGATCTCTACAATCATATCTTTTTTCATCTCTAAAGGCTCCATCAGCGAAAGTGTGTCAGTGGACCGCGCCTTGCGCACCGTGCTGGGCAGCACGCCCAGATAGTTCGCAAAAGCGCGGGTGAACGCCTCGTGAGAGCCATAGCCCGCCTCCAGGGCAATCGTCAGGATGTCAGCCTCCTGCGCTGCGATGCGCTTGGCCGCTTCCGACAACCGTCGCGCCCGGATATAGGCCATGATCGACAGGCCCGCACCTTGTCGAAAGACACGGGCCATGTGTTCGGGGCTTGCGGCGCAGCGGTCTGAGAGGATGTGCAGGGTCAAATCCTCATCCAGATGCGCCTCGATCTGCCAGATCACTTTGTCCAGAAGGGCCATGGGGGTCTCCAAAGGGTCACTGGGCTTTCATGGCACGAAGCCCTCCAACCGCGCTTGATCGCACTTGACCTTTTGCCGGTCCCGCCTTTTGCCGAGTGCTCAAATCCTATCCGGGTTTGGTCGCAATCTGGCTCACATAGGACATGAACCCGAAAAAGCTATCCGCTTTGACCCGTGCCTTCGCCTCCGCCTTCATCGCGGCGGCCGTCTCAGGGAACAGGACCCCCTCTTCTGCGAGGGCTCGAGGCACCGCGCTTCCATGGCGTCAGCGATGCGTTCCTGAAGCGCGTCATCCTGCGCGGCGAGCGCGGCATAAGGGTCTGACATTGGGGCCTCCTATATGGACGCCCAATGCATAGCCGAGTTCCCCTATGTCACCAACTGCGCGTCAGGCGTTCACATCAACGACGACGCGGCCCTTGACCTGACCATTCAGAATATCGCGCCCCAACCCGGGCAGATCACCAAGCGTTGCGGGCTGGATCATCGCCTCCAGCTTGTCCATCGGCAGGCCTTTCGCAATCCGCTCCCAGGCCCGCACGCGGTTTTCATAGGGTTGCATGACGCTGTCGATGCCCAGCAGGTTCACTCCCCGTAGAAGAAACGGAATGACCGTCGCCGGCAGGCCTGCCCCGCCCGCGAGACCAACCGCAGAAACCGATGCACCGTATTTCATCTGCCCCAACACCCGCGCCAGCATGTCGCCGCCCACGGCATCGACGCAGCCGCCCCACGTCTCTGCTTCCAAAGGCCGTTTCGTCGTTTCATTGATCTCTTCGCGGGCCACGATTTGCGTGGCACCGAGGTCCTTCAGATAATCCGCCGTCTCAGGCCGCCCGGTGACACCGGCCACCTCATGGCCGAGCTTCGCGAGGATCGCCGTCGCCACGGACCCCACGCCCCCGGCAGCGCCCGTCACCAGCACCGGACCGTCCTTGATCCCATGATCCTCCAGCGCCATCACCGCCAGCATCGCGGTGAACCCAGCGGTGCCCACGGCCATCGCCTGCCGGGTGTCGAGTCCATCGGGCAGCGGCACCAGCCAATCGGCTTTCACGCGCGCTTTCTGCGAATAGCCGCCCCAATGCACTTCCCCAACCCGCCAGCCGGTCAGCACAACCTTGTCGCCGGGCGTGTAGCGGTCGTCATCCGAACTCTCGACCGTGCCTGCAAAATCAATACCCGGCACATGCGGGTAGTTGCGCACCAGCCCGCCTCCCGGTCCAATACACAGCCCGTCTTTGTAGTTCACGGTGGAGTATTCCACGGCCACCGTCACGTTACCCTCAGGCAGTTGATCCTCAGAGATTTCTTCGACCGAAGCGGAGGGCTTCTCGTCACCTTCCTTGCGAACGACAAGTGCGTTGAACATCTTTAAGCTCCTCTAAATCCAGAATTTTTCTTGAACGATGGCCTTACGTGGACCGTCCTGGGTCTCAATCCGCAACTCGGTTCCGGGCTCCCAATGGGTCATGCGCACCATACCGATGGCAACATTCGTATTGAAGTCCGGCGACCAGGCGGCGGAGGTCACCTGCGCCACCAGTTTGTCACCCCCATAGCCCCACCAAAGCCGGTCGCAGGGCGGAATGTCACCCTCGATGGCGATGGCGCGGATTTGCTTGACGGGCCCCTCCGTCGCCACGCGCAACAGCGCATCGCGTCCCACACACCCAATCGCCGTCTGGGTCGAACAGAACCTCCCCAACCCGCATTCATGGGGCGTGTTATCGCGGGTCATGTCATTGCCGTAGCTCAGCAAGCCGCCCTCAATCCGTTCAATCAGGTTCGGGCAACCGGCATGCACATCCAGATCACGCCCCGCCTCCATCAGCGCATTCCACAAAGGCATGCCCTTCTCGGACCCCTCGACATAGACCTCAAACCCGCCCTGCTTCGAATAGCCCGAGCGCGCCACAAGCATCTGGTGCCCTTGAAAGTCGAAATAGCCATAGCGGAAGAACCGCAGCTCTTTTACCGCATCTCCGAACACGCGTGCCGCCAGTTCGTCCGCCTTGGGCCCCTGGATCGCCAGCGGCGACACATCCGGCTCCTCGACAATCACATCCAAGTAAAGAGCATGCGCCAAGCCTTTGACCCAAAGGAGTAAATCGCTGTCGGCAATGGAAATCCAGTAGCGATCTTCGGCCAGCATCAGTGCCACCGGGTCGTTCAGCATACCGCCCGTGCCATCGACCGTGGGCAGGTAATAACACATGCCCGGCAGCATGCCCCGCAGATCACGTGGAGTGAGCATCTGCATCAGCCGCCCCGCATCAGGGCCACGCAACTCCACCTGCCGCTCGACCGCGACATCCCAGACCTGCACGGCCGATTTCAGGTGGTGGTAATCCTCCTCCACCGAGCGGAACACGGTCGGCAAAAGCATCCGGTTATAGACCGTGTAGCTTTTGGCTCCAGCGGCTTCGACCCCTTCGGAGAACGGCGTGCGCCGGACCCGGCGCGACGGCGCGATGGTCGCCATGTCTCAGGCCTCCGGCATGAACGGCAGATCGGTATCGTCGGGCTTGGCGCCCGCCGCCGTCAGCATCGCGTGGATTTGACCTCGGTGATGGGTCTGATGGTTAAAAAGCTGCATGACGCAGAGCGCTTTCGGCTTGGTCATCGTCTTTTTCATTGCACCCGAATACCAGCTCATCGGCCCCACCAGATCGATATGGTTCACCTTATTGGCCCACCGGATGATCCGCTCATCGGTGCGCAGCCGATCATCCAGAAACAACTGCAGATCATCATGCAGCTTGGTGCTGTCCGTGATCCCGCCATCCGGTCCATGCCCACCATCAAAGCGCGCCGTCCAGATCTGATCACCCCAGAGAAGATGGTTTGCCGTCGCCCACATCGAGCCAAAGAACGCGCCGCGATCCTTCTCCAATTCCTTCATCCCAAGAGCTTTAAAACTCTCACGCATGCTCCTGTTTTGCCACGCATTATAGCGCGCCATGGTCTGGCAGTATTCGGCTGTGATCATGGGCCGGACCACTCAATGGGGCAGACCTCCGCGCTCTTGCCACCGAAATCCCAGACCCGCCCGTAATCGCGCACGCGGGATTTCTTGCCCACAGCGGCAATGATGTCCGGTCCCATCCAGTATTTGGAGTTCGAAACCATCACCGGATGGTCCGGGTCCTTGCCGGACAAGAGTTCAATCTCGCCTTGAATCTTGCGTCCGATATTGATCGAGCGCGTCTTGCCCTCCCGCACAATCTCCACAGGCGCGCGCTCGGCGCCGATGATGGTCGAGACCAACATGGTGAAGAGACCGGTCGTGCCCCCCGCCGCGCCCGAGAAGATTTTCAGAATGCCGTTATAGGCCTTCTGCGTTGCACGTTCGTCGACATAAGCCGCGACCTTCCAGTCGCCCTCTCCCATGCGTCCGGGGATATCGACCAGCAGTCCGATATTGAGACCCGCAAGGGACTCGCCTTCGAAATGCCCCTCATCGATGGCCACAGCCATCCAGGCATGGCAATGCCCCTCGGTCGGTGGGTGCGCGCCGAGCGACACGACGCAGGGACAAAAGACGGTGCAGGAGCAGTTGAGAAACAGCTCCCCCCTGATCTCCCAATTCGTGGGTTCCTTGCGCCTGCGCGTCGGGTTCATCCGCGCGTCGATCTTCTGCATCACCTGCAGACGATCTGACGGCTGTTTCGCTTTCTTCGCCATCTTATCCTCCCGTCCCAAGCACGGCATAGCCCGCCACGCCCATACCGGCGAGGATCAGCAGGACCCCGGCCGGTTTTGTCACATAATGCCCGATCTGCGGCAATTTCTCGATCACCATAAAGAGGGTTGCGAGCCCCATCCACAAGAGGCTCATCACCCCGCCGACAAAGCCCAGCGCCATGAACCCCCAGCAACAGCCCACGCAGAACGCGCCAAGCCCCAGCCCCATGCGGACACCACCGGCAAACCCGGTGCGCCAATGGCCGAGAAAATAGGTCATCGGCGAATGACAGACGCCGTGACAAATCTCCTTGGTACGGGTGAACTGGAAGGCGCCGACGACGATCAGCAGAGCGGCCGCGAACCAGAGCGTCGTCGAGATGCCCATCATGTCGATGAGACCGGAGGCCAGCAGCCCCATCTGCGCCACGGTGATCAGCGCCGCAAAGGCCACCCAGACCACGAAATAGCCCAAGAGAACCCCGACCCATCCGGCGCGTGTCCCGTTCGCGCTGACCATCAGGTCTTCATAAGAGCGCAAGGTCGGCACCATGGTCGGCAGCATCATCGCCGCCATCATGATCGCCCACATCGGGAACAGGACGGGGAATGTGGTCATCTCCATCATCCCGTCCATGCCGCCTGACATGCCCGACATTTCCGATGACATGCCCTCCATCGGCATCATCGCTTGTGGACGGCCGATCCAGTCCAGCCCCATCATGCGCGCCATGGAGAACATGACCCACCAAGCCGCTAATATCGCGGCGAAAAAGCTCAGCCAAAGCGCAGATCTTATGAGGCCAGACACTGGTTTCTCCGACTCAGATAGTGTATTCGGAATGTCAGGTTTTTAATTGTCTGACAATTAAAAAGGCACGGGGATGAAGACAAAAGCGCAGAAATCGACCGACCTCTCGGCACAAATCGCAACGGCGATCCGTGACGCGATTATTTCGGGCGAATTGATTGTGGATGAACGGCTGCCCTCCGAGGCAGAGCTTGCCGAGCAATTCGACGTCTCCCGCCCCACCGTGCGCGAAGCCCTAAAACGCCTCGCCGCGCAATCGCTCATTCGCACGCAACGCGGCGCAACGGGTGGCGCTTTCGTGAACCGCCTGCGGTTCGAAGACGCCTATGGCCAGCAGATCACAACCTCGACGCTGCTTCTCAGTATGAATGCCGTCAGCTTCGCGACCGCCTGTGAAGCCCGCTACGCGATGGAGCGCGCCTGTGCGCCTCTTTCCACAGAGCGGCGCGAACCCGATCACCTCGCCACCATGCGCGCCGAGATTCACCGTCAGGGTCAGCCGGGCCTCAGTGACGAGGCATTCTGCGCCTCCGACGTCACCTTCCACCGCGCGCTCGTCGATGCGGCGGGCAACCCGGTGCTCGCCTACCAACTCGCCGGCGCCGTCGAGGCGATGCAGCCGCTCATGAACATGATCACCTTCACCGCGCGGTCCCGCGAAGAGATCATTCGCCTGCACACCGCTATCGCCGATGCGCTTGAGACGCGGGATGCACCTGCCTGCGAAACGCAACTCAGCGCCTTGGAACGCTATACGCTTCAGCTTGCGGAAGATGTGATGGCCGCCCGCGCCCGGACTTAAGCAAATTCGCTTGTCGGAACGGGCAACCTGCCCTAGCCTTTCGCGTTGGAACACGGAAGAACACTACTGCCTGGGAGACACTCATGAACAATTTCACGCGCCTTTTCGGCACGGCGGCTCTTGCTGCGCTCGCCACAACCGCCACGGCTCAGGATTCCGAACTCTTGGTCTTTGACTGGTCCGGCTACGAGGAAGAGGGCTTCTTCATCAAATATGCCGAAAAGCATGGGCAAGGCCCGACCTACGCCTTCTTCGGGGAAGAGGAAGAGGCGTTCCAGAAGCTGCGCTCCGGCTTCAAAGCGGATGTCGCCCACCCCTGTTCTCAATCTGTCGATAAGTGGTATCAGGCCGGGCTGATCGAGCCCTGGGACATCTCGAAAATCCCGTCCTACGAAACGGTCGCGGATATCTATAAAAATGACCCGATCTTCGTGCGCGACGGCGCGGTCTATTTCATCCCCGCCGATCTGGGCATGACCGGGATTGCCTACAACGCTGACAAGATCACCGAGGATCAGGTCGCCTCGCTCGACATCTTCGTCGATCCGCAAATGGCCGGTCGCATCTCGCTGCCCGACAACGTGGATGACGCCTATGCGCTGGCCTATCTCGCCACCGGTGTGTCCGACTGGACCAAGGCCACCGAGGAGGACTTCAAGGCTGCCTCCGACTGGATGCGCCAGGCCCATGCCAACAACCGCGCCTATTGGGCCGATGGGGCCGAACTCGCACAGCTGATGGCCACCGGCGAGGTGCTTGTCGCTTGGTCCTGGAACGAAACGCCGGTGCAGATGCAATCAGATGGGTTCAACATCGCCTTCGAGCGGGAGGCCAAGGAAGGCTCCTCCAGCTGGTTCTGCGGTTATGTAAACCTCGTGGATGGCCCGGGCTCCGAAGACAAAGCGCATGATTTCATCCAAAGCTTCCTCAGCCAGGAAACGGCCGATTACATCGTCAATGAATGGGGCTATGGCCACTCCAACACTGCGGCGATGCAGGGCTTTGGGGAGGAGACGCTGACGGGCGTCGGCCTCAACGACATCTCCGCCCCACAACTGGCGCAGCTTCCCATGGACAACGCCCTGCGCGAGATGATGATCAAGGAGTTCGAGCGGATCAAAGCCGGGTTCTGATCCCTCTTCACAGGGTCAATCGACAAAGGGCCGTCCTGGCGCCGGGGCGGCCCTTTCACTTGCGATCACAAAAGCGCAATCCTCTTGCGCCACTGCCCCGGGGCTGAAAGCATCGCCGCATGTCAGTCCAGGAAAGGGTAACGCGCGCGCCGATTTGGCTGCGCCTGGTTGTGAGTGCGCTCGTCATTGCGGGCCTTGTGCTACTTGGCAATGCGCTCATCGCTCCCTTGCTGGAGCGCCTCGCACCGTCTGAGCCGATCGATCCCGGAACGATGAATCTCATGATCGCGCTGGCACTGGTTCTTTATATCATGCTGCTGGCTGTCCCTTTCGTGCCGGGTGCAGAGATCGGCATGATCCTTCTGACACTCGGCGGCGCGGAACTGGCCCCGCTGGTCTATCTCGCGACCGTGCTGAGCCTCTGTCTCGCCTTCGCCATTGGCCGTTTGGTGCCCGAAGCCGTCATTGCACGGGCATTGGCCTGGGTCGGGTTGACCCGAGCTGCAGAGCTCAGCGCACGCTTTGAAACCCTGCCACCAGCCGGTCGCGCGCGGGCGTTGAGAAAGATCCTGCACGTGCCGGGCCTGCCGACGGTCATTCGATATCGTTACGTGGCGCTGGCGCTTGCAATGAACCTGCCGGGCAATGTGGTGATCGGCGGCGGTGGGGGAATTGCTTTAACAGCAGGGCTCAGCCGTCTGTTTTCGCCGGGGAAATTCCTGCTCACGACCCTGATCGCGGTCCTGCCGGTGCCGCTTCTGATCGTGCTTTACGACAAGCTTTGGGTGGTGTGAGCGGAGGGGGGCCCTAAAGGACCCCACCCTCGCGCATTTTCAACTCGATCCGGGCGGATTCAAACGCCCGCGACATCGGCAGTTCCAGTTCCGGGAAAATCGCCAGAAGTTCTGCGCGTTGCGCTGGCGTCATGCCAGCCACCATCTCCGAGGCCGGGTGGAAGCTTTCCGCCTCGACCCCATCTGCATAGAGCACTTCGTGATTGTCGAAGGCGACATGCACATAGGTGACCTCATCTGAGGCATGATCGGTGACAATCGTCTTGTCATTGATCAGCGAGGCGGCAGGGCTCAACACGCCCTCTTCCGCACCGAACATCACCTCCGCCCGCCAGTCGCGCACCAGAATGCGATGCTGGCGAGACACGTAGAGGTCTTGCAGCGGGGCACCGTCGCCCAATGCGCCTTTGGCAATTTTCACCGGGCGCAGTTCGGGATGCGCGTTCAGCATCTCGGAGGAAATCGTCGATTGGCCAATCCAGCGCACAACTTGCGTGCCATGGTCCCGCGTCACGACACGTGACCCGATCTTCAGGCTCTCAATCGGCACATAGCCCAGCGGTGTGAGGATCAGTGTGCCGAGCACGAAGCACGGCACTTGCGGGATCTGAATGGTGCCAACGGTCAGGATATCGCCACCCGGCTCAAACACCGCACGCACTTCGACCTCCAGGTCTTCACCAAGCTGGTAGTCGTAGCCGGTGATCGTCTCGCAATCGAGGCGGTAGCCAAAGGGTGTCTCGATCAGTGCGCTCGGCGGGAAGACCGCAAGCACTTCGCCATCCACGACAATCTCAACCTGCTGCAGTTCCGGCAGCGGTGGCGGTGCACCAATGATATCGGCCAACTGGCTGGCATCGGTCACTTGTTCCGCGCCGCCTGTGTTATCCAGATTGTTCAACTGGGTCAGGCTGGAATTGGCACCGACACCGATCGCCGTGATCGACGCGTTGTAGTCGTTCTCGAGCGTCGCAACTTCATCCGCGAAATTCGTCCCGCCCTGGTTGGGAAATCCGTCAGAGAGGAACAGCACGAAGTTGCTGTCATTCGCCGTCACTTCGCTTTCCGGGCTGTCATCCGCATTGCCATCGGTCGTCGTCGCGGCCCATTGGTCAATCACTTCGTCCAGCGCGTCGTCGAAATTGGTGAAACCACCGTCATCGAGGTCATCAACCGCATCGTCGAAGGCGCTTTGGTCAGACAGCGTGAAATTGCCCACCGTGGAGGCCGACCCGTTATATTCGATCAACGTCACGGTCACATCTTCAGGATTGTAGCCAGCATCCAGGAGCTGTTGAAACAGCGCCTTGGCCGCGAATTGCTGTGCTTCGAGGAATGTGTCGTTGTCGCCATCGCCATCGACATCCGAGCCTGAGTTGCCACCCGTGGAGCCCGAAGTATCGAGCACCAGAGCCACATTGATGTCCTGGCTAAGCTCACTTTGGGTGATATCCGCGGTCACCATGAACTCTTCGGTCGCGAAGGTTGGCAATTCCGCGGTCAGGGCGACGTCGAGCCCGCCAATGGTATCACTGGCGCTGAGCGTCTGTGTCTCGCCTGTGGAACTCATAGCGAAATATCCCCCGGATTGTTTCCAAATACGCCGCTAATGCAGCGCATAATCGCAGCTAGGCAGTTAGTCAGACCTGCGGCGAAATGGCAAGGATTCCTTGGTCATTTCGCGGGGAACATCTTGCGCCACCTCCCCGCATGCCTATATTTGAGGCGTTCCTTCGGGGACTATGGACATAAACGCGCTCGTAATAAGCGGATCGGACCCGGGGGCGGTACCCGGCGACTCCACCACCATCCTTCGTTTGGGGATCACGGGGTCGAAATAGGATCGACGAACGTCTAAAGGGGTTAGCTTTGTCCCGGTGAGATACCACCGTTATCGGTTCACTTAAGCTAGTTGCAAACGACAACAAAGCTCCGGTTGCTCTCGCTGCTTAAGCAGTGCGAAAGACCGAAATCTTAAGTCTCTAGGCCTTGCAGCCTAGTGCGGGGTTCGCTGGCACCTGGCAACAGAAGCCAGCACCTTCTCCTTCTCAGAACGGCAACAGAAACGCACGCGTCAGCCGCAAAATGCCCTGCCCTGCCCCAACGCGCCGCCCCTGGCTGGTGTCATAGACCACCGTATTGGCTTTCTCGTCCGCCTTGCGCACGGAAAAGCCGGAAAAGAACGTGTCGGACACCGTCAGCGAGGCCACGACGTGGAAATCGGTGTTCTGCCGCCACGCCACGAGGCTCGAGGCCTGCATGACGTTGTCAGCCCCTTTCATCGAGCCGGTCAGCGCATCGCTATCGGTGCGCAGGAATATCGAGCCAGGCCCCGAGACCGAGTGATAAATCGCCCGCCCGAAGATCAGCGCACCGATAGACAGCGAGATGCTGCGCCCCAGTGTGCAGCTATCCTGAAAGGCGATGACGTTGGAGAAATCGAGATAGACCACATCGTCGTCGCGCAGTTTCCACTCGGTGATCTGTGCGGGTGGATCGACGATGATGTCACTGGTCGGCACACTTTCCTCGGCATCAAAATCCACCAAGCACATCGCCAGATTCCGCGAAAACAGCCGCTTGATCATCAGATGTGACGGCTGCGGCAGACGGCGACGATCCACGACATTGTTCCCGCAGGCTCGAAACGCGACATAGAACCGCCCGCCTTGGCCGTTCTCATTCAACGTCAGCTGGCTGCCATGCACATTGATCTGGCCGCGCCGCGCTCGCTCCGACGCGCCCACCGCTTCGCGCGCTGGAGAGGTGGCCACTCGGGCAAAAAACACCCGGGCAAAGACGATCATGTAGGATTTCGCCAGGATCAAAAGTCCGTAGGCCAAGGCGAGAAAACCCGCAAAGCGAATGCCAGTCGCGGTGTACCCAATCGCCTGTTCCGTGCGACCCGCGAAGGCGTTCATCCGGTCCGTGTATTTCTGCTTCATCTGCTCGGCAGAGTTGGTGGCGCTCTTGTCGACACTTGCCAGATCGCGCTCCAGATCATCGATCATCCCGTCGCGCGCCGAGCGATAGGCGCCGTTGATCATCGATTTGATACCATTCTGGATGCAGGTGCCGACGTTCAGGAGATAACAGGTCTCGGTAATCTCTGTACCGGGAAAGCGCCGCGGCATCTGATCCTCAACGGCGGCGATGATCGCCTCGTTATTATCGCCGAGGGCGTTCACTTGCGCATCGATCCCCCCGCGCACGCTGCGGATATTTCGATCCGCCAGACGTGCGGTCAGATCCTTGGCCGCTGCCTCCACGGTACAGGGAAGAGTGATCTCGCCAGCCTCTTGGGGCACAACCGGGTTGGCGCAGCGGTCGCGCAGGTCCGGCGCATCCGGCAGGCGCCCGGAATTTATCACCGCCTCGTAATTGTCGAAATAGAGGATCAAGGGTCGGTGCAGATACCGATCCCCGACATATTGGTAGATCCCTGTGAAGACGAGAAACAGCAACGGCATTGGCCACCAGAGCTTCAGCGTGCGCTTGCGCACCGCCTTCAGATAACCTTCGTCGAATTCCGCCACCTGTTCGCGGGCTGGCGTGTTTTCCTGAAAGAATTTTACGATGGTGCGGATGAACATCAAAATCATCAGCACGAAGACAACGCTGAAATGGGACGGGAAATAGCCGATGAAAAACGGGCTCAGCAGCGCGTTGCCGAAGATCAGCCAGGTGGCCAGATCGACGACCAGCACAAAGAGAATACCGCGGAACAACATGGTCGACACTGTCGGCTCACGGACAATGACGATGCAGGTCAGAAATCCGGTGAAAGTATAGAGAATCCAGAGGGTTTTCCAAAGCTCTTGAAGTGAATACGCCGCAAGAAGCTCATGGCTTTGATAGGTATAGGTGATCGACAGCGCCGCCAGAATAAGGGCGGAGAGCACACACATCGCGAAGCGGAAGTTGCGGGAAAAGACCAGTGTTGCGATACAGATCGCCACCATAAGCAGCGCGAAGGGAGGCGTGAAAACCGCAGGTGCGCGATTGACCAAGGCCTCCAGGGCCGAGGGGAAAAACGGTTCAAAAACGATGCCCGAAAACATGAAGGGCAGAAGGGTGATCAGCGCCACTCCGGACACGTTGTCCGCCAAAGCTGATGGGAGCGCACGCAGGAGGCTGATCAGCCAGCTCATCACGGATTGAACGCTTATCAAATGAATCCCCGGCAGAAAAACGTGGAGTACCAATAGCTTGACTGTAGGTGTCGTGACACCTTTCTGTCAAAGATTTCTGGCGATCGGTGCTCTACAGTTCGAAGGCTTTCACAAAGGCCGCACCCCCTAGCGCCGTGAACCTCACGATGCGGGTGTCGGGCACGCGCATGGCCCAACCCTTCGCATAAAGATGGTCAAGGATCGAACGTCCCAACCGTCCCGCGAGGTGAGAGCGGCGTTGCGACCAGTCGAGGCACTCGCGGCACATCGGTGTCTTTGCGGCGCCCTTAATCTGGATGCCGAGCCGTTCGATCAACGCCTCTCCCCCCTCGGTCAGGTCAACGCCTTGTTCTCCGAGCTGCAAATATCCATTGCGGATCAGCCCCTCATAGAGCCTGACACCCTCCTCACCGGCCAAATGATTGTAGCAGACCCGCGCCTTGCGTAGCTCGGGGTCCTTCGGACCGGTGCGAGTCCTCAGCTGGCCTTTCGACGCCGCCAATCCCATCAGCGCCTCCAGCGTCGCGGCCACCTCATCATCGGCGAGGCGCACATAACGGTGCCGCCCCTGCGCCTCGATCTCAACCAACCCACCGTCCCTCAGCTTTGCGATGTGGGACGAAGCCGTCTGTTTGGTGATCCCGGCCTCCGACGCCAGTTCCGTGGCCGTCAGGGCTTTTCCGCTCATCAGGGCTGCAAGCATGTTCGCGCGCCCCGGGTCGCCGATCAGCATGGCGATCTGTGAGATGTTCGGACCTTCCTTCATGGTTCGATCGTAGACGAACTATGGACTGCTTGTCGAGGCAGGAATGGTTCGATGCTGATCGAACCATTAACGTCGCTTAACTTGCTAGATCGACCTGACATCATCGGAGGACGACATGCTAACCTGCATCATAAAATACCACATCGACCCCACTCAATTGCCTAATTTTTGTGCATATGCACGGAATTGGGGCACCGCAATTCCCCGCTGCGGCGCCGATCTGATCGGCTATTTCGCCCCACATGAAGGCTCTTCGACACTGGCCTATGGCATCTACAACATCCCCTCCCTCGCCGAGTATGAGGCCTACCGCGCCCGTCTTGCAGCCGATCCTTTGGGGCGAGAGAACTATGAGTTTGCCATGAAGGAGAAATTCATCTTGCGCGAGGACCGCACCTTTCTAAAGCTGGCCTCCGCGCCACATGGAGACCCTGCATGATCGCCGTCATTTTCGAAGTTTTACCGGCTGAGGGGCATAAGAACGCCTATCTCGACATTGCCGCACAACTGAAACCGCTTCTGGAAGAAGTGGACGGGTTTCTTTCCGTCGAGCGATTTCAATCACTTACCGATCCAAACAAGCTCCTCTCCCTCTCCTTCTTCCGAGACGAGACGGCCCTGGCAAACTGGCGCAAGCTTGCGGAACATCGC
Organism: Paracoccaceae bacterium; assembly: GCA_028284705.1. Lineage (GTDB taxonomy): Bacteria > Pseudomonadota > Alphaproteobacteria > Rhodobacterales > Rhodobacteraceae > Litoreibacter. The sequence continues at coordinate 14,564 of JANQRE010000003.1, read as the reverse complement.
GCGGCGCAGCAGGCCGGGCGCAGCGGGCTCTTTGACGGATACCGCTTGCGGATCGCCTCGGTGATGCGCGATTACGGGCTGAACGAGCGGCGCGATCAAGCGCCAGAGGACAGCAATATCGCCCACGGGTGCCCCTATCTGCATGAGAGTTGAATGACCGATATCACACCAGACATGGTTGAGACCTACGCCCGCGACGGCGTCGTGCTGGTGAGAGGGCTCCTGGCCGATCATGTTGAGACCCTGCGTGCCGGCGTCGAACGCAACATGGGCGAACCCGGCCCCTATGCGGCCGAGAACCTCAAGGAAGGTGAGGCCGGGCGGTTTTTCGACGATTATTGCAACTGGCAACGCATTCCGGAGTTTGAGCAGGTAATCCGCGAAAGTGGGATCGCGGAGGCCGGCGCGACACTGATGCGATCAAAGACGGCGCAGCTTTTTCACGACCATGTGCTGGTGAAGGAACCGGGCACATCGAAACCCACGCCATGGCACCAGGACAGCCCGTATTACTTCGTAGAGGGTGAACAAACGCTCAGCTTCTGGGTGCCGCTCGACCCGGTGCGCGAAGCCTCCCTGCGCTGTGTCACTGGATCGCACAAATGGCCAAAACCGGTGCTGCCGACCCGCTGGCTCTCGGAGGAGGACTTCTACCCCGACACAGACGCCTACATACCCGTGCCCGACCCGGATGCCGAGCGCATGGACATCGTCGAATACGAGATGGAGCCTGGCGACGCGGTGGCCTTCGATTTTCGCATCCTCCATGGCGCGCGCGGCAATGAGACGACATCGCGCCGTCGCGCCTTTTCCCTGCGGCTTGTGGGCGATGATGCGCGCTACGTGGAGCGGCCCGGGCGCACCTCCCCGCCCTTCCCCGGTCACGAGATGACCCAAGGCCAGCGGCTGCGCGAGGACTGGTTTCCCACTCTCTATCGGGCTTGACCGGCACGCCGGAATGCGCTCACCTGCGGCCATGGGGTCCGCGAACACCCCGTGAGGTTTCGGCCCAAGTCTCGCATCCCTTCAACCTGTTCATAGGGGTGCACTCATATGCCCGGCTTCAACACGATCTCTCCCAAAAACCTGATGCGTCTCATTGGCGCGCCCGCCGCGCCAATCTTGATCGATGTCTGTATCGATGCCGATTTCGAGGACGACCCACGGCTGATCCCGACCGCCCGACGTCATCCGCATGATCGCATCCTCAACCTGCTCGACGATCTGCGCGGCCATCGCACGGTCATCATCTGCCAGAAAGGCAAGAAACTCAGCCATGGCGCCGCTGCCCTGCTGCGCTCAGAAGGTATTGAGGCCGAAGCCCTCGAAGGGGGCAATTTCGCATGGCGAGATGCGGGCCTGCCCCTCGTCCCGGTCGATGCGATCCCGGGCAGCCTTTGGGTCACACGCCACAGGCCAAAGATCGACCGCATCGCCTGTCCCTGGCTAATCCGGCGGTTCGTGGACCCGATGGCCAGGTTTCTTTTCGTCCCGCCCGACGATGTCGATGAGGTTGCCCAGAAATTCGGCGGAACCGCGTTCGATATGCCGGGAGGCGACTGGTCGCACCAAGGCGACAACTGCACCTTCGACACGATGCTCGCGCGGTTTCACCTCGATACAGAACCGTTACAAACCATGGCCAAGGTCATTCGGGCCGCGGATACCAATGCCCATGACCTCGCCCCGCAAGCCGCCGGTCTGCTGGCCCTGTCGGTCGGGTTGTCGCGCGCGTGGAAGGATGATCTGGAGCAGCTCGAACACGGTATGACACTTTATGACGCGCTCTACCGTTGGGCCCGCGACGGCCAGGATGAGGGGCATGACTGGCCCGCGACTGCGGCATGAGTACGCCGACCCGGTCCGATCTGATCGCCGTCTTCGGGCGCATCGGGGTTCTGTCCTTCGGAGGCCCTGCCGCACAGATCGCCCTGATGCAGCGCGAACTTGTCGATCAGAGGCCCTGGCTCACGGAGGAGCAGTTCCTGCGCGCGCTCAGCTTCTGCATGCTTCTGCCCGGGCCTGAGGCGATGCAATTGGCGACCTATGCCGGGTGGCGGTTGCAGGGCGTTGTGGGTGGGCTGATCGCGGGGCTGCTTTTTGTGCTGCCCGGAGCGGCGGTGATCCTGGCGCTGGCGCTGATCTATGCGTGGCTCGGCGATGTGCCTGTCGTGCAGGCGCTGTTTCTGGGTGTGAAAGCGGCGGTGGTGGTGATTGTCATCGAGGCGCTTCTGAAGGTCTCGAAGCGGGCGCTGAAATCGAGCATCGCCTGGGGTTTGGCCGGGGCATCCTTTGTGGCGATCTATGGGATCGGCGTGCCGTTCCCGTTGATCGTGCTGGTCGCCGGGATCATCGGGGCGACGCTCCTGCGACCAACCGATCCGGGCGTCTCCCATGCGCTGCCCGCCCACCGGTCCGTCTTTGGCACTATCCTTCTCTGGGGCGCCATCTGGTTGGCCCCGCTCGCCCTGCTCTGGCTGGCCGACCCGGACTTCCTCGCGCCGCTGGCCACATTCTTCTCCAAACTCGCCGTGGTCACATTTGGCGGGGCCTATGCGGTACTGGCCTATATGACCCAAACCGTGGTGCAGGATTTCGGGTGGATCACCACACCGGAAATGATGGATGCGCTTGGATTGGCGGAGACAACACCGGGACCGCTGATCCTCGTCACCGAGTTTGTCGGCATCCTCGCGGGCTATCGCGAGGGTGGCATTGCGCTGGCCATTCTCGCAGGCCTCGTCACGCTCTGGATGACCTTCGCGCCATGTTTCTTGTGGATCTTCGCAGGCGCGCCCTACATCGATTGGCTCTCAGGTCGCCCGGCCCTGTCCGGCGCATTGTCCGGCATCACGGCAGCGGTCGTCGGGGTCATCCTCAACCTCTCGCTCTGGTTTGCGATCCATGTGTTTTTCGACGCGCAAACCACGCTCGGACCCTTCGGCATGACATGGCCGGTCTGGTCCTCGGTCAACCCGATTGCCGTCGGAATTGCTGTGGTCGCGGGCTACCTGCTGCTGCGACGGCATCTCGACCTGCTTATCGTTTTGGCAATCTCCGCCGCGCTCTCGCTGATCGCCGCTTATCTGGGCTGAGACCCTTTCCATCCCGAGCGAATCTTTTATGGTGGGAACACGTCCGAACATTTAGGTGCCCTTGCATGTCCGACAGCATCAACTACGGCAATCTCATGCACCGCGCGATGCGGGGATTGATTGCCGAAGTGCTGACGGATGTCTCCGAAAACGGCCTGCCGGGAGAGCACCATTTCTTCGTCACCTTCGACACAACACACCCCGATGTGGAGATGGCCGATTGGCTGTTTGACCGCTACCCATCTGAGATGACGGTGGTCATCCAACACTGGTTCGAGGACCTGATTGTCGGTCCCGACGGGTTCCGTATCACGCTGAATTTCGGCGACAATCCGGAACCTTTGTCGATCCCGTTCCATGCGATCCGCACCTTTGTCGATCCATCCGTTGAATTCGGTCTGCGGTTTGAGACGCAGGATGATGACGAGGATGCCGATATCGTCGAAATTCCTGAGATCGGCGTCTCCGATGATCAGGATTTGCGCGACATCGAAGCGGCGCTCAGCGAGGCGGTGAATTCCGATGACGACGAGCCCGCGGCACAGAGCGAGAAGAAGGCGGCGGATGTCGTCAGCCTTGATCAGTTCCGCAAATAGTCAGGCCAGTGGCCCCAGGAAAACCGGGCGCAGGGCTTTCATCTCTTCGGCAAGAAAATCCACAAGCAACCTGATCCGACGTGTGCGGCGCAGGTCGGAATGCAGGAGCAGCCAGATGTGGCGACCGAGCTCCACCTTACAGCCGGGCACGCGCTGCAATTCTGGATATAGCTGCTCCACATAGACCGGCAGATTGGCCATGCCGAGCCCTGCCCGCACCAGTTCTGTCTGCATGATCCCGTCACGCACCCAGTGACGTTTCTCTGCCTTCGGGAAGGCTGAGGCACGCATCCAATCGGGGATGCGTTTCCGCTCTCCCCAGCCGATCCAGTGCAGACCTTCGCCCAACGGACCGGCATTGGGCAGGTGTTCGTCGAGATAAGCCTGACTGGCATAGGTCGCGGTCGCAAATTGCGCGACTTTGCGACCCACGACATCCTCATCCACCTCGAAAGCCACGCGCATCGACACATCCGCCTCCGCCCGGTTGAGGTCTTGAATGCGGTTGGTCACGGTGAGGCGCAGATCGATCCGGGGGTGCCGCTTGGCGAAACGGGCTAAAGGTTCGGCGAGAAACTCATAGGCCATGAAGGGCGGCACGCTCAGATGCACGCGACCGGAGGCCTCTTGGTCGAGCCCCTCCACCTTGCGCCGGGCGCCCACGATCACGGTTTCTGCCGCCTCGGCTTGTGGCAAAAGCTCTTCGCCTGCGTCGGTCAGGCTCAAACCCGACCGTGTGCGATCAAAGAGACGCACACCATAGGCCGTCTCCAGCGCCTGCAGACGTCGGTTCACCGTCGCATGGGTCGCACCCGTCATCTCGGCGGCGGCGCGCAGGCTGCCCGAACGCGCAACGGCGAGAAAGAACGGCAAGCCGCTCCAATCCAATTCATGTGTCATGGCTGTCTCATATCTGGCCCACGAAAATGTGACTGTTTCAGATTCGCACCACTCTGTCACGTCTTCGTCGGTTCTGGAACGTCTGCACTCCACTTACCTTGCCGAGCACCCCGACAAGGAGCCACACCATGAACCGACGCGATCTCATCCGCACCACGCTCGCCGCGTCCGCGATTACGCTTGCAGCCCCGTTGCAAGTCTTCTCCGCGGCGCATGACTTTCCCTACGACAAAAAGACCGCCACGATCCTGGGCTCCGAGATGGCCTATGTGGACACGGGTTCGGGGCGCCCGGTGGTGTTTCTGCATGGCAACCCGACCTCCTCCTATCTCTGGCGCAACATCCTGCCTCACGCGGCTGACAGCCATCGCATAATCGCGCCAGATTTGATCGGGATGGGGGACAGCGCGAAGCCTGACATTGCCTATTCCTATGCAGATCATGCCGCGCATCTGCATGGGCTGCTGGACAGTCTCGACCTGCAGGATGTCGTGTTGGTGATCCATGATTGGGGCTCGGCGCTTGGATTCGATTGGGCCATGCAGAACCCCGACCGTGTCTCCGCTATCGCCTTCATGGAGGCAATCCTGCCGCCGGTGATGCCGGCCCCAAGTTACGAAGCCTTCGGAGAATTTGGCGACCTTTTCAAAGCGTGGCAGACGCCCGGCGTTGGCGAGAAGATGATCCTTGAGGAGAACATGTTCCTTGAGGTGGTCCTGCGTCAGGCCGGCGTGGCAACACCACTCACAGACGACGTGATGGCCGCCTACAAGGCGCCCTACCCGACGCCTGAATCCCGCGCCCCACTGCTGGCCTGGCCCCGGCAAGTGCCCTTTGCTGACAAACCCAAAGAAGTCGCCGACACGATCCGCGCCTATTCCGAGTGGTTCCTGGCCTCAGACATCCCCAAGCTGATGCTCACGGTCGAACCGGGCGCTCTGATCCCGCCGCAAGCTGCCGATTGGCTAAAGGAACGCCTGTCCAACCTTGAGACCGCGCATCTGGGGCCCGGCGCGCATTTCCTTCAGGAAGACTACCCCACCGAGATCGGCATGGCCTTGGCCCGCTGGCTCAAAACCCACTGACGAGGAGACAATACATGGCCACAGTCACGGTAATTCGCACCATCAACGCCCCGCTCAAAGACGTTTGGGAGAGCTGGGATGATTACGGCAATATCGACAAGTTCAACCCGAACCTGAACCGCTCTTTCCTGATCGAAGAGAACGGCGACACAGGCCTCGGCGCGACCCGGCAATGCGATCTCAATGACGGCAAGAACCACATTCAGGAGCGCATCATCGGCTACACACCGATGAAGGAGCTGAAGATCGATATCTACAACGGCACGCTGCCTTTGAAACGCGCGGAAGCCACGTTCAAGTTCAAGGAACTTGGACCGAACAAATCGGAAATCTCGATGACCATGGAGTTCACGCCGAAATTCGGACTTCTGGGCCGTCTGATGGTGCCGATGATGAAGCCACAGTTCCGCAAGCTGCTCGGCAAGCTTCTGGACGGCAACAAGGCCTATCTGGAGGACGGCGTGGTGATTGCGCGCGCGGCCTGATCACGCAAGGCTGGTGGCATTTCAGCCCTATAAGGGTCGGCGTTCGCTGCCTCGCCCCTTTCGGGCCGAACGCGAACACCGACGCATGACGTGTTGGGGCTGAAAGCCAGCGTTGGCGCAAACATGGGCGGGTGCGATTGTCTTCGCGCCCGCCTCTTCGTATGACGGGGCAAACGATTTTCAGGAGCATCGCCCCATGACCGCCACCCGCACCGAGACCGACAGCTTTGGCCCGCTTGAGGTTCCCGCCGACAAATACTGGGGGGCCCAGACGCAGCGCTCGATTTTGAACTTCCCGATCGGCTGGGAGAAACAACCGGTCGCGATCGTGCGTGCATTGGGTGTGATCAAGAAGGCCTGCGCGCAGGCCAATAAGGCCAATGGCAAACTGGCGGCGGACCTGGCTGACGCGATCATCGAGGCGGCGGGCGAAGTGGTTGAGGGCAAGCTCGACGATAACTTCCCGCTGGTGGTCTGGCAGACGGGCTCCGGCACGCAGTCGAACATGAACGCCAATGAGGTGATCGCCAATCGCGCGATTGAAATCTTGGGCGGGGAGATCGGGTCGAAAAGCCCGGTGCATCCGAACGATCACTGCAATATGGGCCAATCGTCGAACGACACCTTCCCGACAGCGATGCATATCGCAACCGCAATGACCGCGCATGATGTGTTGATCCCGGGATTGGAGAAACTGCATGCGGCGTTGCAAGCCAAGGTTGCGGAATTCGATGGCATCATCAAAATCGGGCGCACCCATACGATGGACGCCACGCCTTTGACGCTCTCACAGGAGTTTTCGGGCTACGCCCATCAGGTCGCCATGGGCATTCAGCGCGTGAAGGACGCCCTGGGTCGGATTTACGAGCTGGCGCAAGGTGGCACGGCGGTCGGCACCGGCCTCAACACGCCGGATGGTTGGGGCGCCACGGTCGCAGCGAATATGGCCGAGATCACTGGCCTGCCCTTCGTGACGGCTCCGAACAAATTCGAAGCTTTGGCCGCCCATGACGCCATGGTCGAGATGTCGGGGGCCACCAAAACCGTCGCCGCCTCGCTCTTCAAGATCGCCAACGATATCCGCCTGCTCGGTTCCGGTCCCCGTTGCGGGCTCGGCGAGTTGATGCTGCCGGAAAACGAACCCGGCTCCTCCATCATGCCGGGCAAGGTGAACCCCACCCAATGCGAGGCGATGACGCAGGTTTGCGCCCATGTGTTCGGCAATGACGCCGCCGTGGGCATGGCCGGAAGCCAGGGCCATTTCGAGCTCAACGTCTACAAACCGATGATGGCCTATAACGTGCTGCAATCGATGCAGCTGATCGGCGATGCCTGTGTGGCCTTCACAGACAATTGCGTCTCCGGCATTCAAGCCAACACGGATCGGATCGAGAAACTGATGCGGGAATCGCTGATGCTCGTGACCGCTTTGGCGCCGGAAATCGGCTACGATAACGCAACGTCAGTTGCGAAGACCGCGCATAAGAATGGCACGACTTTGCGCGAAGAAGCGATCAATCTGGGCTTCGTCGACGAAGAAACCTTTGATCGCGTCGTGCGGCCCGAATTGATGATCGGGCCCAAATGAGCCTTATAAACTTGAACAAAGCGCGGAAATCGCGCGCAAAAGAGCAGGCCAAAAAGCGCGCGGATGAGAACGCCGTGCGCTTTGGCCGGACCAAAGAGCAGAGGCGCGCAGACGCCCAAGCAAAAAAGCAACGCGAAAAAATTCTCGACAGTCATAAACTGGACCGGTGAGCTCTTCCCCGGTATGTCATTTTCATGACAACTCGAAGTGATTTTTCCCCGATAATTAAAAATACCACCTCGATAGTAATGCCCTAACAAACCGCAGCGGAGGGGCTGCAACAGGGGCAAGTGAATTTGTGAGGGAGACATTTTATGCGTCCAAAGAAGCGCTCATTGACACTGAACGGCCATCGCACCAGCGTCTCGCTGGAGGACGAGTTTTGGGCCTCCTTCTGTGAGATCGCTGCGATCCGCAACAAGCCGATCAATCGTCTCGCCGCAGAGATCGATGCGACCCGCGTGGGCGATGCCGGTCTTGCCTCTACGATCCGCCTGTTCGTCTTGAAATACTATCGCGATCAGGTGAAAGCGAATCTCGAGCAGACTTCTCAGCCGCAACTTTCGCGCGCAGGCTAAGCGCCTCTAACGGCGTTCCATCTTCAACCAGATCCCATCTTTCGAGCGAACCGTCAGATGCGCCACCGGGACGGGTGCGCGCGTTGGGTCCGGCGAGAACCGGAACGCCCTGGCCAGCATCGACAGAAGCAGCGGCCCTTCTACCATCGCAAACCCTGCGCCCGTGCAGACCCGCGCCCCGCTTGAAAACGGGATATAGGCGTCGCGCATGCAGGATTTTCCGTTTTCCGTCGCCCAGCGTGCGGGGTCAAAGCCGTCAGGATCATCCCAAAGCCGGTTCTGGCGGTGCAGATGCCAGGGTGAGATGACCACCTGCGCCCCGGTCTTGATGTCGCGCTCGCGGAAGTTTTCCGGGCAGGTCGTCTCGCGCACCATCATCGGCACCGGCGGATAGAGGCGGAGCGCCTCGCGGAAAATGTCGCGGCTGATTTTTAGCTTCGACATGATACCGAAATCGATCTCTCCCTGCAGCGCATCTTCGGCCTCGGCTGCCAGCTTCTCCTGCCACTCCGGGAACAGCGCGATGAGGTAAAGCGTCCAGGCCAATGCCGAGGCGGAGGTCTCATGACCCGCTAGGAAGAAGATCGCCACCTGATCGACCATCTCTTCTGTCGTGAAGGTCTCGCCGGTTTCGGGGTCGGCTGTGGTCATGATTTTGGTGGCCAGATCGTCCGGCGCCGTGCCGCCCTCAATCGCCGCCATGCGATTGGACGTAAGTTCGGTGATCAGCGCCCGGATCGAACGGGCCGTTTCTTTCGTGCGCCGTCGAAAGAGACGCGGCATCCAGCGGGGCAGCGGCACCATCGCGCCGAGGTTCAGGATCGGTTGGGTGCGCTGATAGTCGCGGAATTCGTAGAACACTTTCGTCGCAATCTTGTCCTCGATGGGAATCGAGAAGAGCGTGCGAAAGATCACATCCGCAGCGGCAAAGCTGGTTTCCTGTTCGATTTCAACCGGTTCGTCGCCGAGCTGTGCCTTGAGACGTTCCACCGAGGCCTCCGCCGCGGCCAGCATTGCTGGAAAGGTGTCGCGCAGGCGTCCGCCCTCGAAGGCCGGGTCGATGATCCGCCGCTGCCGTTTCCAGACCTCGCCATTGGTCAGAAAGACCGAGTTTCCGAGAAGCGGGCGCAGCCCCTCCCCGATGCGGTCGGATTTCGGGAAATCGTCGGGCCGCTCGTTCAGTACGGTCCGGATCAGCTCCGGTTGATTGATCATGTAGCTCGTGAAAAACGGCGTGCGGTATTCGGCCATCCAGGCGCGATAGAGCTTTGCCGGTTGTGCAGAGAGGATGTCCTGCCGGAAGAGCCGCAGATAGCGCAGGAACGAGACTTTTTCAGGCCGCGCGGGCGGTTTCGGAGGCAATGTCATGCCATATCCGTATAGCCCGAGGCAGGCTCGTCAATCCGGGATCGGGAGGGAGGTCGCCCTTCATAGCGGTCGCGCAGGGTCTTGGGGCCTGCGGTGATCTGGAAATAGTCGTAGTCTTTCGGGCGATCAAAGGCGCAGAGATACTGAAAATGCAGGCGAAAGAACCGCCAGCGCAGTTCCTGCCAGCGTTCGGGGCTGAGCGATTGTGTGAAGGCGGCGGAGAAGACGAGCGGCCAGCGTTGGTTTTCCGGTTTGACGCCGGAGACGGCCACGGGATCACAAAGCGCAAAGGCGCAGCCATCGCCGGGGGCTGTGACGTCGATCCAGGTGACCTCATCGCGGGTTGCTAGGAAATGAAGATCGCCGCGTAACTCTCTGGCTTTTGGTAGAAAAGAGACCATGGGAACGACCTGACCGAGCGCCAGAAAGCTGAGTTTGGGCCCGGCCTCAGTCACGCGGCCCTTACGGATCAGATCCGCCAGGATTGTAACCGCAAGATGCGCGCCCGAGGAATGCCCGACCACAAGAACCTCATCCACGTCCGTGGCGAGAGCCGCGGAAATCAGCGCGCCAAACTCCTCCATCCGGGCTTCCAATTCCGGTGGATTCGCCCCGCCATAGCGCGCGGAATAGGCGTAGTCATGCATCAGGTAATAGGCGAAGAGCTTGTTGTCCTTGGCTTTGAACCACCTGAGCAACATGACGAAAATGATCACGGCCGCGGCCCAGCCCAGGCCCAAGGTGACCGAGCCGGGCAAAAACGGCAGGAGCACGTCCAAACCGCCCTTCAATCCGCCACCCAGAACACGCGCCGCGATCAGCGCAAGGATCAGTTGCAAAAGCAACATGCCCACGGGATAGAGTGCTGCGATCACCGGGCCTTTGCGCAGCCACATGAGACGTCTGAGGGCGCCGGAGACAATGTAAGTCCAGGCCGTGCGGACCAGTTGCAGATAGGTCGCGGGGATCGAGTTCGACATCGAGGCGCGCACGATATCGGACCAGACAAGCACCTCAAACTCGGCTTCCGTTTCGACGCCATCGATCTTTGCCGTCACAGACCAGCCATAGGGTCCGTCGCCCTTCTTGGGTTTGAGATCAATGGTGTAGTTCGAGATTTCAGCCTGTTTAGCGCTCTCTTTCCGGTAGAGCTCTCGGTAGCGACGGGGATGAATCGGATCATAGCCGGGAATGTAGAAGACCCGGCGCCGTTTCACCGTTCTGGACTGCTCATCGCCCATGTGTTGCGCCACAGATTAACCTTTTGGCAAAGCTATCCACGGATTTGGGCGAAAGTAAGGTCCGTAGCCTGCTGGACATAGGCCCCCGTGGCCCATAGATCACGGCCCATGAGCGAGACCATCGACGCCATCGGCCTGTTGTGCCCCCTGCCCGTGCTGAAGCTACGCAAGCGGCTGAAGCCTTTGGCGGCGGGCGATCAGATCACGCTTCTGGCCGATGACCCTGCCGCTCTCGTGGATGTTCCGCATTTTTGTGCGGAGAGCGGGATTAAGCTGGTTTCGACCACCGAGGCTGAAACTCACGTTGCGTACACGGTGGAGAAGGTCTGATCACTCCGCCGCTTTGGCCTGCGCCGGATTGGCAATCGCGGCTTTCAGCTCCTCCCGCCGCAGAGCCGCTTTCCTGGCGTTGTCTTCCTTCACCGGTCCAAAACCTCTGATTTGAAGCGGCAATTCGGCCAGCGCGACAACTGCGTCGAGCGCCTGCGGATCTGGATCGGTGAGACCCTTTAGATCGCGCTCATATTCCTTGATGAGGCGTCGCTCCATACGTCTCTCCGCGGAATAGCCAAAGGGATCGAGCGGCGTGCCGCGCAGGCTTTTCATTTTCGCCAACACGCGGAACAGCCGCGGCGCCATCGCGCGATATTCCTTCTTCTCGGGCCGACCATCTGCGCCTGCCTTGGAGAAGATCGGCGGTGCGAGATGATAGGTCAGCGTCAGATCGCCATCGAATTCCGTCCGCGCTTTGGCCTCGGTTTCGAGATGCAGGCGCGCGACTTCGTATTCGTCCTTATAGGCTAGAAGCTTGTGATAGCCCTTCGCCACCGCCTCCTGCAGACGTTCATCGCTGAACTGTTCAACGAATTTGCGGTAGCGTTTGGCAAGACGTGGCGACTGGTATTTCGCCAGATGATCCGCACGGAAATCGATCTTTGATTTCAAAGACTTGGGCAGTTCGGTCACCTTGTTCTCAGTCAGGCGTGCGACATCCTCTAGGTTCAGGCTGGCCCAGCGACCGATCTCGAAGGCACGTTGATTCTTCTCAGGCGCAGCGCCGTTCAACTCGATGGCTTGTTTGATCGCGTCCAGGGTCAATGGCACCAGCCCGCGCTGCCAAGCGGCACCGAAAATGATCATGTTGGAGAAGATTGAGTCACCCAGGACCGCTTTCGCCAGATCGGAGGCATCGAAGGTCTGCAAACGCTCGCCCATTCGCGATTGCAGAGCGAGTGTCAGGCGGTCTGAGGGTAGCGAGAACTCAGTGTTGCGGGTGAAATCGCCGGTGATGATCTCGTGACTGTTCACCACCGCTCCCGCGCGTGTCGGGGATAGCAGCCCAAGGGTTTTTGTCCCGGCGGAGACGACCAGATCGCCGCCAATCAGTGCATCCGCCTCGCCTGTGGCGACCCGGATGGCGGAGATATCGTCGGGTTTCTCGGCCAGGCGGCAGTGGATATGCACCGCGCCGCCCTTCTGAGCGAGGCCCGCCATTTCCATCATGCCCGCACCCTTGCCGTCGATATGGGCGGCCATGGCCATGACCGCGCCGATGGTCACAACGCCGGTGCCGCCGACCCCTGTGATGACCACGTTGTAGGTGCCGTCGATTTCGGGCAGGTCGGGATCAGGCAACTCGCCGATCTCCAACTCTTTTGTCGCCTCCTTGCGGATTTTTGCGCCTTCAATGGTGACGAAGGAGGGGCAGAACCCGTTCACGCAGGAGAAATCCTTGTTGCAGGAGGATTGGTCGATCGCCCGCTTGCGGCCCAGTTCCGTCTCGACCGGGACGATGGAGACGCAGTTCGATTGCACGCCGCAATCGCCGCAGCCTTCGCAGACATCCGTATTGATGAAGACCCGTTTGTCTGGGTCCGGGAAGAGCCCGCGCTTGCGGCGACGGCGTTTCTCAGCCGCGCAAGTCTGGATGTAAACAATGGCTGTTACACCTTTGGTTTTGCTCAACCTTTCCTGAACACGCAATAGGTCCTTGCGCTCGTGTTTTTCAACGTCGGATGGGAAGCGCTTGAAATCCACGTCTTCCTTGTCGTCGTAAACCACGACCACATCTTTCACGCCCATGGCGCGCAACTCCGCCACGATCTGCGGCGCGTCGAGGCCACCATCATTGGGCTGCCCGCCGGTCATTGCCACCGCGTCGTTGTAGAGGATTTTGTAGGTGATGTTGGTGTCGTTCAGAAGTGCGGCCCGGATCGCCTGCACACCGGAATGGTTATAGGTGCCATCGCCGAGGTTCTGGAACACGTGATCGCGGGTGGAGAACGGCGCCTCGCCAATCCAGTTCGCGCCCTCGCCGCCCATATGGGTGAACCCGACCGTCTCGCGGTCCATCCACTGCACCATGTAGTGACAGCCGATCCCGGCATAAGCGCGACTGCCGTCGGGAACTTTGGTGGATGTGTTATGGGGACAGCCAGAACAGAAATAGGGCAAGCGGGCGGCGATCTCTTCGGCATTGTCGGCTCGGCGCGCCTCCTGTAGTTGCGCAAGACCGGCCTTGATGCGCTCCGTCCCGCGCCCCTCTTCAATCAGGATCGTGCCGAGTTTCTCTGCAATATCAATTGGATCGAGCGCAAAACGTGTCGGGAACAATTCCAACCTGCGCCCGTGTTCCCAGGAATCTCCCTTGTGCCAGCCATAGATGCGCCGACCGCGACGATCCTCGAAGATCGCTTCTTTGGCCTGCACCTCGATCAGTTTGCGTTTCTCCTCGACACAAACGATCAGATCGAGCCCCTCGGCCCAATCGTGGAAACTGTCCATGTCGAGCGGCCAGACCTGGCCGACCTTGTAAGTCGTGATCTCAAGCCGCTCGGCGGCGTCCTCGTCAATGCCCAGCAGGGATAGCGCATGAACCAGATCGAGCCAGTTCTTACCTGCCGCGACAAAGCCAATCTTTGCACCGGCTTTCCCGAGTTTACGGCCATCGATTTTGTTTGCCTTTGCAAAGGCTTCCGCGGCGAACCTCTTGCAGTCAATCATCCGCGCTTCCTGCGCGACCGGCGTGTCTGCCAGACGGATATTCAAGCCACCCTCGGGCAGTTCCATCTCGGGCAATGTAAACGACATCCGGTCTGGACGACCGTCAACGACGGCGGTGGCCTCCACCGTGTCCTTCATCAGTTTCAGACCGCACCAGACGCCCGCATAGCGCGACAGCGCCCAGCCATAGAGGCCGAAATCGAGGATTTCCTGCACCCCTGCCGGGCTCAGGACCGGCATATAGGCATCGACCATGGCCCAGTCGGACTGGTGCAGTGTTGTGGAACTTTCGCCGGTGTGATCGTCGCCCATCGCCATCAGCACACCGCCATGGGGCGAGGATCCGGCCATATTGGCGTGGCGCATCACATCGCCGGAGCGGTCGACGCCGGGGCCTTTGCCATACCAGAGGCCAAAGACGCCATCGAAGCGCCCCTCGCCCCGCAACTCGGCTTGCTGGGAGCCCCAAAGGGCCGTGGCCGCAAGGTCCTCGTTGAGGCCCGGTTGGAAGGTGATATCGGCCTCTGCCAGATATTTCTCGGCCCGCATCAGTTGCAAATCGACAGCGCCAAGCGGAGAGCCACGATAGCCGGTGACGAGCCCGCCAGTGTTTAGACCCGCCGCC
>JANQRE010000042.1 GCA_028284705.1 Paracoccaceae bacterium | reverse complement strand
CGCCCTCGGCGTCGATCAGGATCCATTTCTTGTCAATATCGCCGGGTTTGGCGGTATAGGTTTTCATGTCTCGTCCTTAAGAACAAAGAAAAGCGGCCTTTGCCGCTCGTGGATGGCGCTGTTCTACGGATTTTTGGGCTGGCGTCAACAACCGTCGATCACAAAATATCTTTTAAATTCAATCGTGTGCAATATAGGTAATATTTTACCACATCTCTTTTGGTGGAATTGAATACGTCAGGCTTGCACGCGCGACAGGTTTGTCTTCAAGCCCTTCCGAGAAGATACGCCCCTCACACACCGCCAAAGCCCGTCCGAGCTTCAAAAGCTCCATACGGCAGAGAATCCGCCCCGGTGCTGGCCTACGCATGAAGTCGATCGAACAATTGGTGGTCACCGCCAGTGCAACTGGGCCAAGCCGCGACAGGATGCAGAAATAGGCGCAAACATCGGCAAGCCCGAACATGGAGGGACCTGACACTGTGCCGCCCGGGCGCAGGTGTTTTTCGGAGGCTGACAGGGCCATGATCACGGCCTCAGGCGCCACGGAGACGAACTCAAAATCATCCGCCACTTGCGTGAATTCCTGCTTCAGGAACTCCTTCAATTCCGGAATGCCCATTTTCAGGTCCATGGCTTTCCCCCTGCTCCGCTTTGCGACATAGTCTCAGGCGTCCAAGGGAGAGTGACAAGATGAGCGAGCCGATCCTTTTGCGCCGTGACGCAGCGTCAGTTGCGCATTTGACGATGAACAACCCGGGCAAACTGAATGCGCTGTCTGATGCGATGCTCGCGGCGCTTCAAAGTGAATTCGATGCGATTTCGGCGGATCGGACGATCAAAGCCGTCATTCTCTCGGGCGCGGGCAAGGCGTTTTGCGCCGGGCATGACCTGAAGGAAATGACCGGCAAGCGCCAATCCGAGGATGGCGGCGCTTCGGCGTTCAAGGACCTATTCGACCGCTGTGCCGCGATGATGCTGACGATCCGCAAGATGCCGCAACCGGTCATTGCGCAGGTTCATGGCATCGCCACCGCCGCCGGTTGCCAATTGGTGGCCTCCTGCGATCTTGCCGTTGCCGCCGAGGATACGAAGTTCGGCGTCAATGGCGTGAATATCGGCC
Source organism: Paracoccaceae bacterium (assembly GCA_028284705.1). Taxonomy (GTDB): domain Bacteria; phylum Pseudomonadota; class Alphaproteobacteria; order Rhodobacterales; family Rhodobacteraceae; genus Litoreibacter. The sequence goes on along the minus strand of JANQRE010000042.1, from coordinate 47,356 downwards.
TCTTCTGCTCGACACCAATGGTCGCGCTGAGCCGAAATGTCCCGACCAAACAAGCGTTTGAGATGCTGACGACCGGGGAGTTTATCTCTGCCGCCCGCGCCCGCGAGTTGGGCCTGATCAACCGCGTCGCGACCACCGATGCGCTTACAGAGGAGACGCAGTCCCTCGCCGGTACCCTCGCCTCAAAACTCGGTGCGGCGGTGAAAATCGGCAAGCATGCGTTTTATGAACAGCTCCAGATGCCTGTCGAGCAGGCCTACGCTTTCACGGGTGACGTCATGATCGAAAATATGAGCTACCGCGACACCGAGGAAGGCATCGCCGCCTTCCTGGAAAAACGCCCACCCGACTGGGCCGACTGACCGGCCGCTCATCGCGCCCTTCCGGGCCCGCCTCGCCCCTTCATTGGTCCAAAAATACTCCAGGGGGTGTGGGGGACTGGTCCCCCACCCGGTCGGATTGGCGAAGCCAATTCGAAATCAACTGCCAAGGATTTTCCGCACGTAGTTCTTGGTCTCGCGATAGGGCGGCACGCCGTTGTATTTCTCAACCGCCCCCGGCCCCGCGTTGTAAGCCGCCAGCGCCAAGCGCCAGGACCCGAATTTGCGATACATCATCTTCAGGTAGCGCGCGCCGCCTTCAAGGTTCTGGCGCGGATCGCGTGGGTTAACACCCAGTTTGCGCGCCGTGCCAGGCATCAGCTGGGCCAAACCAATCGCGCCCTTGTGGGACACCGCACCGGGCTTCCACCCACTTTCCTGCTGCACAAGCCGTAGGAACAGATCCTCCGGGATGCCATGTTTGCGCGCCATGTTCTTGGCGACCGGCAGATAGGTCCCGCGATACGACCCGCGATAGCGCGGGATCGTGGTGCTGGCGGAGGCAATCTTGACATTCTTCTTGCCGGGCTGCAGCCGCACCGAGGCCTTGTACTGGTTCGACAAACGCCCATCCAGAAGCTGCGCCTGTGATCGAAAAACCTTTGCTCTGTTGGATGTGGATTTTGTGACCGACAGGCCCTCAGCGACCACGGGTGTTGCCACGGGCATTGCCAATGCCAAAACCAGACCGAACCCCACCAAATACCGCATGACCTTACCGCTCATGTTTTCTTTTGGCGGACTATAGCCGAAAACGTAGATTAGACCAGCCCCGAGGCTTGATCGGCGCGTTTCCGCGCGACGTTTGTCTCTCGTTAACCCTGTTTGGTTCATGTAGTCTCACCCAACATACAGGAATCGGGGGAAGTCACATGGCAGGTTCAGTCAACAAAGTCATTCTGATCGGCAATCTTGGGCGCGATCCGGAGGTGCGCACGTTCCAGAATGGCGGCAAAGTGTGCAATCTGCGCATTGCGACGTCGGAAAACTGGAAAGACCGCAATACCGGCGAGCGCCGCGAGCGCACGGAATGGCATTCGGTGGCGATTTTCTCCGAGCCCCTCGCCCGCGTGGCCGAACAATATCTGAAGAAGGGCTCAAAGGTTTATATCGAGGGCCAGCTTGAGACCCGCAAATGGCAGGATCAATCCGGTCAGGACCGCTATTCGACCGAAGTCGTGCTGCGTCCCTATAAATCAGAGCTGACCATGCTCGATGGCCGCGGCGATGGCGGTGGCGGCAATTTCGGCGGCGGTGGCGGCGGCGGATATGATGCCGGGTATGACAGCGGACCTGCCTCCTCTCCAACGGCTCCGGCCGGCGATATGGATGATGAAATCCCCTTCTGAAGACGCACCACTGACCGTTCGCCCGCTGACACCGCAGGACGCGGACGGCCTGGTTGATCTCTATAACGAGCTGACATTCGGGCCCAAAACCGCGCAGCGCGGTGATATTCTCGCGGTGATGGAGCATCCCGGGACCACGATCCACGGCGCCCTTGCCGATGGCCGCGTTGTCGGCATGGTGACACTGCATATCCTGCCCAATGTCACCTGGGGTGGTCGGCCCTATGCCCTCATCGAAAATGTCGCCACCGCAGAAAATTGGCGCCTGCGCGGTGTCGGACGGCGCGTGATGCAATCCGCCATCGACAAGGCGCGTGACGAGAAGGTCTACAAGATCATGCTTTTGACGGGCCGGAAGCGCGGCGCGCTTGGGTTTTATGAGTCCGTCGGTTTTGATCGTGAAGACAAGCACGGACTGGTGATAAGGTTCAATTAATCAACGGCTTGCCAGACCATCCTCAAGCACCTTTGTCACGACATCCGGGTCGACATCTTCGGTGACAAACGCCGCGCCAATGCCACGGGCCATGATGAAGCGCAGACGGCCTTCGATCACTTTTTTGTCCTGCCCCATGAGCGCCACGAGCTCTGCGGCTGACGGCAAATCGCCCGGAATATCGGCCAGATCGGTCTTCATCCCCATGGCCTTGAGATGCGCGCGTACCCGGCTGGGATCCTCCTGCGAACACAGCCCCAAGCGGGACGAGGTCTCAAAGGCTAGAGCGCAACCAATGGCGACGCCTTCGCCATGCAGAAGCCGGTCAGAGTAACCAGTCGCGGCCTCCAGCGCGTGGCAGAAGGTGTGGCCTAGGTTCAAAAGTGCGCGATCGCCCTGCTCGGTTTCATCCCGCGCGACGATATCGGCCTTCATCTGGCAGGACACCCGCACCGCTTCAATGCGTTTCTCGACATCACCCGCGGCCAGAGCAGGCCCGTTTTCTTCAAGCCATTCGAAGAAACCGGCGTTACCGAGAAGCCCGTATTTTACGACCTCGCCGTAGCCCGCGAGAAAATCGCGCGATGCCAGCGTCTCCAGCACCGAAACATCCGCCAGCACAAGTTTCGGCTGATAAAACGCCCCGATCAGGTTCTTGCCCGAGAGCGAGTTGATCGCGGTCTTGCCGCCGACCGAACTGTCGACCTGCGCCAGAAGCGAGGTCGGCATTTGCACGAACCGCACGCCGCGCCGCAGGATCGCTGCGGCGAAGCCCACAAGATCGCCGATCACACCTCCGCCAAAGGCGATAACCGTATCATTTCGCTCAATTTTCTCAGAAATTAGCCACTCGACGACCTCTTGCAGATGGGCCCAGCTTTTGGTCGCTTCACCGGCGGGAAGGGTCTTTGAGACCGTGGCGATGCCCGCTCCCGAGCACGCGCGCTCCAGCGCCGCGAGATGTTTGGCACCCACGATCGTATCGGTAACAATCGCCACGCGCGGACGCGCCAGATGCGGCGCAATCAGATCGCCTGCTTGCGCCAGCAGACCAGCGCCGATCCTGATGTCATAGGCCCGGTCCCCGAGCGGTACATGCACGGTTACGCTCATGCGGCCTCCGGACGGGTCACGATGCCGTTTTTCACAAGGGCGGCAAGCACTTGGTCGACCATCTGCTCAATGGAATAGGACGCGTCCGCCTCCACCCAGATCTGCGACAGGGCGTAGATATCCTGGCGGGCGTGGAAAATCTCTGAGAGCGTCTGATGCGGGTTCTCTGTGCGCAGCAACGGGCGCGTGTTCTTGTGCTTCACGCGGTTCCACAACAGGTCCAGCTCTGCTTTGAGCCACAGCGACACGCCGTGATCTTCGATCAAAGCGCGGTTTTGCTCCTGCAGAAACGCGCCGCCCCCGGTGGAGAGCACCGCAGGCGCACTTTCGAGCAGCCGCGCGAGTATCTCGGACTCGCGTTTGCGGAAAAATGCCTCGCCATCGCGTTCAAAAATCTCGGCAATCGACATATTCGCGGCTTTCACGATCTCATCGTCACTGTCGATGAAACTGACCCCCAAACGCCGCGCCAGAGCGCTGCCAATCGCTGTCTTTCCCGCCCCCATCATGCCCACGAGCACGACCGGTTTGGTTAATATCAGCTTGTCTGGCGGCGTGGTTTTGCTCAAATTTTCGGCTTTTCGTCGGGATGGCGTGATATTGCCACAAAGTGCATATATGAATCATCGGCGGGCGCAAGGGACCCACAAGAGAGACGAAAGTTGAGGCCGGAATCTGATGGGTCGCCTGTTCAAACTGCTGATGTTTTTGATCCTGTTGGGCATTCTCGGCATTATCGGCTATGCTTATTTCGGCGACTTGTCCCCAAGTCGTGTTGAGGTGAATAAGCCGGTCGATCTGGATGCAAACTAGGCAGCTAGCAGTCTGTTTTCTTTTCGGTTTTCTACTTTCTGGCCCGGGCGCTCTGGCGCAGGACACCGAGCCGGGCGAACCGCTATCGGCCATTGACTGGCTCTCGGATGTCGTGCGCGAACCGCCTCAGGTCACTGCCCAGCCCAACGATGTCAGCACCAATGCGTTGCCCACCGCCATTGTCACGACGACGCTCGACGCACCGGATGTCGATGCGGTCGGCATTTTGTCAGCAGGACGCACCGGGTTGCCGTCAGATTTCTGGGGGCCAACACCCACAAAAGAGTTAACGCGGGCGCTCGGCGCCCTGCGCAACGATCTGCCCCGCCCATTGCTGGAATTCCTCCAGGAAGTGATGCTGACCGAGCTTGACGCTCCGGTGGATGCGGTCGGACGCGGCGAACTTTTCCTCGCCCGCATCGACTGGTTTTTGAAGCTCGGCGCGCTGGAGCAGGCCGAAGCCTTGCTGGTGCGGGCAGGCCCCAAGGACGATCCGCGCCTGTTCTCCCGCTGGTTTGACGTGAGCCTTCTAACCGGGGCGGAAGAGGCGCCCTGCCGCCACATGCTGCAGACACCCGATCTGGCACCGACCTACCCGGCGCGCATCTTCTGTCTGGCCCGCGCCGGGGACTGGGACGCAGCGGCGTTAACCTTGAACACGGGCCGCGCGCTGGGATTGATCACCGCGCAGGAAGATGCGCTTCTGGCGCGGTTCCTGGACCCCGAACTCTTTGAAGGCGCACCGTTTTTGCCAATCCCGGAGCGGATCACGCCGCTGAATTTCCGGATGCACGAGGCCATTGGCGAACCGCTGTCCTTGGGCGGGCTTCCGAACGCTTTTGCTTTTGCCTCGCTCAGCGAAAACGAGGGATGGAAGGCGCGCATCTCAGCCGCCGAACGTCTCGCGCGGGCCACCGCCATCCCGCCAGACCGTCTCGCAGCGATTTATGGGGAACGCTCGCCTGCTGCATCGGGCGGGGTTTGGGACCGGGTGGCCGCCTGGCAGGACGTGCAAAAGGCCTTGGACGCCGGTGATGGCGAGAAAATCCAAACCGCCCTGCCCGGTCTGATGCGCGCCGCGCGCCGTGCCGGGCTGGAAGCGACCTTTGCCGAACTGCTTGGCCCCGAACTGGTCACAGCGCCCGTGCCCGACAGTCTGACCGATACCGTCGCGCGGATGGGCCTGTTGTCGCTAGACTATGAGGCGTTGGCCGGGAAATCCTCCGACCCGCTGCTCAAAGCGATTGCCACTGGCGGGCCGATGCCCGCAAGCGCCGACAGCGCGTTGCGCAACGCTGTCATCGCCGGGTTCCGCGCAACACCGCCGCCCGACTTCACGGAAATGTTGAAAGACCGCGAATTGGGCGCGGCGTTCCTGAAAGCCGCGGCGCTGCTTGAAGACGGGGCGCGCTCAGATCCCGCCTCCGTCGAGGCTGCGCTTTCGGTTTTTCGCGCGCTGTCGCTGACCGACCTCACCCGCCGTACCGCGTTGTTTTTATTGCTGTCCGGCCAGTCCACATGAGCGGACCCGCCAATATGCTGCGCTGGATCGAGACGTTTCTCGACGCGCAGGCCGCGGAACTGGACGCCTCGGAAAACACGCTTCTCGCCTATGCGCGCGACCTGAAAGCGGTGCTTGGCTGGCTGGAGGATCAGAAGCGCGATTTCACCACCGCCACGCGCGAGGATATCGAAGCCTATCTGATCGCCTGCGAAGCCGAAGGGTTGGCGCAATCCACCCGTGCGCGGCGGCTGTCTGCGATCAAGCAGATCTACCGCTTTGCCTATGAGGAAGGCTGGCGCGACGATAATCCCGCGATCCAGATCAAAGGCCCGGCAAAGGCGCGCGCCTTGCCAAAAACCCTGACATTAGAAGAGGTTGACCGGTTGATGGATGCGGCCCAGCATTCGGGTCGTTCGAAACAGGACCGGCTGCGCAACACCTGCCTGATGGAGCTGCTTTATGCCACAGGCATGCGCGTCTCCGAACTCGTCTCCCTGCCCGTGGCAGCCGCGCGGGGCGATCCGAGCATGCTGCTGATCAAGGGCAAGGGCGACAAGGAGCGCCTGGTTCCGCTGGCGCCCTCTGCCCGTGATGCGCTGGCGGCCTGGATCACCGTTCGGGACGAGATCGAAGCGGATCGTGAGGCCAAAGGGCACGGGGCGTCCCGCTTTCTCTTTCCCTCTCGCGGAAAGGCGGGGCATCTGACCCGACACAGATTTTACATGCTGATCAAGGAGTTGGCGGTCCATGGCGGTATCTCGCCAGAGAGCGTCAGCCCGCATACCCTGCGCCACGCCTTTGCCACCCACCTGCTCGCCGGTGGTGCTGATCTGCGCGCCATCCAGACCATGCTGGGCCATGCCGATATCTCAACGACCGAGATTTACACCCATGTGCTGGACGAGCGCCTGAAGGAACTCGTGCTCGAAAAGCACCCTCTGGCCGAGACTTGAGCCCAGAGCAGACGTCACAGCCGCCGTAGATTCGTCGTCCCTGCCCTTGAAGCCAAGGCCCACGAGCCCCATAACCGATTGGTAATCTAGTTACTGAGAGACCCACACACCGCGATGGACGACCCTTCTTCTTTGCTCGACGGCGCCTTTTGGCTGACATCCGGCGCCATTCTGGGCCTGCTCGTTCTGTCCGGTTTCTTCTCAGGCTCCGAGACCGCGTTGACCGCCGCCTCGCGCGGCAAATTACGCTCGAAGGCCGACAAAGGGTCGGTCGGTGCGGCAAGAGCCTTGAAAATCACCGAGGACAATGAGCGGCTGATCGGCTCAGTGCTTCTGGGCAACAACCTCGTCAATATCCTCGCGACATCGCTGGCGACGGCACTTCTGACGCGGATCTTCGGCGATTCAGGCGTGGCCTTGGCGACGATGATTATGACGATTTTCGTGCTGATCTTTGCCGAGGTGCTGCCCAAAACCTACGCGATCACCAATGCGGAAACCGCAGCCTCGCGCGTCGCGGCCCCGATTTCCATCGTGGTGCGGATTTTCGCGCCTGTGGTGAGCTTCGTGCGCATGCTGGTGCGCGGCATGCTGCGACTTGTGGGCGTCGAGACCGATCCCGACAGCCATATCCTGTCGGTGCATGAGGAGATCGCTGGTGCGCTGGCGCTTGGCCATCAGGAAGGTGTGGTCGAAAAGGATCAGCGCGATCGGTTGCTCGGCGCGCTCGATCTGGGCGACCGGGATGTGGAGGAGATCATGCTCCACCGCTCCGAGATCGAGATGATCAATGCGGACGATCCGGCGGAGGACATCCTCAGCCAGTGTCTGAAATCCCGTCATACACGGCTGCCCGTCTACAAGGATGAGCCGGAGAACATCGTTGGTGTGGCGCATGCGAAGGATTTGCTGCGGGCTGTGGACAAGCTGGTGCGCGGGCCGAACGGTATCATCGGAGATTTGAGCGATTTCAATGTGATGGACGTCGTTCGTAGACCATATTTTGTGCCCGAAACCACGACACTTGAAGATCAGATGCGGCAGTTTCTGCGCCAGCACACCCACTTTGCATTGGTGGTGGATGAATATGGTGCCTTGCAGGGTCTTCTGACGTTGGAGGATATTCTTGAGGAGATCGTCGGTGAAATCACCGATGAGTTCGACGCTCCGGAACCGGTGGCTTTGGAAACAGCAGAAGATGGCTCTTACGTGGTGGATGGCGCGATGACGATCCGCGACCTCAACCGCTCGGCGGATTGGTCCCTGCCCGATGAAGAAGCGAACACCGTCGCGGGCCTCGTGATCCACGAGGCGCAGTCGATCCCCGAAGTGGGCCAGGTCTTTGCCTTCCACGGGCACCGGTTCGAAGTTGCCGACAAATCCGAAAACCGGCTGACACAGTTGAAAGTCCGCCCGCTGTGAGCGCACGCAAGATCATCATCGACACCGATCCGGGCCAGGATGATGCGGTGGCAATCCTTCTGGCTCTGGCCTCGCCCGAGCTGGAAGTTCTCGGTGTCACGGCGGTGGCGGGCAACGTGCCCCTGCCGCTGACAGAGCGGAATGCGCGCATTGTCTGCGAACTGGCCGGGCGGCCTGATGTGCCGGTTTTTGCGGGCTGCGACGCGCCGATGCGGCGTAAGCTGGTCACGGCGGAGCATGTGCATGGCAAGACCGGGCTCGATGGTCCGCAATTGCCTGATCCGAGCATGCCGTTGCAAGAGCAACACGGTGTGGAGTTCATCATCGAGACATTGCGAGACGCCCCATCAGGGGCGGTGACCCTCTGCCCGCTGGGACCGCTCACCAACATCGCCACTGCCTTCATGCGCGCACCGGATATCATCGAGAAAGTTGCGGAAATCGTGCTCATGGGCGGGGCCTATTTCGAGGTTGGCAACATCACGCCCTCGGCTGAGTTCAACATCTATGTCGACCCGGAAGCCGCTGAAATCGTGTTTAAATCAGGTGTTCCGCTGACTGTCATGCCGCTCGATGTCACCCACAAAGCTCTGACCACCCGCCCCCGCGTTGAGGCCTTTCGCGATCTGGGTACGGAACCAGGCCGAATGGTCGCTGAATGGACCGATTTCTTCGAGCGGTTCGACAAGGAGAAATACGGCTCCGAGGGCGCGCCGCTGCATGATCCATGTGTCATCGCTTATCTCTTGAACCCGGGGCTCTTTTCCGGTCGCAAGGTGAATGTCGAGATTGAAACCGGTTCTAACCTGACGCTTGGCATGTCGGTCGCCGATTGGTGGCATGTCACGGATCGTCCGGCCAATGCGATGTTCATGGGCGATCTGGACGCGGAGGGGTTCTTCGCGCTCCTCACCGAGCGGATCGCACGGTTGTAACTGTTGGAAAATGAGTATTTTTGCCAGAATGAAGCCGGAACGGTGGCGCGTTAACCTTAACGGGATGTGAAGATGGCCAGTCCAGCCTTTGACAACTCTTATGCACGCCTGCCGGAGCGGTTTTACACCCGTCTCGACCCGATCCCGGTGCGGAAACCAAGGAGCCTCGCGGTGAATGACGGGCTGGCGTCTGAGATGGGGCTTGATCCTGGATGGCTGCGTTCCGAAGACGGGCTTGCCATGCTGGCCGGCAATGCGATGCCCGACGGCGCAAGCCCGATTGCCCAGGTTTATGCCGGGCATCAGTTCGGCGGCTGGTCACCCCGCCTCGGCGATGGTCGCGCGCATCTCTTGGGCGAAGTGCAAGGCCCGGACGGACGCCATTGGGACATTCAGTTGAAAGGCTCGGGCCAGACGCCCTATTCCCGCATGGGGGATGGCCGCGCCTGGCTCGGCCCGGTGATCCGCGAGTATGTGGTCTCGGAAGCGATGCAAGCGCTTGGGGTTCCAACGACCCGGGCGCTCGCCGCCGTGACGACGGGCGAGGATATCCTGCGGGAAGAAGGCCCGTTGCCGGGCGCGATCCTGACCCGCGTGGCACCATCGCATCTGCGGGTCGGCACGTTTCAGTATTTCGCCTCGCAGGAGGATGAGGAGGCTCTGGCCACGCTGCTCGCTTTTGCCATCGAGCGTCACTATCCGGGTCTCGCCAAGGACGACGCACTTGGCTTTCTGAACGCAGTGATGGAGGCGCAGGTCAAACTGGTGGCGAAATGGATGGGGCTGGGCTTCATCCATGGCGTGATGAACACCGACAACACCCATATCGGCGGCATCACCATCGATTATGGCCCGTGCGCCTTCATGGATGCCTATCACCCCGCAAAAGTCTTCTCCTCCATCGATCAGTTCGGGCGCTACGCTTATGGGGCGCAGCCGCAAATTCTGGTCTGGAACCTCGCGCAACTGGCGACGTCCCTGCTGCCTCTCATGGGCGACGACACCGACAAAAGCGTGAAACAGGCGGAGGAGGTTCTGCGCCGTTACGGCGATCTTTATGCCACCGCCTGGAAGGCGACATTCTTCCCGAAGATCGGCCTAACGGGGGACGATGACAGCGATATCACGCTCGTTCAGGACCTGCTGTCGCGCATGGCGGAGAACCAGGCCGATTTCACCCGCACTTTCCGTGCTATTGCGACGGGAGGTGCTGCACGCGACGAGTTTGTTGACCCGACCGCATTCGATGCCTGGGCGCATGTCTGGAAGGATCGCGTGACCTCGCCGGATCACGATCAGATGTCGGGCGTGAACCCGGCCTTCATTCCCCGCAATCACCGGATCGAGCAGGCGATTCAGGAGGGGCTGAAGGGCGATCTGTCGCTCTTTGAGCGGCTTAACGCCGTGCTCACCGATCCGTTCACCGATCAGCCCGATCATGTCGATCTTCAAGCCGCTCCGCTGGAGCAGGAGCAGGTCACGCGCACGTTTTGCGGTACCTAAGAACCGCGTCGCGCGAGCTGTCACATAATGGGTGGCGATCCTTGCGATCCTCATGCAAGGATGCGCCATTCGGCCACTGACCCGCAGAGAGGAATTTTTTGAGATGTCATTGATGAACATGGTCACCAAAGTCGCGATTGGATTTGCGCTGGCGAAGGGGATGCAAAAGGTCCAGCAATCCGGCGGTCTGGGCAAGATGATGGACGGGTTGAAAGGCCAGATGGCAAGTGCCGGTGGGTCCGGTGGATCGGGCGGCCTGCTCGGCTCTGGCGGAGCCGCGGCGGGCGGTCTGGGCGGCATCACCGGTATGCTGGGCGGGCTTGCCGCCGCACGGTCCGGCAATGACGGCGCGGCCGGGTCACTGGCCGATCTTTTAAGTCAGGACAATCCGGTGGAAGAGCCAGAACCGGAACAGAGCGCCGGTCTGATGATCCGTGCGATGATCATGGCCGCGCGGTGCGACGGTGAGATCGACGACACCGAGAAACAGACGCTGATGGCGACCATCGGTGAGGACGCCACGCCGGAAGAGATGGCCTTTGTGCGGGACGCGATGTCCGAACCGGTCTCTGCCCAAGCGCTGGCGCAGGACACGCCGGAAGGGGTCGAGACCCAGGTCTATTCAATGGCGGTGATGGCGATTGAGCCCGATCACCCGGCGGAAGCGAAGTTCCTGCATGAATTGGCGACGGCACTTGGGATCCGCCATGCCACGGTCAACGAAATCCACGAGAGCTTCGGCGTGCCGCCACTTTACAGCTGAGACTGTGACTGGCCACGACGCGAAGCGACGCGGCCGACAATGACCGCAACGATTACAAGAACCGCAAAAATCGCGCCGGGGACGAGCACCAGCAAGGTGAGGTCCTCGCCGCTATGCTGCCACGGCATCTTTATCGTGCAATTGCGACCGTCATTGGCGGAAAACCCGCAAGCCATGGCGCCAACATAGGCATAGGCGTAGGCCCAGAGCGCCGCGAAGGCGGCGGAGAATACCCAGAGGAAAATCGAGATAACGCGCATGGGAATCAGGCCGCGTGCTTGGGGCCGGACCCGCGTCTACGCCGATGGCGACGGCGTTTCGGAGGACCGGAGGGAGCGCTTGTTTTTGGCGTTCCACGCCGCCGCCCACCGGGTTTGCCGCCCGGGTGACCGGCAGTGCGTTGGCCACCGCGCTTTGGCTTCTCTTCTTCCTCGTCCCGGGCCCATGGACGCCCACCAATCACGGGGATATCGCGCTTCATGACCTTCTGGATGGCGCGCAATTCGCCCATCTCGTCAGGCGCGCAGAAGGCGATGGCCTGCCCCTCGCAGCCCGCCCGCGCGGTGCGTCCGATGCGGTGCACATAGTTCTCCGGCACGTTGGGCAGGTCGTAGTTGTAGACGTACTCAACCTGCGGGATGTCGATGCCGCGTGCCGCCACATCGGTGGCCACGAGAATGCGCAGATCGCCTGCCTTGAACGCCGCCAAAGCGCGATCACGCTGGCCCTGGGACTTGTTGCCATGGATCGATCCGGCGGCGAAACCCTTGCGATCAAGCGTCTTCATCAACCGCTCCGCCCCGTGTTTCGTGCGCGCAAAGACCAGCGCCAAAGCGTCGCGGTGTTGGTCGAGATAGTCGACCAGCAGCCCCGGTTTCTCCGCCTTGGCGATGAAATGCACGGCCTGATCGATCTTATCCGCCGCCTTGCCGGGTGCTGCGACCTGAACGCGGCGGGGATGGTTCAGATAGGTCGCGGCAAGCTCTTCCATGAGTTTTGGCATCGTGGCCGAGAACAGTAGTGTCTGGCGATCCTCCGGCAGAAGTGGCGCGATTTTGCGCAAGGCGTGGATGAAACCCATGTCGAGCATCTGATCGGCCTCGTCGAGGACCAGATGGGTGGCATCGCCCAGATGCACCGCGCCCTGGTCCAGCAGGTCAATCAGACGCCCCGGTGTCGCGACCAGAATATCAGACCCTCGGGCCAGCCGCTTTTTCTGCGGATTGATCGATTGGCCGCCGACGACCATGTTGATCTTCAGATGACCATTGCCCTGAAAGCCGCGCAGAGCCTCCATGATCTGGTTTACCAGCTCGCGCGTCGGCGCGAGGATCAAGGCTTGCACACCCCTTGGTGCCGCCGCCTCGCCGGATTTCAGGATCGTCTGGATGATGGGAAGGCCGAACGCCGCTGTCTTGCCGGTGCCGGTCTGCGCCAGCCCCATGACATCGCGGCCCGACAGGATGATCGGGATCGCCTCTTCTTGAATCGGGGTTGGGGTTGTCAGACCGCGGGCCGCGAGACCCTTGGTGAGTTTTGCGCTCAACCCGAGCGCTTCGAACTTATTCAAAACATGTCCTTTCGACATGGGAACCACCCTGCCAACGGCAGGGGGATCAAATATTGGGGCAGTGCGCGGGTTTTCCCTCGCGTTCTTGCCGGGCCCACTCGCGTGAAAAAGGGGGAAGTGATGTTGCTGACCCGTGCCGGTTCCGATCTTTCGGTCCTCACGCCGCATGTCCGGGTAAGCGCTTAGCAGGCATCTGGGGGTCAGGGGATTGAAAGTCAAGACAAATCGGGACTGGAGACCTGCGCAACATATGCGCTAATGAAGCTCTATGACGCAAACGCTCACAGAACGCAGCGCGGCGATGGGGTTGCGCATGACCGGGCAGCGCCGGGTGATTGCGCAAGTGCTGGAGGAAGCAGACGACCACCCCGATGTGGAGGAGTTGCATGCCCGCGCCTCGGCCATTGATGCGGGGATTTCCATCGCCACGGTCTATCGCACAGTGAAGCTCTTTGAAGAGAGCGGCCTGCTGGAGCGTCACGAGTTCGGCGATGGACGCTCCCGCTACGAGGATGCTGATCGTGACCACCATGATCACCTGATCGATATGCAAACCGGCGAAGTGATCGAGTTCATCGACCCCGAGATCGAAGTCTTGCAGGAAAAGATCGCCAAACGGCTGGGCTACACGCTTAAAGACCACCGGCTAGAGCTTTATGGTGTGAAAGCCAAGCCCGAGTGAGCCCATCTGACAATCTCAAAGGCATCGGCTGGATGGTTTTGGCGATGGCGGCCTTTGCGACGGCAGATGTGACCATCAAGCTGATGACCGCACGGCTGCCGCCGGGACAGATCATCGCGATGATCGGCCTGTTTGGCGGGGTCTTCTTCGCATTTTGGTCTCGGATGTCGGGCGAGGTTGTGGATTGGAAGGCGCTTTGGCACAAGGCGTCCCTCTGGCGCATTTTTGGCGAGCTTTACGGGACCATTGGCGTGGTCACCGCGCTCGCGCTTGCACCGCTCTCCATTGTATCGGCGATCCTGCAAGCAAACCCGCTTCTGGTCACGGTGATGACGGCGATGTTTCTGGGGGCCCATGTGGGACCGCGCCGCTGGATTGCGATCTTTGTCGGACTTGTCGGCGTGGTTCTGGTGATCCAGCCGTGGAGCGCGAGTTTCACGCCAGCCTCGCTTTGGGCCGTGGCCTGCGTCATCGGCCTGTCGATCCGGGATGTTGCGACGCGGGCAGTGCCAAAATCGCTGTCAAACAAGGTGCTCGCGGCGGTGGCGCTCTTTGTCCTGATCCCGGCGGGGTTGATCCTGATCACCCTGCCCTTCAGCGGCGCGCCGGTTGTGTTGAGCGGATGGGAATGGGTGCTGATGAGCGGCACGGTGGCGGTCCTGTGCGTGGCCTATTTCGCCATTGCCGCGGCGATGCGCGTGGGTGATGTGGGGGCCGTCACACCGTTCCGCTATTCGCGGATCCTCTTTGCGCTGGCCTTCGCGGTTGTGGTCTTCGACGAAAGCCTGGATGCATTGATGATCCTTGGGGTCGTGATCACGGTGGGGTCTGGCCTTTACACGCTGTGGCGGGAGAAAGCGCAGGTGTGACGGCGCTTCCTTGCACCCGCCCCGGACCCGGCCTATAGACCCGAAGAACCGCCCCCTATTTCTCAAGGAGCCTCCCGATGAGCACGATTATCGACATCCATGCGCGTGAAATTCTCGACAGCCGCGGCAATCCCACGGTTGAGGTCGATGTGGTTCTGGAAGATGGCACGATGGGGCGCGCCGCCGTGCCCTCGGGGGCTTCGACCGGGGCTTACGAGGCCGTTGAGAAGCGGGACGGCGACAAAGGCCGCTACATGGGCAAGGGCGTGCTGGAAGCGGTCGCTGCTGTAAACGGGGAAATTGCCGAGAACCTGCTTGGCGAAGACGCGACCGAACAGGTGGCCATTGACGAGATCATGATCGAGCTTGACGGCACCGACAATAAGGGCCGCCTGGGCGCCAATGCGATCCTCGGCGTATCGCTAGCCGTTGCCAAAGCTGCAGCGGATTTCACCACGCAGCCTTTGTACCGCTATGTCGGCGGCACCTCGGCCCGTGTGTTGCCAGTGCCGATGATGAACATCATCAATGGCGGCGAACATGCTGATAATCCTATCGATATTCAGGAATTCATGATCATGCCGGTCGCCGCCTCCGACATTCGTGGCGCGGTGCAAATGGGCTCGGAAGTGTTCCACACGCTGAAAAAAGAGCTGTCCGCGGCGGGTCTGTCCACGGGCATTGGCGATGAGGGCGGCTTTGCGCCGAACCTTTCCTCCACCCGCGACGCGCTCGATTTCATTCTGAAGAGCATCGAGAAGGCGGGCTACAAACCTGGCGAGGACATCTATCTCGCACTGGACTGCGCCGCGACGGAATACTTCAAGGACGGTCACTATGTGCTTGCTGGCGAAGGAAAAACCCTGACGCGTGACGAGAATGTCGCCTATCTTCAATCGCTGGTGAGTGACTATCCGATCATCTCCATCGAGGACGGCATGTCGGAAGATGATTGGGACGGCTGGGCGAAACTCACCGAGCTTTTGGGCGACAAGGTGCAACTCGTTGGTGACGATCTCTTCGTGACCAACCCCGTCCGCCTCGCAGAAGGCATCGCCAACCACTCCGCAAATTCCATGCTGGTCAAGGTGAACCAGATCGGCTCGCTCACCGAGACCCTGCGCGCCGTCGACATGGCGCATCGCGCGGGCTTCACCAATGTGATGAGCCACCGCTCCGGCGAGACCGAAGACAGCACCATCGCCGATCTCGCCGTAGCCACCAATTGCGGTCAGATCAAAACCGGTTCGCTGGCGCGTTCTGACCGGCTGGCGAAATACAACCAGTTGATCCGCATCGAGGAAGCTCTGGGTGAAACGGCAGAATATGCCGGGCGGTCGATCTTAAAAGGATGATCCTGAGCTATCTGACGCGGGCCTGGGCGCTGATCACGCAGGATGTGATCGCGACGGCGCAGATTTGCCTCGTTCTCTGGCTCATCAGCCTGTTTCCGTTCCATTTGACAGAACTGCTCTATTACGGAGAATCGGTATCGGATTTCGCGGATGATCCCATCGCTCAGACGCATTGGAGCGAGCCGTTCATCTTCGCCCTGGTGATGTTCATCACGGTCCTCTGCTGGGTCTGGATTGCTGTGGCCTGGCATCGCTACGGGTTGAAACAGGAGCGGCCCTCGGGCCTCGTGCCGATGTTTCGCGGGAGCGAAATCAGACGTTATGTGATGGCCGTGATCGCGATCTTTTTCATCGGCCTTTTCGTGGCGGCACCGGTGTTCATTCTCTGGATCGTCGCAGACAGTTGGTCCTACTACATCTACGCGGACGAGATCGTGGAGGTGACGCCGACCTCAACTTACCTGCTTTATGCGGTGGTCATGACGGTCCTGAACTATGTGGGGTTCCGGCTGGGCCTGATCCTGCCCGCGGCGGCTCTGGGGGAACGCATGAGTTTCGCGGCATCCCGTGATGCGACGCGGGCCTTGCGCGGTCCGATCTTTGGCTTGTCGGTTTTCTTCGCGGTTTTGGCCGCAATAGGTTTCATGGTTACCGACAGCGTCTATGGCCAACCGGTGCTGTATGTCCTGAGCTACGCGGTGCATGACATCATCGCGCTGTTTGGTCTCTGCGTGCTGACCCTGCTCTACGCCGATCTTGTCGAGGCGAGGTCCGATGCCTGATCTGATCATCAGAACTGCGCGCCCGGAGGATATGCCGCGCGTCCGGGACCTGTGCCGGGCCTATCGCGATGTGTTGGTGGAACGCTCGACCGATATCCCTGAATTCGTTGCGCATTACTACGCCAAGGCCGATTTCGAAGACCTCCTGACCTCGCTGGAGGAAAAACACGCGCCGCCGAAAGGTGCGATCTATGTGGCTGAAATCGCAGAGACCATCACCGGCTGTGCGATGACCCACGAAGTCGCGCCGGGTGTCACGGAGATCAAGCGGGTCTATGTCACCGAGGCGGCGCGGGGCTCAGGCGCGGCGACCGCCCTCTTCCGCCGCGCCATCGCCGATGCGAAAGCCGCGGGACAGCGCAAATTCGTGCTAGACACGATGGTCAATCTCACCGAGGCCGTCGCGCTTTACGGCAAGCTCGGCCTGACGCCGACAGAGCCCTTTTACGAGCTTGACCCGCGCCTTGCCCATGTGATCCGGTTTTTCGGCACCGATCTCTGATCTGCCGCGACGTCGGCTTTGACGCTGAATTCCGCCGACAGTAGCCTTTGGCGCGCGGAGGAAGGCATGCCACTGGAAATACTCTTGGTGCTGGTCATTGGCGGCATTTCGGGGATTGCGCTGCTGTTGCATGTGCTAGGCCTCTCCGCGCCGCTGATCTTTAAGACGGAGGCAGACGTCAACGCGGCCTGGCTGCGCGCCTTTCCTGACGACAATTTCCGCGCGGCGCAGATCAGCGCGGACGGGCGCTCGGCCCTTGTCGAAAGCGATCAGGGCACCGGGCTGGTCTGGAGTTTTGGCGCGGATACGACCGCGCGACTGATCCATGATGCCGAGATTGCGGCGCATCCCGATGGATTGACCCTGCATCTGGCGGAGTTCACCGCCCCAAGCCTGACCTTGAAACTCGCAGAAGCCGACCGCGCCCTTTGGCGTCAAAAACTGGAGGCCGCATGACTGATCAGATCAGCTATCCGGATGTGACCCAACTGGCGGTGCCGTTCTTTATCGCCGCGATCCTGATCGAGCTTCTCTGGATCGTCACGAAAGGTCGCGGCGGGCGCTATGAGACCCGCGACGCGGTGACCTCGCTGGTCATGGGCGCAGGCAGTGTGGCCTCGGGCATCCTGCTGGGCTTCATCGCCTGGGGCTTTTTCATGGTGTTGTGGGAGATCACACCGCTTGATCTGGGGACCTCCATCTGGGTGATCGTGCTATGCTTCGTGCTGGACGATCTGCGGTATTACTGGGTGCACCGGTTCGGCCACCGCATCCGCTGGGTCTGGGCGGCGCATGTGAACCACCATTCCTCGCAGCACTACAACCTAACCACGGCACTGCGGCAGACCCGGACCGGCACGTTCACCTTCATGATGATCGTGCGCGCGCCTTTGGTTCTTTTGGGCTTCCATCCGGCTCTCGTGCTGTTCTGTGGTGGTCTGAACCTGATCTATCAGTTCTGGATCCACACCGAGGCCATTGGCAAAATGCCCCGCTGGTTTGAGGCGGTGATGAACACGCCCTCGCATCACCGGGTACATCACGGGCGCAATGCGCGCTATCTGGATGCGAATTATGCCGGTGTTTTCATCATCTGGGACAAGATGTTCGGCACGTTTGTGCCTGAGCAGGAGGCGGAGAAAGTCGACTATGGGCTTGTGCAGAACCTCGGCACGTTCAACCCGCTCCGGGTCGCCTTTCATGAATGGATCGCGATGTTCAAGGATATAGGGCAGCGCGGGATTTCCATGAAAGACCGGTTGAATTACGCCGTGCAGCCACCCGGCTGGACCCATGACGGCAGCCGCGACACCTCGGAGACGATCAAGGCGAAGCACCTTGCCCGCCACCCCGAAGATCGCGGCTCGCCTGGCTTCGGCGCATGAGACGCGCCTTCATCTTCGACGTCTTCGGCACCTGTGTGGATTGGCGCAATTCCGTCGCGCGGGACGTGGCAGCGGTTCTGCCGGAGGTGGACACACTCGCCTTCGCGGATGCGTGGCGCGGCGAATACCAGCCCGCGATGGAGCGTATCCGCTCGGGCGGGCGGGGTTACGTGGCGCTGGACGATTTGCATCTGGAGAACCTGCATATCGTGCTGGAGCGCTTTGGGGTGTCGGCGCCGGACAGCCTCAATGCGGCTTGGGAGAGGCTCGACCCGTGGCCGGATGTCGTGACCGGGTTGAATGCTCTGCGACCCCATGGGTTGATTGCCCCCTGCTCCAACGGCTCCATCGCGCTGATGGCCCGGCTCGCGCGCTACGGTGGTTTGCCCTGGGACGCGATTGTCGGCGCGGAGATTGCGCAAGACTACAAGCCAAAACCGGAGGTCTATTTGGCCTCCTGCCGCGCCTTGGGCCTGTCGCCGGAGACGATCACGATGGTCGCGGCCCATAATGACGATCTGGAGGCGGCCTCCGCCTGCGGTCTGAAAACCGCCTTCGTGCCGCGCCCGACCGAATATGGGACCGATCAGCAAACCGATCTCGCGCCCACCAGGGATTGGGATTATGTTGCGCAGGACTTTGAAGACCTCGCGCAACAGGTGGCCGATGACGCCGGATGATCTGATCGAAAGCCTCGACCTAACCCCGCATCCCGAGGGCGGCTGGTATCGTCAGACCTGGATTGAGGCGTCGGATGCGCGGCCCGCGGGCACCTGCATCTACTTCCTGCTCAAACAGGGCGAGCGCAGCCACTGGCATCGGGTCGATGCCACGGAGATTTGGCATTTCTACGCAGGCACACCACTGATCCTGTCGATTAGCGCCACCGATGCGGGGCCGGCGGCGGATCATGTGTTGGGGCCCGATTTCAGCGCAGGACAAGTGCCGCAACTGATTGTGCCCAAGGATCATTGGCAGGCCGCTGCAGCACCAGAGGGATGGGCTCTTGTTGGATGCACCGTTTCACCCGGGTTTCAGTTCGAGGGGTTTGAACTCGCCGCGCCCGGCTTCGACATCCCGAGGGCGGGCTGATGGATCATCAGGCTCTGCTCGCCTCTCTCTCGCCCGAAGATCGCCGCGACCTTACGGAACGCTCGGATGAAGCGGGCCTGCGCCATCTGGTCGCGACAATCGGCTGTCTCGTGGCCACAAGCCTCTGGATCGGGTTCGCGCTGCCGCTCTGGCCCATCGTCTTGATCCTTCATGGCATTCTCTTGGTCTTTCTCTTCACCCTGGAACACGAATGCACCCATCAGACACCGTTCAAAACGCCCTGGATCAACGAGGCCGTCGGGCGGCTCTGCGGTCTGGTCCTGATCCTGCCTTTCCAGTGGTTCCGCTATTTTCATCTGGCGCATCACCGCTACACCAATGACCCAGAGCGGGACCCCGAACTCGCCGGGCCCGGACGGCCCGAGACCAGACGCGATTACGCGATCTACGTGAGCGGCTGGCGCTATTGGACAGCCATCGCCACCGCGCTGATCTCCAGCGCGCTTGGCCGTTTCAAAGCCCCGTATCTGCCTGCGGCGCGGCACAGAGAGATGGCATGGGAAGCGCGCATCATGCTTGCGATCTATGCAGGTGCGCTGATCACCGCCCCGGTGACGCTGTTCTGGTTCTGGCTACTACCCCTCGCGCTCGGCATGCCGTTCCTGCGGCTCTATCTTCTGGCGGAGCACGGGCTCTGCCCACCGGTCGCGAATATGCTGGAGAACACCCGCACGACGTTTACCAATCGCGTGGTGCGCTTTGTCGCTTGGAACATGCCCTATCACGCCGAGCACCATGCCTATCCGTCGGTGCCGTTCCACAAACTGCCCGCGTTTCACAAGCTCACCCAGGCGCATCTGAAATCGACATCCGAGGGTTATGTGGAATTTCACCGCGATTACACGGCGGATTTGCGAGCCGAATGACCTTAGGTCAGCGCCTGCGACGGCAGAGCGGTTGACCTTTGCAGCAAAATGCTCTTGTTAGCGATAACAACCACCCTCTCTCCCTCCCGCGGAAGGAATTCTTCATGTCCGTCAAAGTTGCCATTAACGGGTTTGGCCGCATCGGCCGCAACGTTTTGCGCGCCATCATCGAGTCCGGTCGTACCGATATTGAAGTCGTCGCGATTAACGATCTGGGTCCGGTCGAGACCAATGCCCATCTTCTGCAATTTGACAGCGTTCACGGGCGCTTCCCGGTCGATGTTAAAGTGAAGGGCACGACCATCGATGTGGGTCGCGGTCCGATGGAAACCACGGCCATGCGCAACCCCGATGAGCTGCCCTGGGGTGACGTTGATATCGTGCTGGAATGCACAGGCATCTTCACCGCCAAGGAAAAGGCGATGATTCACCTTGAGAACGGGTCCTCGCGCGTTCTCGTCTCCGCCCCCTCGTCCGGCGCCGACAAAACCATCGTCTATGGTGTGAACGACGACACACTGACTGCCGATGATCTCGTCGTCTCGAACGCGTCTTGCACCACCAACTGCCTGTCCCCCGTGGCGAAAGTGCTGAATGATGGTGTGGGCATCGTGAAGGGGTTCATGACCACGATCCATTCCTATACCGGCGATCAGCCGACGCTGGACACGTTCCACAAGGACCTCTACCGCGCCCGCGCGGCGGCGATGTCGATGATCCCGACCTCGACCGGGGCGGCAAAAGCCGTTGGTCTGGTGCTGCCGGAACTGGCCGGCAAGCTGGACGGTGTGGCGATCCGCGTGCCGACACCGAATGTCTCCGCCGTTGATCTCACCTTCGAGGCCGCCCGCGACACCACCCCGGACGAGATCAACGAATTGATCAAAACCGCCGCCGAGGGCCCTCTGAAAGGCGTGCTCGGTTATGAAGAGCGCCCGCTGGTCTCGATGGATTTCAACCACCATCCGGATTCGTCGATCTTCGCCTCCGAACAGACCAAGGTTCTCGAGGGCCGCATGGTCCGTGTGCTGAGCTGGTATGACAACGAATGGGGTTTCTCCTGCCGGATGGCGGACACTGCGGTTGCCATGGGCAAGCTGCTCTAACTCACCCAAAGAGATTCACGCGACAAATCCCGCCTTGCAAGACAGGCGGGATTTTTTCATTCAAGGGGCAGGCATCAAGGAGCGTGTTATGGCCTGGAAAACTCTCGACGATATGGACCTCAACGGCAAACGGGTGCTGACCCGCGTTGACATCAACGTGCCGATGGAGGATGGCGAGGTCACCGACACGACGCGGATCGACCGGATTGTGTCGACGGTGCACGATATCCTCGCCGCCGGGGGCACGCCGATCCTGATGGCGCATTTCGGACGGCCCAAAGGCAAGATCGTGAAGGAAATGTCGTTAGGCCAGGTCGTCCCTGCGTTGGAAGCGGCCCTTGGCCATTCGGTTGAGTTCATCGACGGCAATTACCGCGACACGGTCGCCGAACTGGCCCCCGATGCGGTCGCGCTTCTGGAAAACCTGCGCTTCAATCCCGGTGAGGAGAGCAATGACAAGGGCTTTGCGCAACGCCTTGCCTCGCTGGGCGATGTCTATGTGAATGACGCCTTTTCTGCCGCACACCGGGCGCATGCCTCGACCGAGGCGCTGGCGCGTCTGCGCCCGGCCTGCGCGGGACGGCTGATGGAGGCGGAACTGTCGGCACTCGAAGCCGCACTTGGCGACCCGAAACGGCCTGTCGTCGCGGTGGTCGGCGGTGCGAAAGTGTCCACCAAGCTCGATCTTCTTGGCAATCTGGTCGCCAAAGTGGATCATCTGGTGATCGGGGGCGGCATGGCGAACACGTTCCTCGCCGCACAAGGTATCTCTGTCGGCACCTCGCTGGCCGAGCATGACATGGCCGACACGGCGCGAGACATCCTGGGCAAAGCCGCGGCGGTGGGGTGTGAGATCATCCTGCCCCGCGACATCGTGGTCGCTGGCGAGTTCAAAGAGAATGCGCCGCATCAGACCGTCACGGCCACCGCGTGCCCGAAGGATCAGATGATCCTCGATGCCGGGCCGGAGACGGTGGCCTACGTGAAAACCGTTCTTGCCAATGCCAAAACGCTGATCATGAATGGCCCGCTAGGTGTGTTCGAACTTGCCCCCTTCCATCGGGCAACCTTCGCACTGCTGGAAGAGATCACCGCGCAAACCGATGCCGGAGAGTTGATCTCCGTCGCCGGTGGCGGTGATACAGTGGCGGCCATCAATGCGGCGGGCGTGGCGGAGCGCTTCACCTATATTTCCACCGCCGGCGGAGCGTTCCTGGAATGGATGGAGGGCAAAACCCTGCCCGGTGTCGCTGCTCTGGAGGGATGAGAGATGGCTTATACGTTGATCACGGGCGCCTCTGAGGGGATCGGCAAGGAGATCGCGCGCTGTGCCGCTCGGGACGGGCGCAATGTGATCCTCTCGGCGCGCTCGGAAGACAAGCTGCAGGCGCTGGCCCAGGAATTGTCGGATGCCCATGGCATCGAGGCTGTCGTGATCCCTGCCGACCTGTCATCGCTGGAAGAAAGCGCGCGACTTTGGGAGGAGGCCACCAAGGATCGCCAAGTGGATGTGCTCGTGAACAATGCCGGGCTTGGCTATAACGGTCGCTTCGACGCGGAGGGATGGGATCGCGAACTCACCTCGATCAACGTGAACCTGCTCACCGCCACCGATCTGATGAAACGCGCCGTGCTGCATATGAAAGAGACCGGCAAAGGGCGCATCTTGAATGTTGCGTCTACCGCGGCGTTCATGCCGGGGCCCGGCATGGCGGTTTATCACGCCACGAAGTCCTATTTGCTGCATCTCTCCGAAGCCGTCGCAGAGGAATTGCGCGGGACCGATATCACGGTCACGGCACTCTGTCCCGGCGCGACAGAAACCGAGTTTTTCAACGCCGCCGACATGCACAATGTGCGGCTGATCCGGATGGGCATGCTCTCGAAAGCAAAAGACGTGGCCGAGGAAGGCTGGACCGCGATGCGCGGCGGCAAACGCGTTGTCGTTCCTGGCCTCATGAACAAGCTCTTTTCGATGCTGCCCCGTTTGTTTCCCCGTTCATTCGTAGCCTGGATCGCAAAGCAGTTTCTCGCCCGCTCCCATTGATCCGTTAGCGCCATCACATTTGCATCCCTGCCCGGGCTTGCCTAGAACGCCAACAAAGCCATTCATTCCCGGGGACAGAACATGAGCAAATCCGCACAGGCAGATCAGATTTCCAAAGGTCAGGGCTTTATCGCAGCTTTGGATCAATCCGGTGGTTCGACCCCCAAAGCGCTGCGGCTTTATGGGATCGATAAGGATCAATACGGCTCCGAGGCGGAAATGTTCGATCTGATCCACGCGATGCGCTCGCGGATTGCGCAGGCACCTGCTTTTACCGGTGAAAAAGTTGTCGGCGCGATCCTTTTTGAGATGACCATGGAGCGGGAGATCGGCGGCAAACCGTCTGCTACCTATCTCTGGGAAGATCGCGGTGTGGTGCCGTTTCTGAAGGTCGATAAGGGTCTCGAGGCGGAAGCCGATGGCGTGCAGTTGATGAAACCGATGGGCGATCTCGACGCAGTGCTCGACCGCACCAATGCCGCCGGGATTTTCGGCACGAAAATGCGGTCGGTGATCGGGGCGGCGTCAGAAAGTGGCATCGCGGCGAATGTCGCGCAGCAGTTCGAGGTCGGCGAACAGATCCTCGCCAAAGGGCTGGTGCCCATTCTGGAGCCTGAAGTGACGATCTCCATCGCCGACAAGGCGGAGGCCGAGGACATGGTTCTGGCGGCGATTACAAAGGAGCTCGATGGCCTCGGTGACGATCAGCAGATCATGCTGAAACTGACACTGCCGGAGCAGCCGAACCTCTACAAATCGCTCGTCGATCATCCGAAAATTCTGAGCGTCGTGGCGCTGTCGGGCGGTTATTCCCGCGCCGAGGCCAACCAGCGGCTGGCCCAGAACACCGGCATGATCGCCAGCTTCTCCCGCGCATTGACAGAAGGTTTGTCGGCTCAGCAATCCGACGACGAATTCAACGCGATGATCGCCGAGACAATCGATTCGATCTATCGCGCCTCAATCGCTGGCTAGGCGCCCGACAAGCGCCGCATCGTCGAGACCCGTGACCGCGCCCGCAACTGTCGTCATGCCGGGTGCGAGGCGCGTCGCGAGATAGCCGTCTGACACTGCATCCGGCGCATCGCGCATCAAAAGCCCGGCTGTCAGAAGCCGCGCGGTTTCCTCGGCAAACTGACGGGCATCCTCTTCCTGTGGGTCCGACCAGCGCTCATCCCAGGCCCGCACGGCAGCGTCATAACGCGCATCCGTGCCAGCGGGGGCGACAAGCTCGCGCCCCAAGGCCTCGCGCACCTCTTCGCGGCCGAGCGAGCGCAGAATATCGAGGCAAATGACATTGCCCGAGCCTTCCCAGATCGAATTCAGCGGGGCTTCACGATAGAACAGCGGCGCACCGCTTTCTTCGACATATCCCATGCCGCCAAGCGCCTCCATCGCCTCCAGCGTGACCCGCGGGGCGAGCTTGTTATTGAGGAATTTCGCCAGTGCGACCCCGACCCGCGCAAACGCGGCATCGCCACCGTCGAAAGCGCGCGCGACGTGGCAGGCGAGCGCCGTTGCCCCTTCCCAATCAAGCGCCAGATCACCTAAGACACGCCGCATAAGCGGTTGATCAATCAGGCGTTCCTGGAAAGCGGTGCGATGTTCGCACCAGTAATGCGCGAGCCGCAGCGCACCGCGCATCAGACCGGCGGGCGCGACGCAAGTGTCGAGCCGCGTGTAATGCACCATCTCGATGATCGTATGGATGCCCTCACCCTCATTGCCGATCCGCTGCGCAAACGCGCCGTGATATTCGATCTCGGCAGAGGCATTGGCGCGGTTGCCGAGCTTGTCCTTCAGGCGCATCAGATGAATGCGATTGCGGGTGCCGTCCTCCAGCCAGCGCGGCACGAGAAAACAGGTGATGCCGCCGGGCGCTTGCGCCAGCGTCAGAAACCCGTCCGACATCGGCGCAGAGCAGAACCATTTGTGGCCATAGAGGCGATAATCGGCACCGTCAGGTTCGGCGCGGGTCGTGTTGGTGCCAACATCGGAGCCGCCCTGCTTCTCCGTCATTGCCATGCCGAGCGTCGCGCCCTGCTTGGCGGAAAGCGGTCGCACGGAGGGATCGTAGCGGCGGGAGGTGAGCTTTGGAACCCAGATCGCCGCCAAGTCAGGATTGTAGGAAAGCGCCGGCACGGCGGCATAGGTCATGGTCATGGGACAACAGACGCCGGGCTCGATCTGGCTCATCATATAGACCATGGCGGCATGGGTCAGATGGCCCTGCCGCTGGCCGTCCTCCCACGGCAAAGCGGAATAGCCCGCCCCGATCCCGAGCTGCATCAGCTTGTGATACGCATCCGTATAGCGGACCTCGTCCAGACGCCGCCCGCCTGCGTCGAAACTCACCAATTCCGGAGTATGGGCGTTGGCCTGCGCGCCCGCCTCGCGAAACTGCCGATGCCCCCAGGCCGCGCCAATCGGGGCCAGAGCCTTGCTGGCATGGCCTGCATAAAGCGACAGGGCCGCATCGTCGCCAAAGAGATCTTCGTCCCCCCGGCGCGGCGGCTGATTGCTCACCTCATGCGTCACAAGATCGCCCGTGGCCTGAGATTCCGTCATGGTGCCCCCAGTATTTGCGACAGAATAAGCGAATTTTTTCGCGCATGGGACAGGAAAGGGGATTCACAAAGCGAATCACCTGTGTCATGATTCTGTTAAAGAGGGAAAATCCCCAAGAGGCAGGCACTTAACGATGACATCTTCGCGCAAAGCTCCAGGCTTGACGCCGTTGCTGATCAGCTCGGTGCTGTTCTTTCTGGGGGCCTATTTCACCTTCACCGCGGTGCAGGGCGATTACGGCATCTTCAAGCGCGTGCAGGTGGAGGCCGAGATCATCGACTTGCGGGCCGAGCTTGATGCGCTCGAAGCCGAGGTGGCCCTGATGCACAACAAGACGCGGCGCATGTCTGACGATTTTCTGGACGTCGATCTGTTGGATCAACAGGCCCGCGAAATCCTTGGGCTTATGCGCGCCGATGAAATCCTGATCCGCTGACCCGGGATTACAATCACCCCGAAAACTGACCTAAGGTGAGCCATTCCGTCGCGTTTGTCATTTCACGGATGAATTGCGAGAATCGCTCTGTTATGGGATAGTTTAACATTAAACTATTCTTGCAACCCTGGGGGACACGAACCGTGGCAGCCAAGAAAACAACGAAGAAACCGAATGTTTCGGGGGAAGAGCTCCTGAAATACTACCGCGAGATGCTTCTGATCCGCCGGTTTGAAGAGAAAGCGGGTCAGCTTTACGGCATGGGCCTGATCGGTGGCTTCTGCCACCTCTATATCGGTCAGGAGGCTGTTGTTGTTGGCCTCGAAGCCGCGGCTGAGGAAGGCGACAAGCGGATTACCTCCTATCGCGACCACGGGCATATGCTGGCATGCGGCATGGACCCCAAGGGCGTGATGGCCGAGTTGACCGGTCGCGAGGGTGGCTATTCCAAAGGCAAAGGCGGCTCGATGCATATGTTCTCGAAAGAGAAGCATTTCTACGGCGGCCACGGCATCGTTGGCGCTCAAGTTCCTCTCGGCGCGGGCCTCGCCTTTGCTGACCAATATCTCGAAAACGGCCGCGTCACCTTCACCTATTTCGGCGATGGTGCCGCCAACCAGGGCCAGATCTATGAGACCTTCAACATGGCCGCGCTCTGGAAGCTGCCGGTGATTTTCGTCATCGAAAACAACCAATACGCCATGGGCACCGCCCAGAGACGCTCCACCTCTACCCCTGACCTCTATACCCGCGGCGAAGCCTTCGGCATCCCCGGCGAGTTGGTCGATGGCATGGATGTGCTGGCGGTCAAGTCCGCCTCTGAGACCGCGCTGAAACACTGCCGCTCCGGCAAGGGGCCCTACATTCTGGAAGTGAAAACATACCGTTATCGTGGTCACTCGATGTCCGATCCGGCAAAATACCGGACCCGCGAGGAAGTGCAGAAAATGCGCGACGAACGTGACCCTATTGAAAACGTGCGCTCGATGCTGCTGACCGGAAAGCATGCCACCGAAGACGACCTCAAAGCCGTCGACAAGGAGATCAAGGCCATCGTGAACGAGGCCGCCGAGTTCTCCAAGGAAAGCCCCGAGCCCGCGCTCGAAGAGCTTTACACCGACATCTACGCCGACGCTTGAGAGGGAGATTGATCCATGGCTACTGAAATTCTGATGCCCGCCCTCTCGCCGACGATGGAAGAAGGCACGCTCGCCAAATGGCTCGTGAAGGAGGGCGACACCGTCTCCTCCGGCGACATCATGGCGGAAATTGAAACCGACAAGGCGACGATGGAGTTCGAAGCGGTCGATGAAGGCGTCGTCGGCAAGATCCTGATCGCGGAAGGCACCGAGGGCGTGAAAGTAAACACGCCCATCGCGGTGCTGGTTGAAGAGGGCGAAAGCGCGGATGACATCGCCGCCCCTGCCCCGGCCGCCGCAGCCGAAGCACCCGCTGCGGAAGCTCCGACCCCGGCACCCGCCGCCGCCGCGCCAGCCGCACCCCAAGTGGACCTGACGCCCGACTGGCCCGAAGGCACGACGATGAAGACGCAAACCGTGCGCGAAGCCCTGCGCGACGCGATGGCCGAGGAAATGCGCGCCACACCGGAAGTCTTCCTGATGGGCGAAGAGGTCGCCGAATATAACGGCGCCTACAAGGTCTCCCAAGGATTGCTGGACGAATTCGGCCCGAAACGTGTGATCGACACGCCCATTACCGAGCATGGCTTTGCCGGCATCGGCGTCGGCGCGGCCTTTGGTGGCCTGCGCCCGATTGTTGAATTCATGACGTTTAACTTCGCCATGCAAGCCATTGACCACATTATCAACTCTGCTGCCAAGACGCTCTATATGTCAGGTGGTCAGATGGGCGCGCCCATGGTGTTCCGTGGTCCCAACGGGGCAGCCGCGCGTGTCGGCGCCCAGCACTCCCAGGACTACGCCGCGTGGTATTCTCAAATCCCCGGCCTGAAGGTTGCGATGCCTTATTCGGCCTCCGACGCGAAAGGCCTTCTCAAGACCGCGATCCGCGACCCCAACCCGGTAATCTTCCTTGAAAACGAGATCATGTATGGCCAGAGCTTCGAGGTTCCCGATCTCGACGATTTCACCATCCCCTTCGGCAAGGCCCGCATCTGGCGCGAAGGCGATGATGTGACCATTGTGAGCTTCGGGATCGGTATGAAATACGCCCTCGAAGCCGCTGATAAACTTGCAGAAGAGGGAATTTCGGCGGAGGTGATCGATCTGCGCACGCTCAGGCCGATGGACACCGGCACGGTGATCAATTCGGTGATGAAAACCAACCGATGTGTGACCGTGGAGGAAGGTTTCCCGGTCTGCTCCATCGGCAACCACATCTCAGCGGTGCTGATGCAACAGGCCTTCGACTATCTCGATGCGCCCGTGATCAACTGCACCGGCAAGGACGTGCCGATGCCCTACGCGGCGAACCTCGAAAAACTGGCGTTGACGACGACTGCGGAAGTCATCGACGCCGTCAAACAAGTCACCTACCGGTAAGGAGCGGGACCCATGCCAATCGAACTACTCATGCCCGCCCTCTCGCCGACCATGGAGGAAGGCACGCTGGCCAAATGGCTGGTGAAGGAAGGCGACGAAGTGAATTCCGGCGACGTGATGGCCGAGATCGAAACCGACAAGGCGACGATGGAATTCGAAGCCGTCGATGAAGGGGTGATCGGCAAAATTTTGATCGCCGAGGGCACCGAAGGCGTGAAAGTGAACACGCCAATTGCCGTGCTGTTGGAGGATGGCGAAAGCGCGGATGATATCGGCAGCACGCCAGCCGCTGAAGCGGCGCCCGCGGCCCCGGCGCCTGCGGCAGCCCCCGCACCCGCAGCGCCGCAAAAGGATGGCAATCGCATCTTTGCGTCCCCGCTCGCGCGCCGGATCGCAGCGGATAAAGGTATTGATCTCAGTAGCTTAAAAGGCTCCGGTCCGCATGGCCGCATCGTCAAGGCAGATGTCGAAAAGGCCCAGCCCGGGGCCGCTCCGGCCGCCGCCGCTAGCGCACCCGCAGCCGCCGTGGCGCCCGCCATGGCCGCCGGTCCTGCCACGGATGTCGTGCTGAAATCCTACGCGGATCGCGAGTATGAAGAGGTCGCCCTCGACGGCATGCGCAAAACCATCGCCGCGCGCCTGACCGAGGCCAAACAATCGGTGCCGCATTTCTACCTGCGCCGCGATATCGAACTGGATGCTGTCCTGAAGTTCCGCAGCCAGCTCAACAAGCAGCTCGAGGCCCGCGGCGTGAAGCTCAGCGTCAACGATTTCATCATCAAGGCCTGCGCCAACGCGCTGCAAGAGGTGCCGGAGGCCAATGCTGTCTGGGCTGGGGATCGGGTGTTGCAGCTGAAACCGTCCGATGTGGCCGTCGCGGTCGCCATCGAAGGCGGTCTCTTCACGCCGGTCCTGAAAGACGCCGACATGAAGTCTCTGTCAGCGCTCTCAACGGAAATGAAAGACCTCGCTTCCCGCGCCCGCGACCGCAAGCTCGCCCCGCATGAATATGTCGGCGGCACCTTCGCGATCTCCAATCTGGGCATGTTCGGCATCGACAATTTCGACGCCATCATCAACCCGCCCCATGCCGCGATCTTGGCCGTGGGCGCCGGTGCGAAGAAACCGGTCGTAGGGGAAGATGGCGAGGTCAAAGTGGCGACGGTCATGTCCACTACGCTCAGCGTCGACCACCGTGTCATCGATGGCGCGCTCGGTGCGAACTTGCTGAACGCGATCAAGAGCAATCTGGAAAACCCACTGGTGATGCTCGCCTAACCCGTTCTCCAGACACGAAAAAACGGGCGGAGCATCTGCTCCGGCCGTTTTCGTCAATGCTTCAAAAATTCTTAGACTTCGCCGCTCAGCAGCTGATCCATCATGATCGAAGGCTGCGAGCAACCGGCCTCGCCGACAATCCGCGCAGGCACCCCGGCGACGGTTTTCATCGGCGGCACAGCTTCCAGGACCACGGACCCAGCCGCAATGCGGGAGCAATGCCCGATCTCGATATTGCCCAGCACTTTCGCACCGGCGCCAATTAGCACACCATTGCCGATTTTCGGATGCCGGTCGTCATCTTCCTTGCCGGTCCCGCCCAGCGTCACCGAATGCAGCATCGAGACATTGTCGCCAACAACTGCCGTCTCGCCGATCACTATCGAATGCGCATGATCGATCATGATCCCGCGTCCGATCCGCGCCGCCGGGTGAATGTCGATGCCAAAGACCTCGCTCACGCGCATCTGCACGAAATAGGCCATATCCTTACGCCCCTGCCGCCAGAGCCAATGGCCCACGCGGTAGGCCTGGACAGCCTGAAATCCTTTGAAATAGAGCAGCGGCTGCATGAACCGATGGCAGGCCGGATCGCGCTCATAGACCGCAACGATGTCCGCACGCGCCGCCACGCCCAGCTCCGGGTCCGCCGCATAAGCCTCATCGGCGATCTCGCGCAGCAATTGCTCCGACATCTCACCCGAGGCCAGCTTCTGCGACATCCGATAGGCCAGCGCATGCTCAAGCGTCTTGTGATGTAGCACGGTCGCGTGGATCAGCCCGCCCAAAAGCGGTTCGGTCGAGATCGCGTCCTGCGCCTCATTCGAAATTCGCTGCCAGACCGGATCGATCTCGGTGAGCTGCGCTTGGGTTTTTGCCATGGCTCGCATCCTTGCGTTTCGCTTTGCCACTATACCAGATAGTCTCAAATCTCCACGCCGAAAGATTAGGCTTCAGAAAACTGTGATCTCCGACGCGCAGCTGGCAGAGCTCAAGGCTGACCTCCAAGCCCTCGAACAGAGTTTGGCAGACCAGTCCGATGCCACGAAATCATCCCGTGATGTGGTGGAACTCGACCAACAGGCCGTCGGGCGTCTAAGTCGCATGGATGCGCTGCAAAATCAGGCCATGGCGCAGGCCAACGAGGCACGCCGCGCCGCCATGGTTCAGAAAATCGCCCAGGCCTATCGTCTGATCGACGAAGGGGAGTATGGCTACTGCCAGGAATGCGGTGAGGACATTCCGTTTGGGCGTCTGAAACTCGACCCGACCCTGACTACATGTGTGACCTGCGCGTCTGGCGGTTAGCTGCTCGGCAGGTCAAACCGCATCAAATGCACCGCCAAACGCACCGCTCCGCCTGCAAAATCCCCACCATTTGCGGTCAGTTTCAACTGCGTTGCGGAATAATAGGTAACCGGCTGCCCCGTCAGCCCTCGCAACCACGACCCGGCTCCAAGTCCGAGCCCGCTGCCATACCGCGTCTCACTGCTATCAACCCCCAGGGACCAATCCGTTAACGTACCGGTAAAGGCCGTGAGCACGCGGCCAGTCACGGCAAAAACAGAAGTATTCGCCGGGATCACAAACCCTGTCTGCTCCTCCGCACCGCCCCCTGCCAAGGTAAAATCCGTCTCAACCACTTCTGCCCGAAACGCAGCCCCATGGATCGTGGAGGCCAGAACGCTCCCGATCCAGTCACTGCCATCAAAGGTCAGCCGCTGCCCCTGATCCTCGACCCAGACCTGCCATCCCGGCACCGGAGGCAAGAATTCCCAGCCGCCATTCAACGAAAACGCCAAAGCACCATCCTGCCCGGCCCAGTCGTTCACGCTCGCCGGCGGCACAAGATAGGCGTCGCCCTCTTCTGCAAGGGTCGGTGGCGTGGTGGTCTCCGCGCTTTTGACGCTCAGTTGAAACGCCGCGTCCAGTCGTGCCAGCGCTTCATTCACCGTTACGTGCTTTTGCGCCTGCGCAGCGGCCACCAGAGGCAGACCGAGTTTTGTCGTGTTATCCATCAATCTCAATCCTTGCAAAATGACCGGTACCAAACCGGGCAGAAATCTGGGCGACTTCAATGGCGAACCCCGCGGTCACACCATCCGCACTTCGCATCGACGTCGTGTAGGTCCAGCCCGGTGCAGTCACGCTCACCTCACGCACAATGCTCTCGCCATTACCAGGTGATCCAATCGCACCTCTGCCCGACTCCGGTGAACAAACACACCGGAGGGGCCGTCCTCTTCCGGCGCATCATCTGTCATGTTTGAAATTCTCCATTGGCCGCCCGCCGTGCAGGCAACAAAAAAAGCGGCCCCTGAGAGATCATCTCAGTGCCGCTCGCCCAATTCGTCCAGCTTGAGGAGGTGTATGCCTTGGACCGTTCGCTAAGTCAAGCGATTTCGCGTCTCAGAGCAGCGAACGGTCTTTATTAACAAGGGGTTAACGGAAACCTGACGCTCCACCAAAACCACATGAAACCCTTTAATTATCGGCGTTTCGCTCGGCTTCGATCTCCCTCCAGCGGGCCACATTCTCGTTATGCTCGGCCAAGGTGACGGCGAACGCATGTCCGCCGGTGCCATCCGCCACAAAGAAAATATACGGCGTGTCGAGCGGATTGAGCGCCGCTTCAATGGACGCTTTGCCGGGATTCGCAATCGGTCCGGGCGGCAGCCCATCGATCACATAGGTGTTGTAGGGGTTGCGCGCACGCAGTTCCGATTGCCGGATGCCACGGCCCAAACCGTCACCCACCCCACCGGTCACACCATAGATCACTGTGGGGTCTGTCTGCAGCTTCATCCCCTGCTTCAGCCGGTTGGTGAACACGCTCGCCACCTGGCCGCGCTCTTCGGGCACTCCGGTCTCTTTCTCGATGATCGAGGCCAGCACCAGGGCCTCTTCGGGGCTGCCCACAGCCGTGTCGCCCGACCTATTCTCCCAGGCTTCCGCCAAGATCCGGCTTTGCGCTTCGGCCATCCGGTCCAGAAGCGCTTGGCGGTCACTGCCGCGTGCCACTTCATAGGTGTCTGGTGCCAGCGACCCTTCCTCCGGAACGTCCCCGATCTCGCCGGTCAGAAACTCCGCCTTCTGCAACCGATCCACGATCTGCCAACTCGTCAGCCCTTCCGCCACCGCCACGCGGTAGACAATCGGCGTTTCCGCCGCGACCGCTTCGGTGTAAGCCGCAGGTGCGGGCTCGCCCGCCTCCCATTCCGCCAGAACCGTGATCTCTCCGGTTCCCGGCGTACGCTCGCGGAACCGCGTCTCGCCGCCTGAGTTCCGGATCACATAGGTCGCCACAAAGCGGAAGGTCGACGGACCACCAGAGGTGATGATGTCGGTGATCTCCGCCATCGACGCCCCTGCCGGGATTTCATAATTCCCAAACTTCAGGTCCTGCGCGCGATCAGAATACTCGACTCCCATCCGGAAGATGATCGGGCTCGACACCGCGCCCTGCTCCGCCAGTTTCTGGCTCACCGACCGCAGTGATGCACCCCGTGGCACTTCAAAGAACACCGCTTGCTCCAGCGGTCCTTGCGCGCGGTATTGCGACTGGCCCCAGCCAATCAATCCGCCTAGAGCCACCAATCCGACAATGATCAGCGACAGCGCATTAGAAGCGATGGATTTCCACATGTCTCAGGCCTCAGACCTTCCCCATGATCAGACAGGCATTGGTGCCGCCAAACCCGAACGAGTTCGACAAGACCACATTCACCTCGCGCTGGAGCTTCGCATTCGCGCAGAGGTTGATCTCGGTCTCCGCCGCAGGCGTATCAAGGTTGATCGTCGGTGGGCAAACCTGATCGCGGATCGCCAAGATACAGAAGATCGCCTCAATCGCGCCAGCGGCACCCAGCAAGTGTCCGGTCATCGATTTGGTCGAGGACATCGCCGCATTTCCAGCCGCATCGCCCAGCAACCGCTCGACGGCACCCAGTTCGATGGTATCCGCCATGGTCGAGGTGCCATGCGCATTGATATAGTCAATATCACCAACCTCAATCCCGGCCCGATTTACAGCGGCCCGCATAGCGCGCTCGGCACCCTCATGATCCGGCGGGGGTGCCGTGATGTGGTGCGCATCGCCCGACAGGCCATAGCCCAGAACTTCGGCATAAATCTTCGCACCCCGCGCTTTCGCGTGCTCGTATTCTTCCAGCACAACGACACCGGCACCTTCGCCCATGACGAACCCGTCTCGGTCCGCGTCCCACGGGCGCGAGGCTTTCTCCGGATCGTCCGGATGCTTCGTCGACAACGCTTTACACGCATTGAACCCGGCGATGCCGATCTCACAGATCGGGCTCTCCGCCCCACCTGCAATCATCACATCGGCATCATCCAGTGCGATCAACCGCGCCGCATCGCCAATCGCATGCGCACCCGTCGAACAGGCCGTCACCACCGCGTGGTTCGGCCCCTTGTAGCCGTATTTGATGCCGACCTGCCCCGAGATCAGGTTGATCAGCGAACCCGGAATAAAGAACGGCGAGACCCGCCGCGGTCCACGCTCCTTGATCATCACAGCCGTGTCGGCAATCGATTCCAGACCGCCAATACCGGAACCAATCATTACGCCGGTCCGCAGCAGTTCCTCGGGGTCATCCGTCTTCCAATCCGCATCCGCAATCGCTTGCTCCGCGGCGGCCATCCCAAACAGGATGAACGTATCGACCTTGCGCGCCTCTTTCGGTTCCATCCAGTCATCAGCATTGAATGTGCCGTTTGATCCGTCGCCCAAAGGCACTTCACAGGCGTAAGGCGTGCCAAGATGGCTCGCATCAAACTTCTGGATCGTGCGCGCGCCGGATTTCCCGGCCAGCGCGGCGCTCCACGTCTCCTCCACGCCGCAGCCCAGCGGTGTGACCATACCCAAACCTGTGATGACGACGCGACGCATGCCCCACCTCGATCTCTGCCTGTTGTCCTCCAACGCCTCTTACACGGGCGGCCGTGGGAGGGGCAAGAGGCAGCGGCTTCCGAAAAATCCGCAACAAAGGCTCAATTCCGCTTGCGAAGCCGCGATTTCAGGCGCACCACTCCATCTGAATACGCATTCTTCGAGTCCCTGAGATGTCCTCCGACCTGCAAGCCGCCAAAGCCACCATCCGCGCCTATTTCGACGCCTTCGACGACGCCGCCCCCGATGATCGCTTGTCCGCCCTGAACGCCCATGCCGCACCGGACTATTCCTGGCGCGGCCTGCATCCCTTCCACGAGCAGGACAGTGCCGAAGCCACAATCTCCGCCTTCTGGACGCCGCTTCTCACCGCCTTCTCAGGCCTGCAGCGCCGCGAGGACATCTTTCTTGCCGGTCTCAACGACGCCCAGGGCGCGCCCGGCACTTGGGTCGGCTCCATGGGCCATTTCATGGGGCTCTTCGATGCGCCCTGGCTCGACATCCCCGCCACCGGCAAGCTCACCATGCTGCGTTATGCCGAGTTCCACCATGTCGAGAACGGCAAGATCACCGAGACCGCGCTGTTCTGCGACATCCTCTCGGTCATGCATCAGGCCGGTCTCAACCCGCTCGGCTCGCAGGCCGCCGCCGATTTCATCCATCCCGGTCCACGCACCCATGACGGCCTCCTCTTCGACCCTCAGGACCCCGCCGAGGGCGACACCACGCTTGCACTCGTCAAACGCATGGGTGCCGA
Source organism: Paracoccaceae bacterium (assembly GCA_028284705.1). Lineage (GTDB taxonomy): Bacteria > Pseudomonadota > Alphaproteobacteria > Rhodobacterales > Rhodobacteraceae > Litoreibacter. Next base: position 11,435 of record JANQRE010000042.1, on the reverse strand, counting down.
GATCAACAGGGCCAATCAGGTCCTGCAGGGTGAATTGACCGGCGTCGCCTATTCCCAACAGGACGAGCTCCGCCACGACTGGCACGAGGATATGCTCTGGTTCGGCCCCGCGGGCATCGGCGCGACCTATACGATCGACCGCTATATCGAGCAGCACCAGACCCCGTTCCGCACCCAGCTTTCCGACCGCGCCTTCCACGGTCATCAGGCCCGCATCGCCGAAGGGAACTACTGTGGTTTCTTCGGCTGGCCCAACCTCTCGGTGAAACCCACCAATGGCTATCTCGGCATGCCCTATTCAGAGGAACCCGCGCCCATGCGTGTCGTCGATTTCTATCGTCGCGATGGCGACAAGCTGGCCGAGAACTGGATTTTCATCGACATCCTGCACTTCCTGAACTGCCAGGGACGCGACGTGCTGGCCGAAATCCAAAGTTGACGCGCACGTAAACTTACGGGGCAAACCGCCCATTCTTTCCCCTCAAATCAACCACACCGCTTCGCTACACACCCGCTCAGGATCGGAGCCGGGGATGGGTAATTGGTCACCACTCACGAACGGTAATAATAACAACTTGGCCCGATCCACCCCATGGGGGTGCTTACCTTTCCGCTGGAAATCAAAGCTCAACCACCTCTCCGCACCCGGCTAAAAACGCTGGCGCGATATCAAATCATTAAGACTCCTAAGCCTATGGTGCCGCGAGCGTATTTCACCGGCAGTTGAGAGATGACGTTTAACCGATTTCTGCGGACCCTCGGGATCACGGGCGTACTGCTGTCTCTGGCAGGCACTTCCGCGGTCGCTGCCCAGTGCGGACCTGAGCTCAGCAAGGTCCAACAGGTCGTTCTCGCCGCTCAGATCGCATCCAGCCCCCACAACACCCCCGGAATGCGAGACTTTCGGACCGTTCAAATCAATATTCAAAGGGTTGACGCATTCGGGCTCCAGACGGAGCTCGAACGAATTGGCGCGGCCTCGCAATACGCGTCGATCCATCACTTCTTGCTGGAGGCCGGCGGACTTCATCGTAGAGCAGAGAAGAACGGCGCCGGCCTTGCCCATCGCCACGCGGTGTCAACCGGTTTTCACCGTGACGCCACGGCGATGTCGGCGCTCATCGATCAAACCTGCGACGCGGCGGCACAGGAGCAGAACACGCGCAAGGCTCCTCCGGCGTTACCGTCCGACGATATCGGCAACCGCTCCGCCACGCTCCAAAACCAACCCCCTCCCATCCGTTCGAGCAGTTCTTTAGGCACCTTGGCGGCTGCGGTCGGCACATTGGTGGGCATCGTGGTGACGTTGTTCGCGCTCCGCACGCTCTACACATTGACCATCTCGACCATCATCATGCGGCGCACCTGCGCGATCCCGGCTCGAATCGATATTGGTCATGAAGAATTCGGCGGAGAAATCAAATCAATCAGTCGGGCCGGTTCCAATTTCGTGGCTCAGGTCAGCGATGCTGCCGCCGCAATGGGCCTCCTGGAGAAAGGCAGCAAAGTGCAACTTCAGGCGGGCCGTTTCGTTGTCCCGGCAATCATCACGTATCCTGCAGAAACCCCCTCACAAGGGTTCGGTCTGCGCTTTCCCGCTGTGCTGGATAACAAGAAGCTGACAAGTCTTCTGGCCCTGTCCAAAACAAAACCCAGGCTGAAAATCAAAAAACGGCCCTGACGGGCCGTTTTTCCAACATCTTCACTCAAGAAGGATGTGGTTTAGGTCGCGTCGTTGATGAACTTGCACGCATCGCCGAACGTTTGGATCGTTTCAGCCGCATCGTCAGGAATTTCGATCCCGAATTCTTCTTCAAACGCCATAACCAGCTCAACAGTGTCGAGGCTGTCAGCGCCCAGGTCATCGATGAAAGAGGCGTTGTCCACCACTTTCGCTTCGTCGACGCCCAGATGCTCGACAACGATCTTTTTCACGCGATCAGCAATGTCGCTCATATTGAATATCCTCGTGTTACTCGGGTCTGTCCCGCTCGTGTTTGCGGCCTTTGGCCTTATTTGCCGAAGGGTTCGGCCACCCGGAAGATCAGCCCCCCGGAAAATCTGCGCCGCCTATAGCACACCAAATGGGGAACGCAAATGAATATCCAACCCCAAAATGACGCTGCGCAATACTGCTTTATTGCAAGCATTCGACCCTGAAATTGCCTGCATTTCCCAGCTATGCTTCATGTTTGTCGTAGTTCGCGAGTCCGTCTTTCAAAAGTTTTGCGGCCTCATCGCCGTTCCCGTTTTCTATCGCAGCAATAGCTTTCATAACATAAGCTCTCAACCGTCGGCCCTTCGGTCCGGGAGGACCCTTTGGTGGCAGTTCGTCGTCACCCGCAATCGCGACCTGCCCATGGGAACCGGCCTTCACTTCGGCCACGCGTCCTTGGTTTTCTCCAAACCACGCGGCGATGTTATGCTCGGCATCACCGCGCGCGATCATTCCCATCACGATTGAAGCGTCTTTGTTACTTAAAGCCGTAATACCCTCCTCCAAGAAGTACGAAGGATACATAGGGATCAAAGCATCGCCATGCCACCATTCACATGGATCGTCGTGCCGGTCACATAGGCCGCTTCCTCGCTGGCGAGATAGCGCACCGCGCCCGCGATTTCCTCTGACGTGCCCATCCGGCCCGCCGGGATCTGGCCCAAAATCCCCGATTTCTGATCATCGGTCAGCTTGTCGGTCATCGCCGTGGTGATGAAGCCTGGCGCCACGCAATTCACCGTGATCCCGCGGCTTGCGACCTCGTAAGCGAGCGATTTCGACATGCCCACCATGCCCGCTTTCGAGGCCGCGTAGTTGCCCTGCCCCGGATTACCTGTGGCCCCGACCACGCTCGAGATGTTCACAATCCGACCCCAGCGCGATTTCATCATGCCTCTAAGCACCGCTTTGCAGAGCAGAAAGGTCGAGGTGAGATTCACGTCGATCACCGCATTCCACTCTTCCTCCGACATGCGCATGAAGAGGTTGTCCCGCGTGATCCCGGCATTGTTCACCAGAATATCGAGCCCCCCCATCGCCTCGCTCGCCTGTTTCGGCAGCTCCTTCACGGCCCCAAAATCGCTGAGATTGCACGGCACCACATGCGCCCGTTCACCCAGCTCTGCCGCCAGTGCTTCCAAGGGCTCCACCCGCGTCCCAGACAACGCGACGGTCGCACCGCCCTCATGCAGCGCTTTCGCAATCGCGCCGCCAATGCCGCCGGACGCGCCGGTCACCAAGGCCGATTTTCCATTCAAATCAAACATCTTCTCTGCCCTTCTTAAAGTTCTCTATTGGGTCACAAGCCCGAACGCGACCATTTCCGCACGGCTCATGATATGCACCTCGTCAAAGGCGGCGGCCTCCAACGTGAACCAGTAAAACGCGTCAGAGCCCAGCATGTCTTCGATGTATGTCCGGGTTGGTTCGTGCCACGGATCGCCGCGCGGATAGTCCCGCGCCCGGCCTAACCCGGACTCCCATTCATGCACACCCAGAATTGCCCCCGCGCCAACGCTTCTGCGAACGCCCGCCAGGAACAAATCCACGCCACCCGAAAACACTTGCCCGCCCGGCGCGACCCGGGTCGCAAACCCACGCGCACGAATGTCATAGCCCATCTCCGCGACAACCATCTCGTCAGTCGAGCCCTGGACGTCCTGCAATTCCACCACTGCGATTTGCGGATTTGCCGCCATCACCGAGCTGAATTCCCGGAAAGACTGGCTGTTGATCGTGCCATTCACGACCAGAACCTCGCCCTCAACAGCCAGATCAATGGTCGAGCCAAAATTTGCACCCGCGTCACAGGCGCTCAGCGCCAGACAGGTGGCAAATGCGAGCTCAACCCGCATTCAGCGCCTCCACGGCCGCTTTCACGTCATCCGCTGTGCCCACGGCCCGGGTCGCGATCTCGCGGTTGATCCGACGGATCATGCCGCTGAGCGCCTTGCCAGCGCCGATCTCCCAGATCTCGGTGACGCCCTGTTTGCCCATGAACTCCACGCTCTCGCGCCAGCGCACCGAGCCCGTCACCTGCTCCACCAGAAGGTTGCGGATCGTCGTGGGATCACTGATTGAGGTTGCGCGCACATTGGCCACCAGCGGCACATCCACCCGTTCGATATCCACTTTGTCCAGTTCCGCCGCCATCACTTCCGCCGCTGGTTGCATCAAAGCACAATGAAACGGCGCCGAGACCGGCAGCAACACCGCGCGTTTCGCACCTTTCTCCTTGGCAATCTCAACCGCGCGCTCAACCGCAGATTTATGACCCGAAACAACCACTTGCGCGGGGTCGTTATCATTGGCCGCCTGACAGACTTCACCCTGCGCAGCCTCTTTCGCCACCGCCGTCGCCGCCTCAAAATCCAGGCCTAACAGCGCTGCCATGGCCCCCACACCGACCGGCACCGCCTCCTGCATCGCCGTGCCGCGGGCGCGCAAAAGCCGCGCGGTATCGGCAATCGTCAACGCGCCCGAGGCCGCCAGCGCCGAATATTCGCCCAGCGAATGCCCCGCCACGAAGGACGCCGCCTCGACGCCAACGCCTTCCGCCTTCAACGCGGCCATCCCCGCCAGTGACGTCGCCATCAGCGCCGGTTGCGCATTCGCCGTCAGGGTCAGCGTCTCGATCTCGCCCTCCCAGATCAGGTCGGAGAGCTTCTCTCCCAACGCGTCATCCACCTCGTCGAAAACTGCCTTGGCCTCGGGATACCCCTCGGCCAGATCGCGCCCCATCCCGATGGTCTGCGCCCCCTGGCCCGGAAATACGAATACGCGCATGTTTGCTCCCCCTCATTCTTTGTTACATCCGGCTTAGCCGAGCCCGTCGCACCTCACAAGGTGAATGCACAAGACATGTGCCGCAACAGCGATTGCGCTGAATAAAAATCTCTCTAGGAGTGTTTTCAAGCAAACCGCATCGAGACAGGCCCCATGCTGAAGAACTCTCCCTCCACCTATGGCAGCGTCGCCAAGTTCTTTCACTGGACGATGGTCCTGTTGATCCTGACGCTCATTCCCTTGGGCATTTATGCCAATGGTCTGCCCTATGACACCAGCGAGGCTCTGGCGCAGAAGGCCCGGGCTTTCAGCCTGCACAAAACCCTAGGTGTCACGGTGTTTTTCCTCGCGCTCGCCCGCGTTGCCTGGGCCATTTCCAATCCCAAACCGCGCCCCTTGCATGGCGGCTGGCAGAACATTTTGGCCGAGACCGTGCATTGGCTGCTCTACGCCTCGATCCTTCTGGTGCCGATCACCGGCTGGATCCACCACGCCGCCACAACAGGCTTCGCGCCCATCTGGTGGCCCTTTGGCCAGTCCCTGCCCTTCGTGCCCAAGGATGACGATCTGGCCCACACATTTGCCTCGCTCCACATCATCTTCGAACGCGTGTTGGTTGTGGCGTTCTTCCTGCATCTCGCCGGCGCTTTGAAGCACCATGTGATCGACCGCGACGACACGCTCCGCCGCATGCTGCCCGGCATCACCGATCCCGGCGCCCTGCCCGAGCACCGCAAATCGCCAGTCCCGATTATCGCTGCCACGGGCGCCTTCATCGCCGCGCTCGGGATCGGTGCCGGCATGGGTCTTTTCGCCCATGAGGATGGCCTGCCCGCCACCCCACAGCTCGCTGCCGTCGAAACCGGTTGGGAGGTGCAGGACGGCACGCTCGGCATCACTGTGCGCCAGCTTGGATCGGACGTCACAGGCCAATTCGCCGATTGGACCGCCGCGATCAACTTCTCTGAGGACGCCGATGCGGAGGGCAAACATGGCGATGTCGAGGTCACCGTCGCCACCGGCTCCCTGACCATCGGCTCGGTGACGGCCCAGGCGCTGGGCGCGGATTTCCTCGACGCGACCGGCTTTGCCACCGCCACCTATACCGCCGATATTTTCGCTGATGGGGACACCTACATCGCCAGAGGGACCTTAAAGATCAAAGATCGCGAGGCCCCGGTCTTCCTGCCCTTCACGCTGCAGATCGAGGGCGACACGGCCACGATGCAAGGCCAGACCGCTGTGCAGCGCCTCGATTTCGGGGTCGGCACCACGCAGCCCGATGAAAGCTCCCTGGGCTTTGAGGTTGCCATTGACGTGGCCCTCACCGCCAACCGCGCTCCTTAAACAAACCCGCCAAATCTAGGATTTTTGGAGCTTGGACTGAATCCCCCCCGGGTTCGTGGCACCACCTCGAAAACAAACAAAAAAGCGGGGGGAGGACCATTCCTCACCCCCGATTCAAATTTCTTAGGTTTTGAAGGTAGCGTTTGACCGGATCACTCGGCCTTCTGCGCTTCGATCGAGATCTTCACCTCAACCTCATCGCCGACAGCCGGGGCAAATGCACCGAGACCGAAATCGCTGCGCACCAGCGTCGTGGTCGCGTCAAATCCAAGCCAGGGCTTGTTGGCGAGCGGGTTGTTGCCTGCCTGGTTCAAGACCGCATCCAGCACGACGGATTTGGTCACACCATTCATGCTCAGATCACCGGTGATTTTCGCGGTGTTCTCACCCGTCACTTCGATGCCGGTCGAGGTGAAACTCACCAACTCATGCTCATCGGTCTTGAAAAAGTCGCCGGACTCCAGGAAATGCGCTTCGCGTGCTTCCCAGCCCGTGAACATCGATTTCACCGGCATCGAAACCGACACGCTGGACTGGGCGGGGTCGGCTTCGTCAAACATGATCTCGCCTTCAAAGCCGGAGAACATGCCATAGGTCGTTGAAAAGCCAAGGTGGTTGTAGCTGAAGATCACCTGAGAGTGGCTTGAATCTAAAGTATATTTATCAGCCGCGAGTGCGGAGCCTGCAACAAGCGAAAATGCAGCAGCAAGTGCGAGGGGTTTCATCGGGAGAGTTCCTTCCAATCGGGTTCCAGTGGCGCTTAACATCGGGTCACGGCGCGGAAAGGCAATTCGTTCTTCTTCAACAGATTGTGTGCGCCATATCATAGGCCGCAGCGGTTTGATCGCGCGATCCGGCTGCGATAGGCTGAGGCTTTCGGCACTTGGGATCGGCACATGTATGGCCTGATCAAAGAGTATTTAGATGACTACCTGAAATTCTGGGCTCTGCTGGGCGCAGCGCTCCTCAAACCCATCGAGGAACTCTCCTTTCGGGCGCGCAAAGACGGCGGCTGGCGCAATTCCGTCCTGTTTCTGGGCTTCGCGATGCTCACAAACGCCGTACTGATCGCGCTGATGGTTGGGCAATCCCTCGGCGACATCCGCCGCTTTGTGATCTTCGTGGCCACCGCCGGGGCGCTGTCCCTGCTCGGCTATCTCAGCTTCGCCATTTCCTGGAAACTCTTCCGCTACAATGGCGATATCCGAAAGCTGATGCGGCTTGGCTTCTACTTCAACGGTATCTACGTGATGATCGGCGCGGTCACGACCGCGCTTTTCCACGGGGCATTTAAGGTCGTCGAACCAGCACTTTATAAGACATACCACACCGCCCTACTCGACTGCTCGGACGGCATCCTTGCGAAAGGCGAACGCCTGACCGAGATCGCCAGTTCCGATCCGATCATCAACATTCTCAACACCACCATGGGTGGCATCGTCTTCTTTGGCATCCTCTTCTACTGGATCGCCTCTGTTCGTGCCTATTTCCGCATGTTCCCGATGGGTCGCCTCCGCGGCACATTCGCGTTCCTCTTCGCGCTTACCCTGACCTGGATACTGACGCCGCTCGGCTGGGTCTTCATGGTCGGTATCGGACAGGCTGCGAATAACTGCTGATCCCCCTTGCGCAACAGGTGTTTCCTGCTATACCGCGCGAGCTTCTGCGAAACCTGTGACCCGCGTTGCCTCTCGTGACTGGATGCAGAAGTTTGAGATGCCAGTCTTTGAAGCACGCCTGAAAAGAACGGAGATACCATGCCGCTTTATGAGCATGTCTTTATCTCGCGTCAGGATCTGTCGAACACCCAGGCCGAAGGTCTGGTGGAACATTTCGGCTCGGTTCTGTCCGACAACGGCGGTAAAGTTGTCGATAGCGAGTATTGGGGCCTCAAGACGATGGCCTACAAGATCAACAAGAACCGCAAAGGCCACTACGCCTTCATGAAATCCGACGCACCGGCACCTGCCGTGCAGGAGATGGAACGCCTGATGCGCCTGCATGACGATGTCATGCGTGTGCTGACCATCAAGGTCGACGCACATGAAGAAGGCCCCTCGGTTCAAATGCAAAAACGCGACGACCGTGAACGTCGCCCGCGCAACTAAGGAGAGGACGTAACCCATGGCTGCAAAACCATTTTTCCGCCGTCGCAAGTCCGATCCGTTCGTGGGCGAGAACGCGCCAAAGATCGACTACAAAGACACCCGCCTCCTGCAGCGCTACATCTCTGAGCGCGGCAAGATCGTGCCCTCCCGCATCACCGCGGTTGGCGCGAAAAACCAACGCAAACTGGCACAGGCCATCAAGCGCGCACGTTTTCTGGCGCTTCTGCCCTACGCCGTGAAGTAAGGAGACAAGCTGATGCAAGTTATCCTTCTTGAACGTGTCGCAAAGCTCGGCCAGATGGGCGAAGTCGTTGACGTCAAACCCGGCTACGCGCGCAACTTCTTGTTGCCGCAAGGCAAGGCGATGAACGCGACCGATGCCAATATCGCGCAATTCGAAAACCAGAAAGCGCAGCTTGAAGCCCGCAACCTGGAAACGAAGAAAGAAGCCGAAAGCCTCGCCGAAAAACTTGGCGGCCAGCAATTCATCGTGATTCGTCAGGCCTCCGACGCCGGGGCGCTCTATGGCTCCGTCACCACCCGCGACGCCGCTGAGGCTGCAACCGAGGGTGGCTACACGGTCGACAAAGGCCAGATCGTTCTCGATCGTCCGATCAAGGAACTGGGTCTGCACGAGATCACCGCCCGCCTCCACCCCGAAGTGGACGCGACCTTCTCTCTGAACGTCGCCCGCTCTCAGGAAGAGGCCGAGTTGCAAGCGTCCGGCAAATCCATTCAGGAGCTCGCTGCCGAGGCAGAGGCCGAAGCCGAGTTCGAAATCGCCGAACTCTTCGACGATATCGGATCGGCGGCAGCGGAAGACGAAGAATTGCTTGGTGGACCTGAGGAGGAGGCCCCCGCTGAGGACGCAACGGAAGAAGCTGCCACAGACGGCGAAGCACCCGGCGACGAGGAAGACGAGAGCTAAGCTCGCATCTCATCCGAACAGAAAAGGGCCGCTCCTCAGGGCGGCCCTTTTTCGTTTATCTCAGGCTAAAACCACTCAGGTCACACAAGCCTCGCCCCGCAGCCGGTGCGCGACCCGCTCAAGCTCGGCAATCTCGCCACCGATCAGTTCAGCAGATTTGCCGCCCGCAAGGCGCACAACGATGCGCCCGTAATCCATACGTGAGACCAGCAGATTGAGATCGGCCATCTTGGCCCCTTCGATCACTTCCAGACGCACGATCTCCTCAAAGCGGATCACACGGGCGCGCTTCAGGGGTCTGCCATGGGTCAGGCGCAGAATGCGGTCCCGAAGGTCGATATCGACGTGACCCGGCAGGTTCGACACGCTTGAGCTCAGAAACAGCGCCGCCGCGACAATATAAAGTGAGCTCGACAGAAGCGCCTTCACCGTCGCAGGCTCTGCGCCCGAGAAACTGGCATCCGATAAGGTCCAGACCATGCCACCCGCGGCGATCAGGGAAAAGATGACAAACGCGGTCAGCGCGCGCATCGCCACCTGCGAAGCCCTGTGGCGCGGCGCAGGTTTTAGGCGGTATCCGCCCCGGATCGGTTCCGAGACAACCGTCTCCGCACAGGCGATCTCAGAAATATTGGTATCAATCAGGCTCAACGAAACTCTCCCTATCGACGCTTGTGGCGACATTGCGGTCAAATGTGGTGTTAAAATCTGACGAAATTTTAACGCTCGCAGGTCAATTCAATGGAGTTTTAGTCAAAATGAAAAAGGCCGCCCCGGATGGGACGGCCTTAAAATGTCGCGAAAAGAAGGGTTTACGCGTCTTCTTCCTCAAGCGCTTCAACGGCCTTCTCAAGGTCCGCCTTTTTCACTTCTTTCTCTTTCACTTCCGCCAGCTCGAAGATGAAATCGACGACCTTGTCCTCGAAGATCGGCGCGCGCATCTGCTGCTGCATCTGCGGGTTCTGCTGCACGAACTCAAAGAACTGACGCTCCTGACCGGGATATTGCCGCGCCTGGTTCATTACCGCCTGCTGCATTTCCGTGTCGGACACTTCGATCTCGTTCTTACGACCCATTTCGGCCAGAAGCAGGCCAAGACGCACACGACGTTCGGCGAGTTTCTTATGCTCATCCGTGGTCTCAATCTCCGGGTGATCATGGCCTTCCACATCCGGGTTCTCTTCATGCCACAGCTGATGGGCGATCTGACCGGCTTCGGCATCAACCAGTGACGGCGGCAGATCGAATTTTGCCAACTTGTCCAACTGATCGAGCAGTTTGCGTTTCATCACAGCGCGCGCGGCCCCACCGAACTCGGCTTCCAACCGCTCGGAGACCTGACCTTTCAGTGCGTCGAGGCTTTCGGCCCCGAACTGCTTGGCCAGATCATCGTCGATCTTCGCCTTCGCGGGCGCTTTCACCGCTTTCACTTTACATTCGAAGACCGCCGCTTTGCCCGCCAGATGCTCGGCCTGATACTCATCGGGGAAGGAAACATTCACTTCCACATCTTCGCCCGCTTTCGTGCCGACCAATTGCTCTTCAAAGCCTGGGATGAAGGAGTTCGACCCCAGAACCAGCGGGTAATCCTCCGCCGATCCACCGTCAAACGCTTCGCCATCTACTTTGCCGAGGAAATCGATCACGACCTGATCGCCATCCTTCGCCTTGGAGCCCTTCTTGCGGTCCTCGAAATTCTGCGCATTCTCGGCAAGGTTCTCCAGCGCTTCTTTGACTTCCTTGTCTGAGGCTTTCACGACCATCTTCTCAAGCTTGACCTTTTTCAGATCAACCTCCGGAATATCGGGAAGCGCTTCGTAAGAGACATCGACCTCGACATCATCGCCGGGCTTCCACTCTTCATTGGTCATCTTCATTTCCGGCTGCAGCGCCGGACGGTCGCCGGAATCCTCGAAATGCTTGGACATCGCGCCGTCGATGGTCTCTTGCATCGCTTCGCCCATGACCCGGTCACCGAACTGCTTCTTCAACAGTGCCAGCGGCACTTTGCCTTTGCGGAAACCCTTCATCTCAACGTCGGGTTGGGCTTCTTTCAGCTTCTCTTCCACTTTCGCGTCCAGTTCAGACGCCGGCAGGACGATCTTATAGCCGCGCTTGAGGCCTTCATTCAGGGTCTCGGTGACCTGCATGTTTTACTTCCTTCATCTCATGGTGCGGGTGGAGGGACTTGAACCCCCACGCCTCGCGGCGCCAGAACCTAAATCTGGTGCGTCTACCAATTTCGCCACACCCGCAGAAAACTTTTAAG
>JANQRE010000032.1 GCA_028284705.1 Paracoccaceae bacterium | reverse complement strand
AAATACTCCGGGGAGGGTTTGGGAGGGGCTGGCCCCTCCCAACCGGTCGGATTGCGCGACGCGCAATTCGAAACCAGTTACGCGCTGCCCAGCTTTTTCATCCGCGCCTCACGCAGCCGCGCGAAGTCGTCGCCTGCGTGATAGCTCGACCGCGTCAGCGGTGTGGCGGAGACCATTAGGAAGCCTTTGCCATAAGCGGCTTTCTCATAGGCCTTGAACTCGTCCGGCGACACGAAACGATCCACGGCATGGTGCTTCGGCGTGGGCTGCAGATACTGACCGATGGTGAGGAAATCGATATCCGCCGCGCGCATGTCCTCCATAACCTGGATAACGGCCTGTTTGCTCTCGCCTAGCCCCACCATGATGCCGGATTTGGTGAACATGCTTGGGTCCAGTTCCTTGACCCGCTGCAAGAGCCGCAGCGAGTGGAAATAGCGCGCGCCGGGGCGGACTTCCGGGTAGAGGCCCGGGACCGTTTCGAGGTTGTGGTTGAACACGTCCGGTTTGGCTTTGACGACGACCTCCAGCACCGAGGGATCGGCCTTGATGAAATCGGGCGTCAGGATTTCGATGGTCGTGCCTGGTGACTGGCGACGCACGGCGCGGATCGTCTGGGCGAAATGCTCGGCCCCGCCATCCTCGACATCGTCGCGGTCAACGGAGGTGATCACCACATGGTTGAGGCCGAGCTTTTTCACCGCATCGGCGACACGGCCCGGTTCGAAGACGTCCAAGGCCTCCGGCGGCTTACCGGTGGCGATGTTGCAGAAGGTGCAGGCGCGGGTACAGACCTCACCCATGATCATCATCGTCGCGTGGCCCTGGTTCCAGCATTCACCGACATTCGGACAGCCGGCCTCTTCGCAAACCGTCACAAGCTTATGCTCGCGCATGATCTTGTGGGTGTCGCGATAACCCTGCCCCACGGGCGCTTTTACGCGGATCCAGTCCGGTTTACGCGGCTGTGGATTGTCGGGTTTGCGCGCCTTTTCCGGGTGGCGCTGTTCGGGGATTTTCAGATCGCGCGGTGCCATGGCAGGTGTCCTTGAGCCGTTGCGCCACTCCTTACCGGAGAAATTAGTTTAATGCTAAACGAATTAGTGTCGCAGGGTTTGGCAATCAAGGACTTATGGCGCGGATCGGGTCGCTAACCCAACACGGCAGAGACTGATCCGTGTTTCTCGACGTAGTGGCGGCGCAGGCGCTGCAATGCGATGCGCAGAACGATTTTGCCGGAGCGAGCCGACCAGCCCATGCGTTTCTCGGCGGCTTCCAACCCTTCGAGAAAACAGCAGCAGCGCATGATGATGTCGCCGAGCCCGGGCCCAAGGTCCGTCAGAGCCGACAACACACGCTCGCGCGCCGCCGTTGGCCCTTCCGCCAAGCCGTTGGAACTGCCGAACCCGTTCTTGTCGCCCGTCGTCAGGAAACGGTCCCAGTTCTGGGTCACGCGCGGGCCCATCTGCGCGAGTTCAAAATCCTCGCGGAACCGCTCGCCCGCCTGCACCAGTTCACTGTCGAGGAACGGCTTACCATCCGCATCCTTGCGCCGCGCCAGCATAGTCAGCGGGCTTTCAGCGGCATTGACTCGCATGCGCCGGGGGCCTTCATCGCCGCCGATCATCACGTCACGCTCGTCCCAGTCGGCGTGTTGATCGAGAAAAACCGAGCCCTGGCCGCGCTGTGCCTTCTGCTTGGCATCCTCCGCTAGGATGCGTTTCAGCGCGGCGCGCCCGGCATTGGTGATCTCATAGCTAGTGATCCGCCCCGATTTCACACAAGTGATCCAATCCTTCACCGCAAAGGCTTGCGCCACATCGCGCGGCACGATGGCGGTGCGGGTGGGCGGGCCGTCCTTGGCCTCGCGCAGCACCACGGCCTTGTCCATATCCACGGCGAGAATCAGAACCGCTCCGGTCTCGGACAGGCGGCGCAGAATGCGACGCGCCTCACGGGTCAGAGTTTCTTCATCAGGCAATTGGGTCGAGCGAACCTGGACGTTCATCGGCGGGTTTCCTTTTTTGCGGCTGGCAGAGGCAGAGCGGGCGGGTTTCGAGAAAGAGCTGGTTAAGACGTCGAGAGCTTCGTCAATCAGGGGGTCATCCCGCTGGTTTTCGTAGCGTCGAACCTGGCGCATGATCGTTGAGGCATGGCAGCCTGCCTGACGCGCGAGATCTCGCAGCGAGATACCTTCGCCGGTGTGTCGCGCGTAATGAATGGCGCTATCCGGAACCCAGGCCGGGACATGATGAAATGACGTTTGTGATTGGACTATTCCCATTGCAGGAAACCCTCGCCGATCAAAAATACCGAGACAAATCTTGAAGTTATTGGTTACGAGTTGGTTAACGATCTATTGAATTGCCGAAAATCGTTTCGGATTTGTTAACAATCGTAAATTGGGCGCGCGCAGCCCGCACCGTTTCGCAACAGAGCGAATAATCCGACTAGCCTGATGGCGATTTCCAGCTCGCGAAGGAGTGCTGCCATGAGCTTTATGTGCCCCCATCTGACATCTTTGAAGCGTCCGAAACTGCTTGTGGAAGCCGCGCGGCACGGGGCGAAACTTTATTCGCGCAAGCGTGACCTGAAACGGCTGATTGGCGGACATGCCTATCGCAGCCACGCACAGATTCTCGACACGTTGTCACAGCGCGAAGCGAATCTCGATCTGGATCGGCGCGACAAGCAGGCGACCTATTCGGTCACCCGGCATGTGCAGGTCTTGTCGGCCCTGATGGCCGAATCCACCGCGAAGGAAGCATTTTGAAGCAGAAATCCACAAATCTGAATCGAAAAAAAGCCGCCTCTCAATCAGTATGCTGCTGATTTCGAACGCGTTTTCCGATGCGCAATGTTGCAGATTGAGTGGATTTCGCTCTAGACAAACGCGTCGGGCATACTCTCTTTCTTGCGCGCGACGTAGTCTTTCAGGGCCTCGTCAACGCTTGGGTCGAGTTGCGGCTGCTGGTAGTTGTCGAGCAGATATTTCACCCGCGCCTGCGCCAGAGCGACTGTGTCACGCTCGCCCTCATCGGCCCAGGTCTCGAACGGTTTGTAGTCAAGAAGGTCCGAGCGCCAGAAGGCCGATTTGAAATTCGCCTGGGTGTGCGCGCAGCCCAAATAATGCCCGCCGGGACCGACCTCTTCGATCGCATCCATGGCCTGCGCGTTCTCATCGACCGACACACCTTCGGCCAGCTTGTGCAACACGCCGAGCTGATCGGCATCCATGACGAATTTCTCGAAGCTGGAGACGAGACCTCCCTCTAGCCAGCCGCAGGAATGCAGCATGAAATTCACGCCTGCCATCAGGCCGGCATTCAGTGAGTTTGCCGTCTCGTAGGCGGCCTGCGCATCTGGCACTTTCGAGCCGCAGAACGACCCGGCGGAGCGGTAGGGCAGCCCGAGCCGCCGCGCCAATTGGCCCGCACCATAGGTGATTTGCGCAGCCTCGGGCGTGCCGAAGGTGGGCGCGCCGGAGTTCATGTCGATCGAGGTGACGAAAGCGCCGAAAATGCAGGGTGCACCGGGCTTGATAAGTTGAGCATATGCCACGCCCGCCATCACCTCGGCCAGCACCTGCGTCAACGTGCCCGCAACGGAGACCGGCGCCATCGCGCCGCCGACGATGAAGGGCGAGATGATACTGGCCTGGTTCGCTTTCGCGTAGACTTCCAAAGCGCCCATCATGGTGGCGTCGAAGGTCAGGGGTGAGTTGATGTTGATGAGCGAGGTCATCACGGTGCGGTCGCCCAGACCGCCAAAAAGGATGTCCGACATCTCGACCGAATCTGCGGCGCGTTCCGGTTCGGTCACAGAGCCCATATAGGGTTTGTCGCTGAGCGACATATGGGCGTAGAGCATGTCCAGATGGCGCTTGTTCACCGGCACATCGGTCGGCTCACAGACCGTGCCGCCCGAATGGTGCAACCATTTCGACATGTAGCCGAGCTTCACGAATTTGCGGAAATCCTCCATCGTCGCATAGCGCCGTCCACCCTCGGCATCGCGCACGAAAGGCGGGCCGTAGACGGGGGCGAGGACAAGGGATTTACCCCCGACCTCGACATTGCGCTCAGGGTTGCGAGCGTGTTGGGTGTAGGAGGATGGCGCGGTTGCGCAGAGTTTTTTGGCCAGCCCGCGCGGGATGCGCACGCGTTCGCCCTCGACCTCGGCACCGGCCTCCTTCCAACGCGCAAGCGCGTCCGGATTGTCGACGAAGTTCACACCGATCTCAGCAAGCACGGTTTCCGCATTGGCTTCGATGATCTCGAGCGCCTCGGCGGTCAGAATCTCGAAATTCGGGATGTTGCGCTCGATATATTTGGCGCATTCGATCCGCACAGCCGTGCGTTCCGCGCGCCGCGCCGCACCGCCTCCGCCGCGCGCCCGGCGCCGTGCTGTCCCAGTGTCCGCCATGCCGAAACCTCCCCGGGCAGGATGCCCTCATCTGTCATAGCGCGACCCACGCGTCCGCCATCGCCGAAATCCGTCCCTTGCGCGGCGAAAGCGACATGTGTGGTCTTGCACCTCTCCGCCCCGCCCCATATTGAGCGGCCATGACCGACACCGCTCACGACCGCCTGCTCATCATCGATTTCGGCTCTCAGGTGACGCAGCTGATCGCGCGGCGTTTGCGGGAATTGTCGGTCTATTGCGAAATCCATCCCTATCAGAATGTCACGGATGCCTTTATGGCCGAATTTGCGCCGAAAGCGGTGATCTTTTCGGGCGGACCGGATTCGGTTGTGCGTGAGGGATCCCCCCGCGCGCCCGAAAGCGTGTTTGCCATGGGCGTGCCGATCCTGGGGATTTGTTATGGCCAGCAGGTGATGATGCAGCAGCTTGGCGGGCGGGTCGAAGGCGGCAAGATTTCCGGTGGCGGTGGAACCGCAGAGTTTGGGCGCGCCTACGTCACCTCGGCAGGCAATCTGCCCTTGCTTGACGGATGGTTCGAGGCTGGGCCTGAGCAGGTTTGGATGTCGCATGGGGACCACGTTGCCGAGCTTGCGCCCGGTTTCGAGGTCTATGGCACCTCACCGAACGCCCCATATGCCATCCTTGCGGACACGAGTCGGAATTTCTACGCGGTGCAGTTTCACCCAGAAGTGCATCACACACCGCGTGGGGCGAAACTTTACGAGAATTTTGTCAAGCTTGCGGGCTTCACCGGTGACTGGACCATGGGCGCTTATCGCGAGCAGGCGATTGAGGCGATCCGGGATCAGGTCGGCGACAAAAAGGTGATCTGCGCGCTCTCGGGCGGCGTTGATTCCTCCGTCGCGGCGGCATTGATCCATGAGGCCGTCGGCGACCAGTTGACTTGTGTCTTTGTAGATCACGGGCTGTTGCGGAAAGACGAGGCGAAAGAGGTCGTGGGCATGTTCCGAGACCATATGAACCTGCAAGTCATCCATGCCGACGAGACCGAGCTGTTTCTCGGCGAGTTGGAAGGCCAGTCCGACCCCGAAACCAAGCGCAAGATCATCGGACGGCTGTTCATCGACGTGTTCCAGAAATATGCCGATGAGATCGAGGGCGCGGAATTCCTCGCCCAGGGCACGCTTTATCCAGATGTGATCGAGTCGGTCAGTTTCTCCGGCGGTCCCTCGGTGACGATCAAATCGCACCACAATGTCGGTGGCCTGCCAGAGAAGATGGGGCTCAAACTGGTCGAGCCCCTGCGCGAGCTCTTCAAGGATGAGGTCCGCGCCCTGGGCCGCGAGCTTGGCCTGCCCGCGTCTTTCATTGGCCGCCACCCCTTCCCCGGGCCCGGCCTCGCCATTCGTTGCCCGGGAGAGATCACCCGGGCGAAGCTCGACATCCTGCGCGAGGCGGATGCGGTCTATATCGACCAGATCCGCAAGCACGGGCTTTACGATGAGATTTGGCAGGCGTTCTGCGCCATTTTGCCTGTGCGCACCGTCGGCGTCATGGGCGATGGACGCACCTATGACTACGCCTGTGCTTTGCGCGCGGTGACGTCCGTGGATGGGATGACGGCGGATTATTACCCGTTCAGCCATGAATTTCTTGGCGAGACCGCCACACGGATCATCAACGAGGTGCCGGGCATCAACCGCGTCACCTACGACATCACATCGAAACCGCCCGGCACCATTGAGTGGGAATGAGGGCGCTGCGCAAAGCGCTCGCGCTCGCCGGAACGCTCTATCTCGTCACTGTCTTCGCCGTGGTGGCATTCGCATTGCTGGTTCCGCAAAATGACCTTCGGGCCGATCAGGCGGATGTGATTGTCGTGCTAGGGGCTGGGATGGAGCCTGATGGCACCTTGCACGCGTCGTCCCTGCAACGCGTTGAGACGGGGGTGGAGCTGTTCCATGCAGGTGCTGCTCCAAGCCTGCATTTCACCGGCGGCGCGGCGGTTCCGGGAGGGCCGTCCTCCGGCGCGCAGATGGCCTCCCTTGCGCAATCTCTGGGTGTTCAGATCGAGCTGATTTCACATGAAGATCGCTCGCTATCCACTTTGCAAAATGCACTTTTTTCTCAGCCGATGCTTCGTGGTGCCGAAGATATCCTGGTTGTCACAGACGGCTTTCACCTGCCACGTAGCTGGCTGTCCTTCACATAGGCCGCCTGGCATGTCGGTGCCCCGGCGCCCGAAATCTCCGTCGCATTTCCTGCCCGGCTGCGCAGCCCCTCGCCCGACTGGCCATTCTCGCCGGTCACGATGCCCTTGCGGGAAGCGCTGGCCTTTTGGTTCAATGCCGTGCGGCTCGTCGTGTTCGAGTTGGGACGGCTTGCGGGCGTGGAAAGGGAGATACGAGACCCATGGTTAAACTGAGCCCGGCCTGCCTGGCCTTGATCGCCTTGCCGAGCGTCGCAGACACGTTGCCGCCGCTGGCCTGCGAGGGCGACACGCCGGATTGGACCATGATGCTGGCGGGCGATGCGGCACAGTTTTCCCTCTCCGAGGCGAAAGAATTCACAATCCCGCAGCGCAGCGTGGCGAAGGATCGCGACTGGCCGAAAGCGCTGACACTCATCGCCGAGCGCGAAACCGCGATTGTGATTCTGAACGAGACGCAATGCTCCAGCGATTACATCACGAATTTTCCGATTGAAGCCTTCGTCCTGACGCAACAGGCCGAAACGCCGGTCATTCTGCGCGGGTGTTGCACCATCGTCGAGTGATCAGCCGCGATAGCCCGGAGCGGTTAACAGCACATTCACGTCAATTTCGCCGGATGTGCAGGCCTCGATCCCCTGCTCGGCACCGCGCAACACCCATTCCGCGCGTTCCTCCAAAGACATCGAGACTTTGGGACCCACGCGCAACGGATTGCGCCCCCAATGCGCGTCCTCAAACGGGGCAGAGATGTAGAAAACACGAAGATCAAACGGCCCAAAGCCCGCCTTCGCCAGAAAAACCCCGGCGAGACATTCCACCTGTCGCTCCACCATCTGGCGCAGGGTCACTTCCTCATCGGGGCGACGCCGCACCTCGCGGAGCGCAATATCCGCAATCCCGTGACGCACCTGTGCCGCATGGCCCATCAGATGCGCGACGCGATAGGCCAGCAGGTCCTCATCCTCATCGCGGCGCAGATAAATCTCATTGGTCGTCGTGCAGAAACGTGCATAGGGGTTTGTATGCTCATCCGCGCCGCAGCGGTCGTCCATCTCATCTAGCAAGATGATGGTCGGCATATCGTCAAACAAGGCTCGGACAGCGCGCTCGACATCGGGGAAACCCTGCGCCTGTGCAGTGCCAGTGAAGAGGACGAGCATCAAAACCAAAACTCTCATGGCGCGATGCTAGGCGCAGTCGGCCGGCAAGAAAACCGCATTCCCGCTTGACCCTCCTCGGCAGGAATGACCACCTGCGCCCATGACCACTGAGAGCCATACCCGCGCTGACATCATCCGCGCCGCGCTGTTCATGACAGGCGCGATTGTGTCCTTCTCCTCGATGGCGGTGGCGGGGCGTGCGGTGGATGTGGAGCTTGATACCTTCGAGTTGATGCTCTTCCGCTCGATCATCGGGGCGTTCATCGTGGTGATCGTTGCGGGGGTCGCAGGCACCCTGAAGGAGGTCAATCGGGAGCAGTTGGGCCTGCATTTCACCCGCAATTGTTTCCATTTCGCAGGACAAAACCTGTGGTTTGCGGCGGTCACGATGATCCCGCTGACGCAGCTCTTCGCGCTAGAGTTCACCTCGCCCATCTGGGTGATGATCCTGGCGCCCTTCCTGTTGGGAGAGCGGATGACCCGTCTGCGCATCGGCGTCGCCTTGGTCGCCTTCGTCGGTGTGATGATCGTGACGCGGCCGGATTTCTCCAATCCCAACACCGGCATCATTTTTGGCGCGTTGAGCGCCATCGGGTTTGCAGGCTCTATGATCTTCACCAAGGTCCTGACCCGCACGCAGTCGATCACCTGCATCCTCTTTTGGCTGACGATCATGCAGACCGGACTGGGTCTGATCTGTGCAGGTTGGGACGGTGATATCGCGATCCCGAGCCTCGCCGTTCTGCCTTGGGTGGTGCTGGTGGCCTGCGCGGGGCTTTGCGCGCATTTTTGTCTGACCACGGCGCTGCGGCTGGCGCCCGCTGTGGTCATCGTCCCGGTCGATTTCCTCCGCCTGCCGGTGATCGCGGTGATTGGCGCGATGTTCTACGATGAGCCGCTGGAACTCCTGGTTTTCGTCGGCGCTGCGCTGATTTTTGCGGCAAACTACATCAATATCGCCGCGGAATCGCGCAAATCGGCGGCGCGCGCCGCTGCGTAAGCGCGACGTTCCCCTGGGTCACCTGTGGACAATTTGTCACGGTTAGGGGCGTTCAGGACGAAATCCCATGGTCACAGAGCTGTTACGCAGGGTCACAAATTGACCGGAAATCCGAGTGCACGTTATCGTTTTCGAGACAGGGATTGGGACACTCGGGAGCAACATCATGAAACGCATCTTTGGCGCCGCGGCGATTACCGCAGCCTCGACTTCATTCGCATTGGCTGGCGGCATTGATCGGTCGGCACAACCGATCGGCGTAATCTTCGAACAGGGCACTTATGCAGAGATCAGCTTTGGTCAGGTGAACCCGAGTGTCAGCGGCGTGGGAGCAGCATTCTCACCGACCCCGGGAGCTGCCAGCGGCGATATGGCAGGCGGGTACACCCAAATCGGTCTCGCCTATAAACAAGACATCAATGATAAGCTCTCGTTCGCGATCATCTTTGATCAGCCATTTGGTGCAGATGTGAACTACCCCGCCGGGACCGGCTACTTTGCTGCAGGTTCGACGGCTGAAGCCCGCAGCAACTCCATCACAGGTCTGTTGCGCTACAAGTTCAATGAGAATTTCAGCGTCCACGGCGGGTTGCGGTACCAATCCTTTGAGGCAAACGCGTCAATTCCGTTCATCGGAGGTTATACCGCGGTTGGGCAACGAGACTACGGAGTTGGGTATGTTGTCGGCGCCGCTTACGAGCGGCCTGATATCGCCTTGCGCGT
>JANQRE010000026.1 GCA_028284705.1 Paracoccaceae bacterium | reverse complement strand
GGCGGGCGCGGATCTTGTCTTCTCCACCATCCTGACCCTCGCGCTCTTTGCGGTTGTCGCCGTCCTCCAGCGTTTCGCGCGGGATATCTTCGCGATTTTCACCCGCGATGAGGCCAGCAATACCGCCCTGATCCCGGTTTTGATCAGTTTCGCCATTGCGATACTGGCACTGCCTTTCCTGGCGCTGATCTGGGGCGCGCGCGTCTCTGATCTGAGCGAGGCCTGGGCCTATGTCGCCAGTGGCTTCCAGATCGGCGAGAGCCGGATTTCGCCCACGGATTTCCTCACTTTCGTGGTGGTCTTTGTCTTGGGCTATGTGCTGACCAAGCTCCTGCAAGGGGCCTTGAAAACGCAAGTGCTGCCGAAGACCAAACTCGACACAGGCGGGCGCAACGCGATTGTCGCGGGCACCGGCTATGTCGGTATTTTCCTTGCGGCTCTCGCGGCGATTACCTCCGCGGGGCTTGATCTTTCGTCGCTTGCGATTGTGGCCGGTGCGCTGTCGGTCGGCATCGGGTTCGGCCTGCAGACCATCGTGTCGAACTTCGTCTCCGGCATTATTCTTCTGATCGAGCGCCCGATTTCGGAAGGTGACTGGATCGAGGTCGGCGGCACAATGGGTGTGGTGAAAGATATCTCGGTGCGCGCCACCCGGGTCGAGACCTTTGACCGCACGGATGTGATCGTGCCGAATGCCGATCTGATCTCCACCACGGTGACCAATTGGACGAAGGGCAATCTCAATGGCCGGATCATTCTGCCGGTCGGGGTCGCCTATGGCACGGACACCAAGAAGGTCGAGAAGATCCTGCGCGAAATTGCGGAAGCGCATCCGGTCGTGATCGTTAATCCGCCCCCGGCGGTGTTCTTCATGAATTTCGGTGCGGATTCGCTGGAATTTGAAATCCGTGCGATCCTGCGGGACGTGAATTACATGATGGTCGCGCGGTCCGAGATCAATCACGAGATCGCGCGTCGTTTTGCCGAGGAAGGCATCGAGATTCCATTCGCACAGCGCGATGTCTGGCTTAGGAACCCCGAAGCGCTGCCCGGGGCCGACAAGCCCGAGGACAGCGCATGACGAAGATGCTGTTCCGCGAGGACGCTTACACGCGATCCGCAGACGCGGTTGTGGTGGGTGTCAGTGATGCGGGCGTGGTGCTCGATCAGACGAATTTCTATGCGCGTGGCGGCGGTCAGCCCGGCGACAAGGGTCAGTTGATCTGGGAAGGCGGCTCGGCAGAGATCGTCGATACCGTGAAAGGCGAGGGCGACGCGATTGTCCTTGTGCCCGCCGAGGGCGCGGCTCAGCCCAAAATCGGCGCTTCGGTGCAACAGGAGCTCAATTGGGACCATCGCTATGGCTGCATGCGGGTCCACACGGCGCTGCATTTACTCTCGGTCGTGATCCCGCTCGGCGTGACCGGTGGCTCGATCTCTGCGGAGAAAGGGCGGCTGGACTTCATGATGCCGGAGCCGCCTGAGGACAAAGCGGCGCTGGAGGCCGATTTGAACGCGCTGATTGCGAGGGATCTGGAGGTCTCGGAAAGCTGGATCACGGATGCAGAGCTCGATGCTCAGCCCGATCTGGTGAAAACCATGTCCGTGCAGCCGCCACGCGGCAGCGGCAAGGTGCGGCTGGTGAAGATCGGTGAGGTCGATCTGCAACCCTGCGGCGGAACCCATGTGGCGCGCACGGGTGAGATAGGGAGCGTGCGGATTGGCAAGATCGAGAACAAGGGCAAGCAGAACCGCCGGGTGAATATCCACCTGATCTGAGACCAACTCATCGCTCACTTGCGGGACCGCCTCGCTCCTTCATTCTGGTAAAAATACTCCGGGGAGGTCTGGAGGGGCTGGCCCCTCCAGTTGGTCGGATTGCGCGAAGCGCAATTCGAAACCTCTCTCACACCTGAGATGGCAGCCAGAGCACGATCCAGGGGAAGGATACTAGTAGTGCGATGGTGATGGCGTCGGCGATGAAGAAGGGCGTGACGCCTTTGAACACGTCCTGAACCGAGAGGTCCTCGCGCACGCCAGCGACGACGAAACAGTTCAGCCCGATGGGCGGTGTGATCAGACAGAACTCCGCCATTTTGACCACCAAGATCCCGAACCATATCGCGCACATGGTGCCGGACATCCCAAACGTGCTCTCTTCGGCGGTGACGAACTCGCCCCCGTTCAATGCCATGACCGCGGGGTAGACCACCGGCAGGGTCAGAAGCAGCATGCCGATGGCATCCATAAACATGCCCAAGACAGCATAGGCCAGAAGGATGCAGATCAGGATCAGCATCGGCGAGACCGTCAGCGAGGTGATCCAATCGGAAAACGCGCCGGGCAGATCGGCGAAGCCGAGGAAGCGCACATAGATCAGCACGCCCCAGATGATCGTGAAGATCATGATGGTGAGCTTGGCGGTCTCGAGCAGCGCCCCGCCGAGCTCTTTCAGCCGCATGCCGCGATAAAGCGCCATGAGGAAGACGATGAACGCGCCCACGGCGCCGCCCTCGGTGGGCGTGCCCCAAGCGTCGCCAAACGGGTTGTAGACGAAGAAGATGATGATCACGACGACGGCCACGATGGGCAGGGCCGGGGGCAGGGCGATGAAGCGCTCTTTCCAGGAGAAACCGCCTACAGGAGGACCCACCGTCTTGAAGATCACCGCGATGCCGATGATCAGCGCGGCATAGACCAGCGCAGAGAACGCGCCAGGGATGAAGCCCGCGAGCAGCAATTTGCCCACATCCTGCTCGACGATGATCGCGTAGATCACGAGGATGGCCGAAGGTGGGATGAGCGAGGCGAGTGTGCCACCCGCAGCCACGACACCGGCGGCGAATTGCTTGTTGTAGCCAACTTTCAGCATCTCCGGGATGGCGATGCGGGCGAAGACCGCGGCCGTGGCCACCGACGCGCCGGAAACGGCGGCGAAGCCGGCGGTGGCGAAGACAGTGGAGACGGCGAGGCCACCCGGCACCCAGGCGATCCATTTCTTGGCCGCCTCGAAAAGCGCCGTGGTGAGCTTGGCGTAATAGGCGAGATAGCCGATCAGGATGAAGGTCGGGATCAGCGACAGCGCATGGGCGGAGACCTTCGAGTGCGGCACCTGGCCCGCAATTTTCACACTGACCTCAAAGGCCTTCCAGAACCGGTCGGGCGCATAATCAAACCCGTTCCAGCGGAGCCAGACAAGGCCAATGAACCCCGCCAGCCCGGCGGCAAACGCCACGCGCATGCCCAAGACAACGGCGAAGAGCATCCCACCGGTCACCCAGAGGCCGATCTGAATTTCGGTCATGTCTCGCCGTCCAATTGTTCGGCCTCGGCCTTGGCCTGCTCCGCCACCGATTGGATCAGCGGCACGGCGGGTGGGCTCTCAAGGTCAAGAACGAGGGCGCGCCCATAGGCCACAGCCTGCAAAACAAGACGCGCGGCGAGCACGGCGAAGGCGATGGGCACGACGAGTTTCGAGGGCCAAAGCGGCAGGCTGACATCGATGGAACTGTCGCGCGAACACCAGGGCCGGGCGCAATCGAAAGAACGGTCAAAATGCGCCCAGGATCCCCAAACCAGCGCGGTGATCAGCACGAGGATCAAAAGCACGGAGATCAGTTCGAAAAACCAGAGTGTACGTCCGCGAAGCTGGCCCACGAGGATGTCCATGCGGATATGCCCGCCCTCGCGCTGCACGTAAGACACGCCAAGGATCGCAATGATTGGCATCAGCGCTTCGATGTAGTCGACATAGCCCAGAAGCGCGCCATCCATCACGCCGATAGCGTCAAGGAATGGGGCGAGGAAGGTGCGGTCCAACTGCCGACCCGCTACCGAATAGGCGGCAAGGAACATCAGGGAAAACGCGGCCAACCCGCTGATCAGCGCGGTGAATTTCTCCACCGGCAAGAGCATGCGATCAAGCCTTGAGATCAGGCTGGAATCGCTGATGACCGTCGATTGGCCTGCCATACCGTCCCCCAGACAAGCGAGCGCCCCGAAAGATCGACTTCGGGGCGCAAGTCTTTGTTTAGCTGCCGCCTTTTGTGTCTTCGAGCGTTTTGACGACGAGATCATAAAGCTCCTGACCGGGCAGGCCCTGAGCTTCCATATCCGCGATCCACGCATCACGGATCGGGGTTGCGGCGGTCTCGCGGAATTGCGCCAACTCGGCTTCCGGGATTTCAACCTTCTGGACGCCTTTCTCCTCCAAAACGCTGTCCCAACGTTGCAGGAGTTCAGCGTAATTGGCGAGGTAGTGGTCGATGGCCTCGGGCACGGAGCTATCCAGCGCTGTGCGATGCTCATCCGACAGAGCCTCATAAGCATCGATATTCACCACAACCGGGCAGTTCACTGTGCCGGGGTTGAGGTTCGCAGTCCACCAATCGGCCTGATTGATCGTGCCGAAGGACAGATGCGCGTGTTGAGCAAAGGCCACCGTGTCCACGACGCCCGATTCCATCGCCTGATAGGCTTCCGTGGCCGTCACGGAGGTCGGAACTGCGCCAACGGACTCAAATGCGGCCCCGATGCCACCCGTGGCGCGAACACGCATGCCTTCAAATTCAGCCAGAGCGTCCCGAGGCTCGCCGGTGCCGACAATGTTGTATTGCGGCATGGGCGAGGTCATGAGCAGTTTCGCGTTCCACTGCGCCATTTCCTCGGTCGCGGCCGGGTGGGCGTAGACGGCGGCCGAAACGGCAACCTCTTCCTCAAGGTTCGACACGCCCAGGAACGGCAGTTCCAGAACGGTGATCACCCGGTTCTTATCGCGGTGATAGCCCGCGCAGAACTGGGCCATCTCGAAGGCACCGATGGAGATCCCATCGAGGTTCTCGCGGTTCTTCGACAGGCCGCCATAGCTGATATTCATGGTAAACTGGCCATTGGTCTTAGCGCTGACCAGTTCCGCCAGTTTCTCCACATGTTCTGTGAACGCACGGCGCTTGCCCCAGAGCGAGACATTCCATTCCGTGGCCGCAGCCTCACCGGCAAAGGTGAGCGCAATGGTGGCGGCGACAGAACGGGTGAGTAGTTTCTGCATGGTTTTCCTCCCAGTCATCATGCGAATGATGGTGTAAGGATATGTCAAAACACCGGGGAGGCAATTGAGGAAATCTGCGCGTAGGTGAGAGACGGGCTTGCGGAAATCCGCAGACCCTCAGAGAAGAGCGTCCTTGTCCAGGCCCAGTTTAACGATTTTTTCGTTCAATGTACGCCGTCCGATGCCTAGCGCAGTGGCGGTGTCATCCATCCGACCGTCATGCTGCCGGATTGCCTTGCCGATCAATTCCCTTTCGAACGCGGCGACCGCCTCGCGCAATGTATTTGGCACAGCCAGCGTCTGGTCATCGGTTCGGATCGCTGCGGCGAACCCGCCGGAACCACGGTGTTGCTGAAGGATGCGCCTTTCGCAGGCATTGCGCAGTTCGCGCACATTTCCGCGCCAGTCATGGCTCATCAAGACGGCCATATCCTCGGGCGTCATTTCAGGGATATCGGTTTCGTAGGCGCGGGCGAAGCTGCCCAGGAAATGGGTGGCCAGAAGCCCCAAATCGTCGCGGCGCTGACGCAGTGGCGGCAGTGTCAGTTCCATCGTGTTCAGGCGATATAGGAGGTCTTCGCGCAGGCGTTTCTCGGCCACCGCTTTCTCGATATCTTCGTTCGTCGCGCTGATCACGCGGAAGGCCACTTTGCGCGGGGTGGTGGCCCCGACGGGTAACACCTGCTTGTCCTCGATCACCCGCAAGAGCTTGGACTGGATGGCAGGCGGGCAGGCGCAGAGTTCGTCCAGAAACAGCGTGCCGTCCCGGATCGCCACAAGACGTCCGTCGGCCCCGGCGGCGACGCCAAACATCTCCGCCTCGAAACTGTCGGCAGAGAGCGCTGCGCAGTTCAGCGCAAGAAACGTTCCTTCGGATGTGGTGCTGAGATCATGAAGCGCATTTGCAACGATATCCTTGCCGGTTCCTGTCTCGCCGCGGATCAAGATCGGTGCGTGGATATCGGCAAGATCGAGGATTTGCTGACGCAGCGCCACAATCTCGGGTGTGTTGCCGATCAGCAGTCGGTCGAGGCCCGAGAGGCGACGCAACCTGTCTTTCAGCCTCGCATTGTCTTGCTGCATCCGGTTCTGCTCGGCCGCATGTTGCAGAATTGAAAGCAGTCGACGCGGATCGTAGGGCTTTTCCACGAAGCTATAGGCGCCCGCCTGCATCGCTTCCACGGCCATGGGGATATCTCCATGGGCGGAGATCAGCACGACGGGCGGATGGGGGGCGTCCAGGGATTTCAGCAGATCAAGGCCGGAGCGCCCGGGCATCCGCATATCCGACAAAACCACGTCGGGCCTATGGTTCTTGAGGTGGTTTTCAGCAGCATCGGCGCGCGGCACGGCCTCCACCTGCCACCCGGCTGACTCAAGCAGATCCACCAGCGACTGCCGCATGGCGCGGTCGTCTTCGACGATCAGGATCGTGAACTGCGCCTCGCTCATGCAGCTTCGCTTTCAGACTGACTGGCGGAGGGAAAGGTCACCCGGAAGACTGCCCCGTCCTGACCGCTACGATTCTGAGCGCTTAAAGAACCGCCATGGTCGCCGATGATGCCGGCGGAGATCGCAAGCCCAAGACCCATACCCTGACCACTTTCGCGAGTGGTCACGAAAGGCTCCTGCAAGTCGTCGAGCGTGGCTGTGCCCAAACCGTGGCCGGTATCCGTGACACTGAACCAGGCGCGCTCCTCGGTTTCGCCGAATTCCACCTTGATTTGTCTGGTGGCACGACCCTCCAACGCGTCAAGCGCATTGCGTAGCAGATTGGTCATCACCTGTTCGATGCGGAGCCGCGCGCCGCGTATGTAAATCGGGCTCTCCGGGCTCTCGATTATCACCTCGGCATCTAGCGTGGCGATATTTACCTCCAGCAACGCCTGTGCCGCCTGCATGGCTGCGACCAGATCAATCGTGTCGAAATCCTGTTTCTCGGTCCTGGCGAAGAACTTTAGCTGGCGCGTAATACCTTCCATCCGGTCGACAAGCCCGGCGAGTGCTGGCGCATGGGTCTGGCCGCGCAGTTCCGCAGCGGCCAAGTGGTTGCGCATCGCGGCAATCGGTTGGCCAAGTTCGTGCGTTACCGAGGCGGCCAGCTGACCGAGCGCTGCAAGGCGACCGGCGCGTTCCAGCTCGTCTTGCGTTCGTTTCAGACGTCGCTCCGCGGTCCGGCGATCTTCGATTTCGATCGCGAGCTGTTCATTGGCACGGCGGAGCTGGCTTTCCTCTTCCTCAGAACGGCGCAGGGCCGCACCAATCTTCTGGGTGTTCTGACTCTGGTAGAGGATGAAGCCGAGCGCAGCCAAAACGACAGCCGCCGCGGTGGCCAGCCAGCTGAGGGCGTCTGCCCTGTCATCGCTGGCAAAGTAGTGCAACTGCCAGTCATGGGGCAGATCACTGGCAATCAGATGAAGGCGGTCCTGACCATCGATCCGCGCTTTGTTGGCGTCTGTTTTGGTCCAATTCAGCGGATCAAGCGGTTGCCCGGTGAACTGCCTGGCTTCGGCAATCGCGGCCCGTTGAGTGGCATTGAGCGGGGTTAGGGTGCGGTAACGCCAGTCGGGGTCGGAGGACAAAAGCACGACCCCATCTGAATTTGCCAGAAGAACTTGCTCCCCAGCGTCCGCCCAGCTTTCCTGCAGCATGCTCAGATCGATCTTGATGGCGATCACGCCTGCGGTTTCGCCAGAAGCGGTTCTTACGGCGTCGGCGATGAAATACCCTGGCAAACCTGTTGTCGCTCCGATGCCGTAGAACCGCCCCTGCGATCCTTCCAGCGCCGTTTGAAAATAGGGGCGGAAGCCGTAGTTCTGACCAACGAAGCTCCTTTCAGAGCCTGCGTTTGAGGCCGAGACTGTCATGCCGTCAGGCCGCATGAGATAAATCGCGTCCAGCTCCGCTTGTTGTGCGAAATTGGCCAATCTTGCATTGAGTGGCGCCGGAGAGCCGCCGTCGGCCGTTGCAACTACGAAAGGGTCGCGGGCGAGCACATAGGTGAGGTGCGAAAAGCGCTCGAGCTCGGCCTCCACCGTGCTTTCATAGAGGGACAGACGACCCTGTGCTTTTGACAGTTCCTCAGATTGAAAATAGCTCCGTGCCAGCGTGAAAACTGCCGCTGCCACGACAAGCGTCGCGATAAGAAACCACATTCTGCGAAATCTGCGCATCGCTATGAGATGACGCCATTTTGGGATGCTGGCAAGAGCGCGGGTTGATCAGATCACCGGATGAACTGATCCACGTAGTCTTCGCCCAGACCCACTTCGGTGTAGTGTTTCCGGCACATCTCGATCTTGGTGAAGACGTCCTCGTAGCCCGTGACCTTGCCGTAAGGGTCACAATAGAGCATCACACCGTTCACCTGGAAAAGCGTAATCATTTCAGGGACATCGTCGGGGACGACCAGGGTGTGGGTTTCGCCGGGGGCCTCGAAGACATAACCGCCTTCTTCGGCCACCCAATCATGTTCGAGATATTCCCAGCGGCCTTTCAGCACGAAACCATGCACCGGTTGTGGGTGGCGGTGGCGAGAGAGGACGCCGGAGCCGCGCACGCGCAGCAGGTTGACCCAATAGCCCGCAGAGCGATTGAGACAGAGCGGGCGGAAGGAGACGGTCTCGGTCTGCGGCACCCAGATGCGCTCATCCTCGGGGATGGCATTTGGCACCACGATTTCCGGCAGCGCATCGACCGGGTAGGGCAGTTGATACGGGGTCTTTGGGTCGTATTCGTCCTGTTCCAGGGGCATTGTTTTTCTCCTCACATCGCCAGATAGCCGCCATCCACAGGATAGACGCTTCCGGTCACAAAACTTGCTTTTTCTGACACCAGCCAGGCGACCAAAGCGCCCACTTCCGACGGTTGGCCAAAGCGGTTCATCGGGGTGCGGCCCAGGATGGGGCCCGCTCGGGTCGGGTCATTCTGCAACGGCTTGGTCATCTCGGTGTCGATCCAACCGGGGGCGACGGCGTTCACGCGAATGCCATCCTCGGCCCATTTGCCTGCGAGCGCCTTGGTGAGCTGCGCCACACCGCCTTTCGAGGCGGAATAGGCGGGGACGAGCGGTCCGCCAAAGGTCGAGAGCATTGAGGCGGTGTTCACGATCGCGCCGCCCGTTTGGGCCAGCAGCGGATGCGCGGCAAGGCAGCACCGCATGGTGCCGGTCAGGTTGACGTCGATGACCTTCTGGAAGGTCTCCATGTCGTATTCTTCGTTGCGGACGAGAATGCCTGCGCAGTTGATAAGGGCATCGAGACTGGTAAGGCCTGCAAAGAAAGCATTCACGGCGTTCGTGTCGGTGACGTCGAGAACCTGCACGGCCACATCCGGGTGAGCATCCGCAAAAGCATCGACCTCGTTCTCCGACACACCGGTTGCCATCACGCGCCAACCCTCCGCGATCAGCGTTTCGGACACGCCAGCCCCGATACCGCGCGTGCCGCCGATGACCACTGCTTGTTTCATTGCGTCGCTGTCTCCGACCTTGTTGGCCTGAACCGTACCGAGCCAAGTCCTGAAAAGGGAAGCCTAAATCGGTGTGCGCTGCCAGTCAGGCTCGTAATCGAGCACCACGGCTCCGGCGAAGCGGCTGAGGCGCTCGATCTCCGATTTAAGTCGCGCGATGCGCCCCGAACCCATGCGCTGCTTTTTCTCAGGCCAGAAGGCGCGCACGACCATGCGGTTCTCGGGGCGGAAACATTTCATATCGATGCGCCCGATCAGGCGGTCACCTTCCATCACGGGGAAGACGTAATAGCCATATTTGCGTTTCGCTTCGGGGACAAAGATCTCGATCCGATAGTGAAAGCCGAACAGCCGCTCGGCGCGGTTGCGGTCACGAAGGGCGGGGTCGAAGGGGGACAGGATGCGCACGCGGGCAGGGGGCTCGGTCGGCGTGAGATCGGGTGTGTCGGGCCAGCAGAAGACCCGGCGGTGCGTTTTGTCGTGGTTTTCGATCAGGGCTTCGATGATGCGCCCATCCGCCAGCGCCTTGGCGCACCACTCTTTCGCCTCGGCTGGCGAGATGATGTCCCAGAACGCCGCCAATTCACCGGTTGTCGCAAATCCCAGCCGGTCCATCGCAGCGGCGCAGGCCCAGTCGATGGTGTCTTCCTCTGTGACGCGGGCATTCAAGGCGTCCGGCGGGATCACATTCTCGGTCAGATCATATACTTTGCGGAAATTCACGCGTCGCGTGACCGACAACTGTCCGGAGCGCCAGAGATATTCCAGCGCTGTTTTGGACGGGTGCCAGTCCCACCAGCCCCCCGAGGAGCGTTTCTCATCCTCGCCCACATCTGCCGATGAGCAGGGCCCGTGGTCAGAAATCCGGCGCATGACCTCATCGAATTTCTGTTCAAACCCATCCCGCCGCCAGTTTTTCCAGCGCCCGCGCAGGGTCTCTTCATCGCGGGAAAATTTCAACCGCCAATGGGGAAAGAACCGGACGGGGATGACCGAGGCATCATGGGTCCAGTGCTCAAAAAGCTGGCGCTCTTTTTCCAGCAACCGCACCAAGGCGCGGGGCCGATATTGCGTGGCGCGGGCGCGCAGGATCATGTGATGCGCGCGGGCGACGGTGTTGATGCTGTCCACCTGCACGAAGCCGAGATTTTCGATGATCTCCTGCAAGGCCTGATCTGGGCAGGGACCGGTTGGAGCCTCACACAGCCCGTGACGGGCGAGAAACAGATGGCGCGCTTGACGGTTGGGCAGCACGGGCAGGGAATTCATCATCCGGCCAGTATTGGCGCGATATGCTCTTTTGCGCCACCCGGAACCTGCTACTCTGCGGAAAAATTGGCAGGCGCGGATCAATGCCGAACGAGCAACAACAGGCCCTCGTGGTGGGCGGCGGAATTGGCGGGCTGGCCAGTGCGATTGCGCTGGTGCAAGCCGGGTGGTCCGTGCGTGTTTTGGAGAAATCCGAGCATATCAGCGAGATCGGCGCGGGTATTCAGATCAGCCCCAATGGGATGCGGGCGCTCGATGCGCTTGGCGTGACTGAGGCGCTCAATCCCCATATGTTCGAACCCGATTATATTGCGCTCAGGATGGGGGATACGGGGCGCAAAGTCTTTGAAATTCCGATGAAAACCATCGCGCGCAAACGATGGAGCCATCGTTTCGTGCAGGTGCATCGTGCGGATTTGCAGACGGTGTTGAAACAACGGCTCGAGGCGCTTGTGGGCGATGTGATCCGCACGGGCGCGCAGGTGACGGGTTACGTGCGTGAGCGTGGTGGAGCATCGGTCTATGTGGAAGGTGCGGATCGTGAATTTGGCCATCTGGTGGTCGCCGCCGACGGCGTGCATTCCGCGATGCGCAATCAACTGGCGGGTGCGGATCGGGCGCGGTTTACCGGTCAGGTGGCGTGGCGCTGTCTGGTCAATGCGCGCGATCTGGCGGAGTTCGATCTGCCCACGGGCACCACGATCTGGGCGGGCGAGGGGCGTCACGCGCTCACCACCCGTATTCGCGGCGGCGAGGTGGTGAATTTCGTCGGCATCGCGGAAGAGGCCGACTGGCAGGAAGAGGGCTGGCATCTGCAAGGCGACCGTGCGGATGCCTTGGCGCTCTATCAGGGCTGGAACCCGCTTCTGACCGCGATCATCGAGCGCACGCAGGTGCTGCATCGCTGGGCGCTTTTGAGCCGACCGCCCTTGGCGACCTGGCGGGACGGGCCGGTGGTACTGGTGGGCGACGCGGCGCATCCGATGCTGCCTTCGATGGCGCAAGGGGCGGTACAAGCGTTGGAAGACGCAGTGGTGATGGGACGTCTTGTGACGCCGGGCGGTGAGCTATTGTCCCAACTTTCGACCCTTGAACGCACCCGCAAACCCCGGGCGACGCGGGTGCAGGACCGCTCCCGCCGTAACCTGACCCTGTTTCACACCAAAGGCGCGTTCAATCGGATCGCTCATTTTGGCGCGCTCGGCGCGGCTGCGCGGCTGGCACCGGGGGTTATCCACGGCGCGCAGGATTGGATTTACAGCTATGATCCAACCGCTTGAGGGGCGGAACTAAAGTCGATCCTCGACCCAATATTTGACAAAGGCCTGATCATATTCGGTCCGCGCGATGAAGTCCTGCCAGAGATCGCTCTCTGCGGTCACACCGGTCTCGGGGCGCAGATCAGGCTCTTCGACGATCACCTTCTTCTTCCGCCGCCCGCGCCCGGTATCGGGCATATAGCGGATCATCATCACGCGCGATTGCGCTTTCTGGAATAGCGCATCCTCGATGGCTTTCATCGGATGTTTCCAGGGGCGAGATTTGCCATAGGCCCAGACCCGGTTCGTGGGGATCATTGCAACGAAATGCTCGGCATAATCGCCCTGCGCCATCCAGTGCAGATTGGCGTGCGGGCTGTCGATATCGCCGTTCAGTGTCGCGTTGTGGGAGCCATGATGGCCGACCTTGTAGAACGTACAGCGGCCAAGCAGGTCTTTCGCGGTAACGGTCTGATCGCCATCTTCCCAGGTCACATCCTGCCATGAGCGCCAGTTTCCAGCCTGCGCATCACCGGTGAAAAGCAGAACCTGTTTGCTCTTTTCCAGTTCGATGCCAAGCACGAGGGACGTATTGTTCACCTCCGTATTCAGCCTGAGTGCCATGCCTTCTGCATCGGACAGCCAGTCGCTGTCGATCCGGCGCTTCTCTGGGCCGTCATGGTAGACGCGCTGTACGTAGTTCTTTTCAGTCAGTGCTTCTGCACTTTCATCGCCCGGCGTTGTCAGCAAATGGCGCGCGGCGAAAGGTGCGGAGCCTGTGCCGCCCTCACTGCGGGCCTCGAAGGCGGCAAAAAGCCCGGCACCGGTGTCGCCCATGGCGAAGGGGCCGAAATGGAACTCCTCCTTCTTGCGCGGATCGAGACTGGTCAGCAGCTTGCGATCACGCGGTGGACCGAAGGGGAAGAATTTGACCGGAACACCTTCCACTTCAATCGGGCCGTCGCCGGGACTGAGGAAACGGATCGTCTTCGCCATGCGCCTCAGGCCCTGAAGGCGTTGCTTGTAGCGTTTGCCCCGCACGCGGCGCGATCTGCGGGCGGCAAAGGCGGAGCGGAACTCATCAAATCCGGGGCCTGCAACCTTCTCAGGCGTCACCTCTTCGTCCTCGCAAACTTCTTTCAGCACCTTCAACCCATCGTTCTCGCCGGTCTCAAGCTCCAGAAATTCCTCCAGCGTCTCCCGCAGAGCGTTATCGGTTTCCGTTGCGGCGTTCAGGGTCTTGAGCTGGTGATGGGTCAGCGCGAGGGCAAGGAGCTTGTCGCCGTAAATCTCGCGCAATTCATTGGCAAATTCGTCACTGCCGTCCTCCGTCCAGGCGAGCCACAGCTCTTCGATCTGGAACTTGGAAAACGGGTGGTCGTCCTCGTCCGGCTTGGGAAATCCCGAGACATGATCCTCATGCTCATGGGTGATCACCACCACATCGAGCTTGCCGTCCGTCTGCGCGTGGATCACGTCGAGAATTTCGGGAATGCCTTGTTTATCAACAGCATTGCTGCGTTTCTTCATCCCGCAATCGATAAGCATGTGAAACGGTGTGCGGCTACGCCCGCGACGTTTGAAGCTGAGCAGGAAACAGTCGCCATGCCCTTGACGGTACATCCGAACTTCGACGCCGCTTTTGGGCGCTTTCAGCTTCTCGATCTGAGGTGTTTCGGCAGGCGTGTTCATCCGAAATGATCCTTCTTGTCTTCCGAGCGGTGCAGATCGGTGAAGGCGGCTTCTGCGCCTGCCGAGTTCCCCTCGAAGAAGGCGTTGTTCGGGCGCGCGGCTTCACCATCAAGATGCGCGCGATGCGCTTCCAGACCGGCTTCATCGGTGATCGTGTAAGGCGTGCGGATCAGGCGACGGATTTCATAGGTGCGCGCATCGATCAGGAAGGTCGTGCCTGCCCGGTATTTGAAATCATGCGGGCGGTAATTGTCGGCGGAGGAGGGTGGACGGACGTCTTCATCCGCCTGTTCCTCCGGATCAAGATAGCCGCGCCGGGTCTGGATCAGTTCGATCACATATTCATGCTCCAACTGCCCGCGCTGCCCGATCCGTTTGGCGATGCGCACGGAATGCACATGCAGGGAGGGCAGCCCGGTCGTCGAGGATCGGCGCACGGTCGGCACGCAATCGGGCCGGGTCTCGATCCCGATCAGATCGGCCAGGTTCTGCGTGCCGTAGGTGTTGAGCACCAACCACAACAGACGCTTGTAGTAGCTCGAGGCGTGATATTCGATCAGGCGGTTTCGCATGCCGCCGATCTCGAGCAGATTGGTGTTCAGACTGTGCCAGGAGATTTTCGGGCGCGATTGCCCGCGCTCCTCGACGACACTTTTCCGATGCAAACGCTTCAGCTCGTTGTCGAGCAGTTGCGCAATATTCTCACCGTGGGATTTCACCTGTTCGGCCAGTTCGATATGACGTTCGCGGTTGATCGCCACGCTCATCTCTTCGCTCATCGCGCGACCGCTGCCGATCTGGCTCAAAACCCAGCGGGGGTTTTCCAGCATGACGCCCAATTGGCCCTGAATACGTTCGCGATCCACGACGTAAGGCGCGACGTCGTGAGTCGGATCGTTGAGCAAAATGCGCGCGATGCGGTCCTCAGACGCCTCCGTCAGGGTCGGCCAGATCATTGCGTCAATGGACAAGACCGGCAGTTGGCGCGGCAGGATACCCCAGGAGGCAAAGGCCTCCAGGAAGGCGTCGCGATAGCCCTGCTTGTCATCGGGGAAGAGGTCATGATCCGCCGTCAGGATCGCCCGGAGATAGGCCCCGAAATCCAGATTGACGGGCGGCACATAATCCATGGCCCGGATGCAGATGCGCATGACCCTCCGGGCGCATTGCGCGGCTTCGGCAGCGAGGCGCTTTTTAAGATCGGGATCAATCTCGCCCTGCCGCAAGACGCCTGACCCGTTTGATGCGATACGGAAGAGATCTGCCACGCGTGTTTTATAGATGGTCAGAAACGCCCGGAAGACTGCCGCCACGAGAACCGAGCCGCGCGCATGGGCGCCCTCGGCCTCGTAGAAGCGCGTCGGGTCCGGCTCGAGCGGTTGCCAATTGCCGTGCTCATCTGTGGCGCCGAGGAAGTTCCGCAGCGCATGACCGCGACCGAGGGCCTTGCCGAACTCCTGCGCCAACTCGCCCAGCATGTTCTGTTTCGACAGATCGCCCTTGGTCTTGGCGATCTGGTCCTCCAGCACGGAGGGGTAAGAGAACATCTGAAAAAGCGCGATGATATCGGCAAAAGCCTCATGCAGGGCGCGCATGTCGGGATTGGAGTTCTCGGCAAAATGCGGATGCATCCCGTCGAGGATTGCATGCACGGTTTCATGCACGATGATGTCATGGCTGAGACAGGTGAAAATCGTCGTGCCGGCAGGCGGTCCATCGGCACTCGCAGGCGCATTGAAATAGCCAAAGAGCAACGACTTCTTCGCCGGGTTGTAGAACGCATTGGCCTCGCGCAGAGCATGCGGGTAGAGGCGCAGCTTCTCGGTGAACTCCTCGTGCCACGTGGTTTTCTCTGTGCCGTCCTCGCCGGTCTCGGTCTTGGAATATTTGTCCGGCGCCCATTGCACGACGCGGCCCAGAGCCTCTTCAAATACCGCGATGGTGTTCATCACCACCGCATAGACCATCTGCTGATGAAACTGCGGATTGTCTGCAGTCGGGGTCAGCCCGTCATTGAAGAGAACCTTGTCTTCATTGAGATCGACCGGCGTGTAAGTAGCGTCGCTCGCCGGGTCGATATCGACCACTTCGACATAGGTCCCGCTGGGTCCGATGAAGGGCTGGTCATAGGGTTGCGGGTCCATCTCGTAGGGGATCGAGATCGTGACCTCGCGGGCGGCACGATTGCCCGCTTTGCGACCGGTGGAGGGGTCAAAGGCAAAGACCCTGAGCCGCCGGGGCGGTCGGAATTCAGACTGGGTTGCGCTCATGGAAGGACGGGTTCCGAAGTCGGTGCATCGGCTTCCGGCACAAGGAATTTCCGTGCCGCCCCATCCGCATAGGAGTATCCTGACAGGATCGCCGCTTTCTGCGTGGCGCGGTCAAACTTCTTCAGCCGTGTCGCCATCTCACGCGCGGTTTTCAGCTGTGCGGCGGAAGCTTTCCAGCCATCCCAGGCCAGCCCCGGCGTTGAGGTGGCAATGGTCCAATAGGCCCCGCGCCGCTCCGTCAAACCATCCTCTAGCTGGTTGCGATAAAGGTTGATCAACATACGCTCGCGCCAGTCGATGGAGATGTCGAGATAGGTGTTGACGATCCGCATCATCATGCCGACGGTGAAGCGACCCGTCATCGCCGGATTGTTGCGGCCTGCGTTAGAGGCCAGAAGGATGCCGCAGCGCTTCCAGATCGGCTCCAGCCCGATATTGTCATAACAGCCACCATCGACCAGGATCGGCATTTTGCGCAGCTTTGGATTATCGTAGCGCGCACCTTCCGGGGCGTTCACCTCCTCCTCCGAGAGGTCCAGCCGCAGGGGCGACAAGATCGGCGGGAAGCCGGACGAGGCCGCCACCGCTTCCGACAGTTTCACCTGTTTCGTTGTCGACATCAGGGCGCGATAATCGGCGAGGTAATTGCGGTTGAACCGGAACAGCCCACCGGTTTGCAGGTTCGAGGCGCAGAAGATGAACCGCACCTGCTCGGTGATCGAGTTCAGTTTCTTGAAGTTGAAAATGTGCTTGTCATAGGTCTTTGCAAGCTGATTGCCGGCGGAAATCCCCGGCACCAGCCCCCAGGCTGAGACGGCGACATCGATGCTAAGAGAGGTGGCATCGATACAAGGCTGGATCAGGTGCTGGACCATATCGTCATGGCTCGCCTTGCCGTCCTGCCAATCGATCAGATCCCAGTTCATCGCCATGATGCCGGTGGTGATCGACCCGCCCGAGACCGAGGTGATCCGCGAGGCTTTGCCGAGAATGCCCAACTCATTCAGCCTCAGCATCGCGCCTGCATGGAAGAGCGTGGCCCGATAACCGCCACCTGAGAAGGCGAGGCCAATAGCGCCGGGGTCATATTTTGGAGAGAGGTCTCTGGACTTGAAGAAACCGGTTTCAGTGGAGGCGGGGGTCAGGGGCATAATTCGATTTCCAAATCAGTGCTTGTGGTCAAACAGGCGGGGCTTTTACGTTGCCCCCATCGAACAGATTGGTCGTTTCTGTCCGCGCTGTCACTAGGTGAGTTGCAACCCGCCCTTTTATCGTACGCATCGTCTTGATGGCTTCGGCTCTGGCGGCGGGTTCAGGATTGGCCTCAATAACCGTTGCGGTTTCAGCTTCATATTCGCTCGAAATCTTCGAGGCATGAAGTTCTGTTCTGCGGGTCATTGTCTTTTCAAAGATGCCATGAAGGCTCCGCATGGCGCTTGTGTAATGCGCCTTCGCGGCCGTCCGATCACCTTCGGTTACAAATTCAGCAAGTGAAGAAATCACGCTACTGGGTGCGCTTTTCAAATGCCCTTCGAAGTTGACATTGTTGTTCAGAGAGCCGGTGACCCTGTCTGCCAATGGCTTGTAGATTGCGATGGAGTACCCGTCGTCATCCTCATAGCTGCCGATTGATGTGCCTTTTTGGTACATCCTTGCTTTGGAGCCGGTCAGCCAGCTTAGCCGTTTTGTCTGTGTAGCGTTGGGTGATGGTGCGATTGCCGCCACCGCGGCTCTCAAGCGAGTCTTCTGATCGTCATTCAGGATTGGCAGTTTTGCGATGCTTTTGGGGAACTCTTTGTCGAGGACATGATCGTTCTCAAGAAACCCAGCTATCGGTCCAATCTCTTTCCTGTCCTTATAATGTCGCCCGGTACCTTCCCATTTCGCAAAATTGGGGGCTGCTTTGTCGCCATTCTTCTTTCCCGCGGCAAGTGCTGCTTCATTACCCCCTAGGTAGAAGACCGTTGCATCCGAAGGTTCCTGGTCGTCCGGCACGACTGGAGGTTCGACGTTTTGCAACCCAAACAAGTCCTGGTTAATCGTCATGATCTTGGCGAGTTCCGTCTCCATTTGCGCGGCAGCACCTGCGGGGGCGTTGGGATCCTTCTTAAGCCGGGACAGCATGTCGGAATATTCGGCACGAAGTTGGTTGGAAAGCAGTTTACGAAGTTTGCCGCGTGGGTCTTTAGCGTTTTTTGCAACATCGACCATTGTCTCGGGGGGATGCCCGCTCAAACCTTCTTTCTTTGTATTGTGATTGATGTGGTACACTGAGATGGCGGGAAGGTCTTTGCCGACTTCGTCGATCACTGTGTGTGTCGTTCCGAGTTGACCGAACGGTTTAACGCTATCACTTGCAGCGCGCGCTTTCATGTCTGACTTGCCGTGCAGCCGCTCATTGCGCCCCTTGCGCCCCTCGATCCCCTGTTTCGTGTTTTTCCGAAGGGCAGGTGTTTTGGCCTCTTTGCGGTCTTTCCGTGATATCGCCCCATCAATTAGATGCAGGCTTTCAAGGATGAGTTTGGGAAACTGTTTTTCGATCGTATGGTCAATTTGGTAGAGCTTTCGGGTTTCCTTATCGTCCGCGAAAACAGCATCCTTGATCTTTCCGACATCGTCGTAGGTGCCAGCAATACCCTCGAACTTGATTTCCCGAGGCTGAACTGCCCGTAAAACTGCTGAGTTACCCTTTTCCTGCTTGCTCGTCGTTCCGCGCGTCTTGTCGCCGTCCGCTCCTGCCTGGTTCAGCGTAGGCGTCAGGCCGTCGATTTCTTTTTGAGCTTTCTTCACAACCCTCTGGTTGTTCTTGTCTTCGGCATTGGCGTTGATGTTCTCGTCGTCCTCGAGCCTGGTATTTACCGCATTCATCGCGGTGGCGACGCGCTTTAAGGGGCCTTTCGCCAGTTCGGTCTCTGCTTCGTTGAGTTCTCGGGCCTGATCGTCATCGGCGTCTTCTTTGGTCCCCTCTTCAGAGTGGATCATATATTTAACTTTCTTGCCGTCCTTTTCCGCAACGATTTCGTGCGCCGTATTGCCAATCTTGAACTTTCCGCTCGGCAATTTCCGCTTCTTGTTCAGCTTCGCAATGATCTTCGAAAAGAGCTTCTTCATCTTCTTGATGACGAACCCGATCAGCTTGCCCATGGCCTTCGTCACCGGCGCTTGCAGCTTCTTGATGACGCCCTTGATCTTGGACGAAATCCCGCCGAGACCGAGCGCGGCTGCTAGGAAGGCAATCACCACTGGCACCGTGCGTCCGATGGTCTCCTCGACGAATTTGGCGGCAGATTCCGTCTGACCGCGCGCGATGGCCCCAACCGAGGAGAAGATGGATTGCGCGACGGCCATGATCTGTTCGAGCCGTTCGAGGAAAGCGACGATCATGTCGTAGATGCCCAGCACAACCTTCACCACGCCGCCGATGGGGTTCGACAGGCCGGCCAGCCAACTGAGGCCAGCCTTCACAATCGTGGTGATCACCATGGTTGAGATGCCGCCAATGAGCGTCGATTTGAAGTTCTCGATCATCTCCAGCATCTTTTTCCAGATGCCGGCAAACCCCTCTTTCAGCAGGATCTTTACGATCTCGACCGACTTCTCGATCATCGCGACTTTGCGCTCGCCAGAGGGCCCGAGTTTCTTCACCAATTGCTTGCGGAAATTCGCGTAAGTCAGGCCGAGGATTTGCATCACCAGCGACATCAGGCCCTTGAAATCGAACTTCTCGGGCAGCGTGATCCCGGCATCCGCGACTGCTCCAAAGAGCCAGCCAAGCAGGCCTTTCTTCAAATGTTCCAATATATTGGTGGCAAATCTTCCGAACCCCCCGACAATCGCCTTGATGAGATTTTTGGCGAATTGTAACGGGTCCTCGATGATGAGGTTTATGACTTCCTTGGCCTGCTGGATGATGCCCCAGACTTTGTCCGCGTAAGGCCCTGCGAGCTTCAACGCGCCGCGCACGGCGAATTCCAGAACCTTCAGACCAACGTCTTTCGCGAAGGTGATCAGATCGTTGACGATGGGCCGGAACAGCCCCTTGATGTAATCCATCGTCCCGGTCCAGGGCGCGTCCCAGATCTTGTCGATTATGCCGGTGACACGGCTCCAGGTGAGGTTCAGATCGCTTAGCCGTTGCACCGTCCAGTCATAGGCCTCCTGGACCATCTTGGTCTCGCGCAGCTTGTCGAACAGAACAGTGCCAAGCGGGTGCAGACCAAAGAGCCCGCCAAGCAGATTCTCAGCCGTTTTCGCGACCTTACGACCCGAGATTAAAGTCTTGCCAAGGATGATTGTGGCCAATGTGTAGCCCGGCACGTAGCGCGCATAACCCTCCAGCTTTCCGGCGATATAGCCTTCATCCTCCTCGCGTCGGATCGGTTCGCGTTGCACTTCCTCACGATGGATCGGCAAACGCTCCGCGCCATCGGTCTGCTGGACCACATGGGTCAGCTCATGCGCCATGAGCCGTGTGTTGGTGGGGCTCTCGCCCTTACCCAACCAGATGCGGTTCTTGTGGGTAAAGGCGCGCGCGCCGATGCGGGCGGCGGCTTTCTGATCTGCGGGGGCGTCATGCAGCCGCACGTCGGAGAAGTCGCGGTTGAAATGCGGCTCGACCCGGGCGCGCAGGCCAGAGGGCAGGGGGCGGCCCGGTCCGGGATTGGCGACCAGCGCGGAGACATCGCCCGGAGCTTTGCCGCCCATGCGTCCCACAGCCGCCTTCGGACCGCTGTCCCGGCGCAACGCTGCCACGTCACCGTCGCCACCTGTGTCGACAGGTTTGCCGCTCTCAAGTTCGGACATGTCACTGGCATCGAGGCCCTCGGGCGTCACATCCTGCTCTTTCGGCAGGTCAAAATCCTGCTGCTCAGCGCCCGGTGGTTCCGGTTGCAGCTCATCGAGATTGGGTTGGTTCTCCGTGCTTCGGCGCAGCGGTGTGAGGCCGGATGAGGCCGGTGGTCTCCCATCGCCATTTGCCGCTGGAGCGGCCTGGGTCGGCGCGCTTGCACCCACAACACGGGCCGCCATCGTTTCCGCCTCGCGCTCGGCGGGGTCGCTGACGGAGCCCACTTGCAGGGCGGGTTGCACGGGCAATTTCAGAACAGTGGCCGTCTTGACCTGCCGGCGCACCGGGGTGACCACGGGCTTTCGCGCAGTGCGGGTGCGGATGACCGATTTGGCCTTCATATCTCGCCACCCGTACAGATCATCTTAGGCCTGTCGCCGGGAAGGATCGAACATCCTCCAGTTTCGATCCCGCATCACCGTTCCAACTGGCGACGGTATTCATGAGATGTTCAAGCGTGTCGGAGCCGGTAGAGCCCGGATAGTGGGCCCAAAACTTGCCATTGCCCGTATAGATGATGTTTTCGCCGTCTTCGCCTTCATTGGGCGTTGCTGAGTTGTTGGAGATGTAGCCCCAATCTCCTGGCACCCAGTCGGTCCAAAGGGCGGTTTTCTTGACATCAGGCTCATCGTGATCAAACGGCACAGGATCGTTGAGTTTCAGTTTGCCGCCGGCGGCGTACATGGTGAAGGCGGTGGTCACGAAACACGCGGCTGCAAAGGGGCGTTCTTTTGAGACGTCGCTGGATTTGTCGTATTCCTCGCTCAGTTTCATCGCTTTCTGAGCCGCGGCCTTCATTTTCTCATCGCCCGCGTTTTCCTGCATGACGTCATGAAAATGCCCGGCATAGATCTCGACTTTTTTCGCATGCTTCTCCGCGTCTGTGCCAGTTGGCGGATGGGCAGCAATCTCATCGTCGCGACGCCTCCTGGCTTCGTCGTCAATCCACTTGATCGTGTTGTCGATCAGCTTGCTGTCATCGAGGGAGAATTTGACACGGATTGATTGCGCCAGTTTGATAATTTCGCGCCGTGCTTTGTGGTGGTCGCGCAGGCTCGCCTCGGCCCTGTACAGCCCTTTCCCCTTCAAATCGAACTGTCGGGCGGAGGCCAACATGGCGGTTGCGATTTCCTTGTTTACATCGCTGCCAACGATCGGTTTGTCGCACCAGTAGGTGTTCTCGAAGCGGGTCAAATCCGGGACGCCGTAATCATGTTTGTATTTATATTTCAGATTGTCCGGTTTGCCTTCGATTTCGGTCTCAATTGTGCGCCTGATCCCGGTATCCCCTCGGGCCACATGGGCCAGTTCATGGGCCATGTTGCGGGGTGTGCTCTGACCCTCGGCAAAGACGACGTTTTGCCCGTCAGTGAAGGCATCGGCATCTACGCTTTGCGCCGCACGGTCAGCCTGGGACCCTTCGTGCACACGGACATCGGAGAAACTGCGCCCGAACCCGGGTTCAAACGTGGCCTTCTCCGGCCCACTCAAAGAGCGACCGACGGACAGAGCGTTGATTGACGTCCGCGCTTTTGCAGGTGCTGCTGTTGATCCTGAGCCGCTCGCAATCGGGCCGGTGCCCGCAGCTTTGCGAGCGACGGATGGAGTTGGGGAAGGGCTTGAGGTGGTTGCGCCGGAGACAGTACCGCCGCTCAATACCTGATCTGCCATCTGATCGGCAGACCGTTCTGCCGGGTCCTTCGCGCCACCAACGAGAATGGCCGCCGCCTCGTCGCGTTGACCCTTCAGCTTATCCGAGCTCGCGGGCAGAGGCGTCGCCGTCTTCCGGCGGACTTTGCGTCTGATGCGCCGTTTCACTGCCATGCTGTTGCCCCAAGGATTGCGTGCAGGTCGATGCTGCGTCCGTGTCTGTGATCTGGCCTCATTTCAGCCCCGCGCGTGGATAACTGCGGCGACCGGAGAGGATGGCGGTGCCTGCGGAATTCCACCCTGCAACCATGTCCAATATTTCCTGGAGCGTCTTCGTCGTATTGCCGTCGCCACTATGGGCCCAGAACTTGTCCATGCCCTTGTAGACGAAGTTTTCTCCCTCCTCGCCATCGGTCTGCGGCGCGTGTGTGTTGGCGACATAGCCCCAATCTCCGGGCACCCAATCGGTGAAGGTGGTGGTCTTGGTGATATCATCCTCGTCAGGCCCGTAATTTTCGTGGCGCAAACGGGTATCGTCTTTGATTTTCCCACCTGCCGTGTACATGACGAAGGCCGTTGCCAAAAAGCAGGCCGCGGCAAAGGGAGGCACGCCCGCGCGCCCGCCATCTTCCCAGTCTTTCGAGGCCTTGAGCGCCAGTTTTGCCGCTCTGCGGAATTCCTTGCTTCCGGCCCGTTGCTTCATGACGATCTTGAGGTGCCGTTGGAAAATCTTTCGGCCTTCCTTCTCTGCCGGCGGAGGATTGGCATTCATGATTTCCTGTTTGGTGCGCCGCATCGCCTCTTCATATGTGGCGCCCATTGTTCCACCGATGAGCGACGCACTCTTCTCGGCGAACTCCAGCTGGATATTGTCTGCGAGATATACCACGCGCCGCCGCGCCTTGTGATGTTTGCGAAGCTGCGCCTCCGCGACATAAAGCGATTTGCCCCTGAGTTTGAATATCCGGTTCGAGAACAGCATCGCGGAGGCGATCTCTTTGTTCAGCTCCTTGCGGCTAAAGCTCTTCGCCTTGATGCGCGAACTGGACCAGTAGTAATCCTCGGTGCGGTCGACATCTTTCACATTGTAGTCGTGGCGAAATTTGTAGCTGA
Organism: Paracoccaceae bacterium; assembly: GCA_028284705.1. Classification (GTDB taxonomy): domain Bacteria; phylum Pseudomonadota; class Alphaproteobacteria; order Rhodobacterales; family Rhodobacteraceae; genus Litoreibacter. Next base: position 101,171 of record JANQRE010000026.1, on the reverse strand, counting down.
GGTCGAAGGGTTTGCGGCGACCATGCTTATCGCGAGCGTCCCGGTCGATCTCGGCTTTGATGACGCGACGGATACCGGTATCGCCACGTGCCACATGCGCCAGTTCATGGGCCATATTGCTGGCGGTGTTCTGACCCTCGGCGAAGACGACGTTTTGGCCGTCGGTGAACGCATCCGCATCGATACTGCGCGCGGCGCGGTCGGCCTGCGCGCCTTCATGTATGCGGATATCCGAGAAGCTGCGTCCGAAGCCCGGTTCGAAGGTTGATTTCTCTGGCCCCGATAGAGGGCGACCGGCAGATAGAGCATTGATCGAGCTTTGCGCCTTCGCAGGTGCTGCCGCTGCTCCGGTACCGCTGGCCATGGGGCCACTGGCCGATTGTCGCGCGATGGTAGGGGTATTTGCAGGCGCGGACGCGGGCAACGCCCGACCGCCGCTCAAGACGCGATCCGCCATCTGATCTGCGGCGCGTTCTGCGGGGTCTTTGGCACCGCCTACCAGAATGGCCGCCGCCTCGTCGCGTTGACCTTTCAGCTTGTCGGAACTTGCGGGCAGGGGCGTGGCGGCTTTCCTGCGAACCTTTCGTCTTATGCGTCGTCTTAGTGCCATGCGCCCAGGTCAGTCGCTGTAATCGGGGCAAACCTTGGCCCCGCGACCCTTGGTCAACCCATGCCTGCGCCAGACCCGTCCCAGTTTCTTGGACACATTCTCTGTACCCGCGACATCCGGATCGCCGGTGGGTTTCATCACCGTGTTGTTGCCGGATTTGTCGGTTTGGTGGGAATGTTTGCCCCCAACAGCATGGCCCAGCTCATGCGCAGCCAGCCAACTGCCACCATCATGTACCATCATCGCCATGCCCGCGCGGGCGTTGTTCCAGGTGTAGCCGCCGCCGGTCACTTTACGGCCCACTTTGGAGCCATCATTGAAGGTCTCAACGGTCACCAGAGCGGCATGATCGGTGCTGGCGACGTCCTTCCAGAGGTCCTTCTTGGCTTCTTTGCCGAGATGCGACATCTCCTTGTAGGAGGTCTTTTTCAGGACCGTTTCGCTGATCTCCTGAACATCGATGGCGGCCTTTTTGAAGACCCGCTTGGTGACGCTCATATCGGCCTTGCCGGTCTTATTCGAGCCATCGTCATCGGCGATGCGCACCGGTTTCACCTTCAGCGTTTTCATGCGCAGCCGGGACCGGTTTTTGCAGGCCACGCCTTTGGTGGCGTTTTTGAGACCGGCTTTGACAGCGTCTTGTGCGGCCTCCAGTTCCGGGCCGTTCCCACTCCCCGAGCGATTGCCGCTGCGCATCACCGAGGGCGAGGCGCGACGTGGTCTACGCCGCCGATAGGATTTCAGGCCCGCCATGGCTCACTTCCTCCCGGGCGGTTTGCGGCGGAACTTGCCGCGCAACGCGTCGAGCCCGCGGGCACCGGCATCCTTTGCGCCTTTCTTCAGGGCCTCCTCCGCCGCCTTTTTCAGCGCGGCCTGATTGGAGGTCGTGCGCCTTGTGGTGCTGGAGCGCGCGGTTGCGGGCTTTTTGGGCGCGGGCTTCTTTGCTGCGGGTGGCTTCTTCGCCGCGGGTGGTTTTTTGGCAGCCGGTGGTTTCGGCTTGGGCGCCGGTTTCTTGGGCGCTGGCTTTTTGGGGGCCGGTTTGCGGGCCGTTGGCGGTTTCTTTGCCTCGGCAGGTTTCGCCGCGGGCGGCTTTTTCGCCGGTGCAGGCTTTTTGGGAGCAGGCTTCTTCGGGGCCGGCTTCGTGGTTATGCCACCGGCAGGTGTCCTTGCAGCGGGCTTGGGGGCCGGTTTCTTCGGCGCTGGCTTTTTAGGGGCTGGCTTTGTTGTCGTTCCCCCGGCGGGCGTCCGTGCCGCAGGTTTCGGTGCGGGCTTCTTGGGCGCAGGTTTTTTTGGCGCTGGCTTTTTCGGAGCCGGTTTCACCGTTTTGTCGCCCGACGGTGTGCGGGCTTCAGGCTTTGGGGCGGGTTTTTTCCGTGCCGGTGGCCTGCGTTTCGCTGGCGGCTTCTTAGCCTCAGCGGGCGGTTTCTTATCCGCCAGAACGACCTTCTTGTCGAATTGCGGCACCACGCCCTTGATGACCGTGCCATGCAGAAGCGGGTCTTTGATAAAGACCTTCTTCTCGGCCTGTGGGCCCTTGAAAATGGTGTCCCTGCCGCGCGGGGGCTTCTTGGTGCCCGGGTCCTTCTTGCCGGTATCCTTGCCGCCATCTTTGACCGTATCGCGGCGATCTCTCAGTTTGATGTCCTTAAGATCGCGGTTCAGTTTCAGACGCTCGATGTCTTTGAAGATGTCCAAACGCGGACGGGTCGGGCGGGTCGGGCGGATGACCCGGCGCGGTTGATGCACGACGAGGAACTCGATGGCGAGTTTCTTGTCGTCATGCACGATCATCACCGTGTCACCTTTCTGCGGGTGACGGTTCAGAAGCGGGCCGCGGTTCTCCTGTTTCTTGATTCGCTCGCTTAGCTCCTTGATGGGCACCGGATCGGTCAGCAGGAAGCCTTGTTCCTTCAGCATCTCCATCGCTTCTTCGATCTTCTTGCCCTTGATGTCCGGCAGTTTCGGCGGCGTGTTGTAACGCCAGCCACCGCGATCACGAATCCGCCCGATATTGAGGTTGTCGCCCTCCGGCACTTCGCCGGTATAAGTCGGGATCATCGGCCACATCGGCATCTCGGTCTCTCCGTCCCAAGGTGCGGGACCGCGCGCCCGGTTCCAGAGCCGCAGATCATTGCCCATTTGCTCTTCATCCGGGCGCAGTTTGGCCTCGCAGCAAATACTGTCGAAGGCGTCGAAGATTTGCTGGATCGTGTCGCCGTAATAGTAGCGGAAGCTGCGCCAGTTATGGGATTGTTTGCGGGAACTGGTCATGCAGATGCGCTCCAGTCGCATCTGTTTGAAGGTGAAGCGGGAGAGGCGGAGGCCTGCAATCGGCACCAGCGTCCAGCCGCCTTCGGTCTCGGGCATCGGCGGCACGATATTGTCGCAGACGCAGGCGATCCGATGCTCCTCATCGAGATTGAGGATCGCGCCATATTGCAGCGCCGCGACGCGCAGGAGGAACTGATCCTCCGTCATGTCGTTCTTCACGTTCTTCGCAGCGGTTCGGGCGAATTCCAGCGCCATCTTGAGCCGCTGTGCCATATCCTCTGGCACACGTGCGCTCACCTCTTCGGCGAGCATTTTGATCAGCTCAGAGGCGGTTCCCTCTTCCTTTCGGTCGAGGCCGAGACCTGCGATCGGCTCGAGATCTTGACGGAAGGCGATATGGATTTTCGTCAGCACCTGCTGGAAGATCGTATCGCCACCGAGGATGCGCTCGCGCAGGGTCTTCGAGGTCAGAAGACTTTGTTCCTTCTTGAATTTCGTCTCCAGACAGGCCTCGATCTGGTCTTTCATCGTCAGGTCGTCGAGGTCATATGCAATCAGCGGATCGGTCAGAAACAGCGTCTCTTCCTTGCCGTTGAAGCCCAGACAAAGCGCAATCTCGCCGCGTTCTTTCTGCACACCTTGCAGGTCGAGATTGTTGGGGAAGACGTTCACCTCGCTGAAATCGCGCAGATTGACCGTGCGCCCGTCGATCTCGTGCAGAATGCCCGTGCGGTCGAGCGCCATGCCGTCGGTCAGCCGGATTTGCGTGTCGGTGCCAGCGACTTTCAGGCCCGCCACGACACCCCAATCCATCATCGAGCGCATCATGAGCTGGGTCTGGTTCCGCTTATCCGCCTCACAGAGGCGTTTGAGTGCGTCATCGACATTGCGGGCCGGCTCCAGCGTGTCGCAGCCGGAATTCTCGCCATCGAACGCCACATGGGTCGCGTCTAGATTACACAGTTCATCGAGCGCTTCCTTGACCGTTCCGGTGCCCTCCAGAAGCTCACATTTTTCGGGCGGCTCATAGGAGATATGGCTGGCAGGCAGATCGCTCAAGGGCGGCATGTTCAGCCGACGGCGCGTCGCGTCATCGGGCAGGAAGGCCACGTTCTTCGCCACCGGGAACAGCATCAGCGTGTGATGATCCGGGCCAAGCGGGCCGGATGGGGTCTTGAAATCACCGCCATTGACCCTGAGCCGCTCGCCCTCGGGCGCGTAGCGGCGCATCTCCACCAGCCAATAGTCACCGATCAACGCATCCTTGGCCGCGAGATCGATCACCAGGTTGAAGTATTTCGTGCGCACCACCGCCTTGCCATCATCAAACGTGACCGCCTTGGCGCTGTGCCCGCTGGGATTGCGCCGCCCTTGCGCGGGCAGGGTGACTTCGCCATTCCAGCGCCGCACATGGGTGTAGCGGTGCACAGAGGCGTTCTCTTCCTTCGCCGCTTCCGGCAGGTCGGGGGAGATTTTGCGCTCAACCAGCTTCTGCTCAGCATCGAAATAGCCCATCTGGCTTTCCGTCGCGCGTGAGAAGCTCTCATAGATATGTTCTTCTTTTTCAAGCGCTTCGGCGTTTTCGATCTGTTCAATCGCTTCGCCGTTCTCATTGCTCCAGGCAAATTGAACGCTGGTTGGAACGCCGTTTTTGTCGCGCGTGACGGAGATCACTTCGAGCCGGAAGAGCGCGTTGGGCGGCTCCGCATCGATGGAGATTTCGTCGGCGCAGGGGTCGCAATCCACGGTCGTCAGCGTGCTGCTGATCTCCGAGACATGAACCTGAATGTCGCCGCGCGGCTTGAACGCGGGATGGCTGCGCAGGAGCGCGTTGATCTGAGCGGGCTTGAGGCTGGCGGGCACGGGCAGGGTCTTCAGCTGCACCATGGTTTGCGTGCGATAAGTTGTCTCCGCCCCGTGCAGGCCGACATCGGCCAGATAAGCGTCCTCGGCGGCAAAGACGGGCCGCTCCCAGAGGTCCACATAGACCAACCCGTCTGTCACCGGATCGGGCCCGAAAGGCAGATCGACCTGACGCGCCAACGCGTCGCTCAGCACCATGGGTTTGCCGTCCTGCAGGCGGAAATGGCCAAGCTTGCCATCGGCGATCACGGCACCGTCCCTGAACAGCACCTCCTCGACGCTGAGATCGAGCATGCCGCCCACGGCTGGCACGCCGGAGCCCACCATCACGGTGTTCTGCGCCTCGTCACGCTCCTGATGAAGCTGACCGGCCTCCGTCAGATCGGCATCGGTGATCATGCCACCCTGAACATGCGCGATGTTGGAATAGCGCTTCTCGGGGCGGTGGCTCAGGCGGGAATGCGAACCTTTCATGAGATCAAATCTCCCTTACTCAATCTGTCTTTTCGACCTTCAGAACCGGCGGCATATGCGACAGGGTCGGGTCGTAGAAAATGGCGATCTCCTGCCCGAGCGGCAGGAAACCTTTCAATTTGCGCAGCAATGCGGCGAGGGCAGCAGCGTGGTGCAACCGGTGACCGGCACCCATCTCGCCTTCATCCTCGGCGCCCATGGTGACGGCGGGGCCAGTGTCGGTGTCGAGCACCCCATAGCCTGCCTCGCCGTAACGCGCCTCGCGTTTGATGCAGTCGTCCCCGTCTTCGAACCAGCGGTCGACAAAGAACACTTTCTGCGTAGTGTTGGAGACCGAGAGCGTGTCGAGGCATCTGCGCGCGCGCTTGGTCATGTTCTCCGGCGCGACCCGGCTGAACCGCACGCAGTTCTGGGCATGAACCGGGCCCTCTGCCTTGGGATCAGGGCAGATCAGCGTGTCGTTCAGAGACGGGAAGATGCAATCGGAAGCCTGGATGCGCGCCAGAGTGATCTCTTCAATCACAGTGCAATATTCCAGCCGTGCGGCGCGGCTTTCCATCAAGACGCTGTCAAAGATGCTATCCACCGCGTCCAGAGCCGGTTCCGGTCCACCCGCAACATCGCAGGAGATTTCCTGCACGGCGGTGTTCAGGAGCGTCAACTGACTGTTTTTCTTAAGCCGCAGCCGCACCTTCGCGCCATTGCCGGAGATCAGCCGGATGCCCTCCAGGATCAAATGCTTGTTGGTCAATTCAAAACTGCGCGTCGTCGGGTTGGCAGGCATCGTGTCGGGCTTGGCTCCGATCTGCAGCAGCACCTCGCTCTCAGACCCATCAGTCAGGTCGCGCGCACTGAGCATTCCACCCGCTTGAACCGCGTCGCGGAAATCTGACGGCGACATCTCCACCACTGTAAGACCAGGATAGAACATGCCATCGGGCGGGCGCACATGGATCAGCGTGCGGCGCGGGTGCGGGCCGATGCGCTTGGTCAGCGCCGGGTCGCGCATATCCGGCGTGCGTGGCGCGGTGTCGGAATAGGACAGCGGAAAGCAGGGCACACCACCATGATCGGACTGCTTCCAATAGGTGTCCTGCGTGCTCGGATCGGTGCGGGAGGCTTTCAGGCGGAAGAGCGGGTTGGAGCCGCTGTCATCCTTCACCGGCCGGTTCAGCTTGAGGAAATCTGGCGTGCCCTGCGGTTGCATCGCTTGGGTCATCGCGTCGGAGGCCGCTTCGAAGCGTTCTTTCGGAAGCGTAAAGGGCGGCAGACCGATCCGCGGCGTGGTCGCCACATGCCGCCAGCCTTCGCGAGCAACCGTTTCGGCCCCGGCAACCACATCACCGACGCTGTCGACACTGGCCAGCGTGCCTTTTGATTTGTACCACGCCACCGCGTTGTTGAGTTCCGCCGCGCGCTGTTTGGGGTCCGGTGCGGTCAGTTCCGCGCCCAGAAGCTCGGCCAGATAGGGCAGAACCCAGGGCTGAATGCCGCGACCATCGGGCAGGGGCTCGGCAAAACTGTCCGCATGGGCCTGCTCGATCGTGTTCCGCATATGGTCGAGCACATGGCCAAAGCCATGCAGATAGGCCTCCAGATCGCCCAGTTCCGTCTCGCTCGGCGGGTTGTCGCGGTAGCGATACTCCTCCGGCAATTCGCGGTAGAGGATGCGGCCCGCGCGGGATCTCAAGGCGTCGGCGCTCATGTTAGGCCCTCCACGGTGATCTCAAGCGAGTTGGTTTCCTCCAGCGAGACGGGTCCCACATGGGCGATCTGCTTGCGGCGCGGGAAAATGGTGGAGAATATGCCGTCGCGTTCGACCGTGTTGGGCATCTCCTTGAGATCATCGCGCCAGAAATCGAAGAGCGAGACCGTGGCGGTGGCGACGCCCGTGACCGTCTCGAGCGCTGCGAGGATTTCCGAGACATAGGCCGGTTGCCCGAAATCGCGAAACTCGAGGTTAAACACCGCCCGGATCGCGGCTTCACAGGCCCCCTTGATCTCGGTCTTGTCGTAGCTTTCGATATCGGCGCGCACGGTGGCCGCGATGCGCAGATGCACCGACTGATAGCTGTCGAAAGCCAATGTCACGCCGGGCAGGGCGCGGCTTTTGATCGCTTCGCGCAGGTCGTCTTCCAGGGTCGAGCCATCGGTGGGCAAAGGCGCGCCGCCCGCGGGCAGGACCGTCAGTTCCACCCGGCGCGTGCGGGTGCCTGTGGCCACTTCTGTGGCGCGTGCCCGCCAGATCGAGGCGTGCCGGGTGGCGAGCCGTTCGAAATCCACCAGAGACACCGCACGCCCATTGGAAGACAGCCGCGAGGGTGCTGCCGTACGCACGGACGCGACCGGCTCCCGATCCGCGCCACCCGTGGTTGGGAAGGGCTGATGCACGGCGTCCACCAACGGGTTCTTCTTCATTGGTTTGACGAAACTGCCCGCCGGAATGCCGGAGCCCACCAACCCCGTGCCCACCCGGTGGCGCAGGATCGCGACATTGTTCATGCCCGTCGGCAAACGACGGCGGAAATGCAACCGCAGGTAACCATCTTCGCCGAGTGTCGAGGACCAGCTCTTGGTGCCATCGGCTTCGGGGTCGATGAAATCGGAGTAGCTCCAGATTTCCCCATCCACGGTCACATCCATCGCCGGGATCACGCCGGTCTCGGAGCTGGCGGAGGGAACATGAGAGATATCAGAGACTTGCAAGACGAAGTTCTGACGCGGGATTTCCCCGTCGCCAGAGCCAAGCGTCTTCGGTCCCTTGCTTTCGCCATGGGTGATCAGAACCGCATTGAGGCGGAACACCGTGTCGCCGCGCACAAAGCCGTTGATTTCGCCGCTGGTGTTGATCTCGATCTTGGCGGAGCCATCCGCCCGCGCCTCTACCTTGTTCAGGACCGCCTGCACATCCGATTGCGTGCCGTCATGGCCCATATTGCAGATGATCAGCGGGCGTCCGGGGCGCAGAATGTCCACCGCGGCGGCGGGGATGTTTTCCAAGAGGATATCATCGGTGTCGCCAATTGGTGTTGGATCACGATCATAACCCAATGGCGCAAGGCTCTTCTTCATCGGCCCGACGAATTCGGCATGGTTCGGCGCCACGATGCGGCGGTCAAAAAGTACGTGATAGAAGTCTTTCTCGAAGGTGAAAGCCACAACTTGCGCCACTTGCGGCACCTTCTGCTTCTCGCGCTGCAACACGAACCACGCACCTGCTTTCATCGCCTTCGAGGGCTTGCCTTCGAACGTCACGATCCGGTCCGGCGCGCCATCGAGGATCGGTTTGGCCTCCAGTAATTTGCCTCTCGTGGGTTTCTCGTCGGGCGTCAGAATGAACCCGCGTTCCGCCTTGAGCGTGACAGTGAAGCGCAGACCGGTCACTTCCTCGGCTTCATTGCGCACGCGTCTGGCGCGGGTCGGGCTGATGGTGACACCTTTGGTGCCGTCCTTCAGTGCCATTCGACGGGAGCGCCGCCGACCGGGGCGGGAGCCACCCTTATCGATCTCCGCAAGCGCCGTGAGGTCCGCCCGCGCAGTGATCGTATCGCCGGTCTCAAAGAAGATGACGTTGATGTCAGGGTCGGTGGTTTCATAGATATTGTCATCGACCGGCTTGATCGCGGTGAGCGCCGTGACGCGGAACCCGTCGCTCAGATCAAGGTCGGTGTCGATCTGGATTTTCTCGCCTTGCCGCCCCTTAACCGCGAAGATGTAGGGGGTCTTGTTATGCACGAGACGGATCAGATCGCCCTTCTGGAAAGGCCCCGGATTTTCGAGGATCAGGGTCTTGGTGCGCCCGGTATCGGGGCGGGGCAGGCCGATCACCACATCGTCGGGGTCGAACCACAGCCGGGTGTGATGCGTCACAGGCCCGCGGCTGCGGCGGCCACCCGGGCGCCGGGCTTTCTCCTCAAAGTTCTGGAAGGTGAGCGTCGCGGTGCCGGCGTCTTCGTCGCGGGAGACCGCTGAGATGATCTTCGCGCCACTGATCTGATTGTTGGCAAGCACGGTGACCGCGCCGGGGTCCAACTCGTCCTTCTCACCGACAATCCAGGTCACATCCTGCGCACCTTCCGGCAGCCGTGTGGTGTTGACGTTCCAACCCTTGATCCGGGCAGCGTTGAGCGCGGGATGGGCGTTGAACTTGTCGGAGGTCTCGAAAATCAGCGGCTGGCCGGTCTTCGGCTGATATTTCATCGCCAGACCTTTGGGCACTTCGACGGGGCCAAGATCGGGCTTGATGTCCAGCCCGACAATGGTCGAGGCCGAGGCCGCCGGGGTCGGCTGATAATTCACCATCGCCGCGAGCCGCCGCAGATTGTCCCACTGGGTGGCGGTGCGCAGATAACCCTCGTTGACATGGGCATTGAGATGGCCGGACGTCACATGCAGCGCGCGGGCAAAAGCGCGCAGGATTTCCCAGGCCTGATTGGGATCGACGGGCGCATCGTACTGGCCCGCCAACCGGGCGGAGCGCTGCCCGCGGGTTTCCAGCTTGTGGGTTTCGCCGCTCTCCGGATCGGGTTCGCTCAACGGCGCCGGGATCGCATTTCGCAGCCGCTCCCAGGGCTGGGCGTCGCGCAGGGCGGCAATCTCCACCAGATCACGCTGGAATTTCGGCGTCTCGTCGAGGAACAGATCGCGCAGCATCGCGATGTCGCGATCTTTCTCCGCCACACCGCGAGCATAAGTAGCGGTTAGCGCTAGTCGTAGCTCATCCAGCCACTGCGCCGCATTGCCATCCACATAATCGAGCCGCTTCAGACCAGCGCGGTTCCAGCGGGTATAGTCGGGGCCGTGGCTCATCCGGTCTCCCCTCCCTGAATGGTCAGGCGCAACATGCCTTTTTCCGGTGCGCGCGGCTGGTTGAGGCATTGGATGAACTCGTCATCATCGACTTCGATCACGCCGTCTGCCGTGCGATCCTCGAACCCGTCGCCGATGCGGCGCAGAAGGTTGAGACAAGCCACGGCCACCCCTTCGACCGACATCGCCGCGTCGATAATGTCGGAGGCGTAAAGCGGCACGCCGAAGCCCAGGCGCCCGGGTTCAAAGAACCCGCCCTGATCGGAGGTGAAGACCGCCGCGACCGCCTGTTTCAACTCGGAGCGGAAATATCCCGCTTTCGCGCGGATCGAGAGCACGACGGAGATCGGCGCGGGGCGGGCGGCTTCGAGGAAGACTTCCGTGCCGATCAGCCGGTATTGTTCAATCATGGGTCGCAGGAGCGAGCGCCCGCTGAGGCTCGCATCAATCGGCGGCAGGGAGATGTTGCGGGTCGAGTGGAATTGCAGGATTTCCTCCCACAACTCGGGTCTCAGACGGTTCGGACGCGCCGGATCGACCTCGTCGCTGTCATGCAAAGGCGCATCCAGGGGCAGGGCGTCCTCGAGCAGCGTTGAGACGAGGATCGACTGCCAGGCGCCCGACCAGACAAGCCGCGCGCGAGCGAGAGCCACGAAGGGATGACGCTCCAGCGTTTCGGCATGATCGGGCAGCGTGACCATGCGGTTCTGCTCGCCGATGAGCCGCGGCCCCTCGGCGCGCGCCGCCTCCATCTTGGCCGGGAAGCGCCGCCAATATTGCTCCAGCTTCGCCGCGTCGCTGGTCTCGTACGGGTCCAGCGGCGGCTCCTCATCGCCCGGCTCCGGCGGCGGCACAAAACTTGTCTCCGCCTCCGCCATATCGCGCGTATCGGGGCGCCAGCCGATCATCTGCAACAGCCGCCGCACACTTTCAGGGCGTCTTGCGGTGTCAAGATACCGCTCGGCCTGCACCCGGTCCAAGGCATGGCTCATCCGGTCAAGCGCGGCGGAGAGCACCTCCACCAGCACCACTTCCATATCCGCAGGCGTCCAGCGGCGGCGTTCGCGATACCGCGAGGCCAGCTCCTGCATCATGAACAGGCGGAAACTGTCGTAATCGCGGACCTTCCAGTCAAAATCATCTTCCACCGGCGGCAGCGGTAGGGGCAGGATTTGCCGCCGCTCGCCGCAATCAGGGCAGGTGCCGTCGAAAATCAGGTCCGGAGGTGACAGCTCAGCCATTCTTCACCTCAAACTCATGGGATTCCTCGCGCGCGATGGCGGCAATCGTGTAGCTGATCTGCACCAGCATCGCCGCCTCATTGCCCGGTTTCGCGCCGATCTCCACGCGGATGGTTTTGGGATCGACTTCGCCCGACAGCGCCTCCGACAGGGCGCCGTAGAGCCGGGTCTGGGCGATCTCCCAGACCGCGGGCGCGTTGGGTTCAAAAACGTGCTGGCGCGCGCCGAAACCAAATTCCGGCCGGAAGACCCGCTCGCCGGGGCTGGTGAAGATCACCTGCTCCACCTGTTCGCGGATATGATCGAAGCGCATCGACTGGTTCGCGCCCTCGCGACCCATGCGGAAGGGGAAGCTCATATAGCCCACGCGGGGCAGGGTGGTTTGATACTCAGCCATCAGCTTGCGGTGCTCTTGGTGGTCAGAACGGAGGGGGTCAGCGGCACGACCGGCGGCGAGGTCGGTGCGCCCGGGGCGGTCGCGTTGTGGATGTGAGAGTTAAAGAGCGACAGGAAGGTCGTGCCCTTGATCAGCGGCTCGCCGCCCGAGCCTGCGACGGTCACCATTGAACCTTCAATATTCACGGTGGCGGAGGATTTCACTTCAACTCCGCTCGCTGACGCACTGATTTTATTGCCATTTGCGTCTTCGCACTCGATACCGGAGGAGGACATGACCATGGAATTCCCATTGGCATCGGCGACGGTCAATTCGCCATCCGCGGCGTTCAGGGTGACGGTCGCACCCGCCGCATCGGTTAACAGGATCGAGCCATCGGGATCGAGCAGCACCTCCGCTTCCGTGGCGGTCAGAAGCTTCACCTCCTCCTCCCCCTCGGTGTCATTGAAGGTCAGCGCATGGCCGCTTTCGGTCTTGAACACTTTCACCGCCTGGCCCACGTCCGAATGCTCGGGCGGCACTTCGCCGCTGGTGCGCCAGAAGGAGCCGGTCCAGACGGGGGAGGACAGATCGCCCTCCAGAAACTCGGCCACAACCTGCGAGCCCACCGGCGGGATCGCCAGCATGCCGAAATCCTCGCCTCCGCCATAGGGCACGACCGGCACGGCCCAGTCGGAGGTCTCTTCGCCCAGCACGGACGGGATCGACAGCTTGCAGCGCCCGCGCAGCTCGGGGTCCTCCACATCCACGACAAAGGCGCGGTATTTGCCGAAATAGCGGTTCTGCTGCTGGCGGACCGTTTTCTCAAGGGCATCAAGCACTTCTGACATCGCGGGACCTCCTCAGAACACCGATTTGATCGCCGACAGGACCGAGGAGAGCGGCGGCGCGCCAAGCCCGTCCGTCTCGCCCACAGCGTTGCGCATCAGTTGAAAGTTCTGCCGGTAACCGTCCGGCGTGAATTTGTGATCGACCGTGTCGACGTAATAAATCCCGCCATTGCGGGTGCCGACACCATCGACAGTGACCAGCGCGCCGACCTTCAGCACATGGCCATAAAGCGCGCCATCCAGTTCGCCCGTGGCGCGGATTTTGAAGGAGTTTTCATTCGCAAGCCCAATGGCGCGCGCGGTGATTTCCTCTTCGGTTTCATCGCCTTCGCCCTTGATCTTGGCCACCGAGGGCGTGCCAAGCCCGGCCCCTTCGGAGGCGGCAGGTGTCTGGCCAAGCAGCGGCAGATCAGGGCCTACTTCGCCCGTGACAGGCGCGTCGCCATCCTCCTTCGGGGCCAGCTCATAAGCCACCATGTCCGGCTTCTGCGCGTCATCCTGCACCGAGAAATTCAGGCAATTCGTGGCCGATCCCGCATAGACCATGATCGCAGCTTGCGGCTCACCTTCCAGCCGTTTGGGCCCGAAATAGACCTCGCCCTCGCTGAAAATCAGCTCAAACCCGTTGGCCTTGGCGCGTTCCTGCAGGAAGTTGATCGGCAGCGCGTCCATGTTGAGCGCGCGGCTCGACTGGCCAGGCGGGCCGTCTATTGCGGTCAGCGGCAGGGGTTTGATCAGCTCGATCAGGATGTCGCGGTCGGCAATCGGCGTCGTCTCGTCGCCCCAGACCCGGCGGATATGCTCGCGGCTCAGCGCAGCGCTGTCATCCTGACATTCGATCACCAGCTTCGCCTCGCCACCATTTTGCGGATAGGTCGGTTTCAGCGCCATGATGTAGCCGCGGAAGACCTCCTCGATATGGGTCTCGAAATCGGCGGAGATCACGATGGGTTCCCAACGGGCAAAGAGCCCGGAATCGGCGGCCATCCACTGCCCATCGGTATCCCGCCGGTCGTCGATGGTGATCACGGCGGCGGCGGCAGCCGCGCGCGAGGTTTTCACGTCGATATCGGAGATCAGAAAGGCCAGATCGCCGAGATCGGCCTGCGCCTGACCGACTTGGATCAAGACCGAGGCGGCCTGCCGGAACCCGGGATCGAGGAGTTGGCCAAGCAAGCTCATCGGCGTACCTCACGGCGGCGCGGCACCAGCACGGTTTTACCGAGTTTCTCAGTGGCGAGTTCCAGTGCGTCCGGATGCCCACCTTCGGCGTAGATCAGGTCCTCGGGGAAGATCGCATCGGTATTGCAATCGGCGATCCGTCGCCAATCCCTTGGATTTGCGTAGAAATTCTGACCGAGCTGGTCGAGACGGTCGCCCACACCCACGGAGTGTTCCAGGATCGGTTCGGGCTGGGGAATGGTCCGGCCCCGCAAACCCCGGAAGGGTTTTGTTCCATCCTCGGGCGGCTCGAACACCGCGGTTGTCTCGTAGTAGGAGCCCTTGAAAAACGCCATCCGCTACGCCCCCAATCCGCTGACAAGGTTGAGGCCGGTGCCGATCGTCTGCCGCACCTTGTCGGCGAGGAAGAACGGGTTGGCGCTTTCGATCACCTGCATCGTCAGCCCCATTTCCGCGCGGTAGGGCATGAGGTTCGGCAAGTGGAACGTCTCTTTCTGCGTCACACCGGTCAGGAACACCGGCAGAAGCTGCATGCCCCAGGCGAAGATCAGCACTGACGCGGTTTCCTGCCGCTCAAAGGCACGTTGGCCGGGCAGACCGAGAGAGGCCAAAACTTGCAGACCACCGGGGCCTTGCGCTTTCGGCTCCACCATGGACCGCAGGGTGTCGATCTGCGGCTGCACGCCGAAGGTCTTGGCTATCGCGTTGCCGTCATTCAACTCGTCCGTGGCGTCCAAGAGGATCGTGACAGAGAAGCTTTCCGCCTGCATTTCAACGCCTTGGCTCACACGGGCGGTGTCGAGCGGGGTCAGGAAATCATAGCCGCCGCGTGAGCCCGGCGCGTTCCCGGTCTTCACCGTCACGGTGCGGGAGCGCGAGATTTCCTGGGGGTTGAATTTGAAGATCAGCGCCAGGGGCGGCAGGCTGAGCCCGTATTCAAAGAGCATGCCGCGTGTTTCAACCGCCATGGCGCCCTCCTTTCATCGATCCCGCCACTTGCGCGCCCAGAACCGCGCCGCGATGGCCGAAGCTCTGGGTTTTCACCTGCGTCACCGGCGTGCCTTTGGCGACCTGACGCCCGACGGCTTCGGCGATTGCGCGGGTCTCGGCCTCGGCGGTGCGGCGCATTGAGGCGGGCAGTTTCACGGTCAGGCGTTTGATCTTCATGAGGCCTCCTCCCGCAAAAACTCCGCCAGAAAGCCCAGTTCGGAGCGGCGCACCTGGCGGATGTCTTTCGTGAGTTCCGCCCAGACCGCGCGGGCGATATGGGGCAGGTCGATGGCTGTGTCGGCTTCCGAGGCCAGCACCGCTGCATAGGTCGCCGCGTTGTGGATCGCGCCGCCGGAGAGCCGCACGGCTTCGCCCAATTGCACCAGATCGAGCTGGTCGGAGCGCGGCGCCTTCGGCGGCAGAAGCACGTCCCAAAGCTGACGGCGCGCCGCCGCGTCGGGGGTCGGGAAATCCACGACAAGCTGGAACCGCCTCAGGAATGCGGTGTCGACATTGGTGCGCAGATTGGTGGTCAGGATCACCGGGCCCGCATGCTGCTCGAACCGCGCCAGCATGTGGCTGACCTCAAGGTTCGCGTAGCGGTCGCGCGCGTCGGACACCTCACCGCGTTTGCCCAATAGACCGTCCGCCTCGTCGATCTGCAGGATCGCATTCCGCCCTTCGAGGCTGTCGAGCAGCGCGTTCAGATTGGCCTCGGTTTCGCCAACATATTTCGACATGATCCGTCCCAGATCGAGCGAATAGAGCGCCCAATCGGTGCCGGTGCGTTGACTAAGATCGCTGACCAGAACCGAGGCGGCGAAGCTTTTGCCGGTGCCGGAGGCGCCGGAGAACAGCGCCAAAGGCCCTTTCACCTGCCGCCCGCCCCAATCGAGCGAGATGCGCCGGGAATTGGCGACCCAGGCCACGAAATCGCGCAGCTGTTCAAGCGTGCGTTCGGGCAGGATCAACTCTTCCCACGTGCCGCGCTTGTCAGAGAGCGAGGCGCCGGGTGGCGGCGCCAGTTCCGGATCGCGGGCAAGCATCGCGCGGATCAGGCCGGGGCCGGGGCGGATGATCTGGTTCGGCGTCTTGCCTTCGACCCGTATCATGTCAGCGGCCACCATCGGCGCGGTTGGTGTCAGGCGTTGGATCAGCCGCCCGATATCCTCCGCCCCGTCGAGCATCAGCATCTCTTGCAAAAGCGGCAACCCGGGCCAGCTCTGCGCGATCTGCGGTTGTAGCGATTGCAGCCGCGGGGCGAGGGCAGGGCGCGCAACCGGCGCCAGCGCCAGCGCCATCAGGTCAAAATCGAGCGATACCAGCCCGTCCAACACCTCGCGCCGATAAGCGGCGAGAAGTGGTGACCAAGAGCCTTCCTTGCGGGTCTCGATCACCGTGTCATTCAACGCGGCAAAGCGGTCGGAAAACTCTTCATCCAGGGCATCGCCCGTGCGCATCGCCTCAGCGAGCCGCACCATTTCATGCACGCGCGCCCATTCGGCGTCGAGGCTTTCGGCCAGGGCCAGATCCTCCGCCGATCTGTCGATATGCTTGTTCATGGCGCACTCACGGTCAGGGTCAGTGTGTTGCCCAAGGGCGCCTCCGGCGCAGCTGCACGGGTGCGGATCACCGCGACATCGCCATCGGCGGGGCTAGTGAGTGTGACGGCGGCGGCGGTAGCCCCGCCATCCAGAACCGCGGTGGACACGGTTGTGGTCTGCGCATTCTGCGCCACTTCCGTGCCGTCGGACCGGGTCCAATTCACCACGATCTCAGCATCTTCACCGACGCGACCCGCCACGACCACATCCACGCTGGCCGTGCCAGGGGCGACATCCAGATCAGGCCGAAGCGCGCCGTTGGATTTGAACATCGTGAAGGGTAGCCAGCCGGTGGCGCCACCTTTGGGCGGGATACCAATCGGTGTGGCGCCCATGACCTGACCGGGCGGCACTTGATTGCCATCCGCATCCAGCACGAGGCCTGTGCCATTGGCGCCGATATCGAGTATGACACTGCCGATCTCCGGCACCGGATCGGCATATTCCAGCGGCTCGATGGGGATCAGGGCCAGCTCATAGGCGGCAGAGAGGCGATAGGCCAGATCGCTGCCCTGAATGGACCAGATATGGTTCATCTCCTCCATCTCGACCTTCTGCAGCACCGCTTGCAGCCGGTAGAAGGTGGTCTCGTCGGGCAACCCGTCCGCCTCCGCGCCATCCGCAGGCAGGACCACCGGGATCACCGGGTTTGAGGACAGGATCGACAAGGCCTGACCCAGCACCCGCAGATCGGTGTCCTTCACGGTCGCATCCGTGGAGTTCGAGAAGGCCGTCAGCAGGACCGACGCGCGCAGGAACAGCGGGTCGTTCGGTCCCAGTTCCGGGTGAATGCCCGAGGGTGCCAGCCGATAGCAGAAGATGTTCAGAACCGCCTTGTCCGCACCTTTGGCCTGCTCATGGGCGGCGTTCGGGCTGTCCACTGTGATCATCACATCCTGGGGCACATTCGCGGCAAGGAAATCCGCGAAACCGGCGATGGCAATGGAGAGGGAGCTTTTCTCGACCGCCATGGCTCAATGCCCTCCCAGATAGCGACGCCGCGCCATCATCGCGAGATCGCTCAATGCCTGCCCCGAGGCGGCATTGCCCGAGGGCGCTGCGGGGGTGGGATCCTCAATCACTACATCTATCTGTTCGATCACCACTTTGGGGGCTTCGGTGTCCCGCGGGCTTGGCGCTCCATAGGGTTCCGATGGGTTCGAAATGATCGGCTCCGCCGGCATCCAGTCGGGTTTTGCGGGGGCGTTCGGCGTCTCACCCGAGGTGTCGATGCTTGTATCTGCGGCAAATCCACCATCCACGGGCGCATTCACGGCTGCGCCGCGACCAGGAGAGACATCCCGCCTCAGCGTCATCGCTGGTGGCGCGTCCGGTTCAGACGCGATCTCTTCGGGGGGCGGGCTGTTCTCGGCGGTCAGTTGTTCGGCCGCTGGCGCGCCCAGCCGCGCCAGCGGTTGCGCCTCTTCTTCTTCCACCCGGCGGAGCGCTTGAGCTTCTTCCTCTTCCATGCGGGCCAAAGGCTGCGCCTCTTCCTCTTCCATGCGCGCCAGTGGTTGTGCGGCTTCCTCTTCCTCCTGACGCCGCAGCGCCTGAGCCTCTTCCTCCTCCTGTCGACGGAGAGTTTGCGCTTCCTCTTCCTCTTGCCGCCGAAGGGTCTGGGCCTCTTCCTCTTCCTGACGTCGCAGCGCTTGCACTTCCTCCTCCTCTCCCACCCGGGCGAGGGGTTGTGCTTCCTCTTCTTCCATGCGGTGGAGCGCCTGGGCCTCTTCTTCCTCCTCCATACGGGAGAGCGGCTGTGCGGCTTCCTCTTCTTCCATCCGAGCCAGCGGTTGAGCTTCTTCTTCCTCCATCCGGTGCAGGGCTTGCGCAGGCTCTTCTTCCTCTTGACGTCGCAGTGCTTGTGCTTCCTCTTCTTCCTGTCGGCGAAGGGTCTGGGCTTCTTCCTCCTCCTGCCGCCGCAGGGTCTGCATCTCTTCCTCTTCCATGCGAGAGAGCGGCTGCGCGGCTTCCTCTTCCTCCTGTCGGCGTAGTGCCTGCACCTCCTCTTCCTCTTGCCGCCGCAATGGTTGCGCCTCTTCCTCCTCCATCCGTGCAATACTGCTGAGGCCCTTCGGCGCCGCGGACGGCGCGCCCGTGTGACCGGCACGTGACAGGAGGCGCGACACGAGGCTCATCTGCGACGCTCCCCACGGATCATCTCCGCATAGATGCGCCGCCGCGGGGAGGGCAGGGCGAGGATGTCCGGCTCGCTCCAACCATAACCCTTTGCGATGTCATGGATGTCGCGGAACAAACCCTTCGTGGTCGGAAAGGCGAAATCGAGCGGGTCGAGGCGGGCCACGGTTTCCTCTTCGCAGGTGGGGCAATGCGTCGTGATCTGATCGGAGATATCGGGCGAGGCGTCATCCAGCGCGGCTTCGATGGCAGTGAAATCACCCTCGGTAAACGCCTCAATATCCCGCGGACCACTTTCTGCCAGCGCCGTTTCCCGCACCAGAACCGAGAGGGCCTCGTCCGGACCACAACGCGCCAAGGCCCGCTCCACCCGGCCATTCGGGACTTCAAACCGGCGTGCGCCCAATGAGGTCTCGACTTCGATGACGGGAAAAAGCTCCGGTTTCGGGGCGCGGGGCAGCTCATCCAGGGACAGCGACAGATCATAGGCCTGCCCACATGACGTGCATTGCGCCTGAAACCAGTGCTTGCCGGGCAAAAACACCTGCGCCGCTTTCGCAAGTAGCCAGGCCCGCGCGCCAGAGGTCAGCCGGTCCAGCATCTCCGCACTCACAACCGCACCCCCGATCCGCTCGAACATCGCGTCGAGCACGCCCGACACCCGGTCAGGCCGGGGCAGGCGGCGTGACAGGGCCTGTCCAAGAGCCAGTTCGACATGGCCCGTCAAAGGCCGTGCCACAGCGCTTGGATAGGCCACCGCCAGGGTCAGGGGGGCGCGATCAGCCATGAGGGTTACGCTTCAGCCGGTTCCGCGACAGCCTCATCGCGGGTGAAGCCCTCGAAAGCGAGGGTGATCGACTGGATGCCCACGGTGTTCATGTTGTTGCTGTCGAACTCCGGTAACGCCTGGAATTCGGTCACAAAGGCGCGGCGGAGTTGATACGAAATCGCGGGCACACCTTGCAGATTGAGCACGTTGATCACCACATCGCGGCGGAAATCCTTGAGGCTCATCCCGGCATCACCATCAGCGACATTGTTCACCGAATTGGCCCATTCCTCGAAAATCGGATCGTGGCTCAGGCCTTGCTCAAGCGCGACGTTCTCAAATTTGGTGCCGCCGGGCATGGCGCGCTGATAGGACGGATCGCCCGCGGCGCGCCAATTGACGACTTCGGTGGTTTTCTTCAGCGCGCCCATCTTGGAGAGACCGGCGACGGTTTTGCCGGCGATCACAACCTGGAACTTAAACGTCCGGTAGGGATCGTATCTGTGCGCATTGGCGGGAAACATTGGTGCTGGCATGGATCAAAAGCCTTTCTAACAAATTCTTGGGAAGGCAGACCGATTACGCGGTCTGACCGACTTTCTGAGATATCTGGACGACGACGAATTCCGCCGGTTTCAGCGGTGCGAAGCCCACGGCGACCCGCACGATGCCCGCATCGATATCGCCCTGCGTCATGGTCGAGCCGAGCCCGCAATTGACGAAATAGGCATCCGAGGCTTTCTCGCCCTGGAACGCACCAGCCCGGTGCAGACCGTCCATGAAATTGCCGACGCTCGCGCGCAGACCGCCCCAAAGCTTGTGATCGTTCGGTTCGAACACCACCGCTTGCAGCGCGTTATAGAGGCTCTCGCCAATCATGTTCTGCGTGCGGCGCACAGAGATGTAGCGATATTGCGGCTTGGCTTTGGTGGCCACCGTGCGGGCACCCCAGATCACCATCGGACCGACAATCGAGCGCAGGCAGTTCACACCCCATTCGTTGAGGTTGTCCTGGACGGCATTGCCGATCAGGCGCTCCGGTCCAAGCGTGCCGCGCACGCCTGCCTCGAGACCGGCGGGCGCTTTCCACACCCCGCGCGTGCCGTCGATGCGCGCCCACATGCCCGCCGCCACGGCAGCTGGTCCAACCATGAAGCTGGCGGGCTGTTTGTCATTGGCGGTCGGGTTGAAATAAGGGTTCGCCAGCGACACACGCGGATAGTAGAACGCCGCGTAAGGCGAGTTGGTGAAGATCGCGGCCTTTGCATCCGCCGGGCTGACGATCGCTTTGTCATCGGGATCGATGATCACCATGCGGTTCTGCATCGTCTCGGCATGGGTGATGGCCGATTGATAGATCGTCTTGTCGGTGCCCTCCGGTGTGAGATTCGGCAACAGGATGATCGACACATCACGGTAATCCTCCAACCGCTTCAGTGCCGCGTCATAGGCGGATTTCGTCGGATCGTTGGTCTCGGTGCCACCTGCGGTGATCGCGCTGACCTCCTTGTCGCCGCTGGGCATTGCGACGTCATTGCCGAAGCTGATTTCGACCAGATTGGAGCCGGATTTGATTGCCTCAACGGCATCGGCCTTCGCGGCGGCCAGTTTTTCGGCAGCATTGCCGCCTTCGCCTTCCCAATCCAGATTGGTGAAGCTTTCGAGCACCTGATCCATCTTCTTGGTGGTGCCGTCGGCATCAAAAGCCCAGGTGCCGATGGTCAGCGAGAAGGATTTGGCGTCCTTGTCGGAGGCCATGATCACCATCAGATCATTGGCCCAGGTGCCTTTGCCTTTTGCCGTGACGGTGACGGATTTCGCCGCGCCCGCGCCGCTGATCTCAAGCGCTGCCGTCGCGGTCGCGCCGCCGGTGCCTTCGAGCGGCACGATATAGGCTTTCTTGCCGCCATTGGCGAAATAGGTGTTCACCGCGAGACCAAAAAGATCGGGTTTCCCCTCATTGCCTTCGACGAGCTTTTTCACACCGCCGGCTGCACCGCTGCCGGGGCCGAAATGGGTGTTATATTGACCGACCGAAGAGATGAAGACCGGCTTTCCGGCATCTTTCGTCACCGGGGTTCCTCGTCGGGCGTGGCCGATGAAAGCAGTCACAGATGTCGAGGCGGCCTCGATTGCGAGGGCATTTGAGGGGACGTGTTCGATATAAACGCCGGGGTGTTGATACATGGCTCATACGCTCCGTTGCCAAGGTTGGCTCGCGATCCGCCGCTGCGCGCCCGCGAGACGAAAATCCGGCATCGGCCTGTCATCGGGCACGCCTAGAGAGCCATGCGAAATCGCATGTTCGAACGGTTTTCCAGACGCCCCGGAGAGGCATCAGGTTACCAGTCGTGACTCGGTCTCTTACGGGTCAGTTCGGTCGGATATCAGATGTCCGGAGAAGCCGTCCTAAACCCCCAAAGAACCAATACGTACTAAAATGAACGGGTCAAATACCGTAGTCATTTCAGTGTGAGTGATTCTGTCGCAATCTGGCAAGTGTTCTTTGCGCAGGACGAAGTTTTTGCAAAAGATATAACTATATCAGTTGTTTGCAGTGTGTTTCTGCTGTGGATAACTTGGGTTTTCTGATACCTGCGCGGTTTCAGCGGCCTTCGCGGGTCGAGTGAAGATAGGCTGCACAGCCGGTCAAAGCCGCGTAATCGTCCTCGACCACATAGACCGAAAAATCTTCCATCAGCCCGCGGAACCGACCCTTCGCGCGGAAGTTTTCGGCAAAGTCGAACCTGTCGAAATAGGCCGAGAAGGCGCGCGCCACGCCGCCGACGAAATAGACACCACCAAAGGGCAGGTGGATGAGCGACAGATCACCCGCAACAGCGCCGAGCATCCTGACAAACCGGCTCGCGGCTTCCTCCGCTTGCGGGTCTGAGCCGTCTGCAACCCGCGCCATCACCTCGGACGCCGGCAGGTCCGTATCGGTCAAATAGCGATAGATGCGCTCAAAACCGCGACCCGACAGCATGTCCTCGACGCCGGCAAACCCATGCACCTTCTCCAGCGTCGCGACAAAGCCCGGATTAGCAGCCGCGCGCAGCGGCAGGCTAGCATGTCCTGCCTCAGAGGGCGGCACGAACCGACCCTGGGCGGTATGGTAGACCGGGCAGACATTGAAGCCGGTGCCAACGCCAACGACGAGCTGCGTCGCTGTCTCCGATGCTGCTTTCCCCGCGATAACGGTGCGAATGGCATCAGCGCCCAGATGGCCGAGCCCATGCCCCTGCGCTTGCAGGTCGTTCACCAGAATGGAGGTTTCGGCCTTGGTGGTCTGGGCCAACCCGTGTTCGGAGATATCCCAGTGAAGATTGGTCAGTTTGCCCTTGCCGTCCCGCACCGGTCCGGCCAGCGCCACACAGACGCCCGCACAGTCCGGCCCGCCGTGATCGCCGAGATACTTGGTCAGCACCGCATCGAGCCCGTCATACTCGGCATTGCGAAACCGGGTCACCGTCTCGGGGTGCAAAACGCCACCCTCGGCCAGAGCCACGCGGGTGTTCGTTCCACCGATATCCGCAACTAGATCAAGAGGAGTGCCGGTCATGTGTCAGGTCGCCAAGGCTGCTTTGAGCGCGTGATAAGACGCTTTCGGCGTGCGCTCAAGCGTGTCGAAATCCACATGAATGAGCCCAAAGCGCTTCTCATAGCCCAAGGCCCATTCGTAATTGTCCAGAAGCGACCAGATCGTATAGCCCTTCAGCGGCACACCTTCCGCCATCGCCTGCGTCACTGCCGCGATGTGTTGATTGAGGTAATCGACGCGCGCCTCATCCGGCACGCCGATCACATCCGGGTTCGCCATCCCGTTCTCTGTCACATAAAGCGGCAGGCCCTTGGCGTAGTCTTCGTGGACCATCTTGAGGAAATGCCTGAGACCCTCGGGATAAATCTCCCACTCCATCTGCGTTTTCGGCAGCGGTCCGGGAACTTCCTCATGCGACGGCCATGGGTCACCATTCGGCGCGATGCGCTTGCAGGTGTAGTAGTTCAGACCGACCCAGTCGAGCTTCTCGCCGATCAACTCAAAATCATCCTGCCAGCCCTTGGGCAGATGCGGCTCTAACCCGTCGAGGACCAGATCAGGATAGGCCCCCTTGAAAATCCCGCCGAGGAAAAACCGGTTGTAATAGGCGTCATAAGTCGCGGCGGCCTTTGCCGCCTCGGGGGTGTCGTCCGCCGGGTGGGCGTACTCGAAATTGAACACGCCACCGAGATTGCCCATGCCCAACCCCCGCATTGCCTGGATCGCGGTGCCGTGCGCGGTCAGAACATGGTGCATCGCGTGCGCCGTGGCGCGGATATCACGCAGACCGGGCGCATGATGCCCCAGAAAATGGCTCAACCAGCCCACGCACCAAGGCTCATTGATCGGCGCGACCGAGAACATGCGATCCCCGATCCGGCGCATGATGATCTCCGTGAACTCGCCGAACCATTTGGCGATATCCGGGTTTCGCCAGCCACCGAGATCGGCGAGCGCCACCGGCAATTCCCAGTGATAAAGCGTCGCCATGGGTTTCAGCCCATGATCCAGCATCGAGTCGACCAACCGGTCATAGAAATCCAGCCCCTCGGCATTCGGCGCACCGCGCCCCTCGGGTAAAACCCGGGCCCAAGACGTCGAGAACCTGTAGGCATCGAAACCCGCATCGCGCATGAGCGCAAAGTCCTCGGGGAAGCGATGATAATGATCGCAGGCCCGCGCGCCGTTTTCCGCGCGCACGACATTGCCCGGGGTCGCGGCGAAAGTGTCCCAATGGGTCGGGCCAGCCCCGCCGAATTGATGTCCTTCGATCTGGTAGCTGGAGGTCGCTGCCGCGAAGATGAAATCTTGCGGAAAATCAGAGCGTTTGAAGTCCATCTTCAAGTCCTTGGGGCAGGGGCGCCTGCCGCGGCCTGAGGGGGCGATTGCGCAGGCGTGGTCGTGGGAGCAGGTCCGGTGGAGCGTCCCACAACAAGCTCCGCTTCCCAAAGTTCGTGGCGCGACTTGCGGGTTGGGTCGTTGATCTGGTCAAGAAGGATCTCCGCCGCGCGGCGTCCGGCTTCGCGCACCGAGGACCGCGTCGCCGTGAAAATCGGCTCACCATCACCATTCGGGAAATAGGAAATCGCGTCATCGAAGCAGATGATTGAGATGTCTTTTCCGAGCGTTAGGCCGCGTTCTTCAATCGCGCGACGTACCCCCATGGCGATCACAATGGAGGACGCAATGAACGCCGTTGGCGGGTTCTGTCCATCCAGCATCTTCTGCGCCATCGTATATCCGTAAGGCTCGGTCATCTCAGCGCTGCTCATCAACTTTGGATCAGCCGCAATCCCGGCTGTCTCCAACGCATTGAGATAGCCGCGCCGCCGCCGCAGCGCGAAATCCATGCTTTCAAGCCCGTTGATCAGTGCAATCCGACGATGACCCAGATCGATCAGAAATTCGGTCGCTCGCTCCAGCGCACGTGTATTGTTCACATCGAGCCAGGAATATTCATGCGGCACTTCCGATGATCTTCCATGCACCACGAAGGGCAGGCCGATCTCCTGCAACAGCGCGATCCGCGGGTCGTTCAGCGTCGGTCCGTGAACGATCACACCATCTACACTGCGTTTCTGCGCGAGAGTGCGATAGGCCTTTGCCTCATCCTCATCCGAGACCATGGACATGATCAGTTCATAGCCGTTGGCGGCATAGGTTTCACCCGCACCGGCGATGAAATCGGCAAAGACGACATTGACCATTTCGTGCTTGGTGGAGTGCGGGATCACATGGCCAATCGCCTTCGCGCGACCGGTCGCCAGACTCTGCGCACGGGTGTCGGGATGGTAGTTATATCGCGCCGCGGCCTCGATCACTTTGCGCCGGGTTTCCTCTTTCACCTCCGGGTATCCGTTCAGCGCGCGGCTGACCGTCGTCTGGGACAGTCCCAGCTTCTCGGAGAGTTGGCGTAGGTTCATTCGGTAGCAGTTCTCAAAGCGCTTTGATACTTAGATTTGGAGCATAAGTCGAAAAATCTCCCGCAGTCAAAGAAGAATTCTTATCCCCTGGTTCAACAATAGTGGAAGAACATAAAGATGGCACCTTGCGTGTTTGATTTGTTGACAGCGGCGTATCAATTCGACAGTTTGTAAAAATTCAAAGCGCTTTGGAAATGATTCCCCAGGGTGCGAATTGACGATGCTTCGGCATCATTTCTGGGAGGAAACACATGAAAACCAATCTCTACGCAGGCGTTGCCATCCTTGCTCTGACAAGCGGTGCGGCCTTTGCGGACGGGCACCAGCCCTTCGCCATCGGCGAGGGCGACTTCAACTGGGACAGCTACACGACCTTTGCCGACGCTCATGATCTGAGCGGCCAGACGATCACGATTACCGGACCCTGGACCGGTCTCGATGCCGAGAATGTCACGAAAGTTCTGTCCTATTTCGAAAGTGCCACCGGCGCGACGGTGAACTATTCCGGCTCCGACAGCTTCGAGCAGGACATCGTGATTTCCGCCCGGGCTGGCTCTGCTCCGAATGTGGCCGTGTTCCCGCAGCCGGGTCTAGCCGCAGACATGGCTGCACAGGGTTTCCTGACGCCGCTGCCTGAAGGGTCGGACGCCTGGATGCGCGACAATTATGCCGCCGGTCAGTCCTGGGTTGATCTTGGGTCCTACCCCGATCAGGACGGCAACAGCCAATATTACGGCTTCTTCTACAAGGTCGATGTGAAGTCGCTGGTCTGGTACTCGGAAGCTTCCTTCGATGAGGCCGGTTATGACATCCCGGAATCGATGGAAGACCTCAAGGCGCTGACCGACCAGATCGTCGAAGATGGCGGCACGCCCTGGTGCATCGGTCTGGGTTCAGGTGCAGCAACCGGTTGGCCTGCCACGGACTGGGTCGAAGACATGATGCTGCGCACGCAGCCGCCTGAAGTCTATGACCAGTGGGTCGCCAACGAAATTCCGTTCACCGATCCCGCAGTTGTCGCCGCGATCGAGGAATTCGGCGCGTTTGCGAAGAATGACGCCTATGTCGATGGCGGCGCCTCCGCGGTGGCCAATACCGACTTCCGCGACAGCCCGACGGGTCTCTTCTCGATCCCGCCCAAGTGTTACATGCACCGTCAGGCCTCGTTCATTCCGACCTTCTTCCCTGAAGACAATGACGCGGCCTTCTTCTACTTCCCGGCCTATGCTGAAAAAGACCTCGGCAACCCGGTTCTGGGCGCAGGCACGCTCTGGGCGATCACCAATCCCTCCGATGCGGCGAATGTTCTGATGGAATACCTGAAGACACCCATCGCGCACGAGACCTGGATGGCGCTCTCGGGCTTCCTGACACCGCATACCGGCGTCAATACCGAGCTTTATGCCAACGACACGCTGAAAGGCCTGGGTGACGTGCTTCTGGGCGCAACCACCTTCCGCTTTGACGCGTCAGACCTGATGCCGGCAGAGATCGGCGCGGGCGAATTCTGGACCTCCATGGTGGATTTCACCACCGGCACTTCTGCTGCAGATGCTGCCGCCAAGGTTCAGGCCCGCTGGGACAGCCTGAAATAAGCTAACCCACTCACCATCGCTTCCTCCGCTGAACGTGCGGGGGAAGCCTTGCAGGGCCGACACAGGCCAATCGGGCGTGAATTCAGCACGCCACAGCGCAAACAAGCGCCATTCGGGAGGAGAATGTCATGTCACCCATCATGCAGGGGATCATCACGATCATCGTCGGGGTCGGCGGCTGTGTCGGATATTTCTATCTCTCGAACCTGGTCCTCGACAAAGTTATCTTCCCGCCCAAGGCGGGCGACAAGGGCCGCAATATCAACCGCGCCACAATGGTGCGCCCGTGGCTCTTCCTGTTCCCTGCGATGTTCGCGCTTGGCCTCTATCTCGTCTATCCGGTGATTGGCTCCTTCTGGCGCTCGCTCTTCAATCGGGCAGGGGATGAGTTCATTGGCTTCGGCAATTATTCTTCGATGTTCGCCGACAGCGCCTTCCAGACAGCCTTCCTCAACAACTTCCTCTGGGTGCTTGTGGTGCCGGCAATGGCCACATTCCTCGGTCTTCTGGTGGCGCAGCTCACCGACCGCCTTTCCTGGGGCAATATCGCCAAATCGCTGATCTTCATGCCGATGGCGATCTCTTTCGTCGGCGCCTCGCTGATCTGGCGCTTCGTTTACGCCAATAACCCCGATATCGGCATCATCAACGCGATGCGCGACTTCGTCGGTCTCGCGCCCATCGACGTGCTGCAAATCCCGTTCTGGAACAACTTCTTCCTCATGGTCATCCTGATCTGGATTCAGACCGGGTTCGCCATGGTGATCCTCTCTGCGGCCCTGCGCGGTATCCCGGAAGAGACGGTGGAAGCTGCGATCATTGACGGCGCGAACCCGTTCCAGATTTTCTTCAAGATCAAGGTGCCGCAGATCATGGGCACGATCGTCGTGGTCTGGACCACGATCACCATTCTCGTGCTGAAGGTTTTCGACATCGTCTACGCCATGACCGGCGGCAATTTCGAGACCGAGATCTTACCCAGTTACATGATGGACTTCATGTTCCGAGATGACGGGCGCGCGACCGCGGTGGCCTTCGTCATCATGATCATCGTCCTCCCAGTGATGATCTGGAACATCCGGCAAGCCCGCAAGGAGATGAACTGATGGAAAACATTGCAGGCACAAAGCCAGCGCTGAACTGGGCCGTCAATATTTCAGTCGTCTTCCTTGTGGTCTTGTGGTTGGTCCCGACCGTGGGGCTTCTGGTCTCCTCCTTCCGGGATCGCGAACAGATCGCCGTCTCCGCCTGGTGGAAATCGCCGTTCCCGGTGGCCCAGAACTTCGCCGCCAAGGCAAATCTGGACAATCTGACCGAACGGGACGGGCTCTTCGTCATCGAAGGCAATATCTTCACCGAAGGCGGTAACGACGAAGGTTCCATTGCGGCCTTTGGCGGTGCGCGCACCAGCCCCGACGGCACGCAACCCGGCGACACGGCGGAGCTGACCCGTGACCGGACGCTGACCGTGCAGGCGAATGGCGATTACGTCTACACCTCTCCGGCCGAGATCACCCGCGCCCCGTCGATTTATTTCGCCTCGGAAACCCCGCCCGATTTCAGTCTGGAGAACTACGAGATCATCCTGACCTCGGACAATATGGACAGGGCGTTTATCAATACGCTGACGGTGACGATACCGGCCACCATCATCCCGATCCTGATCGCGGCGTTTGCCGCCTATGCGCTCGCCTGGATGGATTTCCCGGGCAGGGGGGTCTTAATCGCCCTTGTCGTCGGCCTTCTGGTGGTGCCCTTGCAATTGGCGCTGGTGCCGATGCTGCAACTCCATAACAAGGTCGGGATCGGGCAGAGCTATTTGGGGATATGGCTTGCCCATACGGGCTTCGGATTGCCTTTGGCGATCTATCTCTTACGCAACTACATGGTCGGCCTGCCGCGCGACATCATCGAGTCCGCAAAGGTCGATGGCGCGACCGACTTCCAGGTCTTCACCAAGATCGTGCTGCCGCTGTCCTTCCCGGCTCTGGCCAGTTTCGCGATCTTCCAGTTCCTCTGGACCTGGAATGACCTTCTCGTTGCCAAAGTCTTCCTGCCCTCGAACTCTGAATCCTGGGTGATGACCGTAAAAATCGCCGACGACTTGCTCGGCTCCCGCGGCGGTGATTGGGGCATTCTGGCCGCCGCGGCCTTTATCTCAATCGCCGTGCCGCTCATCGTCTTCTTCACCATGCAACGCTATCTCGTGCGCGGTCTTCTGGCCGGCTCGGTCAAGTAAGAGTGAAACCCCATGTCGAATATGGACCCAAAAGCCATGCCGCATAAGGCAGGGACAACCAATCCCGATTGGTGGCGCGGGGCGGTGATCTATCAGATCTATCCGCGCTCCTATCAGGACAGCAATGGTGACGGCATTGGTGACTTGCCGGGCATCGCGCAGCGCTTGCCTTACGTCGCCTCACTCGGCGTCGATGCGATCTGGATTTCGCCGTTCTTCACCTCGCCCATGAAGGATTTCGGCTACGATGTCAGCGACTACTGCGACGTCGATCCAATGTTCGGCACGCTGGCCGATTTCGACCACCTCGTGCAGGAGGCGCATCGCAATGGTCTTAAGGTCATGATCGATCTGGTGCTCAGCCACACTTCGGATCAGCACGCCTGGTTCCAGGAAAGTGCCACGACCCGCGACAACGATAAGTCCGATTGGTACATCTGGGCCGATCCCAAGCCCGATGGCACGCCACCGAATAACTGGCTTTCGATCTTCGGTGGTCCCGCCTGGACCTGGAACCCGGCGCGCGAGCAGTATTACCTGCACAATTTCCTGAAATCACAGCCCGATCTGAACTTCCACAACGGGGAAGTGCAGGATGCGCTTCTGGACGTCACACGCTTCTGGCTCGATCGCGGCGTCGATGGGTTCCGGCTGGACACGATCAATTTCTACTTCGCCGACAAGGAGTTGCGCGACAATCCTCCGCTGCCGAAAGACAAGCGCAACGACACGATTGCGCCCTCGGTGAACCCCTATAACCATCAGGAACACCTCTATTCCAAGAACCAGCCGGAGAACGTGAAATTTCTGGAGCGTTTCCGCGCACTTTTGGACGATTACGGTGCCCGCGCCGCGGTCGGCGAGGTCGGTGACGCCCAGAAAGGTCTGGAAATTCTCGGTGAATACACGTCCGGCGATGACCGGATGCATATGTGCTACGCCTTTGAGTTCCTCTCCAAGGAGCCACTCACTGCAAGCCGCGTCGTTGAAGTGTTAAACCGCCTTGACGATGCCGCTCCCGATGGCTGGGCCTGCTGGGCGTTTTCCAACCATGACGTGATGCGCCACGTTTCCCGCTGGGATCTCACCCCCGCCGCGACCCGCGCCTTCATCACCATGATGATCTCTCTGCGCGGCACGCTCTGCCTATATCAGGGGGAGGAATTGGGCCTGCACGAGGCGGATGTCGCTTTCGAGGATTTGCAAGACCCCTATGGCATTGAATTCTGGCCGGAGTTCAAAGGCCGCGATGGCTGCCGCACGCCGATGGTCTGGGAAAACTCCAACCTCAATGGCGGCTTTTCTGACGCCAAACCCTGGCTGCCCGTCAGCCACGAACACCTGCACCATTCGGTCGAGGCCCAAGAGATCGACCCGGCGGCGCTTCTGCACCATTACCGGCGCGCATTGGCGTTCCGCAAAGAGCATCCGGTGCTGATGAAAGGCACCCATGAGGGTCTGAGCGCTGAAGACGACATCCTGAGTTTCACCCGCAAACACAAAGGGACAGAGATGTTCTGCGCCATCAATATGAGTGAAACCCCGTCCACAACGGACATGCCGACCGGCACTTGGGAACCGGTGGGCGGAGAACTTGGCTCCACCGGGGCCGGACCGGACAAAAAACTGCATTTGGGCCCGTGGCAACCTTGCTTCGCGCTGAAACGGAACTGAGGGAGGACCGACAAAATGGCTGATCTGAAACTGACCGATGTCGGCAAGACCTATGGCGGGACCGTGACGGTCCTCGAACATATCAATCTGGACATTACAACCGGTGAACTGATCGTCTTCGTGGGCCCCTCGGGCTGCGGTAAGTCAACGCTTCTCCGGATGATCGCGGGGCTGGAAAAGATCACCGCTGGCGTGCTGGAGATCGACGGCGAAGAGATGAACGATGTGCCGCCGGCACAGCGCGGCATCGCGATGGTCTTCCAGTCCTACGCGCTCTATCCGCACATGACCGTGCGCGACAACATGGCCTTCGCCCTGAAACTCGCGAAGAAATCCCCGCAGGAAATCGACGAGGCCATCAACCGCGCCGCCAAAGTCCTGCAACTCGACGAATATCTCGACCGCCTGCCCAAGGCGCTCTCGGGTGGTCAGCGCCAGCGGGTCGCCATCGGCCGTTCCATCGTGCGCGACCCGAAGGTTTACCTCTTCGACGAGCCGCTCTCAAACCTCGATGCAGGCCTCCGCGTCGCCACAAGGATCGAGATCGCGCAGCTCAAGGAATCCATGCCGAACTCCACCATGATCTATGTGACCCATGACCAGGTGGAGGCCATGACGCTTGCCTCCCGCATCGTGGTCCTCGCCAATAAGGGCATCGCGCAGGTCGGCACACCGCTGGAGCTTTACGAGACCCCCGAAAACGAATTCGTCGCCCAATTCATCGGCTCACCTGCTATGAACTTGCTCGCCGGCGAGATCGTCTCCACCGGCGAGATGACCGGCGTGTCCCTGCCGGAGGGCAAAGGCACGATCCAGGCCAAGATCCCGTCCAAGGACAGCGACAAGGGCCTTAAAGTAAATGTCGGCATCCGGCCTGAGGATATGGTCGAGACCGATGGCGAGAACTACGCCTTCCAGGGCGAAGTCGAGATCACCGAAAAGCTCGGCGAAGTCACACAGTTCTACTTCAAGCCGTCAGCCCCCGGAAACGATCCCGTCATCGCGAAACTCGCAGGCATCCACAAAGGCATGCGCGGGCAGACGATGAACATGACGGCAGACCCCGCCAAGGTGCATCTCTTCTCAAACGGTCAGTCTTTGCTTTATCGCGATTAACGCCGCACCTGGACGCCGCGATCCTTCGCGAAGGCGCGGCAATAGGCGGCCCAGTCGCGGAAATCCTGGCTGAGGAAGAAAGCTGCACCACGGTCTTCCCAGGCGACGGTCTTCTGGTCGATCAGGGTCCAGAGACTGTCGCGGGTCAACTCGCGGCCTTCGACTTTCGCTTGCTTGAGCGAGGCCTCCGCCCATTGGTTCGCGGCATAGATCAGCTTGTCGGCCTTCTCATCGGTCGACACCCATTGCGCGGCATTCTGGTTCAGCGCCGCGCAATCGGCCATACTTTCGCTGAACGGTTGCGCGACCGCGAGCGACGGCGCCAAGACGGCAATAAGTGTGTTCCTGTGCATCCGGACCTCCGGGTTTCAGGCCAAGTGTAGACCCCGATTCTGGCCGAAATATGGTTGCGCCAAATCTCCGGCTCGCGCTGCAAGCCCATCAGCCGATCACATCGCTCAGAAGCGCATGAATGCGATCAATCGCACTCCGCACCTCTGGCAGAAACCGGTCCTCGTGATGGGTCACGAGCCATTGCTCATGCTCCAACTCCTCTATCGGCGCCCCGACCGCCTGCAGTCCGTCCGTCCGGTCTCCGATGAAAGTCGGCAACGCCACCCGCGCAGCACCCGAAAGCGCCAGATCGAGCGCGTTGCGCGGGCTGGTCACCTCGATGGTTTCCGCCTCCCGCGCCGCCTTTGCCACCCATTGGGCTGAGGGCGTCTTGCCCATGACCCGCGCCCATGTGGTGACGTCCGGGGTCCGCGCGTAGATGGCAAATTGAATGCGCCCGATCCGCCGCCCCGCAAGCCCGATCTCGGTCGGACGCCGATTGCGAATGCCGATCAGCGCTTCGCGCCTGCCGATATCGAGATCCTCATCCGCCGCCATGAACCGCAACCGCACGCGGTTATCGCCTACAATCTCACCCACACGGGTGCAGAGCAGATGCGTCACCCAACTGCCCGCTGAGATCTTCACCACCGGCACCGCCTGATCCGCGCCGGACTGAACCAAAGGCGCGATCCGATCTTCAAGCGCGGACACGTCGCTCAGCAGGCGTTCCCCATCTTCGGTCAGCACATATTCCCGCGGCAGGCGCACAAAAAGCTCGCGTCCCAGCTTGCGTTCCAGCGCCAGCATCCGCCGCCCCAACGTCGGCGCGCTCTTCTTCGTCTGCGACGCCGCTGCCGCCAGCCCACCCCTCCGAGCCACAGCCAGAAACAGCCGCAGATCATCCCAATCGAAATTCATTTCATTCATGAAACGATCATTACAATACGTTTCATTGTAGCGGAAGCCGCTCCCGATCATCCTGTCCACGAACAAGACGGAGAGCGACATGAACTTCCTCGACCAGAAGATTGAACCCCTCGGTATGGGCTGCTGGCCCATCGGCGGCGCGATGTTCCACGGCACCCAATCGCTCGGCTATCACGGGGCTGATGATGCCGAGGCCTTCCGCACGATCCACGCCGCTCTCGACGCAGGCATCACGCTTTTTGACACCGCCGCGGCCTATGGGGCAGGGCATTCGGAGCGCCTCTTGGCCAAAGCCCTGAAAGACCGGCCAGATGCGCTGATCGTCACGAAAATCGGCATCGGCATTGACGAGGAGACAAAGCAGCTCAATTTCGACCTGTCGCCCGCCTCGGACATCATGGGACAGATCGACGCTTGTCTCACACGGCTGGAGCGCGACCGGATCGATATCCTCCTGTGGCACCCTAATGACACCGCGCTGGAAGATGCCGAACCGATCTTTGCCGAGATCGCTCGGGCCCATGAGGCCGGCAAACTCCGTGCCTTCGGCTGGAGCACCGATTTCACCGACAAGGCCGCACATTTTGCAGGCCTCGACGGGTTCGCGGCGGTCGAGCACGCGATGAACATCTTCATCGATGCGCCACGGATCCAGCGCCTGACCTGGGAGCGCGGTCTCACGGCCTTGCTGCGCTCCCCGCTCGCCATGGGGCTTCTGGGCGGCAAATATGACGCGAACGTCTCGCTTCCCAAAGGCGATATCCGCGCCTCCCAGGAGCCTTGGATGAAGTATTTCAACGACGGTCGCGCCAATCCTGACTTCTTGGCCAAACTCGACGCCGTGCGTGACCTGCTGACGACCGGGGGCCGCAGCCTTGCCCAAGGCGCGCTCTGCTGGCTCTGGGCGAAGGGTCCACAGAACATCCCGATCCCCGGGGCACGAACCGTCGCGCAGATCGAAGGTCTGGCCGGGGCGCTGGCCTTCGGTCCGCTCCCTCAGGATGTCATGGCCGAGATCGAAACCCTGATCCCGCGCGACCCGGATGCCCCTGACGAGCCGAACTGAGCGCAACGCAGACGGCGTCATTCTGGCGCTGAATTTCCACCCGATTTCGCCTTTACTGTTAGCGCTAACAAGCCTATATCGTGCCGCAACAACGGAGGCACAAATGGCACTCAACGGCACCATCGCATCTGTCACCGACCGTATCATCGAGCGGTCGCGCGAGACCCGCGACACTTACCTCTCCCGCATGCGCCAAGCGGCGGAGGAAGGCCCGCGCCGCGCCCATTTAACCTGCGGAAATCAGGCACATGCCTATGCCGCGATGGGCGAGGACAAGGACGCGCTAGTTGCCGAGAAGGCGGGAAATATCGGCATCGTCACGGCTTACAATGACATGCTCTCCGCTCACCAGCCCTTCGCCACCTACCCCGATCTGATCAAATCCATCGCCCGCAAAAACGGCGGCACGGCGCAGGTCGCGGGCGGCGTTCCTGCGATGTGCGATGGTGTCACGCAAGGCCAGGTCGGCATGGAGCTGTCGCTTTTCTCCCGCGATGTCATAGCCTTAGCGGCCGGAGTTAGTCTCAGCCACAACACGTTTGACGCCGCCGTCTATCTCGGCGTCTGCGACAAGATCGTCCCTGGTCTGGTCATAGGTGCCGCCACGTTTGGCTATATCCCCGGCATCTTCATCCCCGCTGGTCCCATGCCCTCTGGCCTCCCCAATGACGAGAAAACCGAGGTGCGCAAGAAGTTCGCGACCGGTGAAGTTGGCCGCGACGAATTGATGAAGGCGGAGATGGCCTCCTACCATTCGCCCGGTACCTGCACCTTCTACGGTACCGCCAATTCCAACCAGATGCTGATGGAATTCATGGGGTTGCACCTACCCGGTGCCAGTTTCGTCAACCCCGGTACCGAGATGCGCGATGCGTTAACGGCCGCCGCCACGAAGCGCGCGCTTGAAATCACCGCGCTTGGCAATGACTACACGCCGGTCTGCGACATCCTCGATGAGAAAGCCTTCGTGAACGGCCTCGTCGGCCTCATGGCCACTGGCGGTTCCACCAATCTGGTGATCCACATCGTCGCCATGGCTCGCGCCGCGGGCATTCAGCTTGACCTCAGCGACCTGTCCGAAATTTCCTCCGCCACCCCCCTGATGGCGCGCGTCTATCCCAACGGCCTTGCGGATGTGAATCACTTCCACGCCGCAGGGGGCTTAAGCTACATGATCGGCGAATTGCGCGACGCAGGCCTCATGCATGACGACGTGCGCACCGTGATGGGGCAGGGGCTCGACCTCTATGCCCGCGAGCCGAAGTTGAAAAACGGCGAGATCACCTGGGAAGATCAGGCGCGCGAGAGCCAAAACGAGAAAATCCTGCGGCCGGTCTCCGATCCCTTCTCTCCCGAGGGCGGTCTGCGGCAACTCACCGGCAATCTCGGGCGCGGGGTCATCAAAATCTCTGCCGTAAAGTCCGAGCACCATGTCATCGAGGCGCCCGTCCGTGTCTTCCCCGGCCAACAGGAGGTGAAGGAGGCTTTCCGCGCCGGAGAGTTTACCGATGACACGATTGTTGTCGTTCGTTTTCAAGGGCCTAAGGCAAACGGGATGCCGGAGCTTCACGGGTTGACCCCGACGCTTTCGGTGCTTCTCGACCGCGGCTTGAAAGTCGCGCTTGTTACCGATGGCCGCATGTCCGGCGCCTCCGGCAAAGTGCCCGCCGCGATCCATGTCGCGCCTGAAGCCGCCGCCGGGGGGCTGATCGCGAAACTGCAGGATGGCGACATCATCCGTCTCGATGCCGCCAAAGGCACGCTCGAAGTGCTGACTGACGGCGTCGAGGCCCGCGCGCCCGCGACACCTGATCTCAGCGGCAATGGCCATGGCGTCGGTCGCGAGCTTTTTGAGACCTTCCGCCAGACCGTCTCCAGTTGCGATGCTGGCGCAGCTGTGGTCGTTTGAGCCAAAGGAGACCCCACATGACCCCGCAAGAGATGAGCGCCAAAGCGCTCGACATCGCCAATCTCGCACCAATCATTCCGGTCCTTGTGGTCGATGACGCGGCCCACGCTCAACCGCTGGCGCAAGCGCTGGTGGCTGGTGGTCTGCCCGCGCTTGAGGTGACGCTCAGAACCCCCGCGGCCCTCGACGTGATCCGCGAAATGGCTAAGGTCGACGGCGGCGTTGTCGGGGCAGGAACGCTTCTGACCCCCAAGGACCTTCAGGATGCTATGGACGCAGGCGCGACCTTCGGTGTCTCACCCGGCGCGACCGACAGGTTGCTCAATGCCTGTGAGGAGGCCGGTCTGCCGCTCCTTCCCGGCGCGGCCACGGCATCAGAGGCCATGGCGCTGCTCGAACGCGGCTATACGATGCTGAAATTCTTCCCCGCGGAGGCCTCCGGTGGTGCGCCTGCGCTGAAATCCATCGGCGCGCCGATCCCGCAGATCAAATTCTGCCCGACCGGCGGCGTGAGCATGAAAAATGCCAATGATTACTTGAGTTTGTCCAACGTTGTGTGTGCCGGCGGCTCCTGGGTGGCGCCAAAAGATAAGGTGGTGTCAGGCGACTGGGACGGGATCGAGGCGCTGGCCCGTGAGGCCGCGAACTTGCCAAGATAGGGCAATCGGGTAGTCTCTGCCCATGGAGACCGCCCAAACCAATCTCACTTTCTCCGACATCCGTGACGCGCTCACGCAAGGCTGGCGCGATTTCGCGCGTGCGCCGGTCTACGGCATCGTCTTCAGCGCCTTCTACGTGATCGTCGGGATCGCGCTTTATCTTGTCGGGGCGGGCACCTTCACCTGGACGCTGGTCCTCAGCCTCGGGTTTCCGCTGGTCGCACCTTTCGCCGCCGTCGGGCTCTACGAGGTCTCGCGCCGCATCCATGCCGGAGAGCCGCTGACATGGCGCGGTGTACTCGGTGTCGTCTGGGATCAGCGCGGCGCGCAGACGCCCTGGATCGGGGTGATCCTGCTGATCATCTTCCTGTTCTGGAGCTTTTTCGCGCATATGTCGCTGGCGATCTTCCTCGGCAATATGACCCTCACCAACGTGCTGTCTTCCTGGGAGGTCTACATGACCCCCAACGGCATCGCGATGATCGTCTTTCAGGTCATTGTCGGCGGGCTCGTCGCACTTCTGACCTTCGCGATGACGGTGATTTCGCTGCCGATGCTGCTCGATCGCGAGATCGATTTCGTCACTGCGATGTTGAAATCGCTGGCGGTCTTCCGGCGGCATCTGACGGTGTTGATCATCTGGGCCGCGATTATCGCGGTTCTGCTCTTCATCGCCTATCTGCCGCTTTATCTGGGATTGCTGGTGGTGTTGCCGATCCTCGGCCACGCAACCTGGCATCTTTACACCAAGCTGCGCGATACCGTCTGACGCCCGCGCAGGTCTTTGGCCAAGACTACGCATCACACGAAGTCTTGTGAAAACCATCCCTCTCCCTACCGCCCTTTATCCGGGGGCGATTCGGATAAGAGAAGGTTGATGTGGGGTCGAATAAGGCGTGTCTGATCTGCGTCGTGGGGGTTAATGCATGCTCAGAGGTGGATGTTGAACCGCGCCCGGATCGCCTGATCCATCTCCGGGTCGAACGCCGCTTTCGGGGTCTGGGCCAAGATTTCTTTCTTGCGTGCGATGGCTTTGTCCAACAGCTCCGGCTTGCCGTTCTCGGCCCATTCCTTAGGTGAAGTTCGATCTCCAAAGGTCGGATAAACAAAGGCTTTTTCCATCAACCCCATGGTCTGATCGGTGCCCAGATAATGGCCCACGCCGGGCGCACCGTCCTTGCCCAGGCAGACCTCGCGCATTTCGGCGAGCGACAGATCATCCTCCGTCACTTCGATCCCGCGCACGCAGCGCTGCGCCTGTCCGATGATATCGTCACCCAAAATCAGGCTCTCATGGCAGAACCCCAAAAGCGAGGCATGCATGCCCGCCGCTTCATAGACCATGTTCACGCCGGCCAGCCCGGCCATCACATTGGAGCACATCTGTTCCCACCCGGCCTGCATATCGGGAAGTTTGGAATCAGAGGCACCGGCGGCCGCGCCACCGGGCAGTCCATAGAACTGATGCATCTGCGCGCAGCCGGCACTGAGAAGCGCCTGTTCGCCCGAGCCGATGGACATCGCCCCCGTGCGCAGATCCAAGCCAAAAGGCCAGGTGCCGAAGATCGCCGGATGCCCCGGTGCTACCGCATTCACATAGATCATGCCGGCCAGGCACTCCGCCACCGCCTGCACAATTGCGCCAGCAACCGTCGGGGGTGCCGTGGCGCCCGCCATCCCTGCGCTCAGCAGCAGCACGGGCATGCCGCCGCGAATGCAGGCTTCCATCACTTCGCAGGACTCAGTCGCGAATTTCATCGGCGGCACGACGAAGCAGTTGGAGTTCGACACGAAGGGCCGCGCCCGCCAGGCCGCTTCCGAGCCCGCAATCATGTGCAGCATCTCCAGCACACCCGGCACGTGGGAGGGCTCGGTGATCGAGGTGCCGATATGTTTCAGTGTGCCGGAACAGGAGGCATAGATCGTGTTCAGGTCCATCTCGTGATTGTCGGCGATGTCGCGACAGACCATCGGCCTTTGCAGGAAATGCAGGTTATCAAGCTGATCCACGATCCGCGCCGCATCATGCAGGTCCTGCACGGTCGACTCGCGGTATTCATTGGCCTCCAGATCGACCATATGCACAGCAGCGCCCGCAGTGCCGTAATGCACCTTTGCGCCCGAGAGGTCCAAATCATGCGCCGGATCGCGCCCGCACAGTGTGATCTCTTTAGCAGCGATGGCCAGCATGTCTTCCGCCAGCGCCCGGGGGTAGCGCAGCCGTCCATCATCGCCCAGAACAGCCCCGGCGCCGGTCATGATCTCAACGCCGCTTTCGGGCGCATCGGCCAGACCGATCTCTTCCAATGCCGTCAATGCCGCCTGGTGGATTTTCTCGATATCTGCGTCCGAAAGCGGTTTATAGGTGCCGCCCTCCATGCCAGGGCGAATGGGTTTGACATCGTCAGCCAGCGGCGCGGCACGCATCGCATGACGCGCAGCGCGGCCTCCGGAGCGGCGGGTGCGGGGTTGATCGTTCATATTGGTCTCGCTTGGGTTTCGTGTCGGAAGAGGGTTCAAACCTCTGCCGGACGCCCCCGTGCCGCACGGCCCCGTCGCGCACCGATGGTGCGCCACACCAATTCGCGGATGCATTTTGCTCTTTGCATGATCCGTTCACTCCCTGTGCCCAAGATCAGGGCAGGGAAATCGCGACAAATCAAGCCTGTTTGCGACCTACCAGCTGCCCGAGGCTCCGCCACCAGACGACGAGCCTCCGCCAAAGCTGGAGCCGCCACTTGAAGACGAAGACGAGCTTTGCGTCCGCACCGGTATGATCACTTTCTCACTCGCGGTGTAGTCGCAATTGGCGCACCTATGTTCCAGCAGGGCCGTTCCTGTTCGGGTGGTCGTGGCCGAGGACAGAACGGTGCGCTTGGTGTCCTGGGTCCGGCAACTGCACTCCGGACAGGCGGAATAGCCCGAAAACCACTTGTTCTTGCCTTCGATATGCACGTGCTCGTCGTGTTTGCAGATCCAGACGCCATAATCCTTGGAGTTCAGCTTTTCCTCCAGAAGTTCACTTTCTGAGAGATATTGATCCTCCTGCACGTCGCCGAGACGGAACATGATCCGCCCGCATTCCGGGCATTTCCGAGGCCGACGATAAAGGGCCCAACGACCGCTGAAAAAGGCGACAAGACCACCAAGCGCGTAACTGATCCATTGCAGGATCGGGTTCGACTGAAAATAGGAGCCGATCACACGCCGCTCCGCTTGCCAGCGCTCCGGCGAGGTCAGCGGGGCGGAGCGGTCGATCAGTTGCAATTGCGCCAATGCGCTCTCGGTGCCTGCAATGATCCCGGCAGGGTAGTTACCCTCCCGAAACCGGGGCAGCATATCGCGGTCGATAATGCGCTTTGCGATCCCGTCATAGCGTGAGGGATAGCCAGAACCCAGGGCGATGCGCATCTCGCGATCCCCAACGACGACGAGCATCAGAATGCCGTCATCACGCTCCGCATTGCCGACGCCCCAGCGATTGAACAGGTTCTTCGCATAGGTTTCGATTGGTAACGAGGTTCCATAATCGGACAGGGAATTCATCGTCACGACCGTCATCTCGTGATCACGCTCGGATCGGGCGGCCCGTAACATGTCCTCCAAACGGGCCTCGTTCTGATCGCTCAAAACATCCGCGAAATCATTGACATAGACGGATGTGTAATCCGGGTATCGCTCCTGTGCCTGCACCGCTGAGGTCAACACGAGAACCAGTCCAACAAGGACCGTAGGCAAGTATTTCTGAATCATAACCGCTCCCTCTTAAGGCGCGTATGATAGTCTGGATGGATCAAAAGCTCTACGTCGGTGGAACGTCCAGACGCAACCGCGCCAATACCTCATTCACACCTGCAACGATCCCGCCCGGCAGATCGCCGTCGCGGAATTTCGGGATCATTTTGTCACTCATGATCCGGTCGCCCAAGGGGAATTATTGGCTCGGAAACCCATTGCCGAGGGCGATAAGCACATTTGCCTCACGTCAAAAACGCATCGATCTTGCCGCCGGGGAACGCGGCAGTCAGGGGTCCAAAATCGCCGCGGCCGAGGATCGCTTCCGCCCCTTCACAAAGCGCCCGATGGGTCACGCGGGCCAGCGCCGAGCCCAGCGAGACCCGCGCCACGCCAATCGCGGCATAATCGGCCAGCGAATATTTGGCATAAGGCCCCGCGGCCAGCACATTCACCGGTTTTTCTGTCGCCGCCACGATCCGTTTGAGGTCGTCGAAGCTTTTGGGCAGCGGCACATAAATCCCATCCGCGCCAGCCTCGTCAAAGGCTTGCACCCGGCGGATCGCCTCTTCGATGTCATAACCCCCGGTCATCACCCCATCGGCGCGGGCGACAAAGAAGAAGTCCCGGGGCAGGGCGCCGGCAGCCGCACTGGCAGCGCGCACCCGTTCCACTGCCAGATCGAACCCGTAAACACGCTCGGAGGCGCCAATCGTGTCCTCGATGCAGATGCCCGCCAGTCCGATCTCGCCCGACAGCCGCACGGTCTCGGCGCAGGTCTCGGGCGCTTCGCCATAGCCGTCTTCGAAATCGCCGGAGACGGGCACGTTCACTGCCGCAATCAGATCCTGTGCATGGGCCAGCGCCTCATCCCGCGTCACATGCCCACCATCGGGTCGGCCCAGCGTAAACGCATGCGCGGCGGAGGAGGTGGCGATGGCTTTCGCGCCCAGCCCCGCCAGCACTTTCGCCGAGCCAACATCCCAAGCATTGGCCAGAACGAACGGGTCGCCGGGGATATGCAGGTCCCGAAAACTCATCGCGCCACCTCATTTGCAAAGTCCAGAAGGGTCGCGAAAGCTGCTTCAAGAGCATCATCCGCAACCGTCATCGCCACCCGGACGTGCCCCGCAGCAGCGCGCCCAAAACTCTCTCCCGGCATCACGGCGATCATATGCGTATCAAGCAGCCGGTTCGCGAAATCCTCGCCCGACAGACCGGTCGCGCGGATATCCAGCATGACATACATCGCACCGGAGGCCGGAACCGCCTTCACGACATTCTGTCCGGCCACGAGCCGTTGGACAATCTCCCGACGTCGCCGAAACGGCGCGGCGACCTCTTCTTCCAGCTCAGGCTGGCCCAGGGCGAACACCGCCGCGTCCTGAATGTAGCCCGGCACGCCATAGGTGGTGTGCGTCGCGAGGTTGATGAGGTTGGAGATGACCTCTTCCGGCCCGATCACCCAGCCAACGCGGGAGCCCGTCATCGCGTGGCTTTTCGACATCGATCCCACGACCAATGTGCGCTCCACCATGTCGGGCAGGGCGCGCGGCGAGATATGCTCCCCCTCCCAAACTTGTGTGTCATAGACCTCGTCGGAGATCAGCCAAAGATCATGCTTTTGGCAGACCCCGGCGATGCTCTCCATCGTCTCACGAGAATAGACCACACCGGTCGGGTTGTTGGGCGAGTTGATCAGCAGAGAGACGGCATCTCCGGCCACGGCAGCGATATCTGCCGCCTGCGGTTGGAAATCTTCCTCGGGTCGCGTCTGAATGGCCGTCGCCACCGCCCCAACCCCACGCAACGTGCCCGGATAGGTCGCGTAATAGGGATCACAATAAAGCGCGATATCCCCTTCATCGCAGACCGCATGATGCGACGCAAAGAGCGCAGATTGCCCGCCCGGCGTGATCAGCACATTGTCGTGCGTGGTTGGCACGCCGGTGCGCTCCGCAACGCGCCCAGCCACCGCGTCCCGCAATGCATCGACACCCGGCACCATCGCATAACCCGTGTGTCCGGCTTTCGCGGCGTCATGCATCGCCTCAAGGATTGACGGATCGGTACGAATATCATGCTCGCCAATGGTCAACTCTGTCACTGGCTCACCCGCCAGTTTCATCCGCCGCGCACGATAAAAAACGCCCCAGCCGTCGCCTTCGTCGCCCGTCAGGCCTCTGATCCGTTTCGACATATTCATGGGGGCAGGGAGCACTTCCGCCGACCGCAAGTCAAACGCAATTTTAGTCTGGAATCGGACCCAATGTCGCTTGCAGTTTCTTGGTCAGCCCACGGCGCACGATCTTGTAGGAGGTCAGGATGCGGTCCCTCAACTCATCCTCCGGAATGGCATCCCAATCGACCCGCACCCAGGAGCGGTGAAAATAGGGCGCTTTCTCGGCCCGTTCCATGTCGATCAGCAGTTGCGCATCCTCAATCGAAGGCGTCTTCACTGACACGCCGTCCTGCACCGCGCCGATACAGGCGAACATCTTGTCACAGACTTTCCACGCATCATGCCCGCCACCCCAAGGATCGGACCATTCCGCTCCGGGCAGCGCCTTGCAAATCCTGTTCACGGTCTCGCGGCTCATGAGTTCACTTTGCC
Source organism: Paracoccaceae bacterium (assembly GCA_028284705.1). Lineage (GTDB taxonomy): Bacteria > Pseudomonadota > Alphaproteobacteria > Rhodobacterales > Rhodobacteraceae > Litoreibacter. The sequence continues at coordinate 58,161 of JANQRE010000026.1, read as the reverse complement.
GTAAACGCATTGAAAACGCGAGAAAATTGATCTCTTGACCTCAAGTTGACTTAAGGAATTAGATTGGGTGCCAAACTGACAGAATTGAAAGGAAAGGCCATGTCCGCATCCAGTTTGGAACATGTCAACATCACCGCCTCCGATCCGCAGGCCACCGCGAAGATGCTGCACGATATCTTCGGCTGGCACACACGTTGGGAGGGCGATGCAATCTCCGGCGGCTACACCATGCATGTCGGTAGCGAGGACAGCTACATCGCGATCTATTCACCGCGCAAAACCGTCGATGCAAAATCCTCCAGCTACACCACCAAGGGCGGGTTGAACCATGTCGGCGTCGTGGTCGAGGATATCGACGCGACCGAAGCGAAGGTAAAGGCGCAAGGCTTCCAGCCGGTGAACCACGCCGATTACGAACCCGGCAAGCGGTTCTACTTCCACGACCATGACGGTATCGAATGGGAGGTGGTCTCTTACACTTAGTTTCGAATTGCCTTCGGCAATCCGACCGGGCGAGGGGGCCAGCCCCCTCGCGCTCCCCCGAAGTATTTTTGAAACATGGGAAGGGTTGACCGGACCTTGGGTCTGTCTCTATGACAGTCCCATGACCAAGACCTGCTGCATCATCATCTGCTGCATTACCATCTGACATTGTCAGGCGGGTCTTTCTCTGTTTCCTCTCCAAGTCGAACTTGCTAAGCCCCGCCGCAAAGGCGCGTGAGGCTTTATGACCATCCAACTCTACAACACCGCGACCCGCTCAAAAGAGGCCTTTATGCCTCTCGATCCGTCGAATGTGCGCATGTATGTCTGCGGTCCTACAGTCTATGACCGCGCCCATCTCGGCAACGCGCGACCCGTGCTGGTGTTCGACACGCTGTTTCGTCTGTTGCGCCACGAATACGGGTCGGATGCCGTGACTTATGTGCGCAATTTCACCGACGTGGATGACAAGATCAACGCGACCGCCTTGGCGCGCAAAGAGGCCGGGGCAGAGGGCTCGCTCGAAGACCTCGTGCGCGAACGCTCCAACGAGACCATCGGCTGGTATCACGAGGATATGGCCGCCCTCGGAGCCTTGCCGCCGACCCATGAACCCCGTGCGACCGAGTTCATCAGCCAGATGATCGCTATGATCGAAGGCCTGATCGAAAAAGGGCACGCCTATGCCAAGGAGGGCCATGTCCTCTTCCGCGTGCGCTCCTACACCGAATACGGCAAGCTCTCGGGCCGGTCCGTCGATGACATGATCGCCGGGGCCCGCGTCGAGGTCGCACCGTTCAAAGAAGACCCGATGGATTTCGTGCTCTGGAAACCGTCCGATGACGAGCTTCCGGGGTGGGAGAGCCCTTGGGGTCGCGGTCGCCCGGGCTGGCATATCGAATGCTCCGCAATGGCCTTCGAGCTTTTGGGGGAGAGCTTCGATATCCATGGTGGTGGCAATGATCTGACCTTTCCGCACCACGAGAACGAGATCGCCCAGTCCAAATGCATGGGCCACGGCTTTGCGCAGGTCTGGATGCACAACGAGATGCTCCAGGTCGAGGGCAAGAAGATGTCCAAGAGCTTGGGCAATTTCTTCACCGTGCGGGATTTGCTGGACCAAGGCGTGCCGGGAGAGGTGATCCGTTTCGTGATGCTCTCCACCCATTACCGCAAGCCGATGGATTGGACGGAGAAGAAGCGGCGGGAGGCGGAGAAGATACTTGCGGGTTGGTATTGGACAATTCGCGGCTCAAGTTTGAAGGAGGTTTCAGATGCGATCATCTCACCGATCAAATCTGATCTAAACGTAAGTGCGGCAATTTCCGCGATGCATAAGATGGCCAGAGAAGGTCAGACAGACGATCTGCGCTCGGCAATGGCCTTCCTTGGTTTCCCGGTTGACGAGGCCTTGGTCTCTGCCAGCATCATGGATACTGCTAGAGCATTGGATGATATCGCTGATGCAATGCATGATAGCGAACATCTCGCATCAATCTCCAAACGATTTGAAGAGTTGCGTAAAGCTGCACTCGTTACGCGCGATTTTGCGGAGGTGGACAAACTCAAGAACCAGCTCACAGACATTGGTGTGGAAGTCAGAATGTCCAAAGACGGAGTAGAGCTGCGCCCGGGCCCCTTCTTCGACCGCGATCAGTTGGAGGCGTTGAAATGACCAAAATCAACGCCAAAAGTTTTGCTACAAAATGTGAATCGCCCCTCTCAAGATTGCTACAAAATGTACAAAACGGAGGCGGGCATGGCTGAACGCCTCTCTCTCTTCGACACGACCCTCCGCGACGGGCAGCAGACCCAGGGCGTGCAGTTCTCGACCCCGGAAAAGATCCGCATCGCCGAGGCGCTGGACACGCTGGGCCTCGACTACATCGAGGGTGGTTGGCCGGGGGCCAACCCGACGGATAGCGAGTTTTTCGAAAAGCCACCCAAGACCAAATCCACCATGACCGCCTTCGGCATGACCAAGCGCTCAGGCCGCTCGGCGGAGAATGACGACGTGCTCGCGGCGGTGATGAACGCCAACACGCCTGCGGTCTGTCTGGTCGGGAAATCCCATGATTTTCATGTGGTTAAGGCGCTCGGCATCACGCTGGAAGAGAACCTCGAAAACCTCTCGGCCAGCTTCAAACACCTTGTCAGCAACGGTCGCGAGGCGCTCTTTGACGCCGAACATTTCTTCGACGGCTACAAATCCAACCCCGATTATGCGTTGCAATGCCTGCACGCCGCCTACGATGCGGGTTGCCGCTGGATCGTGCTCTGCGACACCAATGGCGGCACGCTGCCAAGCGAGATCGGTACCATCACCAAGGCGGTGATCGACAGCGGCGTCCCCGGCACCCATGTGGCCATCCACACCCATAACGACACCGACAACGCGGTGGCCGGCAGTCTCGCTGCCGTCGAGGCCGGCGCGCGACAAATTCAAGGCACTATCAATGGGTTAGGGGAGAGATGTGGCAATGCAAACCTCACGTCCCTGATCCCCACGCTGCTGTTGAAAGAGCCCTATGCCAGCCAGTTCGATACCGGCATTTCGGTCGAAAATCTCAGCCAATTGACCCTCACCAGCCGCATGCTGGATGACATCCTCAACCGCGTGCCGAACAAACACGCGCCTTATGTGGGGGCATCGGCCTTCGCCCACAAAGCCGGTCTGCACGCGAGCGCGATCCTGAAGGATCCGGCCACCTACGAGCATGTCGATCCCGAGGTTGTCGGCAACGCCCGTATCATCCCGATGAGCAATCAGGCGGGGCAGTCCAACCTGCGCAAACGCCTCGGTGACATGGGCTTAAAAGATATTGATACCAGCCGGTTGCCGCGCATTCTTGAAGTCATCAAGGAGCGCGAGGACCAGGGGTATTCTTATGACACGGCACAGGCGTCTTTCGAACTGCTGGCCCGTCGCGAACTTGGTGTTTTGCCGGAATTCTTCGAGGTCAAACGATATAAGGTGACCGTCGAGCGGCGGAAGAACAAATACAACAAGATGATCTCGCTGTCTGAAGCTGTCGTGGTGGTGAAGGTGGGCGATGAGAAGATGCTCTCCGTCTCTGAGTCGATGGACGCCCTGGGGTCGGATCGCGGCCCGGTGAACGCGCTCTCAAAGGCGCTTGTGAAGGACCTCGGGCCATATTCGGCAGCGCTGGAAGACATGCGACTCGTTGATTTTAAAGTCAGAATCACACAAGGCGGCACCGAGGCCGTCACCCGCGTCATCATCGACAGCGAAGACAATGCGGGCCGTCGCTGGTCCACGGTCGGCGTGAGTCCGAACATAGTGGACGCCAGTTTCGAAGCGCTGCTCGACGCGATCCTCTGGAAACTGCTGCAGGAAGGCGCCACACCTTGAGCCTTGAGGCCTGTCGCGATCTGGTCGAGCGGGGCGATCCCGAACGCTACCGGGCCATTCGCGGCATGCCGGAAGAGGTGTTGGCGAAGCTTCTGCCGATCCTTGCATTCAATGTCGAGGTCACCCGCGCGCCCTGGGTCACGCAGGAAGAAATGATCGCCGAGATGCGCCTGCAATGGTGGCGCGATGCGCTGAAGGAAATCGCTAAAGGCGGTGTCGTGCGCAAACATGAGGTGACGGTGCCCTTGGCGCTCGCAATAGCGCCTAAAGTATCGGAAACGCTCGACAAATTCGTCGCGGCGCGGCGATGGGATGTCTACAAGGAGCCCTTCGAGAACGCCGAGCATCAGGAAGAATACATTCGCGACACCGGTGGAGGCCTTATGTGGGCCATGGCCGCCTCTTTGGGTGCGAAGAACGAGGAGGCCATTCGTCGTTTCGGCATGGCCACGGGCGTGGCGGGCTTCCTCAACGCCGTGCCGACCTTGGAAGCGCGCGGGCGAAAGCCGCTCCTTGAAGAGGGCCTTGCTGGGAAATATCAACTGGCCAACAAGGGCTTGGCCTGGCTGGACTACGCCATCACCGCGCGGCGAGACATCGAGCCCGAGGCCATCCCGGCGCTTCTGACCGGCTGGTGGGCGCGGCCGATCCTCAACGATTTCAAATGGGGCCGCCCCGAAATTCGACCGATGAGTGAATTCCGAAAGCGCGCCCGATTGGCCAAACTGGCGCTGTTCGGGTGGTGGCGCTAGGCGGTCTGTTTTGGTCGCAACACCAACCAGATCAGTGCGCCACCCGCAAGCGCCAGGAACGGAGCCATCGCAAGATTGACCGCCGTCCATCCCTCAACCGGTGACCCGCCAGAGCAGTTCATCAATCCGCCTGAGGCCAGCGAGGCCAACGTCACGCAGCCAAACACAATCGCGTCGTTCATGCCCTGCACAACGCCGCGCTCATGTGGCGCGTGGGAGGCCGCAAGAAGTGTCGTGGCCCCGATGAAGCCAAAATTCCAACCGATGCCGAGCAACACGAGTGCCACAAAAAAGTTCCCAAGCTCAACACCTTGAAGTGCCACAAGGCCAGCACAGGCGAGGATCGCGAGACCAGCGGCCACGATCCGCTCCACACCGAACCGGGCAATTAGATGGCCCGCGAAGAAAGACGGTGCGAACATTGCCACCACATGGGCGGAGACGATGTCATTGGCGTCCATCTCAGTGAAGCCGCACCCCACAACGGCCAGTGGCGTCGAGGTCATCACGAGATTCATCAACGCGTAGGCAACCATTGCGCAGATTACAGCGACGAGAATGCGCGGGTCTTTCAACAACTCCGCGCGGCTGCGTGCGTTCTGTGTTGGTGCGGATTGCGAGGCCACCGGGACATCGGACAATCGCAGGCCGAAAAACAGGAACAACCCGCCGAGGTTCAGCAAGATCACCGCGATATAGGTCGCAAAGAACGGGATCGCCGAAAAATCCATGACGAATTTGTTGAGCTGCGGGCCGAAAAGCGCCGAGAGCAGCCCGCCCGCCATGACATAGGAGATGGCCTTGGGGCGGAAATCGTCCGAGGCGCAATCCGTGGCGGCGAAGCGGTAAAACCCCTGCGCGGACATGTAGATACCGGTCAGGTAGCTGCCCGCAAGCAGCAGCAGGAAGGAGCCATAATATAGGCCAAGCGCGGCCACGGCAGCGCCCGCCGCGCCTGCCAATGCGCCCACCACAAAGCCCGCCCGACGGCCATGTTTCTGCATGAAAGGGCTGATCCACGGGGCCGTGGTCATGGAACTGAAAACGATCATCGAGATCGGCAGCGTCGCAAGGCATGGATTTGTCGCGAGCATATTCCCCGCCAGCCCGCCGACGACGAAAATCATCGGCATCTGCGCGCCCAGAATCGCCTGCGCGGCCACCAGGAAGGCCACGTTGCGCTTGGCAATGGCGTCATCGACGGTTGTATTCATGGGCGCAGCGTTACGGTGGCCATGGGCCTAAGGCAAGGCGCGGTCGATGATATGTGCAAAAGAGCCGCAGACACGGGCTCGCCGCAGACCCATTGGCGGTAGCGGGTTGCCTTCAGCGTCTTTCGCTTCAAAAAGCGGATCGCCATCGGCCTTGATTGTCGTGGCATAGTGGAACTCGTGGGCCTTGAAATGGCCTTGGAACGGCCCGTGCTCAGATCGCAGGTCTCGATATCCGAGATGAAGTTTCCGCTCGGCAAAACTGGTCTGTAGCGGCAAGAGACCGGCCATCTGATGCACGGTCCCATTGGCGTCGGTCAGCGCCTCACCCAGCACCATATAGCCACCGCATTCGCCATAGATATCAGTGGTTTCAGCCGCCTTCCGTAAGCTGTCGATAAAATTTGATGCGTTCGCCAGACGACCGGCATGTAGCTCAGGATAGCCGCCGGGCAGAATGATGAGATCGGCCTCCGGCACGGGCTCATCATTCAGGGGCGAGAAAGGAAGAACCTCGAACCCATCCTCAACGAAATCGCGCAACTGATGCGGATAAGCAAAGGTGAAGGCGGCGTCTTTGGCGACCGCCAGTCTTTTGGTTGGGGGCGGGGGTGGATTGTCTTCGATGCGTTCCAGCAGAGGTTGCGCTAAAGCGCAGAGCGCATCGATATCGACCTGGCGCGCGATGGATGTCGAAGCGTGGTTCAGGAACGCCTCGAGGTCTGGTCGTTCGCCAGCCGGAACAAGCCCCAGATGGCGGGAGGGCGTTACAAGCTTCGGGTCGCGATGGATTGCGCCCAGAACCGGCACCTTCAACGCGCGTCTTAGCATCGCTTCATGGCGCGGCGAGCCGACTTTGTTCAGGATCACGCCTGCGATATTCACCTTCGGGTCGTGGGCTGCGAAGCCCTTGACCAACGGGGCGACCGATTGCGCCATGTGGGACGCATCGACAACCAGCACGACGGGTAAGTCCAGAAATCGCGCGAGATCGGCGGTCGCGCCTTTACCATCCGGCGGCGCGCCGTCGAAAAGACCCATGGCACCTTCGATCAACATCAGCTCCGGCCCGCAAGCAATTGATCTCAAACGGTCCTCTGGCATCGCCCAGGCATCCAGATTGAAACAGGGCACTCCACATGCGGCGGCGTGGAACAAAGGGTCGATATAGTCGGGGCCCGACTTCGCGGCGCGCACGGTAACGCCGCGATCTCTCAATGCGCGCAGCAGCCCCAATGTGACGGTTGTCTTGCCGCTGCCCGAACTCGGCGCAGCGAGGATGAGGCCGCTCATGCGCTCTCAGCCGGGCGTCCGCGTCCCAAGGGATCAAGATTTCGCGGCCTGGCACCGGCCTCTTGCGCTTGCCAATCCAGCACCTGACGCATCAGAACCGAGCGCCCGACGCAGATCACTGCCGGAGGCTCAAGGCCGGCGACCTCCACATCTGCAACGACCTTGCCAAGCGTCGACTCCAGCACGCGCTGTGTCCCCGTCGTGGCCGATGTCACAACGCCGACCGGCTCAGACGCTGGCCTGCCCGCATCAAGCAATTCTTGCGCAATTCGGGCAATATGTTTCATGCCCATGTAAATTACGATGACTTGCGAGCCTTGCGCGATGGCTTTCCAATCCAGTGAAGAGGGCGCGCGCCCGGATTGATCGTGGCCTGTGACGAAGGTCACGGACTGGTTCACGTCCCGGTGGGTCACCGGAATGCCGGCATAAGCCAGGCCGCCGATCCCAGCACTGATGCCCGGAATGATCCGTATCGGCACACCATGCTGCACGAGCGTTTGCGCCTCCTCTCCACCACGACCAAAGACGAAGGGGTCGCCGCCTTTCAGGCGCAGCACGCGCTTGCCGTCACGTGCCAGATCAACGAGCCTCAGGGAGATATCCCGTTGTTTTGCCGAGGGTTTTCCGCCGCGCTTGCCGGCATAGATATGCTCGGCCTGTGGTGCCCAATCGAGGACCGACTCCTGCACAAGCGCATCATAAATCACCACATCCGCCTGCCGGAGCGCGTTCAGCGCATGCAGCGTCAACAGCCCCGGATCGCCCGGGCCCGCACCGCACAGCCACACCCATCCGGGTTTCAACTCGGGCCAGTCAGTGTCGGGAAGGGAGACAGAGTCGCTCATGTCCCTGTTATGGCCGGGAAAATCCCGCGAGAAAAGAGCGGGAGCGACCTCAGAAGAAACATTGGCGGCGCGAAATGACGCGGCTATGGTCCCGCCCATGACGAGCGACGATCCCCCACGCCTGCGCCGCGGCTGGACCACCGGTGCCTGCGCGACAGCGGCCACGAAAGCGGCGCTGATGGCGCTGTGGGGTGGGGCGTTTCCCAAAACGGTACGGATCACGCTGCCCAAGGGAGAGACACCGAAATTCGCGATTTGCTGGACCGATCAGGGTGAGGGCTGGGCCGAGGCCGGTGTCGAAAAGGATGCGGGCGATGACCCGGACGTGACCCATGGCGCGGTGATCCGGTCGCGTGTGGAGGCCTCTGGCGGTGGCGTTGTGTTCGCGGCGGGAGAGGGCGTTGGTGTCGTGACCAAGCCCGGTTTGCCCATTGCCGTGGGCGAGGCCTCGATCAATCCCGTGCCGCGGGAGATGATGTCGAAAGTGGTTGAAGACCTTGCCACAAACCACAGAAAAAAAGCAGATATCCAAATCACAGTATCCGTTCCGGGCGGTGAGGCCCTAACCGAGAAAACCTGGAACCCGCGCCTTGGGATCAAGGGCGGGATTTCCATTCTCGGCACTACCGGCATCGTGCGCCCCTTCTCCTGCGCGGCCTGGATCGCCTCGATCCATCGCGGTATCGATGTAGCGCGCGCCGATGGGTTGACCCATGTGGCGGGCTGCACCGGATCGACCAGCGAGGCGGCGGTGCAGGCGCTTTTTGATCTGCCGGATCATGCGATGCTGGATATGGGGGATTTTGCGGGCGGGCTTTTGAAATACCTTGCGAAGCATCCGGTAGGGCGGATCACCATTGGCGGCGGCATCGGCAAGATGACAAAACTTGCACAAGGCGCCCGGGATTTGCATTCGAAGCGCAGCCAGGTGGATTTCGACGGTCTGGCCGGTTGGGCGACAGCTGCCGGTCTCGCGGATGTCGCCAGCGCCAATACCGCGCTTGAGGCCTATGAGCGGGCCGGAAACGGGCTCGCCCGGATCGTCGCTGAGCGCGCGCAGAAACAAGCCGCGCAGATGCTCGCGGACGCGGATATTCTCCTCGATACGGTTGTGGTGGATCGGAACGGTGCCGTTATCGCCCGGAGCGGGCCATGAAGATCTTGCTGCTGGCAGGCACGTCGGAGGCAAACCGTTTGGCAGAGGGTTTGACCGATGCGGGCCATGAGGTGATTGCGTCACTGGCCGGCGCGACGCGGGTGCCGCGCGCCTTGAGTTGCGAAACGCGGATCGGTGGGTTCGGCGGCGCGGATGGGTTCCTCGACTGGATGCGCGCGAACCAACCCGATCTGGTGCTCGATGCCACGCATCCCTTTGCCAATCGTATCAGCGCCCGCACGTCTGATCTCTGCAAAGAGCTTGGCGTGGCCTATCTGCAGGTTTTGCGCCCGCCCTGGGTTCCAGACGCGGCGAAGCGTCAGATCGAGGTCGCATCCGTGGCAGAAGCCCGCACCCACGTGGCCCCCGGCTCAAGGCTGTTTCTGGCCACGGGGAGGCAAACCCTGGACCAGTTTCACGCCTTCGCGGATTGTTACCTCATCTGCCGCCAGATCGATCCACCGGAGGGACCGTTTCCCTTCCCCAATGGCGAGTTTCTGATCGGACGACCGCCGTTCTCGGTAGAGGACGAGATTGCCTTGTTCCAGAAGCTGAGCATTGATTGGCTCATCGTAAAGAACGCGGGTGGCGCCGCCTCATATTCAAAAATTGACGCAGCCGCCGAGTTGGACATTCCGGTGCTGATGCTGCGGCGTCCGCCACAGCCGGACGCACCAAAAGTCGCGAGTGTTGAGGCGGCGCTGGAATGGGTGGCTGACCTTGCGGATCATTGAAGGCGATGCGGATGTGGCCGAGGGGGCCGCTTGGCTGGCGGAGCTCGAGCCGCGGTTTGCGCGCGCATTGGAGGAGACCGGACCCTTGCCGCTGCGGCGCAAGCCCGATGGCTTCGCCGAGCTCTTTAGTGCGATTGTCAGCCAGCAGGTCTCAACCGCCTCCGCCGCCGCGATCTGGGGCCGCGTTTGTGAGGCGGGGCTTACATCTCCCGAGGCGGTCGCGGCCGCGAGCGATGAGGGGCTGCAGGCCTGCGGCCTGTCCCGACCCAAGATGCGCTATGCGCGGGCTTTGGCGGAGGCCGGGATCGATTTCGAAGCGCTTCGGGAGATGTCACCTGAGGCAGTGATCAAAACGCTTGTCGCGGTGCCCGGGATCGGGCCATGGACCGCGGAAATCTACGCGATGTTCTCACTCGGCCATGCGGATGTGTTTCCGCCGGGCGATTTGGCGCTTCAGGAATCCGCGCGCATCCTCTTTGAACTGGACGCGCGGCCGAGCGAGAAAGAACTGCGCGTGATGGCGCAAGCCTGGTCGCCCTGGCAAAGCGTTGCGGCGCGGTTGCTTTGGGCCTACTACCGGGTGGCAAAAGGACGTGAAGGGGTCAGGTGATGCGGGCTTTGGAAGGCGGGCGTAAAGCCTCGAAATCAGGTGAGAATTCGTCTCTGGTGGTGTTTCTACACGGCTATGGTGCGGATGGCGCGGACCTTTTGGGCCTGGCCGACCCACTTAGCGAGCATCTGCCGGACACCGTCTTTGTCGCCCCCAATGCACCAGAGCGCTGCATCGGCAACCCGATGGGCTATCAATGGTTTCCGATCCCCTGGATCGACGGCTCCTCGGAAGAGGAGTCCGAGGCGGGCATGATGCGCGCGCTCGACGATTTGAATGCCTATCTCGACAGCACGATGGCGGCGGAAGATGTCTCCGAGCGCGAAACCGTGCTGGTCGGCTTTTCGCAAGGCACGATGATGGCCCTGCATCTCGCTCCGCGTCGCGAAGATGCCTTCGCCGGGATCGTCGGCTTTTCGGGACGGCTACTCAGGCCGGAGCTTCTGAAAGACGAGGCGATCTCCAAACCGCCGATCATTCTGATCCATGGCGATCAGGATGATGTGGTGCCGCCCATGTCGCTGCCGGAAGCCGGCGACGCGCTGCAGGAGGCGGGGTTTGAGGTCTATGGCCATGTCATGAAAGGCACAGGCCATGGCATCGCGCCCGATGGTCTGGGCGTCGCGCTTAGCTTCATCGGCAAGCAATTGGGCATCGATCTGGGCTGATATCCGACCCTGTGGATAAGTGTCACGAAGCCGTCACGAATCTGCTTTAGCCCTGCGATCAGACGCACCGCATATGCGGGGTTGTCAGGTCGAAAAGACCATATATAGTTCAAACCATGCTGGGGCGGGATGTCCCGCTCTGGTGTCACAAAATGACAGGCAGGGCGGGAGACGAGTCACTCATGGATGCAGCGCGAAGTAGCGATTTCAGGCAGGATTTTGTCAGAGAACCCGGCAGCTTACGCCATAACCCGGCCCTTGTGCTGAACGCAGATTACAGACCGCTCTCCTACTATCCTTTGTCGCTCTGGACCTGGCAGGAAGCGGTGAAAGCGGCCTTCCTCGACCGGGTCACGATCCTGGCGGAATATGACGAGGTTGTGCGCTCTCCGACCACCGAGATTTTCATCCCCTCGGTGGTGGTTCTGAAGGATTACGTGAAGCCGCAGAAGAAGGTGGCCTTCACCCGGTTCAACCTGTTTTTGCGCGATGAGTTCTGTTGCCAATATTGCGGCGCGCGGGGCGATCTGACCTTCGATCACGTGGTGCCACGTGCCCGGGGCGGGATCACCTCCTGGGAGAACGTGGTTGCCGCCTGTTCGAAATGCAACCTGAGGAAAGGCTCCAAGGCGCTGCACCAATCGGGCCTGTCCTTGCGCAAACCACCGCGCCAGCCGTCTTCGGAGCAGTTGCGGAATATGGGCCGCAAATTCCCACCGAACCACCTGCATGACAGCTGGATCGATTTCCTCTACTGGGATGCTGAACTCGAAGAGTAGACGTAATCCAGCGGAGCGCTACCGCGCAAGTCTACATAACGGGACTGAGATGTGACGCGTCGGATCAGGCCGAACAACTGGCCCCACCGAGCACGCAGAACTTCGCGCAATGCGGGTGGTTGAGATGCACATCCTGCTCCGCGCCCTCGAGTGTCGGCCCGAGATCAAACTCATCCGAATAGGGTAGAAGCGTGCAGGCGACGACCGAGGGTTTCTCCGCGCCCTTGCGTTTGACGACCATGCGGGAGGAGGAACACATCACTGCCTCAGGCGATTTGCCGAGGATATCCCAACAGGCTGTGGTGATTTCAGGCACTTCGACAGACTCGTCCATTTCGGGGAAAAGCACTGTCATCCCAGGGTTTTGCGCATCGATCTTGAAGTTGTTTTCCGCAAAAAGCCGCGCGAAACCCTCGCGGGCTGCCTCTTCACTCTCCGACCATTCCATGCGACCGGCCACGGCCATGCGTGCGCCTTGATCGCGCAGCCACCGCATGCCCTCCAGCGTTTTCTCAAACGAGCCGGGACCGCGCTCGGCATCATGCAAAACCTCTGACCAGTGGTCGAGGGACACGCGTAAGGTCAGCTTGTCCCCATAGGTTCTGATGAGATCCGCAAGCCCGGCGCGCACGGATTTGCGCATCATCGGGCGCATCGCATTGGTCAGGATCAGGACCTCGAAGCCGCGCTCGAGCGGACGACGGGCCATCTCGATCATCTCGGGGTTCATGAAGGGTTCGCCGCCGGTGAAAGCAATCTCGGTCACAGGCCAGGCGCGATCCGTCAATTGATGAAGATAATCCGAGACCTCATCCGCCGTCAGATAGACAAGCGCATCATTGGTCGGTGAACTCAGGATGTAGCAGTTCACACATTCGATGTTGCAGAGCGTCCCGGTGTTGAACCAAAGCGTCTGCGGATTGCTCAAGGCAACGGAGGCACGGGGTTCGCCCTTGGCGGTCGTGAATTTGTCCTGAAACTTGCCTTCATTGGCGCGTGTCGCGGGTCCGATTTGGTCTTTCACGGGTTGAAGGCCTGTCTCTTCTTCTTTGATCGTTCTCTTGCCTAAGCACATGTCGTGCGAAGGGAAAGCACTGTCTTGAGATTTTGACACTCTTGTGATTGTGGTGTGCTTTCAACGCTCGTGCTAGACAGACGCGGCAGGCTTGGGTATGCCTCGCAAATAAGGGCTCGTTAGCGCTAACAGAGCTTGGATCGGACAGTTAAGGACAGAAGCCCTCATGGTCTCCCGCGTTATTCCCGTCGACCCGTTCGACCTTGTGATTTTTGGTGGCACAGGCGACCTTGCGCGCCGGAAAATTCTACCCGGTCTCTATCGCCGCTTCGTGGCCGGGCAGATGCCCGAGGATGCCCGCATCATTGGTGCCGCCCGCGGTGAGATGGATCAGGCCGGGTATCAGGCTTTTGTCGGTGAGGCGATTGCGGAATTCATCTCCGAAAAGAAACGCGACGCCGAAACGGTCGCGGCATTTCTGGAACGCCTCAACTACACCCCCATCGATGCGCGTGGCGAAGGCGGTTGGGACGCGCTGGCCAAGATGGTGCGCAAGGAAGCGATCACCGCGTTCTATTTCTCCGTCGGGCCGGGGCTCTTTGGCGATATCGCCACGCGGCTGCATAAGCACAAGATCGCGACGCCCGAGAGCCGGATCGTCGTGGAAAAACCCTTCGGACGCGATCTGGAGAGTGCGAAAGCCTTGAACGCCGTGCTCGCCGAAAGCTTCGACGAGCATCAGATTTACCGCATCGACCATTATCTGGGCAAAGAAACCGTGCAGAACCTGATGGCGGTGCGCTTTGCCAATGTGCTCTTCGAGCCGCTCTGGAACGCTCAATATATCGACCACGTGCAGATCACGGTGGCGGAGACGGTCTCGGTCGGCGGGCGCGGTGGGTATTACGACAAATCCGGCGCCATGCGGGACATGATTCAAAACCACCTGATGCAGCTCCTCTGCCTGACAGCTATGGAGCCACCCTCGAAGTTTGACCCCGACGCCGTCCGGGACGAGAAGCTGAAGGTTATTCGCGCGCTGGATGCCGTTCCGACGGAAAATATCGTGCGCGGGCAATACGGTGCCGATGGCGATGGCCCGAGCTATGTCGAGGATTCCGAAGACCCAGAGAGCCGCACGGAAAGCTTCATCGCGATGAAGGTCGATATCTCCAATTGGCGGTGGAAAGGCACACCGTTTTACCTGCGCACCGGCAAACGCCTGAAAGCGCGGATGTCCGAGATTGTCGTGCATTTCAAGGAGACGCCGCATTCGATCTTTGACGAGGATGCCGGAAGCCACGCCAACATCCTGTCGATCCGCTTGCAACCCGATGAGGGTATGGATTTGCGCGTCACGATCAAGGAGCCGGGCCCGGGCGGTATGCGCCTTGTGGATGTGCCGCTGGATATGACCTTCGCCGATGCGCTTGGACCCGAGGCGGCGGATGTGCCCGATGCCTATGAGCGGCTGATCATGGATGTGATCCGGGGCAATCAGACGCTCTTCATGCGTGGCGATGAGGTCGAGGCCGCCTGGGCCTGGACCGATCCGATCATCGAAGGCTGGATCACACGCGGGGACAAACCGAAGACCTATGATCCCGGCTCGTCGGGCCCGGAAGACGCCCTGATGCTGCTGCACCGCGACGGACGCCGCTGGCGGGAGATCAGCGCGTGAACCTGATCGAATATGCCGATCGCGAGATGCTGATGATCGATCTCGCCAATCGCCTGGCGGGTGAGTTGAACGAATGCCTCATGACCCATGAGCGCGCGAGTTTTGCGGTGCCCGGCGGCACGACCCCGGGCCCGATCTTCGACACGCTCTCGGCGGTCGATCTGCATTGGGACCGGATCACGGTCTTGATGGGCGATGAGCGGCAGGTGCCCGCAGATCACGAACGCTCGAACGAGCGGCTGCTGCGCGAGCGGCTTCTGGTCGGGCGAGCGGCGACGGCGAATTACGTCTCGATCCGTGAGGAGGAGGGCGCGTTGCCCGATATCTCCGCCCATTTGCCGATCTCCGTCCTGCTGCTTGGCATGGGTGCCGATATGCATACCGCATCTCTCTTCCCGGGCTCACCTGGCCTTGCGACCGCGCTCTCAACGGATGCGCCGTTGATGCGGGTCGAGGCTGCGGACGGGCTGGAGCCACGGATCACTCTGACTGGTCGCGTGTTGGCGGGGGCGATGTCGACCCATGTGGTGATCACCGGCGACGAGAAACGCGCAGCGGTGGAACGGGCGGCACATCTGCCCGCGGAAGAAGCCCCGATCCGAACGGTTTTGGGCACAGCAACGGTACATTGGGCGGCATGAGCGATGTGGGATGACCTGAAGACAGCGGCAGAAAAACGCCCAACAATCCAGACCCTCTTTGAGGCTGATCCCAAGCGGGCAGAGCAGTTTTCGATCTCGCAGGGCGATATGCTTTTCGACTATTCCAAAACCCAGATCGATGCCGATGCGCGGCGCCTGCTTCTTGCCATGGCGCAAGAGGCGGGTGTCGAAGCGAAGCGCGATAGGATGTTCTCGGGCGCGCATATCAACGAAACCGAAGATCGCGCCGTGCTGCACACAATGCTGCGCAATCTCGGGGGCGCACCGACAGGTGTGCCTGAGGAGGAGTATCACGAGGTGCTAAGCATCCGCGCGGCGATGGAGACATTCGCGACCGCTGTGCGTGATGGCGGCTTCACAGGGCAGGGCGGGGCGATCACGGATGTCATCAATATCGGTATCGGCGGCTCTGACCTTGGCCCTGCCATGGGAACGCTCGCGCTTGCGCCCTATTACGACGGGCCGCGGGTGCAGTTCGTCTCCAATGTCGATGGGGCGGATATCGCCGATGCGCTGAAAGGGCTGAACCCGGAGACGACACTGGTGATCGTGGCGTCCAAGACCTTCACGACCATCGAGACGATGACAAACGCCAGGACGGCCTTCGACTGGATGAAGGGTCAAGTCGCTGACCCTGCAACACAATTTGCCGCCGTCTCTTCCGCCACCGACAAAACAAGCGCCTTTGGCATCGATCCGTCCCGCGTCTTCGGATTCGAGGATTGGGTTGGCGGGCGTTATTCCATGTGGGGTCCGATTGGGCTTTCGCTGATGATCGCCATCGGGCCGGAGAAGTTCCTCGAATTTCTCGAAGGCGGGTGGGCGATGGACAAGCATTTCCAGACTGCGCCGCCGCTTGAGAACATGCCGATGATGCTGGCCCTTGTCGGGCTCTGGCACAATCAGGGTTGCGGCCATGCGACCCGCGCGGTGCTGCCCTATGATAACCGCCTGTCGCGGCTGCCAGCCTACCTGCAGCAGCTTGAAATGGAGAGCAACGGCAAGTCCGTTGTGATGGATGGCGGCGATGTGCCGGTGCACTCGGGCCCGGTTGTTTGGGGTGAACCCGGCACCAATGGTCAGCACGCATTCTACCAGCTGATCCATCAGGGCACGCGTGTGATCCCGTGCGAATTCCTGGTTGCACGGGAGGGACATGAACCGGAACTATCCCATCATCATCAATTGCTTGTGGCCAATTGTTTGGCCCAATCCGAGGCGCTGATGGTGGGTCGATCCCTGGATGAGGCGCGCGACATCATGGTTGCGAAAGGCCTGTCTGGCGAGGAGTTGGAGCGTCAGGCGCGGCACCGCGTTTTCCCCGGAAACCGCCCCTCAACGACGCTCGTTTATCCGAAACTCACGCCTTATGTGCTCGGCCAGATCATCGCACTGTATGAGCATCGGGTGTTTGTCGAAGGCGTGATCCTGGGCATCAACTCCTTCGATCAATGGGGCGTGGAGCTGGGCAAGGAACTGGCCAACAAGCTGACACCGATCCTGCGCGGTGAGGAAAGTGCGGCGGCAAAGGATGGCTCAACGCAGATGTTGCTGCGCTATTTGCAGGACAAATCCTAGAGCTGCTCCGCCCCGTCGCGGTTCATCATCACATCGCGGGTGGCTTGCGGGATTGGCATCTTCTCACCCGCTTGCGTCAACATCACGATGATCGCATAACCGGTTGATGTGCAACGACCTTCGGACCAGACAGCATAGTCCATCCGAAAGCTCGTATTGCGGAAATTCGCGGTGCGGCCGGTAACGATGTAATCCTGATTGAGGCCCATCTCGGCGAGGTAATCGACGCCAACCTGCCGCAGGACGAGGCGGGGGGCGGAGGGGCCGTAATCGGAGATGCCGTATTCAGA
Organism: Paracoccaceae bacterium; assembly: GCA_028284705.1. Taxonomy (GTDB): domain Bacteria; phylum Pseudomonadota; class Alphaproteobacteria; order Rhodobacterales; family Rhodobacteraceae; genus Litoreibacter. Next base: position 41,028 of record JANQRE010000026.1, on the reverse strand, counting down.
GAAATAGCGGATGCGGAAGGCCTCGAACCACCTGAGATAAGCGGTGTGGTTGATGTGATTGAGCGCATCAATCTCGCCAAACCGGGTGCGGTCGGCGAGGCCGAAGGTCCAGGGTTCGGGGATGTGAAGCGCCCGCAAGTCTTCGGTTTTCAGGGGGGTGTGGTACTGCATGACCTGGTCAATCGAAGTGGAGCGGGTAACGGGAATCGAACCCGTAACTTAAGCTTGGGAAGCTCGCGTGATACCTTTTCACCATACCCGCCTGGTCCTTCGGAATAGGCCGCCAGCACAGGGGCGTCAACGGGCGAAAACTCAAGCGCTGAACACGTCCGGCCTTTGGCCTGCCCGCTAACCACGCGCGAACCCGCGGATCTCGCCATCGACCCGGTCGATCTCGGCCTCATACCACTCAATCGTTCCGACGGGGTCGCTTTGGAAGGACGCCGCGAAACTCTCGGGTGCCTCGGTGCGGGCATCGTATTTCGTCGACCAGACCATCACGCCGATCAGCGCCGGCAAAATGTCCCGGGCTTTGCGGGTCGGAAAGTAACAGACCCGGCTGGCTTTGCGCGGGTCGGTCTGGCGATCCAGCATACCCGCAGCCTCCAGCCGAGAGAGACGGTCGGCAAGAATGTTGGTGGAAATCCCCTCAGGCGATCCCAAAAACTCACTATACGTACGTTTGCCGTGCAAAAGCACGTCGCGCAGCAGAAGAAAGCACCATTTATCGCCGAAAATCCCTGCCGCGTAGCGCGTAGGGCAACCGTTCCAGTCGATGCTGCGAGGCTTGGTCATGCGGTCCTACATAGTGACGAAATTTATACTTGCAAATTGCAAGTTGTATTTCTAACCTCAAACTACTTGCAAAATACAAGAGGATTTTGAGATGCCGTCTCCCTTCGTTTGGTTCGACAATATCGGCGGCCACCGCGCCGCCACAACTGAATTTCTGCAAAATGCCTTTGGGTGGGATGCCAAGGATATTGGGCCGATGACGTTTCTGCAGTCAGAAGGGCAGGAGATGCCATTTGCAGCCACGGCGGACGCGATGGAGGGTGTGTCGGGCTGGGTGCCGTATCTCGAGGTCGAAGACCTTGCACAGGCGGTCGAAGATGCGCGTGGACATGGGGCAGAAATTATTGCGGAGAACCTGAAAGGCCCGGCGGGAGATGCGAGTTTCATCCGCGATCCGGGCGGCGCGCCCCTAGCGCTGTGGAAACGCGCCTCTGATGCGTGACATGACCAAGGTTCTGATCGCCACGACCGCGTATCTTCTGATCGTCTTCCCGCTCGCGTTCGTCTGGCATCTGGTCCTGTTTGAAGAGCAATACCGCAGTTTTGGTTATCTCGACGGCGACCCGAATTTCCCGGTCGCGCTTCTCTCGATGCTCATTCAGGGCGCTGTGCTGGGGCTGCTGTACCCGAAGTTTCGTGACGCCGCCGGGCTCTCGGGCGCGCTCAATTTCACCGCGATCATGGGGTTGTTCTTCTGGACTTGCCACGTGCTTGGGCTGGTGGCCAAACAAAGCGTGCCGAATGCGGGCGGGTTTGTCGCGATGGAGACGGTCTATCTCGCGTTGCAATTCGGGCTTTTTGGCTGTGCCTTGCATCTCATCTATCGCGGCGCGGCAGAGACCGGCTCAGGATGACTTCCTGGCTGTTACGAAATTGATCTCTGCCGGGATCTGTAGCCCTGCGGAACTCTGATAGCCCTGGAAATGCAACTCCAGCCGTTTGATCAACCGCTCCCGCGCCGCCGCATCCGCCTTGTGATGGACAAGCGCGCGTTCGGCAGGGCCAATGACGCAGCAATTCTCGGCGAAGTCGCGCAAAGTCCCTTGCGGCGTCAGGTCGAGCGACACCACTTCGATATCGATCTCCTTGAAATCTGCGTCCGTGAGGATCGCATTGATCCGCCCCGGGTCGCGCAGGGCAAAGGGGCCGGGCAGATCGGGATCGGTCTTGGGGACAGGCCCCAGCACATCCCGCGCCACGCGGGCGACCGTTTTGAAGTACGGATTGGCGTCGATCTGCCCCCAGGTGGCGAAGATCATCTGACCGCCGGGGCGCAGACTACCGAGGATATTCTCGAACGCCGGAACAGGATCATCAAAGAACATCGTGCCAAAGCGCGAGATCATCCGGTGAAAGCGCCGCACGTCGAACCGGTGCGTGGCGGCATCTTCGCAGACGAAGCTGACATTGCTGTGGTTGCGGGCGCGGGCCTCCGCCACCTTGAGCAGGGTTGGGGAAATATCGATGCCCATGGCGTGCCCATCCGCGCCGATCAGCTCAGCGGCGCGAAAGGTGCTCTCGCCAGCCCCGCAGCCGAGGTCCAACACATGCTGGCCATTGGCCAGCCGCGCACGGATCAAAAGCGCATCGAGAACCGGGCGCAATAGCGCATCCATATAGGCCTGCTGCGCGACCCATTTCGGACCCGCCTCATCGGTCCAGAAGTCCTTTTGATCCCGGTTTGCCTGCGCGTCCATGGTCCGCATGAACAGCAGAGCGGGCGGGCAGGGTCAATTGAGAAAAACCTTACTCCGCGGGCACCGCTTGCGGGTCGTCGCCGCCAAGGAATTTTTGCCGGTATTGCTTCGGCGTCAGCCCGGTGCGTTCCCGAAAAGCGCGGTTGAACGGCGCGAGAGAGCCGTAGCCCACATCAAACGCAATTTGCGTGATCTGCCGGTCGAAGAGCAGCGGGTCGGAGAGCTTGTCTTTCGCGTCATCAATGCGGCGGTCATTGATGAGTTCGGAGATGTTACGATAGCCCATGTGATGGTTAATGAGGCGCCGCAGTCGGTGCTCGGGGATTTCCATCGCCTCCGCAAGCGAGCCTATGGAGAGGCCCTCGGTGCGGTGGATATCAGCGCTCAGCAGTTCCTGCAGGCGGCGCATCTCAGTCTCTTGCGCGGCGTCGTCGTAGAGCTGCCCCTTAGGCCGTGTGATCACCAGCAAGTCGCGGTCCATTTTGGTCATCCAGACTGTGAACAGCAGGGCGAGGGCCACAAAGACGCTCGATTGCAGTAGCCGCATTGCGATGGCGTTCTCGGCATTCGGGTAGGCGATTTCGATGATGCCAATGACAATCGCGACGACCGGGACAAGGCCTGCAAAGGCCAGACGGAATCGGCGGCGCGGGGTGATGAGGTCACCGCGATAGCCGGTGAGCGCGACCCAGAGGACGTGCCCCATGAGCGGGAAGAGGATGAGGTTGTGCGCGAGGTTCTCCCGGGCATCGGGCACGATGTATGGCGCGAGCGAGAAGAAGACAGCGAGGCCGATGATGATGCCGGGCTGCGGGCGTTCGTCGAAGAGGCTCATGGCGAACCACCAGAGCAGGGCGGGACTGATCCGCGCAAGCGCAATGAGATAAGGCGTGGCCGGACCGACAAGGCTATCCAGCGGCGGGGCGGAGACCAGAAGATAGGCGATCTTCACCGAGATGAAGGCGATGGCAGGCCAGCAGAAGGGCAGCTTTTGCCGCTCTGTGAGGCATTGCAGAATGATGTAAAGCCCGAGGCCAATGAAGGCGCCGCGCAGGAGCAGGTCGAGGAGCACAAGATCGGTCATGCCGGGGAAAGTAGCACGGTTTCGCACCTGTGCCCCTTCAAATACTGATCATTTTCGGAATCGATCAGTGTTTAGGAGCGACGACGGCGACGTCGTCCGCCCTGATGGGCGGCCTCCGAACCGGTGTTGAAGGTCTCCGTTGGCAGCGTGACGACGGAATTCAGGATCGGGAACGGCTCAACCGAGTTGGGGATGTTGGAGGCGTTAACGAAATGCTCCTGAAAGCGGGGTTCAATCGCCGTTTCGATCTTGTGGATTTTGTGCACAGTGTCTTCGATCTCTGCCCGGGCCTCGGTGTTGAGAAGCGCAATGCGCGCGCCGGTGCCTGCGGCGTTGCCGGCGGACGTGACTTTGTCGAGAGGCGCGTCGGGGATCATGCCAAGGACCATGGCGTGTTTGGGGGAGATATGGGCTCCGAAAGCGCCTGCGAGCACGACGCGGTCGACGGCATCGACGCCGAACTTGTCCATCAGCAGCCGTGCGCCGGAATAAAGCGCAGCCTTGGCCATCTGGATGGCGCGTATGTCGGGGTTGGTGACGGAGATCACTTGGCCCGTCTCGGGGTCTTCCCAGAGCTTGTAGGCATAGGTGCGTCCATCGAGGAAACAGCGCTCCGTGCCGGTTTGTTCAGGGCTGCCGATCAGGCCGGGGCCATCGACGATGCCTGCGAGGCGCATCTCGGCAATGACCTCGATGATACCCGAGCCGCAGATGCCTGTAACGCCGGTTCCGGCGATGGCCTCTAGGAAGCCGGGATCGTCGGACCAGAGCTCCGAGCCGATGACGCGGAAGCGGGGCTCTTTGGTGACCGGGTCGATCTCGACGCGTTCGATGGCACCGGGGGCTGCACGCTGACCGCTGGAGATTTGCGCTCCTTCAAAGGCCGGACCGGTGGGGGAAGAGCAGGCGAGGACCTTTTCGGTGTTTCCGAGAAGGATTTCCGCATTGGTGCCCACGTCAACGACCAAAACAAGGTCTTCGGATTTGTTCGGGGCCTCGGAGAGGGCGACGGCAGCGGCGTCCGCGCCGACATGGCCCGCGATACAGGGCAGGATGTAGGTGCGGGCCTCAGGGTGGAGGTTCAGATCGAGGTCTTTGGCTTTCAGGGAAAACGCGTCCGAGGTTGCGAGCGCGAAGGGGGCCTGGCCCAGCTCGAACGGGTCGATGCCCAGAAACAGGTGGTGCATGACCGGGTTGCAGACGAAGACCGCATCCACGATGAGGGTTTTGTCGATACCTGCCTCTTCGGCGACCGCGTCGAAGAGCTGATTCATGCCTTCGCGGACAGACGCCGTCATCTCCGCATCACCGCCGGGGTTCATCATCGAGTAGCTGACGCGGGACATCAGATCCTCGCCGAAGCGGATTTGCGGGTTCATCAGGCCGGACGAGGCGACGACCTCCCCGGTTTGCAGATCGCAGAGATGGCCTGCGATGGTGGTGGAGCCGAGATCGACGGCGAGACCATAGATGGAGCCTTCGTAGAAACCAGGCCAGATATGCATGATCCGGTTTTCGAGCAAGTTGACCGCGCAGGTGACCTTCCACTCGCCTTTGCGTAGGGTTTCCTGCAGTGTCTTGAAAACGGACAGATCGGCCGTCAGGTCGGGTAGTTCCCAATCCTTCCGCAAGGCCGCGACGAGCCGCTCGAGATCGCCCGACGGGTCATGCATGTCGGGTTCCTGCACCTCAACATAGTAGATGCGCGTGGAGGGGTTCAGCGTGATGTCGCGAACCTCGGCCCGCTTGCGCACGACCTGTTTGTGGACCTGGCTTTCGGCGGGCACGTCGATGACGATGTCACTTTGAACGGTGGCCTGACAGCCAAGGCGGCGGCCCTTGGGCAGACCGCGTTTGTCGTCGTAACGTTGTTCAACCGCGTTCCATTCGGAAAGGGCGGTCTCAGCGACGGTCACCCCGTGTTTCGGGAACTCTCCGTAAGAGGGCGTCACCTGACATTTCGAGCAAATGCCGCGCCCGCCGCAGACCGAGTCGAGATCGACACCCAATTGGCGAGCCGCGGTCAGGATCGGTGTGCCAACCGTGAACCGGCCACGTTTGCCTGAAGGTGTGAAGATCACAAGTGGGTCTTTGTCGGACATGCGCGCGCCTTTGCTTCTTGCAAAGGGTTTTAACCCTTCGAGAGGCGGGGGCAATGTCCCTTTACGGCAAATCTCAAGCTGGCTCCGGCGTGGCCCCGGCAAGAGCCCTCAAGGTGGCTTCTGCATGCTCATCAGCGGGGAACATTAACTCGATGTTAAGCTCGGTTAAGGAGAGGTCTTCAGCGCCTCCAAATTGAGCAAATGTTGAAAAAAGAGGCAGTCGCAGATCGCCAGCGCGATAGACCGTCGAGATGATCGGCGGCAGCGGTGTTTCAGGAGAATGTGCCGCAATATCAGGGTCTTGGCTGAGAGCCACCACTGCGTCGTCCAGCTCCGGCACCCCGCCCAAAGCGCGACTTTCATTGCGGATGCGCGTGAGCACATGATGCCCAACTTCTCCCCAATTTTCAATGGCTTGCGCGCAAACGCCGGGCTGCGCCATGTATTCGAGCATGTTGTCGCCCTTGTTCAGACCCGCTATGCCAAAGAGGCCTTTCGCCATCTCGTTCATCTCGACAATCGTCCAAAGCCGGTCCTTCACGATCGCCGGGTAGGGGTCGTGCTGGTTGATGAGGGTCAACATCGCCGATTGCAGGCGCGTCATCTGGGCTGAGTCGAGGGGGGACCGCTGATAGATCGCGGCATATCCGGCGGCTTCGAGCATGTCGTTGCGGCGCTCGCGCGGGATGTCGAGGATGTCTGAGAGATGCAGGATCATAGGGCGGGAGGGCTCCGACCGACCGGTTTCCAGGAAGGAGATGTGGCGGGCCGAGACATCTGCCTCCAACGCAAGGTCAAGCTGGCTCATACGGCGGGCATTGCGCCATTCGCGCAGGTGATTTCCGAATTGGGTCATGAGGCGAAAGTAACGCGGCAGGCAACAGAAGGCACTTACCTATGAGGTAATTGTTTTGATGCCCGTCGAGCGGCATTTGAAGTCCAACCGATCTCAAGAGGAGGCTTCAAAATGTCCTATGAAACTCATTCCTGCAAAATCCGCATCGTAGGTGATGTCGTGATCTTTTTCGGCCTGCTGACCGCCTTGTCGGCTTTGCCTGCACTCAACTGGATTTACGGCATATTCGCCAATCTCGTGATTTGGCCTGCCGATGACCTGTTCCAGCCCTTTTATGCCGAGACGCGCCTGACCCAGGCGATCATGGGCGGGATATTCACTGGCTTCGGCGTTATGTGGTACCTCGCTGGTGGCGCGCTGCTGAAGAAAGCGCCGGACGAGACCTTGAAACTGTTGTTCTGGGGCGCGACGGCGTGGTTTGTGACCGATAGCGCTGCGTCCGTGCTGGCCGGAGCGGCGGCGAATGTGCCACCGAACGTTGCGTTTTATGCACTTCTCTTGTGGTCGCTAAAACGGCCTGCGGAACAGGCTGCCGAAGCTTAAGCGCGTCTGCGGCGACGACCGCCGCCACGACCACCGGCTGGGGCTGCGTCCGGATCCTTGTTGAAGTTGATCCACGCGGCCCCGCCTTCGTCCTGGTTCATCAGGAAGTTGGCGGCGCGGATGGCTTCCATTTCTTTGCCCGCTTTCGGCTTGGTCGAGCCCAGGCCCGTGACCTTCGCCAACACTTCGGGGTCGATGTCATCGGGAATGACGATCCCGGCGGCGGCGAGTTCATCCTTCTTAGCCTGCAACTTCTTCGGGCCCACGGGCAGGGCGACAGGGTTCATGATCGCCGAGGTCATGCCCGCCTGGTAAGCCATTGGCAGAAAAGCGTTATTGATGCCGTGGCGGTTCGGAAGGCCAAATGAGATGTTGGACGCACCGCAGGTGGTGTTCACGCCGAGTTCCTCGCGGAGACGACGCACGAGGGTGAAGACCTGCAGGCCCGCCGTGCCCATCGCACCAACGGGCATGACAAGCGGGTCGACGACGATATCGTGAGCAGGGATGCCGTGATCGGCGGCACGCTCGACGATTTTCTTGGCGACGGCGAAACGCACATCGGGGTCCTCTGAGATGCCCGTGTCATCGTTTGAGATCGCCACGACGGGCACATTGTATTTCTTGACCAGCGGAAGCACGAGTTCGAGGCGTTCTTCTTCGCCTGTCACCGAGTTCAGAAGCGGGCGACCCTCGGCGGCGGCCAAACCGTTTTCGAGTGCGCCGGGGACGGACGAGTCGATGCAGAGCGGGATGTCGATGACGTTTTGCACGCATTCGACCAGTTGCTTCATCAGGTCCGGCTCAACGAAGTTATTGTCGGCGTAGCGTGGGTCCTCGGCCATCTTGTTGGAGAAGACCGCACCGGAATTGATGTCGAGCACACCGGCACCCGCAGCCGCTTGGGCGAGAGCGTCGGCTTCGACGCGAGAGAAATCGCCGCGTTCTAGCTCCTCGTTGAGGATTTTGCGACCCGTTGGATTGATACGCTCGCCGATCACGCAGAACGGTTCATCGAAACCGATGACAACGGTTTTTGTCTTTGATTCCAGAACTGTACGGGTCATCGTTTAACCTTGTTGTGCGGCAGGAACGCCGGATGCGCCGCCATTGTTTTGAGCCCAGGTGGCGTTGGTCTTGATCCCACCAAGCGGGAAGAAATGCACCTGCTCGATGTTGAAATCGGGATTGGCGGCTTTGTGCGCGGCAAGCTCGGTGACGAAGTCGGTCGGCTCGTAAGGTAGGAGCAGTTTGGTCACGTCCATCGCGCGTCTCTGCAAGACTTTGAGCGATGGGCCGACGCCGCAGGCGATGGCAAATTTGATCAGGGTTTGCAGTTTCGCAGGGCCAGCAACGCCGATATGCACGGGCAGATCGATCCCGGCGGTTTTGATCGCATTGGCCCAGGCGATGACGGGTTTCGCCTCGAAGGCGAATTGCGTCGCGATGGCCATCTGGGCGTCGGTGCGTTCGGAGAATTTCTGTTTCCATTGAAGGGCTTCATCGACGTTCTTCATTGAGCCATCGGGGTCGATATCGCGGTTCCCTTCCGGATGACCGCCAACGTGGAGGCGCTTGAAGCCCGCCTTGTCGAAAAGGCCAGTTTCCATGAGTTGCATGGAGGAATGGAAGTCGCCATGGGGTTCGGCGACACCGCCGGCCAAGAGCAGCGCCTGTTCGACACCGGCTTCGCCCTGATAGCGCGCGATCCAGTCGCCCAAGGTTGCTTCATCCTTGATGATGCGGGCCGGGAAATGCGGCATGACGCTGTAGCCGTCTTTCGCCAGACGGGCGGCGGTCGCGACCATGTCCTCAATCGGTGTGCCCTCGATATGGGCAATGTAGACACGGGTGCCTTCGGGCAGGATGGCGCGGAAGTCTTCGACCTTCTCGGCAGTGCGCGGCATCACCTCGATGGAGTAGTTCTGCAGGAACGCCTCGACCTGAGGGTTGACCGGGGTCGCTTCGACCTCTTCACGACGCTTGAAATTCAACAGGGCCATCAGCCTCTCCCTTAAACCCAAACCACCCTCCTCAGGCGGCATGACCATCATTTGCGATCAAAGCCTTGATCTTGGCGGTGTCGTATTCGGCATCCAAACGCGCGGCTTCGGCATTTGCGACATCTTGAGCGTCGCCCTCGACAATGTAAGGGGCCGCCTTGCGCCACTCCGCCAGATAAGCATCCGTGTCCTGCGCGCCAACCTTCATCGCACAACGGTCGATGGCTTGCTCAAACCGTTCCGGCAATTGGATTTTCGCGCCACGACGGCCCTTGCCGACGATGACCTGCGCCGGGATATCGCGCCAGTAAACGATGGTGACGTCGGGCATGGTTTAGTGATTCCCTTAAGCCGAGTTTCAGCGACCGTATCAGGTGAGTGAATTGCGGAGATGCGAAATTCGACAAACCGTATCTTAGTGGCGACCTTTGCGGCATTGACCTAATGGGCTGAACGGGCTGTGACCAGAGCGCCAACGGCTCAAAATTCTCATGACATTTATGAGGCCGAGCGCTTGCCAGATCGCTGTGCCCGCGCGTAGGCTGTGCATAACCTTGAATTCGATAAGGCCCGAGCAATGGCGAAAAAGCCGCCACATCGCGCGGGCAAGGTGGTGTCGGCGGTTCCGACGCCGCAAGCTCCGCAGCCCCGTGTGTTGGGGCCGCCAGATCCAGCAGATCTCTACGCCGCGCTGGATTTGGGTACGAATTCCTGTCGCATGCTTGTGGCCCAACCCAAGGGCAGCCAGTTTCATGTGGTCGACAGCTTTTCCAAATCGGTGCAGCTGGGGGCGGGCCTTGAGGCGTCTGGCCGGTTGAGCCGGTCCTCCATGGCGCGGACCGTGGGTGCGCTCAAGATTTGTCAGCGAAAACTGCGGCATCACAATGTGCAGCGCATGCGATTGGTGGCGACCGAAGCCTGTCGACGCGCGACGAATGCGGGTGAGTTCATCGATCTGGTGAAGCGCGAAACCTCACTGGAGTTGGAAATCATCGAGCCCGAGGAAGAGGCGCGGCTGGCGGTTGTCTCCTGCGCGCCACTGGTGTCCACCAAGACCGAGCAATTGCTGGTTGTCGATATTGGTGGTGGCTCGACGGAGCTCGTCTGGATCGACATCTCTCGCGTACCGCGCGTGGACCGACCGCGCGCGATCATGCGGCTGCACACCGGGTTTGATGCCGGTGACAGCGCGTTTCCGGCCGCGAAAGTGGTGGATTGGATTTCAGTGCCGCTGGGCGTGGCGACCCTGCGCGATCAGTTTGACGATGTGGATGACGATGCTGCGCGCTTTGCGCTGATGAGTTGGTTTTTCGAGGAGAACCTGGCCGAGTTCAGCCCCTACAACGATGCCGATGGCGTGAAAGAGGGGTTCCAGATTGTTGGCACCTCCGGAACGGTCACAACCGTTGCCGCGAGCCATCTGGGCCTGAAGCGATATGACCGCAACAAGGTGGACGGGCTCCGCATGACCTCCGACCAGATCGACCATGTGATCCAGAGTTATCTGCATATGGGCCCCGAGGGGCGGCGCGCTGATCCGCGCATCGGGAGGGACCGTCATGCCTTGATCATGTCGGGTGCCGCGATCCTTCAGGCGCTGCTGCGTGTTTGGCCGACCGACCGGCTCTCGGTTGCAGATCGTGGACTGCGCGAGGGGTTGCTTTACGCGCAGATGTCCTCGGACGGGGTTCTGGAGGAAGGGCCGTACTAGGCTTGTCATTCTCGGTGCGAAAGGCCAAGTGAGGCCCATGGCCAAAAACACATCAGGACGGGGACAGCGGGACCTTCGCGTGAAGGTGAAAACCGCGCGAGGGCGGAAACTGTCGTCGACCCGGTGGCTCGAGCGCCAGTTGAACGATCCTTATGTGAAGCGCGCGCAGGCCGAGGGCATGCGCGGACGCGCGGCCTATAAGATCCTGGAACTTGACGACAAATTTCGGTTTCTCGTGCCGGGCGCGCGGGTCGTCGATCTGGGCTGTGCCCCCGGTGGCTGGTGTCAGGTGGCCGTGAAGCGGGTGAACGCACTAGGTGAGAAATCCGGGAAGGCGGTCGGCACCGTTCTGGGCATTGACCTGCAGGAAGTGAAACCGATTGCCGGGGCGGAGCTGCATGTGCTCGACTTCCTTGAAGATGACGCGGATGAGAAAGTGAAGACGTGGCTTGGCGGGCAAGCCGATGTGGTGATGAGCGACATGGCGGCGGCCTCCTCAGGGCACAAACAGACCGATCATTTGCGGATCATGGCGCTCTGCGAAGCTGCCGCCTATTTCGCCTTTGACGTCTTGGATGAGGGGGGCACCTTTGTCGCGAAGGTCCTGGCGGGCGGGGCCGAAGGGGAATTGCAGAAGCTCCTGAAACAGAAGTTCACCAAGGTCGCGAATGTGAAGCCACCTGCAAGCAGGTCGGACAGTTCGGAAAAATTCGTCGTAGCGACGGGATTTCGCGGCTAGCGCGTAGTCTTCTGGCGGATCAGGCGCGTCAGGTTGCGATCGAGCGCGTTGGCGAACTTGGTGCGGTCCTGTTTGCTGAACGGTTTCGGGCCGCCGCCTTGTGGCAGTCCACCACGGATATCTGCCATGATCGCGCGGGTCGCGATTGCGGTGCCGATATTGTCGGGTGTGAATGGCGCACCCTTGGGATCGAGAACCGTGGCCCCTGCTTGCAGGCAACGCTCCGCCAGGAGGATATCTGCAGTGACGATCAGATGGTCTGGCCCTGCAGCGGCGGCGATGAAATCATCTGCGGCATCAAAACTCTCATCGACCATTTGCATGGAGATCAGTGGATGATCGGGATGTCGCAGGTAGCTGTTGGCGACCAGTACGACGGGGATTTTAAGACGATAGGCGGCCGTGTAGATTTCCTCTTTTACCGGGCAGGCATCGGCATCGACGAGAATTTTGACCATTGTCGCTCCCTAGTATATCGGCGGAGCTATTGCACAAAATAAGCCCTTTCGCACGTGCAGAATTCATGCGATGAGGTGCTGCCAATCAATCCCCGCGCGAAGGAGCGTTCCATGGAGATTCGTGAGGCTCTCACCTTTGATGATGTGTTGCTGGTGCCGGGTGCGTCCAACGTTCTGCCCTCCACGGCGAACACTGCGACCCATGTGACGAAATCCATCGCAATGAACATTCCGCTGCTGTCCTCGGCCATGGATACCGTGACCGAAGCCCGCATGGCGATTGCGATGGCGCAGGCGGGCGGCATGGGGGTCATCCATCGGAACCTGAGTGTTGAGGAACAGTCCCGAGATGTGCGCCGGGTGAAGCGGTTTGAAAGCGGGATTGTCTATAATCCGATCACGCTGAAACCCGATGAAACGCTGGCCGAGGCGAAGGCCCTGCAGGAGCGCTACAATGTGTCCGGCTTCCCGGTGGTCGATGAAAAAGGCATCGTGCTTGGGATCGTGACCAATCGCGACATGCGTTTTGCGAGTGATGATAAGACGCCCGTCAAAGCGATGATGACCTCCGACAATCTGGCGATGCTGCGCGAACCGGCGGACCTGTCGGAAGCGAAATCGCTGATGCATGCGCGCCGGATTGAAAAGCTGCTGGTGGTGGATGGTGCTGGGAAACTGACCGGGCTCCTGACCATCAAAGATATCGAACAGGCGGTTCTGAACCCCCATGCCTGCAAGGATCAGTTGGGTCGGTTACGGGTCGCGGCGGCGACGACGGTGGGAGATGCCGGGTTTGAACGCTCCGAAGCACTGGTCGATGCGGGCGTCGATCTGATCGTGATCGATACCGCCCATGGCCATTCCGAGGGCGTCGGGCAAGCCGTTGAGCGTGTCAAGAAGCTCTCCAACGAGGTGCAGGTTGTGGCAGGCAATGTGGCGACGGCGGAGGCGACGAAGGCACTGATTGGCTCGGGCGCGGATGCGGTGAAAGTCGGCATTGGACCGGGGTCAATCTGCACCACGCGGATGGTCGCGGGCGTCGGCGTACCGCAACTCTCAGCCATTATGGATTGCGCGGCAGCCTCCGGTGATGTGCCGGTGATCGCCGATGGCGGGATCAAATTCTCGGGCGATTTTGCGAAGGCGATTGCAGCAGGTGCATCCTGCGCCATGGTCGGCTCGATGATTGCAGGTACCGATGAGAGCCCCGGCGAGGTCATCCTCTACCAGGGCCGCAGTTTCAAAAGCTATCGCGGCATGGGCTCGCTTGGGGCCATGGCGCGCGGCTCCGCGGATCGCTATTTCCAGAAGGATGCGGCCAGCGACAAACTTGTGCCGGAAGGGATCGAAGGGCAGGTGCCTTATAAAGGGGCTGCCGGGGCTGTCATCCACCAATTGGTCGGCGGGTTGCGGGCGGCCATGGGCTACACCGGTGCTGCAACCATCGCGGACATGCACGCACGGGCAAATTTCGTGCGGATCACCGGGGCCGGTCTGAAAGAAAGCCACGTACATGATGTGCAGATCACCCGCGAGAGCCCGAATTACCGGGTGGGCTAAGTGACCCCTGCGGCGCGGATCGCGACCGCGATTGATATGCTCGACCAGTATCTGAGCGGCGCGCCGCTGGAGAAAACGCTGACCAATTGGGCGCGGGGTGCGCGTTATGCGGGCTCGAAGGATCGCGCGGCTGTTCGTGACATCGTTTTTCAGTGCGTTCGCTGCCGCGACAGCTACGCGCTCCTGGGCGGAAGCTTGACCGGTCGCGGTTTGGTGATCGGCCATGTGCGTTGCGATGGCGGCACTGAACTGGTGCCGGGCGGCGAGACGCGATTGGCCGACATGTTCTCCGGAGATCGCTTCTCGGCTGCGCCCCTCAGCAATGGGGAACTGGCGCATGTTCGTAAAGCGCCCGACGACTTACCACTGGACCTGCCGGATTGGTTGATCCCTGAATTGAAAGCCAGCCTTGGAGACAGGTTTGAAGCCGTCTGCGCCATGCTGAAAACCCGCGCGCCAGTCTTTGTTCGTGTCAATCTCCAGCGAGGAACGCGAGAGGCGGCGCAAGCAAGTTTGAAAGCCGACGGAATTGAAAGCTGCCCGCATGAGCTCGCGGAAACAGCGCTTGAGATCACGTCAAATCCGCGCCGCGTGGCGCAGTCCAGGGCTTATGAGTCCGGGTTAATCGAGTTGCAGGACGCAGCCTCTCAAGCGGTCGTTGCGGAGATTGAGACGCAAGGCCCGGTGCGTATCCTCGACTATTGCGCCGGGGGCGGCGGGAAAGCGCTCGCCCTCGCGGATCGACCGGGTATCACGGTGTTTGCCCATGACGCAGATGCGGATCGCATGCGGGATTTACCGCTGCGGGCGGGGCGTGCCGGAGTAGAAATCGCTCTGCTCACAACTGATCAAATCGCTGATCATGCGCCGTTTGATATCGTGGTGACCGATGTGCCTTGTTCGGGAAGCGGCGCCTGGCGGCGGGCAGTGGAGGGGAAGTGGTCCCTGTCGCAGGAGAAATTACAGGCGCTGCATCAGGTTCAGGCGGAGATACTGGACCAGGCGGCGCGTTTGGTGAGGCCAGGCGGGTGTCTGGCCTACATGACATGTTCGCTACTGAAATCCGAAAATACCGTTCAAATTGAGAATTTTGCCGCCAGACATTCAAGCTTCGAACTGCAACGGCAACGTCAGTTAACACCGCTTGACGGCGGGGATGGGTTTTATGTCGCAATTCTGAAGCATTTGTCTCAATAACTGGTCATTTGAAGCCCAAGACATAAACTGTGTTAACATCCACTTAAAGTTTACGCTTCAAGAGTGTTTTTGACGAAAGTGATTGTGGAGGCGGCGTGGCCGATCTTTCTGATCTGCGATTGAGAACTGACCTGTCCGGAGGCGCCCATGGGGTATTCGGCTGGCCAACCTGGCTTGTGGCCGGTGTTCTCCTTGCTGGTCTCATCATTCCGAATGAGACAGCGGCCATTGCTTTGGCAGGTGTTGGAGCTGTCATGGGTGTCGCGCTTCTGATCTGGCAGTGGCGCAATCGCGACGTCAGCGCAGTTGGGGCAACGGCGCAGTTCAAAGACCTCATCACCCATGATGAACGTGCTGTTTTTGTCTGTCACGCCGATGGCGAAGTGCTTGCCTGCAATCCAGCCGCCAAGGCCGCTTACGGAAGCAAAGGGCGCCTGACGCTCGACAAATATCTCGAGGAGGAGTTCAACAACGCCAATTCAATTGTGTTCCGCTTGCAGGCCAAGGCCGCCAAGCAGAATGCCTGTCATGACGACATTGTCACGCGTTCGGGCCGCTATCGATTTGCCGTGCACAAACTGTCCGACGACCAGTTCCTATGGTCGATCGAGCCCAATAACCTGCCCATAGAAGCGGGGCGTCTGGTGGATCGGATATCGTTACCCATGGTGACAGTGGGGGACAGTGGCGCGATCCTCTTTATGAATGCAGCCCTGCGGCGCATCATCGGACGTCGGATCAAACGGATTGATCAGCTTCTGACAGAAATTCCCAGCAAGAGCGGGCAAACGGTGCGACTTTCCGGTCATGACGGCGTGTTTGAGGCCACGGTCACGATGATCGCGGGCAAGGGCGGCCGCACGGAATATTATTTTGCGCCGGTCGATCAATCTGAGACGGCGCAATCCTCGCTGCCTGATCTTGAGGATTTCCCAGTCGCGATTATCCGCATGGCGGTGGATGGACGTCTGGAACAAGCCAACCGTCTGGCGCGTGGGTTGCTGAGCATGGAAAGCCCGAAGGGCGCGTATCTGCAGGATCTTGTCGTGGGGTTGGGGCGACCGATTTCGGACTGGCTGGAGGAGGCGTCAGACGGGCGCTCGCTCCACAAACCCGAAGTCCTGCGCCTCAACGATGCCCAAGGGGAAGAAGTGTATCTGCAGGTCACGCTCGGTCGTGTGATCGATGATGGCGACGTGACGCTTCTGGCGATGTTGAACGATGCCACAGAACTGAAGTCCCTCGAGAAGCAATTTGTTCAAAGCCAGAAAATGCAGGCGATTGGGCAATTGGCTGGCGGCGTTGCCCATGATTTCAACAACTTGCTGACAGCGATCTCCGGCCACTGCGATCTGCTGATGTTGCGCCATGATCCGGGTGACCCTGATTTTGGCGATCTGGAACAGATTAATCAGAATGCCAATCGTGCGGCCTCCCTGGTTGGCCAGTTGCTGGCCTTTTCGCGCAAACAGAACCTGCAACTCGAAGTGCTGGATATGCGTGACACGCTGTCCGATCTCGCGCATCTGCTGAACCGGCTCGTAGGGGCGCAAATTTCACTGACGCTGACCCATGATCCCAAACTCATGTCGGTGCGCGCCGATCGCCGCCAGATCGAACAGGTGATCATGAACCTCGTCGTGAATGCCCGTGACGCACTGGAAGGGGCAGGCGGTGAGATCGCGATTGAGACACGCAATATGAAGCTGCAAGCCGACCTCAAACGCGACCGGGTGCTGGTGCCACAAGGTGACTATGTGCTTGTGAAAGTGACGGATAACGGCGTTGGCATCCCGAAAGAGAGCCTGAACAAGATTTTCGAACCCTTCTGGACGACCAAGACGATCGGGCAGGGGACCGGGCTGGGTCTCTCGACCGCTTATGGCATCATAAAACAAAGCGGCGGGTTCATCTTTGCCGATAGCCAGATCGGCAAGGGCACCAGCTTCAGCATTTTCTTCCCGACCTTCGATCATGCCGCTGAGCCACCTCCGATTGAGGCCGAGACCCCGACCAGCGATCCGGTTGAATATGGCCATGTGGACGGGCGGGTGTTGTTGGTGGAAGATGAAGCGCCGGTTCGTGCCTTTGCGAGCCGCGCCCTGAAACTCCGCGGTTTTGAAGTGGTGGAAGCCGCCAATGCCGATGAGGCGCTCGAGTTGCTCGATGATCCCGATATGCAAGTGGACGTAGTGGTTACTGATGTGGTCATGCCTGGTCTTGACGGACCGAGCTGGGTGAAACTGGCCCGCGAAGCGCGCCCCGATCTGAAAGTTGTCTTCGTTTCAGGTTATACCGAGGATCACTTGCAGGAAGGCAGTGGACCACTGCCGAACTCGGTGTTCCTGCCGAAACCCTTCTCGCTCAATGAACTTACCAATGTGGTGCGTGGACAATTGAGCGAGGCCGCTTAGCTGACGGAAATCGGCCCGTCCATCAACGCATCGTGAATTTCGAAGTCCAGGCGGAATTGATCCCTTAAACGTGCCTCGAGCGTAGCCGAAAGTTCGATCGGAGCCTTGGGGGACACGTTGATTTGCTTGGTTTCAATCTCACGTCCCAGTTTCGTATGTAGAAAATCATAGAATTCAGACATGCGTTCATATTGGAACAGATGGTTCACGAGCAATTCTCCGGACCCGTCAGTAACGAAGCGGCCCTGCGCCCCAACCTTTGCGAATGGCGGTTGTTTTTCCAAGAGATAGGCATCGACAAACTCATCAAAACTGAGACCCGCAGTGCTGTTTTTGTGCCCTTCCAGAGCTGGCCTCTGACGATAGCGAAACCAGCTACCCAGCCAATCGATGGGCTCGCGAAACACCGCACAGGTCTGGAACGGTGTGTTCCCCCATTGTTCAAAAATCGCCCTGAACTTGCGCTCGAATCCCTGGGCATTGGTGTGTTTCAATCCGGGCGGATCGCGAAACAGCGCTGTGGCCCGTCGCGCCAGCGCCCGTTCAATCGCACTGGTCCCGGTTTTGGGCACCGCCAGATACACCAATCTTTCCTTTTGAAACACCATCATAGCGGAAACTGCTCATCTTTGTTCTCGGCTTAAACCTATCATTAAGCATCGCTGCCCAAAGTAGAAGCGTAAGATTTATCTTGAAATGTTCTCTTTTTGATCTCATACAGATGAGAACAAGAGGCGAACAAAGCAGTCATTGCCGCCCCTATGGCGGTATGGAATAAGGGAAGAAATAATGGCGACAGCAGAACTCCTGACAATGAATTCAAAGAGCGACAGCAACAAGCAAAAGGCGCTTGATTCCGCGTTGGCCCAGATCGAACGGCAATTCGGCAAAGGCTCGATCATGAAACTGGGCGGCGAGAATGCCATTCAGGAAATCGAGGCGACGTCGACGGGTTCTTTGGGTCTTGATATTGCGCTCGGTATTGGCGGGCTGCCCAAAGGGCGGATTGTCGAGATTTATGGCCCGGAATCGTCCGGTAAGACGACGCTAACCCTGCATTGCGTGGCGGAAGAGCAGAAAAAGGGCGGCGTTTGCGCCTTTGTCGATGCTGAACACGCGCTTGATCCGCAATATGCCCGGAAGCTTGGTGTTGATCTGGATGAGCTCCTGATTTCGCAACCCGACACGGGTGAGCAGGCGCTGGAGATTACCGACACACTCGTGCGCTCAGGTGCGGTGAATATGGTGGTTGTCGATTCCGTCGCTGCGCTGACGCCGAAATCCGAGCTTGAAGGCGACATGGGTGACTCCAGCGTCGGCGTGCATGCTCGCCTGATGAGCCAGGCGATGCGGAAACTCACCGGATCGATTGCGCGCTCGAACTGCATGGTGATCTTCATCAACCAGATCCGCATGAAGATCGGGGTGATGTTCGGTTCACCGGAGACGACGACCGGTGGTAATGCGCTGAAATTCTACTCGTCTGTCCGCCTCGACATCCGCCGGATCGGCGCGATCAAGGATCGCGACGAGGTGGTCGGCAACGCAACCCGCGTGAAAGTCGTAAAGAACAAGGTAGCCCCGCCGTTCAAGCAGGTCGAATTCGACATCATGTATGGCGAAGGCATCTCGAAGATGGGCGAACTTCTGGACCTCGGTGTGAAAGCCGGCGTGGTGGAGAAATCCGGTGCTTGGTTCTCTTACGGCGATGAACGGATCGGGCAGGGCCGCGAGAACGCAAAGCAGTTCCTGAAGGACAATCCGTCCATTGCCCTGGAAGTAGAGGACAAAATTCGCGCCGCCCATGGGCTCGATTTTGACATGTCCGCTGCAGCCCAGGCTGAAACCAAGGCGGAGATCGGCGACCCGGACGGGGTTCTCGAAGAATAACGGCGCCGACAAACCGGCATTTGTACAAGGAAAAGCGCGCCGTTTCGGGGCGCTTTTTCGCTTTCAACCCCACCTGCCGTGGACAGTCCGAAAACAGGCGGCTAAGACCGGGCAACCCGTTACTCTGTCCCGGTATCCGCCATGAAGTCCCTGAACGATATTCGCACCACATTCCTCGATTATTTTGAGCGGCAGGGCCATTCGGTTCAGCCTTCGAGCCCGCTTGTGCCGCGCAATGACCCGACGCTGATGTTCACCAATTCCGGTATGGTGCAGTTCAAAAACCTGTTCACCGGCATCGAGACCCGCGACTACAAGCGCGCAACGACCGCGCAGAAATGCGTGCGCGCGGGCGGAAAACACAATGATCTCGACAATGTCGGTTATACCGCACGGCATCATACCTTCTTCGAAATGCTGGGGAATTTCAGTTTCGGCGATTATTTTAAGGAAGAGGCGATCCCCTTCGCCTGGGAGCTGATCACGCGGGATTTCGATATCGCGAAGGATCGGCTTTATACGACGGTTTACCACACCGATGACGAGGCGTTTGAGATTTGGAAGAAGGTCGGTGTGCCGGAAGAGCGGATCATCCGCATCGCGACCCATGACAATTTCTGGCAAATGGGGCCGACGGGACCGTGCGGTCCCTGCACGGAGATTTTCTTTGATCACGGCGACCATATCTGGGGCGGTCCTCCGGGCTCGCCGGAAGAGGATGGCGACCGGTTTATTGAGATCTGGAACATCGTCTTCATGCAAAACGAGCAGTTCGAAGATGGCTCAATGCGCGCCCTCGATATGCAGTCGATCGATACGGGCATGGGGCTGGAGCGGATCGCGGCATTGCTGCAGGGTAGCCACGACAACTATGACACCGATCTTTTCAAAGCGCTGATCGAGGTGTCAGCCAACGCCAGTTCCACCGAGCCCTATGGCGATCAGAATGTGCACCACCGGGTGATTGCCGACCATTTGCGTTCGACCTCGTTTCTGATCGCGGATGGGGTGATGCCATCGAAAGACGGGCGAGGCTATGTGCTGCGCCGGATCATGCGCCGCGCAATGCGGCATGCGCATCTTTTGGGCGCGAAGGATCCGTTGATGCATCGATTAGTGCCGGAACTGGTGCGGCAAATGGGCGGCGCCTATCCGGAACTGGGTCAGGCACAGGCGCTGATCGAGGAGACCTTGCGCTCCGAGGAGACGCGTTTCCGCGAAACGCTGGACCGGGGTCTAAAAATTCTCGATGACGAATTGGGGGGTCTGGCTGACGGCAAGGACCTGCCGGGAGATGTCGCGTTCAAGCTTTACGACACCTATGGCTTTCCGCTTGATCTAACGCAGGATGCGTTGCGGGAAAAAGGTCGTGGTGTGGACACCAATGGGTTTGACGCTGCGATGGAGGAACAAAAGGCCAAAGCCCGCGCCAGTTGGGCGGGCACGGGCGAAGCTGCGGATGCCGCGATCTGGTTTGATATTGCGGACGCACATGGGGCGACGGATTTTCTGGGCTACGACACGGAGGTCGCCGAAGGAAAAATCGTGGCCTTGGTCAAGGATGGGGCGCAGATCGAAAGTGCAGCTGCCGGAGAAGATGTTCAGGTCGTTCTCAACCAGACCCCATTCTATGCTGAGGCCGGGGGGCAAGTCGGGGATACCGGCGAGATGATCGTTGATGAGGTTGGCAAAGGTGATGTCACCAACACCCTCAAGGTTGCCGATGTCTTCATCCATTTCGTGACGGTAACCGAAGGCAAGATTTCCAAAGGCGATGGTGCGGAACTAAAGGTTGATCACACGCGCCGCAGTCAGATTCGCGCCAATCACTCCGGCACGCATTTACTGCATGAAGCGTTGCGGGGTGCTTTGGGGGAACATGTGGCGCAGCGTGGCTCGCTGAACGCGCCTGACCGATTGCGGTTCGATTTCTCGCACAACAAGGCGCTGAGTCTGGCCGAACTGGAGCAGGTCGAGGCGGAGGTGAATGCCTATATCCGCCAGAACACACCCGTAGAAACACGGATCATGACACCGGATGATGCGCGTGCGATCGGGGCGCAGGCGCTTTTTGGCGAGAAATATGGCGACGAGGTGCGGGTGGTCTCCATGGGGCAGGCCGAGACCGGGAAAGGCACCGATGGTCGGACATATTCTATCGAGCTTTGCGGCGGCACCCATGTGCGCCAAACCGGCGATATTGGGGCATTTGTAACGCTTGGAGATTCAGCGTCGTCTGCAGGGGTGCGCCGGATCGAAGCGCTGACGGGACAGGCGGCATTGGACTACTTGCGGGCGCAGGATCACAAGCTTGCAGAGACGGCGTTGGTGTTGAAGGCGCAGGCGGCGGACGTTCCAGACAGGGTGAAAGCCCTGATGGACGAGCGAAAAGCGTTGCAAAATGAGGTTACGCAATTGCGTAGAGAGCTGGCCATGTCAGGCGGCGTTGCGGCGGCGAAAGATAAGGATATCAATGGGGTACCCTTCTTTTCTCAAGTTCTTTCTGGTGTGTCCGGCAAGGATCTGCCCGGCCTGATCGACGAACATAAGGCCCGGCTTGGCTCCGGTGCAGTTTTGCTGATCGCTGATGCGGGTGGCAAAGCAGCCGTGGCAGCGGGTGTGACGAAAGATCTGACGCAGAAAGTATCCGCGGTTGATTTGGTGAAAGCTGCGGTCCTGGAAGTGGGCGGAAAGGGTGGCGGCGGGCGCCCGGATATGGCGCAGGGAGGCGGCTCGGACCCGGCGAATGCCGAGGCCGCCATCAAGGCCGCAGAGGCGGTATTGGGAGGATAAGATGCCGAAAGCGCTTTGGATTGCACATGTGAACGTGACGGATGCGGACGCCTATGGCGAATATGCCAAACGAGCGACCGATGCGGTGCAGGGACATGGCGGGCGCTTCATTGCGCGGGCCGGGGCCTATGAGCAGTTGGAAGGGAATGATCGGCCGCGGAATGTCGTGGCGCTTTTCCCGTCGCTCAAGGCAGCGCATGATTGCTACTATTCGGAGGCCTATCAGGAGGCCTTGAGCTTCGCCAAAGGGGCTGCCGAGCGTGATCTGGTGATCGTGGAATGCGTCGAGGATTTCTAGTCTGACGGCGTGAAGAGCGGCTCGGTGATGCGGGTGGCGCTGCGCAACTCGCCGAGGATTTCGATCTGCACGCGCGCCTCCGGAGTAGCCAAGTCGCGGGGCAGGAATCCGTAGGCGATAGATTTCTGCGCGTGATGCGAATAGCCGCCCGAGGTGCAGAAACCGACCACTTTGCCGCCCACAAAGATCGGCTCATAGGCCACGACATCGGCGTCTTTGGCATCGACCTCGAAGGTGCAGAGGATGCGATCGGGTGGATTGGCCCACTCAGCCTCGGCGGCGGCGCGTCCGATGAAATCGGCGTTTTTCTTCCAGGAAATGAAGCGATCCATGCCGGTTTCAGCCGCAGTGTAATCGGGCGAGAACTCGCGGCCCCAGGAGCCAAAAAAACGGTCGAGGCGCAGGGACATCATGGCGCGCATGCCGAAGGGAGTGATGTTGTGCGGCTGGCCTGTTTCCCAAAGGGTTTGCCAAAGCTGCCGTTGATAGGTCGGGTCGCAGAAGATTTCGTAGCCCAAGTCGCCTGTATAGCTGAGCCGTTGAACGAGGCAACGGACCTGACCGATTGTCATCGCGCGACAATCTAAGAAATTTAGATCGACGGGGTCGCGGGCGGCGGCTTTCAGGACATCCGTGGCGCGCGGACCTGCGATCTGAAAGCCGGTCCGGGTGTCGGAAACGTTTTCGACCAACACGCCGTCTTGGGCGTTCAGTTCGAACCACCGCATATGGAAGGCCTGCGCGCCGTAGCTTGCGGTGAGGACGAAGTCGGTCTCTGACAGGCAGGAGATTGTGAAATCCCCGATCAATTTGCCCTTGGGGGAGAGCATCGGGCTGAGCGCCACGCGGCCCGGCGTCGGAACGCGGCCAGCCATGATGCGATCGAGCCAGACACGGGCATTGGGTCCTTTGACGGCGTATTTGCCGAAATTATGGGTTTCGTTGATGCCGACGAAGTTGCGCACGGCGCGGACTTCGCGGCCCGTGGCTTCAAAGGCGTCAGACCGACGGAAAGATGGGGTTTCGAAAGTAGGCTCGTCGCCTTGCGCGAAGTAGTTTGCAACCTCAAGCCCGTATTGATGCCCCCAGACCGCACCAAGATCGGTGAAGATGTCATACATAGGCGTTGCGAGATGCGGGCGGGCGGCCGGGAGTTCCTCGTTCGGGTAAGCGACCGAGAAGCGGCGTTGATAGTTCTCGATGACTTTTGGCAGCGTATAGCCGGGCGTGATCCAGTCGCCGAAGCGCGCGCAATCCATGGCGATGGTGTCGCGCTCGGTCTCGCCCTCGATCATCCATTGGGCGAGCATGAGGCCGACGCCGCCACCTTGGGAGAAACCCGCCATGACGCCGCAAGCGGACCAGTAGTTGCGCATGCCAGGCACCGGGCCGACAAGCGGGTTGCCATCGGGGGCGAAGGTGAAGGGACCGTGGATGACGGATTTGATCCCGGCGCGCTCCAGAACGGGGAAGCGTTTGAACGCGAAAGCGATGCTGTCTTCGATCTTCTCGAAATCATCTGGCAGCAGCTCGTGGCCAAACTCCCAAGGCGTGCCATCGACGGCCCAGGGGCGGCAGTTCTGCTCATAGAACCCGATGCAGAGGCCGCGCCCTTCCTGACGCAGGTAGCTTTCGCCCGCGGGGTCCATGACATGGGGGTGTTCGGTATCGCGCTCGTAGATTTCGGGCGTTTCTTCGGTTACGAGATATTGGTGCTCCATCGGGTGGAGCGGAAAATAGACGCCCGCCATCGCGCCGACTTCGCGGGCCCAAAGACCACCTGCATTCACCAAGTGTTCGGCATGGATCGTGCCGTTCTCAGTGACCACATCCCATGTGCCATCGGCGCGTTGGTTGGTCTCGATAACCTTGCAATGGGTGACGATCTCAGCCCCGCCCATGCGCGCGGCTTTGGCATAGGCATGCGTTGTGCCGGAGGGATCGAGGTGGCCGTCTAAAGGATCATAAAGCGCGCCGATGATGCCGTCGGTGTTGGTGATCGGCGCAAGTTTGGCGATCTCTTCGGGGCCGACGATCTCGGTCTCAAGGCCCATATAGCGGTGCTTGGCGCGCTCGGCGACGAGCATGTCAAAGCGGTCTTTGTTGTCGGCGAGGGTGACGCCGCCCACATGGTGGAGACCGCAAGACATACCCGTCAGTTCTTCCAACTCGCGGTAAAGGCGGATCGTGTAACCTTGCAGCGCGGCCATATTGGTGTCGCCGTTCAGCGTGTGGAACCCACCGGCGGCGTGCCACGTGGAGCCCGAGGTCAGCTCGGAGCGTTCCAGCAGCATCACATCGGACCAGCCGAGCTTCGTCAGGTGATAAGCGACCGAACAGCCGACGACCCCGCCGCCAATGATCACAACGCGCGTGCTGGTTTTCATGGAACCCTCCCGTTTGGCGCGACTAGGGCAGGGCGAGGTGGCGAGGGCAAGCCCAAACGCGACAGATCAGAGCCAGGATTGCGCGTTCCGGGTCATCGCACCAAGCCAGATGGCGTCGACCGCGGCGATAATGCGATAGCCTCGGGCAAAGAGAGACTCTGCCTGGGCTTGCTCCAACCCGATGCCGCCAAGCGGAATGCCCGCTGCATGGGCAGCGGCTTCGATCTTGCCGACGGCGGCGATGAAATCTGGATGGTCGAACTGGCCGTGCAGGCCGAGATCGGTGGAGAGGTCGAACGGCGCGGGGACCAGCAGATCGATGCCGGGAACTTTGCAGATGTCGTCAATATTTTCGACGGAATCGGCGGTTTCGACGAGCAAAACACATAGCAGTTCCGGCTCCACCTTCTCGCGATACTCCATCAGCGGGACGTTCCATTTCGCGCTGGCCATAAAGGGCCCGAAGCCGCGGGTGCCATGGGGCGGATAACGCAGAGAGGCGACGGCAGCCTCGGCATCGGCGGCGGTGCGGATCAACGGGAAAACGATCCCGTCAGCGCCCAGATCAAGTGCGCGTTTGACCAAGGCGGGCGTGTTCTCGGCGATGCGGACAAGGGCCGCACAATCCGCCCCCGCAGTGGCGGCAATCATTGCATGCGCGACCTCATAATCGATCGCGCCATGCTCCAGATCAACGAAGATGGAATCCGCACCATTGGCGGCCATCACTTGCGTCACCGCGGCGCTTGGGATCGTGCACATATGCATCGTCATACGGTCTTCGGTCTCTTTCAGGCGGCGTTTGAGTGTGGACATCGCGGGGCCTCCTTCTTCGCCGCGAGCTTAGAAAGCGCGGGCCTCAAAGGCGACAGGAAATGTCGCCAATCGGCATTTCGGTGCGGGCGCGGCTCGCCAGTCTCGGGGCCGAAGGAGAGGGCTCATGAAGACACATGCACAGGCGGTGGTGATCGGCGGCGGGGTGATCGGATGCTCGATCCTCTATCACCTGACGAAACATGGCTGGACCGATGTGGTCCTGCTGGAACGCGATGAACTGACCTCGGGCTCTACCTGGCATGCGGCGGCGAATATCCATGGGCTGCATGACAACAACAACATTACGCGCATCCAGCATTACACGATGAACCTCTACAAGGAGCTGGAAGAGATCACCGGGCAGGGCTGTGGGGTGTTCCAGCCGGGGTCTTTGTATCTGGCGCAGACCGAGAACCGGGAACATCAGCTGCGCCTTCAAGAGGCGAAGGCGAAATATTACGGGCTGAATTTTCACGACGTGTCGCGGGAGGAGGCCGAGCAGCTGCATCCGTTGGTCAATTACGACGGCATTCGCTGCATCATGTTTGAACCCGATGGCGGAAATGTGGACCCCTCGGGGGTAACCAATGCCTACGCAACCGGTGCGCGCAATGCGGGGGCGGAGATCCATCGCTTCACGCCAGTGACAGGGACGGAGCAACAGCCGGATGGGTCCTGGATCGTGCGCACGCCGAAGGGTGATATCCGCACCGAGGTGGTCGTGAATGCGGCAGGTCTTTGGGGGCGGGAAGTGGCCGCTTTGGCGGGGTTAGAGCTGCCACTGCAACCGACTGAGCATCAGTATTTTGTCACCGAAACCATCGCTGAAATTGACGCGATGGATCGGCGTCTGCCCTCTGTCGCGGATCGGGACGGCGAGTACTACCTGCGGCAGGAGGGCAAAGGTCTGCTGATCGGCGCCTATGAGCGCGACATGCGGTTCTGGGCGGAGGAGGGCACACCGCTCGATTTCGCCCATGACCTGTTCCCGGATGATCTGGAGCGCATCGAAGAGAACATGATGCGCGCGATTGACCGTGTGCCTGTTGTGGCCGAAGCCGGCATCAAGCGGGTCATCAACGGACCGATGATCTGGTCACCGGATTCTAATGCGCTCTTTGGGCCGGTGCCGGAGCTAAAGGGTTATTTCTGCTGCAACGGAATCATCCCCGGATTCTCGCAATCCGGTGGTCTGGGGAACCTTCTGGCCGAATGGATCGTCACCGGCGAGCCGCATCTGGATATGTTCCCCTGGGACCTGGCGCGGTTCGGGGCCTGGGCGGGCAAAGCCTTCACCAAGGCGAAGGTACGCGATCAATATGCGCATCGCTTCTCGATCCATTACCCCAATGAGGAGCGCGAGGCGGGGCGTCCGGTGCGCATCCGCCCCGTCTATGAGATGCAGAAAGAGATGGGTGCGGTCTTTGGCCTGAACTACGGCTGGGAGCATCCGCAATGGTATGCCGATGCGCCGGGTGCCAAGGACACCAACGGTTTCACACGACAGAACTGGTTTGAGCCGGCGGGCGCAGAATGCCGAATGCTGCGGGACGCTGCCGGGATCATCGATATCTCGAATTTCGCGAAATACCATGTGGCGGGCGAAGGCGCGTCTGATTGGCTGAACGCGATCTTTGCCAACAATATGCCGAAACTTGTGGGCCGGTCCTGCCTGACACCTCTGATTGGCAAACGCGGCGGGATTGCGGGTGATTTCACTGTAACCAAGTTGGACGATGAAGAATTCATGATCATCGGCTCTGGCATGGCAGAGCGTTATCACCGACGGTTCTTCAACGCCGTCGAAAGACCTGAGACGGTTGTTTTTGAGAGCCGAACGGAAGCGATGTGCGGGTTCAATGTCGCGGGCCCGCAATCCCGGGCGATCCTGCAGCGTTTGACCAATGCGGGCCTGTCCACCGAGGCGTTTCCGTTTATGCGTTCACAACGGATCGAACTGGCCGGGGTGGACTGTGTCTCCTTGCGCGTGTCGTTCACTGGCGATCTGGGCTGGGAGTTGCATTGTAAGACCGAGGATCAAGTGGCGCTGTTTTCGGCCTTGATCAACACCGGCAAGGAGTTTGGGGCTGGTCCGGTTGGGGCGCGGGCGCTGATGAGCCTTCGGGTCGAGAAAGGTTACGGCTCGTGGAGCCGCGAATACTCGCCGGAATACTGGCCGCAAGAGGTGGGCCTTGATCGGCTGATCAAGCTGGAGAAAGATTTTCTTAACAAGGACGCGTATCTTGCCCTGAAAGACAACGCGCCGCGCGAAACGCTGCAAATCTTCGAAGTGCTTGAAACACCACACAACGCGGACGCGACGGGCGGCGAACCCATCTTCCTGACAGATGGCACCCCAATCGGCCGCGTCTCATCGGGCACCTATGGCTACACGGTTGGAAAGTCGCTGGCACTTGGTTTCGCCAAGGGCGTCGCGCCGGGTCAGGAGGTCAACGTCATGATCCTTGGCCAGCCCCACCGTGCGGTCGTTCTGGCAGATCCGCCCTTCGATCCGGTCGGAGCGAGGTTACGCGCGTAGTGTAAAAAGGTCGCAAGATACCCCAATAGTTAACCAAAGGTTAACGGCGGACTGGCGCAGAGCAGGTTCGTACCTTAAGGTAAACTCACTAAATGTTGGGGAAGACATCATGTACACAGTAAAACTGCGCGCCGCCGCCGGTGCGTTCTCGATAGGGTTGGGTGCCCTGTTCACGAGCAGCGCTGCTGCTCAAGAAGCAAGTCCCGTGATCATCGATGAAGTAAGTCCCGTGATTGTCGATGGAGGCGTCGGGTGTGGACCCGGCATCATCGACACAGACGGTCCCTACGATCCCTATGATCCTTACATCACCCTGACAGCGGAGACCGCGTCCCATCAGATGAGGACCACTGCCCCGGGGCCGATCCACCCCAACCAGATCTCCTACGATGACAGCGAAGTGGTCATTATCACGCCGATCGACCCCGGCGTAACGCAGCCATGCGTGTCTGCCGTCACTGGAAGTCTGGCACCAGGCGAAATCATCAACCATGGAGCTTTCATCAATGGCGGGGTCTCTGACGCACTCGGCGATAACTCCGACGGAACGGCGAGCAGGGATTACAATCAGGGAGGCACCTTCTTCTTTTCCTCCTCCAATCGGCGTCAGCGGAATGCGGTCAATGACTCCAAAGTCTGGGTTAAGGGGAATTACTCCAAGTGGGATGGAGACAATAACTCCTTCGAAGGGGATCGCGCCGACCTGGTGATCGGGGCCGATACCAAACTCTCCAATGACCTGGTCGTTGGCGGTCTTATCGGCTACGGCAAGACGGATTTCACCACCACACT
The DNA here is from genome assembly GCA_028284705.1 of Paracoccaceae bacterium. Taxonomy (GTDB): domain Bacteria; phylum Pseudomonadota; class Alphaproteobacteria; order Rhodobacterales; family Rhodobacteraceae; genus Litoreibacter. Next base: position 12,354 of record JANQRE010000026.1, on the reverse strand, counting down.
GGTTGGCACGTCTTCGTTCGATGCCAAGAGCGCGACGATCGGTGTGTATATCGGCAAGCGCTTCGCCAATGGCGTGATCTTCGATGCCACAGTGACCTATTCCTCCGTCGACTACGATGTGCTGACACTGGGTGGGGTTACCGGTTCGTTTGACGCCGACCGATATGTCGTCGCCGGCACCATTCGTCGCCAATATGTGCTCGACAACGTTACGGTCGAGCCATTGGTGAGCTTGGTCTATGCCCGTGAAAATCAGGATGCGTACACCAACTCGGCGGCGGTGGCGATCCCCGCGAATTCGGTGGAAGCCGGTCGCCTGTCTGCCGGGTCGAATTTCTACTTCAAGCCGCAATCCGCGGGCAATGGCATCGTCAAGACGCGTCTCGGCCTGATGGGCGAATATGAGTGGAATGATCAGAACGTCAATCTCGCGACGGGTCTTCCGGATTTTGACGGGGTGTTCAGTGGTCGGATCGAAGCCGGGCTGGACTATGTCGTTGGCAGTTCGACCCTGTCCGCCAACGCGCATGTTGCGGGTTTGGGCTCAGGTCAATACACGAATTACGGCCTATCCCTCAAGTTTTCGATGTCGTTCTGATCTGAACTGTCATAGGCTCAAAAAAGGGGCCTGCGGGCCCTTTTTCATGCGCCGAGCAGGGTGAAAATCTCATCGATGCGCTTTTGTTTGGTGGCGGCAGCCTTGGCCTTTTCGACCGTGTAGCACAGACCGCGCCGTCGACCGGGGGTGAGCGCTTCCCAATCCTCCATAAGCCCAGCCTCGTCGAGGGCTTCGGCGAGTTCGGGCGGCACCGAGACGGCGTCCTGATCGGCGACGCCAAAAGCGACGCGGATTGGATCGCCGATGGTCAACTCCGCAGCCTTCCGGATGTCTTTCGGGATCATCAACCAATAGGGGCCACCCTTCTGGGGCTGCCAGGCGCCTTCGAAATCATACCCCGCCATTTCGCCTTTCACACGCAGGCGGGGATGTTCGTCAAAGGGCAGGGCGGACGCCATGTCTTCCGGTAGGTTCACGCAGACATAGTGATATTTCCCGAAGTCGCGGATCGTGACCTCGGTTTCATAGTCGAAAGGGTAGAATTCCATCACCGCTCTGGAATTAGACCCCTTGGTGAGAACCTCAAGACGAGGAGCAACACCAGCCCCATAGTAAGCAAGCGCATATGGGCGGCGCTTTCCAGAAGGTGCTCTTTCAGCCAGGACCCATCGGCCATGCCGGCAGTGATCAGGTTCATGAGCGCGAGCCCCATGGGCTCGACCTGAACCCAGAGGAACCAGACGAGGAAACCGCCCAGGACCGAGCCGAAATTGTTGCCGGACCCGCCGACGATCACCATCACCCAGATCAGGAAGGTGTAGCGCAGGGGTTGGTAGGCCGAGGGGGTCAATTGCCCGTCGAGCGTCGTCATCATTGCGCCCGCCATGCCGCAGATCGCGGATCCGAGGATGAAAATCTGTAGATGCCGCGCGGTGACGTCCTTGCCCATCGCCTCGGCGGCGACCTCGTTGTCGCGGATCGCACGCATCATCCGGCCCCAAGGGGAGTTCAGCGCCAATTGGGCGAGTATCAGGATCGCGATGAGGAAGAGCGCGAAGAGGACCGAATAGCCAAGCTTGACGTAAAGCGAAGAGGCGATGACCGGGTCGAAACCGAGCCCAGTGGCGCGATCGACAAAGCCCGGGTCATTTTGCAGATCGATCTCGTAGGGCACGGGGCGGGGCAAGCCGACGACATTCTTCACGCCGCGCGACAGCCAATCCTCGTTCTTCATCATGATCACGACGATCTCGGCGATGCCGAGCGTGGCGATGGCGAGATAGTCAGAACGCAAGCCAAGCGCGGTTTTGCCAATGATCCAAGCGGCTCCGGCAGCGAGAAGCCCACCCACCGGCCAGGCGAGGATCACCGGCAGGCCAAGGCCGCCAAGATAGCCGGTGCCCGCCGGGTTCACCTTCTCGATGGCGACGACGGCAGGGTCGAAGACATAGCGGTAAATGAAGAAGCCGAGCACCAGAATGCCGAGCGTTGCAAGTGTCCGGTTGCGCCCCGGTGCCATGCGGGTCTGCGCAAGGATCGCGGCGACAATTGTGGCCGCGCCCAAAAGCAGCGCGACTATGACGCGCAGACCGCCTGCGGCCCAGGCATCTCCCGTGGGCGGCATGGAGACGAGAACAGTCGCGAGCCCGCCAAGTGCGACAAAGCCCATGATCCCGACATTGAAGAGCCCGGCATAGCCCCATTGCATGTTCACACCGAGCGCCATGATTGCGGAAATCAGCCCCATATTCAGGATCAGTAGCGCGGTGTTCCAGGACTGGATGAAACCGGTCCCGATGATCAGAAGCGCCACGAGGGCGAAAAGGCCAGCGTCGCGCAAGGTCATACCGATTGTCCTTTGAAGAGGCCTGTGGGTTTGAAGAGGAGCACGATGATCAGGATCGAGAAACTGACCGCTAGCTTGTAGTCGGTGCTCATGAGTTGCACGAGGCCCTCGGGGGCCCAAGCCTCGGGCAGGATGTAGGTCGCGACTTTCTTGAACGCGTAGGTCACGGTGACCTCGGAGAAAGCGATGAGAAACCCGCCGGCAATGGCGCCCAGCGGATTGCCCAAACCGCCGACGATGGCGGAGGCGAAGATCGGCAGGAGCAGCTGGAAATAGGTGAAGGCCTTGAAGCTCTTGTCGAGCCCATAAAGCGTTCCTGCCACAGTGGCCAGCGCCGCGACGATAAGCCAGGTGACCATCACCACGCGCTCGGGGTTGATGCCGGAAAGCAGCGCCAGATCCTCATTGTCAGAATAGGCGCGCATCGATTTGCCGGTGCGGGTTTTGTTGAGGAACCAGAAGAGCAGAGCCACGACAATCACCGCTGTGACCAGCGTGATCCCTTGCGTGGTCTTGATCGCAAGCCCTTCATTCAACCCGGTCATTTCCCTGAAATTCCGGGCGGTTATGATGAAACGCTCGCCATCGGCGAAGCGAATGTCCTGCGGCCCGATCACGAAGCGCACGAGGCCATTCATGATGAACATCACACCAAGCGAGACCATCACGAACACCACCGGTTTCACCCGCTGCCCGCGATAGAATTTGTAAACGACTTTGTCGGTAGCCAGAAGGAACAACCCGCAAATGGCGATGCCGAAGGGCAGGGCGAGCAGGGCGGTTGGCAGCGGGCCAAAACTGATCCCGGCGCCTTGAAAGCCCCAGGTGACGAGAATGACGAACATCGTGCCGAACGCCATGGTGTCACCATGGGCGAAGTTGGAAAACCGCAGGATGCCGTAGATCATCGTCACCCCAAGCGCGCCAAGGGCGAGCTGCGCGCCATAGGCCGCACCCGGCACGAGGACAAAGTTGGTAAAGGCGACGAGGGCGTTGAGGAGGTCTATCACTCGCAAACCCCGCTTTTTGTCTCGAGCGCTGCACCCTTCAAGCTCATTGGTCCTCCTTTGCGCGCTTGTTCGGCACTTATGCGAAATTTCGGGGCGGTCTGTGTCGCCGTAAACCAGACAAGTGTTTGATCCAGCCCCAGATACAGCGTTTCGATTTGGTCGAACTTGGCCTGTCGCACCAACCAGAATGGCGTGATGGCAGACCAGGATTGTTCAGAAACTCGAACTGATCCCTGCAATCGAGTGATGGTCGTCTCTCCACTGACATTTCTACGAATTTCAAAAGTCCGAGAGGATTGGGCGCAATCCTGTCCGGCTTTGCAGATGGCAGAAACTTGGCAGGTCAGAATGGGCAACTGTTGCGCTGATGCGGAAGTGCCGAGCATCCCGACCGCCATGGCAAAAGATGCTGCATGTCGCGATATCACCGTGAACACTCCCCGAGATAGCTAACGACCATCGGGCCGCTGAAGATATGCGTCGTGTAGCGGGCAAAGCCGTTGGCATTGTGGGTCAACAGATGAAAGGCGCTGCCGGAGAAGCCCACATAGACCGCGACCTCATCCGAGCCGCCGCGCGTGACCGGGATCGTCTCTGCATCCGTCAGGATTTTGCCCCGATCGACGATCATCGAGAAATCTGTTTCCGAACAGTTTTCCGCCTCGAAACACTCGGTGGTGAAGGTGCAGGTCTCGGCAACAACAGCGCCCGCACTTAAAAAGAAACCACATATTAAGGTTAACGCGTGCCCCTTCCCATGTTTCAAAAATACTTCCGCCGGAGGCACAAAATTCATCTCAGCCCCCCAGGAAGGATTTGCGGACTTCGGGGTCGGCGAGCAGCGCCTTGCCGGTGTCGGTGAACCGGTTGCGCCCCTGCACCAACACATAGCCTTTATCCGCGATTTCAAGCGCTTGGCGGGCGTTTTGCTCAACCATCAGGATCGAGATACCGGTGCGGGCGACCTCGATGATCCGGTCAAAAAGCTCGTCCATGACGATGGGAGAGACGCCAGCTGTTGGCTCATCCAGCATCAGCACCTTAGGCTGGGTCATCAGCGCCCGACCCACGGCGACCTGCTGGCGCTGACCGCCGGAGAGCTCTCCCGCCGCCTGCAGGCGTTTCTCGCGCAGGATTGGGAACAGCTCATAGACCTGTTCCATCGTGCGGGAGATGTCATCGTGACGTAAAAACGCGCCCATCTCGAGGTTTTCTTCCACCGTCATCGAGGTGAAGATGTTCGAGGTCTGCGGCACGAACGCCATGCCCTTCGCCACGCGCGCCTGCGGGGTCAGCGCTGTGATATCCTCGCCGCCGAGCCGCACCGCGCCCTGACGCACATCGAGCATGCCGAAAACGGCCTTCATCGCCGTTGATTTGCCCGCGCCATTGGGCCCGACGATCACCGCGATCTCACCCTCATTCACCGCAATCGTGCAGTCATGCAGGATATCCGGCCCCTTGCCATAGCCACCCGACATCGTTTCGCCGATCAGAAACGGTTCGCCGGGTGCGCCACGCGTTTTCTCATGTGCGCTCACCTGACCCACTCCTGTTCCAACGGGCCGCCCCGGGTCCTTGCCAAGCGAGGCGTCCTTGTTGCCCCGTGCGTCATAACTATCGTTGGTCAAGGTGCACCTTTGATCTGCAACGCGGCAATCAGATTGGCGTGTAGTTCGTTGTGTATCTCATGTTGGAGGCTCACACGTGGGTGAACAGTAGTTGCGTATACCGGAATCCCTGCTGCAAAAAAGCCGGTTTTGATCTCGACACGTTTGGGGTGTTCGTGAAAGATCGCCAATCTAAATGCACGCTCCCCACGAATTTCCAGTTCCTCAAATTCACCAAGAAGCGTGCCACCATCCTTTCCGAGATCATCAGCCTCAAATCTAATCATATCGTCCAAGGTCATCTGCACATAATTAGGGAAGAAAACGACAAATGATCCGGATATGTCGTTCTTCCCAAGAAATTTCAGGTGTAAGTCGTTTCCGTACATTTTGGTCGGAGACCATTCCGAAGGGAGTGCGCAAACCGACGCAGGGCCGCCAATGGACGTACATCTCTGCCCGTCCTCATCGCTCCATCGCCAGAACCCGTGAGAAAGAACCTCAATCGTGCCGTCTTCGGTAGAGAGGGTATAGAGCGGTTCTTCCGCACGAACGGGTATTGCGAAAATGAAGGCCAGAAATGCGAAAACAGGTAATCGCATTATCCTGCCGCCTTGTTCTTCAAGCCGGTGCCCAGATAGGCCTCGATCACCTGCTCATTGGCCTTGATCTCGTCCAGCGTGCCTTCTGCCAGCACACGGCCCTCGGCCATACAGATCACCGGATCGCAGAGGCGGCCAATGAAATCCATGTCGTGTTCGATGACAACGAAGGTGTAATTACGCTCTTTGTTGAGGCGGATGATGGCGTCGCCGATGGTGTTGAGCAGCGTGCGGTTCACGCCGGCGCCGACCTCATCGAGAAAGACGATCTTGGCATCGACCATCATGGTGCGACCCAGTTCCAGCAATTTCTTCTGACCGCCAGAGACCTGACCGGCGGGGTGGTCAGAGAGATGCGGGATGGTGAGGAAGTCGAGCACCTCATCGGCCTTCGCCTTCAAGGCACGTTCCTCGTTAGCAATACGCTTGCGGCCAAACCACGTGTTCCAGAGCGCCTCACCCGATTGCGCACCGGGGACCATCATCAGGTTCTCGCGGCAGGACATCGAGCTGAACTCATGGGCGATCTGGAATGTGCGCAAGAGACCTTTGTGAAAGAGCGTGTGCGGCGGCAAACCGGTGATGTCTTCGCCCTGCATGGTCACGCGACCGGAGGTGGGTTCGAGAACGCCCGCGATCACATTGAAAAGGGTGGTTTTTCCGGCGCCATTGGGGCCGATTAAGCCGGTGATTGAGCCTTCCGAGATCGACAGGCTCGCGCCATCGACGGCGTGAAATCCCCCGAAATGTTTGTGAAGGTCGTCAACGACGATCATGCATGTCCCCCGGCAAAAACAGCCCGAGCGCGAAACCCGGGCTGTTTTTCTGATTTCAAACGGCGCTTATTTGCGGCCTGCGGTGACTTCCTCGCCACCTTCAAATCCGACGACGCGGTAGTTGCCGGCGGCTTCACCCGGTCCGATCAGTTCCACATCCGTGGCGCCGACATAGTCGATATCGCCGCCATCTTTCAGGATTTGCAGGGCTTTGGCGAGCTCACCCGCCTGGATTTTCTCACCCGGCGCGTTGGCGACTTCCATGACTTTCTCTTTGTAGTCACCCGGCTCCATGGACCCTGCGGCTTGCATGGCCAGCATGATCAGCGCAGCGGCGTCATAGCTTTCCGGCGCGAAGGGCGAGGTCGGCTGTTCGACCGTGGCACTTGCAAGCTCCGTGAAGGCCGCTGCCAACTCGTCGGAGGGCGAGGGGTGCTGACCGGAGGAGCCATCGATCTCGGCGCCGAAATTCTCGACAAGTTTCGCGGAGATCATGCCATCGGGGAAGTGGAACGTATCAAACGCACCGGAGTCGAGTGCAGAGCGCACGATACCGGATCCACCCTGGTCCACGTAACCAGCCACAACCAGACGATCCCCACCGGCAGAGGCAAGCGCGCCAACTTCGGCAGAGTAGTCAGCCTTGCCGTCTTCATGGGCAGCGTTGATCGTCACGGACCCACCAGCAGCCTCGTAAGCCGCCTGAAAGCTGTCAGCGAGACCTTTGCCGTAGTCATTGTTGGTATAGGTCACGGCGACGGATTTGATACCCAGATCCATCAGAACTTCCGTCATAACAACACCTTGGCGCGCGTCGGAGGGCGCGGTGCGGAAGAACAGACCTTCGTCTTCATTGTTGTTGTGGCTGAGCGCCGGAGAGGTTGCGGAGGGTGAAATCATCACCACACCGTTGGCGAGTGCCACATTGTTCAGGATCGCGCCGGTCACACCGGAGCAGTCGCCGCCCACGATGCCTTTCACACCGTCACCAGTGATCTGACGTTCCGCCACAGCGGTCGCCGCAGCGGCATCAACACAGGTCGAGTCCCCGCGGACCGGTGTCACGGTTGCCCCGTCCAGAAGCAGACCGGATTCCGTTACCTCAGCCATCGCCAATTCGGCGGCGTTGCCCATATGCGGGGTCAGCGATTCAATCGGGCCGGTGAAGCCCAGAATGATGCCCAGTTTCACTTCCTTGGCATGGCCATCGGCATATGCCGCGCCAGCCACAAGTGCGGTTGCTGCAGATGCAAGCAATAGTTTCTTCATGAGTTGAGACCTCCCAGTCATATTTTCATCGTTCGGAGAGTAAATTGGCTCATACGAAAAGAAAAGGCCTTCCTTCCCGTCACTTGGCCCCCTCACATCGCCCAAAACATCACGTTCCGGTTAGCGGCTATGGAAGCCGAAACCGGACGCGTTATCTTCCTTCAAAAGCAACTGGGAGTGTCCGATGTTCCTTCAATCCGCCCGTCTTCTTTCGATCTGTGCTGCGATCGCGTTTGTGCCGCTTTCCGCCGCCGCAGTGACCTTCACGCCGGTTGTGGACGACCTCGACCAGCCCTGGGGGTTTGATTTCTTACCTGGCGGAGGCTTGGTGATCACCGAGCGAGACGGGGAAATGCTGCATGTCACCGCAGACGGCAAACGTACCCGATTGAACGGCGTGCCGAACGTGGTCGCACGCGGGCAGGGCGGGCTTCTGGATGTCACGGTGGCGCGGGATTTTGCCCAGAGCCGGGAGCTGTTTTTCACCTATGCCGGCCGGATCGGGCGCGGCACGGGCACGGTTCTGGCCAAAGCACGGCTGAGCGCGGATGGCACAGCTCTGGAAAATGTCACGAAGCTCTTTGAGCAGACGCCCGCGGAGGGCGGTCGCCATTTCGGGTCTCGTGTCGTTGAAGCGCGCGATGGGACGCTGTTTGTGACCATCGGGGATCGCGGAGACCGCCCCTCGGCCCAGGATCGCTCGCGCCATAACGGCTCGATTGTACGGGTAACGCGAAACGGTCAAATCCCCGCTGACAATCCCTTCGTCGGACAGGACGGCGTGCAGCCGCAGATCTGGTCCTACGGCCACCGCAATCCGCAAGGGGCGGGGCTCGATCTGTCGGGCAATCTCTGGACCTCTGAGCACGGTGCCCGCGGCGGGGACGAGGTGAACCGGGTCAAGAAAGGCGCAAATTTCGGCTGGCCGGTGATCTCCTACGGACGACATTATTCCGGCGGCAAGATCGGGGAAGGCACAGCGAAACCAGGCATGGAACAGCCCGCACATTATTGGGACCCCTCCATCGCGCCCTCGGGCCTGATGGTCTATTCCGGCAAGCTCTGGCCCGCCTGGCGCGGCGATATTTTCGTGGGCTCCTTGAAATTCGATTACATCTCCCGACTTGATGGAGGAGAGGTGCGCGAAGTTGAACAGATCAAGTCCCGCGAGACCGGGCGCGTGCGCGATATTTTAGAAGGACCCGACGGGGCGATCTGGTTTTTGTCCGTGGAACGCGGCGCACTTTACCGGATCACGCCCTGAACAGGCGATAGGGGCGATATGACACTGCAATTTCACCAATTTGCGTATAATTCCGACAATTACGGCGTTCTGATCCATGAGCCCGAAAGCGGCGAGACGGCCTGTATCGATGCGGGCGATAGTGCGGAGTATCAGGCGGCGCTGAACCGCACCGGCTGGTCCCTTTCCGAGATTTGGGTGACCCATCACCATTGGGATCACGTGGATGGGTTGAAGAAGCTGAAAGCCTCGACCCGCGCCTCAGTGCGGGGACCAGAGGGCGTCGATGGTGTCGATGATGTCCTGAAGGACGGCGACAAGTTTATGTTTGCCGGTCACGTGGTCGAGGTGCTGCACACCCCGGGCCATACGCTCGACATGATCAACTTTCATATCCCCTCACAACATACTGTTTTTACAGGGGATACTCTGTTTTCGCTTGGCTGCGGGCGAGTGTTTGAAGGCAATCCGAAGATGATGTGGAAGAGCTTGCAAAAACTGATGGTGCTGCCGAAAGACACGCTGGTCTATTCGTCGCATGAATACACACTCTCCAACGCGCAATTCGCGTTGAGCGTGGACCCTGACAATGCTGATCTGAAATCCCGCGCTGCGGATATCGAGGCCAAACGCAAAGCAAATGCCCCCACCGTGCCGAGCATGTTGGGCGATGAGCTGGCGACAAACCCGTTCCTGCGCGCCGCCGATCCCGCGATCCGCGCGCATTTGGGCATGGCAGAAGCGACGGATGCTGAGGTTTTCGCCGAAATCCGTCAGCGCAAGGACAATTTCTAAGGCGCGTTATCGGCGGGGCGTTGCCTCGATAAGCCGCAACGCTTCCTGCCGCATGACCTCCGGGTTCCCCACAAGCCGCTCATCGCGGCAGATGCGGTTACCTATGGCATTCGCTGTGCTCGGCGAATAGCCCGCTGCCCGCAGACTGTCGTAGAATTCAGGCAGGGCGCGATCCCAGATCACCTCATTCCATGGCCCGCGGTAACATGCCACCACAATTGTCACGCCGTTGACTTTGGCTCCGTGATGATGATGACCCAGATCATGTGCGAGCACAGGCATCGCAAAAAGTGCAGCCGCCACTGCAATTATCGTTTTCATATCAACCCCCCAGTTGGATGTGGGTCCATCCTGCCACAGGAGTGTGACAAAAATCCAAGGAAATATGGGGGTGTGGCGAGAAAACTTGCGGAGAGAGGGACTCGGTTCGAAACCGGGACGCTTTCATTGTTTCTTTGAAACAACTGACGCCCATCACGTCGATCCGGGTGTCGCTGGCGTTTCGCTCCGCAAAAAGCCGGTGGCGGAGAGACAGGGATTCGAACCCTGGGTCCCCGTGAAGGGACAACGGTTTTCGAGACCGCCCCGTTCGACCACTCCGGCACCTCTCCGCGCTTGGGTAGATCGTCGATCAGGTGCGCGGTCTTTAGCCACATGATCTGGCTTGCGCAAGCCTTTCGAACTGGCACCGGACAGGAGATTTTCGAACCACCAGCGCCACTTGGCGCAAATCACGCCGAATTCAGCGCCGGAGCATTGTCGAGCGGTGCCCAGATGCCTATTCTTAGCGCAAAGAAAGCGGAGCAGCGCGTATCATGAAAATCCTCCTCACAACGGCGTTTTTTGCGGCGAGTTCGGTCGCAGCCATGGCCTCGGACAAGGACGCCCTGATCGAGCGCTATTTTGAAGCGCTTGAAATGGGCGAAGTGTTCGAGATTTTGAAGGAAGAAGGCATCGAGGCCGGAATTGGCATCGCCGAAGAGGATGAGGCGATCACGGTGTCACCGGCCTGGACCGCGCGGCTGGCCAGCATCTACTCGGTCGAGAAGATGGAAGCGGTGTTCCGCGGCGCGATGATCGACAGCCCCGATCTGGAAGGCTCGGAAGCGGCGATTGCGTTTTTTGAGTCGGAATTGGGTCAAACCATTGTCCGGATCGAACTCGACGCCCGCAAGGCGCTCAACAATGAAGAGCTGGAGAAGGTCGTGCGTGGCCGCGTTGAGACCATGCGCGATGATGAGCCGGAGCGGATCGGGCTTTACGATGATTTCATCGCCGTGAACGACCTTGTCGAAAGCAACGTCATGGGCGCGCTGAACTCCAATCTCGCCTTCTATCGCGGTATGGCCACGTCAGAGAATTACCGCGAGGCGATGACCGAGAGCTTCATGATCTCGACCGTTTGGGGGCAAGAGCCCGAAATTCGTGAAGAAATGGAGGATTGGACGATCAATTTCTCCGTGCTTGCCTATGGCACGCTCAGCGAGACGGATATGCAGGCCTATATTGACATGTCCGAGACCGAAGCAGGGCAGAACCTGAACACCGCGCTGTTTGCAGGGTTTGATGCAGTGTTCGAGATGCAGAGCTTTGAGTTGGGCCGCGCGATGGCCGAATTCATGATCGGCGAAGACACCTGAAAATTCCGCAAAACAAGCAGCCTGACCGCTTGACAGACATCCCGATCTGACGCATATGCGCGGCTCCGGCACCCTGCCGGATCAGATACATCACACTCGCCTCGATCCGGGGGCGCGCTGTCCGAGGTGGCATTTACGCCGAAAACACCCATATGGGGACCGAAGCGACGCGGAAGACAAAGGAATAACCCATGTTCGCGGTTCTGAAAACCGGCGGCAAGCAATATAAAGTCACCTCGGGTGACGTTCTGCGTGTCGAGAAACTCGACGCAGCTGCCGGCGAAAAAGTTCAATTCAACGAAATTCTGATGGTCGGTTCGACGATCGGCTCTCCGCTTGTGGATGATGCAGGCGTGCAGGCCGAAGTGATCGACCAGATCAAAGGCCCCAAGACGATCAACTTCGTTAAGCGCCGCCGGAAGCACTCTTCCAAGCGCACCAAGGGCCATCGTCAGCAACTGACGCTGCTGCGCGTGACCGACATCCTCGAGAAGGGTGCGGGCAAATCCGGCGTGAAGGCGGCTGTTGGTGGGGCAGGGGTCTCTATCGCCGCTCTGGCGGTTGGTGAGGCGAAAGCTGAGAAGAAGCCTGCGAAGAAAGCGGCGAAGAAGGATGAGGCCAAGCCGGCTCCGAAGAAGGACGCCAAGAAGGCCGAGCCCAAGAAAGAGGCCAAAAAGGGCGAAACAAAGGCTGACGAAAAGAAAGCAGCGCCCAAAAAGGCTGCGAAGAAAGAGACCAAGTCTGACGCGGCTGACGATCTCAAGCAACTTTCCGGCGTTGGCCCGGCGCTTGAGAAGAAACTGCATGCAGCAGGCGTCACGACATTTGCCCAAATCGCAGCATGGACCGACGAGGACGTTGCTGCTATGGACGAGAAACTGTCCTTCAAGGGCCGGATCGAGCGCGAAGGCTGGATCGACCAGGCCAAGAAGCTGGCAAAGTAAGGAGAGAGCGAGATGGCACATAAGAAAGCAGGCGGTTCATCCCGTAACGGCCGCGACTCA
>JANQRE010000021.1 GCA_028284705.1 Paracoccaceae bacterium | reverse complement strand
CGGACAGGGTGCGACACCTGAATCGGTGGCCGCCATTCGAGAACAGCTTGGCCTGGACCGCAATCCCGTTGCCCGCTACTTCGAGTGGTTGGCAGGTGCCGTACGCCTCGATTTCGGCATCCCGATGAGCCAGGCGCTTTTTGCAGCATATTCCGGAGCGAGCGCAGGCACAGGGATCGGCACCGTCATGGAACAGATCGCGCCCCGGTTCGCCAACACAATGTTCCTCGCCGGTGTAACCGCAGCCATTGCGGTTCCGGTTTCCATCGTCTTTGGCCTTCTGACGGCGCTTTACCGCAACTCCGCTTTCGACCGCGGCATGAACATTTTCACGCTGAGTTCGATCTCCAGCCCGGAGTTCTTCCTAGCCTATGTGCTGATCCTGTTCCTCGCTGTGCTGAACCCGATCTTCCCATCGCTCTCGAACATCTTCGAGGGCATGGGATTGGGCGAACGGCTTGAAAAGACGATGCTGCCAGCATTGACGCTGACCCTCGTTGTCATGGCGCATATGATGCGGATGACGCGAGCGGCAATCATCAACCTGCTGGCCTCGCCCTATATCGAGATGGCACGGCTGAAAGGCATCAGCCCGATGCGGGTGATCGTGAAACACGCGCTTCCGAACGCCTTGGCACCGATCATCAATGTGGTCGCGCTGAACCTCGCCTACCTCATCACCGGTGTGGTCGTGGTTGAGGTGGTCTTTGTCTATCCGGGCATCGGCCAGCTTTTCGTCGACTCGGTGAAAATCCGTGACATCCCGGTTGTTCAGGCCTGCTGCCTGATCTTCGCGGCGGCTTACATCCTTCTCAATCTGACGGCTGATATCTTGTCCATCATCTCCAACCCGCGCCTGAGGCACCCGAAATGAGCTTCATCGCCTGGGTCATCACACTTGCCATCGTCACCTTCGCGGGTGGCTGGGTTTTCCGCAAGGCGGGTCAGCTTGCCACGTCCAACGCCCCCTACTTCCGCGACATGCCCTATGGCGTCGGGGTGGGATATGTTGCCGGAGGATTGGCCATTCTCTGGGTTGTGGCCACTTATGTCGCCTCGATGGCAGCGGAAGGACCGGACGCCAACAAATACTTCTTCTTTCGGTTGGCCATTCACTTCCTCGTTCTGTCCGCCATTGCGGCATGGGTATTCCGCGTCTTTGGGCGGGCCGTCGGAACGGAGGCCACCAAGAAGCTGTTCCGTCAGATGCCATTGACTGCGTCTTTCGGGATTTTGACGATCCTGATTTACGCTTTTGTGGCCGTGTTTGCCGGTGCGCTGGCACCTTATGGCCAGGAGGAAATCCTTGGCGCGGCAAACATTGTTGCGGGTGGTGATCCGGCGACCGGCGGTAATCCAGACTTCCCGCTCGGCACCGACCAGATCGGACGCGACATTCTGAGCCGCCTGATCTTCGGCGCGCAGAACACCGTTGGGATCGCCTTTGCGACGACCTGTCTGGCGTTCTTCATCGGCGCGTCGCTGGGTTTCCTCGCCGCGACGCTCGGCGGATGGCTGGACCAGTTGCTCAGCCGGACCGTGGACGCGCTGATGGCGATCCCGGCGCTGATTTTCTCGCTTCTGCTGATGACCATCGCGGCAGTTTGGGCAAACAAGTTCGGCATTCCGCTGACCATCTTTATGGTCGTCATCATCGCTGTCATCGACGCGACTCGGGTCTTCCGGCTTGCGCGTGCGGTCGGCACGTCCATCGTTGTGATGGATTACATCGAGGCTGCGAAGCTTCGCGGCGAGGGTTTGAGCTATCTGATTTTCCGGGAGATCCTTCCCAACGCAACCGCGCCGCTTCTGGCGGAATTTGGTCTGCGCTTCTGCTTTGTGTTCCTGACCATCGCGTCGCTCTCCTTCCTCGGCGTGGGTATCCAACCGCCGCTGGCGGACTGGGGAACCATGGTGCGCGACCTCGCGCAGTTCATCAACTTCGCGCAGTTCGCACCGCAGGTCGCCCTGACCCCGCTTCTGGCTGCTGGCGCGATTGCGCTACTGACGGTCGCAGTGAACTTCGTCGTGGACTGGATGCTGCATAAATCCTCTGGTCTGAAGGAGTGATGCGATGAACACCAAGTCGAATGAGCAGCTTGTCAAAATTCGTGGCCTGAAGATCGAAGGGCGGTCTGATGAGACCTGGAACCCGATCATCAACGGAGTCGATCTCGATCTGAACAAGGGTGAGGTCTTGGGCCTGATCGGCGAGTCCGGCGCGGGCAAATCCACCATTGGCCTGGCGTCCATGGGGTTCTGCCGGGATGGCGTGCGTATCTCTGAAGGTACGGTCGAGTTTGATGGCATCGATCTGATCAAAGCCTCTGCCGCGGTGAAGCGCTCTCTGCTCGGCAAGCGCATCGCTTACGTAGCGCAATCTGCGGCGGCGAGCTTCAACCCGGCGCATAAGCTGATCGATCAACACACCGAAGCGCCGACGCAGCATGGCGTGTCTGGCCGCAAGGAAAGCGAAGAGGACGGGATTGAGCTTTATCGCCGTCTGCGCCTGCCGAACCCCGATGAAATTGGGTTCCGCTATCCGCACCAGGTTTCCGGTGGTCAGTTGCAGCGGGCAATGACAGCGATGGCGATGGCCTGTCGTCCGGACCTCATCATCTTTGATGAGCCGACCACGGCGCTTGATGTGACAACGCAGATCGAAGTGCTCGCCGCCATTCGCGACATCGTTGAGCAATTCGACACCGCTGCGATCTACATCACCCACGACCTCGCAGTCGTCGCGCAGATGGCCGATAAGATCAAAGTTCTGCTGAAGGGCGATGAGGTCGAGGAGAGCGACACGCGCACGATGCTCGCCAATCCGCAGGAGGACTACACCAAATCACTCTGGGCGGTCCGTTCGTTCGAACGCCCGAAGAAGCCCGCCGTGTCTACCGGGGCGACACCAGTTGTCTCGGTACAAGGCGTGACCGCCGCCTACGGAACGGTCGATGTCCTGCATGATGTGAATTTCGACATGCATGAAGGCCGCACGGTTGCGGTCGTCGGAGAATCCGGTTCCGGCAAATCCACGACAGCGCGCTGCATCACCGGTCTTCTGCCGCCGCGCATCGGGCATATCGAGTTTGATGGCGCGCAGATGCCGCTCGATTACCGCAAACGCGACAAGACGCAGTTGCGGCAGGCGCAGATGATTTATCAGATGGCGGACACGGCGCTGAACCCGCGCAAAACCATCGGTGAATTGATCGGGCGTCCCGTGGAATTTTATATGGGACTGAAAGGCGCCGAGAAACGCAAGCGCGTGGAATTTCTCCTTGATGAGATCGAACTGGAGCCGTCGAAATTCATCGACCGCCTGCCCTCTGAGCTCTCCGGCGGTCAGAAACAGCGGATCGGGATTGCCCGCGCCTTGGCGGCAGAACCAAAGTTCATCATTTGCGATGAGGTGACTTCGGCCCTCGACCAACTGGTCGCCGAGGGCATCCTGAAATTGCTCGCAAAACTACAAGATGAGCTGAAGCTGACCTATATGTTTATCACCCACGATCTGGCGACAGTCCGCGCGATTGCTGACGAGGTTGTGGTGATGAAGGACGGAAAAGTGGTGGAGCAAGGCGAGAAGGAAGACATGTTCAAGCCGCCGCACCACCCCTATACCGACCTGCTTCTCAGCTCTGTGCCAGAGATGGACCCTGACTGGTTGTCCAATCTGCTCGAAGAACGCGGAGTTGATAACATCGGCGACGCTGCCGTTGATAAAATGTAATCCGAATCACTCAGGTTTCTCATGAAATCGGAGTCACTCACCGGCGGTCTGATGGCCGCCCAAGACAAGCAACTGGGAGAAATAACGAATGACACAAATTAGCAGACGCGGACTACTCAAGACGGGTGCCGCCGCTGGTGTGCTGGCCGCAACGGGTGTGCCGGCGCAAGCTCAAGCGAAGCGCGGTGGCCGCCTTCGCATCGGTCTGGCGGGCGCCAATACCTCCGACACCTGGGACGGTCGGACCCACTCCGACAGTTTCATGATTAATGCGGCCCATGGCTGCGTGTTTGACTGCCTGACCGAGGTTGCCGCGGACGGCACGCTGGTCGGCGAACTGGCCGAAAGCTGGGAAGCTTCCGCCGACGCCAAGACCTGGACCTTCAACCTGCGTCAGGGTGTGAAGTTCCACAACGGCAAGGATTTCGGCGCGGACGACGTGTTGGCCTCGTTGAACATGCACGTGGCGGAAGGCGCAAAATCTGCCGCCAAACCCATCGTCTCGGCGATCTCCGAGATGAAGAAACTGACCGACCATCAGGTGCAGTTCACCCTGGCCGCAGGCAACGCGGACTTCCCGTTCCTGATGTCGGACTATCACATCCTGATGTTCCCGGCGGGTCAGATCGAAGAAGCCATCGCCAACGGTATCGGCACCGGTCTCTATCAAGTCGAAAGCTTCGACCCCGGCGTGCGCCTCGTGGTGAACCGCGTGTCCGAGCACTATAAAGATGGTCAGGCCGGTTGGTTCGACAGCATTGAGATGATCGCCATCAACGACGCCTCCGCCCGTATGAACGCGCTGATGACCGGTCAGGTCGAAGTTGTGAACCGCGTGGACTTCAAGATCGAGTCGCTGATGAAAGCGAACCCGAACGTCAACATCTTCGAGGTAACAGGCAACCAGCACTACACCTTCCCGATGCTGACCAATCTTGAGCCGTTCTCGGACGTGAATGTGCGCAAAGCACTGAAGCACGGCATCAACCGTCAGGAACTCGTCGACAAGATCCTTCTCGGCCACGGTAAGATCGCAAACGACCACCCGATTGGTCCTGCAAACCAGTATTACCATGCCGATCTCGAGCAGAACGAATACGACCTCGACAAAGCGAAGTTCCATCTTAAGGAGGCCGGTCTGGATTCGATCAATGTCGCGCTATCGGCGTCCGATGCTGCCTTCGCTGGTGCTGTCGATGCGGCGCAGCTCTATCAGGCCTCTGCCAAAGGCGCTGGCATCAATATTGATGTGGTTCAAGAACCGGCAGATGGCTACTGGTCCAATGTCTGGCTCAAAAAACCATGGTGCGCGTGCTACTGGTCAGGTCGCGCGACAGAGGATTGGATGTTCTCCACCGCTTACGAGACCGGTGTGCCGTGGAACGACACGTCCTGGGAAAATGCGCGCTTCCAGGAGCTGCTTTTGCTGGGTCGTGCCGAGCTCGACAGCGCTAAGCGGAAAGACATCTACCACGAGATGCAGGCGATCATGTCTGCCGAAGGTGGCACGGTCGTTCCGATGTACGCCAACTACGTGGACGCGCATTCGACGAAAGTCACCAATGGCGGCAATCCCATTGGCAATCTCTGGCAGCTTGACTCCAGCCGGATTTCCGAGCGCTGGTGGTTCGCCTAAGTCGAATTGCTTGATTGAAATGAAAAGCCCCGCCGGTTTGGCGGGGCTTTTTGTTTAGGCTGCGTAAGGCGTTCCCGCCTCTGCCATGCGCTTTTTCATCGTGCGCATCATCACGAGATACATCACCGCGACACCGCACAAAAAGCCGGCACCGCCGACGCCTAAAATGAAACCAAGAGTCATCCTTTATCCCTTCCCAACTAGGTTCATGGCGGCATGGTTAATGGCGAAGTTGGGCAGGAATGTGGTGAAACGAGCTAATATTATGGCGGTGGAGCCGGTTCCCAAAGCTCGATCTTATTGCCTTCGGGATCAAAGAGGTGGGCGAATTTGCCGATGCCTTCCATCTCTTCGGTATGCACGATCTCGATGCCAGCCTTTTCAAGCTGTGCGACCATCCCCGCCAAGTCATCGACCCGGAAATTCACCATGAACTGGTTCGTTTTGGGTCCGAAATACTCTGTGTCTTCCTGAAATGGCGCAAAAACGGTTGGGCCCGCCTCCTGCATCCACGGCATTTCGTCCGCACCCTGAGGGGTCGGATCGATGCCAAGATGGGTATGATACCACTTCACAAGCGCGTCCGTATCCTTCGCACGAAAGAACAGTCCGCCTATTCCGGTCACTTTGGGCATGTGGGCCTCCTTTTGCGCAGACTACCACAAGAGTTGCCCCTTGCAGACTCAGACCGCCATGCGTATATCCCCCTCAACAGCGGCGCCTCGGCCTCCACCCCCAAGGCTCCACCGGGAAAGATCGACGGGCCGCGCGCCCGTTTTTTTGTGCCCGAAGTTAACGAACTGGAACATATGACCGACCTGATCGCGAAAGCTGCCATTGATCGTCGCTTGGCCGAGATCGCCACTCCGGTGATCGAAGGCCTGGGCTATGAGCTTGTGCGCATTCGGCTGATGTCAGGCAAATCGACCACGCTGCAAGTTATGGCCGACAAGCCCGACGGGGGTATCGAGGTCGATGATTGTGCGAAGATTTCGACCGAGCTTTCGGCGATCCTCGATGTGGAAGACCCGATTGCGGACAACTATGCGTTGGAAGTGTCCAGCCCGGGGATCGACCGACCGCTGACCCGCCTGAAAGACTTCGACATGTGGGACGGTTATGAAGCGAAGATCGAGACCGAAGAACTGATCGACGGGCGCCGTCGCTTCAAAGGGCAATTGGCCGGGACCGAGGGTGACGAAGTTCTGATCACCATCGATGAAGGCACGATCGGGCTGAAATTCGACTGGCTGTCGGACGCCAAACTGGTGCTGACCGATGAACTGATCCGAGATGTTTTGAAATCCCGCAAGGATGCGGGGCAAATTGATGAAACGCAGTTTGACGAGGTTCAGACTGTGGTGGATGGCGAAGGAGACACTTAAATGGCCATTACCTCTGCAAACCAGCTTGAGCTGTTGCAAACCGCCGAGGCTGTTGCCCGCGAGAAAATGATCGACCCGGAACTGGTCGTTGAAGCAATGGAAGAAAGCCTCGCCCGGGCGGCCAAGTCGCGGTATGGCGCGGAGCTGGATATTCGTGTCTCCATCGATCGTAAAACCGGTCGCGCAACCTTCACCCGAGTTCGCAGCGTTGTGGCCGATGACGAGATTGAGAATGATCGCGCGGAACTGACCGCCGAACAGGCGAAAGTCGCCGTGGCTCAGGGTGGGGCGAATTTCGTCACACCCGGCATCGTACATATAGAAGTGGAAGGGGAAGAACCTCAGACACTGAATATCCGCCGGTTCCATTTCGGTGCGCCAAGCGAGCTGGACAAAGCCATGATGGATGGTGTGGATCAATCTGCCGCGCCGGGTATTGGCGACGAATTGGTCGACGAAGTCCCGCCCGTGGATATGGGCCGGATCGCCGCACAATCGGCAAAACAGGTGATCCTGCAGAAGGTCCGCGAAGCCGAGCGTGAGCGTCAGTTCGAGGAATTCAAGGATCGCGCCGGTACAATCATCAACGGTCTCGTGAAGCGGGAGGAATATGGCAATGTGATCGTCGATATCGGTCGCGGAGAAGCTGTTCTACGCCGCAACGAGAAGATCGGTCGCGAGGCCTATCGCCCGAATGACCGCATCCGCGTTTACATCAAAGACGTGCGTCGCGAACCGCGCGGCCCACAGATTTTCCTCAGCCGCACGGCACCTGAATTCATGGCGGAACTCTTCAAGATGGAAGTGCCGGAGATTTATGACGGGATCATCGAGATCAAGGCCGTGGCCCGCGACCCAGGCTCGCGCGCGAAGATCGCGGTGATCTCTTACGACAACTCCATTGACCCGGTCGGGGCCTGTGTCGGTATGCGCGGTTCCCGCGTGCAGGCGGTTGTGAACGAGCTGCAGGGCGAGAAGATCGACATCATTCCGTGGAATGAGGACATGCCGACCTTCCTGGTGAACGCGCTGCAACCTGCTGAGGTCTCCAAGGTTGTTCTGGATGAGGACGCTGAACGGATCGAAGTTGTCGTGCCGGAAGAGCAACTGTCGCTGGCCATCGGTCGCCGTGGTCAGAACGTGCGCCTGGCCTCGCAACTCACCGGTCTCGATATCGATATCATGACCGAAGAAGAGGAATCGCAGCGCCGTCAGGCTGAGTTCGAAGAGCGCACGAAACTCTTCATGGAAACGCTCGATCTGGACGAGTTCTTTGCACAACTCTTGGTCTCCGAAGGCTTCACCTCGCTGGAAGAGGTCGCTTATGTCGAAGTCGAGGAACTGCTGGTCATCGACGGTGTCGACGAAGAAACCGCAGGCGAGCTGCAGGCGCGTGCGCGCGACTTCATCGATGCGCAAAACAAGAAGGCTCTGGAGAATGCCCGCGAACTTGGCGCTCAGGACAGCCTGATTGAATTCGAAGGCCTGACACCCCAAATGGTAGAGGCGCTGACAAAAGACGACGTGAAGACGCTGGAAGACTTCGCGACCTGCGCGGACTGGGAACTGGCCGGTGGCTGGACCACGGTCGATGGGGAGCGCATCAAGGATGACGGCGTGTTGGAACCTTTCGATGTCACCCTTGAAGAGGCGCAAAACCTGGTGATGACCGCGCGCATCCAGCTCGGCTGGGTTGATCCCGCCGACCTGGTGACCAAAGAAGACGCGGTCGAGGGCGAAGAGCTTGCTCAAGAGGAGGCCGGGGCCTGATCTCAGGCCTCGGAGTTCCGGGCTATGAGCCGCGGCGGTCGAGCAAAACTGAAGGACGGTCCTGAACGTCGCTGCATCGCGACGGGCGAGACTCGTGATCCGGAGCGCATGATCCGGTTCGTGATCGGCCCAGAAGGCCAAGCCGTCCCGGACGTGACGGGCAAATTGCCGGGTCGCGGCATGTGGGTGTCGGCGAAACGCGATGCGCTGGAAGCTGCGATCAAGAAAAGCGCCTTCTCGCGCTCGGCCAAGACGCAGGTCACCGTGCCGGACGATCTGGTCGCGCAAACCGAAACGCTACTGGCGCGGCGCTTGGTCGATCTGATCTCGCTGGCGCGCAAAGCCGGACAAGCGATTGCCGGCTACGAGAAGGTAAAATCGGCTTTGGAGACGGAACAGGCGCGGGTTCTGCTTCAGGCCAGTGACGGGTCGGAGAGGGGGAAGTCAAAACTCCGCTCACCGCCCGGAAAAGACGTATTTATTGGCTCTTTGACGGCTCAGGAAATGGGTTTGGCATTTGGCCGAGAAAGTGTGATACATGGCGCCTTATTAGCGGGTGGACTCAGCAATCAAGTTATTGTTGAAGGCAAACGGCTAAAGGGTGTCCGTTTCAATGATGGCGGAAAACCCGCCCGTAGAGGATGAAGACGACGCATGAGCGATAGTGACGGTAAAAAGACACTCGGTCTGAAGGGCGCACGCCCGGGTAATGTGAAACAGAGCTTTTCGCATGGCCGGACCAAGAATGTGGTGGTGGAAACGAAACGCAAACGCGTTGTCGTGCCCAAACCCGGTGCGTCCAAACCTGCAGCACCCGCAGCCCCAGTCAAAAGCGATCCTTCCAAGCGCCCTGCCGGTATCTCCGATGCGGAGATGGAACGCCGGATGAAAGCCCTTCAGGCGGCGAAGGAGCAGGAAGAGGCAGACGCCAAGCGTCGCGAGGAAGAAGAGAAATCCCGCGCCGAAGAGCGTGAACGTCGCCGCGCTGAGGCCGAGGCCAAGGAACGTGAGGAAAAAGAGCGCGAAGAGGCGCTGAAGGCGAAGGAAGAAGAGGACGCGCGCAAGAAGGCGGAAGAAGCCGCTGCGAAAGCGCGTCCCGCCGAGCCCGCGCCAAGCCCTGCCGATGCACAAGCTGCCGCGCCTTCGGGTCGTGGTGCACCGAATAAACCTGCGCCTGCCCGTAAGGAGCGTGATGATCGGGACCGCGGCAAGCCGCGTGGCGGTCGTGATGATGGGCGCCGCTCAGGCAAATTGACCCTGAACCAGGCCCTGGCCGGGGGCGAAGGCGGGCGTCAGAAGTCCCTCGCTGCAATGAAGCGCAAGCAGGAACGCGCACGCCAAAAAGCGATGGGCGGATCTCAGGAGCGCGAAAAGGTTGTCCGTGATGTGCAATTGCCCGAGGCGATCATGGTCTCGGAGCTTGCCAACCGGATGTCCGAGAAGGTTGCGGATGTTGTGAAAGCGCTGATGACCAACGGCATCATGGCGACCCAAACTCAGACAATCGATGCTGATACCGCGGAACTGATCATCGAAGAGTTTGGCCACAATGTTGTGCGCGTTTCCGAGGCTGACGTCGAAGACGTGATTGAGACGACCGAAGACAAGGCCGAAGACCTAGAGCCGCGGCCGCCGGTCATCACCGTCATGGGCCACGTTGATCACGGCAAAACCTCCGTCCTCGACGCCATTCGAAATGCTCGCGTTGTGGCCGGTGAAGCCGGTGGAATCACCCAGCATATCGGCGCGTATCAGGTGGAACAGGACGGCAAAAAGCTGACCTTCCTCGACACACCCGGCCACGCGGCGTTTACATCGATGCGAGCCCGTGGCGCGCAAGTCACTGATATTGTTGTGCTTGTTGTGGCTGCAGATGACGCGGTCATGCCGCAGACGGTGGAAGCGATCAACCACGCCAAAGCGGCGGAAGTGCCGATGATCGTGGCGATCAACAAATGCGACCTGCCGGCGGCCGATCCGGACAAAGTCCGTACTGACCTCCTGCAGCACGAAGTGATCGTCGAGAAGATGTCCGGCGAAGTGCAAGACGTCGAGGTCTCCGCAATCACGGGGGATGGCCTTGATGACCTGCTGGAAGCCATCGCACTGCAGGCCGAAATTCTGGAACTGAAAGCCAACCCGAACCGCGCCGCGTCCGGTGCCGTGATCGAAGCGCAGCTCGATGTGGGCCGCGGTCCGGTCGCCACCGTTCTCGTGCAGAACGGCACACTCAAACAGGGCGATATCTTCGTCGTGGGTGAACAATGGGGCAAAGTCCGCGCGATGGAGAACGACCAGGGCAAGCGCGTGAAAGAAGCAGGTCCTTCGGTTCCCGTCGAAGTGCTTGGTCTGAACGGTACGCCAGAAGCGGGCGACGTTTTGAATGTGGTCGATACAGAGGCACAGGCCCGCGAAATCGCTGAATACCGCGAGAAAGCCGCCAAGGACAAACTGGCAGCCGCCGGTGCGGCGACGACGCTTGAACAGCTCATGGCGAATGCGAAGGCGGACGAAAATGTCTCGGAGATGCCGATTGTCGTGAAGGCTGACGTGCAGGGTTCCGCCGAAGCCATTGTTCAGGCGATGGAAAAGATCGGCAACGAAGAGGTGCGCGTGCGCGTTCTGCACTCCGGTGTGGGTGCGATCACGGAATCCGATATCGGTCTGGCAGAAGCCTCTGGCGCGCCTGTCTTTGGGTTCAACGTGCGCGCGAATGCACCAGCGCGGAATTCCGCGAACCAAAAGGGTATCGAGATCCGCTATTACTCGGTCATCTACGACCTTGTGGATGATGTAAAATCCGCCGCCTCGGGCCTCTTGTCTGCAGAAATCAAAGAGAACTTCATCGGTTATGCCGAGATCAAGGAGGTTTTCCGCGTCACCGGTGTCGGCAATGTTGCGGGCTGTCTCGTGACAGAAGGCGTGGCGCGGCGGTCTGCCGGCGTCCGTCTATTGCGCGACAATGTCGTGATCCATGAAGGCACGCTGAAAACACTGAAGCGCTTCAAGGATGAAGTGCCTGAAGTGATCTCCGGTCAGGAATGCGGTATGGCGTTTGAGAACTATGATGACATCCGCCAGGGCGATGTGATCGAGATTTTTGAGCGCGAAGAGGTCGAGCGCACGCTCTGATCCCGATTTCGAATTTCCTTTGGAAATCCGACCGATGCGAGGGGCCAGCCCCTCGCGCTCCCCGGAGTATTTTCGCCAGAATGAAGCCCACGGTCGATCTTTGCATGTCGCGTCGGGCATGCCTATATGAGGCGAATTGAGGAGATGGGCATGGCTGAGACAGATTTTCCCGGTTGGCACGGCACGACGATCATTGGCGTGCGCAAAGGCGGAAAAGTCGTGATTGCGGGTGATGGTCAAGTGTCCCTCGGTCAGACCGTCATCAAAGGCACCGCGAAGAAGGTGCGGCGGATCAAACCGGGCGGCATGGATGTTGTGGCTGGTTTTGCCGGATCGACGGCGGATGCGTTTACTCTGCTGGAGCGGCTAGAGACCAAACTGGAAGCCACCCCCGGGCAGTTGGCGCGGGCGGCTGTTGAGCTCGCCAAGGACTGGCGGATGGACAAATACCTCAAGAACCTCGAAGCGATGCTGATTGTCTCGGATGGGAGCGATCTCTTCGTGATCACCGGTGCAGGCGATGTTCTGGAGCCGGAACATGACATCACCGCGATCGGGTCTGGCGGGAACTACGCGCTGGCCGCTGGGCGGGCCCTGATGGGAAGCGACAAGGATGCCGAAACCATCGCGCGAGAGGCGATGGCGATTGCGGCCGATATCTGCGTCTACACCAATGGCAATCTGACGGTGGAAACGATCAGTGGCTGAGGCGGGCGTCTCTCGAGACGATCTGCGGGCGGCGGTCGCCTCCGGCATTCTCGATGAGGCGCAAGCGACCCGGTTGATTGCGCTGGCGGATCAGCGCCAGGGTTACCGGGCAAATATGATCGGCGATGACGAGCCGTTTGAGCTGTTCAAAGGCTTTGCCGAGATATTTGTGACTGTTGGGCTGGTTTTGCTCATCTCCGGATTGCTCGGCCTGTCCGCAATCTTCGGCGACGGTGCGTCCATACCATTCGTCGCTGCAGCCCTCTCGGTTGCTTTCGCATTCTATTTCACGCGCAAACGGCGGATGAGTTTGCCATCCATCGCTTTGTGCATTTCATTTGCGTTGAGCGGTGGCTTCGTCATCACGGCACTCACGATTTGGGACAAGCCGGAGCCCCTGCCGAGAGATCTATTGATCCTCGGAGTTGTCGGTATGGCCATGATGCTTGGCTATTTCAGACTGTTCCGCCCGCCCTTTACGATGGTGCCATTGGGGATCTTTGGGTTGATCGCGATCTTTGGCGTCATCGGAATGATCGATCCGGCCTTACTTCAAACCATCGACGATCCAACGAGTTTCTTCGATCTGCGCGGCGCGCCCCACGTGGCGGTCGGTACGCTCGTGTTTGGTGTGATCGCGTTCATCGCTGCCATCTCATTCGACATCAAGGACCCGCACCGCGTTAGTCGCTATGCCTCGACGGCGTTCTGGCTGCATTTGCTCGCGGCCCCTGCCCTCGTGAACACGCTGGTGATGTCGAACTATCAGGTCGGAGGCTTGGTCGGCACCACATTGGCAATTGTCGCACTGATTGTATTCACGCTTCTGGCAATCATCATCGACCGACGCAGCTTCCTGACCGCAGGGTTGATCTATATGGGGCTCCTGATCGCGGGGGCGATTGCGGATACCGGCACCGACTGGGCGCCGGTGCTGACACTTCTGGTCTTGGGGGCCTTTGTCACCGGTCTTGGCGCCTTCTGGACACAAATGCGCGCCCTGGTGATGGGCGCGCTACCGGATTTTCCGGGTAAAGACCGCCTGCCACCTTACGCCGATGGGCTAGCGGTCCCTAAATAGAGCTTAGCCGAGTTTGGCGACGCCCAGAGGCACGTTGAACCGCTCGCACCAAATCCAGACCTCATTGTAATCATCGGGGTTGATGCCGGCGGGCAGTTTGTAGGTCGAGGCACCTGTGTTCTTCTTGAGCGGGCCCATCAGCGTGTTTTTATCATAGCCATCCTTCCCCAGCGCCACTTTCGGATCAGGCGCACCGTCAAAGGTAAAATCAGACAGAAGCTGCACGGAATCTTTGGTCAACTCGGCCGTGCCTGTGGTGACATGGTTGCTTGCACCTTTGAATTTGCCGAGGCGGCCATGACCACCGGCAATCGCAGGAAGAGCTGCTACTGCGCCAAGGCCGACAGCAGCGGTGAGGAAGAGACGACGATCCATCTGGGGGCTCCTTATCGTGATGTTGGAGGCACTATCGACACTCCTGCGCATTCGCGCTACCCCCCGTCACACAATCGTTAAAGCGCGTGAAACCATGCCTTGTGTCTGTGCCCTACGCGCCTATGTCTGAGCGATACCAAGAATTAGGACTTCTCACGTGACCGATCTAACCCCGCGCGAAATCGTCTCGGAACTCGACCGTTTCATCATTGGTCAAAAGGATGCCAAGCGCGCTGTGGCCGTAGCCCTGCGCAATCGTTGGCGGCGCAAGCAGTTAAGCGACGATCTGCGCGATGAAGTCTATCCCAAGAATATCCTGATGATTGGCCCAACCGGCGTCGGTAAGACGGAAATTTCGCGTCGGCTGGCTCGTCTTGCAAAGGCGCCATTTCTGAAGGTCGAAGCGACGAAGTTCACCGAAGTTGGCTATGTCGGCCGCGATGTCGAGCAGATCATTCGCGATCTGGTTGATGCGGCGATCATTATGGTGCGCGAGCAGATGCGCGAAGACGTCAAGACGGCTGCACATGAAGCGGCAGAGGAGCGGGTCATTTCGGCTTTGGCTGGCGACGGCGCGCGCGACGGCACCCGGGAGATGTTCCGCAAGAAGCTTCGCGATGGGTTGCTGGACGACAAAGAGATCGAGCTGGATGTCGCCGACAATTCCAATCCGTTTGGAATGTTCGAAATCCCGGGCCAACCCGGTGGCATGGCCGGAGGTGGGGCGATGAACCTCGGAGATATCTTCGGCAAAGCTATGGGCGGTCGCACCACACGACGCAAGATGACGGTGGCTGCGAGCTACGATCTGCTGATCGAGGAAGAGGCCGACAAGCTTTTGGACCAGGAAGCGGTGACGCAGGCCGCGATTGATGCCGTCGAACAGAACGGCATCGTGTTTCTTGATGAGATCGACAAGGTCTGCGCCCGCTCTGACGCGCGCGGAGCGGATGTCTCTCGCGAGGGCGTGCAACGCGATTTGCTGCCATTGATCGAGGGAACAACCGTCTCCACCAAACATGGGCCGGTAAAAACCGACCATGTCCTGTTCATCGCATCCGGTGCTTTTCACATCGCGAAACCCTCTGATCTTCTGCCCGAGTTGCAAGGGCGCTTGCCGATCCGCGTCGAGTTGCGGGCCCTGACGGAAGAGGATTTTGTCCGTATTCTGACGGAAACGGACAACGCCCTGACCCTGCAATACTCGGCTCTCATGGGGACGGAGGACCTGACCGTGACTTTCACCGAGGACGGCATCGCGGCGCTCGCGAAAATCGCGGCAGAAGTCAATCAGAGCGTTGAAAATATTGGGGCGAGACGGCTTTATACCGTTATGGAGCGTGTGTTTGAGGAGTTGAGTTTCACGGCCCCCGACCGAGCTGGGGAAACGGTAACTGTGGATGCAGATTTCGTGAATGATCACCTGGAAGAATTGAGCAAGTCGGCTGACGTCAGTCGCTATGTTCTCTGACCGGAGATGAACCGTGCGCTCCTCCTCTTTGCGCTGGTGTTCCTCACCGCATGCACATTCCGAGGAAATCTTGCGCGCATACCAGACGGTGCCACTACCTCCATCCTGCGACCGGTTTATTTCGCAACCAATCGTGGTTTCGATCACTTGCCCTTCGGGGGAGATCGACGGACAGGGCTGATCTTCGGCGAAGCCGTGGTCTCCATTCCAGCTGCTCATGAGGCTGGCAAAATCGAGTGGCCGCGCGGGACGCCCGATCCCGAGAAGCACTTTCTTCTGGCTGGCACCGATGTCTATGACACCGACAGAAGTTTTCTGAGGAAGATCAACGCAGAGCTGGCCAAGCGACCTCGTGGCGAAAGAGAAGTGTCGCTCTTCATTCACGGGTTCAACAGCCGCTTTGCCGATGGGCTCTATCGAATGGCGCAGATCGGGCATGATCTGGATTTGCCCGGGATCGCGGTGCAGTATTCGTGGCCCTCTGCCGGACATCCGCTCGGATATGTCTACGACCGTGACAGTGCGCTTTTTGCGCGGGACGATCTGGAACGTCTGATCACTCTATTGAGCCGCAGCAATGCGGAGAATGTGATCGTAGTTGCGCATTCGCTTGGTAGTCTCGTGACCATGGAAGCTCTGCGCCAGATGCGGCTCCGCGGCAAGTCGCTGTCGGGCATCGACGGTGTTGTCCTGATGAGCCCCGACATCGATCAACAACTCTTCAAGACCCAGGTTGAGAAGATCGGCACCCTGCCGCAACCCTTCGTGGTGTTCACATCCGAGAATGATCGCGCGCTCGGGCTCGCTGAGCGGATCACGGGGCAAAGGGGCCGTGTTGGACGGCTCAGCGATGTCTCGGAGTTGTCCGAATATGACATCACGTTCATCGACGTGACCGCTTTCCGCGATGGCGATCCGCTGAACCATTTCGCGATCGCGAATTCACCGGCACTTCTGCAGATCCTCGGACGGGTGCAGGATTTCGATACCGCATTTTCTCGCGACCGGAGTACACGCGCGGGACTTCTGCCAGGAACGGTGATCACTGTGCAAAACGCAACGCGGATCATTCTGCAACCAATCACCGGCAGTGGAAGTCCTGCGGCTGGGCCGTGAACACGCTGCACTTTATCCGCGAGAATGCGAAATGGCTCGCGGCGGGTTTTCTTCTGACTTTCTCGTCCTCCTTCGGGCAGACCTTTTTCATCTCGGTCTTTGCTGGCGAGTTTCAGGCCGCTTTTGGCCTCAGCCACGGTGATTGGGGTCTGCTCTATATGTCGGGCACTCTGGCCTCCGCCATTCTCATGGTCTGGGCGGGCTCCCTGACCGACATTTTTCGCGTCCGTGTGTTGGGCGGGTCAATCCTTGTGCTCCTGGCTTTCGCCTGCCTGATGGCCGCGTGGGTGTCCGTTGTTTGGTTATTGCCCATTGTGATCTTTTTACTGCGTTTCGCGGGCCAAGGCATGGCTGGACATATCGCGGCAGTGGCCATGGCTCGATGGTTTGTCGCGGCGAGAGGACGCGCGTTGGCCATCGCATCACTGGGATATGCCATCGGCGAAGCTTTGTTACCGCTGATCTTCGTTGGCCTTTTGGTGACGATGGATTGGCGCGTGCTTTGGGTGATTTCCGCGGGCGTTGCCCTCGCGCTTGTACCGGTCGTCGTGACCCTTCTCCGCCAGGAACGCACGCCGCAAGCTATCGCAACGGAAAGCGAAGCGGTTGGCATGGAGAACCGACACTGGACCCGTGGAGACGTGCTGCGTTTGCCGCTGTTTTGGCTGATTATGCCAACCCTTCTGGGACCCCCAGCCTTTGGAACCGCCTTCTTCTTTCTGCAAGTTCACCTGGCCGAGTTGAAAGGCTGGAGCCACCTGCAACTTGTCAGCCTGTTCCCGATCTACACCGGAGTAGCGGTTTGCGTGATGGTCCTGTCGGGCTTTCTCATCGACCGGTTCGGGACCTCGCGGATGATGCCGTTCTATGGTGTCTTCTCGGCCTTCGGGTACATTGTCTTCTCGACCACAGAAAGCCTCCTCGTCGGGAGTTTCGGAATTGTTTTGATCGGAGTTACCTCGGGCTTACAGGCCACCGTACCCATTGCGTTTTGGGCGGAGTTCTTTGGCACAAGGTTTCTGGGTTCTATCAAGGCGCTCGCCTCTGCGATCATGGTGTTGGGATCGGCCATTGGCCCGGGCCTGACCGGTGCGCTAATCGATGCCGGGATCGGGTATGAGACCCAACTTGTCTGGATCGCGATTTACTTCTTCGCCGCCGCGGGACTTGCTTTGATCGGCATTACAAGCGTGCGTCGCAACCTACCGCTGACGCCGTAGATAGACGAAATACGCGCCACTACCGCCATAATTCGGACTGGCCAAAGTCACCTGCAAGACCATCGGCGCAAGCGCGCCTTGAGCCAACCAGTTCGGCACCTGGTGGCGCAGCACCCCGAGGCGCGTCGGGATCGGTCCGCCGTCATCCCGCGGTTTGCCTTTACCGGTGATGACCAGCACCAGACGTTTGCCATCCGCATGGGCGCGGCGAATGAACCGGTCGAGCGCGGGATGTGCCTGATCCAGCGTCATGCCATGGAGATCGATCCGCGCCTCTGGCCTCAGCTTGCCGCGGTTCATCTTGCGATATGTCCTGCCATCCATCTGAACCGGGGCCGCCTTCAGCCGGTCCGCCAATTCAGGAACAAGGTTGGACTTGCCGGTGGTCGATTTGGCTGGCTGTTTCGGTGCAGCCAAAGGCGAGAGATCGGTCGCAACTGGTTTCTTCTTCGGCCGCGTCAACGCGAATTCGGAAGTTACCGATGTCTTGAGTTCCGGTTGAAGCGGCGTTGCCGTCGTCTTCACCGCCTCCCAAAGGCGTTGCTCCTCCGGGCTGAGGACACGTTTCTTCCGACGGGACATTGGATCAGCCGCCAGGCGCCAGGGCGTAGGCGGTTTGGATCGGCATCAGCACGACCATGCGGCCCGGGTCCTTGATCCGGCCCGCCTCCAAGCCAGCGGCACGGCCGGTGCCATAGAAGATATCCGCCCGCTGCGCGCCTTTGATCGCGGAGCCTGTATCCTGCGCGATCATCAGACGGTTAATCGGGTCTTTCCCGCCCTTCTCGATCCAAACCGGCGCGCCGAGGGTCGTATATTTTGGATCAACCGCAATGGAGCGCATGGTTGTGATCGAGCGATTCATCGCGCCGAGCGGTCCTTTGTCGGCGGGCACTTCCGAGACCTCCCGGAAGAAGACAAATGACGGGTTGTGCCTCAGCAGGTCCGCCCCTTCCGCCGGATTGCGCCGCACCCAATTCTTGATCACCTGTGCGGACACCTGATGCGGCTGGTAGACACCGCGACGGATCAGTTCCTGCCCGATGGAGCGATAGTCATGGCCGTTCTTGCCGCCATAGCCGACCCGGATGGCCGATCCGTCGTCCAGCCTCACGCGGCCCGAGCCCTGAATTTGCAGAAAGAAGACGTCGACAGGGTCGTTGATATAAGCAATCTCGAGCCCACGCCCTTCGAGTAGGCCTTGCGTTTCTATCTCGGCACGGGAATGCCAGCGCGTTCCGGCGGCGAGTTCTGGCGGTTTGCGATAGAGCGGGTATTGGTACTGCCCACCTCGGTATCGCGAGCCGCGGAGTTCCGGCTCGTAGTAACCGGTGAATAGCGCCGGTTCCTCACCCCCGATCAGCACCGGGCGGAAGAACAGTTCAAAGAAGGCTTGGGCGGTCGGTTGGCTGGTCGCGAACCCGCAAAGCGAGGACCATTCCGGGTCGTCAATGTCTTGGCATGTCTCTCGAAACACGTTGAGCGCTGCCGCGTGGTCGTCCTCTTCCCAGCCCTTGAGATCAGAGAATTTCAGGATTTCGTAACTGCCCGAGGCATGTGCAGAACTCAGGCCCATGAACAGCCCCGCCGCAAAACTGGCTGCCCGGCGGCCAAGCCTCATCCCCCGGTCGCGACCAGCTGCCAGTTCGGATCTTTCGACCCCATGATGCGAGAGAAGGTCCACACGTCCTTCTGTTTCTTGATCGCGTTCGGGTCGCCCTCGACGATATCCCCCGCTGAGTCGCGCACAACCGATGTCAGCTCACCGATGAATTTCACGGTGATATCACCTTCTTTGGTCTCGGGATCGAAGGTTGCTTCTTTCAGAGTCAGCTCACGCACGCCGACGAAATTTGCTTCAACCAGAAGGCCTTTCTCGGCGCGCTGATCGATGACGCTGGCGAATGCTGCTTTCACGTCGTCAGACAGGAACGGCGCGATATCGTCCAGTTCGCCCCGCTCGAACCCCATGAGGATCATTTCATAGGCACCACGTGCGCCTTCCAGGAAGTCACTGACACCGAAGCTCGGCTCGGCGCGTTTCATATCCGCCAGGGCTTTCGCCGCGTCGGAATCTTCATCCACATGATCAATGATGTCGCGATCCGCGCCGCCTTCGATCACTTCGAAATTCTGACGGTTGCGCGCAGCGCTGTCATTCGCCTCCGGCATCGCCACAGGTGGCTTTTCGAAACCCTCCCGGCTTCCCAGGACGTTTTTCAGCCGTAAAATCAGAAAGACGGCAATCCCGGCCAATACGAGAAGTTGGATCATGTCGTTGCTCATTGGACCCTCTGGACAGTGCAACCATAGCAAATTTTGGCAC
This sequence comes from Paracoccaceae bacterium, assembly GCA_028284705.1. Classification (GTDB taxonomy): domain Bacteria; phylum Pseudomonadota; class Alphaproteobacteria; order Rhodobacterales; family Rhodobacteraceae; genus Litoreibacter. Next base: position 41,667 of record JANQRE010000021.1, on the reverse strand, counting down.
CCCAACCTATGTAGGGTGTGGGGGACGACAAGTCCACCTGACCGACCGTGCCAAAGGACCCGCATATGTGGCTTTTTCTGCTTTTTGTGACGATCCCGATCGTTGAGATCGCCCTCTTTATCCAGGTGGGTGGTTGGCTTGGCCTTTGGCCGACCTTGGGAATCGTTATTTTAACCGCAATTCTGGGCACTTTTCTGGTGCGCGCTCAGGGCCTTATGGCTTTGTCACAAATTCAAACAAACCTGCGTGATCTTCGCGATCCGACCGAGTCCATCGCCCATGGTGCAATGATTTTGGCTTCGGGGTTGCTGCTTTTGACCCCTGGCTTTTTCACCGACGCTGTCGGATTTGCGCTTCTGGTGCCGCCGGTGCGTTTGGCGATTTTCCGCTGGATTCGGTCCCGCGTGAAAGTTCAGAGCTTTGTTCATACTGGCCATCCGCACGCCGAACCGCGACCATCCCCGGGTGATATTATCGACGGTGAGTTTGAGGACCTCGATCAGGAAAGACCGCGCCGACCGGGCCAATCACCATCGGGCTGGACACGGCATTGAGACCCCTGCCTTGACCTGTTAGGCAAGGCGCAACACGCAATTTATCGGAGTGAGTTTTATGGCCGAAGAGAACGGCGCAGCCGCTCAGGCACCGACCCCGCCGCGCATGCAAGTCGCCGCGCAATACATCAAGGATATGTCCTTTGAGAACATCGCTGCCCAAAAGGGAATTGGCGATGGCGATGCGACGCCGGATATTCAGGTGCAGGTCAACCTCGATGCCAAGAAACGCAATGTTGACAACCAATATGAGGTTTCGACCCGCCTTGAAGTGAACGCAAAGACCAAAGGGGAAGGCAAGCCGATCTTCCTGATGGAGTTGGACTATACCGGTGTGTTCATTGTCGAGAACGTGCCGGAGGAGCAATTGCATCCGTTCCTGATGATCGAATGTCCGCGGATGCTGTTCCCGTTCATTCGCCGCATTGTCAGTGACGTGACGCGCGATGGTGGGTTCCCGCCGCTGAATCTGGAAACCATTGATTTCCTTGCGCTTTATCGAAATGAGCTGGCGCGCCGCGCACAGTCTGATGCGGAAGCTGGGAAAACCGCAGACGCCTAAAGTGTCCGCCAGAGCGCAGTTTCACCAAGGCCGTCCACGAACACCTCATGGGCGGCTTTCTCGTCTTCGGTCAAACGAGATGGCAGAGCTTTTGGACGCGGCGCCGGACGCCAATCGTCTGATGGCGCGCCATCGCTGGACTTTGTGGAAGATTGCGCGAGCGCGAAATCAGGTTGGCGACCGCCAATGAGCTCCAGATACACTTCTGCGAGGATTTCACTGTCGAGCAGTGCCCCGTGTTTCTCCCGCGCCGAATTATCGACACCAAAGCGACGGCACAAAGCGTCGAGGGACGCGGGTGAGCCGGGGAATTTTTTCCGCGCAATAGCGAGTGTATCGAGCGCCTGATCCATCGGGAGCTTCGGTAGCCCAGCCCATCCAAGCTCGGCATTCAGGAATTTCATGTCGAAGGCGGCGTTGTGAATGACAAGCCGCGCGGCGCCAACAAAATCTGCAAATTCCTGGGCGATGTCTTTGAAGACCGGCTTGTCGCGCAGGAAATCATCGCCAAGGCCATGTACTTCGAACGCCTCCTGCGGCATGGCGCGCTCGGGGTTGATGTATTGGTGATACGTCCGACCGGTCGGCATGTGGTTGAGCAGTTCAACACCACCAATCTCAACGATCCGATCGCCCGCTTCAGGTTCAAACCCGGTGGTTTCCGTGTCGAGCACGATTTCGCGCATCAAGCTGCCCTCAAACTTTCGACCAGAGTCTGCACCGCCTGTCGGGTTTGCTCAAGGGTCAGCGTTTCAATCACGTAGTCCGCCCGCTTCTGCTTTTCTGCGTCTGGCATCTGACGGGATTTGATCAGTTCAAACTCCTTTTCCGACATGGTGCCACGTGACAGGACACGGGCGCGCTGAATCTCCTCCGACGCAGTAACGACAAGCACCTTCGCATCCAATTTTGCGCCTGTTTCGAAATAGAGCGGAATATCGAGCAAAATCAGATCGGCATCTTCATGAGCCCGCACAAAGGCTTCGCGATCTGCGGCGACGAGAGGATGGATGATCTTCTCGATCTCTGTGAGCAGCTCGGGATTGTCAGAAATTGCACGACGCAGAGCATCCCGGCTGACCTTCCCGCCTCTGATGGCATCAGGAACAAGTTCGATCAGAGGAGGAATTGCAGCACCATCAACATCATAAAGCTTGGCCACAGCGGCGTCGGCATCCCACACAGGAATACCAAGATCGTCAAACATCTCTGCAATGGTCGATTTGCCCATTCCGATGGAGCCGGTCAGAACCAACAGACGTGGCGACTGGCTCACATCATCACCGCGCGGCGGACCGCATCATCGACGTCCGGCTTTCGCCCAAACCAGCGCTCAAATCCAGGCACGCCCTGGTGCAGCAGCATGCCCAGACCGTTTACAGTTTTGCATCCGACCGCCTCCGCATTAAGCAAAAGTTGAGTCTTGAGCGGGGTGTAGACGAGATCTGTGACAATCGCCGAAGATGCCAAGTCATCGAGTGGTATTCTGAGGTCTTCCTTGCCGACCATGCCCAACGACGTGGTGTTTACCAATGTACCAATTTCCGACAACACGCCTGTAACTTGAGTCCAATCGATGACGGATATCTTGCCGCCAAAGTGAGATTTCAGCGCATCGGCGCGTGCGCGGGTTCGGTTGGCAAGCACGATCTCCGGGCATCCCTCTTGCAACAGGGCCGCTACGATGGCACGGGATGCACCTCCGGCTCCTAGAACAAGCGCAGGTGCAGATTTTGCAGCCCAATCAGGTTCCGATTGTTTGAGACTTGCTATGAAGCCGACACCATCTGTGTTGTCCGCGTGCAGTTTACCATCGCTTTGAAATGTCAGTGTATTGGCCGCCCCTATCAGCGCTGCGCGATCGGTGATGACATCCGCCAGCTCCAGAACAGCTTCCTTATGCGGGATCGTTACATTGATGCCGCGGAACCCAATCTTTGGCAGCAATGCTAGGACACGAGATAGATCATTGCTCTGCACTTCCATCGGAATGTAGTGCCCTTTGATCCCGTAGCGCGCGAGCCAGTGGCCGTGAAGTCGCGGAGATTTACTATGTGCGATGGGTTGTCCGATCACACCGGCCAAAGGAATTCTGTCTGGTTTCATCCCGAGATGGCGCCTCTTTGGGTCAGGTAGGACAGAACATCTAATAGCGGCATTCCAAGCACTGTAAAATAGTCACCCCGAACATCCGCAAAAAGGCGCGCACCTTCGCCCTCCAACTGGTATCCACCGACGCACCATTTGATCTGATCCCAGTTCCGATCAATGTAGTCTTTCAGGTAAGCTTCGCTTGGGGCGCGCATTGTCATCCGGACTGTCTTGACGGAGCGCCAAACCGGTTTCAGGTCTTCAAAGATAACGGCGGCAGAGATCAGCGTGTGAGTTTTTCCGCGCATCGATCTGAGGCACTCCAACAGCTCTTCATGCGTTTCGGATTTCGATATGAGTTGGCCGTTGAATTCCAAAACCTGGTCACTTCCCAGCACCAGCGCCTCAGGATGTTTGTGTGAGATCTTACGTGCTTTGTACTCAGCTAGAGTGTCTGCGATATCGCGATGTGATGCCCCGTCCTGCAGCAAAGCTTGTTTGAGATTAGACTCGTCGATTTTTGGGACAATTTGCTGAAAGGGGACCCCTGCCTGCTGCAACATCTTGGCGCGGGATGAGGAGCCGCTGGCGAGGATTAGGGAAATCATGGGGGTGATAACTCTGTGGAGAAGTCGGGGGGCGTTAGCGCATAGAGTGGGAGTATCATGTTCCGGATGGACTGCCAGTAAATACTGTTCGAGTTCGCGCAATTCCAGTCCTAAAGTTCTCCCCTGCGGAAAACCCTTCGTTTATCGTAGCTCGACCCAAACTTTGTCGATCTTGTTCACAGAATAATCCCCGGAAAATCTCGGCCATTTTTCATTTAAGATATTGATGATAATATATATTTTAGGGGCTGAGGATACTTAGCGCTGGACTATATCCCCATGGATAACTCTGTGCATGGGAATTTGATCCACACTATCCAGTGCCCAACATCATTCATCATCTTTTCTTTCTTTTCTATTTTAATTTATGGGAAGAGCCGGAGGGGTTCTTATGACCGACTTTCTCGCTCTGGCTTATCCTTGGACTAAGAGCCTGCATGTTATTTCTGTGATTGCATGGATGGCAGGACTTTTCTATCTGCCAAGGCTGTTTGTTCACCATACCGAACGCGTCGCAACCGGTTCTGAAACGGATCAGCTGTTTCAAATGATGGAGCGTAAATTGCTGCGTTTGATTATGAACCCAGCGATGATCGCTGTGTGGGTGTTTGGTTTGGCCCTTGTTTTCACGCCAGGGATTGTCGATTGGTCAGAGATCTGGCCTTGGACGAAGGCACTCGCCGTCCTGGTGCTGACCTGGTTTCATCATTGGCTCGGCTTACGACGAAAAGATTTTGTCTCTGGCACCAACGCAGTTTCGGGTAAACGCTATCGACTGATGAATGAAGTGCCGACCGTGATGGTGATCGTGATTGTCGTCTCTGTTATCGCGCGGCCATTCTGAGGTCGATTGACTCGCATGCCTCTCGTGACTAAGTAGGCGTTGCGTCCCATCCGGGATTGCACCTTCAACCTCAAAATGAAAGACGAGATCCCGCTCAGGATCCGTGTTGTATCTATGTGCCCAGAACGCCTGAACCTTGCCGAACTCAAAAAGCAAAGCCCCGCCGATCTTGTTGAAATGGCGGAGGAGCTTGAGATCGAGAACGCCTCCACAATGCGGAAAGGGGACATTATGTTCTCGATCCTCAAGGAACGTGCCGAGGAGGGGTGGGAGATTTCCGGAGATGGTGTTCTGGAGGTGTTGCAAGATGGGTTCGGATTTCTGCGCTCCCCAGAAGCGAACTATTTGCCGGGTCCAGATGACATCTATGTCTCTCCCGACATGATCCGCCAGTTCTCTTTGCGGACTGGTGACACGGTTGAAGGGGTGATGAGCGCGCCCGGAGAGAACGAGCGCTATTTCGCGATCACAAAGGTAACGGCGATCAACTTCGCGGAACCTGAGAAGGCACGTCACAAGGTAAGCTTCGACAATCTGACGCCGCTCTATCCCGATGAGCGTCTGACCATGGAACTTGCTGATCCAACGGTAAAGGATCGGTCAGCCCGGATCATCGATCTGGTGGCACCGATCGGGAAAGGGCAGCGATCTTTGATTGTGGCGCCGCCGCGGACAGGTAAGACCGTGCTGTTGCAAAACATCGCGAACTCCATCGAGGCAAATCACCCGGAATGCTATCTGATCGTCTTGCTGATCGACGAGCGCCCGGAAGAGGTGACGGATATGCAACGCTCTGTGAAGGGAGAAGTTGTGAGTTCCACCTTTGACGAGCCGGCGACGCGGCATGTTGCAGTTTCAGAGATGGTGATTGAGAAAGCAAAACGTCTCGTGGAGCATAAGCGTGATGTCGTGATCCTTCTTGATTCCATCACGCGATTGGGGCGGGCTTTCAACACTGTGGTTCCGTCTTCGGGCAAGGTTTTGACCGGTGGTGTGGACGCCAACGCCCTCCAGAGGCCAAAGCGGTTTTTCGGCGCGGCTCGGAATATCGAAGAGGGCGGATCCCTTACCATCATTGCAACGGCGCTTATCGATACCGGCTCTCGGATGGACGAGGTCATCTTCGAAGAGTTCAAGGGTACGGGTAATTCCGAGATCGTTCTGGATCGCAAAGTTGCCGACAAACGCGTGTTCCCGGCAATGGATATTCTGAAATCCGGTACCCGGAAAGAAGACCTGTTGGTCGATAAGAATGATCTGCAGAAAACGTTCGTTCTGCGTCGCATCCTCAATCCGATGGGGACAACTGATGCGATTGAATTCTTGATCGGTAAGCTCAAACAAACTAAATCGAATTCGGAGTTCTTCGACTCTATGAACGCTTAAAACCATTTTAAATCAATGGATTAAGCTATGGATACCATTTTTGCTATGGCAACAGCTCATGGGAAGGCTGGCGTTTCCATCATTCGTGTTTCGGGCCCAAAATCGGCTCAAGCTTGTGAGATAATTGCAGGCTTCAAGCCTAAGAGCAGAGACCCGAAGCTGCGCATCTTCCGAAATCAGAATAGCGACGTTCTGGATCGCGGGCTTGTTTTGTACTTTGAAGAAAACGCGAGTTTCACCGGAGAGGCCAGTGTTGAATTTCACTGCCATGGTAGCGTCGCGGTGGTGTCTTCGCTTTTGCGGGTGCTTGGCGGCATTGACGGGTTGCGGTTGGCTGAACCAGGAGAATTCACAAGGCGCGCTTTGGAAAACGGCCAGCTTGATTTGTCCCAAGTTGAGGGCCTTGCTGATCTGATCGACGCAGAGACCGAGGCGCAGCAAAGACAAGCGCTCCGCGTCTTTCAGGGTGCGCTTGGCCAGAAGTCAGACGCCTGGAGAACGCAGCTTATCCGGGCGGCGTCTTTGTTGGAGGCGACCATTGATTTCGCCGATGAAGAGGTTCCAGAAGATGTCTCACCGGAAGTTGTGAGCCTTCTAAATTTCGTGATTGGTGAGCTGAAGCAGGAGCTTAAAGGAAGTGCTGCTGCTGAACGTATTCGGACCGGGTTTGAGGTGGCGATCCTTGGTGCTCCGAATGTCGGGAAGTCGACGCTTCTCAATGCGCTTGCTGGACGGGATGCGGCCATCACGTCCTCCGTTGCCGGTACCACACGCGATGTCATCGAAGTGCGGATGGATCTGAATGGAATTCCAGTGACCATCCTCGACACAGCGGGCTTGCGAGAGACTCAAGACGAGGTGGAAAGAATCGGTATCCAACGGGCAATTCAACGGGCTGAGCAGTGTGACCTCAGGGTGTTCTTGCAAGATGCCGCTGGGTCTGAGGGACTGCCGATCCGACCAAGCGACGATGATATTGTTGTGTTGGCGAAAGGTGACCTTCTGCCTGAAGTCGAGAATTCGGTGTCGGGTCTGACGGGAGCCGGTCTGGAGACCCTGATTTCGAGAATCTCCAGTAAGCTTGGACATATGGCGCAGGACTCATCGCTTGTTATTCGCGAAAGACATCGCCTCGGGATGCTGGGATCGGTAGAGGCGCTGACGCACGCATTGCAAGTGCTGGAGTTCGACCAGGAAAGTCTGGAGATCGCGGCGGAAGATATTCGCATCGCAATTCGACAATTGGAGGCCATTATTGGTCGCGTTGACGTAGAATCTCTGCTAGACGAGATTTTCGCATCATTTTGCCTCGGAAAATAGGACATGTTTCACGTGAAACATTCGGATTTCGATGTCGTTGTTGTAGGAGGTGGCCACGCCGGCGCGGAGGCCGCCTATGTTTCCGCGCGCTCGGGTGCGAAGACGGCTTTGATCACGTTTTCCAAGGCTTCTATCGGCGTGATGTCCTGTAATCCGGCGATTGGAGGCCTTGGGAAGGGTCATCTCGTTCGTGAAATTGACGCTATGGACGGGCTTATGGGCCGGGCTGCCGATTATGCGGCCATACAGTTTCGACTTCTCAACCGACGTAAAGGCCCCGCGGTCCAGGGCCCCAGGGCTCAAAGCGATCGGGGGCGATATCGCGAATTCGTGCAATCGGTTCTGACGGGCGCTCCAGGGTTGTCGATTATCGAGGGCGAAGTCACCGATCTTGTGATGGAGAATGCCTCCGTGCATGGCGTCGTACTTGGCGATGGCTCAGAGATACGCAGTAAAGCGGTGGTGGTCACGACTGGCACATTTCTTCGCGGCACGATGTTTATCGGCGACAAAGCCATTGCCGGTGGGCGGATGGGCGACCGTCGGGCTGAGCGGCTTGCTGCGCGATTTGATGATTTCGGGCTACCGCTGGGGCGTTTGAAGACGGGTACACCGCCACGGCTGGACGGCGGGACGATAAACTGGGATATCCTTGAGCATCAGCCCGGTGACGAAGAGCCCACATTGTTTTCCTTTATGTCTGATCGCGTACAGGCGGATCAGGTGTCATGCGGTATCACGCATACAAACGCACGCACGCATGAGATCATTCGAGAAAACCTCGAAAAATCAGCGATGTATGGCGGCCACATTGATGGTGTGGGACCACGCTACTGCCCGAGCATCGAAGACAAAATCGTCCGATTTGCTGACAAGTCTTCACATCAGGTCTTCTTGGAGCCCGAGGGCCTCAATACGAGAACGGTTTACCCGAACGGCATCTCAACCTCGTTGCCGATCGACGTGCAGGAGGCCTACGTCACAAGTATTCGAGGCCTCGAGTCGGCGAAAATTGAGCAGCCAGGTTATGCCGTTGAATATGATTACGTCGATCCGCGTGCGCTCGACCACGGGTTGAACGTCAAGGATGTGGATGGGCTGTATTTGGCTGGACAGATCAACGGCACAACGGGATATGAAGAAGCGGCGGCGCAGGGTATCGTCGCCGGCCTGAACGCGTCGCGAGCTGCAACGCAAGACGAGCCTATCAAGTTTCTGAGATCGGAAGCTTATATCGGCGTGATGATCGATGATCTGGTGACGCGTGGCGTCATGGAACCGTACCGGATGTTCACGTCTCGGGCCGAGTTTCGCCTACAATTGCGGTCCGATAACGCAGATCAACGCCTGACGCCCCGCGGGATCGAATGGGGCATTGTTTCAACTGCGCGCGCAGACCGTTTTGCAGAGAAAGTGGCCCAGATCGACCGAGCGCGTAACCTGCTCTCTGCCTGCGAGATGTCACCAAATGAAGCCGAAAACCAGGGCATCAATGTGAACAAAGATGGTCGCAAACGCACGGCAAAAGAACTCCTGGCGCTGCCGTCGGTTAATCTTGCAGATTTGCAAATCGTTTGGCCAGAACTCAAGGAACTTGATGCGAATGCAGTGGAGCAGGTCGCACGTGATGCGCTGTACGAAAACTACACGCAACGGCAATCTCGAGACATAGAAGCCCTGAAGAGAGACGAAAACATCGAGATACCGACAGATATTGTGCTTGATGACCTCGCCGGTCTCTCTTCCGAGCTGAAAGAAAAGCTGCGCCGCATCCGCCCAAAAACCATCGGACACGCCTCGCGCATCGATGGAATGACACCTGCTGCCCTAACGCTCATTCTCGCGCAGGTCTTTAAGGCGTCGCGCCGCCGTGCATGAGTCCATCCCGAAGGAATGCGCCGAGTTCTTCGAGAGAGAAAATGTTTCACGTGAAACAATTGACCGTCTGAGCTGGTATGCCCAAGAGTTCAGGCGTTGGACAACTAAAATAAACCTTGTTTCAGCAAAGACCCTTCCAGAGTTTTGGAATAGGCATATCCTTGATTCCGCGCAGTTATTCCCACTTTTGAGCGCCAAAGATAAGGTTGTCGCCGATATTGGGTCCGGCGGAGGTTTGCCGGGGCTTGTCCTGGCGATCCTTGATGGAGATCACGGGTCAATGCGTCTGTTCGAATTGGTTGATGCCGACAAGCGCAAAGCGGCATTCCTGTCTCATGTCGCCAGAAATCTGAATCTCGCTGTCGGCGTTCAGGGCGCCCGGATCGAGACCATTGAGCCGGTGAACGCCGATGCCATTACATCCAGAGCCCTCGCGTCAGTGACAAAACTCATTGCACTGGGTCACAGGCATCTCCGACCAGGCGGTCACTTTATTTTCCTTAAAGGTGAGAAATCTGACGATGAGATAAACTCGGCGCTTGAATCATGGCAGTTTACTTACGAAAAACAACCAAGCATCAGTCACATGGATTCATCCGTTATTGTGATACCCAGCCCTGTTGCACCGAGAGAGAGCGCATAGATTGGCCCCCAGAATCATATCCGTTGCCAACCAAAAGGGTGGCGTTGGAAAGACAACGACTGCAGTTAATCTTGGCGCCGCGCTCGCATCAGTGGGCTACAAGGTCGCCCTGATTGATCTCGATCCGCAGGGAAATGCGTCAACGGGCCTGGCTATCGATATCGCCGATCGAAAGAAGACGACATATGACCTCGTCCTCGACCAGAAACCGCTTTCGGATGTTCTGATACCGACTGATGTTCCGGGGCTTCATATCGTGCCATCTACAACGGATCTCAGTTCTGCCGATCTTGAGATCGTCAATATGGGTCGACGCACGTTTCTCATCCGGGACGTCTTGAAAACCTCGGATGTTGAGGCCTTGGGATTGGACTTTATTCTGATCGATTGCCCTCCATCGCTTAACCTTCTGACGATCAACGCAATGGTTGCGTCGGACTCGGTTCTGGTTCCGCTACAAGCAGAGTTCTTTGCGCTCGAGGGCCTGTCGCAACTGATGCTGACAATTCGTGAAGTGCGCGAAGCCGCGAATCCGAATTTGCGATTGGAGGGCGTGGTTTTGACGATGTTCGACAAGCGCAACAACCTCAGCCATCACGTCGAAATGGACGCGCGCGAGAACCTCAAGGGCCTGGTTTTCCAGACAATGATCCCCCGCAATGTTACACTCAGTGAGGCACCATCTTTTGGTATGCCGGTCATTAACTACGATCCGAACTCATCTGGCGCACGAGCATATAAACGCCTTGCGGTCGAGTTCCTAGAAAAGAACGGGCAGGAAGCGGAGGCCTTAAGTGACTGATAATAATAAGAAAAAGGGATTAGGCCGCGGCCTCTCTGCTCTCATGGCGGATATTGAAGCTCCTCAAAAGAAGTCGCCGGGAGCACGCTCGGATCAGGTTTTGGTACCAGTGGAGCAAATCGAACCCAACCCGGATCAACCAAGGAAATCGTTCGAGCCGCGGGATCTTGAAGACCTTGCCAATTCGATAAGAGAGAAGGGCATTATTCAGCCTCTCATTGTCAGACCGAAACCCAATGCCGTGCAGGGGTATCAGATCGTCGCCGGAGAACGCCGTTGGCGCGCAGCGCAACAGGCGCAGTTGCACGAGCTTCCGGTCGTCATTCGGGATCTGTCAGACACTGAGATGCTTGAGATTGCGATCATCGAGAATGTCCAGCGCGCCGATCTAAACCCTGTTGAGGAAGCGCTGGGATACAGAAGCCTGCAGGATCGTTTTGGCCACACGCAGGAGGCCTTGTCCAAAGCGCTGGGAAAGAGCCGCAGTCACATCGCGAACCTTATGCGTTTGCTGACATTGCCGGAGGATGTTCTGGAGTTCTTGAGAACACAGCAATTGTCCGCCGGACACGCACGGGCACTGGTTGTCGCGCCCAACGCATCCGAACTTGCCCGCAGGATTGTTGCTGAGGGCCTCTCTGTGAGAGAGACGGAAAAGCTCGCAAAATCAGCAACAACACCTTCCAAAACGCAAAAATCAAGTCCCAAAAAACATGTCGCAAAGGATGCCGATACCCGCGCGCTCGAGCAGGACCTTTCGGCGGCCACGGGAATGAAAATATCGATTGATCACAAGCCTGGTGGTGAGGCCGGCACTGTCACGGTGAACTACAAATCGCTCAGTCAGCTCGATTGGCTATGTCAGGCGCTTTCTCGTACGAGTTGAGTCAGGATTTCGTTTAGCAAGATGCGCCCGCTTGCCGTCACCTGAAGCCGATCCCGATCATATGTCACCGGAAGATCGTATCTGGCGGCGTTTGATATCACGGATTGATGGAGATTTAGGTCGAGAGCCCCAAGGTGCTGCAGGTCGCACCCTTCCGCCATTCTCAACGACATCAACAAGTATTCTAACGCGGCGTCCTCAGGCGATAGCACCTGGTACTCGGTAGCGTCGGTCTTCGCGTCCGCCAACCATTTGGCGGGACTCAAGGCGGTGGTCGTCGCATATCTTGCTGTTTGAGCATCGAAGCGACCATGTGCACCGGGGCCAATTCCAACCCAATCCCCGCCGCGCCAATAGATCAGATTATGACGTGCTTCTTCGCCTGGACGCGCATGGTTTGAGATTTCATAGGCCGGAAGGCCAGCAATTTCGGTCATGGATTGCGTCAGCTCAAACATATCAGCCGCCACCTCGTCTGCCGGGAGGCCCGGCAGTTTTCCGGCTTTGTGGCGTGCCCCGAACGCCGTTCCATCCTCTATCGTCAGTTGATAAAGCGACAGGTGCTTAGGTTCAAAGGAAAGACACTGTTTCAGCTCATCTTCCCAGTTTTTGAGAGATTGGTGCTGACGCGCATAGATCAAATCAAGGCTGACGCGATCAAATGCCGTGCGCGCAATTTCAAGCGCGTTCCATAGGTCCTCGACACTATGTAATCGACCTAATGCCTTAAGATCAGCATTATTAAAAGCCTGAGCTCCAATCGAGACGCGATTAACACCAACGCGCCGATAACCGTCAAACCGAGCGGCTTCGACGCTGGTCGGATTTGCCTCAAGCGTGATTTCGATGTCATTAGAGAAAGACCAGAGATTTGCGGCTTTTTCTAGGATACGACCAACAGTCTCTGGCTGCATCAAACTGGGTGTTCCACCTCCAAAGAACACGGATGTCAAAACACGGTTGGGCGTTCTCTCTGCAGCCCGTTCCAACTCGCGTTCAAATGCTTCAGCCCAATCGGACTGATCCACCCGATCTACAACGTGACTATTGAAATCGCAGTATGGGCATTTCGCTTCGCAAAAAGGCCAGTGGACATAAAGCCCGAAACCGCCGCGCTGCCAGTTCTCAATTGCCAAAGATCGTCACAAGCTTCTGAAACGCGGCGGCGCGATGGCTGATCTTATTTTTAGCCCATCTGTCCATTTCACTAAAAGTGACATCGTATCCATCTGGTTGAAAAATCGGATCATATCCATGGCCTTGATCCCCGCGCATGGGCCAAACGACCTGGCCTTCGACACGACCCTCAAAGACTTCATCGTGACCGTCTGGCCATGCCAGAACCAGCGTTGAGCAAAATCGTGCACGGTGTGGAGGCGCCACGCCACTCTTTTCAAGCATGGCGTGGGTCTTTTCCATGGCGGTTATAAAGTCTCGCCCGTTTGGTGTCTCGGCCCAATCGGCTGTGTAGACACCCGGCGCACCGTCCAGCGCATCGATTTCAATACCGCTGTCATCCGCAAGAGCTGGCAATCCGGTGGCGCGAGCGGCGGCATGTGCCTTGATCCGCGCATTACCGACAAAGGTTGTCTCTGTTTCTTCGGGCTCCGGGAGTTGATGTGCCTTGGCCGACGTCACCTTGATACCGAAGGGACTCAACAGGTCGGCAATCTCTTCAAGCTTCCCCTGATTGTGGGTCGCCACCAGAAGCGTGTTTTCTGTGAAACGACGCATTACGCCACAGCAGCATTTTGCGCTGCGACGAGTTCTGCAACGCCGAGCTCGGCCAAGTCCATTAACTGGTTGAATTCATTGCGGGAAAATGTTGCGCCTTCGGCGGACCCCTGAATCTCAACCATTCCACCCTTGCCCGTCATGACAAAATTAGCGTCGGTCCCGGCATCGCTGTCTTCAAGGTAGTCCAAATCCAGGACCGGCTGTCCCGCATAAATCCCACAACTGACCGCCGCAACATTGTCGAGGATCGGATCGCTCGAAATGTCGCCCGCTGCCATAAGGGCCTTCGACGCCAACTTCAAAGCGACCCAGCCGCCTGTGATGGACGCACAACGCGTTCCGCCATCGGCCTGAAGTACATCGCAATCGACGGTGATTTGACGCTCGCCCATTGCTTGGCGATCCACACAGGCACGCAGCGACCGCCCGATCAGACGTTGGATTTCCTGAGTGCGACCAGACTGGCCGTTTTTTGCTTCACGGCGCATCCGTGTGTGGGTTGCACGTGGTAACATGCCGTACTCGGCCGTCACCCAACCCTGCCCCGAATTGCGCAAAAAAGGCGGCACACGCTCCTCGAGCGAGGCGGTGCAAAGCACGTGAGTATCGCCGCATTTGATCAGGCAAGAGCCTTCCGCATGTCGGGTCACATCGGTTTCGATTGAAATCGGGCGCATCATATTTAAGTCACGACCAGAAGGGCGCATGAGATGTCCTTTCGAGAGTTGCCAGAGACTTAGGCCAGCCCTGTTCCGGGTTGCAAGCAGATTGACCATCATGTGCGAAGGCCTTTAGAAATCGGGGTCGGCGAACAGGACCGGAAGATGAGTGACGGACCAAATCTTCTGAATGATATGAATGCACGCAGCCGTGAGGTTTTTCAGCGCATTGTTGAGTCGTACCTGGAAACCGGGGATCCGGTCGGATCGCGCACCCTGACCCGATCTTTGAGCGAACAGGTCAGCGCGGCAACGATCCGGAATGTCATGCAAGATCTCGAATATCTTGGTCTGCTGAACAGCCCACATGTCTCTGCGGGCCGTATTCCAACGCAGCAAGGTCTGCGCATGTTCGTCGATGGGCTTCTCGAGGTCGGTGACTTACCGGCTGACGAGCGCAAAAAAATCGAAGCGGAGCTTGGGGACACGGATGAAGGCGTCGAGTCGATGCTCGACCGCGTCGGACATGCCCTTTCCGGCCTCACCCATGGTGCCAGCTTGGTTCTGACGCCGAAACATGAAGCGCCGATCAAACATATCGAGTTTGTCAGCCTTGCCGCCGACCGCGCCCTAGCCGTTTTGGTGTTCTCCGATGGGAATGTGGAGAATCGGGTCTTTAGCCCGCCGCCGGGCCTGACTCCGTCAGCCATGCGCGAGGCTGCAAACTATCTGAACTCGATTGCAGAAGGCCTCACGATCTCGGCGCTCCAGCAACACGTCCGAACGGATATCGACAAACGCCGCAAGGAGATCGATGATCTCAGCGGCGATCTCATTGAGGCCGGAATCGCGATTTGGGACAGCAAAGGTACATCCGATGAACGTCTGATCGTGCGTGGACGCGCGAATCTCCTTGATGAGGCTGAGGGTTCAGACGATCTGGATCGCATCCGGTCCCTCTTTGACGACCTCGAGCGCAAGCGCGACATCGCCGAATTTCTCGATCTGACGGAGGAGGGCGAAGGAGTTCGAATTTTTATTGGCTCAGAGAACAAACTCTTTTCACTTTCGGGTTCCTCTTTGGTGGTTTCTCCATATATGAACGCTGACCGAAAGGTGATTGGAGCCGTCGGTGTCATCGGTCCGACTCGTCTGAATTACGGGCGCATCGTTCCGATTGTCGATTACACGGCCCAATTGGTGGGCAAGATCATTTCTGGTGGTGGAAAATAGACCATGACGAACCCGAAGGATGAGGACGACTTCCAAACCGACCATCTGGAAGCGATGGCGGAAGAAACTGTCGATCTGATGGAAGAAGAGGATGTTGTTGGCGATGCCGTTGAGGCTCTCGTGGCGGAACGCGATCAGCTCAAGGATCGTCTTTTGCGGGCCCTGGCTGATGCAGAGAATAGCCGCAAGCGCGGAGAACGGGATCGCCGCGAAGCCGAACAATATGGCGGCTCAAAACTCGCGCGCGATATGCTGCCGGTCTATGACAATTTGAAACGCGCGGTTGAGGCGGCGGACGAGGAGCAACGTGAAGCGGCTAAGGCTGTTTTTGAGGGTATTGAGCTCACTTTGCGTGAGCTGACCAACGTCTTCGGAAAGCATGGAATCGAGCCTATTACACCGCAAGTCGGCGATAAATTCGATCCGCAGCTGCATCAGGCCATGTTTGAAGCGCCTTTGCCCGACACGAAAGCCGGCGACATCATCCAGGTGATGACTGAGGGTTTCGTGCTGCATGATCGCCTGCTGCGCCCTGCGCAGGTTGGCGTGTCATCCACCCCGGGATAAGTCCTTAAGCTCATAGAGCAGTTGCAGCGCCTCACGTGGGGTCAGCTCGTCCGGCAGGATGGCCGCGACGCGCTCGTCCAGTTCCGCAGCAACCGCTGGCCTTGGCTGAGGCAGCGTTTGCTGCGGAACAGAAAAAAGCGGCAGATCATCGATCATGGCGCTTGCATCACGCTTGCCCTCCCGATCTCCGGCCTCGAGCTGGTCCAGAATGACCCGCGCCCGGTCAACAACGGCCTCGGGAAGTCCAGCAAGTTTCGCGACCTGCACACCGTAAGACCGATCCGCGGCCCCTTCGCGAACCTCGTGCAGGAAGATGACATCACCTTCCCACTCTTTGACGGCAACCGTCGCGTTGGCAACGCCCGACAGCTTCCCGCCGAGCGCTGTCAGCTCATGGTAGTGGGTGGCGAATAAGGCCCGGCAGCGATTGACCTCGTGCAGATGTTCCAAAACCGCCCAGGCGATGGATAACCCGTCATAGGTTGCTGTGCCGCGGCCGATCTCATCCAGAATGATCAGCGCGCGGTCGTCGGCCTGGTTTAAGATCGACGCGGTCTCGACCATCTCCACCATGAATGTGGACCGTCCCCTCGCGAGATCATCCGATGCACCCACCCGCGAAAAGAGCTGAGACACGAGTCCTATTTTGGCGGATTTGGCCGGAACAAAAGACCCTATTTGGGCCAAAAGCGCGATTATTGCCGTCTGCCGCAGATAGGTCGATTTACCGGCCATATTCGGTCCGGTCAGAAGCAAAATACGCGCGTCATACTTTTCGGCGGTCAGATTGCTTGAGTTGGAAATAAATGGCGCGCCCGACTGGGTTCGCAGCGCGGCTTCCACGACCGGGTGGCGACCGTCTTCAATCTCCAACGCACGGGTATTTTCCAGAACCGGGCGCACCCAGTTTTCCGACCGGGCGAGTTCGGCGAAGGCCGCATGAAGGTCCAATTCGGCGAGCGCTTCTGCGCAGCGGTTGATCTTGTCGGCGGAAGCAAGAACCAGATCGACCAATTGCGTGAAGATTTGGGTCTCCAGGTCCAAAGCCGCGCCGCCTGCATTCAGAATCTTCGTTTCCATCTCGGAGAGGTCGACAGTAGTGAACCTGACAGCATTCGCGGTCGTCTGGCGGTGGATAAAGGTCTCTGACAGAGGTGCCGACAGCATCTTTTGAGCATGCGTGGCGGGCGTCTCGATAAAATATCCAAGCACGTTGTTGTGCTTGATCTTCAACGCCGACACGCCTGTGTCTTTGGAATACTGCGATTGTAAACCAGCGATGACCTTGCGTCCGTCATCTCGCAATGCCCGTAATTCATCCAGTTCGGAACTGTGACCTGACGCGACAAACCCACCATCTCGAGCCAACAAAGGCGGCTCGGCAACAAGTGTTTCATCAAGGCGGCTGTGCAAATCCCGGTCACCGCGTATGTCCGAAATGATGGACAATAACGGTTCGCTCGATCGAACAGAATTCAGCGTTTTCTGCAGGTTTAGAGCCTGATCTAGGCCATCCCGGATCGCTGCAAGGTCACGCGGCCCACCTCGATTCAGCGACAAACGCGTCAATGCGCGATCCATGTCAGGAACCTTGCGCAGCGTCGCTCGAATGTCGCTCCGGGCCGCATCATCGCCTTCAAACCAGGTAACACAGTCCTGGCGTGCAGAAAGTTCTTTCAGATCGGTCGACGGGTTCGAAAGCCGACGCGCAAGCAGGCGCCCTCCCCCGGCGGTAAGCGTGCGATCAATTGTGGCAAGAAGGCTGCCAGACTTCCCACCGTTGAGGCTTTGCGTCAGTTCCAGATTGCGCCTTGTAGCGGCATCGATCTGCATCGACGTACCAAAACGCTCCTTTGTCGGTGGGCGCACATGTGGAAGTGATGCTTTCTGGGTGATCGAGAGATAATCAACCAAAGCGCCCAGCGCCGAAACTTCCGACCGCCCCAATCCGCCAAACGCGTCGAGGGATGCAACCGAGTAAAGGTCAAGAAGCCGCTTTTCCGCAGAAACAGAGTCGAAACTCGCGCCCGAGAGAAGCGTCACCGCTGCCCCGGTTTCGGCAACAACATCCTCATAATCCTCTGCCCGCGCCTCGGGCAACAGGACCTCGCGCGGTGCGAGGCGTGCCAACTCGGGTCCAAGCCGGACGGGCGGACAATCGGTCACCCGAACCTCTCCGGTTGAGATATCTATCCAGGCCAGGGCGGATGCATCCCGAACCTGCGCAAAGGCGGCAAGGTAATTGTTCTGCCGTGCGTCGAGAAGGCTGTCTTCCGTCAGTGTTCCGGGCGTGACCAGCCGGACGACCTCGCGCCGCACAACGGATTTTGACCCACGCTTCTTCGCCTCTGCAGGGTCCTCCATCTGCTCACACACGGCAACCCGAAAGCCTTTTCGGATCAGAGTAAGCAAGTAGTTCTCGGCGGCGTGAACCGGCACTCCACACATCGGAATATCCTGGCCCAGGTGCTTGCCGCGCTTTGTCAGGGCGATATCGAGCGCCTCGGCGGCAGCAACCGCATCGTCGAAAAACAACTCATAAAAATCGCCCATCCGATAGAACAACAGCGCGTTCGGATAGCCTTCCTTGATTTCAAGGAACTGCGCCATCATCGGTGTGACAGTTGTTTTTGTACTGCTCAAAACAGCCCCCGCTGTGGTTTCAAAGAGAGTAATCAGGCTGGCGGGCGGGTGAAAGACGGAATTGTGACTTGGCGCGTTCCCAGTTACCAAAGGTCTCGGCCCAACAGACTTGAGACTCACCGCATGCCCAAGAAAAGCAACGTCACCCGCGAAGAAGCGCTTGCCTACCATTTGGAGCCCAAGCCCGGCAAAATCGAGATTTCCGCCTCGACGCCGATGGCGACCCAGCGTGATCTGAGCCTCGCCTATTCACCGGGCGTTGCGGTGCCTGTCGAGGCGATCGCCGAAGACCCCGCCACGGCGTATGACTACACGACCAAGGGCAACATGGTTGCCGTGATTTCTAACGGCTCCGCCATTCTGGGCCTTGGCAATCTCGGTGCGCTGGCGTCAAAGCCGGTGATGGAGGGTAAATCGGTCCTGTTCAAAAGGTTCGCCGACGTGAATTCGATCGATATCGAGCTCGATACTGAAGATGCCGATGAATTCATCAACGCGGTGCGCCTCATGGGCCCAAGTTTTGGCGGCATCAACCTCGAGGATATCAAGGCGCCCGAGTGTTTCATCATCGAGCAGCGCCTGCGCGAAGAGATGGACATTCCCGTCTTCCACGATGACCAACACGGTACTGCCGTGATTTGCGCCGCTGGGTTGCTGAATGCGCTGCATCTGACGGGGAAAAAGATCGAAGACTGCAAAATAGTGCTGAACGGTGCTGGGGCCGCGGGCATCGCGTGTATCGAGCTGATTAAGGCGATGGGCGCGAAGCACAACAATTGCATTGTTTGTGACACAAAAGGCGTCATTTACCAGGGCCGCAAAGAAGGCATGAACCAGTGGAAATCTGCCCATGCGGCAAAGACCGACGACCGCACGCTTGAAGAAGCCATGAAGGGTGCAGATGTCTTTCTTGGCGTTTCGGCCAAGGGCGCGGTGACCCAGGATATGGTGAAATCGATGGCCGACAATCCGGTGATCTTTGCCATGGCCAACCCGGATCCGGAGATCACGCCGGAAGATGCTCATGAGATTCGCCCAGATGCTATCGTCGCCACGGGTCGGTCGGATTACCCCAACCAGATCAACAATGTGCTGTGTTTCCCCTATCTCTTCCGGGGTGCGCTCGATATCCGGGCGCGCACGATCAATGACGCGATGAAAATCGCTTGTGCGGAGGCACTTGCGGAGCTCGCGCGAGAAGATGTTCCAGACGAGGTCGCCGTCGCCTATGGTCGTAAACTGGCCTTTGGTCGCGATTACATCATCCCCACGCCCTTTGATCCGCGTCTGATTCACAAAATCCCTCCGGCGGTCGCGCAGGCCGGGATGGATACCGCTGTGTCGCGCAAACCGATCGTGGATTTTGAAAGCTACGAAGGCATTCTGAAAGCCCGGATGGATCCGACGGCGACGATGCTGGACGGTCTGCACAACCGCGCCCGCAAAGCGCAGTCGCGGATGATCTTCTCGGAGGGGGATGATGTCCGCGTGCTCAAGGCGGCGGTTGCCTATCAACGCGCCGGGTTCGGGCAATCACTGGTGGTCGGGCGTGAGGATGATGTGCGCACGAAGCTGGAAGCGGCGGGTCTGGGCGAAGCGGTGCGCGAGCTGACGGTCGTGAATGCGGCCAACTCCGAACATCTCGAGGCTTATAAAGAGTTCCTTTATTCGCGCCTGCAGCGAAAAGGGTACGACTATCAGGATGTGCATCGGCTGTCCGCGCGCGACCGCCATGTCTTCTCGGCGCTCATGTTGGCGCATGGGCACGGGGACGGGCTGGTCACGGGTGCGACGCGAAAATCGGCGCATGTGCTTCAGCTTATCAATCACGTGCTCGATGTGTCGGAAGAAGACGGCGCCGTCGGGGTGACAGCGGTCCTGCGCAAGGGGCGCATTGTCCTGATCGCGGACACGTTGGTGCATGAATGGCCGAATGAAGAAGACCTAGCCGATATCGCCGAGCGCGCCGCCCACACGGCCCGATCTCTGGGCCTTGAGCCCCGCGTTGCTTTCGTGAGCTTTTCGACCTTCGGCTACCCGGTGTCGGAGCGGGCGGAGAAAATGGCCCATGCGCCGCGCGTCCTCGATCAGCGCGGTGTTGATTTTGAGTTCGACGGCGAGATGAATGTG
Organism: Paracoccaceae bacterium; assembly: GCA_028284705.1. GTDB lineage: Bacteria > Pseudomonadota > Alphaproteobacteria > Rhodobacterales > Rhodobacteraceae > Litoreibacter. Next base: position 21,124 of record JANQRE010000021.1, on the reverse strand, counting down.
GATGTGGCTCTGAACCCGGATGTTCTAGAGACATATCCGTTCTGTCGTCTCACTCAACCCGCCAATATTCTCGTTGTTCCGGCACGCCACTCCGCATCGATTTCGGTGAAACTTATGCAGGAAATGGGCGGTGCCACGGTGATCGGACCGATTCTGTCCGGGACTGAGCACTCGGTACAGCTATGTTCCACGACCGCCACGTCCAACGACATTCTCAACATGGCCGTCATGGCTGCCTGCCGGGTCGGCTGATGGCGATTTTTTCTCTCGGCTCGATTAACGCGGATTTCTTTTATTATGTGGACCGTTTGCCGGAGCCGGGCGAAACCCTGGCCGCAAATGAATACGCGCGCGGCCTCGGCGGGAAAGGAGCGAACCAATCCATTGCTGCCGCACTTGCGGGGTCAGATGTCCGGCATATTGGTGCCGTCGGTGATGATGGAGATTGGGCGATTGAGGCAATGGCAGATCGCGGCGTCGGCACCGCGTCCATCCTGCGCGGGGATCAACCAACCGGCAATGCCACGATCATCGTGGATACCGATGCTGAGAACGTCATCACGCTTTATCCGGGGGCGAATGCGACTTTGGGGGTTTCCGAGCTGTCGGCTTTAGACGCGGCGAAACCGGGCGACATTCTGCTGCTGCAAAACGAGGTGAACCTCAGCGCAGCGGCGGCTGAGCGCGGGAAATCACTCGGCATGACAGTTCTCTATTCGGCGGCTCCGTTTGAGGTCACCGCCGTTAAAGCTGTCTTGCCGCATATCGATATGCTTCTTCTAAATGCCGTGGAGCATGAGCAACTGACCGGTAGTCTCGGCGATGTCGATGTGTCCCGCGTTCTGATCACACGAGGCGCAGATGGGGCCGACCTGATCGAAGCCGGAGAAACTACTCATGTGCCTGCAGTCAAAGTCGACCCCATTGATACGACTGGCGCAGGCGATTGCTTCGCGGGCTATCTGGCGGCTGGATTTGATCAGGGGATGGACGCGAGAGCTGCCATGGAACTCGCTGCTAAGGCCGCTGCGCTGAAAGTTACCCGGCGCGGAACGTCAGATGCGTTTCCGAGCCGCGCCGAAGTGGATGCTTTCAAGGCTTAGGACTTCATATCGTCCCAGAACCCTTTCACCTTTGAAAAGAACTTGCTGAGCTGTGGGTTGTTCTCCTCACTCAGCTTCTCAAACTCGCGCAACAGCTCTTTCTGCTTCGAGGTCAGGTTCACCGGCGTCTCGACAGCAAGCTCGATGAACATGTCCCCTGCTCCAGCTCCACGAAGCGCGGGCATGCCCTTGTTCTTCAGCCGCATCTGACGACCGGATTGCGATCCGGCAGGAACCTTCACGCGGCTGCGACCGCCATCAATCGTCGGCACTTCGACATCGCCGCCAATGGCTGCTGTGGCCATAGAGACCGGCACGCGACAGAACAAGTCGACCCCATCGCGCTGAAACAGTTCATGCTCCTGCACTTCGATGAAGATATAAAGATCGCCCGACGGTCCGCCACGCATGCCGGCTTCGCCTTCACCCGCGAGGCGGATACGCGTGCCGGTCTCAACTCCAGCTGGGATGTTGACCGAGAGCGCGCGTTCTTTCTGCTCACGACCTGAGCCGCCACAGGTTTTGCACGGATTCTTGATGATCTGACCTATGCCGTTGCAAGTCGGACATGTCCGTTCAACCGTGAAGAACCCTTGTTGCGCGCGCACCTTGCCCATGCCGGAGCAAGTCGGACAGGTCTGAGGCTCGGCTCCCCCTTCCGCACCACTGCCATCGCAAGAGCTACAGGTGACGGAGGTCGGCACGGTGATCGCCTTTTGCGAACCGGTGAACGCTTCTTCCAAGGAGACGCGCAAATTGTAGCGCAGGTCCGACCCGCGTGAGGCACGCTGCCGTCCGCCACGTCCGCCGCCGCCCATGAAATCGCCGAAGAGATCTTCGAACACATCCGAGAAGGCTGAGGCAAAATCACCCTGTCCGCCGGTGCCCGGGCGTCCGCCGCCCATGCCGCCCTCAAATGCGGCGTGCCCAAAGCGGTCATAAGCCGCCTTCTTGTCGGCGTCCTTCAGAACCTCGTAAGCCTCATTCGCTTCCTTGAACTCGGCTTCGGCATTCGGATTGTCAGCGTTACGGTCCGGGTGAAGCTGTTTGGCCTTACTACGAAATGCCTTCTTTATGTCATCCGCCGACGCGCCTTTCGAGACGCCAAGAACATCGTAATAATCACGCTTTGCCATGTTCAGATGCCCTTTCCTGAAACGGCGAAGACCGGCCCCATGACGCGGAGCCGGTCTTGCTTATCAGGGCGCGTTAAGATCACGCGCGTTTGTCGTCGTCCAGATCCTCGAAATCAGCGTCCACGATGTCTTCATCGACACCGCGTTGGCGATCATCGTCATCCTCAGCATCTTCGGCGGCGGCAGCTTCATCCTGCTGTGCCTTGTAGATGGCTTCACCAAGTTTCATCGCGGCATCGGTCAGGTTCTGGATGCCACCTTTGATCTTGCCGGCATCTTCGGTTTCCAGAGTCTCCTCCAGAGCCTTCATCGCCAGTTCAATCGCTTCAACGGTGGAGCCGTCGACCTTGTCGCCATGCTCTTCGAGCGACTTCTTGGTGCCATGGATCAGGCTTTCGGCCTGGTTCTTCGCTTCGACCAGTTCCTTGCGCTCGGCATCAGCCTCGGCGTTGGCTTCGGCGTCTTTCACCATTTGCTCGATGTCCTCATCGCTGAGACCACCAGAGGCTTGGATCGTGATCGCCTGCTCTTTACCGGTGCCTTTGTCCTTCGCAGAGACGGACACGATGCCGTTAGCGTCGATATCGAAGGTCACTTCGATCTGCGGCAGGCCGCGCGGTGCGGGCGGGATTTCTTCGAGGTTGAACTGGCCGAGAATCTTGTTGTCGGCAGCCATCTCGCGCTCACCCTGGAACACCCGGATCGTCACGGCGTTCTGGTTGTCCTCAGCCGTGGAGAAGATTTGGCTCTTCTTCGTCGGGATCGTCGTGTTGCGATCGATCAGGCGGGTGAACACACCACCAAGCGTCTCGATACCAAGCGACAGAGGAGTGACGTCGAGAAGGACAACGTCCTTCACATCACCTTGCAGAACACCGGCCTGAACGGCCGCACCAGAGGCAACGACCTCATCGGGGTTCACGCCTTTGTTCGGCTCTTTGCCGAAGAATTTGGTGACCTCTTCGATCACCTTCGGCATCCGGGTCATACCACCGACCAGAACAACCTCATCGATATCCGATGTCGCAAGACCGGCGTCTTTCAGCGCGGCCTGACATGGCTTGATCGACTTCTTGATCAGGTCAGAAACCAGCGATTCCAGCTTCGCACGGGTCAGCTTCATCACCAGGTGAAGCGGCGTACCGGACGAGGCGTCCATCGAGATGAACGGCTGGTTGATCTCGGTCTGTGCGGAAGACGACAGTTCGATCTTGGCTTTCTCAGCGGCTTCTTTCAGACGCTGCAGGGCCATCTTGTCTTTCGTCAGATCGACGCCGTTCTCTTTTTTGAACTCCTCGGCGAGGTAGTTCACGATGCGCATGTCGAAGTCTTCACCACCAAGGAACGTATCGCCGTTGGTGGATTTTACTTCGAACAGACCATCGTCGATTTCGAGGATCGTGATGTCGAACGTACCACCGCCAAGGTCATAGACCGCGATGGTTTTCGTCTCTTTCTTGTCGAGGCCATAGGCCAGCGCAGCCGCGGTCGGTTCGTTGATGATCCGCAGCACTTCGAGGCCGGCGATCTTACCGGCATCTTTGGTGGCCTGACGTTGTGCGTCGTTGAAATAGGCAGGAACGGTGATGACGGCTTGCGTGACATCTTCGCCCAGATAGCTCTCGGCGGTTTCTTTCATCTTTTGCAGGATGAAAGCGGAGATTTGTGACGGAGAATACTTCTCACCCCCGGCTTCGACCCATGCGTCGCCATTGCCGCCATCGATGACAGCGTAGGGGAGGTTCTTCTTATCTTTCTCGATATCTTTGTCGTCGAACCGGCGACCGATCAGACGCTTCACGGCGAAGATCGTGTTGTCGGGGTTGGTGACGGCCTGACGTTTGGCAGGCTGACCGACAAGGCGTTCATTGTCGGTGAAGGCGACGATCGACGGCGTGGTGCGTGCGCCCTCTGCGTTCTCGATCACGCGCGGCTGCGATCCATCCATGATGGCCACGCAAGAGTTGGTGGTTCCAAGGTCGATCCCAATGACTTTGGCCATTCTTTGGTCCTTTCTTTCGGCGATGTCGTGGAAGACAGGCCCGTTATGGCCCCTGCCCTCCGATCCCAAGTTTGATCGGGGTGATGCCCCCGTCGGATTTCGGATGGTATATAGGGAGAGCGTTTGGGGCCTGCAAGGCGCGGAGGGACAAGAAATTTGAGCTGTGTTTTGGAAATTTGCCAAGAGTTTGAATCGTTTGCGGTTGGCGTGAGCGTTGTGCGAGGCGCTGAATTTGTCTGAGTCTGATCTGACCGTGCGAGGGTTCAAGATTTTCAAAGAGTTCCTGGTCGGCGAGGCGCAGACGCAATTGGTCGGCGAGGTTCGCAAGATCGTCACCGCGGCACCAATGTTTTCGCCTCTGACGCCCTATGGAAAGCCGATGTCCGTGCAGATGACGAGCGCTGGTCGTCTGGGGTGGTTCGCGGATCGCTTGGGCTATCGGTATCAGGCGACGCACCCGAATGGTCAGGCATGGCCGGAAATTCCAGATGCGGTTTTGCAGGTTTGGACAGAGGTTACCGGTCTCGACCGTTCGCCGGATTGCTGCCTCATAAACTTCTACCACCCAAACGCCCGGATGGGGTTGCACCAGGACAAGGACGAAGTGGATTTCGACTGGCCAGTGGTCTCCATCAGTCTTGGTGATGATGGGCTCTTTCGCATCGGCGGGACCGCGCGTAAGGACCCCACCGAGAGCATCTGGCTCAAGTCCGGTGATGTGGTCGTGATGGGCGGTGAGGCGCGTCTCGCCTATCACGGCATAGATCGTATCCGTGGGGGGTCATCGACCCTGCTCTCAAATGGCGGGCGTCTCAACCTGACGCTCAGGGTGGTGGCGCTTTAGCGACCGGCACTCCAACTGACGGAGGCTTGGCGTCTGGTGTAGAACTCACCCATCAATCCGACCATCATGAGCACGATTGTGACCGTTACGGGATAGCTGATCGAGCTGAAATGCGGATTGTAATTGATGAACGCAAATCCGCGCGCCTGGTCGATGGAGTGAAACAGAGGGTTCCAATCGAAGAACGCCAGCACATAGCTCGGCATTGCATTGGCAACGAACATCTTGCCTGACGCGATCATATTGGCGCGGTTGTAGACCACAGACATGATCGTCGCCACATCCGGTATCCAGGGTTTCAGTGCCAGAAAGACCATTCCGACGGCCACACCTGAAATCCAGGCCAGCAGAAACATCGCAATCGTCCCAATCGGGTCGTCCATGACAATCGGATGCCACGCCACATGGACGACAAACAGGATCAAGGCCGCAGATAACGTCTGAAGATACAGCGAGGACAGCGCCGCCGAAGCAATCGCAATTGCAGTGTTCATTGGCGCGTGTTTCATCATCGCCGATGTCGGACCTTCCGATCCCATGATCGCACCGACAGCCTTGGTATGGGTCAGAAACAGGAAAATTCCCGACAGCAAGTACAGAATGAAATCGCCGCGGATTGCCGACCCCCTGAGGCCAAGCACGGAGAACATAATATAAAATGCTCCCACGAAGACGACGGTCTGGAACATATTCAGCGCGAGCCCGATGATCGCGTTGCGATGGCTCTTGCGCACGTGGCGAACCGTATTGTGATAGATCAGGTCTGCCAGCCCGAGAGCCGACCGGAAATTCGTCGTTTTTTGTTCGACTTCGAACATATGTCGCGACCTGCCACTGCGAAGAATCGGGCCTTCCGGTTCTTAATGCCAGAAAACTTGCCGATCCGTTAGCAAGTCAGCATAAGGTTGCCCTTGAGGCCAATCAACAAGGCGAAGAAGGATCGGGCATGGACTATAACAAGATGGCAACGGTGTTTCGCACCCTTGCTCTGGAAGCGGGCGATCTCATCATGGAGATCTATGAGGCAGACGATTTCGATATCCGCTCCAAGTCCGACGATAGCCCGGTGACCGCAGCCGATGAAGCGGCCGATGCTCATATTGCCGCTGGATTGCGTACTGCGTTTCCCGATCTGATGCTGGTGACCGAGGAGCAAGCCGAGAGTCACGCAGTGACAGGCGATACATTTCTGATCGTCGATCCTCTGGACGGAACCAAGGAGTTCATCCATCGGCGCGGCGATTTCACCGTGAACATCGCCTATGTCGAAGCTGGAAAACCCATCCGCGGTGTCGTCTACGCGCCGGCCAAAGGCCGGATGTTTATGACTGGCGCAGATGGTATTTCGGTTGAGGAAGAAGGCCCCATTGACAAGCAAAAAAGGGGTCTAACCAAGCCCATTTCGGTGAAGTCTGCGGATAATGATGCCTTGATTGTCGTTGCCTCGAAGTCCCATCGCGATCAGGCAACGGATGACTATATCAACAAATACAACACGGCCGACATGACGGGCGCTGGGTCTTCCTTGAAGTTCTGTCTTGTCGCGACCGGCGAGGCAGATCTTTACCCTCGGCTCGGGCGCACCATGGAATGGGATACAGCGGCAGGCCAGGCGGTTCTTCATGGCGCAGGCGGGGCCGTGGTTCGCTTCGACGACCATACGCTACTCACCTATGGCAAGCCGGGCTTTGAGAACCCGTTCTTCATTGCACTTGCCCCAACGGTTGAGTTGAAACCATCGGCATGAGTGTCGTCATCGTCATACCGGCACGGTTCGCGTCCTCGCGTTATCCCGGCAAGCCTCTGGTCGAGCTTGAGGGTACGACTGGGAAAAAACGGAGCCTGATTGAACGCTCATGGCGCGCTGCGCTCGCCGTCAACGGTATCGATCGGGTGATCGTGGCCACCGATGACGATCGGATCGCGAAGGCCAGCGAAGCGTTTGGCGCCGAGGTCATGATGACGTCTTCCGAATGGAAAAACGGCACCGAGCGTTGCGCCGAGGTTGCACAAAATTTAGGTGGCGAGACAGAAATCATCGTGAACCTGCAGGGCGACGCACCCCTGACACCCGCTTGGTTCATTGAAGAACTCGTTGCTGGGTTGCGCGCGGATCAGAACGTGGCGCTCGCGACACCCGTTCTGCGATGTGATGGCGCCATGCTCAATGATCTTCTCGATGATCGCCGTGCCGGGCGCGTCGGCGGAACAACTGCGGTTTTCAATGCAGAGAACCATGCGCTCTATTTCTCTAAGGAAGTGATACCCTTCACGTCGAAAACATACTCTAATTCGGCCGAAACGCCTGTTTTCCACCACGTCGGCGTCTATGCATATCGCCCCAAAGACCTGATTGCGTATCTCAATTGGACGCCTGGCCCTTTGGAGGATTTGGAGGGTCTGGAGCAACTGCGCTTTCTCGAAAACGGTCACGAAATCCTATGCGTTGAGGTTGAGGCGCGAGGCCGCCAGTTCTGGGAGTTGAACAACCCTGAAGATGTGCCGCGTCTCGAAGCGATGATGCGCGATATGGGTATGGAATGAGTGACCTTAAGGTCAGTGTCGTTATCGTCAGTCGGGGCCGACCCGCAGAACTAGGCAAATGCCTCAAAGCCCTGCGGTTCCAGAGCCACAGGAACTTTGAAGTCGTTGTTGTGGCAGATGCCGCAGGTTTGGCAACAATTTCGGCTCTAACTCTGTATGAAATGGTCAAAACCTCTCAATTCGACGAAGCCAATATATCAGCCGCGCGCAATGAAGGTATTCATCTTTCCGCGGGTGAAATCGTGGCGTTTATCGATGATGACGCTATTGCCGAGCCCACCTGGCTCGAGCGGCTCGTAAAACCGTTCCAAAATAAGTCGGTCGCTGCGGCGGGCGGCTTTGTGCGCGGTCGAAATGGTATCTCGCTTCAATGGGGAGGTGAGGCAATTGGGCGAGCTGGTGACGCCGAACCCATCGAGGTGACAGAGACATCAATTCAGGAAGGAACGCCCTATCGGGCAATCAAAACCCACGGAACGAATTGTGCGTTTCGAAAGAGCGTCCTCACAGACCTGGGAGGGTTTGATGAAACCTTCCGTTTTTACCTCGATGAAACGGACGTCAATATGCGCTTGGCTCAAATCGGTGCGGCGACGGCCATTGTTCCTGGGGCGGAGGTGCAGCATGGGTTTGCAGCGAGCGGAATTCGTGGGGCTGATCGCGCCCCCAAATCGCTTTATCAAATCGGCCGTAGCAAGGGATATTTCCTAAAGAAATATGGCAATCCGCGCGAGAAATTCGCTGCCTTTCGCGACGCACAGAAACGCCGCGTGATCCGACATCTCGTTTCAGGCGGCCTGGAGCCGCGTGATGTTGGGCGGCTGATGTCCGAGCTTGAGAACGGCTTCGAGGACGGGTGCGCTCAGGACGTACCGAAACCCGTCGCTTTTGCGGAAAACCCTCCAAAGTTCTCCAAATTTCAGACGTTTGACAGGCAGGATCGAATTCTCAAAGGGCGCTGGATCCGACGACATGCCCTGTTTTCCAAGGCAGCCAAGCTCGCAGAGGATGGTGTGACGGTCACAGTTTTTGCCCTTAGCCCGACAACGGTTTTTCACCGCCGATGGTTTCACGAGGACGGGTATTGGGTTCAGACAGGGGGAAAATACGGAAAATCGCACCGTGATGACCCCTTGTTTCGGCGGTATCGGCTCGCGGCACGGGTCAATCGAGAGATGGCGGATTTGAGAAAAATTCGGCATACGACATTGGCTTGAGATACAGTTCACGCGAGTCGCACCGAGTCATGAAATTTTCATTGTTTATTGGTCACATTGGCCAACGAGTGATAACAGCGCGCGTGACTTCCCAGCGGCGGAGGGCGTAACGTGCCCGAAAAAGACTTGAGGCAAGAATGAAACGTAAAGTCACCAAGGCGGTGTTTCCGGTTGCTGGTTTGGGAACGCGGTTTTTGCCTGCGACCAAATCCATCCCGAAAGAGATCATGACGCTCGTGGATCGTCCGTTGATTCAATATGCGATTGATGAAGCGCGTGCTGCCGGGATCAAGGAGTTCATCTTTGTCACTTCACGCGGCAAGGGCGCCTTGGAAGACTATTTCGACCATGCGCCCGAGCTGGAGAATTCGCTGCGCAAGAAGAACAAGAAAGAGCTTCTTGCGACGGTTAAGAACACCAATATGGACAGTGGCGCAATTGCATATATTCGCCAGCACCGCCCGCTTGGTCTCGGACACGCGGTTTGGTGCGCGCGTCGCTTGATCGCAAATGAGCCGTTTGCTGTCATCCTGCCCGATGATGTCATCGCGGCCGAAAAACCTTGCCTGCAGCAGATGGTCGAAGCCCATGCCGAAACCGGTGGTTGCATGGTCGCCGCAATGGAGGTGCCGCCACAAAAGGCGTCCTCCTACGGTATTTTGGATATCAATGAGGACATGGGCTCATTGGTCTCTGTCAAGGGCATGATCGAAAAGCCTGAGGAAGATGTGGCACCCTCCAATCTTGCTGTGATCGGGCGCTACATCCTGACGCCGAAAATTCTGAGCAATCTCAATCAGATCAAGCAGGGAGCAGGTGGCGAGATCCAATTGACGGACGCGATCGCTCAAGAGATTGAGGCGGGTCGCGATGTCTATGGGTACCGCTTCCGGGGCCAAAGGTTCGATTGCGGCTCGAAGGCCGGATATCTGCAAGCGACGGTTTCCTTTGGTTTGGCGCGCGATGAACTGCGGGACGAATTCACGCAGTATCTTGATGAGTTGACGACAACGCGGCGGGCTGCTCAGTAGCGACGCCGGGCGAGGGCCTTCATGGCACAACATGTTCTGGTTACTGGTGGTGCCGGCTACATCGGGTCCCACGCCTGCAAAGTGCTGGCGCGTGAGGGCTTCGTTCCAATCACCTTCGATAATCTGATCACCGGCTGGAAAGATGCCGTGAAATTTGGCCCCTTCGAACAGGGTGATCTGCTGGATCAGTCACGGTTGAACGAGGTCTTTGCGACTTATGAACCCGTCGCGGTGATGCATTTTGCGGCCCTCAGCCAGGTTGGTGAGGCGACCAAAGAACCGGCTCTATATTGGCGCAATAATGTGCTTGGCACTCTGAATCTGATCGAAGCTGCCGTTACTTCGGGCTGTCTGAATTTCGTGTTTTCATCGACATGCGCCACCTATGGCGATCAGGATGGTGTCACGCTCGACGAGAACTCTGCGCAGCATCCCGAAAACGCATATGGCGCCTCCAAACGCGCCATTGAGGATATGCTGAAGGACTTCGAATCCAGCCACGGCCTGCGACATGTGGTCTTCCGCTATTTCAACGTCGCCGGGGCTGATCCGGACGGTGAAGTTGGCGAGCATCACCGACCGGAAACACATCTGATCCCCGTGATGCTTGACGCCATTGACGGCAAGCGGGACGGTTTGACCGTGTTTGGGGACGACTATGAAACGCGCGACGGTACCTGTATTCGCGATTATGTCCATGTGATGGACCTGATCGATGCGCATGTTGCTGGTCTGCGATGGTTATTAGACGGCAATCCGAGCGAAGTGTTTAATCTCGGCACCGGAAACGGGTTCAGTGTGATGGAGGTCATTCGCCACTCTGCCACGGTTACGAATCGAGAGGTTCCCTACGAGATCGGACCGCGCCGAGCGGGGGATTGTGTGAAGCTCGTCTCCGGGAGCGACAAGGCGCGTCAAAAGCTCGGATGGTCGCCTGACCGATCCACAATGGATCAAATGATTGCAGATGCCTGGCGCTGGCACCAAAATGGCTCTTACCGCGAATAGGTCGGTTCCGGTCCTTCTGGACATCACGCGCCTGACCTCCCGGGTCGGGCATGGGCCCTGGACTGGCATTGATCGCGTCGAAGCAGCCTATTTTGAGTGGTGCCTGCACACCGAGCCGGTGTTCTTTTGTCTCGCGCGCGTTGCCGGCGGTTTTGTCTTATTGGATCGTGGCGGTGCGGCAGAGTTTTGGGCGCGTTTGATCGGCGAGAAGCCGTGGGGCGCCCGAGATCTTCGTGCGTCCATCGGGATCAAGACACCCAAACCCCGTGGTCGTGCTGAGGCAGACCTCAGGCGTTTGGCCATTGTTCACTCAAAAAAGGATCAACTGAGCGAAATCGGCGCCTATTTTGGTTCTCAGCAGCTCACCTACCTCAACACCGGGCATTCGAACTTGTCTGAATCAGTTCTGGCCACGTTGAAGTCGCATGGCCTCCCGATAGCCGTTTTTGTACATGATCTAATCCCTCTGGAATTTCCCGAGTATCAGCGACCAGGTACCGTTGAACGATTTGAAGAAAAGATTCGGGTGGTCGCGCAGTTCGGAGCCGTTGTGATCACAAATTCCAAGGACACTGAAAAAGGTGTTAGGGCAAGGTTTGGCCGACATGATCCAACTCCAAGAATTGTGTCAGCACATCTTGGAGTCGATGTTCCTAACGTCGCCGAGAGCGCCGATTCTCGCAATGATAGACCCTATTTCGTGACTCTCGGCACAATTGAGCCACGAAAGAACCACCGGCTCTTACTCGATGTCTGGGATGATCTAGCTTCGGAAGTCGATGGACCTGACATGCCAGAACTTCACATCGTCGGGCGGCGCGGATGGAACAATGAGGAGGTTTTTGCAAGGCTGGACGCCTTACCGAAAGATGGTCCAATTTTTGAACACAGCAATCTGCCTGATATCGAACTCTGGTCGATGCTCAAGGGCGCGCGAGGCCTGCTGTTTCCCAGCTTCGCGGAAGGCTTTGGATTGCCGTCGCTGGAGGCCGCGGCCTTCGGCGTCCCAATCGTCTGTGGCGATCTTGCCATCCACCGGGAATTGTTAGGAAATTACCCCGTTTACGCTGATCTAAACGATCCCTATCTTTGGAAAAAAATAATCGTCGAACTGACGAGAAGCAGGCAGGAGAGATCCAACACCCAGGCGAGACCCCCCATCCCGACATGGGCGGCCCATTTTGAGCGCGTTAACGAAACACTCAAAGGGCTGGTCTAAGGTCATCGCGGATCAGTCACGACAGCGATGAAATTGTTGAGATCATATCGTTTGCGGCTTCAACGCAAACGTTGGCGAATTCGGGCCTTCCGAAAGCGGCGGGATTTGTCTGCGAGGAAGAACCGGACGGCGCAGATCGGCAAACGCGATATCCTGCTGTTCTGCACCTTGCGCAACGAACGTATCCGCCTGCCTTACTTCCTCAAATACTACCGGGATATGGGCGTCGATCATTTCTTCTTCGTTGATAACGGGTCGAACGATGGAACCGGCGAGCACCTCGCCGATCAGCCCGATGTCACGGTCTTCTACACCGAAAAAGGCTACAAACGCGCGCGGTTCGGGGTCGATTGGCTCAATTGGCTGCAACTGAAATACGCTCATGGGCATTGGTGCCTCGTGGTCGATGTGGATGAGTTTCTCGTCTATCCGTTCTGCGATACGCGACCGATCCGGGCGTTGACGGATTGGCTCGATGCTTCCTCGATCAAGTCATTCGGCACAATGCTACTGGACATGTACCCAAAAGGGCCAATCGACTCAGTGCCCTACATGGAAGGGCAGGACCCGTTCGAGATTGCCCATTGGTTCGATAGCGGAAACTACACGATCCAGAAGAACAAGCGCTTCGGCAATCTGTGGATACAAGGTGGGCCGCGGGCGCGGGCGTTCTTCGCGGATAAGCCGGAGCGCGCGCCCGCGTTGAACAAAGTGCCGCTGGTGAAATGGGATCGCGCCTACACCTACGTCAGCTCCACCCATATGCTGCTGCCGCGCGGTTTGAATCTGGTCTACGATGAGTGGGGTGGGGAGAAGACCTCGGGCTGCCTTCTGCATGCGAAATTCCTGAACACTTTTGTTGAGAAATCGGCGGAGGAGCTGAAACGCAAACAGCACTTCGCCAATAGCCATGAATACAAGGCCTATAACGAAGGGCTTTCTGCCAATCCTGACCTCTGGTGCAAGTGGTCGGAGAAATACATCAACTGGCGCCAGCTTGAAATTTTGGGCCTAATGTCGAAGGGAAATTGGGCATGAGCGTCGGGTTCGTCATGCTGGTGCACGAAGCGCTCGACCGTGCCGCTCAGGTCGCGCGCCATTGGGCCGAGCATGGCAAACCGGTCGTGATCCATGTGGATCAACGGGTCGGTAGCGATGACTACCGCCACATGACATCGAAGCTCGAAGATTTGCAGAATGTACGCTTTTCCAAGCGCCATGCTTGTGAGTGGGGCAATTGGTCGATTGTCGGCGCGACGCAATCGGCGTGCGAGTTGTTGCTGGAACATGAAACCGATGTGCGCCACGTTTTTCTGATCAGCGGATCCTGCATGCCGCTGCGGTCACCATCAGAGCTGCAGAGCTATCTCGATGAGCGCCCCCGGACCGATTTCATCGAATCAGTGACGACCGACGAAGTGGACTGGACCGTCGGAGGGCTCGACCAGGAACGCTTCACGTTGCGGTTCCCGTTTTCGTGGAAAAAGCACCGCCGTTTGTTTGATCGCTATGTGGAGTTTCAACGGCGGATCAACTTCAAGCGCAAAATCCCGGACGGGATCGTGCCACATTTGGGCTCGCAGTGGTGGTGCCTAACGCGGCAGACGTTGACGGCCATTTTGGAGGACCCGCGACGCGCGGAATACGACCGGTATTTCCGACGCGTCTGGATTCCGGATGAGAGCTACTTTCAGACCTTGGCCAGGCTCTATTCCACGCAAATTGAAAGCCGCTCGCTGACCCTGTCGAAGTTCGATTTCCAGGGCAAACCGCATGTGTTCTATGACGACCATCTGCAATTGCTGCGACGGTCGGACTGTTTCGTGGCGCGCAAAATTTGGCCACAAGCCGAGAAGCTCTATCGAGAGTTTCTGATCACCGACCAATCGCCGTCCAAGATGGCCGAACCCAACCCGCTGAAAATCGACCGTCTGTTTAGCCGCGCGACCGAGCGTCGAACACGAGGGCGCGCCGGTCTCTATATGCAGGGTCGCTATCCGAATGAAGGGTGGGAGAACGGTAAAACGGCGGGGCGCTATTCTGTTTTTCAGGGTTTTGCGGAACTCTTCGAGGACTTTGGGCCGTGGCTGGCGCGGCGCACCGGCAATCGCGTGCATGGCAATCTGTTTGCCAAGGACAGGGTACATTTCGCCAATGACGAGACGGTCTATAACGGCGCGTTGTCGGACAGCGCCGATCTTCGGGATTACAACCCGGGCGCGTTTCTGACGAACCTGATCTGGAACACCCGCGGGGAGCATCAGTGTTTTCAGTTCGGCCCGAAAGATGCACAAAAAATAGGCAAATTCATCGCGGCCGACCGCAACGCCACTGTGTCTGTCATTGCGGGTGCCTGGGCGATCCCGCTGTTTCACTCCAACCGGAATTTTGCCGACATTCGCCGCGAGGCCGCGCAGCTTCAGCGGATCGAAGCGCGACATCTGGAGCTGTTGCGCGACGGGCAGACCAAGGCGCGTGTCTCGATCTGGAGTCTCGCGGAGTTCATCGAAGACCCGATGGAAAACCTGCAGCAAATCCTCGATGAACTTGGTGGTGATGCCGGGCGGCGCCTGACCGAAGTGCCGCTGATGGCGGACCTCTCAGGGTTTGGGCAGTTCCTGCAAAACCTGAAAAACCAGGGGATGAGCCCGCATCTGATGGGCGACTTCCCGGTGATCGATGATCCGCAAAAAACCTCTGGCGGTCAGCGCCCGTACTTGGTCAAGTAGCCCCATGTCTTCGTTTCGGTATTTCGTGATCTTCGCAGAGATGCGGACGGGGTCGAATTTTCTCGAAGCAAGTCTGAACGAGTTTGACGATCTCACAGTTTATGGCGAGGCCTATAACCCGCATTTTGTCGGCCATCACAACAAATCCGAGTTGTTCGGCGTCGATCTGGGGGCGCGCGAAAAAGCGCCGCTGTCCCTGATCGACCAGATGATCGAGCATACCGATGGTTTGCCGGGGTTCCGGTTCTTCAACGACCACGACCCACGGGTGATGGCGAAGGTTCTGGCCGACCCGGATTGCGCGAAAATTATCCTCACGCGCAATCCGCTGGACAGCTACGTGTCGCTGAAAATTGCGGCGCAGACCGGGCAGTGGAAACTGTCAGACATGAAGCAGCGCCGCGCAGCGACCGTGACTTTCGATGACAAGGAGTTCCGCACCCATTTGGAAGCGAAACAGGATTTCCAGCTGGACATTCTGACCGGGCTACAGACCAGCGGACAGACGGCGTTTTATATCGGCTACGACGACATTCAGAACGTCGCGGTAATCAACGGCTTGGCGAAATGGCTAGGCAGCACCCATCAGATCGGCGCGGTTTCGAAATCGACCAAACGCCAGAACCCATCTTCGCTGGAAGAGAAAGTGACGAATTACGAGGAGATGCAGGCGCAGCTCTCCTCGCTGGATCATTTCGGCCTGAGTCGCACGCCGAATTTCGAACCTCGTCGAGGTCCGGGCGTACCGGGATTTGTGCTAGCGAACGGGGCACCGCTTTTGTTCATCCCGATCCGTGGCGCGCGGCAGGACAGTATTGTGACTTGGCTGGACGGGCTCGGGTCTGGTGGAACCACGACAGGTTTGTCGCAGAAGCAGTTGAGACAGTGGAAACGACAGAACCGAGACCACCGTTCCTTCACGGTGCTGCGCCATCCCTTGGCGCGGGCGCACGCTGTTTTCTGTCGCCACATCGTGCCGAAGAAGAATGACAACTATACCGACGTGCGAAAAATCTTGCGCAATCGATATGGCGTGGCGGTGCCAAACCCCAATGAGATTGACCAGTACACGAAGCTCGAACACCGGGGTGCGTTTGCGAATTTCCTAACATTCCTCAAAGGCAATCTGGCGGAACAGACCAGTGTGCGCATCGACGCTGCCTGGGCGACGCAATCGGCACTGCTTGAGGGCGCCTGTGGTGTCGCGGTCCCAGACATGGTGTTGCGCGAGAACGAGGTCGCGGATCACCTAGCCGCTTTGGCGCAGCGTTATGGGATCGACGCAAAGGACATTCCTGAGGAGGCGGAGGATACGCCCTTCACCCTGTCAGAGATTTACGACGCCGATCTGGAAAAGCTGTGCTTTGCGGCCTACCGCAAAGACTACATCAGTTTCGGATTTGAGGACTGGCCGTCTCAGGCCGCCTGAGAGGCTGGGCCTTCGGTCAGAATCGCATAAAGCGCTGCCGCCTCGTTATTCGCGCGTAACTTTTCGCAGACATCTGCGTCACGCATCGTTCGAGACACCAAGGCCAACGCCTTGAGGTGTTCAACACCGGCGTCGACAGGCGCGAAAAGCGCGAAGAACAGATCGACAGGTTGTTTGTCAGAAGACTCAAAATCCAGCGGCTTTTCGAGACGCAGAAAGATGCCGACGACTTCTTCAAGGTTCTCGAGACGGGCGTGAGGCAGAGCCACACCATGACCGACGCCGGTTGGACCAAGGTTCTCGCGATCCTGAAGGGCGGTGAAGGTCACAGAGGTATCGAGACCATAACTCGTGCCGGCGATATCTGCGATTTCCTGAAACAGGCGCTTCTTGCTCGACGCCGTTGAAATACTCTTTGTTGCCTCGGGTTTGAGGAGGGTCAGAATATCCATCTTCGCTTCTCTGATCGCCGTGATGTCACGGCATGGCCTAGGTTATTTTGTTGGGTCGATCCAACCGACATTTCCGTCGTCGCGCTTGTAGACGACGTTAATTTCCTTGTTCCCCTCATTGCGAAAAACCAGCACTGGTGCTCCCGCAATTTCCATCTGCATAACAGCTTCGCCGACAGAAAGCGACGGGATTTTGGTCTCCATCTCCGCAACAATTATTGGTTGGAGACTATCGGGCTCCGCCGCTTCATCATCTCCATTTGCGGCGAGGATATACGAGGATGCTTCCGAGAGTTCAACCGGTTGTGACCGCTCCTTGTGATGGTCCTTCAGTCTGCGCTTATAGCGGCGCAATTGCTTTTCCATCTTATCCGCGCATTGATCGAAGGCGGAATAAATCTCATGGGAATGCGCCTTCGCTTGGGTGGTCAGACCGGTGCTGAGATGTACGGTCGCTTCGCAGACGAATTCATGCGCATCGCGCGAAAAGACGACGGTGGCATCGGTGGGACGTTCGGCATATTTGCCGACGATACCGCCCAATTCGCCCTCCACATGGGTTTGAAGAGCTTCGCCAATATCGATTTGCTTCCCACTGATCTGATAGCGCATGGAATCTCCTTGTTTCGATGAACGGCATAGCGCGAGAGCTGTGCCAGAGAATGGACTTGTGAGAGAGGGTTCGCGGGAGTCACCGCGCGAAAGCCTGAAATACTGTTGGTCGGCCGGGTCAACCCCGGTAGCGCGAGAGCACTCATTGGCACCATTTGGCGACAGAGAGAGGGGGTCTGTCAAGCAGATGCAAAGTCGCAAACCTCACGAGATGCGGAAATTTTTACCCAGATAGACGCGGCGCACGTTCTCATCGTTCACCACCTCCTCGGCGGTGCCGCTCATCATCACGTGCCCATCGTGAAGGATATAGGCGCGGTCCACGATCTCCAGCGTTTCGCGGACATTGTGGTCGGTGATCAGAACGCCGATGCCGCGTTTTTTCAGATCGCCCACAAGAGACCGGATATCGCCGACCGCAATCGGATCGACGCCGGCGAACGGTTCGTCGAGCAAAAGGTATTTCGGGTCTGCTGCAAGACAGCGGGCGATTTCGGCACGGCGACGTTCACCGCCGGAGAGCGACAGCGCCGGGGCACGGCGCAGGTGGCCGATGGAAAACTCGGCCAACAATTCTTCCAGCCGCTCGCTGCGGCGCGTGCGGTCACGCTCGACGATTTCGAGAATCGCGAGAATGTTGTCCTCGACACTGAGACCCCGGAAGATCGACATCTCTTGCGGCAGATACCCGATCCCCATCTTCGCACGACGATACATTGGCAGCAGCGTTACGTCCCGACCGTCAATCTGGACCGTGCCCGCTTCGGGTGTGATGAGACCGGCGATGGAATAGAAGCAGGTCGTTTTGCCGGAGCCATTCGGACCAAGAAGCGCCACAACTTCGCCCCGATCCAGATCAAGGCTGACATCGCGAATGACGGGGCGGCGTTTATAGTTCTTGCGCAGGCCGATAACCTTCAGACCTGAGTCGCCGTCCTGGACAGAGAGATCGGGTTTCGCAGCCACCTAGTTGCCCCCTGTCTGAAAGATTGTGCGGACCCGGCCCGACATGCGGCCCGTGCCGGAGGAGAGATCAACCGTCAGTTTCTCGCCGGCCAAAGCATTGGCGCCTTGGGTCAGGATCACATCGCCGGTCATCACAACCTCGCCGTCCGATACGGCATAGACTGCTTCCTGCGCTTCCGCGGCTTCGGGCCCGTTGACGAGCGTCACGCCACCTGTCGCGAATAGCCGGTCGATCCGACCGGTCGGCTCACCGTTCTGGGTGGCGTATTGCACGCGGACGCGCGCCGCGGTCAGGCGCATCTCCCCCTGACCCGCGACGACATTGCCGATAAACACGGCAGTGCCGGTGTTCTGATCGACTGTCAGCTCGTCAGCGGTAATCTCAACGGGAAGTGTCGTGTCATGTTTCAAACCGCCGAACGCAACGGTGGCGTTCTGAGCGAGGGCGGCGCTTGCCAAGACAAGGCCAAGTGCGGCCAGCTTTAGCGATTTGATCATGACACCCCCTACTCTTTGGGTTGATATATCAGTTTGACGTTGCCCTTGAAAACAAGAACCTGCGAACCGTCCTGAATTACCAAATCCAGCCGATCCGCGCGGATATCGGTCTCTGGTCCCGACCCGTGCACTTCGACCGGGATTTCAAGTGCTGTCTCTTCGACATTTGTGCGCAGCTCTTCCGTCTCCAGGCGGTAGCCGGTGTTGGTTGTGATGACGACATCGCCTGTCAGGACCAGCGAGTCATCCGCGCCGTCATAAAGCGCAGAACGTGCTTCGATGTCGTAAACCACACCCTCTTGCGTATCGATATTTGCCTCGACATTTTCCGCTGACAATTTGCGCCCATCCGTCGGGTCGGGCGTGGCGGTGTCTGCGCGCATGGAGACCTCGGATCCATCAGACGTGACCCCGGAGAATTTCGGTGATGCGAGGCTCTGTTCGCGCGCGATCTTTTCGACGTCGACATCTGCGAACGGGATCGCCCGGGTCGGGTCGAGTGAGCGCGAAAACAGAAACATCGTGGAGAGCAGGACAAGCGCGGCGAGCGGAAAGGCGATCTTCGCGAACTGAACAAAGCGCGAGTATCTATTGTCCGCCGTCGCCATGCTCACGCCACCCCGGCCCGCAGACAGTCATGGATGTGCAGGATGCCAATCGGCACGCGGCTGTCAGGCTTGGTGACAAAGAGACAGGTGATCTTGTGCCCGTTCATCACCCCGACGGCTTGTTCGGCAAGAGCTGTGTCGTGGATGGTCTGCGGGTCCGGCGTCATGACGCTGTCGGCATCCATCTCCAAAAGGCCGTCCATGTGCCGACGCAAGTCGCCATCGGTGACGATACCGGCCAACTCTCCATCGCCATTCAGAACGCCGACGACCCCGAAGCCCTTTTGGCTCATTGTCAGGAGCGCTTCGGTCATCGGAGTCCCACTGGGGATTGTCGGCACTTCCTCGCCGCCATGCATGAGATCGCCGACGCTTGAGAGCCGCGCGCCAAGCTTGCCGCCCGGGTGAAACTCACGGAAATGCTCCGGCGTGAACTCGCGGCGCTCCATCAGTGCAATCGCGAGGGCATCTCCCAAGGCGAGAGTCATCGTCGTTGAGGTTGTGGGCACGATCCCGGTTCCACAGGCTTCGTCGGCCTTCGGTAGGAGAAGTGCCACGTCTGCCTGGGATAGAAGCGTGCTGTTGGCACGGCCAGCGATCCCGATCATCGGGATATTGAAACGGCGCGTATAGGCGATCACGTCGGCGAGTTCAGGTGTCTCGCCGGAATTAGACAATACCAGCGCGACGTCGCCTTGGGCCATCATGCCGAGGTCACCGTGGCTCGCTTCTGCCGGATGCACGAAATGTGCGGGCGTGCCGGTGGACGCAAATGTCGCTGCAATCTTGCGCGCGACATGACCCGACTTTCCCATACCTGAGACAATCACCCGACCCTTCGCGGCGAGGATCAGATCGATAGCCTCGGCGAAACTCTCATCCAGACTGTCGGCCAACGCCGTCAAGGCCGCTGCCTCCACCTTCACGACGCGGCGGGCAGCTTTGAGGAATGTGTCATGTGCCATGCGCTTCAACATCCCCCTTACTTAGTGGGCGAATATGTCAATTTCAGGCCACCCGGCGAGATCCAGCCGAGCGCGCATCGGTAGGAAGTCGAAACAGGCCTGCGCCATCTCGGTGCGGCCCTCTCGGGCCAGGCGCTTGTCGAGTTCCTCTCGCAGCTTGTGGAGGTGGAGAACGTCCGAAGCCGCGTAGTCGAACTGCGCCTTACTCAGGTCTGCTGCGCCCCAATCGCTGGATTGCTGCTGCTTGGAGATATCGACATCCAGCAACTCTTGAAGGAGGTATTTAAGTCCGTGACGATCCGTATAGGTGCGGACGAGTTTTGACGCGATTTTCGTGCAATAGACGGGCGCAGTGGTAACGCCGAACGCGTTTTCCAAAGCCGCGATATCGAAGCGTCCGAAGTGAAACAGTTTCAGTATATCCGGATTGGCGAGCATTGCCGTAAGGTTCGGCGCCTCAGTCTGACCTTTTTCGACCTGCACCAGATGCGCCTCACCGTCGCCGCCTGACATCTGCACGACGCAGAGCCTGTCGCGATGCGGATTCAGGCCCATCGTCTCGCAATCGATGGCAACAACCGGGCCGAGGTCTAGCCCATCGGGCAGATCGCGTTGATAAAGATGGTTGGTCATTCGAGGTCCCCTAACTCTAGCGGAGGGGATGGTGCCCAGGAGAGGACTCGAACCTCCACGTCCATACGGACACTAGCACCTGAAGCTAGCGCGTCTACCAGTTCCGCCACCTGGGCAGGTGTCGTGAG
>JANQRE010000011.1 GCA_028284705.1 Paracoccaceae bacterium | reverse complement strand
TAACGCGTCACTGATCAGGTGCTCCCTTCGTCTATCGGTTAGGACGCCAGGTTTTCAACCTGGAAAGAGGGGTTCGATTCCCCTAGGGAGTACCACTTTTCCCCCAGATTTCTTCGCTGTGACCAAGGCTCCTTGGCGCTTGTCGGTGGGATGCATAGGCACAAAGCCAATTCGTCCGAACTGCCAGAAGCCGCCATCTCTGCGGCGATGTAAATCAATGCGCGGTTGCAGAAGGTGCCGTTGCGGTCGGTTTCAGGGCCGACGGATCAAAGACCGTGTGCCGCGCCCGTCCAGCATTCTTGGAAGCATAGAGCGCATCATCCGCGTCACTCAAAATGCGGTCGGGTGATACTTCATCGTAGAACGTCGATAGGGTTGTTCCGATACTGGCCGAAATCCGACAGGTCTGACCCTGATAGTCGATTGGTTCTTCCAATCGAGAGATCAGACGCCGGGCAATCCCATCGAGGATTTCCTGATCCACAAGCCCGTCAAAGATCAGAACAAACTCATCGCCACCGACGCGCGCCACAAGGTCCCGGCTGCGGGTTTCATCCAGCATGACTTTCGCCACATGTTGCAGCACCATATCGCCCGCCGCATGGCCAAGCGTATCATTCACCTGTTTGAATAGATCAAGATCGAGATGCATCAGCCCAAACACGGCATCGCGCGACGCCAACCGTTCCAGATGCTGATCCAGCGCACGGCGATTCCCCAGCCCTGTGAGGGTATCTGTGAAGGCTTGCGTCTCCGCCTCCGCTTTTGCGCCCTGTAGGCGCTGGTTCAGCCGCTTCGATTCCTCCAACGCCACTGATTTCGCTTCGATCAGATAGAGCATATCGACAGTCGGATCAGAGGCTGCAAAATCGCTGCTGAAAAGGTCATATCGCGCTACTGCGTCCACCACTGAGATGCCCAACGACAAGTTGGCCAGAGCTCCCGCGCCACCCGGCAAAGGAACGATCAAACCCTTCAGAACCAGCCGCGGATCACTCCGAGGAACAAGGCGCAATCGCAGATTTGCCGTCGCACATATGTCTGAGAACTTCGAGACGTGTCGCGGACGCTTCACTTCAAACACTTCTAGAAATCGGTCGTCGATCTCCACAACATCCGGAAGGAGCTTTTTTAATGTCGGTCCGATATGCCGGATATGACCCGTCAGGGACATCTCGACATGCATCGGCATGAGCAAATCCAGGGCCCACCGATCTGTCGTCACATGTCGCATCATAACGCTCACCCCGACACGCGCTCTGCCAATCGGAAATCGCGACCGCTTGAAAAGTCCCTTTCCAACACATCGATTTTGACGGTTTCCTCGAAACCAGCCTCGGTCGGTTGCACCTGATGATCGAGGATCACCAACGCGCCATAGTCATCTGCCATCGCCCGCAAGATACCTAGGAAAACGGACCCAAACCCAGGTTTGCGCCAGCGACACTGCAACGCGAAATTTAGCGATGTGAATTCGCGCAGTTCCAGGTCCGGCAATTCGAGGTCTGGCACAGCGAGATATACTCGGTCATGCAAATCATCCAGAGATTGCAGGAACTCGTCGAAGTTATGACCGCCAAAACGTAGTAATCTGCGGATCGCTTCACAATTTGGATGAGTCACCAGATAGGTTCCGAGATCCTCTAGAACAGAGGGCACGTCGCTGCGCAGATGCTTGGCGACCGCTTCCAACAGGTCATCTGTCGTCTCATCCGGATAGTCCAGCATTGCCTCAAAATCGCGAGTTTCAATACCGGCGTCATTAATCACCGCGTCCCAAAGGGACCGGCTGTACATGTCCTCAACGAAGCTTTGGATGGATCTGTTAACCAACCCGTACATGACTGCTCCTAACTCAAGCAGTGATTAGCCGGTCATTCGTTAACATTCCCCAAACAACGGAGCTTAGAAATCGGTCGGGACGCCACCTTCCGCTTTTCTTTTTTCAACGAATTCATTCAATTCTTCCCGAATGGCTGCGTCCATCGGCGGAGCCTCGAATTCGTTAATAATGTCTTTATACATCTTGTGCGCACGTTCCGCGGTCCAGACGCCACCATTCAGATCCCAGGCCTCAAAATTTGACCAATCCGAAATCAGCGGGCTGTAAAACGCCGTCTGATAACGATCCTGCGTGTGTTGACAGCCGAAGAAATGCCCATCCGGGCCAACCTCCGCAATCGCCTCCACCGCAATATCGTCCGGGGTGGTCGCATAGGTGGCCGGAGCCATATAGCGTTGAATTTGCTGCAAAACATCGCAATCCATCACGAATTTCTCGGGACTCGCGATCAGCCCGCCTTCCAGCCATCCGGCCGCGTGGTAGACCACGTTCGTTCCCGATTGCACCGCAGCCCAGAGCGAGTTCGACGTCTCCCACATTGCCTGTCCATCCGGCACGTTCGCGGCACAAACGCCTGAGGACCGGATCGGCAGCTTGTAGAACCGTCCCATTTGCCCGGTCATCTGGGTTGCGCGCATGTATTCCGGGGTGCCGAAGGCGGGCGCACCGGTTTTCATATCCACATTCGACGTGAACGTTCCAATCGCAGCCGGGGAGCCTGGGTTCACCACCTGCAAAAGCGCAATCGCCGCCAATCCTTCCGCCAACGACAAGGTCACGGCCCCCGACATCGTCACCGGCGCCATGGCGCCCGCCAAAGTGAACGGTGTCACGATGGTCGGTTGCGCTCGCCGCGCATGGATCATCGCGCCTTCGAGCATCGGAAAGTCATGCTTCAGCGGCGAGACGGAGTTGATGTTGGTGTACATATGCGGCTTGGCGTCGAACTCGTCATGGGTAAGACCCGCGGCGATCCGGGTCATCTCCATCACATCTTCGACCCGCTCGCGGCCCAGCGAGTAGGCGTGCACCACCTTGTCGGTCAGCGTTAGTTTCTGGAACAGACAGTCCAGATGCCGCTCCCGCGCATGCACATCAATCGGTTCCACCGGATAGCCCCCGGCAAAATGGATGCAGTTGAAGAACTGGGTGAGTTTGATGAATTCGACGTAAGTCTCAAAATCGCCGGACCGCTTCCCGCGTTCTAAATCCCAGGCATTGGGTGGTGAGGAGACATTGCCGAAGAGCAGGTTCTGTCCGCCTATCGTGATCGCACGCTCGGGATTGCGGGGTGTCAGGGTGAACTCAGACGGCGCATGCCCCACCATCTCCATGACGAAATCTTCGTCCATTTTGACGTTAGTCCCATCGACCTTGCAGCCGGCCTTTTCCAAGATTTGGCACGCTTCGGGGTTCAGAAACTCGATCCCGATCTCCTTCAGGATGCGCATGCACCCTTTATGGATCGCCTGAACTCCTTCCTCGTCGAGAGGTTCCGTTGGCCTGTCGCGATTGACCGGCGGGTTCCATGGCATCTGATCGGGCAGTTTGGAGGCTGTTCGCCGCGTGTTTCCCGCACGCCCTCCGCCACGTTTTCTGCGTTCCGCCATAGACTTCTCTCCCTGTCTTGAAGGCGAGAGTGACAGGGCGGATCAGCTTTGGATGGACGGTTTCCGACGCAATCGGTCGTTTTCAGCGTGCTCGATCGGCGTCAATCCAACCCGGCAGTCCGGCGATGCTCTCCAACACCGCCTCCGCGTGCGGTGCAAGTTCGTTCTGCGTCGCCGGGCCCGTCAAAACAGCGACGCGGCGCATGCCCGCGGCCTTTCCAGCCTCCATGTCATGCGTGCTATCCCCGACCATCACGATATGCGCCGGTGCCACGCCAACTTGGTCCGCGAAGGCAAACTGCATACCGGGGTCCGGCTTCGCGCCAAAGCCACTGTCATAGCCCATGATCATGTCAAACGCGTCTTCTGCACCGACCGAGGCGAGATTGGCCCGCGCATTGCTTTCAGCGTCATTGGTGGCCACGCCGAGCCTCAGACCACGCACCCGCAACGCGTCCATCAGCGGTGCCAGAGGCACGGGTTCAACCTGTTTCGCCCCTGCCGCACGGTCGTCCAGATAGTCCTGAAGCTCATCGAAATCCCAATGTGGGATATGCCCATGAATGAGCCGCGGCGCCACGTCTGCCGTCCCGGCCACGACCGGGCTGGCGGGGTCAAACTGC
The DNA here is from genome assembly GCA_028284705.1 of Paracoccaceae bacterium. GTDB lineage: Bacteria > Pseudomonadota > Alphaproteobacteria > Rhodobacterales > Rhodobacteraceae > Litoreibacter. Next base: position 137,832 of record JANQRE010000011.1, on the reverse strand, counting down.
CAACTGTCCAAATCAAACAAGATCGCCCGCGCCATTGTCTCTGCCAGCGACGCATTGCCCTCCGATAGGTCTCTCAGCACCTCCGCTGCCCATGCGCCCCAGGTCTTCTGGAAATCAAACAAAACGCCGTCTTTGTCGAACAGAACCGCTTCGATCATCTTGACCTGCCCTCACACCTCGGAGACCTTGGCCCTCGAACGCACAGACGAGGTCCCTTTGGGCAAACTCTTTTCATACGCAAAACGTCCTGTCCATCTCGGACCCTACCCGTTGGAGAAGCTGGCCCGACAGGACAGTGCGGACCTCTCCTCTGTCCCACCCATGACGCAGGTCAGTTTCCGCCGCCCAGACGATCCACTCTCCATCGTCAATGCCATGCAAGAATATCAGGCGATGCTAGATGCGACCCGCGAAGGGTTGGTGAAACGCGAGCGCGCGGTGATCCCCGATGATCCGCAAGAGCGCTCTAACCACCTGATAGCTTTCGGCTACTACTGCGACGCGGCTCAGGTTGGTGTCTGCGCGATCCCGCAAGAGGCCTGGCTGGACGAGCCCTTTCACAACCCCGATGTCGACCGGTTGGCCAAGAAACTCGAGACGATGCAGCCGAAAACCTATGCCGCGGGCATCGACGTCATCATGGCGGGCTTGCGAGAGTCCATGCGCGCGTCACCCACGACCTGCACCCATCACGGCCATGCCATCGTCTTTCTCTATGATATGCCCCGTGACCCGCGATCGGGAGAACCCGGCACAGATTGGCTGCACGATGCACAAGGCCAGCGCGCTTGTCTCAGGGCCATGGAAACCGCCGTCACCCTGTCAAACTACATCCGATCCCTCGGGCATGAGGCCCGCGCCCACTCCATGGCGGCCTCCGACATTGATCTCGGGAAGCTCGCGGTCGCCGCCGGTCTCAACACGGCCGACGGTCAAAACCCGTTCCATGGGAGCCGCTACGGCCTTGCGGTCATCACCACAACGCTCGACCTCGCTGTTGACAAACCCCTTGCGCCGGGAGCCAAACCGCCCTCGAGCTGGCGCACCGGGCTCGGCTCACACGCCCGTACTGCCCGCACGGTCGATCCTTATACCTCCCGCGATTTCGCAAATGGACCCCATCCATTCGAAACGCTGAAACGGGTTGATGAACCCACCACCTATATCGACACCCCCAATGTCGCCCGCGTCCCGAAACGCGCCAATATGTTCGCGCGTGGCCTCTTCGGAGACCTCGGCCCTCAGGTGCAGGAGGCCACGAAGAACGGCAATTACGTGCGTAAATCCGCCTCCGCCTTCGCCTTCCGGCCCTCTCTTGGCGCGTTTGTGCTGCTGCAGGACGGTGACGCCGCACCCATCCACGACAGCACCCGTGATCCGGAACGCAACGCCGCCAACATTAAGGCCGCGCTCTACTTCCTTGGCGTCGATGCGGTCGGCCTCTCGGCCTGCCCCGACTGGACGTATTATTCCCACGACGCTGCCGGGCAGCCGATCACGCCCTACCACGACAATGCCATCTCGATGATCATCGATCAGGGCCACGAGACGATGGAGGGCGCCTCGGGCGACGACTGGATCGCCTGCGCCCAATCGATGCGCGCTTACCTGCGCTTTTCGCTGCTCGGTGGCGTGCTCGCGCAACATTTGCGCAACTTGGGCTACACCGCGCGGGTGCATTCGGTGATGGATGATGAGGTGCTGCACCCGCCTCTGCTCCTGCTATCGGGCCTCGGCGAGGTCTCCCGCATCGGCGAGGTCATCCTCAACCCCTTTCTCGGGCCCCGCCTGAAATCCGGTGTCGTCACCACTTCGATGCCGATGACCCATGACAAGCCCATCGATTTCGGCCTGCAGCGCTTCTGCGAAGCCTGCAACAAATGCGCCCGCGAATGCCCCTCTGGCGCCATTACCGCTGGCCCGAAGCTGATGTTCAACGGCTACGAGATCTGGAAATCAGACAGCCAACGCTGCACCACTTACCGCGTCGCTCAGAAAAACGGCGCTATGTGCGGGCGCTGCATGAAGACCTGTCCCTGGAACCTCGAGGGCCTCTTCGCAGAGCGCCCGTTCCGCTGGGCCGCAATGACCCTGCCCGCAGCCGCTCCAATGCTCGCCAGGCTCGACGACATGATTGGCAATGGTGAGATCAACACGGTGAAGAAATGGTGGTGGGATCTCGAAATGGTCGATGACGGCCCCTATCACCCCTCCGAGCACGAGGTGAACGCTCGCCCGCTCTCCAAAGAGCTCGACCTGAAATACGAGGATCAGACGCTCGCCGTCTATCCCGCCCCTCTCGCGCCACCGCCTTGGGGATATCCCTTCCCAATGGATCGCGAAGCCGGGATCGAGGCCTATGAGGCCATGATCTCGGCAGAAGAGCATAAGGCCCGCCGCGCCAAGGGAGAACCCCCGGAGCATATCTACGAGGCCGACCGCGGCGACGCACCCGTGATGCAGGTGGTACTTTCCAAGGTCGAAGAGATGGCTGAGGGCGTGACGAAATACGAGTTCTCCATGCCCGATGGCTCCGACATGCCCCCCGTTACCGCAGGCGCCCATATCGACGTCGTTGTGGCGCCGGAATTCTTCCGGCAATATTCGCTGTCTGGCGACCCAGCCGACCGCTCCAAATACCAGATCGCGGTCCTGCGCGAGGATGATGGGCGCGGTGGCTCCAAGCTGCTACATCGCATTTTTGAGGAAGGTCGCAAGGTCTTCATTGGCAAGCCAATAAACCACTTCCCCGTCGTGCCAAAGGCAACCTTCCACTATCTCATGGGCGGCGGCATCGGCATCACGCCGATGGTCGCGATGGCCCATGAATTGTACGCAAAGGGCGCGGACTTCGCCCTGCACTATTCCTGCTCGACCCGTAAAACCGCCGGTTTCCTCGACGATCTCGCCAACGTCCCTTGGGCCGACAAGGCGCACATCCACATCTCCGACGAGGGCACCCGCTGTGACCTGACGCAGACGCTGCAACACCGCCCCGGTGCCCATGTCTACACCTGTGGACCCGAGGCCTACATGGAGGCCGTCCTGTCCACCGCCGAAGCTGCCGGTTTCCCCGAAGAGAACCGCCATCTGGAATATTTTTCCGTCCCCGAGCTGCCCGAATACGAGAACCATGACTTCGTGTTGCGCCTCGCCAGATCAGGCCGAGACGTGCCCATCAGGGCCGGTGAGGCCGCCACCGACGCCCTGCTCGCCGCCGGTATTCATGTCGATGTCAAATGCTCCGACGGTCTCTGTGGCGTCTGCAAATGCGGGGTGCTTTCCGGCGAAGTCGAGCACCGCGATTTTGTCCTGTCAAACAAGGACCGCGAAACAGCGATGATCCTCTGCCAGTCCCGCGCCGCCGAGCCGGACGGAATAATTGAGATCGACCTTTAGACCGGCCGACGACCACTTCGAGCCCGTTGCTGCCGTTATCGCAGACGGGTCGCTAGCGATGCCAGTGGGCAGAAAATAAAGATGGCATATCCGAAAAAGAAAAGAGAAGAAATTGCGAGCGAAATTGCTGTCCCCAGAACCTGGCCCAAGAATTCTGCAAAGAAAAGCAAGACTGCAAAACAAATAAACGACGCGAATAGGCATAACATAGCATTAAACCTTGATCTTTTTGCGAATTTCCAGAACCGCGTTTCGTCAAGGGCGAAGCGTATGGGAAGGTATATTCGGAAGATCAGGTGAAGAACTGTATACACCTGTCAAAGGTAGCCAAGGAAACACATCAGCACAACTGATCCCCTACCAACGCAACATCCGATTTGTCCCACTCACCTTCACAAATCCCTGTTCCTCGAAAGCTCATCTTACACCGAGCGCGTAATCCCGCCATCCACGCGGATATTCTGGCCGGTGATATACGCCCCGCCCGGGGAGGCGAGAAACGCCACCACGCTCGCGATCTCTCCGAGCGATGACCCGTAGCGCCCCATTGGGATTATCGACCGGAACTCCTCCTTCTCCGGCAGGCTGTCGATGAAGCCCGGTAACACATTGTTCATCCGGATATTCTCCGCGGCATATTTGTCCGCGAAAAGCTTGGTGAAGGAGGCAAGCCCGGCCCGCATCACACCCGAGGTCGGAAAGACCGGGTTCGGCTCAAAGGCCGCAAAGGTCGAGATATTGATGATCGCGCCGCCGCCTTGCTTTTGCATGATTGGTGTCACCAGCCGTGTGGGCCGAACGGCATTGAGGAAGTAGACTTCCATCCCCTCATGCCAGTCCTCGTCCGTCAGTTCCAGGATCGGCGCCCGTGGCCCGTGACCGGCGGAATTCACCAGAACATCCACACGGCCCCAATGGTTCATGGCGGCGTCCACAAGGGCTTGAAGATCGTCCTCGGACTTATTTGTACCGGTGATGCCGACCCCGCCCAACTCATGGGCCAGCGCCTCGCCTTTGCCGGAGGAGGACAGAATGCCCACCTTGAACCCATCCGCGGCCAAGGCCCGTGCGCTGTCAGCGCCCATGCCGCTGCCGCCGGCTGTGATCAATGCAACTTTGGTCTCCACCATCATGCCCTCCCAGAACCATGTGACGAGACCCTAGGTGGGATTGCCCGGGACGTCGAGCGGATCAGGTCCAGTTCGGCAGATCGCCTCCCGGCAGCACGGCACGGGCGCGCATCGGCGCCTCGTAAGGATGATTGTGCGCGTCGCAAAATCCGGTAACCCAAGCGTCATCCATCATCAGGAAATCCAGCACCGAGGCCAGAAACTCCGGGTCCGCCGCCCGGGTCTGCACGTCTGCGACCGAGAGCCCCGTCGAGCTCATGAACACACCCATCAGATCATCCGATCCGGCGATCCAGGCCAGGGCTTGCACGGCAAGTGTCTCGGCGGCCTCACTCCCCACGCGGCGGTTTCCTCGGACCCCGTTTCAGCATCTTCTCAAGGTTGTCGGCGAACTCGGCCCGTGCCTCCGGGCTCATCGCTTCGATGCGCTCCACCAGCAGGGTTTGGCCTTTGCGCTGAAGATTCTGGCCCAGAGCGATCTGTTGATCGAGAAGCCCACGGATCGGGGCTACGTCAAACGGCTCGGCCCGCAGCGCCTCAACCACTTGCGCTCCCAGGGCGCGCATTTCCTGCCGTGTGGCGCGTAACTCTTTGGCGTTCTTGACAAACTCCCGCCCTAAAGCGCGACGATCATCCTTGCTCAGCGCGCGGCCATAAGGACCGATCGCCGCGCCGATCTGCCCCCGATCGTCGCGCGCGTTTTTCGGCTGCTCCTTCTCGCCGAACCGCGATCCGACCACTGCGCCGACCACCAGCAGGTTCAAGGCGAGCGAGGTAAACAGCACGATGCGCATCCAGGGCAGTCCGGGCTTCGGCTCAGGGGTTTGTGGGTCGCTCATGGGCCTTACCCTTCCTCAAAAAACAGGCTGTCGCCAAGCAGAATGTCACCGAAAAGGTCATCATCCGATAGTTCGGTCAATTCCACATCGCCGAGCTCCGGCGAGACCAAAGTCGGGTTGGCAAAGCCGATCCAGAGCCCGGCCATAGTGGCCATGGCAAGACCTCCAAGGCCGCCCCAACCACCAACCGAGTTGAACAGCCGCGACAGAAAACCCGGACGCGTCACGTAGGGCGCGTGAAGCGCACGTGCGGCTTGTATCTTCGCCGCATCCTCCAGAATGCGCGCGCGCAAATCTCCTGAAACATCAGGGGCTTGCCGCTTGGCTTCGGCGAACAGGTCGTCCAGCTTCAGATCATCCGGGTCAGTGTCACCAGTCATAGCCCCAGCTCCTCTTTTCGATGGGCCAGGTGGCCCGCGAGCGCGCGTTTTCCGCGCGCGGTCAAACTTTCCACCGCCTCGACGCTGACGTCCAGCACATCAGCAATCTCGGGGTTCGAGAGGCCTTCGATATGCCGCAGCACCACCGCCTCTCTCTGTCGATCCGGCAATTGCGCCAGACCCCATTCCAGTGCCGACATCCGGTCGGCGGCCATCATCTGCGCCACGACGCTCGGTGTCTCATCGACCGGCTCCGGCGCTTCATCGAGCCCCACACCCCGGCGTTTGCGTAGCCTATCGGTGCAAAGGTTCTTCGCGACACGAAAAAGCCAGGTCGAGACTTTCGCCTCCCCCTGCTCCCAGTCGTTCGCCATTTTCCAAAGCCGCAGCATGGCTTCTTGGGTCACATCTTCGGCCTCCTCCCGGTCGCTCAGGATCCGGGTCGCAAATCCCAGCACGCGTGGCGCCAGACGATCGGTCAACAGCGCCGCAGCCTGCCCATCCCCATTGGCGAAGAGCACCAGCAAAGCGTCATCACTGAGCTCTTGCATCTGGTCGAAGGCCATATCCATTCTCATGTTCCTGCCTGAGCCCCGCCGCCCAGGCAAGAGAGGTTAGGTCGGGTCCGCGTGGGGACAGGGAACACGCGGACCCGGCGCGGTATCAGTTATCCTGGGATGGGGACGTACCGCGTTTGCCTTTGCGATTGGCCTTCGCTTGCTCAAACTCCTCTTTCGAGATGCCGCCGGAATTGTCGGTATCGAGGCGTTCGAACATGTCGCCACGACGCCCTTCGCCGCGGGCCTGCATCTCTTCCTGGCTCAGTTTGCCATCGTTATTGGCGTCCAGGCGATCGATCATGCGGTCGATCCGACGGGTCATGCGGTCTTCTGAGCCCTCCTGGGCCCGGGCCAGCATTTCCTCTTTGCTGAGCGCTCCGTCACCATTCGTATCGGCAGAGGCGAAACGCGCATTGCGATGCGCATCCATCTCGGCCTGGGTCACTTCCCCGTCTGAGTTGGTGTCGAGTTGTTCGAAATTGATGCGCGGACCTTTGTCACCGCGCGCTTCGGCCATGATCGGGACCGAGGCCAGAGCAATGCCAAGCGCCAGCAGAACTGCGTTTCTTGTGCCTGTAGAAGTCGTCATTTGGTGTTTCTCCGTAAGTCATGGGCAGCACGTTTTCGTCGTGCAGATACCCCTCTCACGGAGCCGATCTCCTTTTCCGTCGCAGATTTTTCGAATTTTTTTCGCGCAGCGCGACATCCCGACGCAAGACAGGCTGTCGCGGTGCTTTTAGAGAGGCCTCGGCCTATGGTGTTTTGTATAGGGCCAGTTAGAGAGAGCAGTTCCGTGCCCCGTGATACATCGATTGAGTTGAAAGACCGTCCGGTCAAACCTGCGCTTCTGCGCGGCTGGCGGCGTGTGTGTCCCAAATGCGGCCAAGGTCAGATATTTTCGGGCTATCTGAAAGTGCGCGATCACTGCTCGGTCTGTCAGGAATGCCTGCATCACCAGCGCGCCGATGACGGGCCTGCCTATCTGACGATCCTGATCGTAGGCCATATCATGGCCCCGCTGATGCTCGCAATTTACACGGAGTTCGAGCCGGACCCGATCATCATGGCCTCTGCCTTCTCTGTCGGCTGTGTCGCGCTGTCGCTCTATCTCTTGCCCCGCATCAAGGGCAGCTGGATTGGGCTGCAATGGGCCAAACGCATGCATGGCTTTGGGCAGACGCTCGATTAAACCATTGAAGCGGGCGCTCTGGCGCGCCACTCTCCCCACATGACTGAAACGCCTATCCGCGACGCCGCAACCATCGTTTTGGTGCGGGATCGTTTGACCACTCCCCGCATCCTGATGGGACAGCGCGGGAAATCGGCGGTTTTCATGCCCAACAAATATGTCTTTCCCGGCGGGGCTGTTGACCAGTCTGATGCGGAGATTGGTTTGGCCAGCCTGCCCGATGATGCATGCCTCAACCGACTTGCCGACCCCAATTCCGGCGTCACACCCAATGCGCTTCTTGTAGCCGCCATCCGCGAAACCTGGGAAGAAACCGGTTTGCGCATGGGCACACCCGGCCCCGCAGCCCCATGGCCCGGCTTCTCTGACAGCGGGCTTGCGCCTTCAGCCGCCGCGCTGCGCTATATTTTCCGCGCCATCACACCGCCCGGACGCCCCCGCCGCTTTGATGCGCGCTTCTTTCTCGCCGATGCCGAAGCGCTGGCCGACGATCTCGACGATTTTTCGGAGGCTGAGGATGAGCTGAACCATCTGCATTGGGTGCCTCTTGCCGAGGCCCGCGCGCTCGATCTGCCCTTCATCACCGAGGTCGTGCTGGCCGAGATTGCACATCTCATCACCTTCGACGGACCACCCGAAAGTGTGCCGTTCTTCGACAATTCCGGCACGCAGTCCAGGTTCTCGCGGATTTACTGAATCTTGGGGGCGGATTTCGACCGCCAAAACTGGAAACAATTTCACAATCCTGCCCTATTTTGTTGCTAGCAGACCCACAAATGAGCAGCAGTTTGGCCATCCAAGAGCAGACAAAGCCACAAGCGAGTGATCGCGCCGCCGCCCGGGATTTCATTGTCCTCGGGGGTGTTTTGGTGCTGTTTGTCGTAGGTTTCATCGGGGTCGTGGCCGCGACCGGTTGGGAAGAAACGCTGACCCAATTGCGCAAGCTCACCTTTGGCGAAATCCTGATCCTGCTCGCGCTTTCGCTGGTGAACTACATCGCCCGCGCCTCGCGCTGGCATCTCTTCGGTTATCGGTTGGGTCTGCGCGTGCCCATCTCGACCAGTTTTCTGCATTTCTTCGGCGGGTTTGCGATGTCCATCACACCCGGCCGCATCGGCGAATTGATCCGCCTGCGCTGGATCGGGCGCGTCAGCGGCTGGCGGGTCGAGCGCCTCTCGCCGCTTCCCCTCGTGGACCGCGCTTATGATCTCGCAGGTATGGGTCTGCTGCTCGTCGCAGGCATTGCCATGAGCCAGATGGGTCTCTCCGGTGCCATCGGCGTGGCAGCACTGGCGCTCATTTCCGCCTTCGTCGTGACCCGCCCGTCACTCCTGCGCGGATTGATCGAACTGGCGTGGAAACTCATCGGTCGCTGGCCCGAGGTCTTCGTTCGCCTGCGTCGCGCCGCCTCCGCGACGGTTGTCTTTTCCGGGGCCAACACAGCCATCCCCGGTGTCATCATCACCTTCTTCGCCTGGTTCGCGGAATGCTACGCCCTCTATCTGCTGCTGCATTGGATGGGTGCGCCGCTGGATTTGGCCACCGTCACCGTCATTTTCATCTTCTCAACCCTGGCAGGCGGCCTCACCGGCGCGCCGGGCGGCATTGGCGGTGCGGAGGCCGCGATGGTGTTCCTGCTCGGCCTCAACGGCATCCCGCTGGAGGTCGCTATACCCGCCACCGCCGTGATCCGCCTGACCACTCTGTGGTTCGCGATCCTGCTGGGCCTCGTCTTCTTCCCGCTTGCCGAGCGTTCGGCCCGGAACAATTAAATGACCTGGAAAACGATGACATATACCGGCTGGGGTCGGGTGCATGACGCCACAGGCCGCGTCGCCCGTCCTGAGCGCATGTCGCATCTGCAAGCCTTGGAGCCGCTGCCTGCCATCGGCAATTGCCGCTCCTATGGCGATGCCTGCCTGAACGATGGCGGGGATGCGGTTCTGATGACCCGGCTCGACCGCATCCTTGATCTCGATCTCGACGCCGGCGAGGTGGAGGTCGAGGCGGGTCTGCCTGTGGGCGATCTCGCGAAACTGCTCGCCCCGAAAGGCTGGTTGCCCGCCGTGATGCCCGGCACGGGCTTTGCTACCATCGGCGGCTGCATCGCCAATGACGTGCATGGCAAAAACCACCACGGGGTTGGCTCATTCGGCCAGCATGTGCTCTCGATCAAACTCATCCAAGACGGCAAACCGAAGACAGTGACGCCGAAACAGGTCTCCCTTTTCAAAGCCACTGTCGGCGGTCTGGGTCAGACCGGCATCATCGCGTCCGCCCGTCTGAAGCTCCTGCCCTGCGAGGGCGATGTCATCACCGTCACCGAACGCCGGATCGACGATCTCGACAGTTTCTTCGAAGCGCTTGATGGCTCACGCAGCACTTACACAGTCGGCTGGATCGACGCGACGGCCAAAGGCGCATCGCTCGGGCGCGGCATCCTCGAAGAGGCGGAGACCGCCTATGGCCTTGTCCCGAAGAAACCGAAATCGCGGAAAGTGCCCTTTGACGCGACAGGCTTTGCACTCTCTTCACCAGTCGTGCGGGCCTTCAACGCAGCCTATTTCCGCCGCATCCCCGAAAGCGGGCAAACGCGGGTGAAACCGATCAGCGATTTCTTCTTCCCACTCGACAAGGTGCATGACTGGAACAGGCTTTACGGGAAACGAGGCTTTCACCAGTTCCAATGCGTCGTTCCGGTCGCTGGGAAAGACGTCCTGCGCGAGATGCTGGAGGAAATCTCTCGGGCGGGCCTCGCCTCCCCGCTCGCGGTGCTGAAACGCATGGGAGATGGTCGCGGCGGCTATCTTTCTTTCCCGATGGAGGGCTACACCCTTGCCGTCGATTTCCCCAATCGCGGTCGCGCCGAGGCCTTGATCGGCGAGTTGGAGGAGATGACGGCGAAAGCTGGCGGGCGCATCTACTTTGCGAAAGACGCCACAGCGCGGGCTGAGACCGTGCGGGCGATGTATCCCGATCTTAAGAAATTCGCCGAGGTCGCAAATAAGATCGATCCGAACCATGAGTTCGCAACCGATCTGGTGCGCCGGTTGCGACTCAGGGAGGTCTCATGAACAACACCTGGATCATCCTCGGCGCCACTTCCTCCATGGCCCGCGCCTTCGCCCGCGCCGTATCAGACCGCGGCGATGGTGTGCTTCTTTGCGGGCGCGATATGGCCGATCTCAAGGCGAGCGCGGTCGATTGCGCTGCCCGCGGCGCGCCAATTGCGGAGGCTTTGGCCTTCGATGCCCGCGATCCCAAGAGTTTTCAGCCGATCATCGACCGCGCTCTGCGCGAGGACGGACAGTTGCACGTGTCGGTTTTCGTCGGATCCATGCCGCCGCAAGACGCGGTCGATGCCGATCCATCGCTCATCGCAGGCGTCGTTACCGACAGCTACACCGGTCCCGCCACCTTCCTACAGAGGATCGCGCCCGAACTGGAGGCCCGCGGCGGTGCCACCGTTGTCGGTGTCGGCTCGGTCGCAGGCGATCGCGGCCGCATCGGCAATTATGTCTATGGCTCCGCCAAAGCCGGGTTCCACACCTATCTCTCAGGGCTCCGAAACCGCCTCACCCGTGCCGGTGGGCATGTTGTGACTGTGAAACCCGGCTTCTCCGACACCGCGATGACCTGGGGGCTTGAGGGTATGTTCCTCGTCGCCTCGCCAGAGAAAATCGCTGAGGATATCTTGCGCGCCGTCGATAAGAAAAAGGACGTGCTCTACACGCCATTCTTCTGGCGCTATATCATGGGCATCATCAAAGCGATCCCGGAACGTGTGTTCAAAAAGCTCTCGGTCTGACCGCTGAAAAGCCGCGAGGCGGGCCCGCAAGGGCGCGATGAGCACCCGCGCTCAGAACCCAAACGCGTCGTAGAACAGACCTGCCGCGTGGAACATCACCGTGAGCGTCAGGATCAACAGGCTCAACCCGTAGCGATCCCGCATTGCAAAAACAATCGGGTCGTAATCCTGCTTGCCCCGATAGCCCAGCGACACCATCCGGAAGAGCCATCCCGCCATCGGCAACATCGCCACCCAGAGCAGCCACTGCGTGGGATAAAGCGCCTGGGCATGGTCGGTCAGCGAATAGAGGAAAAACACCAGAAGCGCGCCGATCATGCCAAGGGCTGAAACATTCAACAGATCCCCTCGGTCGGCCCGGCCATAGCCGCGACCCGGCAGGCGCGCGTCACTCGTCGCCAATGTGAGTTCCGTCAAACGTTTCACACAGCCCAGCGTGATGAACACCGGAAACACAAAGACCAGCATGTAGCCGGTCACATCGACCTGCCCCGCCGCTGCGCCTGCGACCACGCGAATGGTATAAAGCGAGGCCAGCGCCGCGATATCAATCCAGCGCATGCGCTTCAGTTTCAGCGAATAGGCGAGCGACAGCCCCATATAGAGCAGCACAATTCCCAGAAACGCACTGTTCAGCACCGCCGCGAGCCCCAGGGCCATGACCGCCAACGCGGCGCAAGCGATCATGCCGATCTGGATCGGCACCGCACCACTGGCAAAGGGGCGGTTCTTCTTGGTTGCGTGCAGACGATCCGCCTCCAGATCAAGCAGATCATTGACGACATATATCGAAGACGCCGCAGCCGAGAAGGCAACGATCCCAATGAGAACCGGTAAAAGATCGGCGAGGCCAAAAGCATGGGCAGCGATGAGCGGCAGGAGAAGCAGCACGTTCTTCACCCATTGATGCGGGCGCATGGCTTTCAGAAGTGCGCGTTTGCGCCACCCTCCGCTGAGATATTCGGTGTCATGGCCGTCGCGACGCAGCTCGACGGTTGCAGCACGGACTTGACCCACCACATAGGCCCGCCGGGACGCCCGCCAGACTGCAAGATCAACATCTTCATTGCCAGCATAGTCGAAACGGCCTCGGCCCAGTGCGTTGGTCAACGCTTCCGCTTTCGCCGCACCCTTAAGGTTAACGTCTTCGCCACTGGCGATGACCCGTTCGGACAGCTCATGGGTGTCGGCGATCATCTCCACCAGCTCACGATCGGCGGCAGAGGCGAGAATGACCTCGCGCCCCTCCTCTTTCGCCGTTTGGGCAAGATCGGCGACCTCTTGGGCGATCGGCAACAGATCGACCCGCAGTTCCGCCTTGCGGGCGAGATGATATTTCAGCGCGGCGGGATCACGGAAATGTCTGGCCGCCGTTGTGATCGTGCCCAACGGGTCTTTGCCCAGCGCCGCCCAGAAGCATTCATGCAGCAGATCAGTGCGCAGAAACGTCCCGTCCACATCAAGGACGAGCGGCGTGTCGTCGCCCAACTTATGAGCCGCTTGTACGGAAGACACAGCCATCGGTGGGAAGCTCTGGAGGGGTCATGCACAAGCCACGCGCCACGGTCCAGGCCGCGAGCACTTTCGGCACATAGGCCCGGGTTTCGGCGTAGGGAGGCACACCGCCATGTTCGCGCACGGCGCCTTCACCGGCGTTGTAACCTGCAAGCGCCAGGATCGGATCGCCTTTGAATTCGCGCATCAGCCAGTCGAGATAAGCCACGCCGCCTTTGATGTTCTGCGCCGGGATTGTCGCATCGGTGACGCCAAAACGCTCGGCAGTGGCCGGGATCAGCTGCATCAACCCTTGTGCGCCCTTGTTCGAGACCGCGTCCGTCTTGCCTGCCGACTCGACCGAGATCAGCGCCAGTACCAGCGCCGGCGATACTTTCTTGTCCAGGGTTTCGATGAGAATGTGGCGCCCGTGGCTTGCGGCGATGGCTTTCAGGGCCTCCAGCCGCGGTGTGGGCAATCCTTTGCCGCGCGGCGCTTTGGAAAGATGCAGCACCGCCTTGTTGAACCGCCCCGGAACGGAGGCCGCGATTTCAGGCTTCACTTCATTCCAGAACCAGTCGAGATCAGAGGGCGGGGCCTTCTTCTCCTCCTTAGGCGCTTCGACAATCTTGCGTTCTGGCGCCGGTGGGACCTGGACGGTGATGCGTTTCTTCGTCCCGGGCTTCGGCGGCTTGATCTTTCGGAAGGTGAAATCGCCCCCAAGCGCAGGTTTGTGGCTGCCCGCAAGCGCGTCGCTTGCAACAGATATGGCAAGAGATGCCATTAAGATTCTTATGATGCCCGACATGAAACCTGCTCGCCCGGCTATTTTTGTTTTATTTGGATCGTTTCTTACAGAAATTCCTTATCAAAGCTACTCCCCAACGTGGTTAAGGCAGGTATTTTCCTACGAAATTAACGATAATTCGCAACAGTTTCGCCCTTGAACGCGAAAAAATATCAACAAAAAATCCATCCAATTCAATGCGTTAATACTTTTTTAAGATGTTTTTGGGGCTGCTTTGAAATGGAACCATTCCCGCCCAAATCATGCCCGATTTCAGGAGGATACATCTTCCCATACCGAGGCGGCGAGGTGATCGGAACAGAGGCTGATTGTCTCGCACCCCAACGCCAAGGTGAACTTGGAAACTGAAACTGACTATATCCTTTGGAGGGATACACAAATGAAACTGTTCATGAACTTCGCTAAAGACGAGTCTGGTGCTGTTACGGTTGACTGGGTTGTTCTGACCGCAGCCATCGTTGGCCTGGGCATCGCAGTTATGGCTTCTGTGTCCGACGGTCTGGAAGACCTGTCCGGCGACATCGAAGGCCAGCTGACTAGCCAAGGTATCTCGACCACCTTCTAAGGTCGACCGCCCATCAGGGCGATCTGAAATCGGAAACCGCGTCTCTCCGGAGGCGCGGTTTTCGTTTGTGGGCCGCCCACCCCGTCGTGGAATTGCTGCGTGACGGTGAACGGTGAGTTTCCGCCTATGAGGTATAAATCATCAAATTTGCCGCAATTCTGCCCAATTTCAGCGGGTATAAAGGATCATCAAAGACGCGCAGTATGCGCCAGGAGTATGGTAATGAGATCGCTGATCAAACGTTTTGCTCAATCTGAGGCCGGTGCGGTGACCGTTGACTGGGTCATTCTGACTGCCGGGATCGTCGGTCTGGCCTTGGCGGCGTCGTCGGTGATCTGGGACGGGACAGAGGATCTCTCCGGCGATCTGGAAACCCAGCTTTCCAGCCAGTTGGTGAAAACCACCTTCTAAGGCAGCGCTCCCGCGGATCATCGTTGCCGCGTAAATCCAAAAATCCAAACAAAAATGCCGCGTCTTGATCACGTCTCGATCAAGATTTTGCCGCATTCTGCGGTCATCCTCGGACCAGACGAGTAGAGCGTCACACGTGGTGGCGCGCATGCATATGTGCTGAAAGGGGCCTCAAATGCGGGTGGTTTTTGGATTAGTTTTGGTCGTGGGGATCGGACTTGCAGGATTTGCGGCGTATCTCGCCAAGGATCGTTTCGATCAATATCAGGCCAAAGTGGCCGAGCAGGAGAAATTGCTGCAAAGCAATGTTCCGCTCGTTCCGGTCTTCGTCGCGAAGCGCCAGGTCGCCTATGGCGAGCAATTGACCAAGGATGACGTGCGGATCGTCGCATGGCCCGATAACGCGATCCCCGAAGGCGCATTCATGAACTACTCCGAGGAACAACTGGCCGATGGGGCCGATCCCCTCTTCCCGCAGAATGGCGAGTTGCGCACAGTTCTGCGTCAGATGGAAAAAGATGAAGCCGTCCTTGCGATCAAGGTGACTGCGCCTGGCGAGGATGCCGGAGTGTCCTCTCGCTTGGAAAAAGGTATGCGCGCATTCGCCTTGCGGGTGGATGTCTCCTCCGGGGTGTCAGGGTTCCTGCGTCCGGGCGACTATGTCGACGTCTATTGGACCGGTGAAGCCCGCGGTCGCGAGGTCACCAAGCTGATTGATTCAAAACTGAAACTTCTCGCAGTGGACCAGATCGCCGATGGTGATCGCTCCGCACCGACCATTGCGCGTACCGTGACAGTTGCGGCGACCCCAGATGAAGTTGGCGCGTTGGCGCAAGCGCAATCGACAGGTCGTTTGTCGCTCTCGCTAGTTGGCGCCGGTGACGACACAGAAGTCAGCGCCATCGAGATCGACCAGAACCAGCTTCTGGGTATCCAGGAAGAACAACGTGTTGAAGCCGTGAAAGAGAAGGTCTGCACCATCAAGACCCGTCGCGGCGCGGAAGTGGTCGAAATTCCGGTCGATTGCCCGGATTGATCCCACAAGACATACGGTATCGCGACACCCTATCTTGGGTGTCGCTTTGTATCTGCTACCCGGTATAGCGCCAGAATCGTGGATGTGTTGCGAAGCGCCCACATAAACAAAGCGCGGTAACCCCCTGATTCTTGATTAGTTTCCCGAAATCGCAGATGCTCCGAACCAAATTGGGCAAAAAGACCCGTTCACTCCAGTGATCAGAGAGGCAGGATCACATGAAAATGAAGCAGTTTATCGGCGCGGGCCTATTGGGTCTCGCAATCTTCACGACACAACCGCAGGCTGTGTTCGCTGAAAATCTCAAAATTCAGAATGGCACGACAAGCCGCTCTTTGAGCGTTGCGATCAACCGCGCGGTGGTCGTGGAAAGCGAAACGCCTTTCGCGGAGCTTTCCGTCGCCAACCCGCAGATCGCGGATATCGCGACCCTGTCGGACCGCACAATCTACGTGCTCGGGAAGGCGCCGGGGCGCACGACCCTGACGCTTCTGGGACCGGACGGACGTCTGATCACCAATGTCGAAGTTCGCGTCGCACCCGATATTGCAGAATTCAAAGAGCGCCTGCGGGAAGTCCTGCCGGGTGAACGCATCGAAGTGCGCACCGCCAATGACGGCATCGTGCTGTCCGGTCAGGTCTCTTCGATCGCAAAACTCGACCATGCTCTGGATCTCGCCGAGCGCTACGCACCAGAGGCCGTGTCAAACCTGATGACGGTCGGCGGCACCCAACAGGTGATGCTGAAAGTGCGCTTCGCTGAGATGCGCCGCTCGGTCTCCAAAGACCTCTCCGCTTCTCTTGGTTTCACCACCGGTAGCGGCAACTTTGGCGCCAACGGGTTCACGCAAACCTTCCAGGCTGGCACCAACCCGACGACTTTGTTCCCGACAACGGGCACCGGCACTTTCACTTCCACACGCGAACGCTCCGGCGCCTTCACCTTCGGTTTCGGCTCCGGTTCGCTGCAAGCAGCGATCCTGATCGAAGCGCTTGAGTCCAAAGGCCTCGTGCGCACATTGGCAGAACCGAACCTGACCGCCCTCTCAGGTCAGGAAGCAACGTTCCTCGCCGGTGGTGAATACCCGATCCCGGTCGTGCGCGACGATTCTGTGCGCATCAGCTACAAGCCCTTCGGTGTTGAACTGAAATTCACTCCTACCGTGATCGACGAAGACGTCATCAACCTGCGTCTTGCAACCGCCGTGTCGGGTCTCGACCCAACGGTGACCGTGCAAAACAATGGTTTCTCGGTTAACGCCTTCTCCCGCCGCTCAGCGACAACCACTGTTGAGCTGCGCGACGGCGAAAGCTTCGCAATTGCAGGCCTTCTCGAAGATGACTTCCGCGATCTGGCCGGTCAGGTGCCATGGCTGGGGGATATCCCGGTTCTGGGTGCCCTCTTCCGCAGCGCCAATTATGAGCGCCGTCAGTCAGAGCTCGTGGTGATCATCACCGCGCATCTCGTGACACCGACGCGTGGCGACGGGCTGGTCCTCTCGACCGACCGGGTCCGCCCGCCGACCGAGCGTGAACTGTTTCTCAACGGCAAGGTTGCTCGCACCGTGCGCAGCCAGGCCACCCCGACCGGAGAAGTTGCAAGACAAGACTTCACCGGGTCTTATGGCTACGTGATGGAGTAAGTCAGATGCGGAAAACAACATCCTATATCGCTGTCGCGTCCATGATGGGACTTATGGCCTGTGGCGACGCGGCCGGGACCTTCTACAACGAAGCTGGCTCCAGCGTTGACGAGGGCGGCTTTGGCAACCCGACCATGACGAACTCGCTGATTTCCCAAGGGAAATTACAGGTCGCAGAAACCCTGGCGCGCCGCTTCGCATCGGAAGTTCCACCAACCATCAACTTCGCGTTCAACTCCGCGGCGCTCGATGGTCAGGCCCGCTCGATCCTCTCCCGGCAGGCCGCCTGGATCAAGCAGTTCCCCGAAATCCGGTTCCGTGTCTACGGTCACACCGACCTCGTTGGTTCCGACTCGTATAACCGTAGTCTCGGTCAACGTCGCGCAAATGCCGCCGTGAACTATCTGGTCGGTCAAGGCATCAGCCGTTCGCGCCTTGAAGCTGTTGTCAGCTTCGGCGAAACGCGTCCGCTGATCGTCACATCAGGCCCGGAGCGTCAGAACCGTCGCACCGTGACAGAGGTCTCTGGTTTCGTGACCGGCCACCCGAATGTTATTCAGGGTAAATACGCCGCTCTGGTCTATCGCCAATACACTCAGATCGGCACACGTGCGGAACGTACGAACACCTATGCGGACTTTGGCACCCAAATTGGTGGGACTGAGTAAACAATACCTCAAATTCTCGCTAATTTGGCCGCATTATTGCCTACTTTGCTAAGCATTCCTTGTCATGAAACAGGCCATAGCTCCGTTTTGATGCGGAGCGTGGCTTAACCGAAATGGCAGCAACCTCCAACAAGCTGCAACAAGACAGACGGAGGTGGCGATCAAACGGTCCGGTGGGGCCATGTGGGAATGCTAGGCAATGACGAGTAGTGTAGCTTTACAGAATGAACCGACGCCGATCACGGCCTGTACCGTCGCGCGCGATGTTCAGAACTTTGACCTGCTGATCGAAGACATGGAAACCGAGCTTGGTGAAAGCTGGGGGGACCTGAACTTCGTCGATGCGGCTGCCTATCTCAAACAACCCGACGCCCATGAGTTGGAATTCATTGCAATCGCAGTCGATGGAAATGATGAAGACAATCTTCATGGCATCGGCGATCTGATCGCACGTGCGAAAGAGATCGACGTTAAGGTTATCTTGATTGCCGAAGATGTCTCTCCTATCGCGCTGCACCAGCTTCTAAAACTGGGCGCCGATGATTTTGCCCCCTACCCGCTTCCGGAAGGTGCGCTGCATGACGCAATCCAGCGCATTCGCAAACCGAAGGCTGAGCCCGCCCCTGTACCCGTGTCGGATGAGGAGGGTGGCGACGCTCCGAAGAAACATGTCTCGACCGGAAAGATGGGAGAGCTGGACGGGGTGATCCTGCCGGTCCACGGTCTCGCCGGTGGTGCCGGTGCGTCGACCTTCGCCGTGAACCTGGCCTGGGAACTCGCAAATGTCGAAAAGAAAGACAATCCGAAGGTCTGCCTGGTGGACCTCGATTTCCAGTTCGGTTCGGCCTCAACCTATCTCGATCTGGATCGTCGCGAGAATGTCTACGAGATGCTCTCTGACATCGAGACGATGGATGATGACGCGTTCAAGGCGACCGTACAGCAGTTCAATGACTGCCTCGATGTTCTGACCGCGCCGAACGATATGCTTCCGCTGGATCTTCTGGGTCCCGAAGAGATCGAAAAACTCGTGCGCACGGCACAGCGCAACTACGATTATGTCGTGATCGACATGCCCTCGACCCTGGTGCAGTGGACCGAAACCGTGCTCGGCATGGCCCATGTCTATTTCGGCCTGCTCGAACTGGACATGCGTTCCGCCCAGAACACGCTTCGCCTGATCCGCGCGCTCAAGGCAGAGGACCTTCCTTACGAGAAGATCCGCTACGTGCTGAACCGCGCGCCGAAATTCACCGATATGTCCGGCAAGAGCCGCGCCCGTCGCATGGCCGAAAGCCTCGATATCGACATTGAACTGCACATGCCGGATGGCGGCAAACCGGTGGCGCAGGCCTGCGACCACGGTCTGCCCATTGCCGAAACCGCTGCAAAGAATCCGCTCCGCAAGGAGATCGTGAAACTGGCCAAGTCGCTGCATGAAGTCAATGCAGACGAAGCGGCAGGATAAGGGGTAAGCTTATGTTTTCACGTTATAAAAAGACTGGCGCCGCGACGCCGAAACCGGCAAACAACGCCCCTGCCCCGGCGCCCGAAGCAAAGACAGAGGCGGCGCCCGCGACGGCCGCAATGCGCAAGCCTGCAAAAGCGCCCGCCGAGGTGGTTGCACAGGACAAAGAGCTCAAGCGTCGCCAGCGATTGGAAGAGGTGCGCTCCGCACTGCACCACCGCCTGCTCGACAACCTCAATCTTGGTGCCCTCGAAAACGCTCCTGAAGCCGACCTCAAGGCAGAGATCGTTGCGATCTGCGCCGAGGGTCTGGAAGAGATGTCCATCGTCCTCAACAAGGACGAGCGTCAGACGCTGCATGCAGAACTCTTCGACGAGGTGACGGGGCTCGGACCGCTGGAACCGCTGCTGAAAGACGAAACCGTCAACGATATTCTGGTCAACGGCCCCAACCGCGTCTTCATCGAACGCGATGGTAAGCTGGAACTGACCGCGACGCGCTTCAAGGATGAGAAGCACCTCTTGCGCATCATCGACAAGATCGTCTCCGCCGTGGGTCGTCGTGTCGATGAATCAAACCCTTACGTGGACGCCCGTCTCAAAGACGGCTCGCGTTTCAACGCGATGGTGCCACCGATCGCGGTCGACGGTTCGCTCGTCTCCATTCGTAAGTTCAAGAAAGAGAAGCTCGGGATCGACGATCTCGTGAAATTCGGCGCGTTTTCAGAGGAAATGGCCGCCTATTTGCAAGCCGCCGTCGCCTGCCGCCTGAACGTTATCGTCTCCGGCGGTACGGGTTCTGGTAAAACGACCACGCTGAACGCGCTGTCGAGCTTCATCGACAACTCCGAACGCATCCTGACCATCGAGGATACCGCGGAACTTCAACTCCAGCAGGTCCATGTGGGCCGCATGGAAAGCCGCCCCGCCAACGTCGAAGGCAAAGGCGCTGTGTCCCAGCGCGACTGTCTTCGAAACGCCCTGCGGATGCGTCCCGACCGCATCATCGTGGGTGAGACGCGCGGTGAAGAAGTCATCGACATGCTCCAGGCCATGAACACTGGCCACGACGGATCGATGACCACGATCCACGCGAACTCCGCGCGGGATGGTGTCTCCCGTCTTGAAAACATGATCGCAATGGCTGGTATCGAAATGCCGATCAAGGCGGTTCGCGCACAAATCTCTTCCGCTGTGAACCTCATCGTGCAGGCCTCGCGTCTGCAAGACGGCTCGCGCCGCATGGTCTCGATCACCGAAGTGACCGGCATGGAAGGTGACGTGATCTCTATGCAGGAGATTTTCCGCTACCAGCGCCTCGGTCTGCAGCCCGACGGTAAGATCATCGGACGCTTCACAGCCGCGGGCGTGCGTTCCCATTATTCAGATCGCTTCAAGCAGTGGGGCTACGATTTGCCCGCGTCGATCTACGAACCGGCAGCGGCGGAGTAAGCGGTCATGGAAATCTCTTTCGAACCAATCCTTTACGGGATTATTTTCGTCGCCGTCCTGATGCTGATCGAGGGCCTGTACCTCGTCGTCTTCGGCAAGTCGATCTCGCTCAATTCCAAGGTGAACCGTCGCCTGGATATGATGCAGAAGGGCGGCAGCCGCGAGAAAGTTTTGGAACAGCTCCGCAAGGAGATGAACCAGCACATGAATTCGGGCGGCATCCCGCTCTATTCCATGCTGGCCGACAAGGCCCTGCGCGCCAATATCGCGTTTTCGCCGGGGGCTCTGATCGGGATCATGGGCGTTCTCGCCATCATCATTTTCGCCGTTCTGACCAAGATGACCGAGGCCGGTCTCGCGATCCGCGGTGCGATCTCCGTCGCGATGGGTGTCGGCGCGGTTTATGTCTGGGTCAACAACAAAGCCAAGAAGCGCCTCGGCATGCTCGAGGAGCAATTGCCCGACGCCATCGAACTGATGGTCCGTTCGCTTCGCGTCGGTCACCCCTTCTCGTCCGCGATTAATATCGTGGCCAAGGAAGTCGCCGACCCGCTTGGCACCGAATTTGGCGTGATCGCCGATGAAAGCGCCTATGGCCGCGATGTGGGCGAAAGCCTGAAACACCTGGCCGAGCGCATGGATATGCAGGATTTGCGCTTCCTTGCGGTGGCCGTGAACATCCAGCAGACCTCCGGTGGTAACCTCGCCGAGATCCTGCATGGACTTTCGAAAGTGATCCGCGCCCGGTTCAAACTGTTCCGCCGCGTGAAAGCCATCACCGCGGAAGCGAAATGGTCGGGTATGTTCCTGTCGGTCTTCCCGCTCGCCGCCCTCGTTGGCATCAACGTGCTTGAGCCGAACTACTACGATGAAGTGAAGGAAACCGCCTTCTTCATCCCAGCTTGTATCGCCGTGGGCGTGTTCCTGACCGTGAACGTCATTTACATGCGCATCATGGTCAATATCAAAGTGTGAGGCCGCGGCGATGTTAGAACAAGTCAACGCTTATCTCATTGAAATGCTTGGCCCCCTCGGGCCGTTATTTGCCGTCGGTTTCCTCGGCGTTCTGATGATCCTGGTCACGTTGCCATCGCTTTTGACCAAACGCGCCGACCCGATGGACAAGCTGAAACAGCAGGCCAAACGGGGCGGTGCCAATCGCCGCGCAGGCGATGCACCGGAACTGCGGACGGCGAAAGGCACAGACAAGCTCGACAAATACGCCAACTTCCTCGAACCCCAGGACCAGGAAGAACTGGCGGGTATGAAGCTGAAACTGCTGCAGGCGGGCTACAAGCAGAAATCTGCCGTGCGCACCTTCCACTTCCTGCAATTTGCGCTCGGTCTTCTGTTCCTCACCTGCGGCGTGCTCTACACGCTGATCTTTGGCGGCGACGAGATGTCGACCCGCGACATGATCCTTGCAGTCGTGATCCCGGGCGGTGCGGGCTACTACCTGCCGAAATACTGGATCGAACGCCGTCGTCAGGAGCGCGTGACCGAGATCGAGTCCGGCTTCCCCGACGCGCTCGACCTGATGTTGGTCTGCGTTGAGGCGGGTCAATCTCTCGATCAAGCGATCATTCGCGTCTCCGAAGAAATCCGCGCGGGCTACCCTGCCCTCGCAGACGAGTTCGAAATCGTCGCCCATGAAATGAAGGCCGGTAAGGACAAGATCACCGTCCTGAAGGACATGTCGGAACGCGCCGGTGTGCCGGACGTCTCTTCCTTCGTGACGGTGCTGATCCAATCGGCCAGTTTCGGTACATCCATTGCCGAGGCCTTGCGGGTTTATGCCGGTGAGATGCGCGACAAACGCGTGATGCGCGCTGAAGAGAAGGCAAATGTGCTGCCGACAAAGCTCACTTTGGGCACAATGATGTTCACGGTGCCGCCTTTGTTGATTATTCTCATTGGCCCGTCGATCTATGATATCTACGTTAACCTCAACGGTGGTGGTGGATAATCAAACATGCGGCTTTGGGTGGGCCTGACATTGCTGACAACTGGTTTGGCCGGGTGCGCGGAAAGCCCCGGCCTTAACCCGTCTCGGGGCGAGGTGTTTGGCCCCAAAGGCTCCGTGTCGCAACTGGAGGCCGATGACGGGCTCGCTGTCGGTCACGCATTGATGGCCGCTGGCCGCTACGAAGACGCCTATACCGCTTATCTTCGCGCAGGTGCTGATCAAGGCACATCTGTGGATGTGCTTTCGGCGCTCGGGTCCGCGAACCTCTATCTGGGCCGTCTGGGTCAGGCCGAGGACATGCTGCGCCGCGCTCTGAAGCAGGACGAAACCTTTGTGCCCGCGTGGAACAATCTCGGCGTTGTGCTGATGGAGCGAAACAAAGTTGGCGAAGCAACTCGCGTTTTCAAAACAGCCTTCGCCCTCGATAGTGGCAATTCTGACGAAATTCGTGAAAACCTGCGCCGCGCCACCGAAAAATTGGAAAATATTGACAATCCTGCCTATACTGAGCCGCAAAACAAAAGCGCCTATGACTTGGTGAGACGCGGCAAAGGGGAATACCTCCTGCTGCAGACACGTTGATCGTAAGGCCATTGAGAGCAGTAGAGGACGCCCCATGCGCCAGATCAAAGCAGGAATGCTGTGCCTTGTCAGTGCAGTTGCACTCGCCGCGTGCGAAAAATCTGAAGATGCAGAGGTTAGCCGCGCCCTGAAGGGTGTGAATGTGATCGATGAGAGCAATCTCAACGACATCATGCTAACTGTTGCGGATCCCAATGAAAGCGTCGCCTATTTTCAGCGCGCCCTGAATCAGGATCCAAAACGGCTCGATCTTCAGCGGGGTCTGGGCAAATCGCTGATCCGTGCGAAGCGCGCCACCGAAGGCGCTGTGATCTGGGGCAAAATCGTCAAACATGACGACGCAACGCACGAAGATCGCATCGATTACGCCGATGCCCTGATCCGCACCGGTGATTGGAAGCAGGCCGAGAGCATTCTCGACACGATCCCGCCCACCCACGAGACCTATAAGCGCTACCGCCTTGAGGCGATGATCGCGGACAGCAACAAAGAGTGGAAGAAAGCCGACAGTTTCTATGAGACCGCCGTTGGCCTGACCACGAAACCCGGCTCTGTTCTCAACAACTGGGGCTATTCGAAACTGACCCGCGGTGATTACAAGGATGCCGAGCGACTGTTCAGCGAAGCGATCACCTATGATCCGACGCTGTTCACCGCCAAGAACAATATGGTTCTTGCCCGCGGCGCACAGAAAAACTATCGCCTTCCGATCATTCAAGTGACCCAAACCGAACGCGCGCAGCTTCTGCACACCATGGCGCTCGCTGCGATCAAACAGGGTGACATCACCGTCGGTAAAGCGCTTCTGCAGGAAGCCATTGAGACCCATCCGCAGCATTTCGAAGCCGCGGTCCGGTCGCTCAAGACGCTCGAAGGCTAGTCTTCATGGAGACAACCGTAACGGCAGCGCTGGCGTTTCTGCCAGCCGTCGTGCCCATTTGCATATGGGTCGCGTGGTCCGATCTGGCGCGTATGAAAATCCCGAACAAGGCCGTGATCGCACTTGTGATCGCCTTTCTGGCCATCGGCTTTTTCGTCTTTCCGGCGACAGAGGTGCTCTGGCGCCTTGTCAATCTCGCCGTCGTGCTGGCCGTCACATTTCTGCTCTCCACGGCACGACTTCTGGGTGCGGGAGACGCCAAATTCGCGGCGGCGATGGCGCCCTATGTGGCGGTGTCCGACATCACATTTCTCATCGCGATCTTTGTGGTTACCGTGCTTTTGGGCTTTGCTTCCCATCGCCTCGCCCGCGCAACGCCTGCGCTACGTAACATGGCGCCAAACTGGGAAAGCTGGGAACGCACGCGGGATTTCCCACTCGGATACCCCCTTGCCGCGACCCTGATCCTCTATCTCGGCCTCATCGCAATCGGCTATTAACCCTCTGATTTCTCGTAGAGAACGTAAAGCTCATTGCGCCTGACTTCCTGCAGGCTATTGGTGTGCGGTTCCAGATCCTGCACCGCTGCCTTGAACGCTCGTGGAGTGCTCGGGCAGATCGGCAACAGCACATATTCGGCGGCGGCGAAACCGGTCAGATTGCCGTAATACCAAGGCGCACCCCCCGGTGTCGGTGCGATCTGGCCGAACATCCAATACCCCCCGAACGTATCCGCGCTGAACACGGCGTCCTCGGACGTCAACCCATAGGCTACCAGATCGTCCGCCACCGCTTGCATATAGCCCAGAAGCCCCAGTTCCTGTCGGCATTCAGCAAAAGTCTCTCCCTTGAACGAGACCGGGTCATTTTGCTCCGGCAACCCGTTCAGCGAGGCAAAACCCGGGTCCTCATACTGCCCCGGTCGACGCTCCTGCACCCGCAGCACCCGAGCAGTGGGCGTGAAGAAATCATCATGTGGCGCGGCCCGAAACGCAGGCATGAAATCTTCCGAGTCGAGCAAGAAATGACGGATGGGCGAGATCGCCATATTCGCAAAAGATGGCGCCACGAGGATCGCCCCCAACCCCGCCAGAACTTTCGTGCGACCGCTTCCGCCGCCGACAAACAACAGGACCGCCAGAATGGCCAACCATTTGGGATCATTGCCCCAATTCTGATAGGTGACATAGATAAAGCCCGGCGTCAGCAAGGCCAGAACCAGCCCCAAATCGGGGTTATCCGACTTCCGCAGGAAGAACACGCCCGCTGCCAGCAGCGCATTCGGCACAATGAACGCGGGCCCCAGGATCAGGCTCGCCAAATCCTCTCCGGCGCGCGGTCGAATGGTCGACCCCTGGACCTGCAGAAGATCGGCGATGTAGGCCTGCCAGAAGCCGATCCCACCAAAAATCAGAAAGGCCAGCGCCACCGCGAAAACAACCCCGACACCCACCGCCAGGGTCAGTCCCTGCTTGCGCAACCCCAACGCGACGATCAGCCCCGGCGCGAAAGCCAGGGCGTAAGTCACTTTCCCAAGGACAAAAAACGCCATCGCGCCACCGATGATCACGCCATCAATCCATGGCGAGGCCGCCCGTCGGGGCGGAAGAGCCGCCACCATCACCGCCAAAGTCGCCAGAACCCACCCCCAGCGGTTGTAATGCATCGACAGCGACACATGCGCACCGGTATCGCCATGCACCATCGCGAGGGTCATCACGATCAGCGCCGTAGCCAGAGCATATCCAGCCCAACCTCCAACCCTCGACCGACAGGCCCACCAGATCGGCCCAAGCAGCACCAGCGCCACCAGCGCCTGCCCCAGCAGGATCGACACTCCCACGCCGAAACCGGCGGAAACAAATACCGAAATCGGCAAAAACGCCAGTATTCCCAAGGGGGTGGAGAAATCCACATGCGGCCACTGCCCCATGCCCATCCGCCGCACCATCTCGATCAGATGCAGCGTGTCGCCTTCATGGCGGTCCACATAAAGCCCGCCCTTCGCGAGGCTCAGTACAATCAGCGCCGCGGTCAGGCCCAAACACCATAAGAAAAGCCGTCCGCCTGCCCGGTCCATGCTCAATTTGCCCCGTTTTTCTGCTCGTTCTTTATGTTTTGAAAACACATCACAGCTAAGGCTTCAAATCAACTGAGACGCGGTTTTTGTTGTTTGAAATCGCCCTTTTGGGTATGTTTCGCCCAATAAAAGCCAAAATGGCATGCGAGGCAGAGCAGATGAATATGCACACGACACCGGGCGTTATTCCGCCCGCGCCCCCGAAAACGTTGAAAGACGTAGGTCTGAACCTCGTCATGATGCGGGATATTCTGCTGAAAACGATTTTCCGCAAGAACCTCGAACATGTCTCGGAAATGTCGGAAGCGGTTTGCCTATCCCTGCCGCTCACCCAGCAACTCGTTGAAATCGCTCGGGAACAACGGCTGATTGAGGCGCAAGGTACGCTCCATGCCGGTTCCGGCTCGGAAATGGCGTTCCAGCTCAGCGATGCGGGCAAGGCCCGCGCCCTCGATGCGCTCAGCCAGTCGGAATATTACGGCGCAATGCCGGTGCCGCTCGACAAATATCGTGAGCAGGTCGCGAACCAGTCGGTGAGAAACATCCAGATCACGCGGGAACGTCTGCTTGGCTCCATGGGTCACCTGATCCTGCCGGAGGACCTGTTGCAGAACCTCGGACCCGCCGTGTCCTCCGGGCGTTCGATTCTGCTCTACGGCCCGCCGGGCAATGGTAAATCGGCGATCTCGAACGGTATTCGTGACGCGCTTGGTGACGTGATCTACATCCCCTACTGCATCGAATATGCTGGTCAGGTGATCACGATGTTCGACCCGATCGTGCACACCGAAGTGGTTGAAGAGATTGAACAAGTCTCGGCCCTCCGCCGCACCGACAACCGCTACGACAAGCGCTACACGATGTGCGAACGCCCCACGGTGATGACCGGTGGTGAATTGATGCTCTCCATGCTCGATCTCAACTACAACCCGGTCGCACGCACCTATCAGGCCTCGCTGCAGCTCAAATCTACTGGCGGCGTCTTCATCGTGGACGACCTTGGTCGTCAGGAAGAACCGCCCCAGGCGCTGATCAACCGCTGGATCGTTCCGATGGAGGCCGAATACGACATTCTCGCCCTGCAATCGGGCGAAAAATTCGAAGTGCCGTTTGACACGCTCGTGGTCTTCTCGACGAACTTCCACCCCAACAAACTTTTCGACGCCGCGGCCCTGCGGCGGATTTTCTACAAGATCAAAATCGACGGCCCGACGCAGGAGGAATTCCTGAAAGTCTTCGCCATGGTGGCCAAGAAGAAAAAAATGCCGCTGAACGAGGAAGCGCTCATTCACCTGTTGAAGGACCGCTACCCGACCATCGACAACGTCTTCGCCAACTATCACGCGAACTTCCTGGTCGATCAGATGATATCGATTTGCGACTACGAGGGCATCCCGAACCAGATGACGCCGGAGCTCGTCGATCGCGCCTGGGCAAACATGTATGTGAAAGACGAGGAAATCGTCCACTAACCCTGCGCCACGATTTTTCGGCGAAAAATCACTGCGAATTTTCATCAGAAAATTCGTCTCCGCGGTGAATTCAGGTTAGATGCAGGGCATGGTCGCCCTGCCCGCCAAAATCGAAGACTGGTTCACCGCGCAAGGGTGGCAGATTCACCCCCATCAGCGCGATATGCTCGATCGCGCGAAGGACCCCGCAACCCTGCTCATCGCCCCGACCGGGGGCGGCAAGACCATGGCCGGCTTCCTGCCGACCCTTGCCGAACTCAGCGATGCCCCACCCGACGGTCTGCACACCCTCTATATCTCGCCGCTGAAAGCCCTCGCGGCGGATATCAAACGCAACCTGCGCCGCCCGGTCGAAGACATCGGCCTCGACATCCGCATCGAGGATCGCACCGGCGACACCACGCAAACCCAACGCAAACGCCAGCGCGCCGACCCGCCGCATATCCTGTTGACCACGCCGGAAAGCCTCGCGCTGCTGCTCAGTTACGAAGACGCGCCGCGCATGTTCAAAGGCGTCTCCCGCGTCGTGCTCGATGAAATCCACGCGCTCGCTGAAAGCAAACGCGGCGACCAACTCATGCTCGCCCTCTCCCGCTTGCAGGCTCTTTCACCCGATCTTCGCCGCGTCGGTCTCTCCGCCACGGTAGAATACCCCCAGGCCATCGCCGATTTCCTCGCGCATCACCCGGCCAAACCCAACATCCTCGAAGCCGACCCGGGCCCCGACCCCAACATCGCCATGCTGGAGACCGATGAGCCGCCCCCCTGGGCCGGCGGCGGCGGCAAATACGCAATCCCGGCTGTGCTGGAGCAAGTCCGCCAGCACAAAACCACGCTCATCTTCCACAACACCCGCGCCCAGGCCGAAATCTTCTTCCACAATCTCTGGCTGGCCAATGACGATCGATTGCCCATCGGCATTCACCACGGCTCGCTTGACCGTGCCCAACGCGCGAAGGTTGAACAGGCGATGGTCGACGGCCACCTCAAGGCCATCGTCTGCACCGGTTCGCTCGATCTGGGCATCGACTGGGGGGATGTGGACCTCGTTATCCAGGTCGGCGCCCCGAAAAACGTCAAACGCCTGATCCAGCGCATCGGTCGCGCCAATCACCGCTACAACGCCCCCTCGAAGGCACTGCTTGTCCCCGCCAATCGGTTCGAAATCGTGGAGTGCAAAGCCGCACTCGATGCGGCAAAGGCCCACCAACTCGACGGCGATCCCCGCGCCCGCGGCCCCCGCGATGTGCTTTGCCAGCACATTCTGATCCGCGCCGCCTCCGGTCCATTCCGCGCCGACGAACTCTATGCCGAAGTCACCACCGCCGGCCCTTTCCGCGACCTCACGCGCCCCGAATTCGACGCTTGCCTCGAGTTCTGCGCCACCGGCGGCTACGCGCTGCGCGCCTATGACCGCTACCAACGCCTCGTCGAACAGGGCGGCGAATGCCGCCTCCGCGACCCGCGCCTGACCCAGCAAATCCGGATGAATATCGGCACGATCATCGATACCGAAACCCTAAAAGTGCGTCTCAAAAACCGCCGAGGCGGCACGCCCTTGGGCGAGGTCGAGGAGGGTTTCGCCGCAACTCTCACCCAGGGCGACACCTTCCTGATTGGCGGCCAGATCGTGCGCTACGAAGGCCTCAACGAGATGACTGTCGAAGTGACCCGAAACGCCGCCGACAAGCCCAAAATCGCCACCTTCATGGGCACGAAATTCGCCACCTCGACCCAGCTCTCCGCGCGCATCCTGCAGATCTTCCAACAGGACGCCTGGCCCGATCTGCCCTCCCACACCGCCGCGTGGTTGGCCCTGCAGCGCGACCGCTCCCGCCTCCCAGAACCCGGTCGCCTCCTGATCGAAAGCTTCCCCCATGACGGGCGCGCCAACACCGTCGTCTATGGCTTCGCAGGCCGTAACGCGATGCAAACATTGGGACTTTTGCTGACCAATCGGATGGAGGAACAGGGCCTCAACCCGCTCGGCTTCGTCTCCACCGACTATGCCGTCCTGATCTGGGGGCTCGACAAGCTCACCGATCCTGCACCTCTGTTCGACCGTGACGGTCTGCGCGAGGGGCTGGAAAAATGGCTCGCCGGCAACGCGGTCATGAAACGCACCTTCCGCAATTCCGCCATCATCGGTGGCCTCATCGACCGCCTCACCCGCGGCAAACGCAAGACCGGACGGCAGGCCACTTTCTCCTCCGACATCCTCTACGACACGCTCCGAAAATACGACCCTGACCACCTCATGCTGCAGATCACCCGCGAAGAGGCCTTGAAAGGTCTCATCGATTTCGGGCGCATCGAGGAGATGTGTGAACGGATCGGCGACCGCATCGATCTCGTCGAGCTCGATCGAGTCACGCCCCTTGCAGCACCGCTCTTCCTGGAACCCGGTCGCGTACCGATCAAAGGCCTCGCCGAGGAACGCCTGCTGCAAGATGCCGCCGAAGCCCTGCTGAACGAGAGCGGCCTCAACCAAATCCAACCGAAACAAAAACGCTGGGCGGTACCATACTGACTAGATCGTGGGTCCGAGGCGCGATAAGAACACAATATGAACATTTTCGACTTTGAATTTGCCGGTGCAGAGCTTCAGGCGCTCGGCTCCGGCGCGGTCTACTGGCCCGATCAGGAACTTCTCGTCGTCTCCGATCTGCATCTCGGCAAATCCGAACGCATGGCGCGCCGCTCAGGCCAACTTCTGCCCCCCTATGAGGGCATCGAGACGCTCACCCGCCTCGATGAAGCTATCGCGCAAACGCGCCCGAAGCGTGTCATCTGTCTCGGGGACAGTTTCGACGATCTCGATGCCGGGCGCTCCCTGCCGGAAGATCAGATCACCTGGATCGCCCGGCTGATGGCGGGGCGCGAATGGACCTGGATCGAGGGGAACCATGACCCCGGCCCGCTGGAATTCGGCGGCTCGCATCGCGCAGAACTCATCCTCGGCCCCCTCACCTTCCGCCACATTGCCACACAGGAAGGGCGCGCCGAGGTGAGCGGGCATTATCACCCCAAAGCGCAGCTCATCCTGCGCGGGCGCAGCCTCACAAGGCCTTGTTTTCTCAAGGATAGTACGCGTCTTATCCTACCTGCCTTCGGCACCTATACTGGTGGGTTGCACAGTTCGGATGCCGCGCTCAGCACCCTCATGGCCCAAGACGCGAAAGCCATTCTCACCGGCTCCACACTCTGCGAAATGCCAATGCCACGATGACAGAACTCGACCCAGACATCGCGCAGAAAGTGCGCAACAGCTTCGCCAATCAGGCGTTCATGACCAGCATCGGCGCGGAGATGATCGAGCTAACGCCGGGCCATTGCACCATAAAAACTCTCATCAAGCCGGACTTCACCCAGCAACACGGGTTCGGCCATGCCGGTCTCACATTCTCCATCGGTGACAGCGCGGCGGGTTATGCCGCCCTCAGTCTGATGCCGAAGGAAACGGAAGTCCTGACCACGGAGATGAAGATTAACCTGCTTGCCCCCGCCGAAGGCACACACCTAATCGCAAGAGGCCGGGTTCTGAAACCCGGTCGCCGCCTCATGGTCGTACAGTCCGATGTCTTCGCCTATATCGGCGAAACCGAAAAACACGTCGCCGCCCTGCAAGGCACGATGATGCCCGTCTAGGCGGTCAGACCCTCAGGCTCTGCCAACCCGTTTGCCCGCGAGCACGCCGTCAGGGTATTGGCCAAAAGACACGCGATGGTCATCGGTCCGACACCACCCGGCACCGGCGTGATTGCACCGGCAACCTCGGCACAGCTTTCGTAGTGGCAATCGCCCACGAGCCGCGTCTTGCCCTCTCCACGCTCCGGCGCATCAATGCGG
The DNA here is from genome assembly GCA_028284705.1 of Paracoccaceae bacterium. Lineage (GTDB taxonomy): Bacteria > Pseudomonadota > Alphaproteobacteria > Rhodobacterales > Rhodobacteraceae > Litoreibacter. The sequence goes on along the minus strand of JANQRE010000011.1, from coordinate 106,154 downwards.
TTGATGCCCACATCGATCACCGTGGCGCCGGGTTTGATCCAGTCGCCGGGCGCCATTTCCGGGCGCCCAACCGCCGCCACGACGACATCCGCGCGGCGCACCACATCGGCCAAATCCTTCGTGCGGGAATGGGCAATCGTGACGGTGCAACTGTCGCCCAGCAGCAATTGCGCCATCGGCTTGCCCACGATGTTTGAGCGCCCGATCACCACCGCATCAAGGCCCGACAGGCTCCCATGATGATCCCGCAGCATCATCAGACACCCCAGCGGCGTGCAGGGCACCATCGACTTTTGCCCCGTGCCCAACAGTCCGACATTGGAGATGTGAAACCCGTCCACATCCTTGGCCGGGTCGATGGAGTTGATCACCAGATCCTCGTTCAGATGATCCGGCAGCGGCAATTGCACGAGGATACCGTGGATCGTCGCGTCCTCATTCAACTCATTGATCAGAGACAACAAATCGGCTTCAGAGGTATCAGCGTCGAGCTTATGCTCCACCGATTTCATGCCGACCTCGACGGTCATCTTGCCTTTGGAGCGCACATAAACCTGGGACGCCGGGTCCTCACCCACCAGCACCACAGCCAGTCCTGGCGTGATGCCGTGCTCTTCCTTCAGCCGCGCGACGTGCTCCGCCACTTGCCCGCGCACCTTTGCCGCGAAGGCCTTTCCGTCAATCACTGTCGCGCTCATCTCTCACTTCCCGTGTTTTCAAATTTGCCTCTCCGGTAGCACCGATCAGAACAACCCTTCGATCTGACCGTCCGCGTTGAGGTGAATAGCCTCTGCCGAGGGCACACGCGGCAGGCCCGGCATCGTCATGATCTCACCGCACACAACGACGACAAAACCAGCACCCGCCGACAGCCGTACTTCGCGGATCGGCACCGAATGCCCGGTCGGCGCGCCGCGCAGGTTCGGATCGGTCGAAAAGGAATACTGCGTCTTCGCCATGCAGATCGGCAGATTGCCGTAGCCCTGCTCTTCCCACAACCGGAGCTGGTCGCGAATTTTCTTATCCGCCAGCACCTCATCGGCGCGGTAGATGGACTTCGCGATGCGCTCGATCTTCTCCATCAGCGGCAGGTCATCGCGATAGATCGGCGCAAATTGCGACACGCCGCTATCGGCCACTTCGGCCACACGTTTCGCCAGCGCCTCGGAGCCTTTCGAGCCATGCTCCCAATGCTGCGAAACGATGGCCTCGGAGCCTTGTGTTTCCACGTAGTCTTTCACGGCCTGCACTTCCGCCTCGGTGTCGGTGACGAAATGGTTGATCGCCACGACCACCGGCACGCCAAAGGATTTCAGGTTGCCGATGTGACGCCCGAGGTTGGCGCAGCCTTCTTTCACGGCGTCCACATTCTCTTCGCCCAGATCGGCCTTCGCCACGCCGCCATTCATTTTCATCGCGCGGATGGTGGCCACTAGCACCACACAATCGGGTGCGAGCCCCGCCTTACGACACTTGATATTCATGAATTTTTCGGCGCCCAGATCGGCGCCAAACCCGGCCTCGGTCACCACATAATCTGCGATCTTCAAAGCGGTCGTCGTCGCAATCACCGAGTTGCAGCCATGGGCGATATTGGCAAACGGTCCGCCATGCACGAAGGCCGGGTTGTTCTCCAGCGTCTGCACGAGGTTCGGCTGCATCGCATCTTTCAAGAGCACGGTCATCGCGCCATCCGCCTTGATATCGCGGCAGAAGACCGGTGAGCGATCCCGGCGATAGGCCACGATCATATCGCCGAGGCGTTTCTGCAAATCCTGCAGATCGGTCGCCAGACAGAGGATCGCCATGACCTCGGACGCCACGGTGATGTCGAACCCGGCCTCCCGCGGGAAACCATTGGCCACGCCACCCAGCGAACAGGTAATCTGCCGCAGCGCCCGGTCATTCATATCGACAACGCGTTTCAATTGAACGCGGCGCAGGTCGATCTCCTGCGCATTGCCCCAATAGATATGGTTGTCGATCATCGCCGACAGCAGCGAATGGGCGCTCGTAATCGCATGGAAATCGCCGGTGAAATGCAGGTTCATCTCCTCCATCGGCACGACTTGTGCATAGCCCCCACCGGCAGCCCCGCCCTTCATGCCGAAATTCGGGCCCAGCGAGGCCTCACGGATGCACACGCAGGCCTTCTTGCCGATCCGGTTCAGCCCATCGCCCAGACCCACGGTCGTCGTGGTCTTGCCCTCGCCCGCCGGGGTCGGATTGATCGCCGTCACCAGGATCAGCTTGCCGGTCTCATTGCCCTTCACCGAGTTGATGAAGTTCTGGCTGACCTTCGCCTTGTCATGGCCATAAGGCAGCAGATCCTCCGCACCGATGCCCAGCTTCGCGCCGATCTCCTGGATCGGTTTCTTCTGCGCCTCGCGCGCGATCTCGATGTCGGATTTGTAGCCCATGTCTCTCTCCCCTGAGTGGCGGCGTGGCAATGCCTGGCTTCGCTATATCGAGAATTTCACGACATACGAGGCGTGAATCCGACATTTTCCGGGGGAGAGGCGGCTTGATGCGCGCCGCAAGGTTCGGATCGGAAACGCGTGTTCGTTTAGAGAGAGAAGTCGAAGGCCTGCCGTGCGACCTCCTGCCCATTAATCTGAACTGCAACAATCTGCTGCCCGGGATAGTCTTTCCGCGTCGTCACAGGCTTGTAACTATGGGCTTTCGTGAGGGTTTTTGTCTCGCCCTTTGCCACGGAAAGCTCGGTCCATTTGAACACTTTGGGGCTCAGTTTCCCATTGGCCCGCATGAAATGGAGCACATAATCAATAAGCAGCGCCTGATCCGCATTCGCAACGAAGCTCAAGGCAATGTCCATCGTATCGCCCAGTTTCACCGCCTTGGGGACATCCAGCGTCACAGCCGCCAGATCGGGAGGCGGAAATCCAAAGGCCTTCAAAACACCGGGGTGGCCCTGTTTTATCAGGGTGCGACAGGCCTGTTTCACCAAGCGCTCGCGACTGCGATCCGCGCCCTTGAGCCACTCCTTGGCCAGACCCGCCACAAGATCGGGGTGATCCTTCGCGATATCATTAAGGTTATTCGCCACCGATTTGCGCACATACTCCTCTGGATCGTCCCTGAGCTTGGTGAGCAAAGGGACCAGCGGGCTCGGGTCCTCAACAAAACGCTGCAATTTGATCCCCCAAGGAAGCAGCGGTCGCGCGCCTTCGGAGGCCAGACGCCGGACATGCACATTCTCATCCTCCGCCCATGACATCGCCGTCTCCAGTGTCAGATCGGGATGATCCCGAAAGAAGGGCCGCACGGAAAACTCGGACGAAAACCGCTTAGTCATCTCCTTGAGTGCCGCGAGCGCCTCCAGCGGATGTGCCAGCCCATCCCGCGCGACGACCCGCGCCATAGCCGCGACGGCCCAACCGGCGATGCCGTGCTCGTCGATCTCCATCTCTTTCAGCGCCATGTCCTCGCGCGGATGCAGCGCCGCGACCATTGCCGCGGTCTTGGTCGCAAAATCATCCGGGAAGGCCAGATCAATCGCGCGGGAAATCTTCTCGGCCCGGTCCATCATTTCCAGATCGTCCAGCCCGGTCAGCGCGTGTGCTTCAAAGACGGTTCGATCAAATTCTGGACTGACCCGCGCCAGATGATCCGCCATGCCCGCAATCAGCGTCGGGTTGTAAATATTCTTAAACGGTTCAGGCACTTACGCCGCTCCCGACAGGGTCAGCCCTGGCTGCCAGGCGCGTTGATCCGGCACGTGCAGCGTCACGGTATCGCCAACCCGAAGCCAGCCTTCCCGCTCCACCCAGGCGGTCACGCCGCGCCGATTCTTTGCGGCCGCTTTGAAGGCCTTGCCATGCCCCGGCGCGTCTTCCTCGATCACCGGTGCCGGCAAGTGGCAGGGACGGTTCTCCATATCCACCGTCAGGGTCGTCCCGCTCTCCACCTGCAACCGCGAGGAGGGCGGGATGTGGGTGAAATCGGGGATGCCCTCGATCACCATCGTCGCGCCGCACCATTCCGGATTGAAGGCGTCAACCCCGATCTCTGCGGCAACCTCGGCCATTTCTTCGGCTGAGACCACGCAGAATTGCCGCGTGTTGCGAATTTCGGTGCCCTTGGGATACTGGCTGATCACCCGGGAACAGGAGGGGCGCGTCAGCCCGGCCCGGCTCTCATGCGCGAACCCGGCGAAACTTGCAAACGCCTCTCGGAGCGGCGCGGATCGCAACGTCTTGTCCCGATCCGCCACATGGCCAAGCCAGGTGACGGTGCCGGTGTAATCCGTCTTGGAGAGTGCAGGCACAAGAAATCCTCCGATACTGTGTCTGCGCACCATGCCAAGGCCCGGAGCCCGGGTCCAGTCACCCTCTGTGACACTGCAGATCACCGGGCGTGATGGAGAGGGGGCTTTCGCCCTGACTTGCGTCAGGAGCGACCCGGCCGGCGGGGGCCCGGGGACATAAGTCCACGGCCCCCCTCCGGCCCCACCGCGACTTTCGAAGAAAGGCGCAAAAAAGACCGACCCAAAGGCCGGTCTTTTTTGCAAAGTCGCGAGGCGGTCCCGCAAGGGAGCGATGAACCTTACCCGGTCGGTTCCGGCTCCAGCCCACCATCGCCCTCAGGCTTCGACGGCTTCGATTTGCCGGCTTTCGGGATCGACGCAACCGAGGTCACACCGCTCTCAGGCGTATCATCCTCGTCGTCATCATTCTTGGACAGCGGCTCACCATTGATCACCTTCGTGATCTCATTGCCGGTCAGCGTTTCGTATTCCAAGAGGCCCTGAGCCAAACGCTCCCAGTCCTCTTCTTTCTCGATGAGGATGCGTTTCGCCGTCTCGTAGCCCTGATCGATGATCTCCTTGACCTTCTCGTCAATGATCCGCTGCGTGTCTTCGGAATGGTTCGTACCACCCCCGTAAGCGCCCAGATAGCTCTGCTGCTCATTGGCGTAATCGACATGGCCCAGCTCTTCGGCAAAGCCAAACTGCGTCACCATCGCCCGGGCAATCTTTGAAACCTGCTGAATGTCCGAGGTCGCCCCGGAGGTCACATTCTCAGGCCCGAATTTCAGCTCTTCCGCAACCTTACCCCCCATCGCCATGGCGATCTTCGAGGTGTATTTCGTCTTCGTCACCGAAAGCTGATCGCGCTCCGGCAGGCTCATCACCAGACCCAGCGCGCGGCCGCGTGGGATGATCGTCGCTTTGTGGATCGGGTCATGCTGCGGCACGTTCAAGCCGACAATCGCATGGCCTGCTTCATGATAGGCGGTGAGTTTCTTCTCATCCTCGGTCATGACCATGGAGCGGCGTTCCGCGCCCATCATCACCTTGTCTTTGGCGTTCTCGAAATCTTCCATCGTCACGAAACGACGCCCGACACGTGCGGCCATCAGCGCGCTCTCATTCACGAGGTTCGCCAGATCGGCACCGGAGAAGCCGGGCGTGCCGCGCGCGATGATACGCAGATCGACATCCGGGCCCAGCGGCACTTTGCGGGCATGCACCCGCAGAATTTTCTCGCGACCCTTTATGTCCGGGTTCGGCACTTGCACCTGACGATCAAACCGACCCGGGCGCAACAATGCAGGGTCCAACACATCGGGACGGTTGGTCGCCGCCACAATGATGATGCCTTCATTGGCTTCAAAGCCGTCCATCTCGACGAGCAATTGGTTCAGGGTCTGCTCGCGTTCGTCATTGCCGCCGCCATAGCCGACACCGCGGGACCGACCGACCGCGTCAATCTCGTCAATAAACACGATGCAAGGCGCGTTCTTCTTCGCCTGTTCGAACATGTCGCGCACGCGGGACGCACCGACACCGACAAACATCTCCACGAAGTCAGAGCCGGAGATGGTGAAGAACGGCACACCCGCTTCCCCGGCCACAGCCCGGGCCAGAAGCGTCTTACCAGTGCCTGGAGGGCCTACCAACAGCGCGCCTTTCGGGATCTTGCCGCCAAGGCGGGAGAATTTCTGCGGGTTACGCAGGAATTCAACGATCTCTTCCAGATCATCCTTCGCCTCATCAATGCCCGCGACATCATCAAAGGTCACACGGCCCTGCTTTTCGGTCAGCAGTTTGGCTTTCGATTTGCCAAAGCCCATCGCACCGCCACGACCGCCGCCCTGCATCCGGTTCATGAAGAAAATCCAGATGCCGATGATGATCAGGAAGGGCAGAAGCGTGCCGATATAGGCCAGCAGTCCCGATTGCTCCTGCGGTTTCGCCTCGATGGCGACATTGTTCTCCAGAAGGATCGGCGTGACATCCACGCCCTCGGGTTTCACCGTCACGAACCGCTCATTGCCGGACACGATGATGATCTGTTCACCATCAAGCGTCACTTGGCTCACATCACCTTGCTCCACCCGATCGACAAAATCAGAGTAAGCAATGGTGCGGCTGTCCATGGTCGCCTGACCGCCATTGAAGAGGTTGAACAGAGCCAGGATCAACAGGAACAGAACGACCCAGAATGCGATACTACGCGCGTTGCCCAAGGGGATGTCTCCTAAACATGGATCGGCCCGTCTTATCCACCAGGATCGGGCCACTCTCCTAACATAGAGATAACAGGCTCAGGTTCAATGCCGCGAGCCTGCGTCAATCCCTCACTTTTTGGCGGATTGTTAACGGTTCCGAGCTGATTTCCCGCAAAAACTCCGGGAACTTGGTCACCCGTGCTTGCCAACCGTTCGCGAGACCCGCAATCGGTGCCGCGATCAGCTCTTCTCCGCGCCAAATCCCCGGGCTCGCCAAAAGCGAGGCGGGTGGCATGCCTGTCTCGCGCCAATCGGGGCACAGCCGCAACCCGTCTTCCCCCAAGGCCCGCACCTCAAGCCCCACCTCATGCGGCCCGTCAAATTTCCAGCGCCGATCCCAGAACAACTCCGTGTGCGCTTTGACGTCTGCCACGGCCTGCAACTCTCTCGTGAACCGAGTTGCGTCGCCTTCCCGGGTGATCACACATCCCGCAAGCGTGTGTTTGCCGGCTTCCGTCAATCCGATTTCCATCTCTACCAAAGCCGCACTGCGCGGCGGATAGGGATCGCCGCCAATGTACTGCAACGCACCGACGACCAGACGTCGTTCGATCTCGACCGGGATGTCCATCATGCGCGGCAGGATCAGATCACCGCGATCTTCCACCACATGGGCCTTCGCTTCCTGGATCGCATAATGCTGCAAAGCCGCAGTCGCCATACTAAGATGACGGGTACTCGCCGTCATCGTCCGCTCCGAGATGCCCAGCGGACGCAACGCTTCAAAGGCTTCCCGCGCCTTCACCCGATCGAACCGCGTGTCGCTGTTGGAGGGGTCGTCAACCCACGCCACATCATGCCGCCGCAGATAATCCCGCAGAACTTCCCGTGTCTGCCCGAGCAGCGGGCGCACGAACCGAATGCCGTGGCGCAGGAAACTGTGTTCCATCGCCGACAGCCCATCCACACCAGACGATCGCGAAAGCCGCATCAGAAACGTCTCCGCCTGATCATTCGCCGTATGCGCAACCCCAACGGCATCAACATGGGCCTCTCGCGCCCAATCGGCGAGAAGCCGGTAGCGCGCCGCCCGCGCTTCGGCCTGAAGATTGCCAGTCCCGTCCCAGCCGTCCCAGGTCAAAACGTCGTGGCGGATGCCACGCCCGGCGCAGAACGCGGCTACAAATGCGGCCTCTTCCTTCGCCTCCACCCGCAACCCATGATCCACCGTCGCGGCGCGTAGCTCCACGCCGTTCTCCCCCGCCCAATGGGTCAAGAGTTCCAACAATGCCATGCTGTCCGAGCCGCCCGAGACCGCCACACCAATGCGCTTGGGATTTTCGCCCCAAGAGGAACCACCAGCAATGTTTCGCAAAAATGTGTCGGACGTCTCGTCCGTCACGAGCAGCCGAACTCAGCGCGGGATTGCTGCGCCAGCGGCACTTGCTCGGAGTCCGGGAAGCGATTGCCCACTTCTTCGAGCATCAGACAGGCCTCGGAGGTCTGGCCCAACTGGTTCAGCGACACACCCAGCTTGTACAACGCTTCCGGCGCGCGGGGTGCGCCTGGCGAGCCGGAGAAGCTGTCGAGATAAGCCCGCGCCGCTTCGTTCCAATTGCCATCCTGCCGCAACGCCTCGCCCCGCAGGTAATGCGCCTCAGAGCTCAGAGGTCCCCCCGGGTAGGATTGGGTAAAGGTCGCAAACTGCTCCGCGGCGCTGCGAAAGTCACCTTGTGCGAGCGCCTCCTGCGCCCGGTCAAAGTCCGCTTTTTCGCTGACAGCCAATTCCACGCCTTCTGTCGCGGGGTTTACAGGGGTGACGGGTGTGGCCGGTGCCACCGTGGGCGTCTCTCCACCGCCGAGGGTCGAGGTGGTGCCAAGGCTCGCGATATCGCAGCCCGCTTCCAACTCGCAGAGGCGGAACTCCAGATCACCGATGCGGTTCGTGCCATCGGAGACAACCCGGTTGATCCGGTTCTCCAGCGCCTCAGATTTCGAGGTCAGCCGCGACAGCTCCTGCTCAATCGCATCCACGCGCCGCAACACGTCGCCGGAAACTTGCACCTGGCTGCCCCCGGTCGTGCTGAGCTCACGCCTGAGTTTCTGTACTTCGAAATTCAGCACCGAGAGTTCCTGTCGGATATCGGCCAGGGTTTGCTCGTCCTGCGCTAAGGCAGGCAGCGCCAATCCAAGCGCCAAAACAATCCCGAATACCCCACACCGCATGGTCAAAAACCCTTAACTTCCAACGCCCGCCGAGATCACCGTCACAGCACGACGGTTCTTCGCATAACATTCTTCGCTCGAACAGACTTCAATCGGGCGCTCCTTGCCAAAGGTCACGGTACGCAAGCGGCTATCCGCAATACCCTGGCTGACAAGGAAATCCCGCGCGGCTGCGGCGCGCCGTGCGCCCAGCGCGAGGTTATATTCCCGCGTTCCCTGCTCATCGGCATGGCCTTCGATGATCGCGGAATAGGTGCCATTGGTCTGCAGCCACTGCGCCTGCGCCGTCAGCGTCGACCGTGCCTGATCGCTGAGCGTCGATTGATCCACGGCAAACAGCACCCGGTCACCCACAGTCTGGCTAAAGTAAGCCGGGCTCGACGGATCAAGCGCTGTCGTATTGATACCCGCACCTGCATCCGGCCCTGTCCCGGCCCCAGCACCCGCGCCGTTGAACAGCCCGTTGGTACAGGCCGAAAGCGCCAGCGCGCCAAGAAGGAGAGAAATCTTCGAGAGCGTCTTCATTTTATATGTCCTTATAGCTCTGTTCTGCTCAATTTCGTGGCAGTTTAGCAGGTTGTGGGTAAGGGAAAAAGTCACGCTTTGTTTCCCCGCAAGGTTTTGCTGATTTCACGCAAAACTGACACGCAGATAACATGTTCGTAGATCGACTGGTTTTAGGGCCCGGGACCGCCATATTGCCTGTCAACGAAACCCGACAGATGGAGGCCCCCATGCCCACGACGAGACGCGACCTTCTGAAACTTGCCGCGGTTGTTCCCACGCTGGCCGCGATGCCCGCCGCCCTGCAGGCTGCAACGCCCAAGATCTATTCCAATCGCGGCGTGGCCGTGGATGGCAGCGATGTGGTTGCCTATTTCACAGAAGGCGCCCCCGTCGAAGGCTCGCCCGAGTTCTCCCATGACTGGAACGGCGTCACCTGGCATTTCGCCTCCGCCGCCAATCGCGACACCTTCGCCGCCGACCCTGCAAAATACGCCCCGCAATATGGCGGCTATTGCGCCTGGGCGGTCAGCGAAGGCTACACAGCTTCGACCACGCCCGAGGCCTGGAAAATCGTCGATGGCAAGCTCTACCTCAACTATTCCCGTCGCATCCAGCGCCGGTGGGAGAAAGACATCCCCGCCCGGATCGCCGCAGCAGATGCCAATTGGCCGGGTGTTCTCAGCTAATCATTGCAGCAATGGCGACCAGGCGGGATCGGACCCGCCTGAGAGCACCGCTTTGAGGTTTCGACCGGTGATATCCACCGAGTAGAGCGTCGAGGTCCCGCCCGACCCGCTCGTTTCCCGCGTGAACATGATCACCCGTCCATTCGGCGCCCAGGTCGGCCCTTCGTCGAGGAACGAGGCCGTCAGCAACCGCTCTTCGGAGCCATCGGTACGCATCACGCCGATATGGAACCGCCCCCGGTTCTGCTTGGTAAATGCAATCAGGTCGCCCCGCGGCGACCAGACCGGCGTGCCATAGCGCCCCTGCCCGAAGCTGATCCGCGTCGCCTCACCCCCACCTGCGGGCATCACATAAAGCTGCTGCGTACCGGACCGGTCGCTCTCAAACACAATCTGACTGCCATCAGGCGAAAAACTCGGCGCGGTTTCAATCGAGGGCTGCGTCGTCAGTTGTATCCGCTGCCCGGTCGCAAGGTTCAATGTGTAGATATCGGTGTTCGAGCCGGTCGTGAGTGAGAACACCACCGTAGTCCCATCGGGCGAGAACCGCGGCGCGAAACTCATCGTGCCCGGCTGATCCTCAATCGCACGCCGCCCCACGGTCGCCACATCCAGCAGGAACACCCGCGGAAACCCGGTCTCATAGCTCGTGTAAAGAATGCGATCCCCGGTCGGCGAGAAGCGCGGCGCCAGCACAATGGAACTCGCGTCGGTCAGAAACTGCTGGTTCGCGCCGTCATAATCCATGACCGCGAGCCGCTTCTTACGATCATTCTTCGGCCCGGTCTCGGCGACAAAAACTACGCGGCTGTCGAAATACGCACTCTCCCCGGTGATCCGGCTATAAACCGCATCCGCCACCTTATGCGCCATACGCCGCCACCCGGCCCGGTCACCGACAAACTGCAAGCCTTCGCCCAATTGATCATCGGCAAACACGTCAAACAGGCGGAACTTCACCGCAATCTGATCATCACCCACGGTCTGCACCGCGCCCGTGATCAGCGCCTGCGCATTGATCGCTTTCCAGTCGGAATACTGCACCGGCGAGTCAAAACTGGTGATCTGGGAGATGTAAGCCTCACTCGGGATTTCCCGGAACAGTCCTGTGCCCTGCAAATCCGCGGCCACCACCGCCGCCAGATCCTTCGCATATTGATCCGCGCCCGCAGTCTCGGCGACAAAAGTCGGCACCGCGAAGGGCAATGGCTCGATCACCCCTTCGGTGATTTCAATCTTCAGCGGCCCCTCACGCTCCTGCGCGATCGCGGGGGTCACGAGCGCTACGGCGCTCACAAGGGCAGAGATCATCAATTGTTTCATCATTTGATCCGCATCCTTTCAGGATTGAACGTGATTTGCACCTGCTTCCACTGTGCATATTTCTCTCTCGGCAAATCATAGCCGTTGACGCCGCAGCGGATGATCGCGCGTCGCGCCGCTTCAAAGGCCTGCCGCACCGCCGCGCCCGACCCGCCATCCGAGGACAACATCTGGATCGAGCCATTGTCCGGTTTGCCATCGGGCAGCATCGCCACGCCAACCACGACCGTCACACGCAACGAGTCCGAACTCAGCGCGCCGACATTCCAGCATTGCCGGATCGCCAGAATGAAGCCTTCCTTCTCGCCTTGCGTGATCGGCGGGCCGGAGCCCACGCCGGGGTTGGCATTGTCCTCGACCGCGTTCTCGGAATTGGCTTCCGCCACCGCGCCCGAAATCGCTTCCTGCAAGCCTGGCACTGTCGGCTGCTCCTCCGGCTCCGCCACAACCGTCGGCGGTGGCCGCCTTGGACGCGTCGCAGGGCGCACGGACTGGGTCGGCGCGGCAGCAGTCGGCTCTTCCGCTTCAGTCACAATCTCTTCCGCTGACGGGGGCCGCGCAGTCTCTTCCTGCGCCTCCTCCACCACCGTCACCGGCTCTTCACTCGGCGCGGTCTGCGCCTGATCGGTCTCGTCGATCACCACATCCGGGTCAGGTGTCTCCACGGCTTCCGGGGCCACGCGCTCGGCTTCCTCCGGCACTGGCACGGCATCGGGGTCCAGCTCCGGCGCAGTAGCCACTTCCGGCTCTTCGGGGCTGATCGGCACGCTTTCATCTACAATCACCGGCGTCTCGGGTTCCGGCACCGGCAGAGGTGTCGCCTCCGGTTCGGTCGGCGCGGCAGGCTGCGGCACCTCAGGCTCATCCTGCACCACCGGCGTCGGCGGGGTCTCTTCGATCTCAGGTTGAGCCAGAGCTGCCGGCGCACTGCCGGTCTCCGGCGAGGAGGGTTGCATCGCGGCAAACTCCTCCGCCGAGATGATCGACACATCCGTGATCGTGAAATCCGCGATATCTTCGCGCGCGACAAAAAAACCACCGATGATCAACCACAGAAACAGGCCTCCATGACCCAGGCCCGAGACCCAGGCCCCCAGCCGCATATCCTGTGGGATCACGCTCATGTCTTACCCGTCGGTCCCGTCCAGCGCCGGTCCGCCGGTCTCCGTCACGAGCCCGATATTGGCAAACCCGCCCGCATTCAGCGCACCCATCACCTGCACGACCTGTTCATAGGGCACAGCACCATCGGCGCGAAGGAACACTTTGTTCCCGTCCCGCTCCGCCGCAATCGCCTGCAGTTTCGGCACCAGCTCTCCTGCGGCGACCGGTGTGTTCTGGATCGACAGCGTGCCATCGACCTGCACGGTGATCGTCAGCGGTTCTTCCTGCTCCTGCGGCAAGGCATTGGCCGCCGTCTTCGGCAGTTCCACCGGCACGCCGACCGTCAGCAGAGGGGCTGCCACCATGAAAATGATCAAAAGCACGAGCATCACATCGACAAAGGGTGTGACGTTGATCTCCGACATCGGCTTGGCGCGGGATTTGCGACGCCGTCCGCGGCGGCTGTCACTCGCCGCAGCACTTGGGGGACCGAGAGCGACCATGGCTCAAGCGTCCAACTGGCGCGACAGGATGGTGGAGAATTCGTCGGCGAAGGCCTCATACCCGGAGGTGATCCGGTCCGCATCCGCCGAGAGCTTGTTATAGAAGATCACCGCCGGGATCGCCGCGACCAGCCCTAGCGCGGTGGCCACGAGCGCTTCCGCAATGCCCGGTGCGACCACGGCGAGGTTGGTGTTCTGCGCAATCGCGATCTCTTCAAAGGCGTGTTTGATGCCCCAGACCGTGCCGAAGAGCCCTACGAACGGCGCGGTCGAGCCCACGGTCGCGAGAAATCCCAGCCCATAGGTCAGGTTCTCATCGACTTTCGCAATCGCCACATCCATCGAGCGGTCAATCCGCGCCGTGGCGCCTGCAATCAACTGCCCGTCCTCTTTATGCGACCGCCGCCACTCGCTCATGCCAGCCGCGAAGATCCGCTGCGCATTGCCGCGCGGCTCGGGGCCGATCTGCTCATAGAGCTCATCCAAGGGATCGCCTGACCAGAAAGCCCGATCAAAGGCTTCCGCCTCGGCCCGCGCTTTGCGGTAATTGACGAATTTCTGCACGATGATCGCCCAGGCCCAAAAGGAGGCAATGATCAACATGATCATTACGACCTTCACCGTGGGCGTGGCCTGCCAGAACAATGCAGTGAGAGAAAAGTCGACTTCCGTCGCCAGTGACGTTTGAAACGCAATCATGAACCCGCTCGCCTTGTTTATACCGCTCTTTCGGCGGCCTATTTCGGTGCAGTTTAGCCGGTTTTGAAGGCCAATGCACGAAAAGACGCATGAGTGGCGGATTTTCTTGGGTGTTTGGGACAGGATGTGGCGAATTTCCGCCGGAAGTCCGGTCCGTCTCGTGATCTTTGTTTCGAATTGCCTTCGGCAATCCGACCGGCTGGGGGTTTCACACCCCCAGACCCCCGTGGAGTATTTTCACCAGAATGAAGAGGCGAGGCGGTCCCGTAAGGGAGCGATAAGCAGCTAGCGTCAGGTACTCGGCAAATCACCAAGCGCGGGCAGTCGTGTGGGACGCCCGGAAGTCGTCAGTGCGACCAGGGTGACCACTGCGACAAACAATGTCTCGTCGCCTCGCTTGACCACCTGCCGCAAGACGATCCGGGCGGTCGACAAGCGCTCCAGCGACGTTTCAACAACCAATTCATCATCGAACTTCGCCGGTACAAGGTAATCCGCCTCCACCCGCCGCACAGCAAAGACAACGTCCTGCTCAGCTTTCAGCTTTGTCTGATCGACACCAAGAGAACGCACCCATTCCGTGCGCGCCCGCTCAATGAATTTCAGATAATTGGCGTAGTAGACGATCCCGGCCAGATCGGTGTCTTCGTAATACACATGGCAGAAAAACTGATGCACCATCATCTGAGCTCCAACCGTTATTCAGCCCCTTCATTCGATGCCATTTGCAACCGCGCCGCGAGCCGCATCGCGTGGCTCGGATCGCTGGCGACCATCGGCATCACCGGGTCATAGGACACCCGGATGAGCGCCGCCACTTCCGGTTTCAAAATCGCAATATTATCGCCGGTCAAAGCCAGGGGAGATGAGTTCAAAAACGCTTCATCCGACCAGAGCAGTATCGACTGCGCCGCTTGCCCCAGACAGATCGTATCGGCCGGAATCTCCTGCATAATCTCGTCCATCCGTAGGAAAACAAAACAGGCTTTGATGCCGCCGTCAGGATCAAACCGGAAGGTGCGATACTGGTTCGCGCCCGCCTCTTTCAGGCGCGGCACCAGAACCGCCAGATCCTCGATCATCCTGTCTAGGTTCGGCACTTCCAGCAGTTCATCCCATTCACGGCAGAAGAAAAACATGAAGTTGGAGCCCAATTCAGGATCCGTCTCCGCCGTCTCCCACCCCGCCAGTTCGCACACAGCCTCAATCGCACCTTTCAGTGTGCGAACCGTCTGATCTTCCACACCAAATGCGACCGGGGCTAAGGGCCTGTTCCACCGCGCAAACAGGTACGACCCGTCCGAGCGCGTGAAGAACTTCGCGACTTGGTCCGCGTCCATCATTTGCCGAACAGATCGCTTTGCGATTTCGGCGGGGTCAGCCCGAGATGCGTCCACGCCTTCTGCGCCAGCATCCGCCCCCGCGGCGTTCTCTGGATCAACCCTTGTTGCAGCAGGAAAGGCTCAATCACTTCCTCCAGCGCATCACGACTTTCACTGAGGGCAGCAGAGATCGTCTCGACGCCCACAGGCCCGCCACCGTAGTTTTCTGCCAGCAATGTCAGATACCTGCGATCCGCCCCGTCGAGCCCCAGATGGTCCACGCCAAGCCGCGTCAACGCGTTATCCGCCAGCTTTTGGGTGATCACGCCATCGCCTTCGACCAGCGCAAAATCGACCACACGCCGCAACAGCCGCCCTGCAATCCGGGGCGTGCCGCGCGCACGTTTGGCAATCTCGGCAATCCCGTCCGGTTGCGCCTTCACATTCAACAGGCGCGCGCCTCGGGTGACGATCTCTTCAAGCTCTTCAACGGTATAAAACTGCAGCCGGGTCGGAATCCCGAACCGGTCTCGCAAGGGCGTGGTAAGCAGACCCAGCCGTGTCGTCGCTCCGACAAGCGTAAAGGGCTGCAATTCGATCCGCACCGTGCGCGCCGCGGGTCCCTCCCCGATCACAAGATCCAGCTCAAAATCCTCCAGCGCGGGGTAGAGCACCTCTTCGACCACTGGATTAAGCCGATGAATTTCATCGATAAACAGCACATCCCGCGCTTCCAGATTGGTCAGGATCGCTGCCAGATCACCCGCTTTCGCCAGCACCGGCCCGGAGGTCATGCGGAAATTGACCCCCAATTCCCGCGCCATGATCTGCGCCAGTGTCGTTTTGCCCAAACCGGGGGGCCCATGAAACAGGGCGTGATCCATCGCCTCGCCACGCGACTTCGCGCTTTCGATGAAGACACGCAAATTCGCCCGCGCCTCCGCCTGACCGATGAACTCGTCCAGCCCCTGCGGTCGCAAGGCGCGGTCCGCATCTTCGGGTCGCTTTTCAGGTCTTAGCGTCGGGTCCGGCTCGCTCATGCCCATCTTCTAGCCCGCTCAACTCTTCGGGGCCAGAAGCTTCAAGGCGGCGCGGATCAGCTCTTGCGTGCCCTCCACGCCCTCGCCCGTCGCCTGTGCCACGGCACCTGCGGCATCGCCCTGCGCATAGCCGAGGTTCACGAGCGCCGACAAAGCCTCTGCCTGCGCGCCGCTGCTGGCCACCGGTTCGATCACCGGCGCATCCGCTGGCACCTCGCCCATGGCCTCGGGCAAAGCTCCGCCCATGGCCATCACGCCGGGCGCCTTGTCTTTCAGCTCGAGTACGACCTTCTGCGCCGTCTTTGGTCCCACGCCCTTCGCCGCCTTGATTGCATTCCAGTCGCCCAAGGTCACCGCACGCGACACCCCGTCCGCGCCCAAGCTCGAGAGGATCGCCATCGAGGCCTTCGCGCCGATCCCTTGCACCGAGATCAACAGTTTATGCCATTCGCGTTCAATCGGCGTCAGAAATCCGAACAATTGGATCAGGTCCTCGCGCACCAGCATCTCAGTATAGATCGAGACCGGCGCGCCGACGCCCGGCATCGCCGCAAGCGTCCGGTCAGAGCAATAGGCGACATAGCCCACGCCACCCACATCGATCATCACGTGATCGGTGCCGCGATGCTCCAGCGTGCCCGTCAGTTTCCCAATCATGCGCCCGCTTTCGCCAGCGCATGGCTCAGATGTCCGGCATTGCGCATATGGAATGCATGGCAGATCGCAATCGCCAGCGCATCGGCTGCATCCGGCCCCTCGATCCGTACGCCCGGCAGTTGCAGACGCACCATGTGATCGATCTGCTGCTTTGCCGCATGCCCGACGCCCACCACCGTCTTCTTGATCGTGTTGGGCGCGTATTCGCCCACTTCCAATCCCGCCCGCGCAGGAACCAGCATCGCGATCCCGCGCGCCTGTCCGAGCTTCAGCGTTCCAACCCCATCCTTGTTAACGAAGGTCTGCTCAACCGCCGCCGCGTCAGGGGCAAAATTCTCGACCACATGGGAGAGCTGTTCGAACAATTGCAGCAGCCGCCCAGACAGCGCACCGGGAGCCGATTTGCACACCCCGTTCGCGACATGTCGCAGGCGCGCGCCATCCGACTCAATGATTCCCCAACCGAGGTTCCGAAGTCCCGGATCGATGCCCAAAACGCGCATGCACTGCCCTGCTCTTTGTTGTTTTCCGACAATTAGCACGAAACGCGAACATTTGCCAAGAAGTCTTGGTAAACTGTCTCGACGCACATGTTACCGCTAGCGCCCCTGAAATGGTCCGTTTTCGACACCCATTTGTAGATTTTCGACATTTCTGAGGTCGTATTTTTGCCATAATTTACGGTGGGTTAACCGAATTCCGGAGGGATGCAAAAATTGCATATGAGACATGCAAAACTTTCATTTGTGTCCCGCGAAAACCCGTCCTAGATGCGGGTCATGAAACATGAACTGCTCAAGATTTGAGCACAGTAAAAGGACACATCAGATGGCTGTTTTTGAACACACCCGCTCCGTTGATGGCGTCCGCTTCGGCGAGCGTGCATCCGGTCTCTTCGCAACTCTTATCGGTGCCGTCATCGCTTGGAATGATAAGCGCGTCACCCGCGACGCACTTTACGCCCTGAGCGACCGCGAACTTGACGATATCGGTCTGAGCCGCGGCGACCTTTCCGACATCTAAATCGGACGGATTTCAACGCAAAAGCCACGCAGAAATGCGTGGCTTTTTGCATGTCTGGGGTTCGGGTTTATTGCAGCGTGTCTTCGAGAAGCTGACCGACCACGCGGGTCACAGGATCAACATCCAACAGGAACGCTGCCGCTACCTCGACAGCGGACCCACCGCTCAGCGTGTCAATCCGCTTGAGGTATTCACTCTCGCCAAGCTGCGCGAAAATGAACCCTTTGAAGGCGATGAAGATCACCGCAGCCGCAATCAGGCTTTTGATCGGAAGAAGTGCGCGTCTGTCGGATTTGACGATATCAACAACAAGACCATCATCGGTCACGCGCTGCTCAACGCGTTTCCCGGGCTTGGTCTTCGCCTCAATCGCTTGTAGACGCGCCTCAAAGCGGTCTTTGTTCACATCTGCCACAACCGTTACCCTTATCTTTGAAGGGATTTATTTTCCCGATTGGTAGCAAATTTACCGCAGGTCACCTAACAGAAACCTAACATTTGCTGAATAAAAGGGCACTCCATTCGCCATTGTCGCGCCTTTGCGACAGGTCAAACCCGTGGTCCGCATAGGTTTTGACGGTCTCATCGGCCTGATTTGTCAATAATCCCGAGAGAATTAAGGCCCCGCCGGGCGCCGCGTGCCGCGCCATATCCGGCGCCAGTTCCAGCAGCGGGCCCTTCAAAATATTGGCGAAAATGAGGCCAAATGGCCCGTTTGAGGCAATCTCAGGGTGATCAAACCCCGCCGCAACGACGCATTTCACCTGCGTCTCCAGCCCATTTGCCGCCGCATTGGCCTCTGCCACTTCAACCGCAACCGGGTCGATATCGCTCGCCAGAACCTGCTGCCCCGTCACTTTCGCCGCAGCCATCGCCAGCACAGCGGTGCCGCAACCGATATCGACGATGTTCTGCGGTGCCTCGCCAGCTTCCAGAAGCTCATCAAACAGTTCCAGACAGCCCAAGGTCGTCCCGTGATGCCCGGTTCCAAAGGCCATTGCCGCTTCGATCAGCAGCGACACGCGGCCCTCCGGCACCTTCTCTGCATCATGCGCGCCATAGACAAAGAACCGCCCCGCCTCGACCGGCGCCAGTTCGCGGCGCACATGGGCGACCCAGTCGGTTTCGGGCAGTTCGGAAACGGCGAAAGGCTTCGCATCATGCACAGCCGCCAACAGGTCCAACCCGACCTCATCTGGCGCCTCAGTAAAATAGCCGCCGACCTCCCAAAGCCCCGAGCCGTCTTCGACCTCGAACACCCCGACCCCCGTCGGAGCCGGATCAAGCGCCTCCAGCGCTTCTCCAAGCGCCTGCGCAGGCCCTTCGCCCAGCAGCGTGGTCAAGGCTGTGAAGGTCGGCATCCGGTGCGCTACTCCGCCGGGGTCGCTGCCAGCCGCGAGAACAGGGTCTCATTCCCCTTCTGCGGATCGCAGGGGATGAAACAGGCCAGCAGCAAGGACGTGCCCGCCATCATCGCCGCCAGGATGAACACACCCCCCGGCGAGACCACCCAGAGATAGCCCAGAAGCGCCGGCAAAAAGACCGCAGCGATGTGGTTGATGGTGAAGGCCACAGCCGCGGTTGGCGCGATATCCTCGGGATCGGCAATCTTCTGGAAATAGGTCTTGATCGCAAAGGCCATCGAGAAGAACAGATGGTTCGCCACATAAAGTGCGGCCCCCACGATCACGCCCCAGCCGAAATAGTAGATCCCGCCATAGGCCAGAAACACAAGCGTCAGCCCGACATATTCCACGACCAGCATATTGCGCTCGCCATAGATACCGATCCAGCGGCCCACGATGGGCGCAAAGACCATGTTTGCCACGTAGTTGATCAGGAACAGCGCGGTCACTTCATGCACTTCAAACCCGAATTTCTCGACCATCATAAAGGCGGCAAAGACGATGAATATCTGCCGCCGCGCGCCGGACATGAATTGCAGCAGGTAATAGAGCCAGTACCGTTTGCGCAACACCATCTTCTTCAGTTGCGGGTTCGGGGCTTCGAATTGCGGGTAGAAAAAGAAACTGAAGAGCGCGATGGCCACGCAAATCCCGCCGGAGGTCATATAGACAAAACTGTAGCTCAGATCGAAGCTCTTCCAGGTCACCACCAAGAGCCCATAGGCGATCAGCGAGGCAAAGGAGCCAACGGCTGTAATCCAGCCAAGTGCCTGAGGTGCCTCCTCTTTTTTTAGCCATTGCAATTGCAGCGACTGGTTGACGGTCTCGTAATAATGAAACCCGACGGAGCCCAGAAGCGTCAGCGTCAGGATGCCGCCAAAGGTCGGGAAATAGGCGGTCAGCGCGGTGGAGACGCCCAGCAGGATCAGCGACACAAGACCCAGAACCTGCTCGCGGATGAAGATGATCAGTGCGATCACCCCGATGGCAAAGAACCCCGGAATTTCGCGCACCGTATGCAGCCAACCGATCTCGACACCGGTGAAGCCCGCCATCTCGATGACGAAATTGTTCAGAAGCGCCGACCAGACCGAGAAGGCAATCGGCATCGCAAAAGCCATCAGAAACAGCAAGAAAACCGGCTGCCGCACGAAAGGCAGTTGCCGGGCCTCATCGAGGTCCATACGTCTGACACTGTCACCGATCATGGCTCAGCCTTACGCCTGTTCCCGGGCTTTGGCGAGGGCAATTCGTGTGCCGCGCGGGTCAGTCCCCGAGCTCTTGAACCAGAAAATCTATGACCGCCCGCACCCGGAGCGGCAGGTGCGTCTTGGAGGGATAAAGCAACCACGCAGCCGTCTCGAACTCCGTCGCCGTGGCCAGATATCCGGGGAAGAGGTCGACCAGTTCGCCCGCTTCCATCGCGCCGCCCGCCAACCAGTCGGCGAGCATTGCCGGACCCAAACCGCCCCGGCAGGCGCTCAGGAGCGCCAATGGGCTGGAGATCGAAAGGGACCCTTGGACAGGTACTTCATGGATCGCTCCGCGCCGATCCCGCAATTTCCACACTGTGCGCAGACCGGGCAGTGCATAGCGTAGACAATCGATCTCGGCGAGAACCTCCGGCGCGCTTGGCTTGCCCTGCGCCGCGATCCACTCCGGGCTCGCGCAGATATGGTAGCGCGTGGCTCTCAGCTTCCGACTGATCAGATCGCCTTCCGGCATCGGCGCAAGCCGGATCGCCAGATCGACCTGCGCATCAATCAGGTCCACCGTCTCGTCACTGAGCATCAGGTCCAGTCTGATATCGGGCAAGGCCTCGCGCATCCGCGGCACCAAAGGGACCAGCATCTTCTCACCAAACGCCGTTGACGTCGCCAGCCGGACAAGCCCCGACGCCTGACCGATCCCCGCCCGCGCGCCGTCCCGCGCCGCCTCGATCTCGGCAACTGCCGGGGCCGCGCGCGCGAGGAAGGAACGCCCCTCATCGGTCAGCGCCAATCGCCTGGTGCTGCGCTGAAAGAGCCTGAGACCCAGTTCATCTTCCAGAGCCGCGATCTGCCGCGAAATCCGCGACGGGTCCTGATCCTGCGCGCGCGCCACGGCGGCAAAACTGCCCAAAGCCGCAACATCCTCGACCAATTTGAGTGTATTCAGATTCATTCATGCATTTTTTGCACGATACAGACGCCAAAACCATCATTTTCTCCACGAATACCCTGCGCTATGTGTTCTGCAAGCAAAGGAGACATCTCATGACCGATATGACCGGAAAGACTGCGATCATCACCGGCGCCAGCCGCGGGATCGGGGAGGCCACCGCCCGCCATCTTGCCTCTCTCGGTGCCAATGTCGTGCTCGCCGCGCGCAGCGAGGGCAACATCACCCGCATCGCCAATGAGATTGGGGATCGCGCCCTGGCCGTGCCCTGCGATGTCAGCGTCTACACGGAAGTCGAGGCGCTAATGACCCGCACCATCGCGCAATTCGGCAGCATCGATCTGCTCGTTAACAATGCCGGTCTCATTGACCCGATCGCGCGGATCGAGGACAGCGACCCGGAGGCCTGGAGCCATATCGTCGATGTGAATTTCAAAGGCGTCTACTATGCCTATCGCACCGCCATCCCGCAGATGCTGAAACAAGGCGGTGGCACGGTGATCAATATCTCAAGCGGAGCCGCCACCGGCGCGCTCGAGGGCTGGAGCCATTATTGCTCCACCAAAGCGGCCGTGCTGTCGCTGACCAAATGCGGCCACAAGGAGTTCGGCGACAAGGGTATCCGGGTTATCGGCCTCAGCCCCGGCACGGTCGCCACCGAGATGCAGGTGCAGATCAAGGCCTCCGGCATCAACCCGGTCAGTCAGCTTGACCCCGAGGTGCACATTCCGCCCAACTACGTGGCCAAGGCCATCGCCTTTCTGACCACGGACAAGGCCGACGATTTCCTTGGCACGGATTTCACTTTGAAGACCAACGAGGAACGCGCACTTGCCGGTCTGCCCCCGGTCGGTCGTTAGTGCCCCAGAGCGGGTCGCCAAACGCAAAAGGCCGCCCAATCGGGCGGCCTCTGCAATCTCCGAACGCGGAAACGCTTAGTTCTGCGCGTAATATTCGATGACGAGGTTCGGTTCCATCATCACCGGATAGGGCACATCGCCCAGGCCCGGAGTGCGCACGAAGGTCGCCGTCATCTTCGAGTGATCGGCTTCGATATACTCCGGTACATCGCGCTCCGGCAGTTGGATGGCTTCCAGAACTGAGACGAGCTGCTTGGAACGATCCCGCACCTCAACCACATCACCCTCTTTCACACGGTAGGACGGGATGTTGACGCGCTTGCCGTTCACTTTGACATGGCCGTGGTTGACGAACTGACGCGCCGCAAAGATCGTCGGCACAAACTTCGCGCGGTAAACAACAGCGTCCAGACGGCGCTCCAGAAGGCCGATCAGGTTCTCACCGGTGTCACCCTTCACACGGGCAGCCTCGGTGTAGATGCGCTTGAATTGCTTCTCGGTCAGGTCGCCGTAATAGCCCTTCAGCTTCTGCTTGGCGCGCAGTTGCAGACCGAAGTCAGACAGTTTGCCTTTGCGGCGCTGACCATGCTGGCCGGGGCCATATTCACGACGGTTGACCGGGGATTTCGGACGACCCCAGATGTTTTCGCCCATCCGGCGGTCGATTTTGTATTTGGCAGCAGTTCTTTTCGTCATCTGCTGATCTCCTTCGTTTCAGGTTTCGAAGGGCGTTGTCCTCTTCCCGGATTTTGCCGGGATGACAGGGTTCCTCTTGCGAGGGCCACCAACACCAATGAAGCCGCGCTTATAACCCCACGCGAGACAGAGTCAACCGCTGCTTTTGCGCGTGAAATCAGCAAGGTGAATGTTGCTGGGAGAGCGCAGGGCCACGCGGATCACGCCAAGGATCACAACAATCGAAATCAGCAGCCAAATCGCGCCCCAGATCGCCTCGGTTCCGCCGACCTGGGCAGCGATCGCAGCCGCATCGGATTGCATGCCGGGTAAGCGCGGCCCGGTGAGGATTGTGTCCGTCACGATATCCCAGGGCACGTAGAGCATGCTCGCCGACCCCACGACCCGAAGCAGCAAATCCGAAATCGCATTGGGCAGGAAGCCCCCCACGACAAACGCAATCAGGGCGGCGCCAATGGTGAAGAGGAACGAAAACCCGTCCCGGATATAGAGCGCCGCAAGGACCGCAAGCATCAGACCCAAGCCAAACAGGATCACCCGGTCCGCGCCGGATTTCAAAGCGCTCAAAAACAGCCCCACCCCGATCAGCAGCGAGCCCAGATATCCCGCACTCGCGACCAGAAAGCGATTGCCGCCGCGCGACCACATCACCCCGCCCTGCCGTGCATTGACCTCGATGGAGAGCACTTCTCCGCCCGTTGCGATGGCCGCAAAGGCATGGGCCGCTTCATGGAAGAACACCACCAGGATTTTCAGCGGCAATGCCACCGGCGTTGACCACAAAAGGTAGAGACCGCCGACCAGAAGCGCGAGTTGCGCATGGCCTTTCAGCCAGTCAATCAATGGTCACGCAACCTGCACGTGACGCAGGATCGCCGCTTCGGACTTATCGAGATTGCGTCGCGCTAAGGGACCATAGGCATGGGGGTCACGTTTGATGTCGGGGAAGAGGTCCAGAAGGCTCGCGCGCTGATCCGCTTCCACGGTCTTCAGCGTCGTATTCGCCGGATGATAGCTCTCTGTCATCAGCCCATTGGCCCAGAGAATATTGTGATCGGCAAGGAGCAGGTGGATATAAGTCACTTCCTTCACCGCGTGATCCACGAAGACCTTCACATCATCGATCAGATCATGCGCCGAGACCAGCACTTCCGACTGGTTGAACAGGGCCTGCGCCTCGGGGCCTTCGATTAGCATCCGGTGATGGGGCGAGACCAGAAGATCGGCGTCCGGCACATCGCTGCCAATGGCACTCGCCCGCACCCGGATCGGGCGTAGGTTGGGCATGGCATAAAGCCGCGCGCCCGACATGCGGCGCTGCCCGATCCACAGGATCTCCTGCGCGCCGTTGTCCTTGGTCTGCACCTTGTCGCCAACCTCGAGGTCTTCAACCAGACGCTCGCCGTCCTCGACACGAATGCGCGTGCCTTGGGTGAAACAGATAACGTCGCCGCCGAAATCATTGCCGTGACGGTTCGCCTGATCCTCGGACGGGACGCGGATGATGCGATAGTCGTGATCTTTCAGCGGCACGCCATCGGGGCACCAGAAGACGGTCGTGGCCGACCGCTCCGCATGCACCGGCACAAGACGAAACTGCGCCTCGCCATCGGAGATCACAAAGCCCGGTTCATCCTCTTCCAGATCGGGCGAGATCGGCGTGGTTGGACTTCGCAAGTCGTTCTGCATTGCTGCGAGATCAAATTTGCGTCGGACAATGCGCGAGACCCGGCGATGCATCTCATCGGCACCGATGGCTTCCCCCAGAAGCAATGTCGAGGGTGGCCCGTCGAGACGCACGGCCTCACCGCCGCCCCAGCGCCAGTTCTGGCCGATTGTCGGCTTGCTTAATGCGGAAAACTCGTCCTTGTCGAAACGCGTCAGACGCCCCTCGAGGACATAAATGCCCCGTAGCCCCAGTCCCATGATGTGTCAAACCTGCTCAAGTTCGCGACCTTTTCGGTCTTGTTTTGCTGTTTTGTACCACAGCTTCTAACTTCAGAAAAGCACGAGTTAACAGATCGTTAACAATCGCGACGGAATTGCGACCGGACCTGGGTGGTTTGGGTCAAATCCGCCGCTGGCAAGCTCAGAAATCAAACCGCGCATTGAGCGAGCCGACCACCTGACCCTCGGCCTGTGCGCTGAACTCCTCGCTCAGATAGGTCGCGCCATAAAACACCGAACCGGAACGCCAGGCTTGGTTCAGACCTGCACGCAGCCTGTAGCGAGCGTCCTCTGTCACAATGCCCGGCGTCGCCAGATATCGGCTATCGGCGACATAGGCCGCGTCAGCCCCGAGGACCACCGAAAAGCCAGTGTTGTCATCGTCCATCACTGCATAGCGCTGCCCTGTCGACACGTCACGCGCCAGAAGACTGCCGAGCCCAAAACTGCCAATGGTGACATCCCCACCGATGCGCACCAGTGTCTCCGCGCCGACCTGAAGCTCCGCAAAAGGACGGGCACGGCCCGACGCGCCAAACGAGAAGGTTCGAGCCACTTCCGCGGTCAGGGTCGGATAGATCGCATTCGCAACCTGAAAATTCGCGACATTCACGTCCGGGTCGCCAATCAGGTCATGAACGGAGTCCTGCAAACGATCGAGCCGCGTTTGCGGACCGACAACGATCAAGTCCAGACCAACCGCATATTCGACGCCCCTGCGCGCAAAATGGGTATGTGCGCCGAAGGACAGCGCCCCCACGTAGCGGCGATCATTCGCAGCAGGTGTGGTGACATTGGCAGGCGAGATCACTTCACTGCGCAGCCGCAACTCGATCAATTCGCCAAAACCCGTCGGACGCTCACCCGTCCAGGGTTGTCCGCGGACCTGGCTTAACGCCGTTGATGCGCTTCGCCAGCGATCTCTCCGGTCGCCAATCGCATCGTTGCTGAGAAGATAACCCCACCCAAGAACCTCGCGGTCCCCGGCGAAGGACGGCGTCACCGCGCTGATCGC
This sequence comes from Paracoccaceae bacterium, assembly GCA_028284705.1. Classification (GTDB taxonomy): domain Bacteria; phylum Pseudomonadota; class Alphaproteobacteria; order Rhodobacterales; family Rhodobacteraceae; genus Litoreibacter. The sequence continues at coordinate 80,506 of JANQRE010000011.1, read as the reverse complement.
AATCGCCGTGGCGATGCTCAAAACCGTTTTCATGATCTGCCTCGATCCATGCCTCGCCCGCCTTTCGAAATGAGGCAGGTCGTTGTGGGAACTTATCCACAGGGCCAGCCATTCGAGCAAGAGGTGCGATGGCAGGGCGGGCGCAACTGTTGCCCGGTTACGCCTTGCCCCAGCCACCTCCACCGGGGGTCAGCATCTCGAACGCATCCCCGGCCTTCAGCTCCACTTCCGTCAAGCCCGGTTGCTGCTCCCGCGTACCATCGGCACGGATCACCGTATCAATGCCAAGATATCCACCCTCACCGCCATCCCCGCCAAACGGCGGCACAACGCGGTGCGAACAGAGCGTCGTCACCGTCACATCCTCGAGGAACCGCAAGGTCCGATGCACCCCATTACCACCTCTCCACCAGCCCTTTCCACCTGAGCCCTCCCGGATCGAAAACTGCTCCACCCGCACCGGGAACCGCGTCTCCAGCACCTCCGGGTCGGTCATCAGCGTGTTGGTCATATGCACTTGCGTCGCAGACGTCCCGTTGAACCCCGGCCCCGCGCCGGAGCCACCGGCAATCGTCTCGTAATTCTGAAATTCCTCATTGCCCCAGACGAAATTGTTCATCGTTGCCTGCGACCCCGCCATCACGCCCAGCGCCCCCATCAGGCAATCGCAGATATTCTGGCTCACTTCCGTATTCCCCGAGATCACCGCGGCAGGGTATTTCGGATTGATCATCGACCCTTCAGGTGCCACGATTTTCAAAGGCTTCAGGCATCCTTCATTTAGCGGAATATCCGCGCCGACCAGCGTCCGGAACACATAAAGCACCACCGCATTACACACCGCGCGCGGCGCATTGTAATTGTTCGGACCTTGCGGCGAGGTGCCGGTGAAATCGATCTCCGCCGTGCCCGCCTCGGCGTTCACACGCACCGCGACCTTGATGTGCTGACCGAAGTCGAACGGATAGGTAAACGCCCCGTCCTTCAGCCGCGTGATCACCCGCCGAACCGAGGCTTCCGCATTGTTCTGCACATGGGTCATATAGGCCAGAACCGTATCAATCCCGAAATTCTCAATCATCCGATGCACTTCGCGAATGCCCGTCGCATTGGCCGCAACCTGCGCCTCGAGGTCCTTCATGTTCTGGTCGATATTCCGGCAGGGGTATTTTCCCGAGGCCAGCAGCGCGCGGGTCTCGGCCTCCAACAACCGCCCCTCCGCCACGATCTTGAAGTTGTCGATCACGACCCCTTCTTCCTCGATATGCGTACTGTCGGGCGGCGCCGAGCCGGGCGTGCGCCCGCCGATATCGGCGTGGTGTCCGCGCGAGCCCACATAGAAGAGGATGTCGCCGCCACCCGGATCGAAAACCGGCGTGATCACGGTGACATCGGGCAGATGCGTGCCACCATTGAACGGCGCGTTCAGCATGAAGGCATCGCCGGGTTTCATTTGCCCGGCATTCAGTTCCGCCACCTTGCGCACCGCATCGGACATGGAGCCCAGATGCACCGGCACGTGCGGTGCGTTGGCGACAAGATCGCCTGACGCATCGAAAAGCGCACAAGAGAAATCCAGCCGTTCCTTGATATTCACCGAATAGGAGGTGTTTTGCAGGGTCGAACCCATCTGCTCAGCGATTGACATGAAAAGGTTGTTGAACACTTCCAGCATCACCGGATCGGCTTCGGTGCCAAGCGCGGTCTCGGACGCGATCTCCTCCGTGCGATGCAAAATCAGGTTGCCGAACTGATCCAGACCACCCGACCAGCCAGGCTCGATCACATTCGTCCCGGTCGCCTCGGTGATGATGGCCGGACCGGCAATGATCTGCCCGGGCTTAAGATCATCGCGCGCAAAAAGCGGCGCGGGACCGTCAGCGAGATCGATCATCGCTTTCGGCTCCGGGGGCCTCTCATCGCTCCCTTGCGGGACCGCCTCAAGCGGATCGCCGGCGCCAATTGCCTCGACGCTGAGCATCTCGATCACCAGATCGGTCGAGGGGGAGGCAAACCCGTAACGCGCCACATGCGCCTCCTCGAACGAGGCAATCATATTCGCTTCGCTATCAAACGGCACGGCAAGCGATTGATGGGCACCGGGATAGCGCAGAAAGGCCCGTCTCTCGACGGTGATCTGATCGGCCTCGATCCCTTGCCCCGCCACTTCCGCCGAGGCATCATTGGCCATTTCGTCGAGCCTGCGCGCGGCGCGATGCACCTCGCCAACAGGCTCTTCAAATTGCTGCTCCCGCAGGGCGCGGATATCCGCGAGCCCCATGCCAAAGGCGCTCAGGACGCCTGCAAACGGGTGCAGAAACACCGTCTTCATCCGCAAAGCGTCGGCGACCAGGCAGGCATGCTGCCCACCTGCCCCGCCGAAACAATTCAGCGTGTAGCGGGTCACGTCATAGCCCCGCTCGACGGAGATTTTCTTGATCGCACGCGCCATATTCTGCACCGCAATTTTCAGGAACCCCTCGGCGGTCTCTTCCGGACTGAGCGGCGCGGCATCCGTTTCCTTGGCAATCTCCGCCGCCAGCGCGTCGAATTTCTCACGAACGGTCTTCAGATCAAGTTTCTGATCCGCGTTAGGTCCGAAGATCGCCGGAAAGTGATCCGGGTTCAGTTTCCCAAGCATCACGTTGCAATCGGTCACGGTCAGCGGTCCGCCGCGCCGATAACAGGCCGGTCCCGGATCGGCCCCGGCGCTTTCTGGTCCCACCTGATAGCGCCCGTCGCGGAAGGACAGGATCGAGCCGCCGCCCGCCGCCACCGTGTGAATATTCATCATCGGCGCGCGCATCCGCACGCCCGCGACTTCGGTCTCAAAGGAGCGTTCATATTCGCCCGCATAGTGGCAGACATCCGTCGAGGTGCCGCCCATGTCAAAGCCGATCAGCTTGTCGAACCCGGCGGCCTCCGCTGTCTTGACCATGCCCACGACCCCACCCGCAGGCCCCGACAGGATCGCATCGCGGCCCTGAAACAGCCGCGCATCGGTCAGACCGCCGGAGCTTTGCATGAAGAAAAGATGCTCCGCTCCACCGCGCCCGGCCTCCAAGGCATCCGCCACCTGATCGACATAACGGCGCAGGATCGGCGAGAGATAGGCATCGACCACGGTCGTGTCCCCACGCCCGACCAGTTTGATCAGTTTCGAGGTTTCCGAGGAGGTCGAGATTTGATTGAACCCGACGTCCCTTGCGATCTCGGCCACGCGGGCCTCATGGACCGGGTTCAGATAGGCATGCATGAAGGCAATCGCGACAGAACGCAGTCCCGCGTCGAACCCCGCCTGCAGCGCCACCCGCGCGACATCTTCGTCCAGCGGGCTCAGTTCCCGACCTTCAGCGTCCAGCCGCCCCGGCACCTCCGCCGCATCCGCATAGAGCAATTCGGGCCGCTTGATCTCCAACTCAAACAGCTCAGGCCGGTTCTGATAGCCGATCCTCAGCAAATCTTTCAGTCCTTCGGTGATGAGCAACAGCGTCGGATCGCCCTTGCGCTCCAGCAGCGCATTGGTGGCGACCGTTGTGCCCATCTTCACCGCCTTGATCCGCCCCTCCGGCAAGGGATCGCCCCCGCTCAAACCAAGCGCCCGGCGCACGCCCTCCACCGCCGCATCGCGGTAGTGCTCGGGGTTCTCGGACAGGAGTTTCAGCGTCTCGAACCGCCCATCGGGGTGCTTGGCGACCACATCCGTGAAGGTACCGCCGCGATCCACCCAAAACTGCCAACTCATGCCTCACCGTCCTCTTGCAAGCGGCTGATATCTGCAGGCGCCACCGATACGGATTTGATCACCGCGTAGCAATGCATGCCCGGCTTCAACCCCATCAACCGTGCCGAGCGCCCGGTGATCCGCGCCAGCAAACGGTCCTCCCCGGATCTCAGGGCCACGGCGGCCCCCGGCCCCTGCCCGTCGAGCACGCTGATCACTTCCGCTTTCAGGATGTTCAAGGCCGAGACGCGGTCCGGTTTGTCCCGGCTCAACATCACATCGGAGGCACGAATGCGCACCCGCATCTGGGTGCCTTCCGGCTCCTCGCGGCGCGGCAAGTAGAGGACGCCCGCCGAGGTCGCAAGCTTCGACAGACCGTCGCCCGCATCGACCTCCGCCAGCGTCGCGTAAATCATCGCGCCCGCCGCCCGAGGCCCCAAGTCACGCACCGCTTCGGGGTCCGCCAGCATGTCCTGCAACGGACCCGCCCGCGCGGTCTTGCCATCGCGGATCAGCACCAGCGTGTCCGCCAATCGCGCGATCTCATCAATGGCATGGCTCACATATAGGATCGGCGGCCCACCAGCCCCCCGCAGTCGTTCGAGATAAGGCAGGATCTCCGCCTTGCGCGGTTCGTCCAGCGAAGCCAGCGGTTCATCCATGATCAGCAATCGCGGCTCAGAGAGCAGTGCCCGTCCAATCGCGACCCTTTGCGTCTCACCGCCCGATAGCGTGTCGGGCATACGCTCCATCAGATGCGAAATGCCCAGCATCTCCGGAACACCAGACACCGGTTTGGAGACCACCTGCACCGGTTTCCCATAGTCCAGATTGCGCGCGACACTCATATGTGGAAACAGCCGCGCATCCTGAAACACGAACCCGATCCGGCGCTTATGCGGCGGCACCCAGATGCCGGTCTCGCCGTCAAACAGCACTTCACCATTCACGTCGACCCGGCCCGCATCGGGGCGCAGCACGCCCGCAATCGCCCGCACCAGCGTGGATTTCCCGGCGCCAGACGGGCCGGAGATCGCCGTCACTCCATCCGGGGCCTCCAAGCTCGCATCGAGCGTAAACCCCTCGAACCGATGGCGAATATGGGCCGTCACACTCATTTCCGCCGCATCCTCTGCGCGAGCCATTCAGAGGCGATGACGGCCCCAAGTGCTATGACCACTGAAACCATGACCAGCCGCGCCGCTGCGGTCTCCCCGCCCGGCACCTGCAACAGCGCATAGATCGCCGTGGGCAGCGTTTGCGTCTCGCCGGGGATCGCCGCCACAAAGGTGATCGTGGCCCCAAACTCGCCCATCGCTTTGGCAAAGCCCAAGACGAAGCTGGCCAGAAGTGCGGGCCGTATCAGCGGCAGGGTCACGGTCCAGAACACCCGCAGCGGAGAGGCTCCAAGCGTACCCGCCGCTTCCTCCAGCCGTGCATCGACCGCTTCGATCCCGAGCCGCATCGGGCGCACCATCAGCGGGAAGGCCATTACGCCAGCCGCAAGCGCCGCCCCGGTCCAGCGGAAGGCGAAACTGATGCCTATGCTCTCCAAAAACCCGCCAACCGCACCTTGGGTGCCGAAGGTCAGAAGCAGCAGATAGCCCGTCACAACCGGCGGCATCACGAGCGGCAAATGCACAAGCGCATCGACCAGAACCTTGCCCGGGAAGCTCTTTCGCGCCAGCAGAAGCGCCATCCCCAGCGCCAATGGCAGGCCCACAAGCGTCGCCCAGAACGCCACTTTCAGCGACAGCGTGACCGCTTGCCATTCCTCCGGTCCGAGCCCCACTAAAGCACCTCGAACCCATGCGCCGTGAAGACCGCGCGCGCGTCCTCGGTGAACAACCGGTCATAAATCGCCCTTGCGCCCTCCTCGATCAGCGCGACCGGATATCGGATCGGCGGATGGGCCTCTTCCGGCAGTGTTTCGATGACATCCAGATCATCGAGCGTCGAGATATCCGAGGCATAGACCAGTCCGAACGCCACTTCGCCGCGCGCAACCAGTGTCACGGCAAGACGCGCATTCTCGACCTGAACGAGGGAAGGTGACAGCCGCTCCCACAAACCCAGATGCTCTATCGCAGCGCGGGCATATTGGCCCAGCGGCACGGCCTCGGTGAGGCCGGTGACAACGCGCGTCCCCTCGGGGATGTCGGCCAAGGAGACCGCCTCACGCCCCACCAGCACCAATCGGTTACCCAACAGATCGCGCCGCGTATCTGCCACAGCCAAAGGCTCCACCCGGTCCATCCAGGCCGGATTGGCGGAGATGAACACCGCCGCCGGGGCGCCCGCACCAATCTGGCGGGCCAGCAGGCCGCTCCCGGCATAGTTCAGCGCCACGTCGCTGTCGGCAAAGAGGTCATCCAGGGCCGGTTTCAGACTGGAGGCGGCAAAAATGCGGTGACCCTCCGCAGCGATGGCCGGGCTCACCGCAAGCCCCGCGAGACCTGCCAGAACCGTTCGTCGCGCAAGGGAAGGAAGCCGGGTCATAGCCGCCCGAGTAGTGCAAAATCCTTAGGCCAACACAAGACGAAAACGCTTGAAGCCACAGGACCCGCGTATAGGCTCGGCGCCATGAAATTCACACGCGCTGATCTCGAAGCGGCGGCCGATCTGGTGCACCGCCACATGGACCCGACCCCGCAATACTCCTGGCCGCTTCTGAACCAGAAGCTCGGTCTTGAGGTCTGGGTCAAACATGAAAACCACGGGCCGACCGGGGCCTTCAAGGCGCGCGGCGGGATCACCTTCATCGACTGGCTTAAACGCGAATTTCCCGACACGCCCGGCATCTGCACCGCCACGCGCGGCAATCACGGCCAATCCCAGGCAAGGGCAGCGACCGCAGCGGGCCTGCGTGCACTCGTCTATGTGCCACGCGGCAATTCGGTCGAAAAGAACGCGGCCATGAAGGCGTTTAGTGCGGAACTGGTCGTCCACGGCGATGATTTCGACGAAGCCAAGACCGAGGCCTTCCGCGTAGCTGATGAAGAAGGTCTCTTCACCGTCCCGCCCTTTCACACCGAGCTTGTGCGCGGGGTGGCGACCTATGCTTATGAACTGTTCCAATCCGCCCCGGACCTCGACACCGTCTATGTGCCCATTGGCTGCGGGTCGGGCATTTGCGGCACGATCCTGGCGCGAGAGGCTTTGGGTCTGAAAACCAAGATTGTCGGGGTGGTTTCCGAGAATGCACAGACAGCGAAACTCTCGGCTGAGGCGGGCCGTCTGATCGAGACCAATTCCGCCGCCACTTTCGCCGATGGCATGGCAGTCCGGGTGCCCGTGCAGGAGGCGCTCGACATCTATGCCAAAGGCGCCGAGCGGATCATCACCGTCAGCGATGCGGAAGTCGCGCAAGCCATCCGCGACTATTACACCTGCACCCATAATCTCGCCGAAGGCGCCGGTGCGGCACCTCTCGCGGCAGCGACGCAGGAAGCGGCCCAGATGCAGGGCAAACGCGTCGGCGTGATCCTCTGTGGCGGCAATATCGACACCGGGTGGTTCCAGACGGTCATGTCGGGCGGCATCCCAAAGGTCTGACTTTCATTGCATTTATGGCGAGGCGGGCCCGCAAGGGCGCAATGAGCAACCCAGCCTAGCGCTGTGCCAAAACCGCGAGCCGATCCCGCAATTCCTGGCGGATCGGACCGTTGCGCGGGCTGTCACGCAGCGTCGTGAACCAATGCTCAGGCGGGTTTTTCCCGCGCCGGTTGTTCGGGAACTCCAGCGCGCGCAGAACCCGTTCCGCCTCTTCCGGCAATCGCTCCGGCACTTCCGCGCCGTTCAGTGTCGCCCAGACACCGGTCCAGAGCCGCCCAACCGACCATGGGTTATACCCCCCGCCGCCCAACACCAGAACCCGCGGGCTCAGCGGCATAAGTCCTGCCACGATCTCCCAATGGGCATTGTTGGACAGCGACAGATGCGACAGCGGGTCCTCCTCGACCGCATCGGCACCGCATTGCAGCACGATGGCGTCCGGTTTGAATGCCGCCACCCGTGGCAGGATCAGTTCATCCCGGATCAGCGCCATCTCATCATCGTTGAGGTGTCGCGGCACCGGCAGGTTAAAGACCTGCCCATCCCCTTTATCGGCAAGTGCGCCGGTGCGCGGCCAAAGCCCGTCTTCGTGGGCCGAGATCATCAGCACGTCAGGGTCGCCCGCAAACGCATGTTCGACCCCATCGGGATGGTGGGCATCGATGTCGACATAGGCCACGCGTCGCGCGCCATTGCGCTTGAGGCTCAGGATCGACAGCACCGGGTCATTCAAATAACAAAACCCGCCCGCGGCGGCGGGCATCGCGTGATGGGTGCCCCCTGCCGGGTGGTAGACGATGCCACCCTGTTTCAGAAGTTCGCCCGCCAAAAGCGAGCCGCCCGCCGAGGTCGCGGGCCGCCGCCACATCTCGGGAAAAATCGGATTGGTCGGCGTGCCGATGTTGAACCTGCGGCTCTCGTCCTCGCTGACCTCCTGCGCGTCCTCCGCCCTCTGCAAGGCATCCAGATAGTCCGGGTCATGCCAGATCTCGATGGCTTTCGGTTTCGCCCGCGGCGCGCGAATGTAGCCATCGGGCAAAAAACCCCAGAGCTTTGGACAGATCGAGCACTGTCGACACGCGCGGGATGCGCAACGGGTGCCGACCGCCATAACTGGAGAGGCGGTAGATTTCGTGGCCGATCAGGCGTGGTTTTTCAGGCATCTGCACAAAAATTGGGCGTTTCCTCAAAGTCTGTAGATCGACCGCAATATCTTGTGGAAATCTACTTCGGCGAACAGCGATTTCACGAAGATTTCGTAGTCACCCTTCAAAAATGCAAAAAATCCGGTATCCTGATCGAAAGAGAGGTAAGGTTGTTGGGCACAAAGACCCCGCGAAAGAGGGTAAAGATGTCATTGGTTCGAATGAAACAGGCTCCGCTACGGATGCAAATGGCGCGCAAGCGTGATGTGCGCACGCAGTTCGGAGCCCTTTGTTATCGCATTCAAAATGATGAAGTGCAGGTGCTGCTGATCACCTCGCGCACCTCGCGCCGCTGGATCATTCCCAAAGGCTGGCCAATGCCCGGCGAAACCCCTGCCGATGCCGCCTTGACGGAGGCCTATGAGGAGGCTGGCGTCGAAGGTAAGGCGCTGAACCTTTGCATCGGCTTCTACTCCTACACCAAGGTCATGGAAGGCGCCGACAACCTGCCCTGCGCGGTATCGGTGTTTCCGGTTCGTGTGAAGAAGCTGCTGAAGAAATATCCCGAAGGCAGTGAGCGCAAGCGCAGGTGGTTCAGCCTCAAGAAAGCCGCTGCCCGCGTGCGCGAACCGGAGTTGCGCAAGATCATCAAACACTTCGATCCGACGCTGCTAACCAATTGACGCATAAACGCGTTTACCCATTGCCAAGTAAAATGTGTCACATATGTATGGGAGCAGTTTCGAAAGGTGAGCGTCACTGAATGATCAAATACGCCCTGACTTGCGCCAATGAGCACAGCTTTGAAAGCTGGTTCCAGTCCGCGGATGCGTTTGACACGTTGCATGCGCGCGGGCTTGTGAACTGCTCGGTCTGTGGCGTGAGTGACGTCTCGAAATCCGTCATGGCCCCGCGCATCGGCAAGTCTGGCACCGAGATCGAAGAGCGGCCCCTGTCCGCGCCCGCTACGGCAGCTGAGCAGGCCGTGCGGGAGATGCGCGCCCATCTGGAAGCCAATTCCGAGGATGTTGGGACAAACTTCGCGAAGGAAGCGCGCGCGATCCACAATGGCGAAGCGCCGGAACGCTCGATCTATGGTGAAGCGAAAGTGCAGGATGCCAAGAAGCTCGTTGAAGACGGCATTCCCATCGCCCCCCTGCCCTTTATCACACCTCGCAAGAGCAACTAGATGCATGTCGTAATCACCGGTGCCAATCGTGGAATTGGCGCGAAGATGGCTGAGAATTATGCCGCGCGGGGCGATCAGGTCACCGGAACGGCACGGTCCGATGCAGGTCTCACAAAGCTCGATGTGACCGATCCCGCCTCGGTCGAGCGCTTCGCCACCGGGTTGCAGGACAAACCCATTAACCTGCTGATTTGCAATGCGGGCGTCTATCTCGACAAGGGTCACGCCCTAGAAAGTGGCTATGGACCAGAGCTTTGGGGCGAGACCTTGGCGGCCAATGTCACCGGGGTCTTTCTGACGATCAAACACCTCCTGCCGAACCTGCGCGCCGCCAAAGGCAAGATCGCGATTATCTCGTCGATCATGGCCTCGAGCGAACGTGCGCCCGGCGGCAGCTACATCTATCGCGCATCTAAAGCGGCCGTCCTCAATCTCGGTCGCAATTTAGCTGTTGATTTACAAGGGGATGGCATTGCTGTCGGTATTTATCATCCCGGCTGGGTGCAGACCGATATGGGCAGCGCTGCGGCGGATATCACAGTTGAGGAGAGCGTCGCAGGACTTGTTCAGCGCTTTGATGCGCTCGGCATGGAGACGACGGGGGTCTTCGAGACCTATGCGGGGCAAGCTTTGCCGTTCTGAAGGTAACCCACGGGTTACAGGGTGCTAGAGGCCTGAAATCACTTGGGAAAAGTGTCGTTAATTTCTCGCTAACCTTTTGTATTAACTGAATTTTAACGGATCCCGAAAAACCGCCCAAAGAATAGGCATTTGCACAATTTGTTGGCGAAAATCAGTTAATGCCGCGTTTACTTTTGAACGAAACACCGCGACGACCAGATGCGGGTCACTTCACGCGTTTTCGGTGACAATCCCCTCATGGGCGATCTCGACAAGCTCAACGGCGACCTCGTTGCCTTCGGCTTTCAGGTCGGTGCCCTGAACTTTCACCGGAAAGGCGTTTTGAACTTTCCAGACCATCGTCGGGTTGCCTCCTTCATCCAGCAAGGAGATGGTCAGGGCCTTGCGCTTGATCGTGTTCATCTTGATCTCATTAAACCAATCGAAAATCGCGTTGTCTTTGGCGAAGACGCCCTTCTTCATGACGATGTTTCCGGTCTTCACCATGCCGGGCATTTTTAAGGTCGAGAAGACGGGAGAGTTGCCCGCCCGGTATTCGAGCGGCTGAGTTTCGACGTCGAGGCCAGACACTTCCTGGAAGGCCAGTTCGGTGTCGTCCCATTTCACCTGGAAATAGAACTTGGGCAGCGGCCAGATGGATTGAGATTGGACGGAGCCGTCGTCGGACATGGGGTGGGGCTTTCGGGTTGGGGTGTGTGTATTTGAACGTAATGCAAGCACGGTTTGAAGGGGTGCGGCAAGGTCGTAATAGAGATCGCGCACGTGGCGTCTGTTTGAATGTGCAAAAAGAAAAATGACCACATCCAGTTCCAGTCTTATTAGTCCTCCATTACGGACAATTGGCGATCCCGGTGTCGATCACTTCGAAGAGCCGCTCCCGCGATACGGGAACGACTTCGATTCAGAGGCAGCTTCTCGCGTTTCTTAGAACCCGTTCAATGCCTTTCTGATCATTTCATTTTGCTCGCGCAACTCTCGCAAAAAAGGAATGTCGAGCGAGTCTCGGAGTTGCTGCATTGCTATCGCGTGCTCCCTAAGCCCTTGCAAATATGGTGGATTGAGCCGCTCCTGCATTTCGCGGGCTAGCAAGTTCAATGAGTTTGTCTCCGCTACACCGCCGTATGTTTTAGTCAATTCCGAGATCAGACCACTAATGCCGATAGGCGGAGCACCGCGCCGCTCGCGCCTTTCCTCTGCGTAGCGCTCCTGCGCGGCTTCGAGACGTTCTTCCGCGCTATTGTTCCACTTTCTCAGCAAACGGCGTTCTGCTGCACTCCAGTGGTGCTGGTCGAAAGCCTTTTGAACAACCTGCGAAACGGCGGGTGTCTTCTTTAGATTTGGCTGACGCACCATTAGGTCCGCGATGGCGTCCAGATAACGGTCATCCTTGATTCCAGAGCCCTTTGGGCGTCCACGGGGTCGTTTTTGGGTCATATCTAAATCCTCGATAGGTTGTGCCGTCGGACGGCTTGTGCGCTAAACATGCGGGCCATCTTTACTGTTTTCCATTGATATTAAATCGAACGGGCCAATTTCTTAGGACAAAAAATGGGGGCTTTACGACAAAAATAAGTGTTTGATCGCCGTTTACGACAAAAATTCTGTTTCTGTCGTTAAGGGCTAGATTCGAGAGTTGCCCATTTATTGTCGCAAAACCGGAGAATTCCGGCTCAAAATGCCATCGCAGCCTTGCGAACAGAGCGCTATCTGGCCCGGAACAAGCCGAAGGCGCCGGGCCAATCGCCGTCACGCCCCACCGGGGCGGCGATTGGCCCTCCGGGATGAAGGCGTTCTTTGGAGGTTAGGTGAAGGCTATCGCACCGCGGGGTTCGTTTGAACGCGTGCGTGGGGTGGAACACCCTACGTTGTTGGCGGGGTGAACCCCGCTTACGATGCATAGGGCACCTAGATTGGCCACCGGGTGGCGCTCTCGTTGCTTTTTTGCAACCTGAGCGCCAAGAACAGCCACCGAGTGCCGCTTTCATCGTTTTCTGACAAAAACGACTATCGCGCGCACGTCGTTCACTTATGAACGACGGGAAAGCAACTGCCGCGCACGCGTCGCGGCACGCGCGACGTTACCCGTGCTCCTTCATCAGGCGGGCCTTTTGCCGTTGCCAGTCACGTTTGGCGGACGTTTCGCGTTTATCGGCGAGTTTCTTGCCCTTGGCGATGCCGATTTTGATCTTCGCGCGACCCTTGTGGTTGAAGTAGAGCACGAGGGGGACGAGGGTCATGCCTTCGCGCTGCGTGGCGTTCCAGAGTTTGGAAAGTTCACGCTTTGACACCAAGAGCTTGCGACGGCGGCGTTCCTCATGGGCGAAGGTTTTTGCCTGCTCGTAGGGCGGAATGTAGGCATTCACCAGCCAAAGTTCGGCGTCGTCGACGCTGGCGTAGCTTTCGGCGATCTGAGCCTTGCCGGTGCGCAGGGATTTGACCTCGGACCCCTCCAGCACGATGCCGCATTCGAGGTCCTCCTCGATGGCATAATCGAACCGCGCGCGCCGGTTCTCGGCGACGATCTTGTAGTTCTTCTCGGCAGCGGTTTTGGGTTTCTTGGCCATGCGAGCGATATGGACCGCGCGCCCCTGAAAATCCAGAGCCGCGCGGGGAAAAGATCAGTTGATCAGGCCTGCGTGGCGCATCCCGCCTTCGATCTGCGCCTTCGTCTCGTCGCTGACCGTGGTGAGCGGCAGGCGTACCTCGTCAGAGCATTGGCCGAGCACCGAGAGCCCGTATTTTGCGCCTGCGAGACCGGGTTCGGCGAAGATCGCTTTGTGCAGCGGCATAAGACGGTCGAGCAGCGTCAGTGCGTCGCCGAAGCGGCCTTCGAGGGTCGCCGTCTGGAACTCCGAACACAGTTTCGGGGCGACATTTGCGGTGACCGAGATGCAGCCCTTGCCGCCATGGGCGTTGAAGCCGAGTGCGGTTGGGTCTTCGCCGGAGAGCTGGATGAAATCGGGGCCGCAGGTGATCCGCTGTTGGGGCACACGGCTGAGGTCCGCCGTGGCGTCTTTCACGCCGATGATGTTGGGGTTTTTGGCGAGAATGCCCATCGTCTCGGGCGTCATGTCGATCACCGAGCGCGGCGGGATGTTGTAGATGATGATCGGAAGACCGATCTCTGCCGCCGCCTCGAAATGCGCGATGAGGCCTTTTTGCGTGGGCTTATTGTAATAGGGCGTGACGACGAGCGCGGCATCGGCGCCTGCGGTTTTGGCGTGTTCGACAAGGCGCACGGTCTCGGCGGTGTTGTTGGAGCCTGCGCCTGCGATGACCGGCACGCGACCGGCGGCGGTTTTTACGACGCAATCGACGACGGCGTCATGTTCATCATGGGTCAGCGTGGGGCTTTCGCCCGTAGTACCGACGGGAACGAGGCCGTGAGAGCCCTCGCCGATATGCCAATTCACGAGTTTCTTGAGCGCATCGAAATCCACTGAGCCGCCGGTGAGCGGGGTGACAAGTGCGGGCATTGAGCCTTGGAACATGACATGTCCTCCTCTTCGTGGTTTCGGTTTGCGCCTTTGCCCCTACCCTTGGCGGAGGCACGCCGCAAGGGGCAATACACGAGAGTTTCAGTTGTCGTGGAAGGCTTTGGGGCTAAACTGTTCGAGGTGTGAGGCGTGAACGGGCAGAGTCATGCGCGTAATCCAGTGGGTCGCGGTTTTGGTGCTTTGGGCAACGGGGAGCGTTGCGCAAGAAGCCGACGCCCGTGTGGATTTGGCCGAGGCCGTAGCCGCGGCAGGCGCGCGGGACTGGGTGAAAGTGGACAGCCTGCGCCCCCGCCTGACCAATCGGGAGACCCGGGATATCGTGGATTGGCTGCGGCTGCGCGGGCGGCAGGGCACGTTTTCGGAATGTCTGGATTTTCTGCAGCGGAACAGCGATTGGCCGGGGCTGCGCCTGTTGCGGCTGCGTTGCGAATATTCGATCCCGCGAGGGTCTAACCCGTCGCAAGTGCTGGAATTCTTTGGAGATAACCTGCCCCAGACCGGGACCGGGACACTGCGACTGGCCGAAGCCTATTATGCCAGGGGGCGCGATGAGGAGGCCCGGGCAGAGCTGCGGCGCGGGTGGATCGCGCACAATCTGAGCGAGCCCGAACACAACGCCTTTGTGCAGCGCAATGGCGAGGTTCTGAAGGACCTGCATGAGGCGCGCATGGATGCGCTTTTGTGGCGCGATGCGGAGAAGGCAATTGCGCGGATGCGGCCTCTGGTCAGCGAGGATTGGCGTAAACTCGCGGATGCGCGGCAGGGCCTGCGCAACAAGCGCGGCGGTGTGGACGGGTTGATCGGGGCGGTGCCCGAGGCGCTGCAAGATGATGCAGGTCTGGCCTTTGAGCGGTTCCTGTGGCGCGCCGCGAAGGGGCGTGATGATGCGATTGACGTGCTGGTGGAACGGTCGGTCTCGAAAGAGGCCTTGGGCGAGCCGGAGATGTGGGCGGATCGGCGACGGGTGCTGGTGCGTCAGACGATGCGCGACGGCGATCCGGTTCTGGCCTATGCGATCGCCTCGTCGCATTTCCTGGACAGCGGCTCGGCCTATGCCGATCTGGAATGGCTGTCGGGGTTTCTGGCGCTGCGCAAGCTTGGCAGTCCGGTGCAGGCGCTTGAGCATTTCCGCAATCACGAAGCGGCAGTGGAGACGCCGATCTCCCTAGGCCGCGCAGGCTATTGGATCGGGCGCGCTTATGAGGCGATGGGGGATGCGGAGGCGGCGGAGAAATCCTACCGATCCGGCGCGCAGTATCAGTCGAGTTTTTATGGCCAGTTGGCGGCGCAAAAGCTGGGTGTGGCGACCGATCCGCGGATGACCGGGACAGAAGTGTTTCCTGATTGGAAGCAGGCGGAGTTTGTAAAGTCGTCTGTTTTTGCAGCGGCGATGAAACTGCAGGCCGCGGGCCTGCGCGATCTGGCGGAGCGATTTCTGGTGCATCTGTCCGAAAGCCTGACCCGGGAAGAAATCGGGCAATTGGGCGATCTGGCGCTGGAACTGGAAGAGCCGCATATCGCCTTGAAGATCGCCAAACAGGCAGCGCGGCAGGGGCTTGAGATGTACAAAACCTATTTCCCGCTCGGACCGCCGATGGGGCAAGAGGTGCCGGTGCCGATGGAATTCGCGCTGTCGATTGCGCGGCGGGAGAGCGAGTTCGATCCGGTTGTGGTCTCCCCCGCGGGCGCGCGGGGTTTGATGCAATTGATGCCCGCCACGGCGCGGGAGGTCTCGCGAGAGCTGGGGCTGGATTATGCGCGAGACAAATTGACCAGCGATCCGGATTACAATGCGACGCTGGGATCGGCTTATCTGGCCGGGCTTGCCGAACAGTTCGACAACAACCCGGTGCTGATGTCGATTGGCTATAATGCGGGGCCCAGCCGGGCGCGACGCTGGCCGGAAATGTTTGGCGATCCGCGGTCGGCGGATGTGGATGTGATCGACTGGATCGAAGGCATCCCGTTTCGCGAGACGCGCAATTATGTGATGCGGGTGACGGAGAGTTTCGCGCCTTATCGCGCGCGGTTGACGGGTGAGGTCGCGCCGATCACGCTCTTGGAAGAGTTGACGCGGTAGGGCGGCTCATCGCTCCCTTGCGGGACCGCCTCGCGCGGGGTCGGTTGGTCACCTTAAGATCCCGCGCGACATGTGGCGTTTGCGGCCGAAACCGGGCGCGCGGGTGACCTCGAAGCCACCTGCCTCAAGCGCGCGGCGGACATGGCTGGCGGCGGTATAGGTGGCGAATGTGCCGTGCGGCCTCGTGTGCTTTGCGACCTGCGTCATCAGGGCCTCTTCCCAAAGCTCGGGGTTTTTGGCGGGCGAAAAGCCGTCGAGGAACCAGGCATCCGCCTGCCCTTGCCAAGCCGGAAGGGTGTCGCGGGCATCGCCTTGGATGATCTGCAACTCGACATCCGGGGCGGGCGTGGTCAGGGCCTCGGTAGGCAGATCGGGGAAGGCGGCGAGCGCCTTTTGCAGATCGGCGGAGGCGACCGGGAAGGCCTCGAAACTGGTGTAGCGGAGTTTGCCTTGAATGTTGGCGGCGCGGAACGCCCGCAGCGTGACGAGGAAGTTGAGCCCGGTGCCGAAGCCAAGCTCGGCGATGTGGAAACCATCCGCGAACCGTGCGGGCAGATCGTTGCCGCCCAGGAATACGTGCGTGGTCTCAGCGACCCCGTCCTCGAGCGAATAATAGGGATCGTCGAACCGGGTCGAGACGGGCACGTTGCCGCGCTGCCAGTTCAGCTCCGCCTTTTCCATCGCCCTCGCCTGCCCTATAGCCCGGAGCAGAGAATGTGCCTGGAGGTGCGGCTTGTCCACCGAGGAAATCACCGTTCTGGGGGCCGGGATTTTTGGCCTGTCCGTGGCGTGGGAATGCTTGCGCCGCGGGGCCTCGGTGCGGGTGTTGGAGAAGCGCCGTGTGGGGGCCGGGTCGAGCGGTGGATTGGTGGGGGCATTGGCGCCGCATATTCCGGAGAACTGGAACGAGAAGAAAGCGTTCCAGTTGGAGAGCCTGTTGATGGCCGAGCGCTGGTGGGCGGAGATCGCCGAGGTATCTGGCTCGGACCCGGGCTATGCGCGATCGGGGCGGGTGCAGCCGATCCTCGATGCGCGGGGGTTGGAACTGGCGCGGGCGCGCGCGGAGGGGGCGCGGGAGTTGTGGCAGGGTAAGGCGGTCTGGCAGGTTGAGGCGGCGAGCCGGGAATGGTGCCCGGCCTCGCCGACGGGACAGGTTATCCGGGACACGCTGAGCGCGCGTATCCATCCGCGGCGGGCGGTTTTGGCGCTCGCCGCGGCGGTCCGGCGCGAGGGCGGCGTGATTGAAGAAGGTGTAACGGAAGACCCTGGTGGCGTTGTGGTGGAGGCCACGGGGTATGAAGGCTTGCTGGCAATGGCGGAGCGGTTGCAGCGACCTGTGGGCAATGGCGTGAAGGGTCAGGCGGTGCTCTTGCGCCATGAGGCGAGGGATCGACCGCAGCTCTTTGTCGATGCGTTGCATGTGGTGCCGCATGGGGATGGCACCGTGGCCGTGGGGTCGACCTCGGAGCGGGACTGGGCGGCGGCGGACGCCACCGATGCGCAGCTGGAGGATCTGCTGGCGCGGGTGCGGGGCGCGGTGCCGGAATTGCGGGAGGCGGAGGTCTTGGAACGCTGGGCCGGGGTGCGCCCACGTGCCAAAAGCCGCGCGCCGATGTTGGGGCCCGATCCGGGGCGGCGAGATCGGTTTATCGCCAATGGCGGGTTCAAAATCGGCTTCGGCATGGCGCCGAAAGTGGGTGAGGTCATGGCCGAGCTGATCCTGAACGGTCGCGATCTGATCCCGGAGAGTTTCCGGGTGGAAGCCTCACTGCGCTGAGGCGGTCATGCATTGCCGCCCGTCCGGTCCGCGCACCCAGAGATCGAGGCCGGTGTCCGCGGGCATTGCGCAGAATGTACCCTCTTCGAAATCGAACAACGGGGCAGTGGCGCGGAAAGTGAAGCGGGTCAGACCACCGAGCAGATGCTCGGCCATCAGGATCAGATATTGCGCCAGAAGCGGTCCGTGTACGACGAGGCCGGGATAGCCCTCGACCTCCCGCGCATAGTCGCGGTCGTAATGGATGCGGTGGCCGTTGAAGGTGAGGGCGGAGTAGCGGAAGAGGTCTGTGGTGGTGAAGCTGCGGGTCTCGGAATGGGTTTCATCGGTGCGGGCCACGGGTGGTTTGGACGCCTGTGGGCGGTCTTCGAGATAGACTAGGTCCTGGCGGTCGGTGAGGCAGAGGCGGTCGTTTTGCATGATCTCATGGGACAGTTTCACGAGGCCGAGCGGTCCGCGTTTGCCCTGTTTGATCTCGGCGGAAAGACAGGTGGAGCGGCGGGTGGCGGTTTGTCCAACCTCCAGCGGTGCGTGCCAAATAATCTCTCCGCCGGCCCACATGCGCCGCGGCAGGCCGAGATCGGGAATGAGACCGCTGGCGTGACCGGTGGCCGGGTGGCCATCGCGGCCAAGCTGATCGGCAGGCAAAGCGGTCCAGAAAAACGCCTGATGGCCGAAGAGCGGCAGGTCCTCGGCATCACGCCCCAGGGTGGCGTTCAACGCATCGACCCGGGCCCGGTCGATCATGTCTTCAACGGTTTGCGTTTTGATCATGCGCGAACCATGCTGCGCGAAATGACAGGAGACAAGCGGTGAAAGTGGACGCCCTCGACCATCTGGTTCTGACCGTGCGCGACATTGACGCGACTTGTCGCTTCTATCGCGATGTTCTGGGCATGGAGGTCGAGACGTTTCGGCCCGCCGATGGCTCGACCCGTGTGGCGCTGACATTCGGGGCTCAGAAGATCAACCTGCACCAAGCGGGCGCCGAATTTGATCCCAAAGCCGCGCATGCCCGGCCTGGCACTGCGGATTTGTGTTTTCTCTCCACGACCCCTGTGGCGGAATGGGCAGAGGCGCTCTCGGAGCGCGGCATCGCCCTGGTTGAGGGACCAGTTGCACGCACCGGAGCCACGGTGCCGATCCTGTCGATCTATCTGCGTGATCCCGATGGCAATCTGATCGAGATATCGAACCAGACCTAACCGACCTCTGCCCTGAGCGCATCCATCAACTCGGTCAGCAATTTGAGATACATCTCGCCGGTCAGGTGACCCTCTGCGTCGAATTCCTTTGACGCGCCTGCGACCAGCACCTCCGGGCCCGACAGAACCCTTGGCCGAAAGGTCACAAGCTTGAGCCGCAGGTCATATTGCGTGCGCTCGCCACCGGCGCGCCCGGCTGTGGCGGACATGATGGCAACGGGTTTGGCATTCCACGGATTGCCCTCCGTCCGGCTCACCCAATCGAGCGCGTTCTTCAGAACGCCCGAAATGCCTTTGTTGTATTCCGGCGTCGCAATCACCACGGCATCGGCGGCGGCGATCTGATCGGACAGGGTCTGGACCGCCTCGGGGATGCCCTCTGCCGCTTCCAGATCGCCGTCATAAAGCGGCAGATGCAGGTTCGCCAGCGTGAACGTGTCGGGCGCGAAGAGCCGCGCCGCCTCGTGCACAAGTTTTGTGTTGAAGCTTGCTTTGCGAAGCGAGCCGGAAATCCCGAGAAGATGCATCAGTTGTCCTTTTCCTTGAGCCGTAAGTGTGGTCTCTCTGGCGAACATCATGCGGGCGAGAACTGTGCCCACAAGCAGGAGTGCTCAAGATATGGCGGCGCGACACGGTGGCAAGATCCTGACCGATCAACTGGCCGTTCAGGGTGTGCAGCGTGTGTTCTCGGTGCCGGGCGAGAGCTTTCTGGCGGTGCTCGACGGGCTGCATGACAGCGCCATTCAAAACGTCGTCTGCCGCCATGAAGGGGGCGCGGTGATGATGGCCGAGGCGCATGGCAAGCTGACCGGGCGCCCAGGCGTGGCTTTCGTGACCCGGGGTCCGGGCGCGACGAACGGATCGAGCGGCGTGCATGTGGCGATGCAGGATTCCACGCCGATGGTGTTGTTTGTCGGCCAGATCGCGCGTGGCCATCGCGACCGGGAAGCGTTCCAGGAGGTGAATTATCGCGCGATGTTCGGACCCCTGGCGAAATGGGTCGCCGAGATTGACCAGACCGAGCGCATCCCGGAATATGTCGCCCGCGCCTTTCAAACCGCGATGTCGGGTCGTCCCGGGCCCGTGGTGCTGGCTCTGCCCGAGGATATGCTGTCCGCCGTCGCCGAAGTCTCTGACCGCCCGCGGGTGGATGTGTCGGCTCCAGTCGCGACGGACACGCAGGCGGAGGCCATTGCAGCAGCCCTGACCCGCACTGAACGCCCGCTTCTCATTGCTGGTGGGCCGGGCTGGTCGGAGGATGCCGCCACCGCCCTAGCCCAAGTGGCCGAGCGGTTCGATCTGCCGGTCGCCGTGCCGTTCCGGAGGCAGGATTACCTCGACAATCGGCATCCGAACTATGTCGGCGATCTCGCTGTGGGGATGAACCCGAAACTCGCGGATCTGGTGCGGGAAGCGGATACGCTTTTGATGCTCGGCACGCGGTTTGGCGATATTGCGACCGATGGGTACGACCTGTTGGACCCTGCCGGGTCGGACAAAACACTCATTCAAACCCATCCTGACCCGGATATGCTCGCGCGGCTTTATTCCGTTGATCTGGCTGTCTGTGCGTCTTCGCTTTCGGTGCTGGAGGCCATGGGACAAATGACCATCGACAGCGCGGCATGGCGCGATTGGCGTGCTGCTGCGCGGCGCAATTACGAGGCATGGCAGGAGCCGAACGCCACACCCGGGCAGGTGCAGATGGAAGAGATTATCCCATGGCTTTCGGAGCATCTGCCTGAGGACGCGATCCTGACCAATGGGGCGGGCAATTATGCAGCGTTTCTGCATCGCTATTTCCGCTACAAGCGCGTCCATACGCAGGTTGCCCCGACATCCGGCAGCATGGGATATGGGTTTCCCGCCGCCATTGCCGCGAAGCTGGAACATCCCGACCGGCCGGCGATCTGTTTTGCCGGTGATGGGTGTTTCCAGATGTCGCTGAATGAGTGTTCGACGGCGATGCAGCACGGCGCCGCGGTGATCGTGATCGTTGTCAACAATGGCAAATACGGCACGATCCGGATGCATCAGGAATTGGCCTATCCCGAACGGGTCTCGGGCACGGCTCTTGCCAATCCGGATTTCGCGGCACTGGCACGTGCCTATGGCGGATTTGGCATGGTTGTGAACCGGACCGAGGATTTTGCCGAAGCCTTCCAAGCGGCGCAGGACGCAGGCACGCTTGCGGTGATCGAACTGAAACTCGATGACGAGGTGCTGTCGACCGGCATGACGGTCAGCGAAACGCGGGCGCTCGGACACCGCAATCTCAAATAGTTTCGCTTACCGGATATTAAGGTTAACGCGCGCCACCAGGGGGCACACGTGGTCCCCCTGATGCACAAGAAGTCACTGAAATTCAGCGGCTTCACCCTGGGCGGTCATCGGGTCTCCACCCTGTACCGCAACGCCTCTCTCGCGTGATACTGGTTTCATTCTGGTAAAAATACTCAAATGGTTGGCGCTGGCCGCATTCGGACCATTGACCATGGTGCGATCCGATCCGGTGTCACGCGGTCTGAGCCGGCCCAAAGCCTCCGGCGGGAGTATTTTTTGCCAGAATGAAAGCCTCAGGAGGTTTGAGAGGCGGGCGCGTTAACCTTAATGGCGGTTAATATTCGACACCGATCTGGGCTTTGATGCCGGAGCGGAACGGGTGTTTCACAAGCTCCATTTCGGTGACGAGATCGGCCACGTCGATTAGCTCGTCATTGGCGTTGCGCCCCGTGAGAACCACATGGGTCATCTCGGGTTTTTCGGACGACAGAAACGCCACAACCTCGTTCACATCCACATAATCGTAGCGCATGGCGATATTGATCTCGTCTAGAAGCACCATCTTGTTCTCGGGGTCGCGGATCAGCTCCTTGGCTTTCTCCCAGGCGGCTTGCGCCATTTCGATGTCGCGCGACTTGTCCTGGGTCTCCCAGGTGAAGCCTTCGCCCATGGTGTGAAACGCACAAGTGTCTGAAAATTTTGACAGAATGAGATCGCGTTCACCTGTGGACATGCCGCCCTTGATGAACTGAACCACGGCGCATTTCATATCATGCGCGATGCAGCGGAAGATCATCCCGAAGGCGGCCGAGCTTTTGCCTTTACCCTTGCCGGTATGCACGATGATCAGGCCTTTCTTGTCGGTCTTCGTGGCCATGATCTTGTCGCGCGCGGCTTTTTTCTTCGCCATCTTTTGGGCGTGGCGCGCGAGGTCCTCAGCGCTGGTGTCATCGGTCATAGTGGGGGCTCCCATAGGTTCTGAGGAAACCTGATGCGCGGGGGGCCGAAAGGCAAGGGCATGAACGATTTATTAACCAAGGGGCGCGACAGATCATGGCCATGCGATTGCTGATCCTGAGCCTCACCTGCGTGGCGGCCTGCAACATGCCGACCTATCCCAACCGCTATGCACCGGCGGAAACCGTGACGGTGGATGGGATGCGGTTTCGGGTTTTCCACACGCTCAGCGAGGCGGAAGCGTACCGATTGAACCCCATGTGGCGCCCGAAATATGAGGTTGTGTCGCGTGCCGGGATCTCCGCCATTGAGACGGCAAGCGGATGCCGGGTGAACCCGGCGAAAGTTCAGGGGGATGCTGCGAAAATCGCAGCGGAACTGGTGTGTTAAGCCGGATCGAGCGGTTTGATCATGGTGATGATATCGGCCTCGGCGTTTGGGTTTTCCGTCTCGACAAACCCCAGGCGTGTGAACACCGCCTGAACCTCGTCAAGGGCGCGGCCGGTATCGAGCGTCAGCGCCGCAAAGCCGTCACTGCGCGCGCGATTTTCTGCATGCGCGACCAAGGCCCGGGCCAGCCCGGCGCCCCGGTGCGTCTCCGCCACGGCGAGCCAGCCCAGATAGAGCGCGTCGGGGATGTCGCGTGATGGGCGACAGAAGAGGCAGGCGATGGGCTGACCCTCCTCCTCGATGATCAGGGCCGTCCCGCGTTGGGCAGCGGCACGCAAATCCTCCTCGCGCAGAAGCGTCGCCTTCGCGGGATGTCGCAAGCGGTCTTCCATATAGGCAAAGGACTGATGAAGAAGTGCCAGCACCTCGCGCCAGCGGTCGTAGCCCTCTGATATCTCAGCGATTTTCATGTCAATGTTTCGATCCGAGCACGGGCGGAATTTGAGCGCGGCACCCAGAGGCCGCGATCGATCGCCTCCCGAAACCGTTCCGCCATCTCGCGCAACCCACTCGGGTTGTGCTCTTCGATGAACCCACGCGTGGCGCCGTCTTCGAGATAAGCGTCATAGACCAGATCGAAGTGGTGGTTCTTGACGGCGCCTGTGGTGGCGGCAAAGGCGAAGAGATAGTCGAGCGTCGCCGCCATTTCGAATGCGCCTTTGTAGCCGTGGCGTTTGACGCCTTCGATCCATTTCGGGTTCACCGCGCGGGAGCGCATGACGCGGCCGATCTCATCGTCAAGCGTGCGGATCACCGGGCGTTCGGGGCGGGAGTGATCGTTGTGATAGATCGGGCGATCTTGTCCCTGCAGTTTGTGAATGGCCGCTGCAGCGCCGCCTTCGAACTGGTAATAGTCGTCGCTGTCGAGGATGTCGTGTTCGCGGTTGTCCTGGTTTTGCACGATGGCCTCTGTCTGGGTGAGGCGTTGTTCGAATTCTGCACGCGCTTCGCGGCCTTCATCTTTCGTGGTGTAGGCGTAGGAGCCCCAGGTGAGATAGGCCTCGCCGAGGTCAGCACGGGTGGACCAGAGGCGCTCGTCAATCATGGCTTGCAGGCCCGCGCCATAAGCGCCGGGTTTGGAGCCGAAGACGCGGGCGGTGTCGCCTTCCGCGCGGGCGCGGGCTGCGGCGGGGTTCAGATCGTCGGGCTCCTCCAGGGCCATCACCGCGCGGGCGGCACTATCGACAAGGGCGATGAGTTGGGGGAAAGCGTCGCGAAAAAAGCCGGAGATGCGCAGGGTTACATCGACGCGGGGGCGGTCCAGGACCGATTGGGGCAGGATTTCGAAGCCGGTCACCCGGCGGTTGGCGCTGTCCCAGGTGGGTTTGACGCCCATGAGGGCCAAGGCTTGCGCGATGTCATCGCCACCAGTGCGCATATTTGCGGTGCCCCAGGCGGTGAGCAGCATGGTGCGCGGCCAATCGCCATGGGTTTGCAGGTGTTTCTCGATCAAGAGGTTCGCGGATTTCCACCCCAAAGCCCAGGCGGTGGGCGTTGGCACGGCGCGGGCATCGACGGAGAAGAAGTTGCGCCCCGTGGGAAGTGTGTCGAGACGGCCGCGGGTGGGCGCGCCGGATGGCGCCGGGGCGACGAAGTGCCCTGAAAGGGCGGTGAGGAGGCCCGCCCCCTCCGCCGGGCCGCAAGCGGCAATTGTGGGTTTGATCTCGGCTTCAATGTGATCCAGAACCGCAGTGCTCGCCGCCCCTGATGGGGACGTCTCGCCGTCCAGCAGGCGGACTGCCAGTGCTTCAAGCCGTTCCACCGTATCACCATTGCTTCGCCACGCGCCTTCGCCGGACAAAGCCGCGGGTTTGGGACCTACATACGTGTCCGCCATGTCGCAATCGAGGGGGTCGACTCCGAGGTTCAAATCCTCCGCCAGAGCACGGATCAAGGACGCGTGTTTGCCTTTGCCATCGCCGCGCGGCACCCGGGTCAGCGCGATGGCGAGATCGCGGGCCTGATCGCCGGTCGGGGAATGCCCGAAAATGTGTAGACCGTCACGGATTTGCGCCTCTTTCAATTCGCATAGATAGGCGTCGAGCTTGGCCAGATCGCCTTCGGCGTCCGAGCCGGACATGCCGACATCCTTGTCGAGGCCGGTCACCGCACTGAGCGACAGGATTTCGCGGCGCAGATGGTCGATGCGGCGCGGATCGACGCCAGCGGCCTCATAATATTCATCGACCAGGGCCTCGAGATCGCGCAGAGGGCCATAGGTTTCAGCGCGGGTGAGCGGCGGCGTGAGGTGGTCGATGATCACGGCTTGCCCGCGGCGCTTGGCTTGGGTGCCCTCGCCGGGATCGTTGACGATGAACGGGTAGATATGCGGCGTGGGACCGAAGATGGCCTCGGGGAAACAGGTGTCGGAGAGCGCCAGAGCCTTGCCCGGCAGCCATTCGAGATTGCCATGTTTGCCCATATGGACCAGCGCATCGGCGCCCCAGTGGTGGCGCAGCCAGAAGTAGAAGGCGAGATAGTTGTGGGGCGGGACGAGGTCTGGCGAATGGTAGGTCTCGGTCGGGTCGATATTGTAGCCGCGGGCAGGTTGCAGGCCGACAACCGCGTTGCCAAAGCGCAGGATTGAGAGTTTGAAGGCAGGACCTTTGGCTGGCGGACCTTCCGGGGGGAGTATTTCTGCCAGAATGAAGGGGTCTTTTTCGGGCGGGCCCCAGCGGGTTTTGATCTGCTCGCGAACGTCCCAGGGGAGTTTGGCGTAGTGCTCAAGATAGATGTCGAGGGGGAGCGCCTCTCCGCCCTCGCGGGTGGCGCGGTCGGTGAGCCAGTTGGTGGGACCGGCCGTGATCTGATCCATCAGGGATTTGGCGTCGTTCGGCGGCGTGACGGTGTAGCCGTTGTCGCGCAGCAGGTTGAGAACATGCACTGTGGCGGCGGGTGTATCGAGGCCGACGCCGTTGGCAAGGCGCCCGTCCTTGTTGGGGTAATTGGCGAGGATCAGCGCGACCTTCTTGTCAGCGGCGTTGGTGCGGCGGAGATTGGCCCAGTTGGCTGCCAGCTCGGCAACGAAGGATATACGATCACCGCGGGCGCGGTAGGTGGCGATGGCGCATTCGGTGGCCTCGTCAAAGAAGGCCTCGCCCTTGAAACTGACGGCGCGCGACAGGATGCGGCCATCGACCTCCGGCAGCGCGACATTCATGGCGATGTCGCGGGCGGAAAGACCGGAAGCGGCCTCCTCCCAGGCGGCCTCGGTGGAACTGGCGAAGACGACCTGGAAGACGGGGGCCTTGTTGGCGGCGGGCTGGCTGAGCGGGTTTTCGGGGCTGGTGTCGCCTGCGTGCGGCGAGCCGACGGCGAAGCTGGTGGCGTTTAGGATGACGTCTGGCGGGGCGGCTTCAAAAAGCGTGGCGAGCGTGGATTGGCTGAGCGGGTCTTTAAGCGAGGCCACGAAGATCGGGAGTGGGTTCAGACCGGCGCGAAGGAGGGCTTTGGTGAGGCGGTTCACCGGGTTCAGGCCGGCTCCCTGCACCAGCGCGCGGTAGAAGATGAGCGGGACGACGGGCTGGCCCTCGGTCCACGCGGCCTGAGCGGTGGCAAGATCCGAGACGCCCGCGCCGGGCCAGTACACACCAGCGCGCAGGAGCGGGGCGGCGGTGGGAGGTTTTTCGGCTCCGTCCAGCATTGCTTTGGCGTAGCTGAGGAAATTCGCGGCGTTGGCGGGGCCGCCTTCGACGAGATAGGCCCAGAGGGCAGCGTAGTCTTCGTCGCTGACGGTTGAGAGATCGCGGAGCTCGGGGTCCGGTTTGTCATCTCCGGGAAGGGCGACGAAGGGGATACCGGCGGCGTGGCAGGCAGCGGAATATTGCGCGATGCCGTAGGACCAGTAGCCGGTGCCGCCGAGGACCCGGGCGATGATCAGGCGGGATTTTGAGGCGCAATGTTCCACATGCAGATCGACCGACATCGGGTGTTGCAGGTGGGTGAGTGAGGCGAGGCGTAGGGTCGGAGGGGTCGCCATCTCGGCGCGGGCTTCCGACAGCGCTGCGAGTTCCGTGTCGGCGGCGGAGATGAAGACGATATCGGCGGGGGTTTGGCCCAAGTCGACGGGTTCCTGGCCATCGTCAACGGAGCCGGGTGTGGCGGCGAGGAGATGCATGTCAGTTTCGCCGCGCTTCGCGCGCCGACCAACTGGGGGAGGCCAGCCTCCCCCACACCCCCTCTGGAGTATTTTCGGACCAATGAAAATTCATAGAGACTTCTTCATGAAGAGGCTGGTGTCGTTGGCCTTGTAATCGCCGAAAGGGCCACAGGGTTTGAAGCCATGGCGGGCGTAGAGGCGGTGGGCGGCGTGCAGCGTGTTGCCGGTCTCGAGGCGCATCTCGGGGAGGTTGAGGGCGCGGGTTTGCGCCTCAAGCCGGTTGAGGATTGCGGCGGCGACGCCCCTGCCCCTGCCGACTTCCGCGGTGAACATGGATTTGACTTCTGCATAGCCGTCCATCTGTTTGATCGCCCCGCAGCCGAGGGTCTCATTGCCGTCGCGCGCGACGAAGAAATGCACCTCCGGCACGCAGAGCGCGTCGATGGATAGATAGTGATTGTCTTCGGGCGGGAAGAGGCTTTCCATAAGCGCGTGAGAGGCTTCGAGTAGGGCGACCGATGCGGGGTCGCGAGGGTCGCCCTGTTCGATGATCATGGGGTGAGCGCTGCCTCGATAGCGGCGCGGTCAAGACCGGCTTGGCCAATGACCACCAGGCGCGTTTCGCGCGTCTCATCGGCGGCGAAGGGGCGGTCGAAATAGGTGTCGACGCGGGGGCCCACGGCTTGCAGCGTGAGGCGCATGGGCTTGCCTGCGACGGCTGCGAAACCCTTGAGACGCAGGATGTCGTGGGTGCGGATCACCTCCGCCACATGCTCGGCGAACGCGGTCGCATCGGTGATTTCCGGTGCAGTGACCACGAAGCTTTCGAACTCATCATGGTCGTGATCGTGGTGGTGATGATCGTCGTCATGGTGGTCGTCATCGTCATGATCGTGGTGATGGTGGATTTCGTGGCGTGACGCCATGTCCGCCTCGGCTCCGACGCCTTGTCCGAGCAGCACGTCGATGGGAAGTTTGCCCATGGAGGTTTTCACCACCTGCACGCCGTCGCGGCTGTCACCCTGGAGTCGTGCGACGAGATCGGAGGCCTCGGTGCCGTCCAGCAGGTCGGTTTTGTTGACGACGATCATGTCGGCGCAGGCGACCTGGTCCTCGAAGAGCTCGGAAAGCGGCGTTTCGTGGTCGAGGTTTTCGTCGAGCCTGCGCTGCGCATCGACGGCCTCGACGGAATGAGCAAACCGCCCGTCTTTGACCGCACGGCCATCGACGACGGTGACGACGCCATCGACGGTGACTTGCGTGGAAATTTCGGGCCAGTTGAAAGCGCGAACCAGAGGCTGCGGCAGGGCGAGGCCGGAGGTCTCGATCACGATGTGATCGGGTTTGTCCTCGCGACCGAGGAGTTTTTCGAGCGTGGGGACGAAATCCTCGGCCACGGTGCAACAGATGCAGCCGTTGGAGAGCTCGAACATATCCTCTTCGGAGCAGGTCTCGTCACCGCAGCCTTTCAGGATGTCGCCATCGACGCCGAGGTCGCCGAACTCGTTGATGATCAGCGCAATGCGTTTGCCATTGGCGTTTTGCAGCATCTCGCGGATCAGGGTGGTTTTGCCCGAGCCTAAGAACCCGGTCACAACCGTGGCGGGGATTTTCTGGGCCATTATGCCTCCTCCCGGGTCAGACGGAGCCAGAACCAGGCGCAGGCGAGGCCAAGCACGGACCATGTGAGCGCCGTGGCCGCGAGTGAGGACCCAACAAAATGCGCCGCCAGTTCGGGGGCGGCGAAGCCGAAATAGGTGTCCAGGCGGGGGGCGCCGATGATATGCGGGGCCAGAAGCAAGGCGCCTGCGCCCACAAACATCATGGGGTTGCGCCCGAAGGCGATGAGGCCCAGCGCCGCAGCAGTGCAGATCACTGTCATCAGCCACCAGAGCTGGCGGGGCTCGACCTCTGGCCCCGGGGTTGCCGGCAGTTGCGGAGGCATGCCCATCGCGGGGGCGAGCTGGAAGGTGATGAACCCGCAGAGCCCCCAGATCAGGCCCTGACGTAAACTCAGGCGGTGGCCATAGCGTTCGGCCAAGGCGATGCCTGCGATCATCAGGAAGGCGTAGCCGGTGAAGGTCACCACGCTGAACGCTGCGGGCATGATATGGCGCGAGGGTTCCTCGAGGATCGAAGGGCTGCCCGCATCGGATTGGGGAGAGCCGTCGGCAGCGAAATGCACACGGTCTCCGGATTCGTAAAGCTCGCCTTCCATCACCATTGGAATGACGGCCCACAGGTTAATGATCGCCGCGAAAATCCCCGCAACGATCCCAGCGAACACTGCGCTGGTCAATATGTGCTTCAGCATGGCTTAGTGGCAGGGAAAGGCCAGCGCGTGGCGCATGTCGTGGGAGCTGTCATGCATGACAGTGGCTTGTGCGAACCCTGCCGAGAACAGCAGGATGGCGCCGAGCATGATGGCTCCGACAATGCCCAGAAGACCGGCATCGGCCTGGGTGGCGTCTGCGGTTTGGGCGATGACTTTGACGTCGTCTTTCATAAGGTACTCTCCATCTCCCGTCACACCCGACGGGTTGGGGTTTCAAACATGCGAGGCTGGTCTCCTGGCTTGCGGGTCACTGCGCGTCGTCGCCTTCCCGGGACATCCCAGTGGCATCGTGACGGGCGCTCGCCGCGTACAGTCGCGGGGGCGGCTCTGGCATTCGGCCCCTGATTGGGTCGCCGGGTCCAGATTCCCATTTCATCCTCATCGTGCTTTGGCACGGGGTGTGAGGAACCTTGCGGGCGCGACTTTGCGCCTCTGACGCGATCTGGTCAAGATCGATTCCGACCTTGCGGAGCGGTTTCGCGGCGGGAATTCCCCTCGATACTTCAACATTTTGGGGATAACTCCCCATAGCACCCCACATGGAGGGGATCACCGTTGACAGAGACCTCGCTAATCCCAACAATCGACCAACAGCGCCTGATTCCGGGGACGACAGGCGACAAGCGGGCAAAACGCATAAACAAAAAGAGCAGAATTTGCGGTTTTCGAAACTCAGACTGAACGGCTTTAAGAGCTTTGTCGATCCGACCGATCTTGTGATCGCGGATGGTCTGACCGGTGTTGTCGGACCAAACGGGTGCGGGAAATCGAACCTGCTTGAAGCGCTGCGCTGGGTGATGGGCGAGAACCGCCCCACCGCCATGCGCGGCGGCGGGATGGAGGACGTGATCTTTGCGGGCGCCGCCTCGCGGCCTGCCCGGAATTTTGCTGAAGTTTCAATTCAATTGGATAACTCGGAGCGACTTGCGCCCGCCGGGTTCAACGATCTCGACAATCTCGAAGTCATTCGCCGGATCACCCGCGATGCGGGCTCTGCCTATAAAGCCAACGGCAAGGATGTGCGGGCGCGCGATGTGCAAATGCTCTTTGCGGACGCCTCGACCGGGGCGCATTCCCCTGCCCTAGTGCGGCAGGGTCAGATCGCCGAGCTTATCAATGCAAAACCGAAAGCGCGACGGCGCATTCTGGAAGAAGCGGCGGGGATTTCAGGGCTTTACCAGCGACGCCATGAGGCGGAGTTGAAGCTGAACGGGGCCGAGACCAACCTCGCGCGCGTTGAAGATGTGATCGAACAACTGGCGTCGCAACTGGCGCAGCTGGCCCGGCAGGCGCGGCAAGCGGCGCGTTATCGCCAGATCGGCGAGCAGTTGCGCCGGTCGGAAGGCATGCTGCTTTATCGGCGCTGGAAAGAGGCCGATCTGGCCCGCGCGGCGACCTCGGAGCAGTTGACGGAGCGCACTAAGGCGGCAGGTGCCGCAGAAACAACCGCGCGAGAAGCTGCGAAGGCCCGCGCTTTGGCCGAGGAGCAGCTTCCGCCTTTGCGCGAAGAGGATGGCATCGCCGCCGCGATTGTGCAGCGCTTGCAGGTGCAGCGCGACACGTTGGAGGATCGCGAGGCTCAAGCCAAAGCGCAGATCGAGACCCTGCAGGCGCGGATCGAACAGCTCGCGCGCGATATCGAGCGCGAGAGTGCGCTGAACAAGGACGCGGGCGAGACGATTGAGCGGCTCGAATGGGAGCAGCGTGAGGTGGCGAAGGCCTCCGAGGGCCATGACGCGGCTCTGACCACCGCCGGGAACGAAGCTCGGGAAGCCGCCCAAGTGTTGCAGGACCGCGAGACGGCGTTGAGCGAGCAGACCGAGGATGTCGCCCGTCTGGCGGCGCGGCATCAATCGGCGCATCGCCTGAAGGAAGACGCCGAAAAGACGCTGGCCCGCTACGAAGGCGAGGCGCGTTCCGTGCAGGAGGCGATGGCGGCGGCGGAAGCAACCCGCGACGCGGCCTCCTCCGCGTTGGATAGCGCCGCGGTGAGGTTGGCTGCAGCGGGCGCGGAGGTCGAGACCGCCGATACCAAGGCCGGCACCGCCGAAGCTGCGCGCAACGAAGCGCAGGCGCGCGAGGAAAGCGCCCGGGCACGGCGCGCCGAAGCCGAAGGTGAAGCCAACACGCTGCGCGCGGAAGCGACGGCTCTGGCGCGGCTCGTGGATCGCGAAACCCGCGAGGGCGGGCAAGTGCTCGATGATGTTCAGGTGCGCGATGGCTACGAAAAAGCGCTTGGTGCCGCTTTGGCGGACGATCTGCGCGCCCGTCAGATCGACGAGGATGAAATTACCGGCTGGGCGTCCCTGCCCGGCTATCCCGACCCTCAGCCCTTGCCCAACGGTGTCACCGGTCTGAACTCCTATGTCACGGTGCCGGATGTTCTGGCACGGCGGATTTCCCAAGTGGGGCTGGTCGCCTCGGAAGACGGCTCGCGCTTGCAGGCGGAGCTGAAACCGGGGCAACGGCTGGTTTCCATCGAGGGCGATTTGTGGCGGTGGGACGGGTTTCGCACCGGGGCCGAGGATGCGCCCTCTGCCGCCGCGCTGCGCCTTCAGCAGTTGAACCGGCTGGAGGAGTTAAAGCAGGCACTGGAAGAGGTGACCGCCCGCACCGATGGGGCGCGGCAGGGGCATGAGGCGCTGATCGCCGAGCTTGAAGCCGCCACAAAGGCTGACCGCGAGGCGCGTGAGGCGCGCAAAGCCGCCGACCGCGAGATGGCGGATGCGTCCCGCGACCTAAGCCGCGCCGAGGGGGACGCCTCGATTGCCGCAGGCAAGGTCGAGACGTTGCAACTCGCCGTGACCCGCTACGAGGAAGAAGCCTTAGCGGCGCGCGAGCGGCTGCGGGATGCGGAGGCCGGCGTTGCAGAGTTGGGCGATCTGGACGCCGCGCGGGCGCAGGTCGAGGACATCAAGATGACCGTCGAAGCGGCGCGGATGACGATGATGGCCAAACGCTCCGCCCATGACGAGCTGCGCCGCGAAGGTGAAGCTCGGCTGAAACGCGCACAGGAGATCATCACCGAAATCAGCGGCTGGAAGCACCGTCTGGAGACCGCCGAGGCGCGGATCGCGGAACTGGTGGAGCGGAAGGAAGCCTCTGAAATTGAATTGAAATCTGCGATTGCGAAGCCGGATGAGATCGCCGCAGAGCGCGAGAAGCTGGTGGCCGCCATCGAGGAAGCGGAACGCCGCAGGCGCGTCGCCGCGGATGAGTTAGCAGAGGCCGAAACCGCGCAGCGCGAGGCTGTGACGCGTGAACGAGAAGCGGAGCGCGCAGCCTCTGAGGCACGCGAAGCGCGGGCCGCTGCGCAGGCCCGGGCCGAGGCGGCAGCCGAGACCGTGCAGGCCGCCATTGAGCGGATCCGGGAGGAACAGGACACGACACCGGAGGCACTTCTCGAACGACTCGAGGCCGATCCGGAGCAGATGCCGAGCGCGGAGAGCATCGAAAACGATGTGAACCGCCTGAAGCGTCAGCGGGACGCGCTAGGGGCCGTCAATCTGCGCGCCGAAGAGGATGCCCGGGAGGTTGAGGAAGAGCACAACACGCTCAAAACCGAACGCGATGACCTGCTCGAAGCCATCGGCAAATTGCGCACCGGGATCAACTCGCTGAACAAGGAAGGTCGCGAGCGTCTGATCACCGCATTTGAGCAGGTGAACACGAATTTCGGCAATCTTTTCAAACACCTCTTCGGCGGCGGTGAGGCCAAACTGGTGATGGTCGAAAGCGATGACCCGCTGGAAGCGGGGCTCGAGATCATGTGTCAGCCGCCGGGCAAAAAACTGAGCACGCTCAGTCTGTTATCCGGTGGAGAGCAAACGTTGACGGCGCTGGCGCTGATCTTTGCGGTGTTCCTGGCAAACCCGGCGCCGATCTGTGTACTCGACGAGGTCGACGCGCCTTTGGACGATGCCAATGTCACGCGGTTCTGCGATCTTCTTGATGAGATGACGCGCCGCACCGACACACGCTTCCTGATCATCACGCACCATGCGGTGACGATGGCGCGGATGGACCGTTTGTTCGGCGTGACCATGGCGGAACAGGGCGTGTCTCAGCTTGTCTCGGTCGACCTCAAAAAGGCCGAGCAGATGGTGGCCTGACCACCAGAGACCAGCACTCCGGTTTTGTGAAGTTTTTATGAAGACTTGCGAAATTTGCGGCAGGTCAAATTCTGCGCGCGGATGCAATTTCATACTCAGCATGACCCGTTTCAGCAAAGGAACGTCGCCATGCTCGACACATTGCCAAATCTCTCTGCCGTTGCCGCCACGCAGAACCGCCCGCCGGTCCTGCAAGTGGACCATCTCAATCTCTGGTATGGGGACGCCCATGCGCTGAAAGATGTCAGTTTTGACATCTACCCCTCTGAAATCCTTGCTTTTATCGGGCCTTCCGGATGCGGCAAGACCACCGCACTGAAATGTCTGAACCGGATGCATGACGGCACGCGTGACGTGCGCATCGAGGGCTGCATTCGCATGGATGGTGAGGATATCTACGGACCCGATATCGATCCGCCGCTGCATCGGCGCCGCTTCGGCTGGGTGGCGCAGAAACCCAATCCTTTCGCGCGCTCGATCTATGAGAATGTCGCCTATGGGCCGCGTCTGCACGGGCTGGTGAATGGGCGCGCCGAGATGGACGCGCATGTGGAAACCTGCCTGCGGCGGGCGGGGCTCTGGGATGAGGTGAAGGACCGGCTCTACAAGATGTCCGGCGACGCTCTCTCCGGCGGGCAGCAGCAGCGTCTTTGCATCGCCCGCGCGCTATCGGTGAACCCCGAGGTGCTGCTGATGGATGAACCAACCGGCTCCATCGATCCGGTAGCCACAGCGCTGATCGAAGAATTGATGCTTGATCTCAGCCGCGATCACAGCATCGTCGTGATCACCCATTCGATGATGGAGGCCAAGCGCATCGCCGATCGCGTCGCCTATTTCCACTGTGGCGAGCTCTTGGAGATCGGTCCGACGGAACAGATGTTCAACGCCGCCCAAACCGACAAAGCCCGCCGCTTTATCGCCGGGCAGTTTGGGTAGCGCGTCGCGGGCGCTGTTTGGATGATCTTGCGTCGGTTCGGATGAGCCACTGGACGGGCGCGTTCGATACTCTGTCCGTTGTCTAAGCTGGCGACGCTGTCGGTCCAAGCCAGGCGAAAGCGTCCTGCACCGAGGCTTTCGCGCCTCCCCGCAGACACTGGCCATGGCAAATGATCAGATTGTCGAAATCCCAGCTCATGATCTGATCGCGGCTCTGTCGCGCCGCCGATTTGTCCCGAAAGGTCTTGCGCAGATCGCGGGCTGTGCCGCCCTCCTTGCCAAGCACGCCCACGAGTTTCTTCACGCACCACCAAAACCAGGATTGCACCTCTGGATCATGCTTCTGGATCAGGTCAGTGACCAGCAGGCTTCGGGACGCTTTGTGAAAGAAGATCACTTCATCGAGAAAGGAACTCCCCTTGAATATGTGGAAATCGATTTCATCCTGCCATGGAATGGGTGCATCGGTGCCAATGATCCCATCTCCTTTGATCGTGGGATGGCGTTTGTTGAACTCTGGCGACAGCCAAACCGCCGCCTTGGGGTAGCGCGTTTTCCAAGGCTCTATGCCGAGGCTGTGGATCTTATTGGGTGCGATCAGATATTCGACCGGGCCCAACGCATCTACGGCTTCAAAAAGGCCGTCGGTCGGAACACCCGGCGAATGCACCCACAAACCGCCGGATTTCAGGCGGATGATTGTGGAGCGATTGGTGAACGGGATACCGTACATTCGGACATCACTGCCGGGCAGCAGCCACACATCCTCGGCAAAACCACTGTCATCACGCATTTACTGTCCCTCAAGATATGGCCGCAGGTCGATCTTCTCTCGGCTGTGAGGGATCGCCAGCGATATTCACTAGAGATTGGGCCGAAAACTGAAAATGGAAGAGGTATGGAGCATTGTTGTGAGGGCAGCGGCGCAAGAACGAATGCCATATGGGATTCAGCGTCGCACCTCCGGTGTCCTTTCCCGCCATTCACCGGCCAACCCCTTGCCCTCCATCCCCCTGCGCCGTAAGAGGCGTGCGGATCAGTGAAGGACCGGGCAGATGCCACGTCTTGTAATGAAATTCGGGGGCACCTCGGTCGCCAATCTCGACCGCATCCGGCGCGCGGCCAAACGCGTCGGCGTGGAAGTGGCAAATGGTTATGAGGTGATCGTGATCGTCTCGGCCATGTCCGGCAAGACCAATGAGCTGGTGGGCTGGGTGGACGAGATCTCGCCGCTCTACGATGCGCGCGAATATGACGCCGTGGTCTCTTCCGGCGAGAACGTGACCGCCGGCCTGATGGCCCTGACCCTGCAAGAGATGGATGTCCCGGCGCGGTCCTGGCAGGGCTGGCAAGTGCCGCTGAAAACCACCGATGCGCACGGGCAGGCGCGGATCGAGGAAATCCCGACGGAAAATCTCGACGCAAAATTCAACGAAGGCATGAAAGTGGCCGTGGTGGCGGGCTTTCAGGGCATCTCGCCCGAGGGGCGGATCACCACACTGGGCCGGGGCGGTTCGGACACCACCGCCGTCGCCTTCGCCGCGGCCTTTGGGGCGGAGCGCTGTGACATCTACACCGATGTGGACGGGGTCTACACCACCGATCCGCGCATCGAGGACAAGGCGCGCAAACTCGACAAGATCGCGTTTGAGGAGATGCTCGAGCTGGCCTCGCTTGGCGCCAAGGTGCTGCAGACCCGCTCGGTTGAATTGGCGATGCGCTATAATGTGCGCCTTCGCGTGCTCTCGAGCTTCGAAGAAATGAGTGACACTGCGGGCACGCTGGTCTGTGCCGAGGAGGATATCGTGGAAAAGAATGTCGTGGCCGGTGTGGCCTATTCCCGCGACGAGGCGAAAATGACCCTGATCTCGGTCGCCGACCGACCCGGCATTGCCGCGGCGATCTTCGGTCCGCTCGCCGAGGCCGGTGTCAATGTCGATATGATCGTGCAGAACATCTCTGAGGAGGGCCGCACGGATATGACCTTCTCCTGCCCGGTCGATCAGGTGGCCCGCGCCGAGAAGGCGATGCATGCCACCAAAGAGGCCGGTGAGGTCAATTTCCACGATCTGGTGGCCGACACGGATGTCGCAAAGGTCTCCGTCGTGGGCATCGGCATGCGCTCCCATGCCGGGGTCGCGGCGCAGATGTTCAAGGCGCTGAAGGATGACGGGATCAACATCAAGGTGATCACCACCTCGGAGATCAAAATCTCCGTGCTGATCGACCGCAAATACATGGAACTGGCGGTGCAGGCGCTGCATGACAGTTTCGGGCTGGAAAAGGCCGCCTGATCGCGATCACGCGCAAATTATCGCGCGACGGCGTTTTGGCGGTTTGAACTGCCCCAATTCCTGCTTTATTTATCGAGCCATGAGACATGTTCTGGCCGCTTTGTGTTTTGCTGCGCCTGTGCCCGCGCTGGCACACCCCCATATCTTCATCGATACGGGGCTGGAGATCATTTTCGATGAGACCGGTCAGCTGACCCATGTGAAGGTGACATGGGCTTACGACGATTTCTATTCGCTGCTTCTGGCTGAGGATTACCGGATTGATCAGGACGGAGACGGCTCTCTGACGCCGGAAGAAGAAGCGCAAATCCAAGGGTTTGATGCCAACTGGGTGGAAGGTTATCACGGCGATCTGGAAGTGAAGCTTGAGGGCCAAGTGCTGCCGCTGTCGGGTCCCTTGGAGCCGACCGCTACGATGATCAAAGGGCGGCTTGTCTCGACCCATCTGCGTGAAGTCTCCGGCACCCCGGTGATCGGGGCGGAGGCGCTGTCGGTGAAAGCCTTCGATCCCACATTTTACACGGCTTATGAGGTCAACTTGCCCGTGAGGCTCGTGGGCGCCCCCGCTTGCAGTTTCGATCGGATCGAACCGGATATCGATGGCGAACTGGCCGCGATGCAGGCCTTTCTGCTGACGATCGATGCCAATGCCGATCTCGAGGAGAACGACATCCCGCTGATGGGCGAACGCTTCGCCACGGATATCCGGGTGACATGTCCAAACTCCTGATTGTTCCGGTTGCGATTGCGGCTGTTTTCCTGGTGTGGTTCTGGGGCTCTGGCGGGTTTGATCAACTCGCCGCCTGGGCTGCTGGCGAACAGCGCACCTTTCAGAATGAGATGGCGCAGGGGTTGCGGGCGCTGCGCGCGGGTGAAGCGGGTGCCCTTGCGGTGCTTCTAAGCGTCTGTTTTGCCTATGGCTTTTTTCATGCGATTGGTCCGGGACATGGGAAAATTCTGATCGGTGGTTACGGGCTCGGGCGGCAAGTGCCGTGGCTGCGGCTGTCGGTGATTGCCCTTCTGGCAAGTCTCGGACAAGCGCTGACAGCGATCCTGCTAGTGGTCGGAGGCATTCTGCTCTTTGGCCTCGCACGCGGGCAGATGGTCGGAATTGCAGACAATGTCATGGCGCCGATAAGCTATGGTGCTATCGCCGTGATTGGTGCCTGGCTGGTCCTGCGCGGTGCGCGCAAAGCGATGAAGCAGAACGCGCATGAAGAACATGATCACGCACATCATCATCACGACCACGATCACCACCATCATCATGACCATGGAGACGCTTGCGGTGAGTGCGGTCACCGCCATGGCCCGAGCCTTGAAGAGATCGAGAACACAAAGAGCTTCCGCGATGCGCTTGCGCTTATTGGGGGCATCGCGATCCGTCCCTGCACCGGCGCGCTTTTTCTTCTGATCATCACCTGGCAGATGGGCATCCTGCCCGCAGGCATTGCGGGAACCGTGGTGATGGCGCTTGGCACGGCCATGGTCACCATCGCGGTGGGCCTTGCTGCGGTCGGCATGCGCGGGGGGTTGATGACGGCCCTCAGCGGGTCCGCGGCACTCACCTGGATCATACCGATGATTGAAATTTTGGCAGGCACCCTGATTGCGGTCATCGCAAGCGGTCTTTTGCTGCGCGTCCTGGGGTAATCTGGGCCGTCAGGCAAACCCCACTCCCCATCCCAAAGAATCCCCCGTATAGTTAACCCGACAGTGAAGGGAGGGCTGCTGTGGCCCGACAGACGGAAAGTACATCGCGCAAGCTTTTGGGGCATCTGCGTGCGGTCATGGCTGAGGAATCGGCCGGTCAGGAACGGCTGGACCGCATCACCAAGATCATTGCCGAGCAGATGGGCACGGATGTGTGCTCGATCTACCTGTTCCGCGATGCCGACACGCTGGAGCTGTGCGCCACCGAAGGTCTGAATCCCGAGGCTGTGCACCAGACGCGGATGCGCATTGGCGAAGGGCTGGTGGGCCGCGTAGCGCGCACCAAACAGCCTGTGAACACTGCAGACGCACCGAATGCACGCGGGTTCCGTTTCATGCCGGAAACGGGCGAAGAGATTTTTTCTGCCTTCCTCGGGGTGCCCGTGCAGCGCCTGGGCGAAACCTTGGGTGTGCTGGTCGTGCAATCGAAAGATGGGCGCAGCTATTCCGAAGACGAGGTCTATGCGCTGGAAGTCGTGGCGATGGTGGTCGCCGAGATGACCGAGTTGGGCGCGTTCGTCGGCGAAGGCGCGGCGTTGAAGGCGCTGCACACGCAACCGGCGCTGTTCCGGGGTGGCACGGGCCAGGAAGGCGCTGCCGAGGGTCGTGTTTATCTGCACGAGCCGCGGGTGGTGGTGACCAATCCGATTGCCGAGGACCCCCATGCGGAGCTGAAACGCCTTCAGGAAGCGATGGAAACGCTGCGCGGTTCTGTCGATGAGATGCTGTCGAGCGCCGGAGCCTCCACCGACAAGGAACAGCTGAAGGTGATGGAAGCCTACCGGATGTTCGCCAATTCCCGTGGTTGGGTGCGACGCATGGAGGAGGATATCGCGCTTGGTCTCTCTGCCGAGGCCGCCGTCGAGAAGGAGCAATCCGCAACCCGTGCGCGGATGGAGCAGGTGCCGGACCCTTACTTGCGCGAACGGCTGCATGATCTGGACGATCTGTCGAACCGGCTGCTGCGGCTGCTGACCGGGCAAGGCAAGGATACGGGCGCCGAGATGCCGGACAACCCGATCCTTGTGGCGAAGAATATCGGCCCCGGGGAGTTGCTCGACTACGGCAAAAGGTTGAAGGGGATTGTGCTGGAAGAGGGCTCGGTTGGCTCCCACGCGGCCATCGTCGCCCGCGCTTGGGCGATCCCGCTGGTGATCAATGCGAAACGCATCCTGACCGAAGCCTTGAATGGCGATCCGATCCTCGTCGATGGCGATCAGGGGATCGTGCATCTGCGCCCCGAGGACAGCGTCTCCACCGCGTTCCGCGACAAGATTGCGATGCAGACCCAAGCCCTGACACGCTATGCCGAAATTCGCGACAAGCCTGCGCAGGCGACCTCTGGCGAGATCATTTCGCTGCATATGAATGCCGGCCTGATGGCCGATCTGCCCTCGCTCGACAATTCCGGCGCGGAGGGCGTGGGCCTCTTTCGCACCGAGTTGCAGTTTCTGGTCCGCTCGACCGTGCCGCGTCGCTCAGAACTGGCGGCGATCTATGGCCGGGTCATGGATGCCGCCCATGGCAAACGCGTGGTGTTCCGCACGCTCGATATCGGGTCTGACAAAGTGCTGCCCTATATGAAGCCGCAGGACGAACCCAACCCGGCCCTGGGGTGGCGCGCAATCCGCGTGGGGCTGGAGAAGAAGGGCGTGTTGCGTATGCAGCTGCAGGCGCTGATCCGGGCTGCGAATGGGCGACCTTTGACGGTGATGTTCCCCTTCATCGCACAGTTTGATGAGTTCCGGGAGGCGCGCCAGCATTTGCTCGACGAGATCGAACGGGAGCGGAAACTGGGCCACCCGCTGCCGGAAAAGATAGAGATCGGCGCGATGCTGGAGACCCCTTCGATTGCCTTCGCGCCCCGGCAATTCTTTGAAATGGCGG
The DNA here is from genome assembly GCA_028284705.1 of Paracoccaceae bacterium. Lineage (GTDB taxonomy): Bacteria > Pseudomonadota > Alphaproteobacteria > Rhodobacterales > Rhodobacteraceae > Litoreibacter. Next base: position 40,623 of record JANQRE010000011.1, on the reverse strand, counting down.
ACTTTATCTCCATCGGCGGCAATGATCTGAAGCAGTTCTTCTTTGCTGCTGACCGCGAGAATGAGCGCGTGCGGAAACGTTACGACACGCTGAATGTAAGCTTTCTGTCATTCCTCAAACAGATCGTGGAGCGCTGTGATGCGACCGGCACGCCGCTGAGTTTCTGCGGTGAGGATGCGGGCCGTCCGATTGAAGCGATGTGTTTTTCGGCCATCGGGATGCGGTCACTCTCCATGCGTCCGGCCTCGATTGGTCCAGTGAAGTCCCTGCTCAGGCGGACCGACCTGGCGGAGGCGAAAGCGGTGATTGAGGAGGCGTTTGAGAGCGGCGCGCAATCCGTGCGCCCAGCTGTCATCAAGTGGATCACCGGGCGCGATCAATCGTCTTGAAGGGCCTTAGTCTCGCTCCAGAGCGAGGCGGAAATCCTCGATCAGTTGTGCGCGGTCGCGACCGGTCTCCTCAGCCAGTTTGCGCAAGGCAAACTGCACATGGGCGACCTCCTGATAATAGCTGGTGAAGCTGTAATTGATCGCGGCCCCGGTGACGGCACCGAGGACCGGGACGGTTTGCGCCGCGAGTTTTTGTCCCAGAACCAGAGCCAGTTTCGGCGCGATCTGTTTGATGAGGGCCTGCATCGTGGCCCCCGTCACCGACAGCCGCATGGTCAGGAAGGCGATATCGGTCTGGTCGTCTTCGGTCAGGGGCCCCGCAGCCGCAAAGACCTGCAGGCAGTCCATCCGCGTGTCGGGATCGGCGGGGTCGAACCCATGCTCCGCCGCGATGCCCTGGATGGCACGGAGAATGACGGTTGTGGTGACAGGCAGCTCCGCCAGGGCGGTCGGTGTGCCGCCAAAACCGCCTGCCGCGCCGGAGCCAACGGTGATCGCGCGGGTCAGCCATATGCCGGTGTCAGGCAGTGGTCCGCGCGAGAGCGAAGCGGCATCGAACCCCACCTCAAGCGCGCGAAGAGTGGCTGTGTCGAGCCCCTCCCGCACGGAATTCGGCAGTTGATCCAGCAGACTGTCGGCGGATTTTCCAAGCACACCAAGGACTTGCAAGCCAAGCCCCCGGGCGTTGCGATAGCGGGCAGCAAGGTCGGCCAATTGTTCGGCCACGGGCGGGTTGGCAGTTTTGACGGGCGGGAGCACGGTTTGGGTCATGATGCACGTAAGGTGGGGGTACGCTCCCGCAGTTTCAACCTGCACGGGTCACCTGCCCCGCGACCCCTTCCCAATCGCCGAGGCCGAGCACACGGTCAGGGTTGGTGGGTGGCGGCATCTCCACCTCGGTCAGTTTCGAAAACCCATGACGCCCGTAATAGGGCGCGTCGCCGACCAGCAGCACCCGCGCGATACCCAGCTCCTTTGCCCGCGCAACGCTTTCGCGGATCAAAAAACCGCCCAAACCTTCGCCCTGCCGCGTGGGGTGCACGGCAATTGGGCCCAGCAGAAGTGCGGCATGTGCATCGATCCGCACCGGCCAGTAGCGGATCGCACCGGCCAGAATGCCGTCGTCATCGCGGGCGACCAGGCAAAGCTCGGCAACCGGATCGACCCCGTCGCGCAACCGGTAGGAGGACAGCGCCTCCCGCCCCGGTGCAAAGGAGAGATCGAAGAGGGCTTCCACCTCCCACCAGTCCTCTGCCGTCTCTTCGCGTAACTGCACGGATCGCCTGCACCGATTGCCCTTTCCGTCCGCCTAGCATGGCGTTAGGTCTTGGGCAAATCGCGAAGGAGCGCACATGTTCTACGAACCCAAAGACGGCCACGGCCTGCCGCATAACCCGTTCAACGCGCTGATCACGCCGCGCCCGATTGGCTGGATTTCGACACGCGGCGCGGACGGGTCGGAAAACCTCGCGCCCTACTCGTTTTTTAACGGCGCGGCCTATGAGCCGCCGCAGGTGATGTTCGCCTCGACCGCCGCCAAGGCAGATCGCGAGAAGGGGAAGGACAGCGTCGGCAATATCCTCGATACCGGCGTGTTTTGTGTGAATATCGTGGAATACGGGATGCGAGATGTGATGAACATCACGTCAGAAGCGTTCCCGCGTGAGGTGGACGAGTTTGAGCGCGCGGGCCTTGAACGGGAAGAGTGCAAGACGATCCCGTGTTCCCGCGTGGTCGCGGCACCTGCGAACATGGAGTGCAAGCTTGTGAAGGCCGTGGACCTGCCGGGCGCTGCGAATGTGGTGGTGTTTGGCGAAGTGACCGGCATTCATCTGCGCGACGAATGCCTTGTGGACGGGATTTTCGACGTGACGACGTTCCAACCTTTGGCACGACTTGGATACCGGGATTATTCCGCCGTTCGGGAGCTTTTCTCGCTGGCGCGTCCTGATGATTGACCACCGGCCAAGGGCTGTTTCTGGGTTAAGAAACCGTTTCCAAGTTTAAGAATTTTAAATCAGATCCGATGCGGAGATGGGTGACTCAGGGCCTTTTGTTGCCAAAACCACTGCAATGCCGCGCGTTACGCCGATTTCGGAATTTAAAATTTTTAAACCCGTTAAGATTTTCTTAGGGTGTGCCTTTGTCGTGGAGCCGTACCCAGGCGATCACTGCGGTACGGCAGAGGAAACCGCTCAGTGCGCGGCCCCCAGGATCCCTGTGCGCACCGAGTAATCAACCGCGATCTGATAGTCCGGGTCGTCATCGCTATCGACCATCAACTGGCCCGCTTTCGCCAATAATTGATGGCAGTCACGGCTCAGATGACGCAGCTGCAGCGTTTTCCCCTCAGCCTGGTATTTTGCCGCAATATCCTCAATCGCCTGCAATGCGGATTGGTCGGCGACACGGCTGTCGACAAAATCAACAACGACAAGGCCTGGGTCCTGTTTCGGCGTGAAAAGCTCCATGAAGCCCTCAACAGAGCCGAAAAACAGCGGCCCCTGCACCTGATAGACCTTCGCGCCTTCGGGCGTTTCATAGGTCTTGGCATGGATGCGGGTGGCGTTCTGCCAGGCATAGGCGAGCGCCGAGACGATCACCCCGACCACGACCGCAATCGCGAGGTCATACATCACCGTGGTCACCGTCACCAGCAAGATCACGAAAGCATCCGCGCGCGGCGCCTTGCGCATCACCTTGAAGGAATTCCAGGCGAAAGTACCGATCACCACCATGAACATCACGCCCACAAGCGCGGCGAGCGGGATTTGTTCAATCACGGGGGCGGCGACAAGGATGAAGGCCAAAAGGAACAGAGCGGCGGCGATGCCGGCGATGCGCGTGCGACCCCCCGATTTCACATTGATCATCGACTGGCCGATCATCGCGCAACCTCCCATACCACCGAAGAACCCGGTCACGGTATTGGCGACGCCCTGAGCGACACATTCCTGACTGGCACCGCCACGCTTGCCGGTGATCTCGCCCACGAGGTTCAGGGTCAGCAGGCTTTCGATCAGGCCAATGGCGGCAAGGATCAGCGCGTAAGGCAGAATGATCTCGAGCGTCTCGAAGTTGAGCGGCACTAAGGGGATATGGAAGGTGGGCAGACCGCCCTCGATGGAGGCGAGATCACCCACACGTGGCACATCGATGCCAAAAGCGATCACGATCAGCACGACCACACCGATTCCGGCCAGAGGCGCGGGGATCGCGGTTGTGAGCCGTGGCATCACCCAGATCACCGCCATGGTCAGCACGGTCAGCGCCAGCATGATCGCCAGCGGCATGCCGGTCATCCACTCGCCATTGGCCATCCCGTGGCCTGCACTTTCGGCGGTGCCGGGCACCTGAAACTGGCTCAATTGTGCGAGGAAAATCACGATGGCGAGGCCGTTTACGAAGCCCAGCATCACCGGATGCGGCACAAGCCGGATGAACTTGCCAAGTTTGAACACGCCCGCGCCAATCTGGATCAGGCCCATCAAAACGACGGTCGCAAAGAGATACTCCACCCCATGGGTTGCCACGAGCGACACCATCACCACCGCCAACGCCCCGGTGGCGCCGGAAATCATGCCCGGACGGCCACCGATCAGCGCGGTGATAAGCCCGACGATGAAGGCCGCATAAAGGCCCACCAGCGGATGCACCCCAGCCACGAAGGCAAAGGCCACGGCCTCGGGCACCAATGCCAGCGCCACGGTCAGACCGGACAATATCTCGATGCGAAGCCGCGAGGCACCCATGGCCGCCCCCGGCGCCATTTGCAGGTCGTTCAAAAGGGACGAGTTGTTGAGTGCAGCGAGGACACGTGTCATGCAGCTTAGCCTTCCGGAGCTTTCGGTGATGTCCGCCCTTTAGCAGGTCTCGACGCAATTGCACGGTATTCTTGGGCATACCTGCCTTGCCCCTGTTGCATGGCGCAAATGTGATGCGAACGGCACGTTTTCATCCGGTTAACTCTGTGCCTTTATGGCCCGCGAAACACGACATCAGGAGGGCGAAATGGGGCAGACAAAACTTGGGATCATCGGCGGATCGGGTGTTTACGAGATCGATGGGCTTCAAGGGGCGACTTGGACCCGCGTCGAAGGCCCGTGGGGGCCGATGTCCGATGAGGTTCTGACCGGCACGCTCGACGGGGTCGAGATGGTCTTTCTGCCACGCCATGGACGCGGACATACTCATTCGCCAACGACTGTGCCCTACCGTGCCAATATCGATGGGCTGAAACGTCTGGGCGTGACGGATGTGATCTCGGTCTCGGCCTGTGGGTCGTTTCGCGAAGAGATGGCGCCGGGCGATTTTGTCGTTGTGGATCAGTTCATTGACCGCACCTTCGCGCGCGAGAAATCCTTCTTCGGCACCGGCTGCGTGGCGCATGTCTCGGTCGCGCATCCCACCTGCCCCAGACTTGGCGCAGCGTGTGTGACTGCCGCCAATGACGCCGGGATCACCGTGCATGGCGGTGGCACCTATCTGGCCATGGAAGGCCCGCAATTCTCGACGCTGGCCGAGAGCAAGATGTATCGCGAACACTGGGGTTGCGACGTCATTGGTATGACCAATATGCCCGAAGCGAAGCTCGCCCGGGAGGCGGAGCTCTGTTACGCCTCCGTCGCCATGATCACCGATTATGACAGCTGGCATCCCGATCATGGGGAGGTCGATGTGACCCAGATCATCGCAACACTGATGGGTAACGCTGACAAAGCCCGGCAGCTGGTCGCACGGCTGCCAGATCTCCTGGGCAAAACCCGGGAAGACTGCCCGCATGGCTGTGACAAAGCGCTCGAATTCGCCATCCTCACGCAACCGCCAAATCGCGATCCCGCACTTGTCGCGAAGCTCAATGCGGTGGCCGGACGCGTCCTCTAACTGGGCGCGATACAAAAATCTTTTGCGAAAACGTGCAGACGCGCCTAACCTGACGGTATTTTAACACGTCTTTTAAGGGGGGCATTATGGACAGAGCGTCTGTCAGACTTGTGCAGAGTAAACTGCGAGACCTGGGTCACTACAAAGGAAAGATCGACGGATTGCGCGGGCCGAAGACCCATGCAGCCGTGCGCAAGGGCATTCCAGAACTCACGGGCACACCCCCCTCCGGCTGGACCAGTTGGTCCGGCAAACGCCAGTCGATCACGTTTCTGCAGATGTACTGCCACGCCGAGGGCATCAATGCCGGACGCGTCGATGGCTGGTGGGGCCCGCAGACGGCCTGGGCGGCAGATGCGCTGGAAGAAAAGATGTCCACCGGAGCGATCCTTGAGTGGCGCGATATCGAACCGATTGACGCCAATCCGCACCGATGGCCACGGCAGCGTGATATGACGGCGTTCTATGGCCCGCACGGCAAAGCCAATTTTGGACCGACCCCGCCGCCGCCACTCGTGCGCATCCCCTGCCCCTGGCCTTTGCGGATTGCCTGGAACAAGAGCCAGACCCGCAGGCATTTCCTGATGCATGAGAAAGTCGCCGACAGCCTCGCCACCGTGCTTCAGGAGATCGACGAGACCTATAGCCAGCAGGAAATCCGGCAGTTGGGCTTTGATCTCTTTGGCGGCGACTACAATGCCCGCAAGATGCGCGGCGGGTCCAAATGGTCGACCCATAGCTGGGGCATCGCGATTGATTTCGACCCTGAGCGCAATCAGCTCAAATGGTCGCGCAACCGCGCCTCGCTCGCCCATCCCGATTGCAACAAGTTCTGGGAGGCCTGGGAGAAACAGGGCTGGGTGAGCCTTGGCCGTTTGAAGAATTTTGATTGGATGCATGTGCAAGCGGCACGCCTTTGAGGCGCGCAACGCACGGGCCGGTTAAGCTCTTTTAACCTCTGAGTTCATAAGGTATCCGGGTTTGGCTGCCAGACCCGGAGACGCGCATGCAGGTTAAAGACTATATCCGCACGATCCCTGATTTTCCGCATGAGGGAATCATGTTCCGCGATGTCACGACGCTGTTTCTCGACCCGCGCGGATTTCGCATGGCGGTGGATCAATTGCTGCACCCCTATGCCGGTGTGCGCTTCGACAAGGTCGCGGGGCTCGAGGCGCGTGGGTTCATCCTTGGCGGTGCGATTGCGCATCAGCTTTCTGTTGGGTTCGTGCCCATTCGCAAGGCCGGGAAACTCCCCGGCAGCGTGATCAGCCAAGACTATCAGCTCGAATATGGCGAAGCGACCATGGAGTTGCATGATGACAGCCTGGAGGCGGGCGAAAAAGTGCTGCTGGTGGATGACCTTCTGGCCACCGGCGGCACCGCAGAGGCCGGGATCAAGCTGATCGAGAAGCTTGGGGCCGAAGTGATCGGGTGTTCCTTCATCATCGACCTGCCGGATTTGGGTGGGCGGGCGAAACTTCACGCGATGGGCCAGGAGGTTCATGCCCTTTGTGAGTTCGAGGGCGATTGAGCGGGGCAGAGTTTCCCGGAAACTCTGATGCAGGATTTTCGAAAATCCTGCCTGCGCATCACGGCACCACCACCGCGCCGGGATTCATGATGCCCTGCGGATCCAGCGCCTGTTTGATCGCCCGGATGGCCGCCAGCTTTGCCGGGTCGCCATATTTTTGCAAATCCGCCACTTTCAGCCGCCCGATCCCATGCTCTGCCGAGACCGATCCGCCAAACTCGTGGGTCAGGTCATGCACCAGAGCCTTCACGACCGGGCGATCTTGTTCGTGATCCGCGCGCGTTTTACCCGGCTGCGGGAAAACATTGTAGTGCAGATTGCCATCGCCCAGATGCCCAAAGCAGTTGATCCGGAAATCGCCTACCCTCGCGATCTCCCGCGCGCCACGCGTGATGAATTCCGGGATACGGCGGATCGGGATCGAGATGTCATGGCTCGATACCGAGCCGATGCGCCGATTGGCCTCCGGGATCATCTCGCGGATCGTCCAGAAGGCCTCGCGCTGCGCCAGCGACTGGGCCACAACGCCGTCAGAGACCAACCCGCGCTCGAACGCCTCCGCGAACAGCACTTCCAGCCGCTCCTGCGGCGTGCCACCGGCAGACATGCCGATATCGATCAGCACCATCCATTCGGGCGTCTCATCAAAGGGCGCAGGCGCCTCGAGGCCGGTTTCGGCTAAAAACTCCAACCCCGCCCTATGGATCAACTCGAAGGCCGAAACCGTGCCACCCATCACATCTCCGGCCAGAGCCAGAAGATCGAGCGCCGCCGCCGGGTCGCGCACGACCATCAGCGCCGCACCGAGCTCAGCGGGCTTGGGAAAGAGTTTCAACGCCGCTGCGGTAATGATCCCGAGCGTGCCTTCCGCCCCGATCAGCAGATGTCGCAGATCGTAGCCGGTATTGTCCTTTCTGAGCCCTGAGAGGCCATTCATCACCGACCCATCGGGCAAAACCGCTTCGATCCCGAGGCAAAGATCGCGCGCATTGCCATAGCGCAGCACGTTTACGCCACCTGCATTCGTCGCGAGATTGCCTCCGATCCGCGCCGAGCCCTGGCTGGCGAGCGTCAGGGGAAAGAGCCGGTCGACCTCCTCCGCTGCGGCCTGCACGTTTTGCAGGATCGCGCCGGCTTCGGCGATCATGAGGTTCTCTTCCGGATGCACAGCGCGGATTTGGGTCATGCGCTCCATGGACAGGATTACGCAAGAAGGCCCGTCTTGCGCGATCTGACCACCGACCAGCCCGGTCCCGCCACCATAGGGCACGATCCCGACCCGCGCCTCGGCACAGGCCCGCACGACCGCCGCCACCTCCTCTGTTGATTCCGGTGCGACGAGAATGCCGCCTGTGCCCTCGAACCGCCCGCGTGGCTCATGCAGATAGGCGTCCGTCAATTCGCGGAAAGCGGCGGCGGGCAGGACATCCGAGAGCCTGCGCCGGAACGCATCTGTGGCAGGGTTCAGCATGGGGCTATCGGTAGCGCGACCGGTACACGGGCAAAACCCTATTCTTCCGGCATGCGCAGGAATTGAGGCTCCAGCACGATGATCGTGGGCTCCGAGGGCAGATCGCGCAGAGAGATTTCCATCGAGGATATGCCGGTCCGCTCGACGCGATATGCATCGCCCATGCCCGAAATGAAGGCGTTGAGCGTAGAGCGGCCAAACCAATGCATCGGGATCACGACAGAGGCGCGCAGCCGTTTCAGCAGCTTCTGCATTGTCGGCAGGTCCACGGTCAGTCCACCATCCACCGCCGCCATCACCACATCGAGCCGCCCGATGGCCGCATATTGTTCGTTATTCGGCTCATGATGGAGATGGCCCAGATGGCCGATGCAAAGCCCCGCCACCTCGAAAATGAAGATCGAATTGCCGTTCTCTTCAACATCAACCCCGAAGCGAGAGCGGATATCCGTCGCCACATTGCGCACCAGAACTTCGCCCAGATCGAGATGGTGATCGGCAACCTCTTCGCCCTCATCCGGCCAGCCGCGCAGCACGTGCGGGATCGCGGGATCGGGGAACTGCGTCCAGTGAGAGGAATGCGCGTGGTTCATCGTCACCACGTCTGGGATGATCGGTGCCGCGCCCAGAAATCCGGTGAAATCGGTGGCCATGTTTAGACCGCCATGGCTCTGGATCAGGAAGGTCGAGTGGTCGATGTAATTGATCCGCACCGTGTCCTTCACCACGGGCTCAGACCAACTGGCCTTGTGCAGATATTCCATCCCCGGCGTGCTCTCTGCCAGCGCAATACAATGGCTCGGTCGGCGGTCTTGTGCGGTCGCGGCCAAGGGCAGAACAGCGAAAACGAAAAACAGGATCAGGCGCATGGAAAATCTCCTTGACCCAGATAATAGCGCTAATCGCGCCACTGTCCGCATCATCATTGGTCCAAAAATACTCCGGGGAGGGTTTGGGAGGGGCTGGCCCCTCCCAACCGGTCGGATTGCGCGACGCGCAATTCGAAACCGCTAGCTTATACCGGTTTTCCCGCGGCGGTCTGAACGCAGATTGGCGTAGAGCACATGGTTGCGCCAACGCCCGTTGATCTGCAGATAGCTCTGCGCCACGCCTTCATATTTGAACCCGGCCTTTTCCAGCACACCGCGGGAGGCATCGTTTTCCGGCAGGCAGGCCGCCTCGACCCGGCTCAGATCAAGGGTGGTGAAAGCGTAATGCACCAGCGCCTCGATGGCCTCGCGCATATAGCCCTTGCGGGCATGGGTCTGGCCGATCCAATACCCGAGCGTTCCGGCTTGCGAGGGCCCACGGCGGATATTGTCGAGCGTAATCGCGCCCAAAAGCGATTTATCCTCGCTGCGCTCCAGAAAGAGCGGCACAGCGGAGCCGTTCTTCACCGAGCGCTGCGCCCAATAGACCCGGTTTGTATAGCTTTTGCGGGTCAGGTGATCCTTGGCCCAGGACGGCTCCCAGGGGGTTAGAAATTCGATCGAGGCGGAGCGCAAATTCGCCCAGGCGCGGAAGTCCGAATGGGCCGGCAAGCGCATCACCAACCGTTCGGTGACGATCCGCACGGGACGCTTGCCAAGCAGCATCAGGCGGCCAGCCTCCGGGTGATGGCGCCCAGATCGCGGGCCTTTTCGACCGGACCATAAAGCGCCATCGCGACCTCACCCCGGCTTGCCACAGCTTCGGCAAACCGGCGCACATCGGCGGCCTCGACGGCATCGATCCGGGCCACCGTTTCCGAGATATCCGGCACGCGGCCCCAAATCCCCAGAACACGCGCGAGGCGTTCGGCGCGGGAGGACGGGCTTTCGAGCCCCATGAGAAGCCCCGCCTTCATTTGCGTGCGGGCGCGGTCGATCTCCTCGGCACTCATATCCTCGGCAGCGCGCTTCAACTCATCCACGGTGAGGTCGGCCAGACCGCCGATCTCAGAGCCGGAAGTGCCCGAGTAGATCGTCATCAGACCGGTATCGGAATAGCTGCCGATCTGGCTGAAGATCGAATAGCAAAGCCCCCGCTTCTCGCGGATTTCCTGGAAAAGGCGCGAGGACATGCCACCGCCGAACGCGGTGGAGAATATCTGCGCGGTGTAGAAATCATCGTCGCGATAGCCGGGCGCCTCGAACGCCATGGCGAAATGCGCCTGTTCGAGCGCTTTGACTTCACGCCGCTCACCGGACACAAACCGCCCCTGCTCGGCCTCCACTGTGGATCGGGGTTTCAGCCCGCCGAAGAGATCTTCGGCCAGCGCCACAATCGCGTCATGATCCACCGCACCGGCGGCAGAGAGGATCAACTGCTCGGGCCCGTAATGCTCGGCAACGAACCCTTGCAAATCCTCGCGTGAAAACCCGGAGACCTTGTCCGAGGGACCCAAAATCGTGCGGCCGATGGGTTGATCGGGGAACGCCGCCTCTTGCAGCCAGTCGAAGACCACATCGTCTGGTGTATCGAGCGATTGGCCGATTTCCTGCAGGATCACGCCGCGTTCGATCTCGATCTCGCGGGTGTCGAAAACCGGGTTCATCAGGATGTCCGCGATCACATCGAGCGCCAGCGCCACATCGTCTTTCAACACGCGCGCGTAATAGGCGGTCACCTCGCGGGAGGTGTAAGCGTTGATATAGCCGCCGACATTTTCGATTTCCTCGGCGATCTGCAGGGCGGAGCGGCGATGGGTGCCTTTAAACGCCATGTGCTCCAAGAAATGCGCGATGCCGTTCTGCTCTAGTCGCTCATGACGTCCACCGGCAGAGACCCAGACCCCGACAGAGGCCGATTGCAGCCCCGGCATGTGCTCGGTGACAATGCGAAACCCGTTGGGGAGTGTGTGCAGCCGTTCCGTCATACCAGCCGATCCCGGATCAGCGCTTTCATGTCCTCAACATCGCCGGAGATACGCGTGACGCGTTCGTCTCGGTCAAAGAGGTCGGCCATGCGCGGCGGCAGCGGCGGATGGATGCCCGTGGCGGCTTCGACCGCGGCGGGGAATTTCGCTGGGTGGGCGGTGCCGAGCGTGATCATCGGGGTCGCACCCAAATGCGCCTCGCCGATCTTCACGCCGACGGCGGAATGAGGGCAAAGAAGCTCGCCCGTCTCGGCCAAAACGCGTTTGATCTCGGCGGAGGTTTCCTCTTCCGAGACACGGCCCGAGGCATAGGTGTATTTCAATGCCTCATAGGCGCCCTGGGAGACGGTGAATTTGCCCGTGTCTTTCAGCGACGCCATCTCTTTCGCCACGGCTTTGCCGTCCTGCCCGTAGGCGTAGTAAAGCGCGCGTTCGAAGTTGGAGGAGACCTGGATATCCATCGACGGGCTGATCGAGGGGATCACTCCGGTTGTTGCATATTCGCGGGTTTCCAGCGTGCGGTGCAAGATGTCGTTCTGATTTGTGGCGATCACCAGCTTCTCGACCGGCAGCCCCATCTGCTGGGCCAGATAACCAGCAAAGATGTCGCCGAAATTGCCGGTCGGCACAGTGAACGAGACGGGCCGGTCGGGCGCGCCGAGCGAGACGGCGGAGGAGAAATAATACACCACCTGCGCCAGCACGCGGGCGAAGTTGATTGAGTTCACGCCCGCCAGCGCCACCTCATCGCGGAAAGTGAAATCGTTGAACATGTCCTTCAACGCGCCCTGACAGGTGTCGAAATCGCCATCGACGGCGACCGCATGCACGTTGGACGCGGTTGGCGTCGTCATCTGCCGGCGCTGCACCTCCGAGACGCGACCATGCGGATAGAGGATGAACACATCCACATTGCTCAAGCCCTGAAACGCCTCAATCGCCGCCGAGCCGGTATCGCCAGAGGTCGCGCCCACGATGGTCACCCGCTTGCCGGAGCGCCCCAGCGCATACTGGAAGAGCTGCCCGATCAGCTGCATCGCGAAATCTTTGAAGGCCAGCGTCGGCCCGTGGAACAGTTCAAGGAAGAAATGGTTGGGGCCCAGTTGCACAAGCGGGGCCCGGGCCTCATGGCCAAACCCGGCATAGGCCTTGGCGATCAGGGCGACAAAATCCTCCGACGAGAAGTTTTCCGAGACATAAGGGAACATCACCTTATGGGCGATCTCCTCATAGCTTTTGCCCCGCATGGCGCGGATTTCATCGGCGCTCAGACCGGGGATCGCTTCAGGCAGATACAAGCCCCCATCGCGGGCCAGTCCGGTCAGCATCGTGTCTTCGAAATTCAGCGCAGGTGCGGCGCCACGCGTCGAGATAAAGCGCATCTCTGGTCTTGTCCCTCTCAGGCCGTTCGTTGCCTGATACGCCAAAGCAGAAACAGTGTCATCCCCAACCAGACAAGGGCGAGGCCAAACCATGTCACAGCGTATTGCAGGTGATCGTTGGGGATGGTCGAACTGTCGACCGGCAGCGGATCAGTGACGTCTAAACCGCCGGAAATATCGCGCGCTACCAGAAGCACTTCTTCCGTTTTCAACTCTTTCGCCAGCGCGGGGATGTCACGGGCAAACCAGATGCCCTCTGCCCGGTCCGGCTCGGGCGTCCAATTGTCGACCTCGTCGGGCCAGTGCAGATTGCCCCGGATGGTCACGTCTTTGAGTTCCGGCGGAATCGCCGCGCTGTAGACGGGCTGAAAGCCGCGATCAACGAGGATGCGCCGCCCTTCCGTGGTCTCAAGGGCCGAGATGATCCGATACCCCGGGCCACGACCCTTCAGGGACATCAGGATGCGGCGATACTCCTTCGAGACATCCCCCGCTGCCTCCACGGCAAGATAGCGGTGGTTCGCCGCGTCTGGGGCGGCGGGCAAGGGTTGGGGCGCATCGGCGATACGCGCGTCGATCTCGGCCAGGACGCCTTGTTTCCATTCCAGCCGCTGGACCTGCCAGAAGCCCAGAGACAGAAGGATCGCGATCCCGCCGATGCCCAGAACCAATGCCGCGATGTAGCTTTTCAAACGCCCGCGTCCTTTAACGTGAAAGCGCGAGGGTTGCCCCTCGCGCCCAGAATTTCTCAGAAATTCTGTCCAAAATTCTGTGTCAGAATTTTAGCCGCCCCAGATGTAAACCGCGGCAAAGAGGAAGAGCCAGACCACGTCGACGAAGTGCCAGTACCAGGCCGCCGCCTCGAAGCCGACATGTTTCTCCGGCGTGAAATGCCCGGCATAGGCGCGCGCCAGACAGACGGCGAGGAAGATCGTGCCGATGATCACGTGGAAGCCGTGAAAGCCCGTCGCCATGAAGAAGTTGGCGCCATAGATATTACCGGAGAAGCCAAAGGCCGCGTGGCTATACTCGTAGGCCTGGAACCCGGTGAAGAGGACGCCCAGTGCGATGGCGAGCCACAGACCGGCTTTCAGATCCTGACGGTTGTTCTCATGCGCCAGCGCGTGGTGCGCCCATGTGGCTGCAGCGCCCGAGCACAGAAGGATCAGCGTGTTGATCAGCGGCAGGTGCCACGGGTCAAACGTCTCGATGCCCGCGGGTGGCCATTGGCCATCCACCATCGGGCTGTCAGGGCCCATCGGATACATGGCGTGCTTGAAGAACGACCAGAACCAGGCCACGAAGAACATGACCTCGGACATGATGAAGAAGATGAAGCCATATCGCAGCCCGAGGCGCACGACGGGGGTGTGATCGCCAACCTGGCTCTCTTCGATCACATCTGACCACCAGGCGAACATCACATAAAGCACACCGGCCAACCCGATGAGCATCATCCAGGGGCCACCATCGTGGAAGAACACCACCGAGCCCGACAGCATGACGAAAGCTGCCACCGCACCCAGGAACGGGTTAATGGAGGGGTTCAGGATGTGATAGTCGTGGTTCTTAGCGTGCGCCATGTGTTGTCCCTCTTGGTCGGACCTTAGTTTATATCGGTTTCGGAGCCTGTGGCGAGGGCGGCCTGCACCTCTTCCGGCTCAATTTCGTAGAATGTGTAGCTGAGCGTGATCGCTTCGACATGCTTGCCTTCGGGGTCGTCCACGATATCGGGGTCCACAAAGAAGGTGACGGGCATCATCACCGTCTCTCCGGGTTGCAGGATTTGTTCCTCGAAGCAGAAGCAATCGATCTTGGTGAAGTAACCGCCCACGGTGAACGGAAAGACGTTGTAGCTGGCCGAACCAGCGATCGGTTTGTCGGTCGGGTTATGCGCCTCGTAGAAGGCAAGACCGGTTTCGCCGATCCGGATTTCCATTTCCCGCTGGGCCGGTTTGAACTCCCACGGCATGCCAGCGGTCAGCGAGCCGTCAAAGCGCACCTTGATCGTCTGATCGAGGATCACGTCAGAGCCCGCATCGGCTTCCAGCGTCGTGCCGCCATAACCCGTGACCCGGCAGAACCAGTCGTAGAGCGGCACCGAGGCAAAGCCCATCGCGCCCATGAACAGGACCAGACCAAGCGTCTGCGCCAGCGTTTTGGATTTGCCGTCGAGACGCGAGAACATCAGTTGTCCTCCTTCGGCTCGATGGAATAGCGCACGGTGTGGTCGAAGCCCTCAATCGTGCCGCCATTGGAAATCTTCACGACGGTGAGACCGAAGACGATGGCCACGAACGCGACCAGCACCAGTCCCAGCCCGATATTGCGGCCCGAGCGGCGCTTGTGCAGTTCATGTTCGACCTTGATCGCCATCAGAAAAGCCCCCATGCGGGAAGGCCCGATTTGACCCAGATCGCCTGCACTAGCAACGCGCCGAAATGCAGGAAGAGATAGCTGAGCGACTGGCGGAAATATTTTTTCTCAGCGGCGTAGACATCCGCCTCGGCGGTCGCCTCATCACGCTGCCAGAGCTTCCAGGCGCCATGCAGGAACTTGGCGTTCAGCCAAAGGGCCACCGCGAGATAGATGAACCCGCCGATGGAGGTAAACGCCGTGCCGACCGCAATCGGAGCGAGCAGCGCGGAATAGATCAGGATTTGCTTGCGGGTCTCGCGACGGCCATGAGTGACGGTTAGCATGGGCACGCCAGCTTTCGAGTAGTCCTCGTTCATGAAGAGCGCCAGCGCCCAGAAATGCGGCGGCGTCCACATGAAGATCAGCATGAACATAAGCACGGCTTCAACAGAGACCGAGCCCGTGGCCACGGCCCAGCCGATCATCGGCGGGAACGCACCAGCCGCGCCGCCGATGACGATGTTCTGCGGCGTCCAGCGTTTCAGCCAGATCGTGTAGATGACGGCGTAGAAAAAGATGGTGAAGGCGAGGATGCCCGCGGCGAGCCAATTGGCGGCGAGACCCAACATCGTGACGGAGATGAAGGACAGCCAGAGCCCCAGCGACAAGGCCTCGCCCGGGGCCACACGACCCGACGGGATGGGCCGTTTGGCGGTGCGTTTCATCACCGTGTCGATGTCGTGGTCATACCACATGTTCAAAGCGCCAGACGCGCCACCGCCCAGAGCAATGAAGAGGATCGCCACGAAGGCCACGAAAGGATGCACATACGCCGGAGCCACGAATAGCCCCACGGCGGCAGTGAACACCACCAGCGACATCACACGAGGCTTCAGGAGCGCGACGTAATCGCCGAACTCTCCTTCGCCCGATTGGGCTTGAACCTGAGATGTGACGTCAGCCATTGCGCGTTAGCCTTACTCAGCCGCAGCCACTTTCACGCCCGGGATCGAGGTCGGATCGCCGGCATATTCGTCAATCGCGCCCTGGAGCCAGGCATCATAGGCCTCCTGGCTGACCACTTTCACCGTGATCGGCATATAGGCATGGGCCTGACCGCACAGTTCGGAGCATTGACCGAAATAGGTGCCGATCTTCTCGGGCTTGAACCAGAGCGCGGCCAGACGACCCGGCACAGCATCCTGCTTCACGCCGAAGGACGGGATGGTCCAGGAGTGGATCACGTCAGCACCGGTCACCTGAATGACGATGGTCTTGTCGACGGGCACGACAACGGCGGTGTCGGTGGCCAGTAGGAACTCGTCCTTAGAATAGCCCGCTTCGACCAGTTCCGCTTCAATATCCGGGGTCAGACGGTTCTCACCCGCGCCAATCATGAAGCTGTCAAAGGCGAAGTCGTGATCGACATATTCATAGCCCCAGTACCACTGGTAGCCGGTGGCTTTGATGACCACGTCGCCTTCGGGAATGCGCTGCTGTTTAAACAGCACCGGCAGCGAAAACGCCCCGATCATCACAAGGATGACCACAGGGATCAGGGTCCAGGCGACCTCAAGCGGAGAGTTATGCGTGAAACGGGCCGGTTCGGGGTTCGACTTCTCGTTGTATTTCAGGATCACGATGCCCAGCAGCACCATTACGAACAGTGTGATGACCGTGATGATGATCAGAAGGAAATTGTCGAGCCACACGATATCGCGCATCAGCTCTGTCGTCGCTTCCTGAAAGTTCACACCATCCGGGGTTGGAATGCCTACAAGTGGAAGGTCTTTCAGCGCGTCCTGAGCCTGCGCCCCTGTTGCCGTAACCGCAGCCAGAAGAGCTGCCGCAATGGTCGAAAATCGCATAAGTTGTTTCCCGTCGTTTTATATCGGAGGCGTGCCTCTCTCCGAGCACGGAATCCCCCCGCTTGCGTCTGGCTTCGCAAAAACCATATTGAGAGGAGAGGAGCAAGCGCTCCGAAAGCCCGCGCGCTACCATGCCGCAGGTTTTTTTGACCAGAATCAAGGAAATCCCAGATGACCGTTTCCGAATCCGACCGTTTTCAACCGTTCGAGACCGGTGTGGATCGCGACAAGGCCTTGAAAATACTGCGCTCTGCGACGGATGGTGCCGATGATGGGGAGCTGTTTTTCGAACGCAAACGGGCGGAAGTGTTTTCCTTCGATGACGGGCGCCTGAAGACCGCAAGCTATGACGCCTCGGAAGGGTTCGGCCTGCGCGCCGTGAAGGGCGAAACGGCGGCTTATGCGCATGCCACGGATATCTCGGAACAGGCGCTGTTGCGCGCGGCTGAGACGGCGCGACTGGCCGTTGGGGACGGCGGCGGAGTGATGGCCCCTGCCCCGAAACCCACCAATCAGCGGCTTTATACGGATGTGAACCCGATGAGCGGCCAGACTTTTGGTGCAAAGACCGAACTTCTGCGGGAGATTGATGCCTTCGCACGCGCCGAGGATGCGCGTGTGGTGCAGGTCTCCGCCTCGCTCGCGGCCTCCCATCAGGAGGTTGAAATCCTGCGCGCCGATGGGCTGAACGTCTCCGACACGCGGCCCATGACCCGCATCTTTGTCTCCGTAATCCTTGAGAAAGACGGTCGGCGCGAAAGTGGGTCGGCAGGCGGTGGCGGGCGACATCTGCTCGATGATCTCTTTGCGCCGTCCCATTGGCAGGGCCTCATTCGCGAGGCGATCCGCATCGCTGGTGTCAATCTCGACGCCGAACCCGCGCCTGCCGGTGTGATGGACGTGGTCCTCGGCCCCGGCTGGCCCGGTATCCTGCTGCACGAGGCCATCGGTCACGGGCTGGAGGGCGATTTCAACCGCAAGAAAAGCTCCGCCTTCGCCGGGCTGATGGGCCAGCAGATCGCCGCGAAGGGGGTCACGGTGCTGGATGACGGCACAATCCCCGACCGGCGCGGCTCGATCACCGTGGATGATGAGGGCACGCCCTCAGGCAAGAATGTGCTGATCGAGGATGGCGTGCTCGTGGGCTATATGCAGGACCGCCAGAACGCGCGGCTGATGGGGGTCGAGGCCACCGGCAACGGACGGCGCGAAAGTTACGCCCATGCGCCGATGCCGCGCATGACGAATACCTATATGCTGGGCGGCGATGCCGCGCCCGAAGCCATTGTCGCCGATTTGAAGGATGGCATCTACGCGGTCGGGTTTGGTGGCGGTCAGGTCGATATCACCAACGGTAAGTTCGTCTTCTCCTGCACCGAGGCTTACCGCGTGAAGGACGGCAAGGTCGGGGCACCGGTGAAAGGCGCGACGCTGATCGGTGACGGGGCCACGGCGCTGAAACAAATCCGCGCCATCGGCAATGACATGGCGCTTGATCCCGGGATCGGCAATTGCGGCAAACAGGGGCAATGGGTGCCGGTGGGTGTCGGTCAGCCGACTCTCATGATCGGTGGGCTCACCGTGGGCGGCTCAGCAGCCTAACCGCCAAACAATTGGTTAACGAAAACCGAGTTTGTCGCGATTTCCCTCGCTATTTTGGGGGAGGGGACATTCGCGAGAGCCTACTTTTCCCACCCCCAGACGGTGAAAATTTCTATACATCTCAGTAGGTTGTAACTTTTTTTATTGGATGGGCACCAATCAGCTGATCGATTCATGAACCCTTAACCTGCGATCGGTCATTACTACATCAATGATTGGACGGAGCGAGTGATGGCTGGCGACCTGCTGTCTACCCCACCCCCCCTCGCACCCCCCAGACTTCGGGGCGCTTTGGCCGCACAGCTCCGTCTGATCAGATCTTTCCGCGTCGGACCAACTACTTATTACCGGCTCCTCTCAGAGCATGGCTCTGCGGAGGCGGCACTTGAGGCTTTGCCGGAGGTCGCAGCTGCCGCTGGCGTGAAAAGCTATCGCGCCTGCTCTCCAGAGGCCGCGGAACAGGAGATGGAGGCCGGTCGACGCCTCGGTGCCGATTTGGTCGCCCATGACGATCCGCATTACCCCAATGCATTGCGCGAAATCGCCGATGCGCCGCCGCTGTGTTGGGCCAAGGGAGATCTGACCCTTCTTAACCGTCCCAGCCTCGCCCTCGTCGGCGCGCGCAACGCATCTTCCTTGGGCACCCGCATGGCGCGCAAGCTGGCGGAGGAGCTTGGATCGGAGGGGCAGGTCATCACCTCCGGCCTCGCGCGTGGGATCGACACGGCGGCCCATCTGGCGGGTCTCGAAACAGGCACTATTGCCGTGCTGGGCGGCGGGATCGACGTCACATATCCTCTGGAAAACGCCGATCTGATGCGTGACATCGCGACGAAAGGCCTGCTGGTCAGCGAACAGCCGCCCGGTCTGCAGCCTCAGGCCCGCCATTTCCCGCGCCGCAACCGCATCATCTCTGGCCTCTCCCAAGCCGTGATCGTGGTGGAGGCGGCGGCAAAATCCGGCTCGCTCATCACCGCCCGCAACGCGCTCGACCAAGGCCGGGATGTGTTTGCAGTGCCCGGGCACCCCTTCGATGCGCGCTCCTGGGGCAGCAATATGCTGATCCGCGACGGCGCAACCTTGGTGCGCAATGCGGCGGATGTGTTGGAGGCCATCGCGCGGATCGAAGCGCCTGCCTCACCGAAAGACGCCCCAACGGCGCCCGTGCACGAGCATATCCCGGCCCATCAACACATTCTGGGCCTGCTCAGCGCGGCACCCCTCGCCGAGGATCAACTGATCCGCGATCTCGGCGTCAACCCGCGCGAGGCGCTTCCCGCGCTGACCGAGCTGGAGATGACGGGTAAGATCGCCAGAAGCTCCGGTGGGTTACTCAGCCTTGCGCGCAAGGGATAGGGTGATGCCGCCCAGAACCAGCAGGGAGGCCAGCACGATGCGCGTCGTGACGGTCTCGTCCAGCAGCGCCCACCCCGCCGCAATCGCGATCACCGGCACCGAGAGCTGCGCCACCGCCGCCTGTGTCGCGCCGAGTGCGGGCAAAACGGAATACCACAGCGCATAGCCCATGGCCGAGGCCACAGCACCGGAGGCAACGGCATAGAGAACGCCGCTCAAAGGCAGAACCGTTCCCTCCCGCAAGAAGAGAAAGGCCAGCAGCATCGGCACCAGACACAGCAAGAAATTCCCCGCTGTGCCCGCCAGCGCGTCCCGCTCGTTCCGCCCCACCAGGGAATAGACGCCCCAGCCAATGCCCGCTGCAATCATCAGGCCGCTGGCAAAGAGCGGCGGCGCGGTGGCGCCGGGCAAGAGCAGGTAACCGAGCCCGCCCAGCGCCACCACCGCGCCCGCGATGCGCAGTGCCGGGATCGCCTCGCGTGCCAGAACCGCGCCCAGAAACATCGTGATCTGTACCGTGCCGAACAGGATCAAGGCGCCGAGTCCGGCCTCCAACTCCAGATACGCGAGCGAAAAGCCCAGCATATAGGTCGCAAGTGCTGCTGCGCCGATCCAGCGCTCTGCACCTGTCAACGTCATGCTACGGCCCCGCATCTGGACGAGGATCAGGAGCATGGCCGCGCCCGCCAGAACCCGGATCGCGGCAAAGGCCACCGGGTCGAGCGCCGATTGGAACACGCCCAAACGGTTCAGGATCGAGTTGGCCGCGAAGGCGATCATGGCAAGCGTGGTCAGGAAGAACAGGCGCATCACACGCCTTTGGCACGGATGTGGGCAAAGAAAAAGGGCCGCGCGGGGGCGGCCCTTTCACAAACTATTCAACGGCGTGGTCTCTCGGCATTTTGGCAAAGCCAAAAGCCTGCCGACCACCGGACGTGTTTTCCCAGAAGGGAAAACGACGTCTTACATCATGCCGCCCATGCCGCCCATGTCGGGCATGCCGCCGCCAGCGCCGGCGCCTTCTTTCTGCGGCTTGTCGGCAACCATGGCTTCCGTCGTGATCAGCAAACCAGCGATTGAGGCTGCGTCCTGCAGAGCGGTCCGAACCACTTTGGCCGGGTCGATCACGCCGAAGGAGAACAGATCGCCATACTCTTCGGTTTGTGCGTTGAAGCCGAAGGTCGCATCGTCGCTCTCGCGGATTTTGCCAGCAACGACAGAGCCGTCAACGCCAGCGTTTTCAGCGATCTGACGCAGCGGGGATTCCAGCGCTTTGCGCACGATGGTGATCCCAACGTTCTGATCGTTGTTCTCACCGGTCAGGCCTTCCAGCGACTTCGCACCTTGGACCAGAGCGACACCGCCGCCCACAACGATGCCCTCTTGGACAGCGGCGCGGGTAGCGTTCAGGGCGTCATCGACGCGATCCTTGCGCTCTTTCACTTCCACTTCGGTCATGCCGCCGACGCGGATAACAGCAACACCGCCTGCCAGTTTGGCCACGCGCTCTTGCAGTTTCTCACGGTCGTAGTCGGAGGTCGTCTCTTCGATCTGCTGACGGATCTGAGCCACACGAGCTTCGATCTCGGCTTTCTCACCAGCGCCGTCCACAACAGTGGTTTCGTCTTTGGTGATCGAGACGCGCTTGGCGGTGCCGAGCATGTCCATCGTGACGTTCTCGAGCTTCATGCCGAGATCTTCGGAGATCACTTGGCCACCGGTCAGGATCGCGATGTCCTGCAGCATGGCTTTGCGGCGGTCGCCGAAACCAGGAGCTTTAACGGCAGCGATTTTCAGACCGCCACGCAGTTTGTTGACGACGAGCGTGGCCAGAGCCTCACCTTCCACGTCTTCCGCGATGATCAGGAGCGGTTTGCCGGACTGAATGACGGATTCCAGAAGCGGAACCATCGGCTGCAGCGAAGACAGTTTCTTCTCGTGCAGCAGGATCATGCAGTCTTCCAGCTCGGAGGTCATTTTGTCCGGGTTGGTGACGAAATAAGGCGACAGGTAACCGCGGTCGAACTGCATGCCTTCAACGACGTCGGTTTCGGTCTCAAGGCCTTTGTTCTCTTCAACCGTGATGACGCCTTCGTTACCAACTTTTTGCATCGCGTCTGCGATTTGGCTGCCGATTTCAGCTTCACCGTTGGCAGAGATCGTGCCGACCTGTGCAACTTCAGCGGAGTCTTTCACTTCGCGGGCTGCAGCTTTGATGGTCTCGACCACTTTCGCGGTTGCGAGGTCAATACCGCGCTTGAGGTCCATCGGGTTCATGCCAGCTGCGACCGATTTCATGCCTTCTTTGACGATGGCCTGAGCGAGAACGGTTGCAGTGGTGGTGCCGTCACCGGCTTCGTCATTGGTGCGCTGGGCCACTTCTTTGACCATTTGTGCGCCCATGTTTTCGAACTTGTCTTCCAGTTCGATTTCCTTGGCAACGGACACACCGTCTTTGGTGATGCGCGGTGCGCCAAAGCTCTTGTCTAGGACAACGTTGCGGCCTTTCGGGCCAAGGGTTACCCGGACAGCATCGGCAAGGATGTTGACACCCTTCATCATCTTGTCGCGGGCAGAAGTGTCAAATTTGACGTCTTTAGCAGCCATGTCTCATGGTCTCCTATGTTTCAGATGTTTTGGACGAGGCGAGGTTTTCAGGCAGCTTTTGCAGCTTTGGCATCGGTGATGATGCCCAGAATATCGCTCTCTTTCATGATCAGCAGCTCTTCGCCGTCGACGGTCACTTCCGTGCCGGACCATTTGCCGAAGAGGATGGTGTCGCCTTCGGACACAGCCATCTCGATCAGCTCACCGCTGTCTTTGCGGGCGCCGTCGCCACATGCAACAACAACACCTTCAGCAGGCTTTTCTTTTGCACTGTCGGGGATGATCAGCCCGCCAGCGGTTTTCTCGTCGCTTTCCACACGGCGCACCAGCACCCGATCATGAAGTGGTTTGAATGCCATCTTTGCAGCTCCTAGCTCAAAGTTTCTCCCATGGGTCTCAATAGACCCGTTATCACTCACCTGTGATGAGTGCTAACGCGCCGGAGATAAGGAGTGCGACAAACTGTGTCAACAGGAGCAGAGGAAAAAATTTCACTGAAAATTCAAACGGTCTCGTCGCCGTAATCGGCCAAGCCTTTGCGGCCCGCCTTCGACAAGGCGTAGATGCCCTTCTCCACTTTCACGAACCAGCCGTAGTGATTGTCACGCATGAGGCGCGTGGCCGTCGGCACTTCGGCCCATTCCGCAACTTTGGCGCCCTTTGAGGCCCCATGCACCGCCAGAAACCGCGCGCAACGGATCGCGTCCTGACGGTAGGCGGTGATCAATCCGTGCCGCGTCGCACCGCCATCATTGGGGTCTCCCTCCCGGCGCGCGAACTCTTTCAAAAGTCGCGCCTGACGCTTCTTTGACTTGCGCGGGGCATAAGGGCCTGGGTCGCAATGCACCTCGAGATGTCGGTCGCGGAGCCGCACTGTGATCAACCCGATCCCGAGGCGACGGGCCAGGTTCGTGTTCTCCTTCAGCGCCTTCAATCCGCGTTTCCCCTTGGGTCTCGGCACTGCGATATAGACGTTGTCCGTCACCGAAAGCCGGGCAATGGCCTGATGAAACAGCGACAGCGAGAACCCGGTTTTCAGCTCGACGATCACCGGCGGTTCATCGCCCCGCATCGCCATCACATCCACCGCGCCCACTTCCGCTTTCACCTCGCAGCCTTGAGCTTCGAGGAAGGATTTCACCGGCGGGTAAAGCTCTGTCTCTTTCACCATGGCGCGCACGCTACACGCGGCTGACAACCCGCAACAAGCTTTTGCCAATGGCAACCGCTTTGATGTATCCTGCGGGTAACAAAGAGCAGACAAAGCGCCCCTACAGGAGCCACCCTCAGATGATCCAACAGCCTCTCGCGGCAGAGACCGCCTGCGGCCACGCAGGCTTGAAATTTGCACGCACATTTCGTGCGCAGTTTGTCCTGTCGCAATCGCCGGATTTGGAGATCGAGAGTTTCCGCGTCACCGAGATCGGCGGTTGGCGTCTACACCATTGCCGATCCCTGCCTTATGCGCGGCTTGAAACGGCTGAGGGCGATTTCGCCGGGATCATTCTCGGGATCGCCATTGATGCGGCGGGACGTCGGATCACCGATGGCCGCCAGCTTGAGGGCGGCGAGACTGCGGAAGACCTGATCACAGAGGCCGCCGGGCGATATATGCTCATCACACAAACACATGCCTATGCCGATCCAACCGGATCCATGGGCGGGGTCTATGATGCCTCCACACGCACCGTTGCCTCGACTGTTCTGATGTGCCTCGACAGGCCCCCGTCAGCCCCGGACGGGTTTGATGCCAAGGCGATCATGTCCGGCCATGGCGCCTATTCGCTGGGCTATACTCGTGACCATGCTGTGCGCGGCATCACGCCGAACCACAAGCTCTGCCTCACCGATTTCACCCTGCAGCGCTTCTGGCCGCGTGCCGAGACGGACCTGACGGTCGGGGAGCCCGAACAGATCATCCCGGCGATGGCAAACCGCCTCGCTGATGTGATCGGGGCCATCGCCCGAACCGCGCCCACGCATCTGCCGCTTTCAGGCGGGCGTGACAGCCGGAACCTCGCAGCCTGCGCGATCCCGCATCTCGCCGATATCCGCACGACCTTCACCTTTGTGATGAACTGGCAGGCCGCCATTGACGGCGAGATCGCTGCCCAGATCGCCAAACGGCTCGGCCTTCCCCATACCAACTATACCTCCTATCGCGGCGATGCGCATGATCGTGACACAATCGGGCCGAAAGCCCGTCGCCGCCAGAAACTCGCCTTCCGTCTGGCCGGGGGTTATGTCGGAGACGCCAATAACGAAGTGCTCGATGGTCTCTGCCAGATGGTCCCCAAGGGCGTGATGTTGCGTGGCAATGTGATGGAAATCATCAAGGCCAATCACTGGAAGCGCGGATTGGCCCGGGATGCAAAACATCCTGATGGTGTTGATCTTGACTATGCCACCGCGCGGCTTGCCATTCACCACGAGCGCGAGGCCGAGGCGGTCGCGCGCTTCCGGGACGAATATGCAGCCTGGTATGATGCCCTGCCCGACGCGGCCAAACGCGTGCATTACGATTTCGCATTTGTCGAACATCTCCTGCCGGGCTGGCAGACGAAGTTTTTCGGATATACGCGCAACTTCCTGATCAACCCATTCTGTGATCGCGCGCTCATCCAGGCCTCCATGCGCCTGCCCGTGAAAGAGCGTCAGGCCAATCTTTACAATGATGCGCTGCTGGTTCACGCCGCACCCGAACTGGTCAAAATCCCGTTCACACCGGACCTGAAACTGGCGCGACGCTCCGCCGCTTGAAAGCTGGCGTGACACCCTTCCCGCCCTGCCCTATAAGGCGCGCAAAATCATCCATTGCTCGCAAGGACAGCGCCCATGACCACGCTCGTTTTCGGCCATAAATCGCCCGATACGGATTCAACCGGCTCGCCGCTCATCTGGGAATGGTTCCTCACCCATACCGGCCACGACGCCAAAGCCGTGCTGTTGGGAGAGCCCAATACCGAAGCCGCGTTCATGCTGGAGCGCTGGAACCTCGCAAAGCCGGAGATCATCTCCGATGTCGAGGCCGGTCAGGAATGTGTGATCGTCGATACCAACAACCCTGCTGAGCTGCCCGAGAACATCAACGCAGCGGATGTGCGTGCGATCATCGATCACCATAAGCTGGTGGGCGGGTTGGAGACCGCGGGCCCCATCGACATCACGATCCGCCCGCTCGCCTGCACCGCCACGATCATGCATGACCTGATGGGCGAGCATGCCGGTCACATGCCGGAGAGTATCAAAGGCGCAATGCTCTCCTGTATCCTGTCCGACACTCTGGAGTTCCGCTCGCCGACCACCACTGGCGCTGACCAGTCATTGGCCGAAAAGCTCGCCGCCGATCTGGGCATCAACATCGCCGACTATGCCGCCGAGATGTTCGCCGCCAAATCGGATGTCTCCGCCTTCTCGGATGCTGAACTTCTGCGCATGGACAGTAAAGAATATGCTGTTGGCGACACCAAATTCCGCGTCTCGGTGCTGGAAACCACCGCCCCGCAACTGGTGCTCGACCGTAAGGCGTCACTGATGCAGGCGATGGAAACCGTGGCCCGGGAGGACGGCGTCGATCAGGTCCTGCTCTTCGTCGTCGATATCCTCAACGAGGAAGCGACGATGTTGATCCCCAATGAGTTGACCAAGCAGGTGGCGGAAAAAAGCTTCGCGACGATCTGCTCTGAGGACACCGTGGTTCTGCCCGGCATCATGTCGCGCAAGAAGCAGATCATCCCGAACCTGGCGGTGTGAGTTATGGCGCTTCTCGACACGCCCGAGGTCGCGTTTGGCACCCCTGCCCCGGACTTCTCTCTGAAGACCCCCGCGGGCGAAACGGTCTCTTTGCAGGACCTCGCCGGACCCAACGGTCTGCTTGTCGCGTTCGTCTGCAATCACTGCCCCTATGTGATCGCGGTGGCAAAGCGTTTCGGCGAGGATGCCAAAGCCCTGAACGAAGCCGGGATCGGTGTCGTGGCCATCATGGCCAATGACTACCAGAACTACCCTGCCGACGCGCCGGAGAAGATGCGGCCCTTCGCCACCAAACATGGCTGGGATTTCCCCTATCTCGTGGACGAGGATCAATCCGTCGCCCGCGCCTATGGAGCCGTCTGCACGCCGGATTTCTTTGGCTACAATGCCGGGCTTGAGCTGCAATATCGCGGCCGTCTCGACAGTGCAGCGATGGGGGATGCGTCGAACCGCGACCCAGAGCTTCTGACCGCTATGCAACTGATCGCAGAGACCGGGAAGGGTCCAACGGATCAGACCCCGTCCATGGGCTGCTCGATCAAATGGCGCTGATCCTCGCGCCTGACAAAAGGTCCGACGACATTCAGCCGGTTTTAAGTCGGTTTTAAGCTCGCCAAAATCGGAGATCGGAATGACCCAGATTATCAACTCGCTGTCCGACATCGCCGAGCGCTATGACGCGCTGTTCGTCGATCTCTGGGGCTGTATTCACAACGGATTGCAGCCCTTTGAAGCGGCGGTTGAGGCCATGCAAACCTACCGCGCGAACGGTCAGGGCAAGGTGATTTTCGTCACCAACGCGCCGCGTCACCGCGCCTCGGTTGCCCGCCAGTTGGAGAAGATCGGCGTGGCCAAAGACAGCTATGATGACATCGCCACCTCCGGCGACAGCGCCCGCTATGCGATGTTCAACGGGGCGGTCGGCAGACGCGTCTATTTCATCGGTCAACCACATGATCTGAACTTCTTCGATCCCCTGCATATCGTTGAAAACCCAGCGGAAATTCAGCGCGTGAGCCTGCAGGAGGCCGAGGGTATCGTCTGCTGTGGCCCCGTCGATCCGCTCGCCGATCCAGACGTCAACCGGCCCGACTTCCTCTATGCCAAGGAGAAGGGGATGAAGCTTCTCTGCGCCAATCCGGATATCGTCGTGGACCGTGGCGAGACCCGCGAATGGTGCGCCGGCGCGCTTGCGAAACTCTACACGGAAATGGGCGGTACCAGCCTCTATTTCGGCAAGCCGCATCCGCCGATCTACGACCTCGCCCGCCAGCGTCTCTTCGCGTTAGGGGAACATACACCTGACAGCCGTATCCTGTGCATCGGTGACGGGGTGCTGACCGACATCCGCGGCGCCATGGGCGAAGACCTCGATTCCCTTTTCATCTCCGGCGGCCTCGCCGCGGCGGAGACCAAAACGTCGCACGACCCGGACCCTGATCTGCTAAGCGCTTATTTACAAAAGGAAATGGTCGCTCCAGCCTACACGATCGGGAAACTGAGATAAGTCAAAAACCTCTGGACTTTGCTGCAAGTGCAAAGTAATTAAGTTTCAAATTTCTCTTCTGGGAAGTTTGAAAGTTACCGGAGGCCGAAATGTTGGACACGACAAACAACGATAATTTCCCGCGCGGCACGATCTGCATCGAGGATATCGAGATCGGCATGAAACGGCATCTGCGCAAGCAGGTGACCAACCGCGATATCGAGCTGTTTGCTGAGGTCTCCACCGATCACAACCCGGTGCATCTGGATGACGACTACGCGCAGGACACCATCTTCGAGGGCCGCATCGCCCATGGCATGCTGACCGCCGGTCTGATCTCTGCCGTCATCGGCGAGCAACTCCCCGGCCACGGAACCGTTTATCTGGGCCAGAGCCTGAAATTCCTCGCGCCCGTGCGCCCCGGCGATCTGGTCACCGCAGAGGTTGAAGTGATCGACATCGATTACGGCAAGCGCCGCGTGACGATGACGACCCAGTGCCTGATTGATGGCAAGCCGGTCCTGAAAGGTGAAGCAGTGGTACTGGCCCCGTCGAAACGGTTCGACTAGGCGCTATGGCAACAGACACAAATCTTGTTGCCATCGATATCCCTGAAATAAGCCCCGAAATAATTCGGGTGATACTGCGCCCGCGGCCCCGGCGCGCCCTCATCCGTCGCGCCGTTCTCCATCGCGATCCGATGACAGTCGGACACCGCGGCGCGATTTTGCGCCAGAAACGCCACCATTGACCCGTTGCCAACCGAATGTGGCCGCTCATCCAAGGGCGTTCCGATAATCAGCGTCGGGCGGTCATGATCGGGATGTTTCCAGGCCGCCCAGCCCTCCTCCGACTGGACATATTTCACCTCGAGCCCAAGCGGCTCGAGCACCGCGCGGTAAAACGCGAAAGCCCGGTCAAAATCGCTGACACCGATATTGATATGCGAAAACATGGACGCACTCTTGCACCCATCCGGGCACAGGGCTACCCCTGCCCTCCATGAGGATCATCCGAGATTACCAATATGTCCGCCCGGAGGACCGTGGTGCCAGCGTCGCCATCGGCAATTTCGACGGCGTGCATCTGGGCCATCAGGCGGTGATCGACATTGCCGCGAAGGCCGACGCGAGCGCACCGCTCGGCATCATGACCTTCGAGCCGCATCCGCGTCAGTTCTTTGCCCCGGACGCTGCGCCCTTCCGGCTGATGAGTGCGGAGGCGAAGGCGAACCGTTTGGAGAAGCTCGGTGTCAAACGGCTCTATGAATTGCAATTCAACACCGGTCTTTCGACCCTGACGGCGGAGGAGTTCGCCCGCGACGTGATTGCAAAGGGCCTCGCCCTTGCCCATGTCGTTGTCGGCAGCGATTTTTGCTTCGGGAAGGGCCGTGCCGGCACCGCAACTATGCTCGAAGAGTTTGGCAAAAGCTTCGGTTTTGGCGTCACCATCGCCGAACTGGTCGAGGCCGGTGATGCGCAAATCAGCTCAACCAACATCCGCAATGCGCTGTCGGACGGCCAGCCTCGCGTTGCGGCAGAGATGCTTGGCCATTGGCATCGCATTGATGGCGAGGTGATTTCCGGCGAACAGCGCGGTCGTGAGCTGGGCTACCCCACCGCGAATATGTCGCTGGAGGGCCTGCATCCGCCCAAACATGGCGTTTACGCAGTGCTCGTCGATGTGCTGACGGGACCGCATCGGGGCAGCTATCACGGGGCGACCTCCATCGGCGTACGGCCGATGTTTGGCGAGAATGTCGCGAATGTGGAGACCTATCTCTTTGATTTCAAAGGCGATCTCTATGGAGAACACCTTTCGGTTGCCTTGGTCGAATACCTGCGTGGAGAAGAGAAATTTGACAGTCTCGATGCGCTGATCACCCAGATGGATGCCGATTGCGCGCAAGCCCGAGACATTCTGGCGCGGATATGAAAGACCCGATCAACCGCGAGGGCCTGCGCCACAAGTTTTGGGAGCGCCCGTTGAAGTCGCTGAGCGAGAACGAATGGGAAGCGCTCTGTGACGGCTGCGGGAAATGCTGCCTGAACAAGCTCGAAGATGACGAGACGCGCGAGGTCGCCTTCACCCGCGTCGCCTGTCGCTTGCTGGATGGCGAGACCTGTCGCTGCGCGCAATATGACATCCGCCTGCAATTCGTGCCCGACTGTGTCGTGCTGAAACCTGAGACCATCGACGACATCGCCTATTGGATGCCCTCAACCTGCGCCTATCGCCTGCGGGCTGAGGGAAAACCGCTTTACGACTGGCACCCATTGATCTCTGGTGATCCGGAAACAGTGCATGCCGCCGGACAATCAGTGCGCGGCTGGACAGTGCCGGAATTCGAAGTGCCGGAAGACGAGTGGGAAGACCACATTATCGAGGATTTGTAAGATGTTCTTTGCATCCGACAATACCAGCCCCGCGCACCCTAAGGTGATGGAGGCCTTGGCAAAAGCCAATGAAGGCTACGCCATGCCCTATGGTGCCGATCCGATCATGGAGCGGGTGCGGGCCAAGATCCGCGATATGTTCGAAGCGCCTGAGGCGGAGGTCTATCTCTGCGCCACCGGCACCTCCGCGAACGCCATAGCGCTGGCCTGCCTCTGCCCGCCCTGGGCCACGATCTACACCCATCAGAATTCTCATGCGGAAGAAGACGAATGCGGCGCGCCGGAGTTCTATACAGGCGGCTCTAAACTGACGCTGATCGGCGGCAAGGACGCGAAGATGGACCCGGGCCACCTGGAGGCCCGGATCGAGCACACGGCGCGGGTGGGCGTGCATAACGTGCAGCGCGGCGCGATTTCGGTGACGAACCCGACAGAAGCCGGCGCAACCTATAGCGTTGAAGAGGTTGCGAAAATCGGCGCGATCGCGAAGGCGTACAATCTGCCGCTGCACATGGACGGCGCGCGCTTTGCCAATGCCATTGCAGCAACCAATGCCTCGCCGGCGGAGATGACGTGGAAGTCGGGCGTGGATGTGGTGACGCTGGGCGGCACGAAGAACGGGTTGATGGGTGTCGAAGCGGTCGTGATGTTTGACCCCAAAATCGCCTGGGAGTTTGAGTTGCGACGCAAGCGCGGTGGGCATCTTTTCTCCAAGCACCGCTATCTGTCGGCACAGATGGACGCCTATCTTACCGATGATCTCTGGCTCACCATGGCGCGTCAGGCCAATGCCGCAGCGATACGATTGCGCGACGGGATTTTATCCATCGAGGGCGCGTCGCTTCTGCATCCCGCTGACGCTAATTCCGTCTTCGCGAGCTGGCCACGGGCCGGTCACAAACGGGCGATTGAGGCAGGCGCGAAATACTATTTCTGGCCTTTTGATCAATCACTTGAAGGATCCGATGAAGAGATGCTGTCGGCGCGTCTCGTCTGCTCCTGGTGCACGACAGAGGCGGATGTGGATGCCTTTCTCGCCCTGATTTCCTGACCCTTCACTGGTCTGAAAATACTCAAAACCAAACCGGGGGGGTTCGCCCTGCCTTGCGTCAGGAGCGATCCGGCCGGGCTGCGGGGCTTGCCCCGCAGCGCGGCCCCCCGGCGATTTGCGAAGCAAAGCGCAAAACCTCTTACTGCAGAATCCGGCTCGCCTTTTGCGACGCGATAAAGGCTCCGATCATGCCTGCGACTTCGTCGGGATTGGTCAAAGGCGCCATGTGACCCGCACCCTGCAGCAACACACGAAACGCTTGCGGTAACTGGGCCTCCAGCTCGTCACAAATCGCGCTCATCACCGCAGGGCTTTCACTGCCTTCCAGGATTAGCACCGGTACTCTGATCTCTCCGAGGCGGGGCAACAATCCGGCATTGTCCTCCAAGAGTGGCGCTTGCGTTGCGATCACCAGAGGCATCCGGCGGCTGCAATAGGCCAGAACCGACGGGCGCAGCGTGTCGAAATTCCCGCCCGTGCCCCAATAGCCCATGAAGTGCTCCGCCGCGCGGTCCAGATCGCCCTCCTGCAGCGCGAGAAAGGCGGGCGCAGCAAGCTCCATATGTTCGGCCAGCAGCTCCGGATGTTCCGCTTTGGCCGCCGCGATAAAGACAGGGTCGATCAGGCTGAGGCTCTGCACCAGATCGGGTCGTTCAATCGCCAGACGCAGGGCGAGATACCCGCCAAAGGAATGCCCCACCACATGGGCGGGCCCGTCAAAGCAGTGCTCCGCCATCTCAAGCGCCATATCGCCGAAATCGCGGTCAGGGTCCCAATCGGGACTTTCGCCATGCCCGGGCAGATCCATGACGGAGGCGGTGATCTCGCTGGCAAGCTGTTCGGTCACCCCGTCAAGGCTTTGCGCATAGGCCAGCATACAGTGGAAAAACACCACTGGCGCTGGGCCGTGACCGGACCGGATCACATGTGGTTTGAGGGTGCTCAGAGCTTGCCCGCCAGATGCATATCAAGATCGGTGATACGGTCCTGACCCCAGAACTTTTCGTCACCGACGATATAGAAAGGTGCGCCGAAAACGCCTTTGTTTACGGCCTCTTCCAGGTTGGCAGCGTATTCCTCCGCACCGGCCAGCATGCCGGAATCTGCGAGAGCGGGATCAAACCCATTGGCCGCCAACACATCCCGGATCACATCGTCCTGACTGATATCGCGCTCTTCCGCCCAGCAGGCCCGCGTGAAGCCCTGAACCAGAGCGCCGAGATCGCCCTCGCCCGTTTTCTGCGCCGTAATCACCGTATAGGCGGAGGGGGCCGGGTTTGTCGGCCAGTGTGCTGGGTGCAGATTGATCGGCATGCCGTTCTTCACGCCCGACCGACGAAGCTCCTGCAGGCGCATCTCCTGACGGGCGGGATGGCGGTCTTTCGGTGGCACGCCCCCGGTTCGACCGAAGAGCGTGATGAGGTCCACGGGCTTATAGGTGATCGTCGCGCCATGCTTGGCGGCGACCTTCTCCATTCGGGTGCCAGCGAGGTAGGTGTACGGGGAAATCGTCGCAAAATAGTAGTCGATATGCGCCATGTTCACTCTTTCTGGAATTAGGGTTTGAGAGGACGGTAGCTGGGTGGTAAGCGGTGTCAACGCCAGCTTTGGGGATGCTGGCGTCAAGGGCTGCCAACCTGGGGAAAATTCATGCCAAACTCGTCCGAGCCGAAACTCATTTCCGGCAACGCTAATCGTCCGCTTGCGGAAGCCATCACGAAGCGCATGTCGATGCATCGGGGCCAGCGGATCAATCTCGTCGATGCAAGGGTCGAGAGGTTCAACGATGCGGAGATTTTCGTCGAGGTCTTTGAGAATGTCCGCGGCGAGGACATGTTCATCATCCAGCCGACCTCGAACCCCGCCAATGACAATGTGATGGAACTTCTGATCATGGCGGATGCGCTGCGCCGCTCCTCAGCGGCCCGCATCACCGCCGTGATCCCCTATTTCGGATATGCCCGTCAGGATCGCCGCACGAAGGCCCGCACGCCGATCTCGGCCAAGCTCGTTGCCAACCTCATTCGAGAAGCGGGCATCGAGCGGGTTCTGACCATGGATTTGCATGCCACCCAGATCCAGGGTTTCTTCGATCTGCCTGTCGACAACCTTTACGCCTCACCGATCTTCGCGCTCGATATTCTTCATCATTTCAAGAAGATGGATAACGTCATGATCGTCTCTCCCGATGTGGGCGGCGTGGCGCGTGCCCGGGAACTGGCGCAGCGGATCAACGCGCCGCTCTCCATCGTCGATAAGCGCCGCGAGAAACCCGGCGAAGTGGCCGAGATGACCGTGATCGGCGAAGTGAAGGACAAGCGCTGTATCATCGTCGATGACATTTGCGACACGGCGGGCACGCTCTGCAAGGCGGCGGAAGTGCTGTTGGAGAACGGTGCGAAGGAAGTGCATTCCTATATCACCCATGGTGTTCTGTCGGGTCCTGCGGTCGAGCGCATCACCAAATCGGTGATGAAGAGCCTCGTGATTACCGACAGCATCGAAGCCACTGAGGCCGTCAAAGGCTGCAAGAATATCCGTATCGTGCCAACCGCGCCGATCTTCGCGCAGGCGATCCTGAACATCTCCAGCGGCATGTCGGTCTCGTCGCTCTTTGACACCGACACGCTCACCCCGCTCTATGAGTGGACTTACCCCGGACAGTAATCCCACATGGATATCTACCGCGCCTCGGAAAAGCTCATGTCGATGAGCAACGAGGTGTGGGCACGGCACGCAAACCCGTGGTCGGCCTGGAGCCGGTTTAGTTGCCTGCCGCTCATCGTTCTTGCGATCTGGTCACGTGACTGGATCGGTGGCTGGGCTTGGTTGGTCCTCGCCTTGGCGCTCTTTTGGACCTGGCTCAACCCGCGGCTCTTTGCGACGGCCACGGATTGGGACACCTGGTCCGCGAAAGGCACGTCCGGCGAGCGGGTCTTTCTGCATCACCGGACCCAAATCGCGCCGCATCACAGACGCGTCGCGTATCTGCTGACCGCCGCTGCCGCCGTTGGGCTGCCGCCGCTGGCCTATGGACTTTGGGTGCTGTCGCCCGGATGGGTCATCGCCGGACTGGTGCTGACCATCCTGCCGAAGCTCTGGTTCGTCGACCGGATGGTCTGGATCTGGGAGGATTTTCAGCGCGATGGCGGCTCGCTTGAGGACCTGAAGCAGAGCGTGCCTTAGGCGGCGGCGAGAAGGGTCTCGCTGATCTCCCACAATCGCTCTGCCGAGGCGTCATCACAAGCATGCGCCTCGACCCCCATATAGCGCCCCATCGGGCTGTCGGGGTCTGTCGGTGCCGCGATATCGCAATCCTCGCAATAGACGCCTGGGACACCTTCGAGCTTGGCGGAGGTCGCGGCCCAGAGGGTCGTGGAACAACCCTGCTCCGGTGATTTGAAGCCCTGTTTCGCCAACTCAGAGGGTTCGCCGTTCTCTTCAAGCCACCCCAAGGCGATCATTTCCTCTTGCGGCAAGTGCCGTTGCAGCGGTGTGAAAATGCCGCCCGGATGCACGGAGAAGGCCAGCCCGCCATGTTCCTTCAACCGGCGCGACAGGCTGTTGGCAAAAAGCGCATTGGCTGTTTTGGCCTGCCCATAGGCCTGCCATTTGTCGTAGTCAGCAGTCTCGTATTGCATGTCATCCCACAGGATGTCGGTGATCTTATGCGCGGTTGACGACAGCGCCACAACGCGCGGATTTGGTGCTTTCGTCAGCAGAGGCATCAGCGCCTTGGTCAGGGCGAAATGTCCCATGTGGTTGATCCCGAACTGAGATTCCCATCCCGGCCCGACACGGGCCAGCGGGCAGGCCATGATCCCGGCATTGTTGATCAGAAGGTCAATCTTGCTCAGGTCATCCAGCATCGTCTCGGCAAAACCCCGAACGGAACCGAGATCGGCGAGGTCCATCGGTGCGGTTGTCACATCTCCATCCACATCCGCGAGGGTGTCCTGCGCCTTCTCGGGCGAGCGCACCGGGACCACGACCGAGGCGCCTTTCGCCGCCATAGCCCGCACGGTCTCAAGCCCGATCCCGCTATAGCCACCCGTGACCACGGCGGTTTTGCCGGTTAGATCGATGTCAGCCAGAACCTCCGCCCCTGTGCTCTTGGCATGAAAGCCGGATTGC
This sequence comes from Paracoccaceae bacterium, assembly GCA_028284705.1. Lineage (GTDB taxonomy): Bacteria > Pseudomonadota > Alphaproteobacteria > Rhodobacterales > Rhodobacteraceae > Litoreibacter. Next base: position 5,495 of record JANQRE010000011.1, on the reverse strand, counting down.
GTAGGGACCTGATCAACGAGCGCCATGGGGACGTCCTTTCGAGAATTTCGGAGCGGAAAAGCGACGCCCGCGGGACGAGGCATCAATTGGAAAACGGGAACCTGAACTGGTCTAATATCGCAGCGTTTCAGGAAGACGACAAGCGGAGCGGCAAGGGCTCAATAAAGCTCCCAGTCGTCCTCATTGGGCAGAGGTCCAATTACCAGCCAGTTGGCCCGTACCCGCGCCACACGACTGTCCCCCCAGGTGCGAAAGACGAGATCAAAGCTGGTCTCGCAGATATTTTCCGCAGTGATGTCCATGCGCTGATTGGTCTGGTGATCCACGTCCCACATGCTCATGGAGACATGCACATTCGGGATACCGGCGTAGGGTTCCTGAAACTCGACCACGAAACGATGCTCGCGCGGGCCGGTGCCAGTCCACATCGGTCCGTCATCGATGAAATCAGAGAACAGCACGCGACTGCCCTGCGTGATCCCAACAAGGTTATTCTGTAATTTTTGCATCGATACGTGGGCCTTCCCCGCCTGCGCATAGACAAAAAATCTGACAATATTGGGGCTTTAAACAGGATTGCTGCGAAAAGCGAAAGCCCCACCGGAGGGCGGGGCTCTTATTGTGTTACCACAATGTCAGCCGTGTCAGAAGCCAAGTTCCCGCGCCGCCGCAGCCATGTCATCGGCATATTTTGCGGCGATATCGGTATGCGACGCATCGCGCTGCATATTGGCGTCTTTGACCAGCTCTTCCATGATCTCGGCGGTGAGGTCGGCCTTGGCATAGGCGCGCTCTGCCAGCACCGAGGCGTTCTCCGCAGTGACCTCAGCAAAGCCGCCTGAGACGAAATACTCATCCGTGCCGCTGGCGGACGTCACCGACAGAATACCGGGGCGCAGCGTCGTGATCACCGGCGCGTGCAGCGGCATCGCCGTGAAGTCGCCTTCCGCGCCCGGGATTTGCACCGCCGTGGCCTGAGTGGATGCAAGGCTCCGCTCAGGGCTCACGAGATCGAATTGCATCGTGTCAGCCATGAGGCCTCCTTAGGCTGCGTCGGCAGCCATTTGTTCCGCTTTGGCAACCACTTCGTCGATGCCGCCAACCATGTAGAAGGCGCCCTCGGGCAGGTGATCGTATTCGCCAGCAACCACGGCCTTGAAGGAGGCGATGGTCTCTTCCAGCGGAACCTGCTTGCCGTCAGACCCGGTGAAGACCTTCGCGACGTCGAACGGTTGGCTGAGGAAACGCTGAATCTTCCGGGCGCGGGCCACGGTCAGTTTGTCCTCTTCGCTGAGTTCATCCATGCCAAGAATGGCGATGATGTCCTGCAGCGACTTGTAGCGTTGCAGAATACCTTGCACGTCACGAGCCACCGAATAGTGCTCTTCACCCACAATCGCCGGGTCCATCAGACGTGAAGTGGAGTCGAGCGGGTCCACGGCAGGGTAGATGCCCAACTCGGAGATTGCACGCGACAGAACGGTCGTGGCGTCGAGGTGGGCAAAGGAGGTCGCTGGTGCCGGGTCAGTAAGGTCGTCCGCAGGCACGTAGACCGCTTGCACGGAAGTAATGGAGCCTGCCTTGGTAGATGTAATCCGCTCCTGCATCGCGCCCATGTCGGTGGCGAGCGTCGGCTGATAGCCCACAGCGGACGGAATACGGCCCAGAAGCGCGGACACCTCGGAACCGGCTTGGGTAAAGCGGAAGATGTTGTCCACGAAGAACAGAACGTCCGTCCCGGACTGGTCGCGGAACTGCTCAGCCAGGGTCAGACCCGTCAGAGCCACACGCATCCGTGCACCCGGAGGTTCGTTCATCTGACCGTAAACGAGCGCCACCTGGCTCTCGGACAGGTTGTCAGGGTTGATCACGTTGGATTCGATCATCTCGTGGTAGAGGTCGTTGCCCTCACGGGTCCGCTCTCCCACACCGGCGAACACGGAGAAGCCCGAGTGCACCTTCGCGATGTTGTTGATCAGTTCCATGATGAGAACGGTCTTGCCCACGCCGGCGCCGCCGAAGAGGCCAATTTTACCGCCCTTCGCGTAGGGTGCGAGAAGGTCCACAACCTTGATGCCGGTCACGAGGATTTCGGACTCGGTCGACTGTTCCGCGAACTCGGGCGCATCCTGATGGATCGCACGTTTCTCTTCCGTCACAATCTCCTCACCTTCGTCGACAGGCTCACCCACAACGTTGATGATCCGACCCAGTGTCGCGTTGCCTACGGGCACCATGATCGGACCGCCAGTGTCGGTCACTTCCTGACCGCGCACGAGGCCTTCGGTGCCGTCCATGGCAATCGCACGGACAGTGTTTTCACCGAGGTGCTGCGCAACCTCAAGAACCAGGTTCTTGCCGTTATTGTCGGTGGTCAGCGAGTTGAGAATTTCGGGCAGATGGTCGTCAAACTGAACGTCGACAACAGCGCCGATGATCTGAGTGATCTTGCCTTTAGCATTGGCCATTTTTTGTTTCTCCGGTCTCTCTTAGAGCGCCTCGGCGCCCGAAATAATTTCGATAAGCTCGTTGGTGATGACGGCCTGACGCGAGCGGTTGAACTCGATGGTCAGCTTGTCGATCATCTCGCCTGCATTGCGGGTCGCGTTGTCCATGGCGGACATCCGCGCGCCCTGCTCCGAGGCGCCGTTTTCAAGCAGTGCTGAGAAGATTTGCGTCGCGACACCGCGCGGCAGCAGATCGGCGAGGATTTCCTCTTCATCCGGTTCGTAGTCGTAGACGGTGGAATCTTCGCTCGGCTCAAAATCAGCCGGGATGACCTGCTTGGCCGTCGGGATCTGGCTGATGACGCTTTTGAACTCCGAGAAGAAGATCGTCGCGACGTCAAACTCACCCTCGTCAAAGCGCTTGATGACGTCCTGCGCGATGCCGGCGGCATCATCATAACCGACACGCTTGACCTCCGTCAGATCGACATGGCCAACAAACTTATCGGCATAGTCGCGCTTCATCTGCTCGCGACCCTTCTTGCCGACGGTCAGGACTTTGACGGTCTTGCCGGCTTTTTCCAGCTTCTCGGCATGGGCGCGGGCGAGTTTCGCAATGTTGGAGTTGAAACCACCGCAAAGGCCACGCTCGGCGGTCATCACAACCAGAAGATGCACATTGTCGGCGCCAGTACCCGCCAAAAGCTTCGGCGCACCCTCGGCCTTGCCAACCGAAGCCGCAAGCCCGCCCATCACGGCGTTGAACCGCTCCGCATAGGGACGCCCGGCTTCCGCAGCATCCTGCGCACGGCGCAGTTTCGCAGCGGCGACCATCTGCATCGCTTTCGTGATCTTGCGGGTCGATTTGACCGACTCGATCCGTGTTTTAAGGTCCTTAAGACTTGGCATGGCCTTGTCTCTCCTTAAGCGAAGTCAGCAGCGAATTCGTCGATAGCCGCTTTGATCTTGTCCTCGGCGTCACCTTTCACCTTCGGGTCGTCCTTGGTGATCATGTCGAGCAGGTCCTGATGCTTGCCGCGCAGGTGGGCGAGAAGGCCCTTCTCATAGCGGCCCACATCGGAGACGCTGATCTTGTCGAGGTAGCCTTTGGTACCCGCGTAGATCACACAGACGATCTCGGCGTTGGTCAGCGGCGAGTATTGCGGCTGTTTCATCAGCTCGGTCAGACGTGCGCCGCGGTTCAGCAGCTGCTGAGTGGCGGCATCGAGGTCGGAGCCGAACTGCGCGAAGGCAGCCATTTCGCGGTATTGTGCGAGTTCCAGTTTCACCGGTCCTGCGACAGATTTCATCGCATTGGTCTGGGCCGAAGAGCCCACGCGCGACACCGACAGACCGGTGTTCACCGCCGGACGGATACCCTGATAGAACAGCTCGGTTTCAAGGAAGATCTGGCCATCGGTGATCGAAATCACGTTGGTCGGAATAAAGGCCGACACGTCGCCGCCTTGGGTTTCGATGATCGGCAGCGCGGTCAGCGAACCGGCGCCATTGTCCTCGTTCAGCTTCGAGGAGCGCTCGAGCAGACGGGAGTGCAGGTAGAACACGTCGCCCGGATAAGCTTCGCGGCCCGGCGGGCGACGCAGAAGCAGCGACATCTGACGATAGGACACGGCCTGTTTCGACAGGTCATCATAGATGATCAGCGCGTGGCGACCGTTGTCGCGGAAATGCTCGGCCATGGCGGTCGCGGAGTACGGCGCGAGGAACTGCATTGGGGCGGGGTCGGACGCGGTTGCGGCAACGACGATCGAATACTCAATCGCGCCGGTCTCTTCCAGCTTCTTCACCAGCTGCGCCACGGTGGAGCGCTTCTGGCCGACAGCCACGTAGACGCAGTAGAGCTTCTTGCTCTCATCATCGCCTGCGGCGTCGTTGTAGGATTTCTGGTTCAGGATTGTATCGAGCGCCACAGCGGTCTTACCGGTCTGACGGTCGCCGATGATCAGCTCGCGCTGGCCACGGCCAATCGGGATCATCGCGTCAACGGATTTCAGACCCGTCGCCATCGGCTCATGCACAGATTTACGCGGGATGATGCCCGGCGCTTTCTGGTCAGCGATGATGCGTTTGTCGGTCTTGATCGGACCTTTGCCGTCCAGCGGGTTGCCGAGGCCGTCAACGACGCGGCCCAGAAGCTCGTCACCTGCAGGCACGTCCACAATGGAGTTCGTGCGCTTAACGGTGTCACCTTCTTTAATGTCACGGTCGGAGCCGAAGATCACGACGCCAACGTTGTCATTCTCAAGGTTCAGCGCCATGCCCATGATGCCGCCCGGAAACTCGACCATCTCACCGGCCTGGCAATTGTCGAGGCCATAGACCCGCGCAATACCGTCACCGACGGAAAGCACACGTCCAACCTCGGCCACTTCGGCCTCTTGTCCGAAGTTCTTGATCTGGTCCTTCAGGATCGCAGAGATTTCTGCAGCTTCGATCGCCATCTTATCCGACCTCTTTCATGGAATTCTGTAGGGATGCGAGTTTCGACTTGATCGAGGTGTCGATCATTTTCGAACCCACTTTAACGATAAGGCCACCGATGAGGCTTTCATCGACGGCCATGTTGATCTTTACATCTTTGCCCACGCTCTCTTTCAGCGTTTCGGCAAGTTTATCCTTCTGCGCGTCGGTCAGTTCCGTTGCTGCTGACACCTCCGCTGTGACCTCGCCTTTGTCCTCGGCAATCGCTTCGCGCAGGGTTTTGACCAGTTGCGGCAACACAAAGAGGCGGCGCTTGGCGGCCATCAGGCTCAATGTGTTCGCAACGGTAGAAGACAAACCCATCTTCTTGGCGATGGCTGCAATGCCGTTGCCCTGTTCTTCGCGGCTCAGCAGCGGCGAGGCGATAAGGTTGCGGAAATCTGCGCTTGTGGCCAGAGCGGTGTCGAGCGCATCAATATCAGCTTCCAGCGATGTGAGGTCTTTGCCCTCTTTGGCCAATTCGAAAACGGCAGTTGCGTAGCGTTGCGCAATGCCAGTTGAGATCGCGACTGGTTCGGACACGTCCACCCTTCCGATTTCTTACGC
>JANQRE010000010.1 GCA_028284705.1 Paracoccaceae bacterium | reverse complement strand
CATGGGCCATGTTGATCACGCCCATCACCCCGAAGGTGATGGCGAGGCCAATTGCCGCGAGGAAATAGATCGACGCCAGCGAGACCGCATCAAGGGCAAGGTCCAACGTCTGGTTCAAGGCCACTTTCGCCTCGATGTCGTCAAGCGTCGCTTGGGCCGCGAGGGCCACGGCAAGGGGCGCGTTCGTATAGGTCGCAAAGAACTGGAATGTCTCGAGTGCGGTTGTGACATCCGCATCGGTCACCAGCGGTTCGGCCACACCTTGCTCGGCCAGAAGCCCGTAAGCACTTACACGGGCCGCATCGGTGTCGAGCGTCGCAACCTGAACGCCCGCGATCTGGTCTCCGTCGATATTGGCGATCAGCGTTTCACGCATCGCGTCAGGAGAGATGCGGGCCGCGGCGAGGCCTGCGGCAACAAGAAGCTCATAGGCCGCGTCCCGGGGCAGGTCACTTGAGCCAACCGCAACCGCGCGGCCACCCTCAGGGAGGGTTTCTCCGGCTTCGATCTTCGTGGCGACCAGCGGGTTCAGCGCGGCGCGCACATCGACACCAAGATCACCGGCAAAGCCCTCAATCGCCGCAATCCGCGTGGCGTCGTCTTCGTCAAAGCGGATCGTGAGCAGCCGCTCCAAACGTTCCTTGCGAGCCTTCAGACCTGCGTTCTCCTCGCCCTCAATCGCACCACGCAGGGCAGCGAGGTGGGAGGCCTCCGCATCGCGTTCAATTGCGTTCAACGCCTGGGCACGAATGATCGGGTCAGGGTTGCTCAATTGGAACTGCACTAAAGCCGCGCCGATCAGCCCACGAATGCCTGAGTTTGGTTTCAGTTGTTTGTAATCGCGGCTCGGTGCCGTCCCGATCTCGGCACCGCCCGCAACGTCAAAGAGAGTGATATTTTTGCCGTCAGCTTTCTCTGCAAATACGAAGAGACGGGTGTCTTTGTTGAACCACATCTCTTTGGCTTGCCAGCGCTGCAGCACCGTTTGCGCATCCTCAAGGCCGCTCGTGGCCAGCGCGTCGATGGCGGGTCCAATGGTCTTGCGGGAGGATTTGGCGATGATCTCGCCATGGGTCTGAAGCAGGGTCTGGATCGGCGCCGCTGCGTCCTGTGCCTTTGCGGTGAGCGCGGCACAAAAACTCAGCAAAAGGTACGTCGCAAGTGCGATGAAATTCCGATGGAATTCAGCCATTGGGTGTCCGCGAGGAAAAGGTGGTTTGAGGGCGGCTCACGCCGCCCTCGGAAGATCGATTAGTAGTTCGATTTGATCTGAACGCAGGAACTGGTCTCGGTGTTGTACATTCCACAGCCCAGCTCTTTCCAATCCGACTTCAGGACGGCGGATTCCGGCAGGAAGTCGGTCCACGCATCCCCCGCAACCTCTTCAGTTTGCGAGATAATATCGAACTGCCCGTCCTCCTGGATCTCACCGATCAGAACCGGTTTCGCCAGGTGATGATTCGGCAGCATCACCGCCGTGCCGCCGGTCAGGTTCGGGAACTCCTGGCCATACATTGCGGTGCGCACTGCATCCACATCGGTGGTGCCAGCGGCGGTCGCCGCATTCACCCACATGTTGAAACCGATATAATGCGCTTCCATCGGGTCATTGGTCACCCGCTCATCGCCCATCCGCTCTTTCCAGGCATCCACCCACTCGGCATTGGCCTCGGTGTCGGCGGACTGGAAGTAGTTCCACGCGGCGAGATGGCCCACGAGGTTGGTGGTATCGAGGCCGGAAAGCTCTTCCTCACCCACGGAGAATGCCACGACGGGGATGTCATCGGCGGAGATACCAGCAGCGGCCAGCTCTTTATAGAAACCAACATTGGCATCGCCGTTAATCGTTGAAATCACGCCAACTTTTTTGCCGTCAGCGCCGAGCGCCACGACGTCCGCGACAATCTTCGACCAGTCGGAATGGCCAAACGGCGTGTAGTTCACGAAGATGTCGTCGGCTGGAATGCCCTTCTGCTGCAGGTAGCTTTCCAGGATGTTGTTCGTGGTGCGTGGGTAGACATAGTCCGTGCCCAGCAGGGCGAATTTCTCAACTTCCAGCTCTTCAAGGAAGTAGTCCGTTGCCGGGATTGCCTGCTGGTTCGGAGCCGCGCCCGTGTAGAAGACGTTCTTGGAGCTTTCCTCGCCCTCATATTGCACAGGGTAGAACAACAACCCGTTCAACTCTTCGATGACCGGCAGCACAGACTTCCGCGACACCGACGTCCAGTTGCCAAAAATCACGTCCACCTCATGCACGGTCAGGAGCTCACGCGCCTTTTCAGCAAAAAGAGGCCAGTCGGAGGCGGGGTCAACGACAACCGCTTCCAGCTCACAGCCCAGAACGCCACCCTTGGCATTCTGCTGTTCGATGAGCATTTCCATCGTGTCTTTCAGCGTGGTCTCGGAAATCGCCATGGTTCCCGACAGGGAGTGCAGAACGCCCACCTTCACCGGGCAATCCGCGAGGGCGGGCAGCGCGCCTGCAAGGACAACAGCAGCGGTGGTGCTAAGTAGTTTTGATGACATCGTAATTCCTCTCTTACGACGCGCGGCAGACTTGCGAAGTGTGTGAAACTCCCCCATATCCCGCTCACGCAATTTATTGCGGCGTGCGATGGTGAAATTGGTTATCGAGGCCAGCACCGTCGCACGTTTCTTGTCGGCGTTTTCAGCCCACGCTTTGGTTAGGTGGTATTTGGATGGGGCTGGAGTCGTCAGGTGGGTTGGTATGGGCGGACTCGGAGCGAATGCCCAAATTTGAGGCAGTTCTTGTGAAGCCGCCTAAAAAATGATCTCGCTTTCCGCCTTGCCGGTCTCAGCCGTCAAGAAGAAGCTGCCCGCAGCTCAACAAATAGGCATTAGCCAAGTCATGGGCGGTGGCCGCGCGCTCGTCGTCTTCTGCAAAACTGGCGGTCGTTAGCAGAGCGCTGTGGGCCAGTTTCACTTCAATTCTGTAGCTTAGAACCTGGCGGCGATCATGATCATCAACGGTCGCCTCGAGGAGCGAGACAAATGTGGCGCGTTGGCTCTGAAAGTGATCCGCCCGGTCGTCCCCCATCAACCAAGCATGTTCCGTTTCCGCCGAAAACCGTCCGGCGCAGCCCGCGAAGGCATTGACCAAATCCGTATTCGCCTGAAGCGAACCGGTGATGGACGAGAGAACGATGCCTGTTGCAATCAGTGTTTTTATTCTGCTCACATTTTGAGCATCTTGCACAAAAAACGACCTGTCAAGTTGGCGAGCACGGGCCCATCAATCCTTGACGCCATCCGCAGACACTTGGCCACGCTTTGCGCGAGATTGAAGACGACACCACAAACGGGATGATCAGTTCTGGGCTGAAACCCATTGGCGCATTTATGCCGCCACTCTCACATGGCTCTGCGCGCAAGAGGGATTGTGCTACGCTTTCGCCAGAATGTTCGGAATAGATTCGAAGTTATTAAATTGTCTCCCTTTTTGTTGGTTCCGAACATGGTCCTGACATATTTCTGAGGAGATCAGCATGACGCAATTCAGTGTGCTCACAACCACCGCAATATTGACCGCCAGCGTGGCCACAATCGGGTGGGGCCAAACCCACCCCACAACCGGAGACAAGCTGGCTGAAGATCAGACCTTCAGCTACAGGCTCCTCGATCAGTTCCCGTCCATCGACCCGCAGCTTGTTGAAGAAACGGCTGGCGGACATGTCTCGCGCCAGCTTTACGAGGGGCTTCTGACCCAGAACGCAGACGGCACGCTGCGCCCGGGCGTGGCGACGGAGTGGTCGTCGGAGGACAACAAGGTCTGGGTGTTCAACCTGCGACAGGACGCGACCTGGTCCAATGGAGACCCCGTCACGGCACATGACTTTGTCTACGCCTGGCGTCGTGCCGCCGATCCGGCCACGGCGTCCGAATATGCCTGGTACGTTGAACTGAGCAAGATCGAGAAAGCGGCATCCGTCATTGCCGGCGAAATCGGTCCGGAGGAGCTCGGCGTACGTGCCATTGATGACCACACGCTGGAAGTCACGCTTGGCCAACCTCTGCCTTATTTCCCTCAGATGACGGTGCACTACACATTCATGCCGACCCATCAGCCGACCGTCGAAGCCCATGGAGCCAATTGGACGAATCCGGACAACATTGTGGGCAACGGCGCCTACACCCTGAAGGAACTGGCGGTGAACGAGTATTTCCGCCTTGAAAAAAACCCGGAATACTGGGGTGCCGATGACGTGATCATCACCGAGGTCACGGGCTATGTGATCAACGATGTCAACCAGGCGTTGACCCGGTTTCAGGCGGGCGAGTTTGACATGATGGATGACCTGCCCGCAGGCAGCTACCCGCGTCTCGAGGCCGAAATGCCAGACGTGGCCCATTCCGTGCCGCGGCTTTGTTCCTACTACTACACGGTCAACCAATCCGAGAGCGGTCACGAAGCCCTGCAGGACCCGCGCGTCCGTACCGCGCTCAGCTATGCGATCAATCGCAATGTGATCACCGATCAGGTGCTCAAGGCCGGTCAGGCCCCGGCTTACAGCTTCACCCATTGGGCCACGGCCGGGTTTGAATTGCCGGATATCGACTATTCCAACTGGACGCAGGAAGAGCGCATGGCCAAGGCTATGGAGTTGATGACGGAGGCGGGGTACGGGCCGGACAACCCGATTGAGTTGAACCTGATCTACAACACGTCCGAGAACCACAAGCAGATCGCGACGGTGATCTCTCAAATGTGGCGCCCGCTTGGGGTGACGACGGTCCTGAACAATTTCGAGTGGCAATCCTATCTCGAAATTCGCGGCAATCAGAACTTCGACGTCGCGCGCTCAGCCTGGTGTGGGGACTATAACGAGGCGTCAACCTTCCTCGATCTTCTGACCTCCAACAACGACAATAATGACGGCAAATACAGCAGCGCCGAGGTGGATCGGTTGATGGAAGACAGCCTGACCGCGGCCGACCCACAACCCATCTATACGCAGGTCGAACAGATCCTCGCCAAGGACATGGCGATCCTGCCGATCTACCACTACACGCAGAACTTCGTGCTGGATCCGACAATCCGGAACTGGCCGATGGAGAATGTGGAGAACAACTGGTACGTGCGCGACATCTACCGCGTCGCCGCTGAATAAATCGGTTCCGGGGCGGGAGGTGATCCCGCCCCGCGTTTCAGATGCTCGTATTCATCCTCAAACGCCTGCTTGTTGCGATCCCGGTTCTGCTGATCCTGATCGTCGGCACGTTCGTTCTTATGTACACCGCGCCCGGCAGTCCCTTTGCCACGGATCGCGGTGTCCCGCCGGCCGTTCTTGCCAATCTCGAAGCGCAATACGGGTTAGACCAACCCTTTGTCGTGCAGATCTGGCGCTACATCACCGGGATCGTCACAGAGTTCGATTTTGGCCCCTCTTTCATCTATCGCGATCAGGATGTGAATGACCTGATCGCGCAAGGGTTTCCGGTCACACTGACCTACGGGTTCTGGAGCTTTGTCGTCGCAGTTATTGTCGGCGGTGGCCTCGGTATCCTTGCCGCCGTGAAGCACAACACCTGGCTCGATTATCTCGCCGTTGGTATCTCCATCGGGGCGCAGGTGCTACCGAATTTCGTGCTCGCACCGATCCTTGTCTTGATCTTCACCCTCTGGCTCGGCTGGTTGCCGGGCGGTGGCTGGCAGGGCGGGCAATGGCAATATGTGGTGCTGCCCGTCATCGCCTTGTCCACCAGTTTCATGGCCTCCATCGCCCGCATTGCACGCGCCTCGATGCTGGAAGTTCTCACCTCGAACTTCATCCGCACGGCACGCGCCAAGGGGCTGCCGATGCGTCGGGTGATTTTTCGCCATGCGCTGAAACCGGCGCTTCTGCCGGTGATTTCTTACCTTGGTCCGGCCTTTGTCGGCATGATCACCGGCTCGGTCGTGATCGATATCTATTTCTCCACGGGCGGTATCGGACAGTTCTTTGTCGCCTCGGCACTAAACCGCGACTACGGCGTGATGATGGGGATCACGGTGCTTTTGGGCACGCTCACCATTCTGTTCAATCTTCTGGTCGATATCCTCTATGCGTGGATCGACCCGAAAATCCGGTACTGACGCGGTGCTTGCCACAAAAGCCATCGCCGATGATCTCGCTGCCGCTGCGCCCATCAAGGGCCGATCTCTCTGGGCGGATGCCCGTGCCCGTTTCTTCCGCAACAAGGCAGCAGTCGCCGGGTTGGTGGTGTTGGTCTTGGTCGCGCTTTTTGCGCTGATCGGACCCTTCATCGCGCCGTGGAATAACGAGGATATCGACTGGACAGTTCTGGGCCAGGTGGCCGAGGCCGGACGCCCGTCGCTTTCCAATGGTCACTGGTTTGGCACCGATGCGCTGGGTCGCGATCTCTTTGCGCGAACCGTGCAGGGCACACAAATCTCACTCATGGTTGGTGTCGTGGGTGCGCTGATCTCGGTGATCGTTGGCACGCTCTATGGCGCGATTGCGGGTTATTTCGGCGGGCGACTGGACGCGATCATGATGCGCACGGTCGATGTGCTGATGTCGATCCCCTACATGTTCGTCCTGATCCTGCTTCTGGTGGTCTTTGGTCGGTCGATGCTGATGCTGTTCATCGGCATCGGGCTGGTAAGCTGGCTTGATATGGCGCGGATTGCCCGCGGTCAGACCCTGTCGCTGCGAGGCAAGGAATATGTCGAAGCGGCGATTGCCACCGGTGTGCGGCCCTTCACCATCATCCTGCGCCATATCGTGCCGAACCTGTTGGGCGTCGTCATCGTCTACGCCACGCTGCTTGTCCCTTCGATGATCATCTATGAAAGCTTCATCAGTTTCTTGGGCTTAGGCGTGCAGGAGCCGTTGACCTCCTGGGGCGCGCTTATCAATGACGGTGCGGCAGAGATGAACAATGGCACGCTCTGGATGCTTGCCTTTCCGCTGTTCTTCTTTGTCATCACGCTTTTCGGGTTCTTCTTTGTCGGCGACGGGCTGCGCGATGCGCTCGATCCGAAGGATCGGTAAGCGATGGCTCTGCTGGATGTCCAAGACCTGCTGGTCAGCTTCGACACACCGGATGGCACGGTGCATGCCGTTAACGGGATGACGCTGTCGCTGGAGGCGGGTGAGTCCCTTGCCATCGTCGGCGAGAGCGGGTCGGGCAAGACGCAACTCGCGTTTGCGATCCTGGGTCTTTTGGCCAAGAACGGTAGGTCCACCGGCAGCGTGCGTTTTGACGGGCGGGAAATCCTGAACTTGCCTGAGCCCGAGCTGAACAAGGTCCGCGCCAATGAGATTGCGATGATCTTTCAGGACCCGATGACGTCTCTGAACCCCTACATGCGGGTCGGTGATCAGATGGCGGAAGTGCTGATGCTGCATCACGGTGCCTCAAAGACCAAGGCGCTGGCGGAAAGTGCGCAGATGCTCGATGCGGTGCGCATTCCCGATGCCAAAGCGCGCCTCAGGATGTACCCGCATGAGTTCTCGGGCGGGATGCGGCAGCGGATCATGGCCGCCATAGCGCTTCTCTGCCGCCCGAAGCTTCTCATTGCTGATGAGCCCACCACGGCGCTCGATGTCACAGTGCAAAACCAGATCATGGAACTGATTGCAGACATTCAGCGCGATTTCGGTACTGCGCTGATCCTGATCACCCATGATCTGGCGATTGTCGCAGGCTCCTGCGCGCGCACGCTTGTGATGTATGGCGGTCAAGTGATGGAGATGGGCGCGACCGACGATGTGTTCGAGGCACCGTCACACCCCTACACGCTGGGGCTTTTGAATGCCGTACCCCGGCTTGATATCCCGCAAGAGGCGCTGCAAAGCATCCCCGGAGATCCGCCTGATCTGACGCGGCTGTCTCCGGGCTGTCCCTTCAGCCCACGCTGCGCGCTTGCCCATGATCCCTGCGGTCAGACGATGCCGGTACTGACGGGTTTCGGCGAGGGACGCTTCCGCGCCTGCCATTCGGATCGGGAGGCAGTGGTATGAGCGCGCCCCTGCTGCAAACCGAGGAGGTCAGCGTGACCTTCAACATCCCCCGCCCCGGCGCCTGGCCCTGGACGCCACCGGACGCGCTGCAGGCCGTAAAGGGCGCGTCGATCACGCTGGAGCCGGGCAAGACGCTGGGCCTTGTGGGCGAAAGCGGTTCTGGCAAGTCGACTTTGGCGCGGGCGATTGTGGGTACGGTTCCGGTCAGTTCAGGCCGGGTGCTTTGGCGCGGTCAGGATTGGGCGGCAGCGAGCGAGGCGGAGCGGCGCAGTCACGGAAAACACGTGCAGATGGTTTTTCAGGACCCGTTGGCGGCCCTGAACCCGCGCATGACCGTCGGTCAGGTCGTTGCCGAGCCGCTGGTGACGCACTACCCCGACCTGTCCAAAAAGGAGGTCCGCGCCAAGGTTGGCGCGATGATGGAACGGGTTGGGCTTCTTCCAACACTCGTCAATCGTTACCCGCATGAATTTTCCGGGGGCCAATGCCAGCGCATCGGCATCGCGCGGGCGCTTATCACCGAGCCCGAGCTTGTGGTCTGTGATGAACCGGTCAGCGCGCTCGATGTGTCGGTGCAGGCGCAAGTGGTCAACCTCTTGAAGGATTTGCAGCGCGATATGGGCTTGTCGCTCATGTTTATCGCCCATGATTTGAGCGTCGTGCGACATATCTCGGACCGGATTGCCGTGATGTATCTTGGCCGGATCGTCGAGGCCGCTGACGCCACTGAGCTGATCAACAGCCCGCGCCATCCCTACACCCAGGCCCTGATTTCCTCGGTTCCGATCCCGTCGCCCAAGGCAGAGCGCGCACGCCATCGCCCGGTGCTGGAGGGCGAACTTCCCTCACCGCTGGCGCCTCCCTCTGGCTGTGTGTTCCGCACGCGCTGCCCAATCGCTCAAGGCAGCTGCGCGGAAGTCGTGCCCGAACTTGAGGTGACTGAAGGAGACCACCAGGTTGCCTGCCCGTTCGGCGACGTCTCAAAATCCGTCAGAAAAAGCTGAGCCAACCAATAATCTGGCGACCAACCCCTCCGTAGGCTTGATCCGTTCTTATGCCGACGCGGCCTCCCGGCAAGCGGGTAGGGTGGACGACCGCTCCGCGCTCAATTTCGCGCAGAGTTGATCGGCGTGGCAAATCAAGCAATCCTGTGGTCAGCCGGCAGACTAATTTCGGACTGTCGGTTTTCATTGGAGAATTGTTTTATGAAGCTTACACCCCAACCAACCAGACGCAGTTTGCTTGCTATGCTTGCCGGTTCAAGCGCCATGGCCCTGTCCATCGCACCGGTGCTGGCGAAAGAGCCGATGCGCCCTCTGTCCATTCCCGGCGTTCAGGCAATCCCGAAAGTTGGGGTCGTCGAATTCTCGCAACCGCCTGAGGTTCGGGACTCGGTTTCGCTCAAAGTCGTTTTTAGGGAGGAAGAGAATCCTGAGAAACCCGGCGAAATTCTCCGTTACCGCACCTATGACGGCGAGTTTGTTGGCCCGACGATCCGTACGACGCCGGGGACAACTATGGGCATCGGCGTCGACAATGACCTCCCGCCGGAAGCGGATGCGCATGACAGCCATCAGAACATGAACGAACCGCATGGGCTGAACACCACCAATATGCATACCCACGGTTTGTGGGTGTCGCCGGAGCTTCCGGCAGACTACGTCTTGCTTCGTATCAAACCTGGCGAGTCCTACGACCACTCATACCCGATTCCGAAAGAGCATGTCGCCGGGACCTTCTGGTACCACCCACACAAGCACGGCTCCGTTGAGGCGCAAGTGGCCCAAGGTATGGCGGGTGCGATCATCATTGAAGGGGGCATAGATGAGTTGCCCGGTATCAAAGGGACGACAGAGCGGGTCATGGTCATCCAGCAGCCGAAGCCGGAAAAGATCGAACGCTTTGAGAGTGCCGCGCAGATTGCCGGTGCCCCCAACAAGGTCACGACGATCAATACGTTGCACGCGCCAACGCTGCGCCAGAGGTCAGGTGCGGTCGAGCGCTGGCGTTTGATCGCGGCAAATTACCATGACTTTTTGCACATCCAGCTACGCCGATTGGGCACGACCGATACAATTGATCTGCACCCAATCGCATTTGACGGCATTCCCGTTCAACAGGTCGTTCCGGTCAGCACTGTTGATCTGGCACCTGGCAACCGTGTCGATGTGATGGTGCCGCCGCTACAGCCGGGCTCCTATGAGATCTACAAGGTTGGTGACCACGGCCAATTCGATGCCGAGGCCGAGGATGAGACAATCGGGTTTGTGGAAGTCGGCGCACCTCTGGATGAGGTCGCCGCGCCGATCCCGACTGACATTCCGGTAGAATTCTCCCACCCGGAAATTCTGAAAGAGGAAGTCGACCGGCCTCTGCGCACAGTCACGTATTCGATGAAAGACCGACCGGAGGGTGGCTTGCCCATGTTCCTGATTGACGACAAAGAGTTTAAGGAGGGTCGTGTCGATCAGTTGTTGGACGTTGACAGCGTTGAAGAGTGGTTGATCAAGAACGAGTCCGATTTCATGCACCCGTTCCACATCCATGTGAACCCATTCCAGATTGTCGAGATATCGGATGGGTCCATACCACCGGGGCGCTGGCTCGATACCGTACCTCTCCCGCCGCATGGGTTTGTTCGGATGCGCACCCGGATTCAGCGCTTTACGGGACAATTCGTCCAGCATTGCCACATCCTGCTGCACGAAGATCACGGAATGATGCAACTTATTGAAATAAAATAATTACTTTGGAAGGGATATTTTGACATGAAACGTACAACACCTACACTAGCCGGCTTATTCTTGGCGGTTTGTGGCAGCGCAGCTATCGCCGACGATCTTCCATGCGCGGAAAACGCAACCTGTATGCTGACGTCGTCCAATGGAGAACCGTCCGCAACCGGCGACCATCTTGCGCAATGCTCGGGCACCTTCCCCGACTTCATCACTGACCTCGACAATGTCCCGCCGGACTATGACGGTCCGTTCTTTGAATTGTCACAGGACTACCCCTCCGGTGCGGTATCGACCGACCTGCCTTGGGAGGCATTCGACTTCACCGACCCCGATCAGGCCGATGATTACCTCTATGCCCTGCGCGACTACTCGTTCGAAGGTATGATTGAGGCGGACTTTGTGCCATCCGCCAATTCTGTGCGCGACTGGTATCACGTGCCGATGATGAACTTTGACCGCGGTGCGCGTGACATGGTCCACGGTGTGACGAAAGAGCGGACATTGCCGCCGGGTGAGATCGGGTTGGTGAACTATGTCAGCAATTATGCGGTTGGCTTTTACAACGCCATCGGCGCGGAGACCTTTGGCCGAGTCTTTGCCGATCCGGGTGCGCCAGATATATCAGACACGACATTCGCGAATGGCGCCATGGTGTTCAAGATACTCTTCACAACGGCGGTGCCGGACGATTTCGAAGACTCCTCCAACTACATCCTTGAAGGCGCGCCAGCCTGGGAGGTTGCTGTCGGGAAGAACGAGTTGACTACCATTCGTCTGCTGCAGATGGATGTTGCGGTACGCGATGACCGGGCCAAGCCGTCGGGCTGGGTGTTTGGCACCTTTGCCTTCGAAGCGTCAGCTACGGATCCGGTCGCCTGGAACCGTCTGCGGCCCGTTGGCCTCGCTTGGGGTGACGATCCCGGATACACACCCGCCAACCAAGCCGCGGGCGATCCCCTGCTCGAGGGCATCGTGTCAGCACAGATCCCCAAATATGCCGCGGGCCATCTCGGCTGGGCAGGGCGTGTCAACGGACCGGTCGATAACCCGGCGTCGTCCTGTATCAGTTGTCATGGCACGGCGCAGTACCCTGTGGAGGCCATCATGCTGCCTACATCTGCCTGCGACACGATCGAAAAGAAGCTCTACTATTTCCGCAATCTGGAACTTGGTGAGCCGTTCGGTGGGGTCAACGATGCCTGCGAACCATTTGACTATGAAGGCAAGCTGACGTCTCTGGATTTCTCTCTGCAAATGCAGGTCGCTTTGCAAAACATGCTGGACTATGGCGATGTCAACCCGTGCACCGCTGCGCCCAAAACAGCTGTGGCGGCGGCAGGTTCGGCAGCCGAGCGGCGTATCCTGCCTCGTATTGAGCGGTAAAGCCTCTCTGCCGTTTTTTCGGGATCGGCGCTTGGGGCTGACCTGAGCTGTTACGCGGCACATGGTTTGCCCCCAATTGACAGTCCGCTTGCCTTTTCGAGGCAACGTGCCGCCCCATTGGGGTCAGGCGGGCGTGCGTGCGACGCGCTGGGAGTTGGGTTTAAGAACCCGGGCTAAGAAATGCTGGGGGGTCCATGAAAGACTGCTTTGGGGTTACTAGGCCAAATCAACCCGTCGCGAAGCGACTGGCCCCGTGTCAAAAGGTCGAGTTATCGTTGGCGATTGTGCCTCCTGTCAGCAGCATCAGGGTCCTGGTGAACAGGTCGATGGCTTGCATCGCATCCCAATGCTCGCGGAGTTTGCCGTCTTCCAAACGGAAGGTATCCGTGATGATAAAGCCCCTTCTTTCGTTTCCACGATGCTGCGCCTTGAGCGTCACGTGGCTGTGGAGCACGACGAAATCGCCGCTCGAAATGATGCGCTTGACGTCATAGCTGTAATCCGGGAACCGCTTGGTCAGGGTTTTGACATAGCCGACGACCCCGGCAATTTCTGGCGGGATCGCTCTGTTGTGCTGGATGTAGGATCCGTCGCCATAGGTGCGCAGCGTATAGTCGAAGTCATGTTCATTCATGAGCCGCTGGAAGAAATCTGCAACGACAGCAGCGTTCATTGTTTCCTGGTCTGTCCAGTGATCCTGTTTCAACTGATCAAAGGGAATTTGCGGTTTGAGAGCGTGTGCGTCCGGCATGGTCTTTTTCTCTGATTCGTACGTTCTTCATACGTAGTATCAAAATGCTACTGCATCGCAATTACGCATCTTTAAGCGACTTGGTATGTTTCACGCTACCAACAATATGGGCAGTATTGCTGAAAAGATTGCGATGGTTTAAGCCTCTCCAGGTCTGAATCGGATACTAGGGACTGGTATGCTACCTATTGGAGTTGCCAACAAGGCCGAAGCATCAAACTGTTGTATCCGTTCCGTGCTATCCAATGTGACGGGCAAGTGGAGGATGATCATTATTCTGGCGCTGGAAGATGAACCGAGACGGTTTGGTGACCTCAAGCGGTGCATTGGAGATATCACGCAAAGTGTGCTGACAGAGAACCTTCGTGGGTTACAACGCGACGGCTACCTGACACGCACCGTTGATCCCGGACCGCCGATAGCGGTGTCTTATGAACTGACACCGTTGGGACGCAGTTTACTAGAGGTACTGAAACCTCTGGTGTTTTGGTCCCATGAGCAGATGAGCGATGTGAGGAAATTTCGTATGGAGTTTGACCGGCAACAGGTCAACTAACCTTCGAAAGCTGACATTGACCGCCTCAGATCGAAAACCGGCTTGGTCCGGATAGCCAGCCGTCGATAGCGCACCCATGAACGGGGTGCCGGAGAATCTCCCGTTTCAGAGTCAATCTATCTATTAAAAGGCGGCTCAATCCGGTTTCTCATTAGGGCTTCGGGCGGCGGTAAATCAACGGTCCAGCGGGCGCCCTAGGGGCTAACTATGTGGCAGGTCAAAGTAGCTTGGAGTCAACCGTGGCCAGAAGCTAACTAACAAGGCAGGGCCAATCGACGTTTCATGATTTTTGGCCGCCTCCGCAGATAAGTGCACGTTCACCTACGACTGCGGCTTGCAACATCATCGCGTTCAGCCGAATACTTCCCTCAGCGCGCGAGGTGACTGGGTATGGCCTACCAACCGCTCTCTGAGGTGAGAGACACTCTGAATGTGCAATGGTATCGCTCAAAGATGCCACCGGCGCGATTTCGGGAGCTTTCGAAGCGTGACGATGCGAAAGGGTGGCGTCAGGCTGGTGGTCATCTGGCGCTGTTTTGCCTGAGCGGGCTTGCCGTCTATCTAACCTGGGCGCAGGGGCTTTGGCTTCTATTCTTCGTCGCACTCTTTGTTCACGGTACCATCGCATCGTTCTTCCGCGGCACCTCAGTGCACGAACTGGGTCATGGCACAGTATTTCAGACCAAATGGCTGAATGATGCCTTCCTCTACACCTTCAGCCTGATTTCATGGTGGAACCCGTTCGACTATGCCGCGAGCCACACCTATCACCACCGGTACACGCTTCACCCCGAAGGCGACCGAGAGGTGCTGCTTCCGATACATCCGAATGTAGGCCGAACCTTTCTTCTGCAGCTTTTTACCCTCAACCTGCTGACGCAGCCGGGGCGTACCTTTGGCAAGGGCGGCATCCTCTCGACGATCCGGCTGACCGTGCTGGATGCGATGGGTAAAACCGGTCCGACGGACATTCCCGCCAATGAGTGGATTGAGGCGCTGCATACCGACCAACCGGATCAACACCGCCGCTCGATGCGCTGGTCGCGCATTCAACTGGCGTTTCACGCAAGCGTGCTTGTGGTCGCGATTGCCACGGGGCTTTGGGTACTACCGCTGATCTTCACCGTGCCAAGCTACATCGCGAACTGGCTGAGCTATTTTGTTGCGCTCACGCAGCATTGCGGCTTGGCGGAAAGCACGACCGATTTTCGCAAGAACACACGGTCCATCCGGCTTCCGGCAGCCGTTGAATTTCTCTACTGGCACATGAACTGGCATACCGAGCATCACATGTACGCGGGCATTCCCTGCTACAATCTGCCGGCGTTGGCGGCGGAGATTAAGGACGACATGCCGGAACCGCGGACCCTGCGCGGGGCATGGCGCGAGATGCTGGAGACCTGGGAGCGACAGAAGGCCGACCCGGACTACTCCTTCGACACACCGTTGCCCGCCACGGCACAGACCGAGCGACGGCGATCCGCCGACGTCGATGAAGCTTCGATCGGAGATTTGGCGCCCAAGGGGCTCGCATAGGGCAGGGGGCGGGAGTGGTCGCATAAAGCGCATCTATGATTGGGAAGCCAAGTTCTCGCTCCGGAATGATACCGCCGCCGATCTGCATGCGCTTCTTCTTGAGCGGAAAGCAGATTACGACGTAGCGCCCAAAAGCGAGCGACCTCCAAACCGAGATTTTTTCGACGGAAACGCCGTCACCCTTCGTTTGAGTTGTGAACGGGACGGAGGATACAATGATCGCTTCCGAAAGATGGTTGGCCGCACTCGCATTGATCGTACTCGCTTTGCTTTGCATCGCGGTCATAGTGACATCAGAAAGCTTGGCGATTGCGGAGGCAGCACCGCTTTTTGATATGGGGAGTGAGCTTCCCGTTGCACTCTCGGCCTGCCAGGGAGAAAGCGTCAGCACATTATCTACTCTCAGGCAGACATAGAGCATTCGCTAACGGTGAGTTCAGCTGGGTCGAACGCAAAACCAAGACATTATCAGCATGGAGAAAGACAGATGAAAATTGATCATCGAGCCACATTGGCGCTCATTGTGACGCCACTCATTGCTTTGAGCGCACCGTCCGCAACTGCCGAGGCGCCCGATTTGCAAACGCCAGCGCCAGTGATTTTTCTCAGCGATAATCTTGACGAAGTGGACCGTCTCGGCTGGTGCATCGACACATTGGGTCGTGGGTTTTCTGAGAATTTGCAGGCGCATTCCTGCAAGCCGGAAGGCGGTGATGTTCAGTTTGCGCTGGAGGAAGATACCGGCCTCATCCGCTCCGTCGAGTTTGCCGAATACTGCATGGAATATGTGCCGGATGCTGATCCGGTCTTTGCGCTGGCGACCTGCGACCCAGCGAATGCGCGTCAGCAATTCGTCTACAACCAGGAGACCCAAGCGATATCGCCCGCGGATGATGCCACGCTTTGTGTTGCCGTCGGGGCGGAAAGCCGTTCGGCGGGGCCTTACATGTCCCGCAACTTGCTGATGACGCCGTGCACCAGCACTGATCCGCTTTACCGAAGCTGGACAGTTGTTGATGGCTGAAAGGAGCTTGCTGACGCTTGCGCGTCGCAATTGGCGCCTTGTCGGTGTGTTTCTCGCGGCCCTCTGCGTGGTGCTCTTCTTTGCCTCGCGGGTGTTTCTCGACTTTCTCTATTTCAATGATCCGAGAAATGTCGACGTCGATCTCAAACCGTGGATGACGCCGCGGTTTGTGGTGATGACCTACGACCTGCCGCGACCGCTTGTGTTTGAAATCCTTGCGCTGGACCTGGAAGCCGACCGTGGTCTCAGACTGCGTCAGGTTGCTGAAAGACACGGGCTGACGATGGAGGAGCTCACCGCTCGGGTGCGGGACGCGGCAAAGATCTATCGGGAGCAGGAGCAATGATGGAGACCGTGCTGGCCCTTATTCCCGATTACGGGCTCATGCTCGTCTTCGGTGTTGTGGCGCTGGCCTGTATGGCGGTCCCGCTGCCGGCCTCTGTGCTCACTTTGACGGCTGGGAGCTTCGCCGCGGTCGGCGACCTGTCCCTGGTCACGGTTCTGGCCACCACATTCGCGGCGTTTGTCATCGGTGATCAGGCTGCCTTTCTGATCGCCCGGCATTTCGGGCGGCGTCCTATCAGCCGTTTGTCGCGTTCCGCCCGCATCGGTCCCGTCATCGAGAAGAGCGAGGCGCTGTTGCAGCGCCGTGGCGCGATGGCCGTGTTTCTCAGTCACACAATTCTCAGTCCGACATGTCCCTATGTCACCTATCTCAGCGGGGCAGGTGGGCTCGACTGGGCGCGCTTCACCGCAGTGGCTTTGCCTGGCGCCCTGTTCTGGACCTTTGGATATGTAGGTCTCGGCTATGCCTTCGCCGCTCAGCTCGAGCAGGTCGCCACACTGATCAGCAATTTCTTCGGCATCATTCTAGCTGTGACCGTCGCTGCGGGAGCGTTCCTGATTTTGAAGAAGCGCTGGGCGGCCCTCAGCACCCAGTCGGACGACTGGGCCGGTGCTGCTCGCGGGGGACCTTAGACCAACGACGCAGCCCAGCCTGTTCACTCAGTGGGTTTGTCCGACCTTAGAGAATTCCGACACAATCCCCTCACAAAAAAGGTACGAGATGACTACCGAGAAGTCGGCAAGTCCGATGTCGTAGCGCTGTCCCGAGATCAATCGGTGAATGCTCTAGGAACTGTGCGAGACGGTGTCTGTGCGGCTTTGAAGCTCACGCCTGTGACATCACTATAACGAACGCCCCTAGCACCAACGCAACTATCTCGGCTCGATCAGGCGAGCCAAGCGGGAAGACATTATTTGAGCCGCCTCAACTAGATGCTGGATGAACTGAAATCCGGTGACTTTACATGAAGATGGCGTGGAGACCACGGTTGTAGAGTCGACATCTGCAATCCACGAACCGCCAACGACGCTGACAAAATGGATAATGTTAGGAGTCGCTTGGTCGTTCCTCCGACGAACGCGATCGGTAGAGGCCCGGCACCAATCCCTCCGCAAGCTCCTGTAGCACGTCCGGCGCGGTGCCTTCGGGCTGGATCGGTCCGTAGTGCACGTCGTAGCTGCCACCCAGTTTTGCAAAAAGTTCGGAGGCATATCTCAATGACGCCACCCTGCGCCCGAACTCGTCGTTTCCGCCGCTGAGCAGCGCCGCCAATCGCCGGGTTCGATAGTAGTGGCGGGAATTGCGCATGGCGGTCGAGGCGGGCACAATCGGGGCAGCGCATTCGGCGGAGATGCGCGTTATCCCAGTCCGCCAGGGGGGCTCGACCAGAAGCCCGTTTTCAAGGCGTGGGACACGCCCAGATCCGAACACCAGAAGCGCGCCGCTATCATCGAGATGATCCCGCATACCATTCAGCGTCTGTCGGGCCGTCAGAACCTTGTCCTGACGATCAAGGTCCACCGGAACGATAAGCTCAGACCCCAGAAACCGCTCGGATTCGCGTCCCGCCACGACCTTCAGATCAGAACGCTTATCAAGAAGCGCGCCGGCATGGGCAATGAAATCGAACGTACCAATAGGATGCGTCGATCCAATGACGACGGCGCCCGTCGCAGGCACATTCTCAAGGCCATGTTCGGTGATCTGGGTGCCGCCCTTCATGCCCAGCAAGGCGTCAACCAGATCGGTCCCGGTTTTGCCATCAAGCGTGATCAGCATCCGCTCGATCTCGCGCAAGGCGAAAAAGGCGTGCCCGGTTGTCAGCCGGTTCACCGCATCGACCGCCTCCATGACCCATCGCAGAGCCTTCAGCCTCATATTCGCGCCGACCGGGATGCGCAGTCGCGCGCGCAGGAGCTCATCCAGGGGATCGCTATTCCGCGTCTTCAAAATATTCTCGCATGTTGGGTTCGTGGTCAGGATCAAGCATGATCAGGTTCTGCATCAAACGACGAAGTTGCAACGATTGGCATTGGCAAAACTTGCCAGATGCATCACCTTCGCCACAACAGCCACACGTGCTGGCAGGGTATTGTCGCCCTTGAGAAACGAGGCGCGACGCAGGGGAAAACATGTTCGGCACCGAGTTTGAAGAAATCGACACTGTTGTCCTGAACTTCTCACCCACCAGTCTGGTCGTTCTGAACATGATCCTCGCGATTGTGATGTTCTCGATTGCGCTGGAACTGCGGCCGGCTGATTTTGCGCGTCTGGCGAAAGCTCCCAAGGCTGTTCTGACAGGCCTCTTCTCTCAATTCATCCTGTTGCCCGCCCTGACTTTTTGTCTGGTCCTTCTGACGCAGCCCAGGCCCTCGATCGCGCTTGGCCTGATCCTTGTTGCGGCATGTCCGGGCGGGAACATCTCCAATTTCATAACCCATCGTGCGGGTGGCAATTCGGCGCTGTCGGTATCGATGACTGCATTCGCCACCGTTTCGGCCATTGTTTTGACGCCGCTCAATGTCGCGTTCTGGGGCGGTCTTTATGGGCCGACCAACGACATCCTGCGCGCAACCTCAATTGATCCCGTCTCGGTCGCAATCACGGTCGGCTTCATGCTGCTTTTGCCGCTCTGTCTCGGGATTTACCTCAATGTGGCGAAGCCCGAGATCGCGGCGCGCTTGCGTAAGCCGCTGCAATACCTCTCCATGGCGATCTTCATTGGCTTTGTCGTCCTTGCGCTTGCAGCCAACTGGTCGCTCTTTCTTCAATATGCCTCCGCCGTCGCCGCCCTGGTGTTTCTGCATAACGCCATGGCGCTCGCGGCGGGCTATTCTCTCGCCTCCCTCGTGGGGCTGTCCGCCTATGACCGCCGGGCGATCACGATTGAGACCGGTATCCAGAATTCCGGCCTGGGTCTGGTCCTGATTTTTGGGTTCTTCGACGGGCTGGGCGGCATGGCCGTCGTGGCCGCGTTCTGGGGGATGTGGCACATCATTTCCGGGATATCTCTGGCGACCGCGATGGCACGGACCAACGTGGCATTGGACAGTCCTTGAAAGGTGGAACCCAACTCCGATTAGTTTGGACCCAACCGGCCCGAAAGTTGCTCAAAGCATGATTTGCTGTAGTACGACGTCCAAATAGTGGGCGTTCTGCTTCTCCCACAACTCTGCCGCGTAGCCGACTGCTCGCCAATAACTAACATGCGCTGATTGTCGGATGAGTGGGACAAAAACCGGACGGGCGGATCCGTCCTGACAAGGATTTTGGAAAATAGATCGGGTTTGCGTGGCGGTCGTCTCGACCCGTCAAACTGGACTATTTCGGGCTCACTCGTGGTCGCTCAAAATCAGATGGACAAGAAAATCAACGTCCCAAGACCCCACAAGGTCATCTGGAAGTGAGTGTTCTGCGCGCCTTCATGGCCGAACCAATAGCAGAAGTGATTGCCGACAATGAGAAACATCGCCCAGGTGTTGGTGAACATCAGCGCCGCGAGCATCGCCACACCGCGTGCTGTGTCCGGACCGATCCATCCGAAAATCGCCAATGCGAGCAGTAGCACCCCGACCCACAAGGTTACCGTCGCGGCCAGTTCCCAGGCCACCACAAGGCGAAATGCCGTGGTTTTCAGCGTCGGATTTGTGATGCGGCGATGGGCGACCAGGGCGTAGGCTTCGGGGTATTCCGCCCGCATTCGGGCCATATCCATGACCTCGGCGGTGAACATCTCGTTGACCGCCGGGTATAGCAGGTTGTCGCGCACGCCGCTGGTCAACCAGAGCGCCAGAAAGCCCACGCACACCGTCTGAGCCAGAAGAAGTATCATGTCCATCCTTGATCGCTCGACAGTTTGGCGGACGCCTCATTTGGCGCCCGCCGATGCCTCTCAGGTCCAGTGTATTTCCGCCGGACGCACTTCAAAGGCAATGTGGTGACCGCCACCCTCAAGACCCTCTTTCGTATGGTTATAAAGCGAGCGCCAATAGGGCTGGATCGTCACGCCCTCGTCCTGGATGATCTTTTCACCCTTGGCCATCAGTGCGCGGCGAGCTTCCACGTCCGAGGTGGCCAGCGCCTCTTCCAGGATCGCGTCAAACTCCGCATTGGCCCAGCCAAACTCGTTCCAGGCTTCGCCGGAGCGATAGGCCAGCGCCCATATCTGCACGCCCAGAGGACGGGCATTCCAGTTCGTCGAGCTGAAGGGGTATTTGGTCCAGTCGTTCCAGAAGGTCGAGCCCGGGATAATCGTGCGCTTCACCTGGAATCCGGCGTCGCGCAGCTGTCCGGCGACCGCATCGGTGGTGTTCTTGCGCCAATCATCGTCCACCGAGATGATCTCGTGCTCGAAATCCATCATCCCGGCCTCTTCCATCAGTGCTGCTGCCGCGGCGGGATCATATTTTGGCGGGCCGATATCGGCATATTCGGGATGCGCCGGCCCGACATGGTGGTTTTCCGCAACAATGCCGCGCCCGTCATAGCCAAGCTCCAGCAGCACGTTATTGTCGACCGCCATCGTAATCGCCTGGCGCACCCGTTTGTCGGCATAGGGCTGGACACCGTCGACCTCGGCAATCTGATTGGGCCTGACGACAATCGTCGCGGTCGTGACAACCTCGTTCTCGACCCAGCCATCGAAAGAGCTGATGATATCGATGAAACTGCCCTCGATCGTGTAGGTCATGTCGATTTCTTCGGACTCGACCGCCGAGACATAAGCGGACGGATCAGTCCCGTAGTCGATGAATTCGACGCGGTCCATCCAGGCGCCGTTGCCCGCGTTCCACCAGCTGTGATCCTCATTGCGGACCAGCACGCCTTTAACACCGACCTCGAAGCTTTCGGGCAGATAGGGACCGGTCCCCACCGGGTTGCTCAGGATCGTGTCCGCAGTGAAGCTTTCATGCACAATCGCCGCCGGATAATCGGCCATCCCCGCAATCAGCGAGATGTCGGGCCGCGGCAGCTTCAGGGTCACGGTGTGGGTGTCGGTGACCTCAACCGCCCCTTCGATGGCTTTTCGGGTATCGGGGTCCACAAGAACCTTGAACCGGCCCGCCATGGAATTTCCTTCCACCGATTCATCACACCAGCTAATGATATTTCGCGCGACGTCCTGGGCGGTGAAGTCATCGCCGTTGTTCCATGTCACGCCTTGCCGGACGTTCAGGATATATTGCGTCGCATCGTCGTTGATCTCCCAGCTTTCCAGCAGTTGCGGCAGGAACGTGCCATCATTCTCGTAAGTTACGAGATATTCCAGCCATCCTCGGGTGAAATTGGCGATCTGGCTCCAGTCGAAGGTCCGGGGGTCTTTGAGCGCGATAACCTCCATCTGGATGCGCACGGTGCCGCCCTGCTGGGCATGGCTGGCGGCGCGTGCAGGTGCCGTCAGCCCGAGCAGCGCATAGGCGGTCGTGGCCGTCGCGCCAAACGTGCTTGCGGTCGCGAGAAATTCGCGACGGTTGATCGGATCACTGCCGATCTTCGCCGCCTGGCTGGTGATCGTCTTCGGCAATGGCTTACCGGTACGGGTTTTGTATGTCATTTCAGTTCCTCTCTGTTCGGTCGTGAGGGGGACCCTCGGGTTGGCGTGCAGGTTGGCCTGCTTATCCGGTCAATGGATTGACCCTTCTGTGGTTGATGTCGCGGAGATGCGCATGGCGTCGAGGCCGTCAGCCTCGGTCACCGATGTGCAGATACTCGAAAGCGTGCGGGGTTGGTCATAGGGCCAGGGCGTGCCGCGGTGGAGCA
The DNA here is from genome assembly GCA_028284705.1 of Paracoccaceae bacterium. Taxonomy (GTDB): domain Bacteria; phylum Pseudomonadota; class Alphaproteobacteria; order Rhodobacterales; family Rhodobacteraceae; genus Litoreibacter. The sequence continues at coordinate 226,218 of JANQRE010000010.1, read as the reverse complement.
CCGCGCGCTGATCCCAAATGAGCACATCGCCAACAGCCCATTGGTGAGAATAGGTGAAGTGAGGCTGCGTGCAGAAGGCGAATAATTCCTCCAGAAGCGCTTTGCTTTCCGGCGCGTCGTAGCCGTCAATCGCGTAGGCGTGGCTTGCGATGTACAACGCCTCGCGCCCATTGACGGGATTGGTCCAGATAGAATTCCAGTGCTGGTCCGGCCATTTGTTGAACATCGGCAGCTTCGCCAATTCCGGCGAAATTTTCGCACGCGAATGGCTGTATTTGTGCCAGATGCCACGCCCCCGGACGCGCGTTTTGAGTTCTTCGGGCATCGCTGCCCAAGCAGCACGTGTGGAGGCAAGCTCCGTCGCACCGCCGGTTGTCGTGACCACGCGACCAATCAGGATGTTGGTGAGCGCCGGGACCGGCAGGAATGTGCTGTCCGCGTGCCACAGAAAATTTGACTTCAGGTTGAGCGTGTGCAGATCGTCGGCTGCAGTGACCGCGCCATCGTCTCGCACGTTGGAGACGCGCGGCACTTCGTAGGCTTCACCCGGCTTGCGCTCATCGGCCAGCCGGTCCTCGATGGGGCCGAACATCTGCGCGATGGCCAGATGATCGTCGTCAGTCACCGTCTGATCGCGAAAAAGCAGGGCCGAATGCTCTTCGAATAGAGATCGGAGGTCACCGAACCCCTGTCCTCTGGCTACGTCTTGCAGATCGAGACCCGATACCGAGACCCCGAATGTGCCTGTCAGCGGCTGTGTTGAAATGCTCATTGAACGGCCTTTGCATCAATGTCTTCAGGGGTGAGGTCCTTGACCAGATCCCACGCGGCGGATTTGGAGCTGTTCAGAAGCCCCTTGGGGTCCAGGCGCTTTTTCCACGCCAGATGTTTGTAATCGGCATTTTGCAGCCCGCCGCGCTCGACTTTTGAGGTATGCGCGTCATAAACCGCGAACCCGTGCCTGCGATAAATTTCGTTGATCTCTTCCAGTTGCTCGGGTGACTTGAACCAGATGATCGGCAGATCAATCGCGATCACCTTGCCGTCGAGACGCGCAAACTCGTGGTGGGTCCAGGCCACCTCTCCAAGCTCATCGCGCAGCCGCTCAATCGCCGCCACATCATCCACATCCGGCACTCCTATCTGCTGGTAGGTCGCGGAGCGATCCGATTTCAGGACCTGAAGCGTCGTGTGATTGTAGCAGAACTCAAACACATGCGGCAGGCCAAGCGCCTTGCGCTCGGCATCTGTCAGCGCCTGATCGACTTGCCCTTTGTGGTCGGAGATCACCCCACGGAAGTGCTGCATATCTTCGGCGGGAACCAAGGCGACCAGAAGCGCGTGATCGTCGCGCACATGGCCCTTCAACCTCGGAAAATAGGCGCAGATACGGGCATCGACGACACTGGCAAGTTTCGGCGCCATTTCGTCAGAGTTGGCAATCGCGAGACCGGCTCGATAGGCACTGGAATAGGTGTCGAAGGTTGCCATGCAGGCGATCCAGTTCCGGGTTGGCACGGTCCTCAATTTCACCTCGGTGATGACCCCGTTGAGTCCCCAAGCATGGTGGACACGCATGATATCCTCGCCCGAGAAAGTGATTTCGCGCGGCTCCGCCTCAGCGGACATGACCTTCAGTTCCAGCATGTTTCCCGGCTCGCGCAGGGCGCCCGTGGCCAGTGATCCAATGCCCATCGACCCCCCGGCAATGAAGCCGCCGATTGTCGCGATGTCTTGCGTTGAGGGGAACATCGCCATTTCCCAGCCGTGGTCCTTTAGTGCTGCGTTCACATCGACCATCAACGCGCCGGCTTCCGCCCGGACAAAGCCCTCGCCGATCTCAAGCACGTTCGCCATGGCGGTTGTCTCGATGATCAAGCCACCGTCAACCGGCACGGATTGGCCGTAGTTCCCGGTTCCACCGCCGCGCACCACGACCGGCACCTCCGCCTCATAGGCCAGTTTGAGGCAATGACGCAGTTCCTCCCGGGATTTGGGAACAGCGACCAGATCGCCGAAACAGCGTTTGAGGTCCTCGTTCAGGATCGGGCTGTACCAGAAAAAGTCGCGGGATCGTTTCTTGACCAGCACGGGCTCGTCAATCACCTCAACCGGGGCAAGCTGCTTGGCGAAAGCCGCCCAGTCGATGGTCGTTTTTCCAGAAATCGAAGTCATTGAATTTCGTCCTCAAGGATATCCGCGACGGGCCGCAGCGGTGTCGATCTGGTGAGCAGCTCGGATGTTGAACCGACCTCGCAGATTAACAGATCGGACGGCGCTGCCCCGTCCACAAATGTTGGTTTGCGACCAAGCGCCGATGCCGCACCTGTCGTGATCATCGGCAAGAACTCGGCGAGGGGCGGGTCGAGATGGGCGGCCAGAACAGCAAGCGACAAAGACGCAATCGGATCATGCGCGCCGGTCGGGCAGAAGGCGTCGCGCACATTATCCGTTCCCGCGACAACCGGCACGCCCGCCGCCAGCAATTCCCGGACCCGCGTCACACCGCGCCGATCCGGCGTTGTCGCCCCGCGCCCCTGCAAATAGAGGTTCGTTGTCGGGAGAACCGCCACCGATATGCCCGCCCGGCGTACCTGCTCCAGCACACGGTCCAGGTCGGATCCGTCGAGGTTCATCAAACTGCAGGCATGGCCGCAGAGGATCGGACCCTCGAACCCGGTCTCGATGGCGATCTCAGCGATCAGCGACAACCCATCGAGCCCCTCTGCGAGCCCCTCATCGACATGAAAATCCAGCGGCAGACCATAACGATCAGCAAGTTTGAACGCCGCTGTAATGCCCGCACGCCGGTTCGGCTGGTCGAGGACAAAAGAGCCAAGCGCCCCGCCGATACGTGCGGTTTCTTCAGCAATCGCGGCGCCAATATTTGGGTCCTCCAAATCAGAAAGAGACACAAGTGGAGCGAGTTGCAGCTCAAGAGCAGGTGCAAACTCCTCGGCGATCTCGCGCATCACATGCCAGGAGATCGGCGGGGTCAGCGCGGCGGGCCCCGACGGCCAATCCACATGGCTGCGGGCCACCCCGCATCCCGAGGCAATCAATTCACGTACCCCGCGTGTCGCTCTCTCGCTCAAATCCGCCTCGGTCCAGTTGGCTTTGTCCGCCGATTGAGCCTCTATCGCAGCCCGCAGATCCCCGCCCAATTGCGGCAGCCGATCCACCGTGTGGCACTTGTCGAGATGCACATGCGGCTCGACCAGTTTCGGAATGACCAATCGCCGGGCAACGCTGGTCGTGCCCCGCTCCAAGCCTGCGACTTTTCCGTCCCGAAAGATCAGATCGCCACTGAGATAGGGCCCGTTAATCCGACCTCCCAGCGCGTCGGGCGAGGAGAGAAGCGAACGCGGAACCCGCACGTCGCGCAACCGCATCTCGGGTTGTGCCATTCGGTTCATCGCCCTGTCCCCCGATGATCGAACCGCGCGAAACTCTGAAGGAACTTGGCAAAACGGGTCGCGGCGGTGCTCAGCAGATGCTCTCCGACCTCTGCCGTGGCTTTCGACGCATTCCCGCAGGCGCCTTTGCTGTTCAAATCCGTCGCAATCCACCCCGGACGCGCCGGTTGCCCGGACAACCCGATATCCGGGAACTCGCTTGCCCAAATCTCGGCTTCTGTAACGAAGTTCTCCGCCAGTTCCATGTTCACCAGATCAGGCCGCGTGGCGAGCATCGCCGATGTCTCGATCCGGCCCGCGTGAATGTCATGTGTTAGCTCCTCCGGCGCGATCACGCCCTCATAGTCGGCAAATCCGAACCAGGAACAGGTGACGACAATCATCTCATGCGCAATCCGCATTTCGCGCGCCGCGATGTCGAGCGCCGCCGTATTGCCGCCATGCGCATTGAAGAGCACAAGACGCAGAATGCCTGCGCGCGCGACCGAGGCCGCGATATCACGCAACACGGCAAGCAGCGTTTCGGGCGATAAGGACAAGGTGCCGGGGAACTGGCTATGTTCGCCGCTTTTTGTGACCGAAAGCGTCGGCAGGATCAGCACGTTCTGATCCGGCTCCAATGCATCAAGTGTGTTCGAGACAACCGCATCGATGAGGTCACGATCCACCGACACCGGCAGATGTGGACCATGCTGTTCAATCGCGCCCAGCGGCAGAACAGCGACCATATCCTCCGGCAGGTCATCAAAAGCCCGCGATGGCAGGTCGGCCCAATATCCCTGAACGCTCATGCCGCAGCCCCCAGAAATCGGTCCAGAAAACCGTAAAACCACGTCGCTTGCGCCGCATCGTGGAGATGCATCAAACGCGTCTGTTCTTCCAACGGCTGCACGCCGGGACGGCCATAGAGTTCTTCTTTGCCGACCTGCCAACGTCGGAATCCCTCGATGGTCACCTCGGGGTGAAACTGGAAGCCATAGACATGGTCGCCATATCGAAACGCCTGATTTTCGTACGTTTCACTCCGCGCAAGGTGCACCGCCCCCTCCGGCAGATCGAAGGTGTGAAAATGCGCCTGGGTGACCCAGATCGGGCCGTCCAGAAAACCATCCGAACCCGGAACTGGATCAATCCGGTGATAGCCGAATTCAAAAATCTCATGCGGTTTGGCACCAACCCAGGCTCCCAGATGGCGGGCAATCTGCTGCGCGCCCTGACAGAGACCAAGCATCGGAACATTCGCGTCAAGGCAGGCCTCGATCCAGCGATATTCTTCGTTCAGGAAGGGATGTAGTTCTGTGTCATAGGCATTGAACAATCCGCCATAGATCACTGTGCCCGCCAAATCATCCGTCACATCGCCCAAGAGATCGCCGGCAAAGGGTTTGCGGGTATCGATCTCATAGCCGGCCTGCGTCGCCCAAGTCACAACCCGGTCGTCGGCAGGCTCATGGCCATGGCGCACCAAAAGAACACGCTTTCCCATCTGTTCCCTTTCAAAGAACGAGACTTGCGTGGCCCTTGGGATTGATCCGTGCCAGAGATTAAGAAAGATCGTCGCAAAGAATCCGAACTCTTACAAGCCCAAATGGGCATCAGGAAAAGAAACGAAAAATGAAAGAGTTAACTCCAAAATCCATCCACGCTCCCTTCGCACGTTATGCCCATGGCGTGGAAATTCCGGCCCATTGGCGGCTGGTTCAAACGTCCGGCCAGTTGGGGATTCGCGCCGATGAAACCGTTCCTGAGGACGCCGAGGAACAAGCCGAGATTTGTTTTGAAAACATCCGGGAGATACTGGCCGAAGCGCACATGACACCGACTGATATCGCCCATATTTCGGCCTATGTGACGGACCGGTCTCACATGAAAGGTTACATGCGCGCGCGGGATGCGTTTCTGGCGGATGTCGACCGGTTGCCAAGTTCAACACTGCTGATCGTATCCGGATTTACACGCGCAGAGTTCAAGGTTGAGATCGAAGTTCTGGCCGCCGCGGAGTAGAGCGGGCTGAAGCTGATGTGCCGCGACTTCACTAAATCCGGCACGCTGAAAATTGAGCCTCACGCGCGACATCTGTAACCTTCGCTATCAGCTCTGGAACCGCTCATACACACAATTAACTTTTTGGTTATGCTGGGTTTTCTTATCAGTAATGGGAAAAGCGGGGGCCGTGGAGGAATCCGATCGCGCCGCTCATTCTTAACGGCTCCACTACAGCTCCCAATCCCTTCCCCGGTTTATTCGTTCCAAGAGAAAGTCGATCAGGACACGGACCTTCACAGATATCACATTTGATTTCGGGTAGACGAGCCACAGGGCGGAGTTTTCGTGAGCCTTCCAATCAGGAAGTACCCGGGTAAGCTGACCATCGCGCAGTTCCTTGTGGACACTCCACAACGAGTTCATCGATATGCCCGCGTGGTTGATCGTTGCAACTTTCTGGTTAAGGCCATTGTCTACGATCAGGCGACTGTGGCTTCGGCGGGGATCGAATTCCGCTTGTCGTCCATTTGGTCCGAGAAGCCGCTTCGGGTTCAAATCTCTGAATGCGATCAGCTGGTGCTGCGTCAGGTCTTCCGGATTCCGAGGCGTGCCTGACATTTTAAGGTACTCCGGGGACGCGCACAGAACGCGAATGTCGTCGGCCAGCTTGCGGCCTTTGAGGCTGGAGTCCTCCATCACCATGTTCCGAAGCGCCAGATCGAAGCTGCCTTCGATCAGGTTGAATTCGGCGTCCGAAAGCCTGAGGTCCAGAGTGATCCCGGGATGAAGATCGAGAAACTGGGGCAGGATTGGTGCGAGGTAAAGCTGCGCGAAGGTGCTTGGCGCAGTGAACCTCAGCGTGCCTCGGGCCTCGGCTAGCCCCTTACCCAAGGCCGCGAGAGCGGCGTCTTCTTGGGCCAGGATTTCGCGCGCATAGGGTAAAAAGTCGGCACCCTCCAATGAGAGAGAGACCCTGCGTGTGGATCGGTGGAGCAAGTCGGCCCCGACTGTTTGCTCAAGCTTAGCGAGCCGAGCGCTTGAGACGGCCGGGGCCAAGCCGAGGTCTCGTCCAGCTGCGCTTATGTTCAGTTTTTCGGCCGCTCGCACAAAGAGCCGCAAAGCATCTGTATCCATTTAATTATATCCAAAAACCGAATTCTAAATCACCAGATTGACCATTTATATCCATAATTCAATGGGTATCTCTGCGTTCGAGACGAGAATTGGACGGGAATGCAGACGATGTCGCGCTTCGGAACAGTAAACTACCACGAGCACAAAGCTGAAAGGCAAGCGTTTGAAATCGATGCTGGAGGGGTGCTGGGACGGTTGGTCTCGCCCGAATTGGTCCCGACAGTCATTGAACTTGGAGACCTGCGCAGCGGAGATATCGGCGTAACTTTCGAGCAAGATAGCGTTGCATTTCAGGTATTCCCAACGATGGTGACCGATTTCTCGGGAACTGACTGGCAAAGCGTGTATGATCAGGAACTGACCGCGTTGCTAAAGTCGGCACTTAATGCAAGCGAGGTGGTCGTATTTGATCACACTCTTCGCGAGGACGATCCAGAGTCCGACCGGAAACCCGCGCGCAATGTACACAGTGATTACAGCACAGAAGGTGCCGAAGGGCGATTGGTCGACATTTTGGGGGAGGCACGCGCGGCAGAATGGTCGGCGGGTCACTACGCATTCATCAATGTCTGGCGCCCGGTGGGCGAGCCCATCAATTCCGCACCCTTGGGCTTTGTGCGCCCCTCCACCGTCAAGTCGGAGGATTGGATACTGATCGACTTGATCTACCCGGATCGGCGCGGGCAGATCATGGGCCTTGCGGCAAGCGATGAGCACGAATGGCTCTACCGATCGCGGATGACGCCCGACGAGGTTGCGTTCTTTAACATTTACGATAACCGCGGTCGTGCCTCGATTGGTCACAGTGCGATCGATCTGGTTGAGGATGAGAGTATCAAGAGCGTTCGCAAAAGCATCGAGAGCCGCACCGTGGTGCGGTATTGAGAGACCTATGCTTGACGACAAAAAGCAGGGATTTCCGCAGATCAACCGCGCCTATGGCGAAACCTTTCAACCTAACAGGTTGACGATAGGTTTGGTTGTTCCGCTGGAGGCCTATGCCAGTGACCCGGCGCCAAAACTCGAACGCCATATTGAGCGTGCGCAATTGGCTGATCAGTTGGGTTACTCCGCGCTTTGGTTGCGCGACGTGCCATTTAACGTGCCATCGTTCGGCGATGCAGGGCAGACGTTTGATCCTTTCGTATATCTGGGCGCATTAGCTGCCATGACAGAGAACATCGGGCTTGGCGTCGCCTCGATCATCCTTCCGCTGAGACACCCGGCCCATGTGGCTAAAGCTGCAGCTTCTGCGGACGTATTGTCAGGCGGGCGATCGCTCCTGGGAGTGGCATCGGGTGACCGCCCGGAAGAGTATCCAGCCATGAACATGGAGTTCCCGACACGGGGCGAGAGGTTCCGTGACAGCATTTCCTATATCCGTGCCATGGCCGAGGCCTATCCGAAGGCAAACACTGCTCACGGTGTGCTGGGCGGTGCGGCCGACATGCTGCCCAAGCCCAAGGGTGGGCGGTTGCCTTTGTTGATCACCGGAGGGTCGCAGCAGGCGCCCGAGTGGATCGCGCAGCATGGCGATGGGTGGATGACTTATCCGCGCGACGCCGCATCGCAAAGGCGGGTCGTGGCGGACTATAGACGTCGCATTTTCGATGCGGGCGGACAAAACAAGCCGGTCATGCAATCGCTCTATGTCGATGTGCAGCCGGATCCGGACGCCGCGCCGCGACCGATCCACTTGGGCTTTTCCTCGGGCACAGTCTTCTTGCGACGATATCTTAGCGAGGTTCGAGAGCTTGGCATCAACCACGTGGCACTGAACCTGCGCTTCAATACCGCGGATGTCGAGGACACCATGAAACGAATAGCAGATGAACTGATCCCAGATTTCAGCCTTTAGGGGAACAAATAATGTCAAAGACTATTCTGATAACCGGGGCGACGGACGGAATCGGTTTTCTCACCGCACAAAAGCTCGCCGCCGCGGGACATGAAGTTCTGCTACATGGCCGCAGCGAGGCGAAGCTTTCGAAAGCAGCGAAGCAAATCGACGAAGCATCGCCGACCTACAGCGCGGACTTGAGCGTAATGGATGACGTGGAGGCATTGTCGAGCGCTATCCCGTCGAAGCATGATCGTTTGGACGTTCTGATAAACAACGCAGGCATTCTGAAAGCGCCAATCACGAAAACAGAGGCTGAGAGGGATATCCGCTTTGATGTGAATGCAATTGCCCCTTACATTTTGACACAACGACTCTTGCCGATCATTCCCAAAGACGGACGCATTGTAAATCTTTCCTCGGCGGCTCAGGCCCCAGTAGACGTGGCCGCGATGACGTCGTTCCGCCCGATGGGCGACATGGATGCCTATAGCCAAAGCAAACTCGCGATCACGATCTGGTCCGCTGAGATGGCGAAAGAGCTTCCAGACGGACCGGTCGTTGTAGCAGTCAATCCCGGCTCACTCCTCGCGTCCAAAATGGTCAAAGAAGGGTTTGGTATCGCGGGCAATGATTTGAGCATTGGAGCCGAAATCCTTGTTCGAGCAGCACTGAGCTCTGACTTCGCAAACGCATCAGGCAAGTATTTTGATAATGACAGTGGCAGTTTCTCGCCTCCGCATGTGGCTGCTTCAAACTCCGCCCATGTCAGTGCTGTTATGCAGGCACTCTCCGAAATCTCCGATCGGCAAAAATCGGCGTCGAACACTGAGGATTAAGACCTTCACAATATCTTGGTCATGACGGGTATTGGCCAAATGCGAATTGGTTCGCACACTTACATTTTGCGGCCCGCATTTCGACGTCGCAATTGTCGGACCAGAGCGCAATTGAAGTTTGAAAGCCAGCATTCGTGCGAATTGCGGCTTCAGAGAATCCTGGATTCGGCTTCGCGGATAATCTGGACGTCGTTAGCGCTTTCACGAACGGGGCTAGGCAGTCAAATGGGTCGTTCAAGCCGCCCCCTCGATTTACAGATATTCTTTTGATCCCGCTGAATACACTTGCCTTTCTCCAGCCACGCAAAAAGATCGTCCCGGCCATTGGCGTTGCTACCGGTGCCGAGCGGAACTACACCTAGCCAATGCCACAACTGTTGATTGTCTATCATTCAAAGACCGGAGGCAGCCGGCAAATGGCGGAAGCCGCCGCCCATACAGCTCGCCCCGAAATCCAAACCGAACTTAGGTCGGCTGCGGAATCAGGCCCAGCGGATCTTTTGGCGGCTGACGGGTACATCTTTTGCGCCCCAGAAAACCTCGCCGCTATCGCCGGGGTGATGAAAGATTTTTTTGATCGTTGCTACTACCCGGTACTTGGAAAGATCGAAGGCAGGCCATATTCGCAGATGGTGTGTGCTGGCTCCGACGGATACAACGCAGCGCGCCAAACGGCCCGCATCGCCCAAGGGTGGCGTCTCCGCGAAGTCCAGCCTCCTTTGATCGTATGCACTTACGCGCAAACCCCAGAGGCCATCCTTGCCCAAAAGGTGATACCAGAAGAGCAATTGTCCCTATGTCGTGAACTCGGAGCCGCTATGGGAGCCGGAGTCAGTATGGGGGTGTTCTGAGCTGGCTTCTAAACGTGCTATCCGTCCGTTGCTGCATTTCATTCATCAGATCGGCGCCGCGATGCAGCGTTTCTCCAACGCGGGCATTTATTGTGGGTCAGCTACTTGACCAACTAGATCATTCGTCCACCGAATAAACCAGCACTTCCGCCAATGCGGCCTCCAAGTCCGATACAAGGTTCGTACTGCCGTCCACGACCCCTGCGTCAGTATTAATTTGGAAGGCGACTGTCAGACCATGATCGGCGTAGTGCCTTAGACTGGATACGTAGCCGGGTATCCAACCTCCATGCCCGTATACGCGTCCATGAGACGTTTCCTCGTAAATCGCGACGCCGCTTCCATAGAATGTTCCCGGCGCGTCCGGGCCGATCGGGACGCCATCCAATATCCCATGCAGATAGTGTGCATCGATCGCAGCTCCGGTGAACAACGCTCGTCCCCACCTGGCAAGGTCAGCTGACGTTGATACAAATCCGCCGCCAGTCCATTCAACGGCTGGATTCCATGTTAAGCGTCCACTGTCATCCATGGTGCGTGGCGCAAGACCAAAGGGATTAGCCTCAATTGTGTAGCCGACTGCCATGTCCTCAATCTTGGTTAGGTCTGAAGAACTTGTGGCGGTTAATCCAAGCGGCTTTAAGAAGTACGCTTCTGCCAGTTCAAATACCTCGCTGTCCGTTGCGGCCTCTAGAGCTAGTCCCAAAAGGATGTAACCGGTGTCGGTGTAGGACCAAGCCGAACCGGGCTCGAAGAGAGGTGGTTCATCGAAAATGAGGGTTATCAACTCGACTGGATCGAGTTCATCCTCGTTTCCAATTCTGATCAACGCCTCGGCAGCGCCGTCCATGTGTACGTGGTCAGGAAGTCCCGCACTATGGGTGAGGAGTTGGCCAATGGTCATCTCGTGAGCATTTGGGACCTGTGCAAACCACGGGAGATGACCAAGGTAGGTCGACACTAGGTCGGATCGCTTCAGCGTGCCTTCCGCTTCTAGGGCGACTACCAAGGCTCCCCAGATCGTCTTACCGATGCTCGCCGCAAGCATCCGGCTATCGGGTGTCATCGGCTTGCCTGCTTCGATATCCGCAAGACCTACGGCGAGTTTCTCTACCACACCGTCATCCCTTACAAAGGCAACCGTCGCGCCAGGGAAGCCGTAAAGTTCTTGGAACTTTTTGAGCAGTTCGTGAACTTCATGGCGCTTATTGGGCTGGTCTGCCTCTCCAGGATCGGCAGCCATGCCGACGCAGATCAATAGAACAGCAAATGTTCGGAGCAACCACTTCATTGGGTCGATACACCGTCTTTGGGAAGCACATCCATTACTGCTCCTTCGCGATACAGCATGGTCTCTCGGTTCCACAAAACGACGACTACCGCGACGATCAGGAGAAGCCAGGTGTCGTAGGGCTGCGCATCAGGCCAAACGGGAAGGATAAGTTGCCAGTGGAAGAGCATTGGCCAAAAAAGACTGCCACGGCTAGAGTTGAAGATCGGTGTCACGAGAACCGCAAGCGTGATGTTACCGATGAGGAACGGAAAGAAGTTCCAGCCGGCAAAGACTGTGCCCGACAAGAAGAAGGCGGGCAGATGCCAAACGCCCCAGACAGTACCTATGATCACTCCCGCCCAGAGAGGCGCGACGTGGCGTTGCAGAATTGGTTGAGCGATGCCGCGCCAACCAAACTCCTCAATCGGCCCCAATAGGAGCATCATGAAGGTGAGAGCGAGCAAAGCGCCCACACCCTCAGGCGGAAGCGGGGCGACGAGAGGACCAGCCTTCATGATCGAACCGATCATAAAGACCACTGGGATGCCGACTAGGATAAAAGCTCCCCACAGCGGCGAAAGACGCCACATAGTGAGGCGGCGAAGGAACGCTTTGAGGCCCGAAACGCCACCATACAACCCGACAATTGCAAACGCTGAAATCGCAGGTGCCCAAGTTGCAATGAAGAAAAATGGATGCGACCCGCTGATCTCACCGAACATAGACGACGCCCAGTCCGGTGCGACGACGTACATTCCTATAACGCCCCAGGTAATGGCGAAAGTGAGAGTGAAGAAACCGATTAGTGCAAAGGATGGAACTTGGAATGATCGAGTTGGCGCACGAATATCTGCCATGAGAAAATCCTTCGAGAACAGATTTGTAGCGGGATAAGGCGGGGCTGACTTCGCCGCCGATTTGCGCGGGGTCGCCAGCCATGACGCAGCGCGGCGTTGCGCTGGCGATCCATATTCGTTTCCCTACTCACCCCTCTATTCCACGGCCCGGATTGGGTTCATAAAGTGAAAGCTTCCCGGTTCAGCGCCCAGTGCTTTTTCTATTATTTCCTGTGTCACCAAGCGCCGTGATCGAAGCTCGGACTCTGAAAAGCCGAACATGTCTCCGTCAGTCAGAAACTGCGCCCCGGTAAACAGAAACTGAATGGTCTCGAGAGGCTTTTCGACATCGAATACTCCCTCACCAAGGCCTTGCTCCACGATTTGCGCGAGGATCGGAGAAAGTTGGAGGACCGTTTGGATATTTGTGAGTTCGTGAAGCTCTCGGTTTTCTGGAAGATGAAGCATTTCCGCGACCTCAAGACTGTCATCGTCGCCAATGTGGCTGTTGCCGAGAAGCGCTTCCATCTTCTGCATCGCGGTGAGCGACGGCTCGTCGGCGACGCCCTGTGCCATCTCAACAATCTGGCTGAGAGTCTTATCCACGATGGCTTCGAGGATGTCGGGCTTGGATTTGAAGTAGTAGTAAAAGGTACCTTTCGCGACACCGATTTCGCGAATGATCATCTCCACTGAACACCTCGTGTAGCCGTGCTGACGAAACAGCCGATCCGCTGTTTCGACGATCTCAGCGCGCCGTTCTTCAGGGGCCTTGACGATCCGGGCCAATACAATTCTCCTTTCACAAACTTTTAGGTGACTGACCGTCAGTCAGTCAATGAGGTATTGCATCCGTCCGGGATCCCAATTGCGACCGAACACTCATTCGACTTGCAGGATTTGGGCTGGAAGAAATTCGTGAAGTGGAGAATTGATGACCTCAAAAGCCGACGCTAACCCCGACCGCCGTGCGGGAAGTGGCACAATCAGCCCAAAGCCTCAGTTGCGCAAATCTCATCTGCTTCCGAACACGGACGTCGGCAAGTTTTCGACATCTTTCAAAACCGCGAATATCACCTACAGGCGGACGCCGTTTTCATGAAAGCGCATGACATGCGCAGTATCCCAAGTCAGCGCCCGCGTCTCACCCTCGGAGGGGATTGGCAGAGCAGCATCTTGGCGAACCGTAATTTGCGAGCCGTCCTCTGCTCTGAGATGCACGAGCGTTTCGGCGCCAAGCGCCTCGGCATATCCGACCGTCGCTTGCAGAATACCGGTGTCGGAAAGCCGGATATGTTCGGGCCGTACCCCGATGCGACCTGACTGGTCGCCGATCAATGCTCCGTCAAAGAAGTTCGTCGGAGGTGACCCAATGAAGCCCGCCACAAATTCAGTCGCCGGATCGGCATAGACCTCCAGCGGTTTGCCGATCTGGTCTGCGACACCGCCATTCATGACGATCATGCGATCGGCCATGGTCATCGCCTCCACCTGGTCGTGGGTTACATAAAGTGCCGTCACGCCAAGCTCGCGCTGCAGCGCTTTGATCTCCAACCGCATCTGCACCCGCAATTTCGCGTCGAGGTTCGATAGGGGCTCATCGAAGAGAAAGACGGCTGGTTTCCGGACGATGGCGCGCCCCATGGCGACACGTTGACGTTGACCACCCGACAACTCGCGCGGCTTGCGTTGCAGATAGGGTTCAAGCTGCAGGAGTTTGGCCGCGTTCTGAACACGTTCGGCAATCTCGGGCTTGCCGACCCTCGCGATCTTCAACCCATAGGCCATGTTGTCGAAGACCGACATATGCGGATAGAGCGCATAGTTCTGGAACACCATTGCGATATCGCGGTCCATCGGTTCGACGTCATTGACCGTCTTGCCATCGATCTGCACTTCGCCTGAGGTCACGGTTTCCAGCCCCGCCACCATTCTGAGCAACGTTGATTTCCCGCATCCCGACGGGCCGACGATCACGATGAACTCACCATCCTGGATATCGATATCGACACCGTGGATCACATCCGTTTTGCCAAAAGATTTCTTGAGGTTCTTGAGCGTGACTGTGGCCATTATTTCTCGCTTTCCACCAGACCGCGGATAAAGAGTTTCTGCATCCCGATCACAACCAGAACCGGCGGCACCATCGCCAGGATCGAGGTCGCCATGATCGTCGGCCAATGGGCGAAATCGTCGCCTGACGGGAACATCTGCTTGATGCCCATGACGATGGTGTTCATTTCAGGATCGGTCGTGATCAGAAGCGGCCAGAGATATTGGTTCCAGCCATAGATGAAGAGAATGACAAAGAGCGCGGCAATATTCGTGCGGCTCATTGGCAAGAGGATGTCAAAGAAGAACCGCATCGGGCTCGCCCCATCGACCCGGGCGGCCTCAGCCAACTCGTCCGGCACGGTCATGAAGAACTGGCGGAACAGGAAAGTTGCCGTGGCCGAGGCGACCAGAGGCAGTATCAGACCGGAATAGCTGTTCAGCATTCCGAAATTCGCAATCACTTCGAAGGTGGGAACAATGCGGACCTCAACGGGAAGCATGAGCGTCAGGAAGATTAACCAGAAAAAGACCTGTCTTCCCGGGAAGCGGAAATAGACGATCGCAAAGGCCGACAGGAGAGAAATCGCGATCTTCCCGAACGCAATCCCAAGTGCCATCACCATAGAGTTGAACAGCATCGTCGCCACAGGCGCGTTGATGCCGGCGGTCAGCGCCCTCGTGTAGTTCTCGATGAGGTGGCCGCCCGGAAGAAGCGGCATGGGCGGGCGCACGATGTCCTGCTGCTCCACGGTGGAGGCGACAAAGGCCAGCCAGATCGGGAAGAAGATGAAGGCGATGCCGATGATCAGCCCCAGATGCGTCAGCCAAAGACCCGCGCCGCGCTTTTCGACCATGCCATCGCGATCCGCCATCAGTAATGCACCCGCCGTTCGATGTATTTGAACTGGACCACGGTGAGGATGGAGACGATCACGAGGAGAATGACCGACTGGGCAGCCGATGAGCCGAGATCCTGCCCGACAAATCCGTCCGAGTAGACCTTGTAAACAAGAATGGTTGTCGCCTGTTGGGGCCCGCCGCTGGTAATCGTGTGAATTACGCCGAAGGTTTCGAAGAAGGCATAGATAATGTTGACGACCAATAGGAAAAAGGTCGTGGGGCTGAGAAGCGGCCAGACGATCGTGCGAAACCGGGTCCAGAACCGGGCCCCGTCGATCGCCGCCGCCTCAATCACCGATTTCGGGATCGCCTGCAGACCGGCGAGAAAGAACAGAAAGTTGTAGCTGATCCGCCCCCAGGCACTGGCGACGACGACGAGGCCCATAGCCTCGCCTTCGTTCAGGACGTGGTTCCAGTCGTACCCCAAAGCGCCAAGATACCACGTCACCACACCGACACGCGTATTGAACATGAAGAGCCACAGAACACCGGCGACCGCAGGTGCGACGGCATAAGGCCAAATCAGAAGCGTGCGATAGGTGCCGGAGCCCTTGATCAGACGATCGGCCAGCACGGCAAGGTAAAGCGCGACACCCATCGACACCACGGTGACGAGGATCGAGAAGATCGCGGTTGTCAGGAAAGACGCGCGGTAGAACCGGTCGGACAGCAGGAACTCGAAATTGCCCAAACCCACCCATTGCATCGACAACCCGAACGGATCAGGGATGAACAGCGATTGCCAGATCGCCTGACCAGCCGGATAGAAGAAGAAGATCGCAGTGACCAGAATCTGCGGCAAGACCAGCAGAAGCGGCAACCAGATACCCTTGAAGGTGACGCGCTTTTCCATGCGTTTAGTGTGGCCACCCCGGCAATCCGGGATGACCGTTATGCTTTACTGAGACGCCTGCTCGAACCGGCGCAGAAGCGCGTTGCCACGCTCGACCGCGCTGTCGAGGGCGGCTTGTGCCTCCTTATCGCCGGACCAGACGGCTTCAAGCTCTTCGTCGATGATGCCGCGGATTTGGTCGAAGGACCCGAGCCGCAAACCTTTAGAATTGGCGGTCGGTTCTTTTGACGTCATCTGGATGACGGCAATATCCGTGCCCGGGTTCTCTTCGTAGAACCCCATTTCCTTGGTCTTTGTGCTCGCGGCTGCGGTGATCGGCAGATAGCCGGTGTCCTGATGCCATTTGGCCTGAATATCCGCCGAGGACAGGAAGTCCATGAAGGCGGCGACGCCTTCATATTCGGCGGCTTCATGCCCCTCCATCACCCAAAGCGATGCACCGCCGATGATGGTGTTCTGCGGCTCGGACGCGACAGCTTCCCAATAGGGCAGTGGGCGCACCTCGAAATCGAACTCGGCTTCCGCTTTGATCCCGGCATAGCCAGCTGACGACTCCGTAAAGAGCGCACATTCCCCGGCCCGGAAGTTTGCGCCACCCTCATTGCGGCGACCGGCATAGATGAACTTGCCATCCTGCGCCCATTCGCCCATGGCGGAGATATGCGCCACTTGCGCCGGGCTGTTGAATGCCAGTTCGGTATCGGTGCCCGCAAAGCCGTTGTCTTTCGTTGCAAAGGGCGTGTCGTGATAGGCGGAGAAATTCTCCAAATGAATCCAACTCTGCCATGCGGTGGTCATCGGACAATCGACACCGGCCGTCTTGAGCTGGTCCAGAACGCCACCGACCTGTTCCCAGGTCTCCATGGGCGTATCGGGATCGACACCCGCCTCTTGCAGCTTGTCGCGGTTCACCCAGAGAACCGGCGTCGAGGAATTGAATGGCAGCGACAACATGTTGCCATCCGGTGAGGTGTAATAGCCTTTCACCGAGCCGATGTATTTAGACTGATCAAACCCGTCTCCCATCACTTCATAAACTGGCTTGATTGCGCCTTCCGCGCTCATCATCGTGGCGGTGCCGACTTCAAAGACCATCAGGATGTGTGGCTGCTCGCCAGCACGGAACGCCGCGATCCCGGCATTGAGGGTCTCCGAATAATTGCCCTTGTGGCTTTGCACGACCTTGTAGTCGCTTTGGCTTGCATTGAAGGTATCAACCTGTTCGGCCACCAATTCGCCCAGGCGCCCCGTGAAGGCGTGCCAGAATTGAATTTCAGTTTCTGCGTAGGCGACCTGCGAGGCGCCAAGCATCGCCGCAGCGGCAATAAAGGATGTACTCAGTTTCATTTATTTCTCCCATTTTAGTTTTGTGATCGCAAAACTCTCGATCATGTCGGCAATCTGCGTACCGATTGTAATGGAAACATGATAAACAGCCCGGTCGCGGGCGGTCTATCCCAAAGTCGGAGCTTGTCTGTCCGTCCTATGTATGTTTCGGACCCTCACAGGGGATTGAGCGCAAAATCCGTCATGATCTCCTCTTCATCGTCTCGGCCTGCGTGGTCCCGGAGAGGAAAACCGTACGAAAAACCAAGGCGCGCATCATTCGACGATGTCTCCTTTCAGGAAAGCTTGTGCCTCTGATGTGGCGGGTCTGGCGAAGAAAGATGCTGCCTTCCCATGGTCATGTATGGCCCCGCCCAACAGGAACAAGACATCTGTGGCGAGGCGCCGTGCCTGGCCCAGATCATGCGTAGTCATGATGATGCGGGTGCCGCGGGCATGGGCGTCGGCGAGCAGCGCTTCGATCTCGCGCGTCGCGCGGCCATCGAGATTGGCACAGGGCTCATCGAGAAACAGCACCTGTGGGTTGCGGATGAGGGCGCGGCCGAGGGCGAGCTTCTGTTTCTCTCCGCCTGACAGTCTGGGGGCGGGGCGATCCAGCGCGTCGGCGAGACCGATGCGTGCGGCCCAATCGCGCACCTTCGCCTCGATCTCGGATTTCGGTGCAGCCTGCAGCGTCAGCGGATAGGCGAGGTTCTGACGAACAGTGCGGCGTAGCATCACCGGGCTTTGGAAGACATAAGCCTGCGATTGGCGGGCGATCTCATGCGGCGCGGACCATGTCAGATCGCCCGCCGTGAGCCGCTCCACCCCGTGCATCACCTTGAGAAGCGTCGTCTTTCCGGCGCCGTTCGGTCCCATGACGATGGTGAACCCGGTCGTCGGCAGATCGAGCGTGACCGGCCCGAGGATCGTTTTGCCGCGCCGCTTCACGGTGACATCGCGGAGACTGAGAGACATCTGGCTCACCACCGTCCCTCCCGTTCGGTGCGGGACAGGGCGTGGATCGTGAAGTTCACGAAGAGTGCCAGAGCGATCAGCACGAAACCCAGACCAAGCGCGAGCGCGAAATCGCCCTTACCCGTTTCCAGCGCGATAGCGGTGGTCAGGACACGGGTGGCGTGGTCGATATTGCCGCCCACGATCATGATCGCGCCGACTTCACCGATGGCGCGCCCGAAGCCCGCGAGAGAGGCGGTCAAAAGCGTGCGGCGCCCGTCCCAGATCAGAGTTGCCATGCGTTGGCGCTTGGTGGTGTTCAGCGAAATCAGAAGGTCATGATACTCCGCCCAAAGCTCGCGCATGGCCTGATGGGTGATCGAGGCGATGAGCGGCGTGATAATGATCACTTGAGCGATGATCATCGCCGTGGGCGTGAAGAGCAGACCAAAGACACCGAAGGGGCCTGAGCGGGACAGGAGCAGATAGACGATCAGACCGACCACGACCGGTGGCAGACCCATGAGTGCGTTGAGGATCGCGATGACGGTGCGGCGGTGTCGAAAGCGGCGGATCGCGAGCCAGGTCCCGAACGGCAGGGCTATGGCCGAGGCGATCACCAATGCTGTCAGGCTGACCTGTAGGGAGCGCAGCGTGATCTCCACCAGATCAGTGTCGAGCGTCACAATCAGCCAGAAAGCAGCCTGAAGACCGGCCCAGATTTCGCTCATGACATTGGTGTCTCAGGTCTCGCGCACGGATCAGTCGAGGCGCACAGAGGGGCTGGAGGTCTGCTCCTGAGCCGAGAACCCGGCATTGTTGAGCACCATATTCGAGCCAACGGCGATGATCACGGTGGCTGCGGCTGCGGCGAGTATCACCTTCATCTCAATTCCCCCCAAGCGCGGTTGCGGTGCGCAGATAGTCGATCAGGTCGTCCCGGTCCTGACGTTTGGCGATGCGCTGCTGCGGCATCTTTGACCCCGGAATATAGTGGTCCGGGCCGATATCGAACAGATCATTAATCGTTTGATCCGACCAGATAATATCCGATCCATCCAAGGTTGGCGAATATTTGTAGTCGGACACCGTGCCGGCGCGCCGCCCGAAGAGGTTGTAAAGGCTGGGGCCCGCCTTGCGGGCACTGCCTGCGGTGAGCGCATGACAGATCGAGCATTTACGTTTGAACTGGCGTTCGCCATTGGGCAGCGTGTCGGGGTCCTCGAGGAAAGATCGGGTGGTGCCGCTCATCGGTTCATGTTCGTCCATAGTCTCGACGGGCCAGGAATAGAGGATGTCCTCGATCCCGGCGGCATGGATGTTCTGGCCGTCCGGTGAGAAGGCCAGCGCCCAGATGGGTCCCTTCCGGGTCGCCTTGAAATCACGGGCGATTTCGCGCGCCTCTGTGTCGATGACCATGATGAACCCCTCGCCATCACCCACCGCGAGCTGCTTGCCAGACGCATCATAAGCCATCGCCAGAATCGGGCGGCGGTCGAGCGTGAAATCAGCGATCTGATCGCCGGTTTCGGGATCGATCATCCGCGTGCCACCATCGACTGCGCCATAGGCGAGCCAGCCGTCATCCTCGTTCAAAATCAATTCGTTGACCCCAAAGCCGTGGGAGGCAAGCTGCTGTTTTTCCTGTCCTTCCTTCACGTCCCAGATGCGAATGGTGCCATCGGTCGAGGCGGAATAGAGACGCGCGCCATCCGGGCTGAACGCGATGTCATTGACGCCCTGCCGGTGACCTTTGAGGAACCGCACCTGTGCGGGATCATCCACCGGCCAAAGCCCGATGGTGGCGTCCCAACTGGCCGTGGCGATGAGCGACCCGTCGGGGCTGGTCGCGATGTCGAGGATTTTGGCCTGATGCTCCCCCAGCACCTCAGCTTCCTCAGATGACCAGCGGCGCAGGGTGAAATCATCGCTGCCCGACAGGACCACACCCTCGCCCAGATACGCAATCGCGGTCACCGCCGCGTCATGGCCATCGAGCCAGGTGGGTGTCGTACCCTCCCAAGTGCCGACCGCATTATCGAAACTGGCCGTGGCGATCTGGCCGGAGGGGGAGACGGCGATGTCCATGATCGGCCCGCCATGACCTTTCAGCGTGAAGAACTCCTGTGCCGCGGCGGGCGCAGTGAGGCAGGTTAGAATGGCCAGCGCCCGCAGCATTTATTCCGCAGGCGTGCCGTCTTCAGGCTTGGGATCATGGGCCGGTTTCACCTCATCAACCCAGAGGGAGTGGTGCTGGCGCGCCCATTCCTCTTTCACGTGACCGGTGCCCATAGCGTCGTAAGCGCCCTCCATCCCGACCGAGCCGATATAGATATG
This sequence comes from Paracoccaceae bacterium, assembly GCA_028284705.1. Taxonomy (GTDB): domain Bacteria; phylum Pseudomonadota; class Alphaproteobacteria; order Rhodobacterales; family Rhodobacteraceae; genus Litoreibacter. The sequence goes on along the minus strand of JANQRE010000010.1, from coordinate 205,615 downwards.
CGCGATGATGATCGCCATAAGGACGAAACTGACAATTGCGTGCCAAGCGGTTGCAAGTTGCATCTCCTCGTGGGGCGCGAGGACTGTTGGCAATTCGCCGAGACCCACAAGTTGAGGCAGGCCTATGGCGTTGAGCTTCTCGAATGTGGGCGCGAACATGTAGAGTTCGAACGGGAAAAGCAATGCGATACCGGAGGCAGAGATCGAGCCGCCCAACAGGATGCAGGACCAGAAGATGAACTTCTGACCGGCATTGAACTTGCGGGCAGGCGGGTGCGCCTTGCCGACAATGCCACCGGCCTGGGCAAGCCATTTGATGTCGGTGCGATGCGGCAGATTGTGCCAGACCCACATCACGAAAATCATGATCAGCCCGGCGATGAAGGCCCAGGCGACGTTGTTATGCACCCATTTTGACGCCTCAGCGATAGGTGCAAACGCGTCCTTGCCGAGAAGCGGAATAATGACCTTTCGTCCGAAGAGGGTGATCAGCCCGGTGATGCCAAGGACGATGAAGGAAATCGCCAGCAGCCAATGACCGAAGCGTTCGAAATTCTTGAAGCGCTCGACGGTGTAGCCGGTGCTTTCATAGTCGATCTTGATGCGACCGCGGATCAGATAAAAGAGCAGCAGGAACAGGATCGTTCCGCCGAGCAGATAGGCCCCCCATGTCTTCAGTGGCCCGTTGCGGAATTCCAGCCATTTCATGCCGCCGTCCTGGATCAGAACTGTCGCGGCCTGCCCCTTGTTTGAGGCGGTGATATTGGCGCTGTCATAGCGTAATGCGCGCCAGAGATCGGGATCGGACGCGCCGCCTAACGTGCCGAGTTGATTGGCAAGACCCGCAGCATTGTTCGGATCACCGGTCAGATTGCGGCGAAAACTGTCATCGATCTGTTCGCCACGTTGTCTTGCGAGAATGTCCTCTAGCGTCTGCGCCCCGCCGGTGGCAGAGCGGTCAGGTTGTGGCGTGGCCTCCTGCGCCGTTGCAACGCTGGCCAACAGCACAAAAAAGATAGCTTGAATCAAAACCTTAAGCGCCGACATATGATCCTCCCGAACACGGATATGTTGACTTGGTCAGGTTACCCCAACGGGCGTCTTCATGAAAGGGTTTCGATGGGGTTCCAGCCGGATCGGCCCGGTGTTGCCAAAGAGAGTTTTCTGTCGGCAAAGTATGCGGCAAGGCAAAGCAATGCCGTTTCTAGAAAGCTCTACAAAATCTCTAAAAAGCAATATGTTAGTCCAGGTTTAGTTCGAGAATGCACGTCTAGGCCCCCAGAGCGAAGACCATAAGTGCGGATACCAGGCCAAGAGCAAAAATCACCGCCAGAAGACGGAAGAGAAATTCGGCGCGGAAATGGCGGGACTGGAATTCGATGTCACAGTCCTGATCAGGGGTGACGAAGACTTTGTAATCCCAATCGCCGAACCCTTTCTCGAGCGTGTTTTGACGTTCCAGTTGAAAATTCAGCGTCTCGGATTTGAACCAGCGCTGGCGGACAAGTTGGACGGTTCCGGACAACTCCTCACCCGCGGCGGGATTTGCGGCAAACCGTACCGACCCGACCATTGAGCTTGAAAAGAGCCAAAGCACGCGCGTCCGGTCCTTTGCTGCGACTGAGAGTTTTTTGCCCATGGCTCTTCCAACTAGCTTGCCATCCAACTTCATCGGGCCTCGCGTGGGATTGCAAGCAACCGCAATTATCGCGCGCTGTCCGAAAAAGAAACGCCCCGGATCAAAGGCCGGGGCGTTTCTGTCTTTTTTCTATTGGTCGGCTTACCCGTCCTGACGACCATAAGCCGATCCCCAGCCCCAGGCACCGGACCCGAAGCCGCGCGCGACGACGCGTTCGCGGTAGATGCCGCTCACCACGTCACCGTCCCCGGCCAGAAGCGCCTTGGTCGCACACATCTCGGCGCAGATCGGCAGCTTGCCTTCCGCGATCCGGTTGCGACCGTATTTCTGGAACTCGGCGGTGGAGTGGGTCTCTTCCGGGCCACCGGCGCAGAAGGTACATTTGTCCATCTTGCCGCGCGATCCGAAATTGGCCGCTTGCGGGAATTGCGGCGCGCCGAAGGGGCACGCGTAGAAGCAATAACCGCAACCGATGCAGAGGTCCTTGGAGTGCAGAACCACGCCTTCCTCATTCTGGTAGAAGCAATCCACCGGACAGACGGCCATGCACGGTGCGTCGGAACAGTGCATGCAGGCCACCGAGATGGAGCGTTCCCCCGGAGAGCCGTCATTGATGGTGACGACCTTCCGGCGGTTGATGCCCCAGGGGACTTCGTGCTCGTTCTTACAAGCGGTAACGCAGGCGTTGCATTCGATGCAGCGTTCAGCGTCTACGAGAAATTTAGCTCGTGCCATGTCTCGTTCCTCCCTTAAGCTGTCCAGATTTTGCAGAGAGTGGCTTTCGTCTCCTGCATCTGGGTCACTGAATCGTAGCCATAGGTCTGCGCGGTGTTGGTCGATTCACCGAGCACATAAGGATCGGCCCCGTCGGGATATTTGTCCCTGAGGTCCTTGCCCTCGAAGTGGCCGCCGAAGTGGAACGGCATGAAGGCAACGCCCTCACCCACCCGCTCGGTGACCATGGCCATCACTTTGACCTTGCCGCCTTCGGGACCTTCCACCCAGACCTGCGCGCCGTCCCGGATGCCAAGATTGTTGGCGTCGCGGGTGTTGATCTCGACGAACATGTCCTGCTGCAGCTCGGCGAGCCACGGGTTGGACCGCGTCTCATCGCCGCCGCCCTCATATTCGACCAGACGACCGGATGTCAGAATGATTGGATAATCCTTCGAGAAATCCTGTTTCTGGATCGAGGCATACATGGTCGGCAAGCGGTAGAACTTGCGGTCCTCATATGTCGGGTAGTCGGCCACGAGATCGCGGCGGTTGGTGTAGAGCGGCTCGCGGTGGAGCGGGATCGGGTCCGGGAAGGTCCAGACCACTGCTCTGGCTTTCGCGTTTCCGAACGGTGCCATTTCATGGGCGATCGCGACCCGCTGGATGCCGCCCGAGAGGTCGGTTTTCCAGTTGGTCTTCTCGCCCGCGACCGCATCGATGGCGGCGCGCTCCTCATCGGTGAGTTCACCATCCCAGCCAAGGTCCATGAGCATCTGCATGGTGAACTCAGGATAACCATCCTGAATGTCCGACCCGACAGACGCCACGCCTTCGGCCAAGAGGTTGTCGCCGTCTCTTTCCACACCGAAGCGGGCGCGGAAGGTGAGACCCCCCTCAGAGACCGGTTTCGACATGTCATAGAGGTTCGGCGTGCCGGGATGGTTCATCTCGGCGGTGCCCCAGCAGGGCCATGGCATACCGTAATAGTCGCCATCAACCGGACCCCCCACGGCTTGCAGCGTCGTTCTGTCGAACGTGTGCTGGTTGGCCATGTGGGCCTTGATCCGCTCCGGGCTCTGACCGGTATAACCAACGGTCCACATGCCGCGGTTGAACTCCCGCGTGATGCTTTCGACGACCGGCGTTTCGGCATCGACCATCTCGATATTGCGGAACAGGCGGTCGCCCCAGCCGAACTTGTTGGCGAACTTGGCCATGATGACCTCGTCCGGCAGGCTCTCGAAGAGCGGATCGATGACCTTGTCGCGCCACTGCAGCGACCGGTTCGACGCCGTGGCAGAGCCATGGGTTTCGAACTGGGTGCAGGCGGGCAACAGGTACACGCCATCCTCACGGTCATGCAGCACCGCAGAGACGGTCGGGAACGGATCGACCACGACAAGCATGTCGAGTTTCTCCATCGCCGTTTTCATCTCTTTCATCCGGGTCTGCGAGTTCGGTGCGTGGCCCCAGAGGACCATCGCCCGGACCGCGTCCGGCTGGTCGGTGTTGTCCGGGTTCTCCAGCACACCATCGATCCAGCGCGAGACCGGGATACCGGTGAGGTTCTGCAGGGACTTGTCCTTGCCCTCGGCATCCTTGGTCATGGCGAACTGGCCTTTCAGCCAATCGGCATCCTCTTCCCAGACGCGACCCCAATGGGCCCAAGCCCCTGCCGAGAGACCGTAGTAGCCCGGAAGCGTGTGGCTGAGAACACCAAGGTCGGTGGCGCCTTGCACGTTGTCGTGGCCGCGGAAGATGTTGGTGCCGCCGCCGGAGGTGCCCATGTTGCCAAGGGCCAACTGCAACACGCAGTAAGCGCGCGTGTTGTTATTGCCATTGGTGTGCTGGGTGCCGCCCATACACCAGATCACGGTGCCGGGACGGTTGTTCGCCATGGTCCGCGCGACACGCTTGAGTTGGCTCCCCGGCGTTCCGGTGACGCGCTCAACCTCTTCGGGCGTCCATTTGGCAACTTCATCCTTGATCTGGTCCATGCCCCAGACACGGGTGCGGATGAACTCTTTGTCCTCCCAGCCGTTGTCGAAGATGTGCCAGAGGATGCCCCAGATCAGGGCGACGTCGGTGCCGGGACGGAAGCGGACATATTCATCCGCGTGCGCTGCCGTGCGGGTAAAGCGCGGGTCACAGACGATGAGCGGCGCGTTGTTCTGCTCCTTCGCGCGAAGGATATGCAGAAGTGAGACCGGATGGGCCTCCGCCGGGTTGCCGCCGATCACAAAGATCGCCTTGGAGTTGTGGATGTCGTTGTAGCTGTTGGTCATGGCGCCGTAGCCCCATGTGTTCGCAACACCTGCAACGGTGGTGGAGTGACAAATCCGCGCCTGGTGATCGACGTTGTTCGTGCCCCAATAGGCGGCGAATTTGCGGAACAGATAGGCTTGCTCGTTATTGTGCTTCGCTGAGCCGAGCCAGTAGACGCTGTCCGGGCCACTTTCGTCCCGGATTTTCATCATGCCGTCGCCGATCTCGTTGATCGCCTCATCCCAGCTGATGCGCTTCCACTCGCCACCCTCTTTCTTCATCGGGTATTTCAGGCGGCGTTCCCCGTGGGCGTGTTCGCGCACCGCAGCACCTTTCGCGCAATGCGCGCCGAGGTTGAAGGGTGAGTCCCAGCCGGGCTCCTGACCCGTCCAGACGCCGTTCGACACTTCCGCGATGACAGTACAGCCGACCGAGCAATGCGTGCAGACGGTTTTGACGAGATCGACCTCGCCGGTGGCCGCCGTGGCGGCGTCAGCTTTCGTAACAGAACCCGCTGTAGCTGAAATTGCGGCAAGGCCCCCAATGGCCAGGCCGGATCCGCGCAAAAAGGCGCGGCGGTCGACGGATTTTTCCGCCAGATCAGACAGGATACCAGTCCGCTGGGAGCGTCGCGCAACCCCGTTGGTCTTTTTCCTTAACATTTTTGTCTCTCCCTTGCTGCCCCCAAATGGGTGGCTGGGTTTTCGAAGTCCTGTCGCAGTCGGGCGTCACGCAACCAGTCGCGTCAGGCGCAGATGACGGCGTCCTTAGAAGCGGGCGCTGTGGAGGTACGCGCGGGTATGCGCGGTGTCCTGCATCTTCTCAGATGTCGGATCGACGGGGCTTGCCTCCGCCGCCTCAGAGCCGGCGGCCAAAGCCACGGCAGCTACTGGCGCGGTGGTGCCCGCCAGTTTCAGAAAATCGCGGCGGCTTGCGCCTTCGCTTTCCTTGGTCATGGGATGTCTCCCTCCTCCATTTTTGGCGGGCATCCCCGCCGGGTTAAGTCGCGGGTAGCTAGTCCGCGGTCATTCTGAACGCCTCGCGCTCAATCTCCATGAACGCCTTGCCGACGCTGCCAAGCGCGGCGTAGAGGACCGAGTTCTTCGCGCCCTCAAGGTCGCTGTAGAAATGGCCCGCCCAAGGGGCGATGTGCTTGTTGAAAAAGGCTTTCTGGTCGTCGAGCGGTGCGGGTGCGCCGAAGCGACCGACGATCATCGCACCCATCATCTCCATCAGGGAGGCGATGTTGTCCTCCGGCTCGAAGACGTTCGGCGCGCGGGTTAGGCCACGCGTTGCCATGTCGTTGCGCAGCGTCGCCAGGGGTTTTTCGTTTAAGAACCCCGTCAGGTAATAGCTGGCATAGGGCAGAAGTTCACCCCGGCCGAGCCCGATGAAGAGCGCGTTGAACTCGCTTTCGACCTTGCGCGGCTTGGTGACCTTCGCGACACGGGCCAGAGCGGCGATGGCTTGACCGAGATCACTGTCATCGCCGGACAGCCCGGCACATTGATCGAGCAGCAACTGATCTGGCGGACCCGCCAGCATCAGGCCCAGAAAGTTGTAGAGATCGGCCCGCAGGCGATCCTCGGATGGAATGTCAATATCCACGGCAGCGTTCACGCGGTTTCCTCAAGTCTGAATTTCATGCGGCGGGGGGCGGCTTGGATGGCGGGCTCGTCGGTCTCATCCTCGGACACCTCATCGCTCCCTTGCGGGACCACCTCGGCCATTTCGACGGGCTCTTCCTCTGGCGCATCCTCTAGCTCGGGCGTGTCTTGGGCCTGTTCTTCGGCCTCTGCCTGACGGGCCATTTCCTCAACATGTTTCAACATGCCTTTGCCCACCTGATAGGCGGTCTGCAGGTTTTCGACGACCATCGCGCTGTCGGTGAAATCTTCTCCGTAATCAACGAGTTGGTCGATATTGGCGAGGATCGGATTGGATTTCCACAGCACCCGCAAGGCGCGGCGGCGAATGCGATCCGGCACCGCCTTGGCCATGAAAGCGGAGAAGTCATCGCCGGCCTCGAGCGTTTCGGGTTCGGGCAGATTCAGTTCCGCCAGAATGTCTTCGTCGGTCTTTTCTTCAAGCGCTGCATACTCTTCGGCGAGTACAGCCGCCTCTTGCTCTTCGCGTTCGGCACGCTCTTCCGCTTCGACCGCAGCACGGCGGCGGGACCAGAAATTCTCGGCGGTCAATGCAATGCCTCCTTGCGAGAGGAGGGCGCGCGGTAGACGTCGGCCAATTGGCGAATGCGCGCATCGCCAATGCCATCTTCGCGCAGGTCGATGCGCATTTTGTCCCGGCGGCGTTTGATGAAGACCTCGTCCTCGTGGTGCAACTCGACGAAATCGCGGATCCAGGCGATCAGCCCTTCAGGCATCGGCACTTTCTCGACGAGTTCCTCACCGGTGTCGGCGTAGTCCTGCGCTTCATAGGGCGAGGCGGTGACAAGAACCACATCAAGCGGCGCCTCGTCTTCCGTCTCGCGCATCACGACATAGATGGCAGGCGTTTTGGCGGAGAGGCCGTGCAGATAACTTTCCGTATCGGTGCGGTGTAACTCCAGGGTTTGGGTCGCGGCGTGAAACTCCACGGCATCACCGTCGCGGCGCAATTCTTTCCAGGAGGCCTCCCCCGCACCGGGCAAGACGGCAACGGCTTTCCACACGTGTTTTGCCCACCGTGTCACCCCCGGTACACGGCGGATCACAACCCCCAGTGGCATGGAAATGCTTTTTGCGTCCCGATTGGTCAAATGGTTCCCGGCATCAAAGTTATAACGCCATGGTGCATAGCTCACAGGCATTCTCAAAGCGTTTTCGGGTGCGGCATTGTGTCTGAAAATCGCTGCGCTGCGACGCGGCTATTCCGACGATTTTTATTGGATTTCGAGGGAGCCAATCATTACTGAGCTTGTGATGTCACGACGTCCGAGCAGTGCGCGTCCTGACAGGCACATTTCGCGACTGCAGAATGCCCATCGCAGTCCATGACGGGCGCATTCGGGTTTACCTCGCGCCAGAATCACGACTAGCCTGCCTCTCGGATCGCCCTAGATCTGGCGCGAGCGCGGGAGAAATGATGACCAAAAAATTGATCCTTTGTGACTGCCTCGGAAGCCAGAAACTCGACGCCGACGCGATTGGCGAGGCCTCGGGTCTGACCTGTTCGAAGGTCTTCACCAGCCTCTGTATGGATCAGGTCGGCGAGGCCGCAAAGCAGATCGCCGCCAGTGACGCAATCATCGCGTGTCAGCAGGAGCGGGTCCGGTTTGAAGAGCTGGCGGCAGAGATCGAAGCCGACATGCCCGGCTTTGTCGATCTGCGCGACCGCGCCGGTTGGGGCGAAGGTGATGCGACGCCGAAAATGGCCGCGTTGGCCGCAGAGGCCGCGTTGGAATTGCCGATCGGTAAGGCGGTCGATGTGATTTCGGAAGGCACCTGCATGATCATCGGCGGCCAGGCCGCGCTGACGGCGGCGGAGGACCTGTGCGAGACGCTCGCCGTCACCGTGCTTTTGGACAGCGCCGATGATCTCCCGACAGACCGGCGCTTCGATTGCGTGGTCGGATCGGTGAAACAGGTCCGTGGCGCTCTTGGTGGTTTCACCATTCGATTCAACAGGTTACAGGAAATCATGCCGGGCGGGCGCGGCGGTTTCGCCCTGACCGCGCCCAAGGATGGCGCCGTGGCCGATTGCGACATCATCCTCGATCTTAGCGGCGGCACACCGTTGGTGCCGGCCCCGGAGAAACGCGAAGGCTATCTGCGCGCCGAACCCGATCACACGCCCTCGGTCGCCAAGGCTGTTCTGGAAGCCGCGCAACTGGTCGGCACTTTTGAGAAACCGCTTTACGTGCGGCTGGAAGAAACCCTCTGCGCCCATAGCCGGACCGAAAAGCCGGCCTGCTCGAACTGCCTCAATGTCTGCCCCACCGGCGCGATCACCTCTGCCGGGGAGCATGTGGCGATCGATCCGATGATCTGCGCCGGCTGCGGCTCCTGTTCCGCGGTCTGCCCCTCAGGTGCGATCACCTATGACGCCCCGCCGGTCGATGCGATCTTCCGCCGGTTGACGACGCTGGCCGGCACCTATCGCAAGGCCGGTGGCACGGCCCCGCGCCTGCTGGTGCATGATGCCCATCATGGCCGCGAGATGATCTCGCTGTCGGCGCGCTTCGGGCGTGGATTGCCCGCCGATGTGATCCCTCTGGAGGTCGAGGCCCTTTCCGGCTTCGGCCATGCGGAGATGCTTGCGGCGCTGGCCTGCGGGTTTGGGCGGGTGGATATGCTGATCTCGCCCAAGGCCGAGCGCGACGTGATCGAGAGCCAAGCGGCGCTGGCGCTGGCTATCGCGGGTGCGGACAGCATCCAGTTGCTGGAACCCGCCGATCCCGATGCCCTGAGCGTGGCACTCTATATAGAGGCCCCCATCACGGTCCCCGCCGACCCGATCCTGCCCATCGGCACGCGCCGCCAGGTCGCGCGGGTTGCAGCCAAAGCCCTGCAGCCCGAGGCAGAGGTGATCGACCTGCCCGAGAACGCACCCTATGGCGCGATCCTGGTTGACACCGAGGCCTGCACCCTGTGCCTGTCCTGCGTCTCGCTCTGCCCGTCCGGCGCGCTGGGCGACAATGACGACAAGCCGCAATTGCGCTTTCAGGAAGATGCCTGCCTGCAATGCGGCCTGTGCAGCAATATCTGCCCGGAACAGGCGATCACCCTGAAACCACAGCTCGATCTGACCGATGCGGCGCTGAGCCAAAAGGTCCTGCATGAGGAAGAGCCCTTTGCCTGCGTCGAATGTGGCGCGCTGTTCGGCGTGAAATCCACCATCGAGCGGATCATGGATCAACTGGCGGAGAAGCACTCGATGTTCGCCACCTCAGACCGGGCGCGGATGATCCAGATGTGTGACAATTGTCGCATCCAGACGCAGTTCCATTCGGAAGATAACCCCTTCGCGGCCGGTGAACGGCCACGCCCCGTCACGACCGAAGATTATTTCTCAAAGCGGAAAGATCACTGAAACTGGATTGGCGAGCCAAGATCGGCGGGCTGGATCGAACCGACATAGGCCATGATCGCCTCGATCTCTTCCAGGGTCACTTCGACCGGCGCGATGGGGGACGGCAAGTTGTCGGCGAAGGGTTCCGTGACATCTGTGACTTGGGTGAACGCCGGGTGCGGTTTCAGCGCGAAGAAGGTGCGGAAGCGCCGCTGCCAGTCGGAAAACGTGCGCATCAGGGCAAAGGACGGTGAAGAGCCGATGGCGTTCATCCGATTGCTGTCATTGATCACATGGCAGCGGCCACAATGGGCAAGGCTGATCTTCTCGCCCAGCGCCAAATCGCCGGTCAGTTCCACCATTTCCGCCTTGGCCTGAACCGCGACATCGGAGCGGAACGGCGCGCCGCTCTCCGGTTTGAACTGATCGATTGTGCGCTTGCCGACCTCCGACAACAGCCAGTCTTCGAAGGCAGCAGCCTGCGCTCCTCCGTCCCCAAAAAAGTGCCAGATCTTGGCGTCTCTCCGGAACACCGGCGTTCCTTCCGCCCCGAAAGCCGCCGCACCTTCGCCAAGCGTGATCCGAATGCCGGTCTTCAGCGAAAATCGCGGCAGGAGGTGTTTGAGAAATCCGCTTTCGACCAGGGTGTCGGGGGCATCCAGGGTGAAGGCTCTCTCCTGCGCCGCGAGCGGTGTCGCGGCCAGTGACAAGATCACCACCAGGTTTTTCAGCATGGCAGCGCCTCCTGATGCCAGCATCCGGTTGCAAGTCAGCCTAGGAGCGCTAGTGTCGGTAGGTCAACAGGACGACTTAGTGGGAGGAGACGGTCGTGAGCGATGATTTCAACATGTCGATGCGGAAATTTCTCAAGCAGGTGGGCGTGACGTCCCAGCAGGCGATCGAGGAAGCGATGCGCGCTGCGGGCGATACCTCTGGCAAGACCTTCGCCGTGAAGGCTGTCCTGACCATCGAGGGGCTGGACCTCGAACATGTGGTCACCGGTGAGATCACGGGACCTTAAGTGACCCTATCTCGGGAAGACGTGCTGGCGGCGCTACGCGAGGTCAAGGACCCTTCGGGCGCGGATATCGTGGAGGCCGGATTGGTCCGGGCGCTGAACGTGGATGACAGGGCGGTGCGCTTTGTGATGGAGGTGGCCAGTCCCGAGCCTTACATGGCGGTGAAGGCGGAAGCCGAGGGCAAACTGACCGCATTGGGGGCGGCGTCGGTCTCCATCGTGATGACCGCCCACAGCCAGCAGGCGCCGCCGCCGGACCTCAAGATGGGCCGTAAAGCGGAACCGGCGGGTCCCGAAAAAGTCCCCGGCGTCGACCGGATCATCGCCATCGCCTCGGGCAAGGGCGGGGTCGGAAAATCGACAATTGCCGCGAACCTCGCCTGTGCTCTTGCTGCGGAGGGGCGGCGCGTGGGCATGCTGGATGCCGATGTTTATGGCCCCTCGCAACCGCGCATGCTCGGCGTCTCAGGCCGTCCACAAAGCCCCGATGGCAAGCTGATCCTGCCGCTCAGGAATTTCGGCGTCACGATGATGTCCATCGGGCTGATGACCAATGAGGATCAGGCGGTCGTCTGGCGCGGTCCGATGCTGATGGGCGCACTGCAGCAAATGCTGACCCAGGTGCAATGGGGCGCGCTCGATGTGCTGATCGTCGACCTGCCGCCGGGAACCGGTGATGTGCAGATGACGCTCGCCCAGAAGGCGCATCTGGATGGCGCGATTATCGTCTCGACCCCGCAGGACGTCGCCCTTCTCGACGCGCGCAAGGGGATCGATATGTTCAATCAGATGAACACACCGATCCTGGGCATGATCGAGAATATGAGCACCCATATCTGTTCTGCCTGCGGGCATGAGGAACATGTCTTCGGCCATGGCGGCGTGACAGCGGAGGCCGAGAAGCTCGGCGTGCCGCTGCTGGCGGAAATCCCGCTGCATCTCGACATTCGCATGGCGGCGGATGGAGGTGCGCCGATCGTGGTCTCCAAGCCGGACTCCGCGCAGGCGCAAGGGTTCCGCACGGTGGCGAAAGCCCTGATTGCAGACGGAAATTCATGAGTGCACCAAGCTTTCCTCCGCTCTTTTCCGGCCACCCGGTCGAAGGGCAGATCGACCCGTTTGAGAAGGCCTGCGTCGAGGCGGTCAAAGGCTGTGACGCCGGTCTGGTCGTCTACAATCTGGGCGCCGACACCCTGCGCGGGGCGATTGTATTTGCACCGGATGTGCCCTTGAAGGATGCCATGGCCATGCTGCCGGTCTGCGGTGTCGGATTTCAAAACGCGCTGGGTGCGCTGGGGCCGCCGGAAGTGGCGGTACATCTGGATTGGGATGGCGGCATTCGGGTCAATGGCGCCTCTTGCGGGCGGTTTCGGGTCGCGGCGTCAGAGAGTGACCCTGACGCGGAGCCTGCGTGGCTTGTGGTCGGTCTGGAACTGCCGCTCTGGCCGGAAAACGACGCACCCGGTGAGACGCCGGACAAGACCGCGCTTTATGCCGAAGGCTGTGCGGATGTCGAACCCGGCGCGCTCTTGGAATCCTGGGTCAAACACACGCTGGTCGGCATCAATCGCTGGAGCGATGACGGTGTCGGGCCTCTGCATCAGGAATGGCGCGGTCTGGCGCATGGGATCGGCGAGGACATCGAGAGGGGCGGAACCTCCGGAACCTATCTTGGTGTCGATGAGCGGTTCGGCCTGTTGATCCGGGATGCCGAGACCACCCATCTGATCCCGCTCACCGACCTTCTGGAGGAGGATTGAGATGCTGCTGGCCCGTGCGATCCATTTCGATGAAAGCGATATGAACGTCTACCGCTCGCCCGCGCGCACCGGTGAATGGTGCATCTCCGGCGGGTTCGAGTTCTCCAACTTCACCGAGGCCGATCTGGTGGGCAAAGCGCGCCAAGCCTTCACCAATGGCTGGCTTGGGGTCGAGACCTTCGGACGCGTCACCTTCGTCGCGGTCACAAAGATCGAACCGTCTGAGATTGACGCTCTGGTGGACGCTCTCGCCGCCCATTTTGTCGCGGTTTACGGCGCGCCTTCCACCGATGCGGCGCGCCCGGTTGCACATGAAGAAATCCAACAGATGATCGCCTTGTGCAGCGAACAGCCCCCCAACACCGTGCTCGCAGTCTCACGAGAATTGAGCGATGTCGGCGTGAACGAGGCATACAGATCGATCGAGTCGCGCGAAGCAGACCTGGCGCAATTCGCAATCCATGGATCCTTGGATGGCGGATAAAGGGTTTCCCGCCCGAAGCGGACCTTGAGAGTTAACATCGTCGTCGCGCCTTCGACGGCTTAACGAAACTAATCGCTGAAAATTAGAGGTTCAAGTACACTCAAACGCGTTAAGTTACAGGATTAAGTCCGGTAGTTTGGTATCATTGCTCCCGCGGCACAACGGTGCCGAGTTTCTGATTGATCGTCAGTGACAAGGTTCCTGTCTCGGTATCTTGATCAGAGTAGTAGTACCGGACCGGAACAGACAGTGTCAGACCGTCATTTGCATCGTAGTTGGCTGTCGCTCTCCGCAGAAATACCTGACCGAAATAGGGCGACCGAGTGCGAGAACTGTAGATTACGGTGCACGCTTCGAAGTATCCGGCACCCTGCAAGTCGCTTCGTCGCGGGTGAAACACAACAACAACGACATTGCTGGCCAGATTGGCGTCAACATACACGTCGGCGACCCGTATCGCGCCATTGGCAAAACTCACAAAGGCGTCTGGATGCAGGTCATTTACGATGTGATTGACTGAACTGCCTTCGCAATCGCCAATGATCTGCGCGATAGCCTGTTGTGCGTTCAAGAAAAGGGCGCACAAGGCGACAATAAGCTTGGCAACAGAAATCGGTTGTCTCCCCAATTGGCGTACAGCGTCGTTCCCAATCCTGTCGATGACGCAGGCATCGAACACAAGGAAATGCGCCGCTTGCATCTGTCTTTTTCACCACGATGGAAAGAGTGCATCGGGCGGCGATAACGCGACGACTTGGTTCGCGTTGATCTGCAGCGTAGCCCAAGGCGGCTGGCCCGTCGAGACGAACGGCGATCTCGCGCAGATCGAATTGAGAACGTTCGATGTTCATGGCATTGTGAACGTGACCTTGACCACGAAAAGGCGCTTTTATGAAACGATTTCTGCTACTTGCTCTTTTTCCTTTGACATGCGCGTATGCGGCACCGGCACAAGACAATGCTTGTATGGGCTCTACCGAAGTCGATCCTTGCGTCGTTGGGAACTGGACGCTGGCACGAGGTGGTCCTGTCGCTTGGATGCAAGGACTGTGCGGCGTGATTTTGGATGCGACCCAGCTTAAACTGGAGGGCCAAGGAGCGAATTTTGACGCAACAGTCACTTACAACGCCGGTGGCTCCTACGAGGCAAGTGCCAACAGTTTCAGAATGCTCGTTTTTGATCCTTCGGGCGCGGAGGACGATACCACAGTCAATCTTCAGGGCGAAGTTCGTCCCGCAACCGGGCGATGGTCGGTTTCCGGAGATACACTCAACAACTGTCAAGACAGCGGAGGCCTCGACGGCACCATTTTCACCACCGACATCGACCGCCGTCCATCGACGAGCGTCTCTGGTGTGGCGGACATTACTATGGAGTATTCCTGCTCTGCATCAGGCTTGAGAACATCGATGTCTATGGGGTTCATCACCGGCGAAGTGCGAAACGCATTATGTACTTTTGGTCCGCTTGGGGAGTTCGTTGACGGTGTGGTCAACAGTACAATACGCAACCCGGGCGACGACTTCCCAATGGTAATGGAGTTTATCAGGGCGGATTAGGTCACCTGCGGGTTCGGTCTCATCAAGCCCTAAACATGCGCCCGCCTATTCCAGAAACACTGCTCAAAAACGGCCCATAGAAATGGGACTGGACACCGTGCCTAACGTCAGAACTGCGACTCCGAAATAGCTTTTGGAGCTCAAGAACTCAAAATAGAAATTCATCCAGTGAGATGTGCTCAACCTGAACGTTTTCGAGAATGAGCTCCGATCGGTTGAGGAAAAGATCTCCTGTCGCTTCAAGGTTTATCACGACATCGTCGCCAGCTTGGTAAACCCCCACTTTGATGCCGTCCGACGAAAACGGATCGTCAAAACATCGAACCATCCCAACCGACTCAATTTGGATTTCCACTGCATCTGAATTCAGGCCCAAAGACTCCAGCACACCCCCAAGGGCCACCTTATCGATACCAACTTGGAAGTCAGTGATGTGGGTCGAACCTGTCTCTGTCGAAAACTCAAACTCATCCGACCCGTCGCCACCTGAAACCAAATTGACACCGCCGCCTGCGTTGATCTTATCGTTGCCGTTTCCGGCGAAAATCGTGTCGTTGCCCGATCCACCGAAAATAATATCATCCCCGCCCTTCGCATGAATTTCGTCATTGCCAGCGCCGCCAAAGATAGTGCTTGCTCCGAAGCTCGAGTCTTGGTTCCCATCGACAAAGTAGTCGTCCCCGTCCCCAAGATATGCAGTGTCAGGACCCAGTCCGGCATCGACATAGTCGTTTCCGCTTCCCGCAAAAATCAGGTCTCCCTGGCCGCCAGCAAAAATTTCGTCGTCACCGGCACCAGATTCAATCGTGTCAATCCCGAAATCTCCGATCACGTGATCCGGCCCATCGGTTCCAATTAAATGATCTGCGGCGTCGGTTCCGACGATGTAGTTGGTGCTTTCGCCTGGGTTCTCCCCATCGGAAGGCAGCGGTACCGCATCAATTACAAGCTCAATGACCTGATGTTGTTGAGTAAACTCCAGCTCAATCGCCGACGTAGAAAATTGCACCATCAAATCAGAAATGACCGGCGTTTCATAGAGCCGCGACTCCGGGGTTTCATCAATGCCCGCAACGTCAATAATTCCGTTCTCAGTCATCCAGTTATCTGAGAGCTGCGACGTAAGTGTCCGCGCGGATACACTCTGAATTTCGTATCCCAGACTTGCGAGATTGAGCGTCGTCTGTGAGCCTTGTGTGGCGTCGAGGAATTGGTCCGCGCTAACATAAATGATGAGTTGACCGTCGGCAGAAAACACAAAAACGTCGGGAGTAAAGTCTCTAGTATTTTCCTGTTCAATGGATAGCTGGGACGCTCCAACCAGAGTTTGTGACATCATTTGCAGGAGGGCGCCGCCGACATACGTCGTCTCGCCAAACGACACGCGGCCAGAGTGCTGCGTATCGATCCCATACAATGTTGCGGCGTCGGCACCGGTTGCCAGTAAGGAATTAAAGATCTCCAGCATGCCTGATGCCTGGGCGAGACCGTAGTCACGATTGATAAGACCCCACTCTGTCGCCACATGTTCACCACTCGGCGAGACCAATACACCCGTCTGCCAAAACCTCTCAAAGTTGGTGTTGGTTCGGTTTTCAACTTCGGTATCGGTAATGGTTGCAACAATGCCAAACTCTTCCAAATAGCTCTCGCGAAACCGCGCCAATGCTTCGGTTCTGGTCCAGGATGCAATGTTCCATTCCGAAACAAAAATTTCCGTATCCGGATCCAATCCAGCATCAAGCCAAGCGTCGAAGGAGTTGATGTAATGCGCTTCAAACGCGTCCGCGTCGTCAAGCGACCACGAGAAGCGATGATAAACCAGAGCATCGATAATGGCTAAACCATCGGGGCTTATTTCTGAAATTATCTCTGCATTGTCCCACTCCGAGCGCCCAAATTGAACGGTCGTATTTAGGACATCTGCCAAATGTGGGTTGGCTTCTTCGAATGCGGCAATCGCCTCCAACATCTTATTGGCGACTTCACCATATTTGCTCGGATTGTTCTTGAAATCTCCGATGCCGTAGTACTCGTTTCCAAGCTCAAGCGTCACTTTTTCAGGGATCGGGCCCAATTCCAAATTAAACAATCGCTGGAGAAAATCTGTTACGGCAGCCGATGCTGCCGCAGGATCTGAAGCGTAGTCGGAAGTTGGGATCACAATCGCCAAGTCACAGGCGTTGTCGGCGCAGGAACTCAATACTTCGGATAGGCCCGCTTTGTTCGAGTTTGGGTCTACCAGGTTGTCGAATTCCAGCCCATACCATGGCGTGCTTTCGGCCGCGTGACCGCCGGGCCAACGGATCACGTTTCCTGAGATGTCTGCTGTGAAGTCCTCAAATCGCTCGAGTGCCCGATAGCCGACGAATACGCCTCCGAAATGGCTCTCTGATATCGTCTCAGAAGACGGTTCGGAACCTTGCCCCAAGGTTAAGGCAATCTCTGTATTCGTTGGCATTTGGTCCACCTCGCGTTTGCGAAGGGGACCTTGATCACCCCAGAATTACGGGATTCTTTATTTCCGTGACCGCCGTTGAATCAAATTGTTGATCAAGTGATCCAGCTTTTAACGGCTTTTGGGAGCGCGTGCCCAAAATCGGTCACGATGTTCTTCGCCAGATCGCAAAAAAGCTAATGAATAAAGCCCCAATGGCCTGCGGATGGTTCAGGCAAGTAACCTGGATTTCGACGGTAGCGTGTCAGAAATACGGTCGAGTCTTGAACACAGCAGGGCTTAATCTTCGACTTTTAGGACATTTGCTCGGAGCTTTTTGCGCGCTCCGGAACAATTATTTCGTTTGATGGGCGCAGTGGCACTACGAACGACCGCCTCAGCGAAATATCGTCGATTTCTCGAGCGCGGAGCCGAATCAAATCGACGCTGTGTCCATGTCCCCGATGTTGGCGAACCGCGCTCATGTCCCCGATCCAGAAATTGACACGCCTCCATTGATCGTCCACACGGTTAAAACCAAAATGTAAACTACATGATAGACTCAGACGTGGAATTGTCTGGCTCGGCCCCATCAAATTTGGCGAAAAAACCAAAATTCACCGTCGTAATGTGCACTTTCAACGGCGCAACCTATTTGCGGCAGCAGCTAGAAAGCATCGCGCTTCAGCATTTGCCACCCGACCAGGTGCTTATTTCGGATGACGGCTCAATTGATACAACTCTGTCAATTGTCGCCGCCTTTCAGCAGGCAGCGGCCAATGTCGAGATACAAGTTTCGCAAGGTCCAGGTCGTGGCTATGCGGTCAATTTTCTAAACGCGTTGCGCCTTGTCGACCCCGAAACTGAATTCACAGCGCTCTCTGACCAGGACGACGTCTGGTTTCCCGACAAGTTGTCAAGAGCAGCGGAGATGCTCAGCGAGGTTGGTGAGGCCCCTGCGCTCTATGGTGCTTCCACACTACAATGCGATGAAAATCTGGAGACGATCAGCGTATCGCGTTTTCCGACGGTCGAGCTGGGTTTCCTGCACGCACTCGGACAGAACTTCGCGGGCGGCAACACGATGGTGTTCAACAATGCGGCCTTGCGGATAGTGCAAAAAGCGCTTGTTCCCGAGTTTGATGTTCAGGTGCATGATTGGTGGCTCTACCAGA
This sequence comes from Paracoccaceae bacterium, assembly GCA_028284705.1. GTDB lineage: Bacteria > Pseudomonadota > Alphaproteobacteria > Rhodobacterales > Rhodobacteraceae > Litoreibacter. The sequence continues at coordinate 187,550 of JANQRE010000010.1, read as the reverse complement.
TCATCTCTGGCGCGGGTGGCCACATCCTCTTTGATGAAGCCCCATGCATGCACTATCGGCAGCACTCCGCCAATCAGATCGGTCGCGCCGACAGCACCCGCGCCAAAGTCAAACGACTAAAGCGGATGGTGCGCGGCGACTACCGACACTGGAATACCGCAAACCTAGCCGCACTAGAAAAAAACCGGCATTTGTTGACGGCAACGAACCGCGAGGCACTGGATACAGTTTTGATGCGTCGCGACGCCCAATTGTTGGAACGGCTCAAGATCATGCGCGAACCGGGCATCTATCGACAGGGTTTTCTTGGGCAAATCGGACTGTTCGCGGCGCTAGCCCTCAACCGGTTTTAGTCGATCAGCGATAAGAGATACTTGCCGTATGTCGACTTCTTGTAGCGTTCGCTGATGCGGCGAAGTTGATCGGCCGTGATCCAGCTCTTTTCGTAGGCAATCTCTTCGGGACACCCGGTTTGCATACCCTGTCGCGACTGTAACGTGCGCACGAAGTTCCCTGCGTCAAGCAAACTACCATGTGTTCCGGTATCAAGCCAAGCGAAGCCGCGGCCCATTCGCTGGACCGTTAGAGCTCCGTCACGCAGGTAGGTTTGCAACAGCGTCGTGATCTCCAGTTCGCCTCGTGCCGACGGATCAATTGTCCTCGCCCGTTCCGGTGCGCTACCATCAAGAAAGTACAAGCCAGTAACCGCGTGATTGCTTGGCGGCACTTTGGGCTTTTCAATGAGATCAACCACATTGCCCCTCTCATCCATCTCGACAACGCCATAACGCTCCGGATCATTGACACGATACCCGAACACAGTTCCGCCCTCAGATGCGCTGTCGGCGGCGCTCAGAAGGTCCGGAAGGCCGTGACCGAAGAAGATATTGTCCCCAAGCACCATAGCGCTTGAAGCGCCGTCCAGGAATCTCTCAGCGAGCAGATAAGCCTGCGCCAGACCCTCAGGGCGCGGTTGCACAATGAAGGTCAGTGAAATTCCCCATTGGCTGCCGTCACCCAAAAGGCGCTGAAACTGATCTTGGTCCTCGGGCGTCGTGATAACAGCGATGTCGCGAATGCCTGTGAGCATCAGGACACTCAAGGGATAATAGACCATCGGTTTGTCATAAATCGGCATCAACTGTTTGGAGATGCCCTGAGTGATTGGATATAGCCGCGTGCCGGAGCCACCAGCCAGAATGATGCCCTTGCGCTGTGTCATATGAGTTCCTGTAAAACGTCCTTGAGATCGGCCCGCCAATCGGGGCGGGAAATCCCGTGTTCTTCGTAAATGGAAGTACAATCAAGTCGCGAATTGAACGGTCTTTTGGCAGGCGTCGGATAGTCAGAACTTGGTATATCGACGACCTCGGTGGCCAATCCTGACTGGGTGAAAATTTCACGGGCAAAATCTGCCCAACTGACATCCGGTGCTCCCGCGAAGTGATACGTCCCCGGTGGTCGACCCTCAAAAAGGTTGCGCGCCAATGTCAGGCAAGCATCTGCAATCGACGCCGCAGAGGTTGGGCCACCAACCTGATCGGCCACGATCGTCAACCTGTCGCGCTCAGCTCCAAGGCGTAGCATGGTTTTGACAAAATTACTGCCATGCGCCGAAAACACCCAGGAGGTTCGAAGCACAGCAGCATTTGCCTCAGCTTCTGCAATGCCGGTCTCACCCAAGAGCTTGCTGCGACCATAGCCGCCAAGGGGATTGGTGTCGTCATCGGGCCGCCAAGGCGCGTCTCCGCTTCCGTCGAAAACATAATCGGTGGAGATATGCACCAACGGCTTGCCGATATCCGCGCAGGCCCGCGCAAGAGCTTTGACAGAGGCGCCGTTCACAACGCTGGCCAGTTCCTCCTCCTGCTCTGCCTTGTCGACCGCTGTGTAGGCCACGGAATTTATGATCACGTCGCAATGCAGTTCGCGCACAGCGGTTCCCAAGTCATCGGGCCTCGCGAAATCGACCCTGTCTCGGCCCAGAGCTTCTATTTGCACGTTGGGCGGAACGCGACGTTGAAGCTCAGTGGCCACTTGTCCGGTTTGACCAAACACGGCGACTTTCATGCCCCCGTTCCTCGACGTTCTTCGGCGATCCGCTGCAAAGGGCGCCACCAGTCTTCGTTGGCGAGATACCATTCGACGGTCTTGCGTAGGCCCTGCTCCAAAGTCACAGAGGGTCGCCATCCCAGTTCTTCCCGAATGCGGGTTGGATCAATGGCATAGCGCAGATCGTGACCGGGGCGGTCCGCGACAAAGGTGATCTGATCTTCGTATTGTGCCGCTTTCGGTCGGAGTTCGTCCAGCAGCCCGCAGATCATGCGCACGATGTCGATATTTCTTGCCTCATTTTCGCCGCCGACATTGTAAGTTCGCGAGTTCTGCCCGCTTTGCAGAACCGTCAGAAGTGCGTCAGCATGATCTTCGACGTAAAGCCAGTCGCGTACATTCTCACCCTTGCCGTAAACCGGAATGTCTTTTCCAGCGAGCGCATTGAGAATGACAACGGGGATTAGTTTCTCAGGGAAATGATACGGACCATAGTTGTTGGAACAATTTGTGATCACAAACGGCAGGTCGTAAGTTTCGCCCCACGCGCGCACAAGGTGATCAGATGACGCTTTTGAGGCAGAATAGGGACTATTTGGGGCGTAGGGCGTTGTTTCGCTGAACCGACCATCCGCGCCCAAAGTCCCGTAGACTTCGTCGGTAGAGACGTGGTGGAAGCGAAATCCGTTCGGGCGCCCTGCAATATCCCAATATGTACGTGCGGCTTGAAGTAGCGTGAACGTGCCCATGACGTTGGTCTGCAAAAACGCTTGGGGTCCATCTATGGAGCGGTCCACATGGCTTTCTGCGGCGAGGTGCATTACAGCGTCTGGTTGATGCTCGGCAAAGATGCGCGCCATCTCACCGGCGTCACAAATATCGGCCTTCTCAAAGCTGTATCCGGGCGCGTTGGCAATTGGGTCAAGATTGGCGAGACATGCTGCATAAGTCAGCGCATCGACATTCACGACCTGATGGCCATCTCGAATGGCCTGACGCACCACCGCCGACCCAATAAATCCCGCACCGCCTGTCACAAGAATTTTCATCTCAGCGCCTCAGTCAAACGGCGAGTCGAACTTGGCAAAATCGACAGCATTTGCATCCTTGTCAGAGACAATGGCCCGAGACTGATCAATTCCCCAGTCAATGTTCAAATCGGCGCTCTCGAAATGGACGGAGCCATCGCACTCCGGCGCATAGTAGTCGCTGCATTTGTAAAGGATTTCGGTGTCCGGCTTCAGAGTAACGAACCCATGGAGAAACCCCTTTGGTACGAATAACTGTTTGCCATTCTCGGCACTAAGTTCGACGGCAACCACTTCGCCATAGGTGGTGGAGCTTTTTCTTGCATCGACGACAACATCCATCAGGGCCCCTGCCCCGCAGCGCACCAATTTGTCCTGTGCATGCGGTGGCGACTGGTAGTGAAGGCCGCGGACCGTACCCACTTCAGCAGAAAGGGACTGGTTGTCCTGAACAAACTCTACGTCGATCCCCACACCCAGCAAGGCAGTCTTTTTCCAGACTTCCGAAAAAAAACCGCGAGCGTCGCCAAAACGTTTTGGGGTCAGGATCAGTACGCCGTCCAATGCGGTTTCTTCAACGTCCAACTTGCGCGCCTCGACTTGCTGCCTTGTCGTCTCCTAACAGCAGCAGCTAAGGGAGTCACCCCGTAAAGCCGCAAAATTACCAGCCGGTAACTAGTTACTATCGTATTGTTTTTATTGTATTTTACTAGACATTACCAATGGTAATTCCCGAAACTTAGCAGTGATCCGCCATATAGAGCTCAAACCACTCACGCAGCGTCTCAGGTCTCGCGCTCTCGGAGAACTCCAATACAACTTGAGAGCCGCGTCGAGTGCATTTGATCCCGCTCTCATGGATCGAACGTCGGTACGTATTCACGGAAGGGGCTTTCGGCTTGGGCTTTGTCGCCGCCGCTTTCAAACGCTTCATGACCAGGTCGGCATCTGGCGGGCCTGGGCGGTCGGGAAGGCCCCTGCAATAGAGCCTGATAAGACCCATTGAGCGTTTTTTTTCGGGAATTCGCGGAAGCGAACTCGCTTTGATGTTGCAATGAAACTTGTGTTTTTTGTAGTGATCTAAAACGAAGGTCGCCAAACGCGATGTCACGAAAGTACGAACCACGCTTCGTCTGGACCCCGAAGTGATCGAAGCCATTAAGGCGGAGGGCAGGGGTTGGCAAAGCCGCATGAGCGCGGTTCTCCGAAAGGCAGCCGGGCTCAGTTAGGGGCTAATTGTCGACCTGATTGGCCACTCCAAATACCGCACCGATTAGACCGAAAATGGTGCGTGCGTTATTGATCGGGCTTTCGGTTGCGTAGACGACGTCTTTGGGGTGAATCTTGAAGTCTCCAGCACTGAAAAGACCGTCTGCGGTTGTTAGATCCATTGTGAAGACAACCCGGGTGTTTTCGGGACCGTTGACGCCGTCTGCTCGCACAGCGCGCGATCCATATTCACGCAGAACAAGAATGCCCTCAGGATTGGCGCGCGCATCATTCACGCCGCCCATCAGTGATATCGCATCAAGCGCGGAAACGTGCTCTTTCGGGAAGGTGATCAACTCCTCGCGGCCGGTGGCACCAAGTGCCAGAAAATAACTTTCGTCCTCGGCCACGACGATCTTGTCGCCGTTGCGCAATGTCGTGTCGAGCGAGGGCGACTTAAGAAGCTTCGCAAGAGAAATCGTGTAAGTGCTGTTCCCACGAAGCAATCTGATTTGTGGATTCTGGAAGCCAGACTGCGCACCACCCGCCAGTGATAGAGCGGCAAGCACCGTCATATCGCGTTCAGCGAGCGGGAACGCGCCGGGTGAGTTCACGCCTGAGACGACGTTGATCGAATGTCGCTGGCCGGGTTGTGAGGACAGTTGAACCTGTGCCGAAGTTGAAACCTCTAGAAGCGCGTTTTGAATTTCCTCACGCGCGGTTGCATCTGTCATCCCGCCCACCCGAACCGAGCCAACATATGGTACAAAAACCGTGCCATTTGTGGAAACGCGCATGGTCTGAAGCTGCGCAACTTTTTGCTCGCGACTGATCAGCAGGGAGTTTTCGTCGATGTCCCAAATTGACACATCGACGACATCGCCCGGTAGGATGACGCGCCCGATTGGGCCTTTCTGTTTTCCAATCCAGGAATAGCGTGTGACGTTTCCCGTACGCGGCCATTTTGCAAAGCGAGAGAGTAGGTCTTTTGTCACCGGATAGACGGCAAATTGTGCGTCTTCAGTCTCGGAATTCTTGACGATCTCTGATTGGAGCGCTGCGCCGCGGGGCAGGGCGCAGCCGGACAGCGAGATTGCAACAGACATCACAGTGATAACGCTGATTTTGCCGACCACGTCGCTCTCCCCTCGTCGCCCACGGTCTTACGGACCGTGCTTGTGGCTCTAAAGACCAGATACGGGTCCAAGGGTCAATTCCGACCGGACCGCTTCCTCTCCAAATGAGCGTGAGACAGCCGGAGAAGCGCCAAGAGGCTTAAGAACCGTTTCTAGTCACAACGTAGAGATTTCCAGTCTCAAGCCCGTCTGAGAGCCGTGTAGGCGGTCCTGTGCGCCAAAAAATTGCCGCTTCTTCGACCGAAATGGCGTCCGATAGGCCGAAATGCACCCTTGGGGCGTCAAAAGACATGAACCCGCCGCCCATCTGGACCTCGCGCATCAGCTTCGTGCCGTCGCTGAGCGTGATTTCGACCCGTGCACCGATCCCGTCGACATTGCCGCGAAGATCCCGCAACTGAAAGGCGATGGCATTGCCGGTTTGCGAATTGTTGCGAAAGACCGTGGTTGGGCCGTTCACGGGGTGAGTGACCATGTCGAGATCGCCGTCCCCATCCATGTCGAACTTCGTTGCTGCGGCGGTCATCAGGTAATCCTCCAGCCCAAAGGGGCCGGACGCTTCGGTGAAGGTGCCATCACCGTTGTTGCGGAAATAGAGGTTTGACGGCGAGACCTCGTTTGGAACCCAAGTGCCATTAACGATGTAGACATCCTGAAATCCATCGAGATCAAAATCTGCGATCTTGGTGTCCCAACTCCATCCGCCAACATGGAGCCCGCGAGCCTCTGCAGTGTCGCGATAGACATCGCCGTCCAGTTCAAGAAGCACGTTTGAGCGCAAAATCTGCGGGATCGACGCATCCTTTTCCGCCAGCGTGATTTCGCGTGGCGGCCAGAAATGGATGTCGCAGAACGATTGAGCTTCGCTTTGGCCTTTGGGGATGAGACCGCAAAGAGACGGATCGCGGCGCTGGATTGCAATGTCTTTCACCAGCATCGCCTTGCATTCGGCCTGATCGGGAGCCTTGAGGGATTGGCAGCGATTGGCGTAGGTCGGGTCGAAGTTATTGCCGGATTTGTACCAGGATTTGATTTCCATGTTTTTGTTGCAGATCGCTTTCGCATCGCTGTCAGAGATGGCGTCGCAATAGCCATTGAGCGGCTGCATCTTCAACGTCTCCGAGACCCCAGAGGCACGACCTGCGATCTGGGCGAAATACACCTCTGGTTTTCCGTCATTCATCAGATCAGCGGTCTTGATCGCCATTGTCGTCGTGGTCGTGTGCGGTACGAGATGATCGTGGAAACTGACCTGATCGAGGCCACCATTGCCATCGCCAAGATACAGCGCATCGGGGATTTCGAAGTCATTTCCAACGAGCAAATCGGCGGTTCCGTTTTGGTCGATATCGGAGAAGAGGATCGTCAGCGTTTCCCCGGGAATGGCAGGCAGATCGGTGAAGTTTTCTCCGAAATCTCCATCTTTATGGTTCAAAATCAACCTGTTGCGAGATTCTTCGCCGGGGACACGCCGATACCAACCTGCCGCCCAATTCCCAAGGGCGGCGTCAAGGGTACCGTTCCGATCGACGTCATCGAAGGCCAAAGCCAGGCTCAGAGGAGCGTTTTCGACGTTACGGATCGATTGGGGATTTTCGGTGTCGAACTTACCGCCCTGTCCCTGCAGAATCCAGTTGCCCTGACGGTATGTCGCGACGAACAGATCCTTCCACCCGTCATTGTCGATGTCGACGAGGGCGGCATTAAAGACCTGCCAATTCGCGACCGGGCCGAGATCTTGAACGCTTCGGGTGAATTGGCCGGTACCGTCGTTGAAATAGACGTACAAACCGACTTCGGTCGAGGCGATGACGAGGTCGATGTCGCCGTCGCGATCAATATCGCCGCTGGCCAGACTGCGCCCTTCCCAGAAGGGAGGCCACATATCCTTGAACGAGAATTCCACGGGCTTATCGATGCCAATTTCTTTGGCCTCAAAACGCGTAAACGGCAGATCGGCAGCGGGGGACCTCGCCGCGAATGGGATGGCTTCAACCGAAACGGTCGGCGCAGTTTGAGCGTAGGCGGCACCAACCGAGAGTTGGCTCAGCAGTAAGTCGAGCGCACGTTGGCTTTGCCAATTGTGATAAAACTGGACGCCCAAACCCGCGAGGACGCCAAGCACAACAACGGACCCCGACATCCAGAACGCAACCCGTCCGGAGATCGATTGGGCAACGATGAAATGGGAGTAGATGCTGAACGTGCCAAGCGTGAAGAGCAAGGCCATGACATAACCGGGGGCAAGGCCAAGGGACAAGAGGGCGCCACAGACCACAACGTCGAATGCGATGGGCACAGGCAGGAATACCCCGACGATCGAGACAATCAGAAGCATCACAACGCCAAACTGCAGACCAAGGATCATATCACCCGGCAGAAGCGTTGCGGCAGTTGCGCCAAGGAGCCCCGCAAGAAACATGAGCGGCACAGTCATTTTGATGATGAACCAGAGGTTCGTCAGATAGCTTTTTGACACCTCCAGGATTGCACTTGGTACCGCCTCTTTCGCGGCAGTTTCCGGGAAGAACTCCGGCTCTGGGACCGAGATTTCAGGTTTCGGAATTTTTGATGTGCCCCCGAACAATGTGCCGCAGATCCATGGAACCACAAGGAGGATCATGATCAGACTGAGAGCGATCTTCGTGACGGCCATGTAGAAGGGCAGGATGCTGAAAAGCATGGTCAGCACAATCGCATTCAATGTGGGCGATGCGATCATCGCTGCAAGAGTGGTTTCCGCCCTGAGACCGGCCGAATACATGCCTTTTGCAATCGGGGCAGCGCAATTGACGCAAACACCTAGTGGTGCTCCCAGAAAAAGGCCAAGAACAGCATTGGATAGCCCGCGTTTGAACCCTTTCTGGCGCAGATAGGCTGCGGCGGTGAGGAACGCTGCCGCGAAGAGCACGCCAAAAGTCATGCCTTTCTTGTTGGTGTTGATCCAATTGATGGTGGAATAGAAAATCCGCTCGATGACACCCATGCCTTCGGTCAGCGGAAACAGCGCCTCGAACCCGAGCGGGTCCTCCAGCTGGATCGCTCCGCTCATCATCGCTTTTTCGTCGAGTTCCGGGTAGCGAGAACCGGTCCAGAAGAGCACTGCCAAGAGCACGATGAGGCATGAGGCCAAAGCGAAGCGCTGAGGATGAGAGATTAAAACAGTTCTTGTCAGAGGGTTGGCCGTCAAAATCCTAGATCTCGAATTTCCTCTTGAAAATTAGGCGCTTCGCGAAGTATTTCGCTCGGAAATTCCTCATGAGACGCTGCCATCTCGCGGGATCGGTTCTGGTGTCAAGAGAATTCGGCTCCGAAGGACTTCGGAGCCGACAGCGAGTTTTAGACATGCCTGTACGCCGGAATTAGCTATCTTCCAGCGAGTCGAGTCGAATCTCCAGCGCCTTAATGTGGCGGTTCAGTTCTTCGATGTAGATATGCGCATGCTCAAGTTCGTTCAAAATTCCGCCGACTTTGTCCGATATATTCATTGGGCCGTTTTCCGAGGTTGGACCCACAGCTGGGAGATGCTTATTCGCCCACATATATTCCGCGTGAACTTCAATAGGCCTTATATCGTAGTCCTCATCAAATACGCGGTCACATCCGACAGAACATGACCCGGCAGTTGTAAGCGTTCCAGTGATCGTGACGTTGCCGTTGTCATCGATTGTCATCTCTGGCCCTGGAACGGCAGGACTTGCCATTCTAAAAAGACCGTTGTTTGATTGAACAGTCCATTCTTGACCATCAATAGCGGTGTCTACCAATCTCAGCACCACCCCTTCATTGTTCTCAAGTCGAAGCATATCTCCCGCTACGCCTGTGTTTCTTCTGACGTGAAGAGGTGCAGAGGGGCTCTGTGTGCCGACACCGACGTCATTGTTGGCAGCAATCACAAGTGAGTCGCTATCTGCGCCTGGTTTGATCTTTAGCGGAAGTTGGCTTCCGTTAGTCACATCGCGGACGAAGAAATTGGCCTCGTTGCCAGCGAGGTCCCAGGTCTGCGCTGCGAAGCCACTTGAACCATCTTGGTCAAGACGCAAGGTCGGGCTGTCACCGTTGCGGATATGCATTTCGACAACCGGGTTGTCGATACCCATTCCAAGTCGTCCTGCACTGTCGAGCACCATAGCATTGGCTGGGGCGCCGGCCTCGAAGGTGACAATGCGCCTGCCGGCGGTGCTGTCTTCAATCCCCAGGTAACTGTCTCCGCCATTGCCCGTGTCGTTCGCAAGAATCCGCCAGTCGTTGCGCGGGAAGCTTGCCGAGGTACTTGTGTCATCAAAGTGGATGCGAAGATTGTTTTCTTTCAGCCGTAGGGTGTCGAATCCAAAGCTCTCACCGTTGGAACAGTCAAACCCGATACAGGCTGACCCTTGCACAATGAGATCATCGGCGATCACCTGGTCAGCGAAACTCGCTGTCGCGCTAATGCACAGCGCGCTGGCAGAGAGCGCTAATTTTGAAAAAGTATTCATTTCTGTCACCTTCCAAGATTGCCCGATTTCACATCGGGTTAGTTACTGTCTTCCGTTACGTCCTCGGGCTCTACAATGATGCCCCGCAGAACCGTAAACTGCCCGTTCATTTTGAACGCCTCGTTCATTTCGTTGGAGGCGTTTTCGCCGCGTCCATTGTTTTGAGGATTGATGATTTTGACCTTCTCGGGCTTTGCCGCGGTCACTTCATATGAATAGGTGCCATCAATGACATTCGTGGGGTCAAGCTGAAATACTGGCGTTCCGGCAGCCGCTTCGACCCGGAAATGACGCCCGTCAGGCGCAACAACGTCTAATGTTCCATTAAACATCTGGCCCCAGTTTTCGAACCAGATCGCGTTCGAATTATGTTGGTGGAAGACCTGATTTGCGAATGTAGGGGTCACAGAAACTGCCACAAGCGCCGACAAAAATACGCAAATCGCGGACAATTTTTTCATCGTTTCCCCCTCCCTCGTTACCAAAGACACACAACAGGGGACGAGAAAGAACGAACGCGAATCCGTCCTGGTGACATCCCCATATACCTCAAGCCTAGGCGCATAATTGCGAATTTGCACGAAATTTCTTATCGGGAGTAAAGGAAATCTTAAGACTTTAGTTGTTTCAGCCCGTCAGAATCGCGACTTGGCGCGGTGCTGTGCCTCGTTGATCTGGGCGCGCGGCATAGCCATGCCCAGTTGATCACGCAATTCAAGCGCAGTTGCTTCTCCCGCCCGACTGGCCAAGGTCAGCCACATGTATCCCAGCACAAAGTCCTGCGGAACGCCGACGCCCGAAAAATACATCATACCTAGATTTGTCATAGACGTCGCATGTCCACGCTCGGCGGCTTGGGTCAGCCATTTTGCTGCAACGAATGGCGAGGCGTCAGGTACCGCCTCATTTAGATGTGCCCAAGCCAGCAGGAACTGCCCGATGGGATCGCCCGCCCGCGCGGATTTTTCATAGGTCTCCAATGCCTCTGATGTTCCAGAAAACGCGCCGAGACGTCGGTCAAACAGGAATTTCTGGTCTGCGGATTGTGACAGAGGACCGGAATTACTTGCCTGCCGATATAGTTCATGTGCTCGCGTCTCGTCTAAGGGAACGCCAAAGCCATTTTCATATAGCACTCCAAGATTGCGAAAGGCCTCTTTCAGTCCCAAATCCGCCGCTGCTTGAAACAATTCCGCTGCTGCTTCGTAGTTTTGCGCGACCCCTTCGCCCCGAGCCAACATCAAGCCAAGATTGTTCATCGCTCTGGGATGACCCGTTCGGGCGGCGAGACGATAAAGTCGATCTGCCTCGGCGAAGTCCTGTTCGACACCGCTGCCTCCCTGAAACAGCACTGCGAGGCTCACGATGGCTTCTACATGCCCGCTCTCGGCGGCACTCGCGAATTTCTCGGCGGCGGCTTCTAGGTCCTTGTCTCCTGTTTCAGCAGTTTGCAGGGCTATCCCCAAATCATAGAGATATTGCGCCTCGCCCGTTTCCGCTGCCCTAGATAGCCACTCGATCGCCAGGCTTTGGTTTTGCTCTACGCCCCGACCGGCGAAGTGGTATTTTCCAAATAGGTTCTGTGCCTCGGGAGAGCCTGCCTTTGCTGCCATCTCGATCCACTTGGCGGCCTCCTGGTAGTCCTGCGCGACCTCAATCCCGGCGTCGTAGGTCTGGCCAAGGAGGAGCTGAGATTCCACATGTCCGCTTTGCGCGGCGGCGGTCAGCTCAGCCAAGGATTGCGCAGACATTGGGCTCGTTCCAGCCAGCATCACAAATCCGATTGCGATCCAGATGGCGGAGGTTTGCTTCATTCCGTCACAGTGACCGATTGCTCGGTTTTTGGCACGCGGTTGGCTTCGGCAGCGAAATAGGCTCGGGTCGCAGCCTGCGCTTCAGCCAGCATTGTTGGTGTCATGAGTTGAGAGATGACAGCCCTTTTCTCCACGGCGCTCTCGTTGCCCAACGTCGCTGCGATGTTCATCCATTTGTGAGCCCGGATGTAGTCCTGGGGCACTCCGTCGCCTGTGGCGTAGAGTTCCCCAAGCCGGAATTGTGCGAATACATCACCGTTATTGGCAGCTCTATCAAACAGTGACAACGCGTGGTCGCGATCATCTTCGGAAGCGAAGAGAAGGTTTGCCAATCGACCGGAAGCCCGGTGATTGTTTTGTTCAGACTGCGTTTTGAGCCAATTCAGGGATGCAGGATCGCCTTGACCGGCGGCCGCTGCAACCCAGGGAGCGGCTTCAATTGGGTCTATTTGGTCTTCCAACGCTCCGGTTGCAATGAGAGCTCCCAATCGCGCGCCGCCTGCTTCTTCGCCGGACGCGAGCGCATTGCGGTAGGACTTTGCGGCGGCAAACGGGTCTTTCGGCGTCCCGGTTCCGTTTTCATGCATCAAACCGACAACGAGCATTGCGCGGATCAGGCCGCGATCGGCGGCGCGTTGATAGTAGTCGAAGCCCCGCACCTCGTCCTTTTCGACGCCTTTGCCGTTGGAATAGACGAACCCGAGATTACTAAGCGCGCCGGGTTCGTCTTGCTCGGCTGCCGCGTGCAGCCACTTCAGCGCTTCGGCTATGTTCTCCTCAACGCCGTCGCCGAACAGGTATTTCGATCCCAGAATACGCTGACCGAGGGGGGAACCGGCCTCAGCCGCGCGCCTTAACCAGTCTATCGCCTCAGAGGGCCTCTTTTCGACCCCGTTGCCCGTTTCCAAACGCGTTGCAAACGCGAGTTGTGCAGGAACAAAGCCGTTTCTAGCGGCACGTTCCAGCCAAACGATAGCGCTTGTGATATCCGCCGTTGTGCCGCGTCCAGCGGCGATAGCGTTACTCAACCGAAACTGTGCTTCGACGTGCTGGTTTTCCGCCGCGGCGAGATACCAGTTGTGGGCGCTTTCGAAGTCTTGATCAACGATCTCACCCTGTTCAAGAATCCGCGCCAGAAGGAACTGTGCCTCGGTGTCACCGCGTGCCGCGGATCGTTGTAGGAGCGTGACTGCACGTTCGGGATCGGGCGTTATCCCCGGAGACCCCAGCAAAATCCTAGCTAACAAAGTCGCCGCTTCTGTCTGGTTTTGATGCACCGCCTTGTCGAGCCATTGGATCGCATTGGGTATGTCCTGCGGTCCTCCTCGGCCCTCGGCCAAAATACGACCATAACGATATTGCGCGAAAGGGTTGCCGGTCTCCGCCAACTGAGCGAGCCCGTTTCGCGCAGTCACAAAATCACCGGAGTTGTAGGCTTCCACAATTGCAGACATTTCAGGAAGTGTCTGAGCGCTCGATTGCGGAAAGACAGGGTTGGAAATCGCGATGAACGCTGCACAGCCGAGAAGAATTGCAGATTTGCGAGACATGAGCACCATTTCGATCAGTAGCTAATCCACGGAAAACATATAAAAAGCGCCGGTAGATTGTGGGATTTCCAAGACCAAAGCAAGGTAATTTGAGACCGCTTAGTAAAGCGCGTTGGCATACCAAACTAGGACAGCTGTTCCGCAGAGATACGCCCCAAATGGGACACGGCGCGTGGCTGTTAGGTCCGATCCAGCTAGATATGACCTTGCAACCTCGGCGCAAATTCCAGTCAACGCGGCGCTCAGCACCACATAGGGCAAGGCACTAAGACCAAGCCCTGCCCCTATGCCGGCAATCAGTTTGACATCGCCCAGCCCGAGGCCTTCACGCCCTCGTATGGCAGTGTACAAGGCTCGCAACGCCCAGAAACATAATCCACCGACCGTGGCGCCGAGCAATCCATCCAGCAAGGTCAGCGAAGGCTCAACACCGGCATGAAGAAGGCCTACCGCCAACAAGAGCAGAGTGAACGGGTTCGGCAACCGGAACCAAATCAGGTCGGCAAAAAAAAGGCCAACCAGCAGCCAGATATATGGCACTGTGACCAGCAAAATTGACAGGGTAGGGGACAGCAGGACCACAATCAGTGTGAGGCCCGCCGCCAGGAGTTCGATGTAGAGATGCCACGGCGGAATGGGCGCAGTGCAGTATCGGCATTTTCCGCCTCGCATCACAAAGGAGATGACTGGGACGAGATCACCTAGGCCAAGCGGATGGCCACATGCCCGACACGCCGAGCGTTTCGAGACGCTATCTTCGCCGCGCGGCAATCGATCTACCAGAACACCTAGATAGGAGCCGACCGCGGGACTGATCAAAACCAGTAAGACGCCAAAGATACTCAATAAATCCAAATTGTACCCATTTGCAGAATGGTCGCACCTGACAGGGGAAAGGTTTGACAAATTCCAACCGCGCCGCCTAGATCAAAGCGTATTAAGGACGACGCGCGATGAAGTTGCAAACGATCGTAGTGCCTGACAAGCAAACGGACGCCCGCAAGGACGCTGGGTTCTCGTTGCTGGAATTGATGGTCGTCGTTGTCATCTTGTCAATTTTGGCTCTTGTGATCGTACCGCGTGTCATTGACCGCCCGGATCAGGCACGAGAAGCGCGTGCACGTACCGACATTAGTGCGATTTCCAGTGCCCTTGGACTGTATCGCCTGGACAACTTCAAATACCCGACAACAGAGCAAGGACTTGCCGCCTTGGTCACCAAACCTGTGACGGACCCGGTCCCGCCAAACTGGGCGGAAAACGGCTATATCGCGCAATTGCCCGACGATCCCTGGGGTCAACCTTATCAGTATCTTCAGCCGGGCGTGCATGGTGAGTTTGATGTCTTCTCCTTTGGTGCTGATGGGGTGCAAGGCGGAAGCGGGTCAGACGCGGATATCGGGACATGGCAGGTCAACTGACGGGGGCCATGTCCACACAGTCCCCGGCCGAGGCCGGGTTCTCATTGATTGAGGTATTGGTCGTCACAGCGATCTTGGCTGTGCTCGCAGTCGGAGTCAGTCTTGCGACTGTTGGACCTCCCAACGCGATTAACTCGGACGTCGCATCCTTTCACCAACGATTTGAGGCACTACGAAGCCGCGCGATTCAAGGGCAGCAAATCGAGGGTCTGTTCATAACGCCAAGGGGTCATCAAACCGCAATTCGCGAGCACAATATCTGGCAAACTTCCGGCACGGAGATGCGCTGGTCCGCGCGTGTCCTTTTTCGACCCAAAGATCAGCCCTTGGTTCCTCTTGCGCCAGACGTTCTGTTTCTGCCCAACGGCTCCTATTCGCCATTCCTGCTCGAGTTTGTGAGTCGAGTTGAAAGAATTCGGTGCGACGGCGATGGTTGGGATTTACCAAAATGCGGACCCATCTGATGCTGCGTTGCTCGACGTCTGACAGGGGCATCACGCTGGTTGAACTGATGGTTGCCATTGTCATACTCTCCATCGCAACGGTCGCCACTATGCGCGGGTTGAACCAGTCGGTCCACGAGGCACAAGGCGCGGAGCAGCGTGTGCTGGCGCAAACTGTGGCCCTTAATCGTGTGGAAGAGTTGAAGTTGCTGGGACCGGCCAGAGCGGACAGTTTGCCCGAAAAAGTGACCATGGGCGCATTTCGCTTCGATGTGACAACAGATTTCGAACTTACGTCCGGCGGATTAATCAAGGCGTCGGTCAACGCGCGTTCCGATGATGGTATAGGTGCGCTGCTCGTCGTTTACCTAAGTCCATTGGCACGCCCATGACCTGGCGCGATGAAAAGGGCCTCACGCTTTTTGAGCTGGTGATCGCCATGGGCATTTTTGCTTTGGTGGCGGTGATGGGACTACAATCCCTGACTGCAACCATGCGCGCGCGAGACCAGTTGGTTGATGCAACCCAAGAAACTGGGGAACTGTCACAAGCGCTGAGTCTCCTACGCGCAGATCTCGCCTCGATGGTTCCAATTCCCTTTGCAATGCCCGGTGGCGGGTATGAAGCGAGCCTTTCAACAGGACCGGGGGCATTCTCTATTTCGGTAGCAGGCCAACGGCATTTGTCGGCACCCGGAGAACCAGCATTTCACCGCGTAACCTGGCGGGTCGATCCGCAATCGGCAAGCCTTGAACGTTTCAACTGGCCGACGTTGATCCCGGCCTCGCCGGGTTTGCAGACGCCAAGCATCACCCATTTACGTGGCGTGAGCCAGTTGGAGGTGTTGATATATCGTGCTGACTTGGGATGGGTGCCACTTCAGACAGACGGAGCGACAGCATTCAGCACCGCTCTGCCGGAAGCAATACAAGTGGCGATCACATCGTCATCGCTCGGACGGATCACGATGATAGAGACGTTTCGATGAAGAAACAAAGTGGGTTCGTTTTGCTCAATGCCTTAATCATGGTGGCCGCCATGTCGGCTGCGATTGTGTTCGTCATTGCGCGCACTGAAACAGCTCGGGCTCTGCAGGAGATTGACCAAACGACGGTGCAAAAGCGATTGTATCTCGATGCTTATGACGCTCTCGCACTTCAACTGATTTCAGAGGATCTTCAATTTGGCGAGACGGATCACGCGGACGACAATTGGGCCCAGGCGAATTTGACTGTTGACCTTGATCGCGGTGAGGTCAGCGGAAGCATCGTGGATTTGCAATCAAAGTTTAACGTCAACTGGTTGGTTTTGGCTGACACATATGATGCCGAAGCTGCCTTTCGTGACATTGCCAGTCGCGCAAACCTGGCTCCCTCAGTTGTCGAGGCGATCATCGGCTATGTGAGGGCAGGGGGGGCGGACCAGGCTGGGGCTTATTCATCCAAAGCGATCCCGATCGCCCCGCGTGCGGGACCCTTGGTGAGTGTGTGGCAATTGCGGGAAGCGGCAGGCATGACCGATGATGAATTCACGAAGCTGCGCAAATATGTAAGCGTGTACCCTGTGGAACAGCCACTGAACATAAACACGGCTCCCCGAGAAGTGATCGAAGCGATGGTGCTCGGCTCGCCCCGGGGCCTTGGTGCGTTGCTTGCAAGTCGAGGAAGCAGTCCGATGACATCGCTTGCCCCCTTTCATGATTTGTTGGCCCAGGTTTACTCAGGCAACAAAGAACTTGCCGATGCACAATTGAAGTTCGCGCTCGGTTCGAACACCTTTTTGGTGGAAAGCGCCGCGCAGCTAAACGGACGCCTGATGCGCCGGGAGACAATTATCCAGCGCTCGGGGTCTCCCCGCAGAGCACAGATCGCCCTGACGATCGGTCCACTTTGATGACACAGACATCGAACTTGAGCTGGTCCGGTAAGGTGCCGGTCATCCCCATTGAGACGCTCGAAAAGCCTGCGCCTCGCAAAACCGTTGTCACAGTTCCAGGAAGCGATGCGCCGCTGTTGGAGGTCGCGATACCCGATGGTGTTCGTGGTTCGGCACGAGAACGGGTTGCCAATCGATATCTTCAGGACAACGCAGGGCTACAACCAGATTTGATTGAAATTCGGCCGTTTGATATCGGGGCGGACAAAGTGACCTGGACGCGGGCTTTGGTGATCGAGGGAGGCCTGGCAGAGACTTGGCGTGCCCGCGCGGGACGGTCCTGCCGCGCTGTTCTTCCAGATTACCTGACATTGCCCGTGGCCCCTGATATTTGGACGCTTTATTTCGACGGGACGCACTTGTTGGCGCGCCTAGGCCTCGGGGATGCATTCAGTGCTGAGCCGGACCTGGCTCTGCCTCTGATCGAAATGGCGCTTTCCAAAAACGAACCGAAGGCAATTCTGAAACTCTCCGACTTGCCCGGCGAGTTGGAGGCCATTTTGGCCTCGGCCCCTATTAGGACTTTCACGAAGCCTGCGGAGGCGAGACCTGCTGGCCTCGAGGTGCCTCAAGTCCTGGCACATGGCGAAGAAAGGTTCGACTTGCGCAAAGACCCACGCGCGGCACGCGACCGCGTTCGTCGGCGGATACTGCCTTGGGTCTGGCCGCTTGGAATAGCAACTGCGTCCGCCGCGGTCTGGGCCGGTGCGCTTTGGCTTGAGACAGACAAGTTGCGCAGTCAGACCGAAATGCTCCAAGCCCAAGCGCGCGATATCACCCGTGATGTCTTTGTGCTAACCGGTCCGATACTTGATCCAAGAACCCAGATCATGCGCGAGTTGCAGCTTTTGGAAACCGAGGTGAATGCGTCGCGTAGCAAAGTGTCATCACTCGATTTGTTTTCCGAAATGCTCGCGGTGATTTCCCAAAGTCCAGCGAAGTTGCAAAGTAGCAGTATTTCTGAAGGAACGGCCTTAGTCGTGACAGCGGAACTCCCAAACTTTGCGGAGCTCGACGCAACGGTGGCCCTGATTGGCGAGAGTGGTCTTGTTGCAGAAGTCGTTCGTTCAGACTTCGACAGTGTCGATCAGGTTATCAATGCGGAACTGAACATCTCCTTTCCTGAGGCGGTCCAGCAATGATGGAACGGCTCACAGATTTCCTCGTTGATCTATCTGGTCGTGAACGACTTTTGATCTCCGTTTTGCTCTTTCTGGTTCTACCTGCGGCAATTTACTTTGGCGTTCTAGTTCCGATGGAACGCGGTCGCGACCAGGCACGGGTGGATTTGGTGGAAGCAAGCGCCTTGCTGCAATGGACCCAAGCCCGCGCGGAAGAAGCGCAACGTTTGCAACTTGTTGCCAGGGACGCGGCGCCTGAACCGATTGGTGTCAGTGAAATCGAACGGAGCCTTGCAGAGGTGGGCCTGCGTCGCGATTTGTCGGAACTCTCGCGTCAGGACAGTGATATTGAACTGCAGTTTGAGGCGGTTGAGTTCACGGCTCTTGGAGCCTGGATCAACAGCACAAGCTTAAGCTGGGGCTATGAAGTCTCGAGTTTCAAGGTTGAAAGAGGTTCGGAGCCCGGAATGGTGCGAGCCTTGATGACGCTCACACCCCAATCCTGATCAATTCAACTGAGCGTTGATCTCGGCCTTGCGTTTGGCCAGACTTCCAAGAGGGTCCATTTCGGGGTTGTTTTTCAGAACTTCTGAGATCGCCGCATAGGCGCTTTTGAGAAGCTTCCGGGGTTCATCTCCCACGTCGCCACCGCGCAAGGCGAAGAGCGCAAGTTCATGCTCGGCAGTTCCCTGCACAGCCAGAGCTGCTGAGCGGGCGCCGCCTTTCTCCTGGCGGGCAAGAACGCGCGCTTCATTTGCCGCCTTCCCGAACGCATCTGTCCGCAGAAGCGTATGCGAATACTCAAGGCGAATTCGGGTTTCATGTGGACCGGCCTCGGTCAGCAAGTTGGTATATCCCTTCATTGCCTTCTTGTAGTCGCCTTTCTCAAGGGCAATTCGCGATGACATGTATTTTGCCTGAAACCCGGACGCATTGGCGCCATCACCGACGGGTGTGACGGCGTCACAACCCACAACACCAATAAAGACCAGGCCGGAAAGGCCAAGTTTCTTTGCGAGTGACATAATACCTGCTCAATTTGAGTTTTTGTTTTGCTGTGACCCTATCCCAGACGGGGACTTCTGGCTATGAATCAAGGGGCTAGGGGGAGAATTAATGCGCGCAATTGCCTTTTTGGCATCACTTGTTGCTCTGGCCGGATTGGCATTCGCAGGCCAGAAACTGCAAAAGGCGTGGGTTTCCGAGCCTCAAGTCGTGACCAGTGAACGGTCCGGTCAGGCGCAACGCGTTGCCGAACTGCAGCCGCCGCGATCCTCGCAAGCAAGAGATTGGCCAGCAGTCTTTGGAGAACGTGTGGTCCCTGAACCGCAGCCGCCAGCGCCACCCAAACCTCCTGAACCACCGGCGCCGGCTCCACCACCGGCGCCTCCAATTGAGAGCCTGGGCTATAGCCTCAAAGGCACAGTCGAACTCGGCGGAAGTTTCTGGGCGATCGTGTCCCACCCGACCGGGGACCAGGTTCTCAGCATCGGAGATGAACTCACCAACGGCATCAAAGTCGTTGAAATTACCGAAGAGGGGCTTGGTCTCGAGACAGCGCGGGGACGCGAATTCATTGGATTTGACGAATAAGGCACAGCTAAGGTTTTGGCGATTAAATCTGTATGATTTTTCAATGAAGCTGGGGTATTGTCGGCTTCGGAAGCAAAATGAGCCGTCAAAAACGGCCGAAAACGCTTATTGAGACAGGCAGTCTAATGATGATTTTGGCTCGGGTCCGTGTGGCTTTTGTATTGTGTGCTTTGCTTTGCGCACAGCTTTTTTGTGCGCCCGCTTGGGCCCAGGTGAAGCTTGATCTGCGCGATGCCGAGATGCGCAGTTTCATAACCATCGTGGCAGAAGCGACGGGCCGCAACTTCGTTCTTGACCCCCAGGTGAGGGGCACTGTCACTGTATTGTCTCCCAACGGAATGGACGCCGATGCGCTCTACGAGGTTTTCCTCAACGTTTTGGAGTTGAACCGCCTGACGATTGTTCCGGGTAAAAATGCCGACCGGATCGTACCGCTGAATGTTGCACGTGAGTTGTCGAGCAGTGATGGGACGTTTGTCCTCGACGGCAGTTTTGAAACGCGCGTGATCCCTGTTGAAAATATTCCACTGGAAGATGTGATCTCAGTGGTGCGCCCGCTCTTACCCGCAGAAGCGATCCTGACCCCGCTTCCACGTGCCAAAATGCTGATTCTCTCAGATCGCGGTGACAATTTTCGCAGAATTGAGAACCTGATCCGACAGTTGGATGTTCGCCAAGAACAACCAATCCAGATGATCCGACTGCGCAATGCAAATGCGTCGGAAGTGCTCCAGGTGGTTCAATCGCTCGACATTGTACCGGAGGGCTCGACCATCACCGTGGACCGTCGCTCGAATGCACTGGTGGTATCCGGACCGATTGAATTGGTGGATCAGGTCCGCATTCTCGCCTCCCGACTTGATACCCAGAGCAACAACCTGGTCTCAGCGGTGGAGCAACTGAACTATGCTGACGCGACCGCCCTTGCCGATGTCGTGCTGCGCAGCATTTCCGGACAGGTCGAAGATGGTGGCAATCCGGAGACGATCCGAATTGTGCCCGAGCCATCCTCCAACTCACTGCTGGTGACCGCGCCGCGGGAACGAGTCGAGAGCATTGTGGGCATGATTCGATTTCTTGATCGACGGCCACAACAGGTTCTGGTTGAGGCCGTCATCTTTGAGATGTCGGTCGAAGGCTTTTCCGATCTCACAGCGCAGTTTGGCGGGATCATCAATGACGCTATCGTCGGTGGTGTTGAGTTCTCGCTTCAAGGACGCCCCACGCTTACCAGCCTTGTTTCAAGCGCCGCCAATGGAAACACGATTGCTTCACCGGGGTCGGGTGGCTCGATTGGCGCGGTGAACTCGGCGCGGACATTTGGCGGATTTCTGTCCGCTTTAACCAGCAACAATTCCACACGTCTCTTGTCTACGCCGTCAATCCTGACATTGAACAACCAAGAAGCTGAAATCGTTGTTGCCCAAAACGTACCCTTTGTGACGGGTAGTTTCACGTCCACGGGCGACTCAACTCAACCTGAGAACCCGTTCCAAACGATTGAGCGGCAGGATGTAGGCTTGACCTTGACTGTGACACCGCAAGTGAACGCTGATAAAACCGTGCGTCTCGATATTAAGCAGGAAGTGTCAAATCTGACAAATTCCTCATCTGCGGCAGGCGGTGAAATCACGTCGCGCCGGGCGCTGTCGACCAAAGTTCTGGTGCGCAGCGGTAATGTCATCATGCTCGGGGGTCTATTGGAAGATGGGTCCGGCTCGCAATCGCAGAAGGTGCCGGGCTTAGGCGATTTGCCATTGCTAGGCGGTCTCTTTCGCGGAAAGAATGCATCCAACAATCAAAAGGTGTTGCTGGTCATGTTGCGACCTCGGCTCGTGGCAAATGATCACGAAGCCAAGAAGCTGACACGTGAGGCCGCGCGCGATGCACGTGCTGCGAGCCTTGCAATTCGACCCAAGAATGATGGACAGTTCCCGAAATCTGATCGCAGGGCCTTCCCCTTCGATGGAGCGGATTTGAACCAACCGTTTGACGCCGGGTTTATAGATGACGTCGCACAAAAGCGAAATTTCCCGCCGCTTCCCTCCCGGCTCAGATTTCGGGAGTGATCGGCTTCCCTTCGCGTTTGCCAGAGCAAACCAGGCTTTCTTAGATGGTGACACTCTGCATGTCGGTCCCAGTGTCACGGCAGTGGGTTTAAGGGAGGCGCGCCGCAGGGCGGGCAGAGGGCTTTCCATTGTAAGAGAGAGTAAGGAAGACTTCGATCTCGCCTTATCGCGTGCGTATCAGGATGGTGTTGCTGGCGATGAGGCCGATGATGATCTGAGTTTCGATCTTGAAGACATGGCGCGCGGCGCTGCGGGATCGCAACGGGATCTTCTTGATGATGTCGATGACGCGCCCGTTATCCAATTGGTGAACCAACTGCTTTTGCGCGCCGTACGTTCGCAAGCCTCAGATCTGCATGTCGAGCCCCATGAAGATGGGTTGCGCGTACGGATGCGGATTGACGGGTTTCTGCAAACGATCCTTGATCGCTCCGATGTGCCGGTTCGGCAGATCATTTCTCGACTGAAAGTTATGGCCGGTCTCGACATTGCTGAGAAGCGCTTGCCACAGGACGGTCGGATCCCACTCAGGCTGGGCGGGCGTTTGATTGACACGCGAGTTTCCTCGATGCCTGGCAAATATGGAGAGCGGGTGGTTCTGCGTATTCTTGACCGCTCCACCGGGCTTGTCCCGTTGTCGCAGCTTGGGTTGTCGCCAGATCAGGTGGACCTTCTTGATCGCCTGTCTGCACTTCCCAATGGGATCATTTTGGCTACCGGGCCGACGGGGAGCGGGAAGACGACGACACTGTATTCCCTTCTGAAGCTCGCGAAGCCCGAAGAGCGCAACATCGTCACCGTTGAAGATCCCATTGAATACGATCTGCCGGCTGTCTCGCAAACGCAGATCAACTCCGATATCGGAATGAGTTTCGCTACTGGATTGCGGGCGACACTGCGCCAGGACCCCGATGTCATTCTGGTGGGGGAAATCCGCGACGCGGAGACGGCCACAATTGCGTCGCAGGCCGCGCTGACCGGCCATCTTGTCTTCTCATCGCTGCACGCCAACGGATCAATTGGCGCGGTGGTGAGGCTGCGTGATCTGGGTCTCGACAATTTTTTGATCTCCTCGACGCTACGCGCCGTAATTGCGCAGCGCCTGTTGCGCAGGCTGTGCACCGAGTGCGCGACCGCACACATGCCAACCGAGCCTGAGCGCGCTTTGTTCGCGCGTCATGGCATACCTGCACCCACAGAAATCAGGGCTCATGTTGGGTGTGAGGCTTGTGGCCAGACCGGGTATTCTGGGCGGGTCGGCATCTTTGAGATGATCGAAATGGATGAAAAACTGCGCACAGCCATCGACGCAGGTGCAAGCGAAAGCGAGCTGCGCGAAATCGCGCTCAATCCGCGCATGAGCCTGATCGGGCAGGGGTTAAAAGAAGTTGCTGCCGGAACAACCAGCATCGTGGAAACTCTGCGGGTCGTAGGTGACACAGCATGAAGGCGTTCAGTTATGTCGCGTTCACAGAGAGCGGTGGACGAAAGTCTGGAACTATTCTTGCCGAGACCGAACCTCATGCCAGTCAACTCCTAAAGTCGCAGGGTCTATATGTCTCCGACTTAAGCGAAAAGGCACGGGGAAAGTCACTTTGGCGCGGACGCCGACAAAAACTGAATTCCGATTTGCGCGCTGTATTCACGCGGCAGATGGCGGTTCTCCTGGGTGCCGGGTTAACCAGCGAAGCGGCCCTGGATGCCGTCGGAACCGCGGGTTCTTCACCTGCAATGGAGGCAATGGCGGCACGCGCAAAGTCTGCGTTGATGGAGGGGCAATCCTTGTCCGATGCGCTTGACGATAGCGGCACCGGGTTCCCGCCCTATTACACTGCGGCAATCCGGGCGGGGGAGGTCTCCGGGGATGTGGATGCTGTCTTTGCGGAACTCGCGGATCATCTGGAGAATGTTGGTGCGGACAAGGCTCAAATCTCGACCGCTTTAGTCTATCCGATGTTTGTCGCGGCTGTGTCGATCCTGGTATGCGGCGTCCTGATGACGACGGTCGCTCCAGAAATCATCGCACTCTTCGAGGTATCCGGACGCCCCTTACCTGATTTGACACGGTATATGCTCGCGGTCAGCGGCTGGTTCGTCACGTAC
The DNA here is from genome assembly GCA_028284705.1 of Paracoccaceae bacterium. Taxonomy (GTDB): domain Bacteria; phylum Pseudomonadota; class Alphaproteobacteria; order Rhodobacterales; family Rhodobacteraceae; genus Litoreibacter. The sequence continues at coordinate 163,598 of JANQRE010000010.1, read as the reverse complement.
TGGTTACCGCTTCTGATCTTTGTCGTTGTTCTTATTGGGCTTCTTAGTATTGGCTTGCGCGTGCCCGCGGTTCGAAACGCTCGGGATCATGTCTTGCTTCGCTTGCCTTTGATTGGCCGTTTCATTCGTTTGTCTGCCTCGGTGCAGTATTTGCGAACACTGGCCTTGGTATTGACGAGCAAGCACGCGGTTCTCAGCGCGACGGAAAGCGCGTCTGAAGTCCTGTCGGTCGCTCAGTTTCGCGATGAGGGAGCACAGGTGACCGATGCCATTAGAACCGGACAATCCCTGTCAGATGCTTTGCAGAACCTCTCAATCGTACCTCCGGTTGCGCGACAATTGATCAGCGCCGGAGAGCAGTCCGCGGATCTCGCGCGCATGGCCGAAAGAAGTGCCATCCTGGTTGAGAACGGTCTTAGCAACGAACGCAAACGCATAGCTGCCCTTCTCGAGCCTCTGTTGATGATAATTGTTGGTTCTGGGGTCCTGGTAATCGTGTTGTCGGTATTGCTGCCGATCTTCGATCTACAATCGGTCGTTGCAAATTGACAGAACCGTTCTGATCTTCTGAAGGGCCAAAAGAGCTTCAGCTGCTGACACCCTGAAATGCGTTCAATTACTCAGCAAATTTCGCCGTAGAACGCGTTCGCATATCAGTCCCAACACAAGCACCCCCAATGCCACGGAAATCACATAGGTCTTGTCCAACACCTGGTCGGGGTAACCGGGATAGTATGCCAGCCTCATCCACTCCGTGCAGTGAATAACCGGGTTCCAAGACAGTACTTGGACAGCAATCTCGGGAAGGAAGGATACGACGTAAAAGGAGCCGGATGAGATGTAGAATACGATAAGAAACAGTGCCCAGATCGTAACAAATCCTTCAAAAGCCATGGCGATTAGGCTCACCACAAGACCCACGCTGATAGCCAACAGCAGTGTGACGGCGAATGCCGCGAATGCCTGAACCGGATCTGCCGGAAATACATCCGAACCTGCTGCGTAAAGCACCGCAAAAACAGCCACCGCCATCCAAATTGCGCTCATAGTTTCGAGAATGGCACGACCGAACAATATCTCCAGCATTCCAATGATCGGATATGCAAGCATCGGTTTGTTCATCAGCAACGAAATTGACATGAATCGAGACACATACATGAACGTTAACGTCGGGATTAACCCGGTCGCCAAAAAGACATTGGTGTCATCTCCATAGGCGAAATTTCTGCCAAAGAGTTTTTGGATCGCAAGCAATGCGAACAGGTGCGCAAAGGGAAATAGAGGGACAATAAGAAACCCAAGCCCATGGTTAAAAAACCGAGTTCTTAGATCTCGCAGGATCACGGCACCCATGATATTGCGCTGTTCAGCCAGTGCTTGGCCTAGTGTCTGGCGTCTTGTGGGAGTGATCCGATGCACAGCTTATGCTCGCGCCAATTCAGTCAATTCTTCGCTGGACAGCATTCAGTAACAAGACAGTCACTGCCCATAACGCGAAGCAAAAGAGCGCGACTTTTGCCAGTTCCCAAGTGAGTATGGGATATGCGCTGTCCTGTGGAACCGTGGGCTCAACAAACCGATCGAGATAGAGCATTTGGATAGAACTCATGAGTTTCGCCTGCTCGAGCTCGATGGCGGCATCTTGAAACCGTTCCTTCGCGATATCGACTTCGACTTTCAGTTCTTCAAATCGCTGTTGGTTGTTGGCCAGAGTGGTTTGATTGCTGCGCGCACCGGCAATTTCATCCTCCAAACGTTCGATTTGGTCTTTTCGAACAGCAATTGCCTGATCGAAGCGAATGACGTTGATGTGGGTCTCCTGGACCTCTTGCAGAAGCGTGTTTCGACGGTTTTGCAGATCAATTAATTCAATCCGCAATTCGGTGAGGACGTCGGAAAGCGCTTCAGCTTCCAGTTCAACATCAAAAACCCCGGTTTCATTTTGTAGGCTGCCATAGCGTGCTCGAACATTGCGCAACTCATCGAATGCGGAATCGAATTTCAACTCTGCAGCGGCCAGAACCGACGCCCATACTTCCCTATTGAGAAGGTTGACCCGTTCCTCGGCGAGACGAAATGTTGTCTCAAGTACGTCATAGGCGTCCTGCGGAGCAAAAGCACGGACCTTGATTGTGACAATTCCGCTGACTGAACTGACTTCGGCATCAATGAAGTCCTCAAAATATTCAGCCTTTTCCTCGAGGCTTTGCCCTGGTGAGAGGCGAGATAATGCGTCGATGTCTGGTCGTCCATACAGGTCATCCAGCTTTACCTCCTGGTCGAGGCGTTCGACAAACGCAGCACTGTCGAGGAAATCCACTAACACCAACGTGTCCTGGACTATTTTCATGGATGAAAGATTTGCGTCGGTTGGTGTGCCTTCGTCGGGGAGTACGGGCAAAGCGGAACGCAGCACAAATCGCGCCTCGGCTTCGTATTGTGTGCTGACATAGGTGAGAAAGTAACCTACGCCAACGCCAAGTGGTGCCAAAAAGCAAAGCAGAAAGGCCACCACAAATAGTACCTTAAAGACAGTGTCACGGCGCCGGGGCTGAAGTCCAAGCGCACGATAGAAACTGCGTCGCGATCCGTTTTGCATCGCCAAAAGGCGGGAAGTGTTGCGCAAACGCTCCGATATTTCCTGGTTCCGCTTTGCTCCGAGTGCAGCGGGCTCAGCTATGGGGACGGCCAAGCTATCTTGATCCGGGTTCTCAGCCACGAGAAGACCCTCCTAAGTCTCTCTTTTGGTATAAACAGGAACTATCTGTTTAGCCTCATATATACGCTAATTGCTTCGTCAACATTGGAAAATGGACGCAATTCGCCGTCTGCCAAGACCAACGCACGATCACAAAACTGACTTATCATCCCCATATCATGCGAAACCATGATCAAATTCGCCTTGGACCGACGCTCCTCGAAAATCTGTGTGCAACGCTGTTTGAACCTAGCATCTCCGACGGAGACAACTTCATCGATCAGGTAGCAATCAAACTCGATGGCCATCGAAAGACCGAAGGCAAGCCGAGCTATCATTCCCGTTGAGTATGTCTTTATTGGTTGGCCCAGATAAGCTCCGAGTTCTGAAAAATCAGCGACAAAATCAAGCGCGCGAAAAGGGTCCTCACCATATGCGCGGGCAACAAACTTAACGTTATCGCGTCCACTCATCAGAGGGTGGAAACCACTGGCAAACCCTAGAGGCCATGACACTCGCACTTCACGTTTGATCGAGCCTGCATTGGGAAGTTCAAGTCCCGAAAGCAGTCGAATAGTCGTCGATTTCCCGGCACCGTTTACGCCGAGCAAACCGTAGGAATAGCCGCCCTGAAAGTGCATAGACTGTTTGTTGAGGACATAACGGCGCTGACCCTCGACCCGGTAGAACTTATACACTTCATTCATGATAATCACGGATCAGTTCCGATGATCATCAATGGCAGCCCAAACAAGAACGAAAGTTGCCCAGGCTGCCAAACAGCACGTCACAAAAATTGCCCAGAATGCAAACCTATTGGGGTAGGTCGGAATGCTCGGCAGGATTGGCGCGGCAAAGACCGAAACAAATGTCGACTGGCGCTGTGTTGTTGACTTTGCAATATCATAGCCGCGGCTGGCCGATTGATAGAGGCTTTCGGCCAGCAAACGGTCGGTTTCAAGTGCGTTCATTTGGGCAAAAAACGCTGACAACTCGCCAGCGTTCTGTTGTACGCCCGCCATTTGTGCGCGCTGTTCCTCGATTTGCGCGTTCAGGGTTGCGATTTGGTTCTCCAATTGTGCCAGAATGGGTGACGTTGAGACGCCGCTGGCTCGCAAGGTCGCGAGTTCCGCTTCCGCTTGTAATTTCTCAATGAACAAAGTTGTGATCAGTTCGGTGGATACACCGGCTTCCGTCAGCGGGTTCAGGATGCCCGCACTGTTTTGTAGGTCACGCAGGTTATCAAGGCTCTGAACATACAGTGCCAACGCTTCTTCAAGTTCTAACTCTGCACGAGCCAGCAGGTCCCGCTTTGCCTGATCCGATAGCGTCTCGACGACATGGGCCACTCGTGCAACGGCAGTTTCAGAGATTAAGATTGCGTCTTCAGGTCTAAACGCGCGCACACCGAACTCGATAATTCCCGATGGCCCATCGACATATGCTGAGGTCTGTTGCAACCAGTAACGATGCAGGTCCTCGGCACTTGCATCAGGATCAAGTCTGGAAAACGCGTCGATATCAGGACCACTGAAGAGGGAGCGCAGGTCGATTTCCGCTTGAAGGTCCTGAACGATATCCAATGATTTCAGGTAATTGACCACGATATGGGCGTCCTGCACCACTGCAGCGCCGCCCAGCATTGTGACGCGACCGTTCTCACCCTCACCGCCGGCATTTGTCTGCAGACCAATTGTGCGAACGACCATGCGGCTTTCAGCTTCGTACTGGTCGCTTGCGATCGCCGCATAGTAATATCCACTAAGTATCGCAGGAACCACCACACCCAATATTAGGGCAACCCGCGCAACAAATCTGCGCAGAGAAATAGCGGGGACTGTATTCAGGGACGAAGGTCCATTGCCAATCTGCGGCAAAGGCCCTTTTCCTGAGACCACTTCGAGTGAGGTCGGATCCGTCGGACTCATAGGTTTCAAAAACGCAGATCCTCAGATGGCTTTTGAACGTACCGTGTTATAGCGGCAAGAGCCTGTTACTTTAACTGAACTCGCAACGCAGGTCTATCGCATCCCCACGTCCTGGGCCGGGTTTCCCCTTTAGACAGCCCGTCGGCGCTTTGCCCCGCTTCGGTAGTCATCAGTGGCATAACTTTGCCAATCGAAGCAGGGGTCACATTATTGCCTTGATCCGATCATTTTGCCGCACCATTTGATCAAGTATCTGCAAAAGCGGGGGCACCAGAGTCGCAAACAACGCGAATAAGACAGGTTTTTGGTGCAGTGCTCGATGCCACGAAACGAACACTATCTGAAGGGCGTTCGACGCAAGCCTATGGGGTTGGGTTCTGCTCTGCAGCGCTTGTCGCTCTTTGCGGAAGTGGGGTTCTGATGCCCGCCAACGCCAACCAACTTCCGCGTCCTGTTGTGACTCTTGCCTGTGAAGCCGATAACTCTTTGTGCCAAGCTCTCGTGCAACTGTTGGCCGAGATTGCACCGTCTCACAACTATCGTATCAACCCTAGAACCCAACCGCCGCAATCTTTCCAATTGCGTCTGGACTTAGATGAAAAGGGCTATGCTCGATTGCTCTGGCAAGACGATGGAGAAGGTGACCTAGTGGCACGTTCCGGCTTGTCGGCGCAAGAACTTGCCCGTCGGCTCATCGATGCCAGCCCATCTCTGTCCAGCGCGTTGCGCGGCAAAAAATAGCACTTGCTTGTAATAATAGAGTAGAACCAACTCATGTGTATCATCTGCGCGATAACTCAAACATATATGCCGGATCGCCACGACACGGGTCAGCAGATTTTCGGCGAAAACGGCCCGCTCACTGCAACTGTGGTTGAAACAGGCGACGCAGCCGCCGGAGTTTCAACGAGTTATACGATGAACGTCGGTGACGACTTCGCAGGAACCGTCGCGACCGGCGGCGATGTGGACTGGATCGCAATCACGTTCGAGGCCGGCACAACCTATAAGATTGACGCGCTTGGGAGCCAGAGCGGGGGCGGGACTCTATTTGACACCGATCTCCGTTTATACGATGGCAGCGGCAATTTCATTGAATACGATGACCTCGACGGCACCGGTTGGGATGCATCGATTGTTTACACGGCGACCACAACCGGAACCTATTACATCGCGGTATCGGCGTATTCTGCGACATCAACCGGCAGCTATAGTCTTGAAGTTGAGGAAGACGTTCCTCCCCCTGTGCCCGGCACAGAAGGGACGATCGAACAACTGTCGGAATTTCTTCGCACCGGTACGGGCACAACCGAGCGAAAATTCAACACAAGCGTTTCGAACGAAATTACCGTCAACATCACGGGTTTGACCGCAGAAGGTCAGCAATTGGCTCGTTGGGCCATGGAAGCTTGGGAAATGGTGGCCGACATTGAATTCGTCGAGGTGACGTCCGGCGAGATGATCACTCTCGATGACGAAGACAGCGGAGCATTTGCCTATTTTCCGAATTCCGGTTCGACCAGCACTGCGAATGGCGACAACACAAATGGTGTTGAATTAAACGTCGCTAAGTCTTGGCTGACGAACAGCGGAACAACACTCGATAGCTATTCGTTCCAGACCTACATCCACGAGTTCGGTCACGCATTGGGGCTGCATCACCAAGGTGATTATAACTTCACCGGTAGCCCGATCACATATCAGAACGACGCGACATTCACCAATGACAGCTGGCAGATGTCGGTTATGTCGTACTTCAGCCAGACGGAAAACACGTCCATTAATGCGTCGTTTGCCTACGTAACCAGCGCAATGATGGCTGACATCCACGCCATCCAGGACTTTTATGGTGCCGCAGGGGCAAATAGCGCGACTGCTGGCGACACAACCTACGGCCTGGGCTCAAATCTCGGAAATTACATGGATGAGATTTTCTTGGCCATGTCGACAGGCAGTTCCACATCCAACACAACTGGCAACCGTGTGGCACTGACCATCTACGACCAGGGCGGGATCGACACGCTTGATTTTAGCTATCTTGGCGCAAACGAAGCCGCGGTAATCAACCTCAATGGCGGCACATTCTCGAATATTGGCAATGATATCGGAACGATTGGGATCGCTTACGGCACGGTTATCGAAAACCTAGAAACCGGCGCAGGCAATGACACGATCACCGGGAATGCCGCCGCCAATTCAGTTCAAGGCGGCTTGGGTGGCGATACGATCTCTGGCGAGGGCGGTGACGATCAACTCCTTGGTCAAGGCGGAGACGACACGCTCAACGGTGGTCAGGGCAACGACTCTGTTGATGGAGGATCGGGGACCGACACCGCACAGTTTTCTGGCGCGCGCGCGGACTACACTCTTCTCAGCTACGATGCTGTCGTCGTCGTCAAGGACAACGTTAACACCGATGGCCTGGACACGGTGCTCAATGTGGAGAATTTTGAATTCGCTGATCAGAGTCTGGCGGCAGGTGCCGTGTCGGAGTTTGACGCCCTTAGCTACATTGCATCCTATGGCGACTTGATGGCCGCCTTCGGGAACGATGGTGTTGCGGGCCTGGTTCATTACGTCACATACGGAAGCGCTGCAGGTCGAACGATTGCGTTCAATGGCCTTGAGTATATCGCATCCTATGGTGACCTGATGGCCGCCTTTGGTGCCGATGCAACTGCAGGGGCGGAGCATTTCATCAACTTCGGCGCGGCCAAAGGGCGGATCACGACATTCGACGGCCTTGAGTATATCGCGTCCTATGGTGACCTGATGGCCGCCTTTGGTGCCGATGCCAGCGCAGGGGCGGAGCATTTCATCAACTTCGGCGCGGCCAAAGGCAGGACCACGACGTTTGATAGCATGACGTATCTCGTCTCCCACGCTGATCTGCTGGAGGTCTATGGAGACAACGTCGACGCAGCGCTACTGCATTACTTCAATTATGGTGCAAACGCCGGACGAAGCATTGATTTGCGCGGCAATCTTGATGTGATTACAGACAGCCAGTCTGGCACAAACGGAAATGATACGCTGACAGGCGGTGCAGCCGCCGAACTTCTTGTTGGTCTCGATGGCGCAGATACGCTGGTCGGGAATGGCGGAGATGATGTACTTGTCGGTGGTGCCGGCGACGATACACTCAACGGTGGTGCCGGCGACGACGTTTTGCAAGGCGGAACGGGATCCGACACGTTTGTCTTCTCCGGTGAATTCGGAGTTGATGTGATCCGAGATTTTGAAGCAAGCAACAACAGTGAGAAAATCGATTTGTCGGCCGTAGTCGATATCACGAGCTACAATGACCTGATAAATAACCACCTCAGCGACAGTGCGGGCGGTGCCGTTATAGCGTCCGGCAGCCATACGATCACTCTGGAGGGCGTGACAGTGAGCGAACTGGACACCAACGATTTCATCTTTTGATCGCCCCTTGCTCCTAGTCATTTGGCAAAAAGAACAATTGCCGCTTGTTTGGCCCCGTAAGGGATTTCGTCTCTTGCGTACCGACTAGAACCGTCGTTCATAGCAGCATCGTTGCGAGATACGGATGCTAGGTGATGCGGCAGTTTCTTCTAAGGTTTAGGCCCATTGTATTGGGTCTTCTGGGCCAAAAAAGATATCTCGCTTTACGAAAACATGTGTTGACGCTCTTGGGCAAGCGCTATGCGAACAAAAATCCGGCAGACGAAAAGGCCGCGAACCACGATGAAATTCTGGCGAGCGGTATTACCTTCAGCATCATTGTCCCGATTCACGACACCCCTGAACCATTCCTGCGCCAGTGCCTGCAATCCGTTTATGATCAAACCTACCCGAATTGGGAACTTATCCTTGTCGATGACAAGTCTTCTGCATCTCATATTGTCCCGCTACTAAAGGATGCGGCCCGAAATAGCGATCGCATCAAGACCGTCCTACGCACCGAAAACGGCAACATCTCAAAAGCGATGAACAGTGGGTTGGAGGTCGCTAGCGGCGACTACGTCACAGTTTTGGATCACGATGATCTACTGCATCCAGCTGCGCTCTATTGGATGACGGAAATGCTGTTGCGCCACCCAGATGCGGACTACCTGTACTCAGATGAGGACAAGACCGATAAGCGGGGCAAGAAGTTCTATGACGCCTTCCTGAAGCCAAGCTGGTCGCCGGAGTTGACGCTTCAATGCATGTACTCATGTCATATGAGTGTCTATCACACCGAAAGGGCTCGCCAGATCGAAGGGTTCCGCAGCGAATTCGACGGGGCTCAGGACTTTGATTTCATGCTGCGGTTCACGTCGCAGTTTAATCAAATCGTTCATGTTCCAAAGGTGCTCTATCACTGGCGCAAATGGGATCAATCCACAGCACAGTCCCTCGACGCCAAGCCCGAGGCGTTTTTGCGCCAGCGCAGGGCGATAACAGAACATCTGAGCCGATTAGGGGACACCTATGAAATCTCGGATCATGCAATTCCCGGTCATCACCGCGTTATGTTCCATCCGCGCCGCAATGACAAAGTTTCGATTATCATCCCAACCGCGAACAAGTCAGCTCAGGTGAATGGTAAACTTGAAAACCACGCCGAAGGCGTCGTCAGCTCGGTTGTCGAGCACTCGACTTATGACAACTACGAAATTTTGTTGGTTCATGACGGCAATTTCACCGAAGAACAGCTGGAGAGATTTGAGAAATTTCGACCTCTCAGGCTGGTGGAATATCGACAAGAAGAAACCTTTAACTATTCGGAAAAGGTGAACCTAGGGGCCGCCAATGCAGCTGGCGATTTCCTACTTTTATTAAATGACGACACGCGGGTTATCACGCCGACTTGGCTTGAACGCATGCTGGGAATGGCTCAACGCGAAGGCATCGGGGCGGTTGGAGCTAAGCTTCTGTTTCCCAACGCAAGAATTCAACATAGCGGTATTTGGTTGCGGGGGAACGTGCCCGGACACATCGACTACAATGAAGCGCGAGACACCATCGGATATGATCTGAGCGGATCGTCAAATCGCAACTGCATTGCCGTCACCGCAGCATGCCAGCTCACGCCGCGATCCGTTTTCGACGCCCTTGGAGGTTACAACACGGAGTTCCCTCTGAATTACAATGACGTCGATTATTGCTTCAGACTGCACGAAAGGGGCCTCCGCTCTGTTTGTCTGAATTACGTGGAACTCTACCACTACGAAGGCGCCTCGCGAACTGGCGGCCAAGCCGTTTCGACGGAAGAAATTGAAAGGTTTTTGGAAATCTGGTCGAAGCGCATCCCAGTCGATCCCTACTTGCCGTCAAATCTGGTTTAGGCCGAATGATACAGAACTCGCTACGAGATTTGCGGCCTTCCGCGAATTACCGCACCTAGTCGGATGCAGTTCCTTTGTTCATATAGAATAGGCAGGATGGTCCATTGACATGGGCGTCATCCTTAAATTTGGTGCGTATGTCAGAGAACCCATTGTCTTTACAAATGGCCAGGATTTGCTCTCGCTCCATCCAAAAGTGGTCGTCTTTTGGACCGCCACAATATCCGTCGGCGTTCCAAGCTCCGGCATAACTTCGTCGATGTAGCTGGTAAGTACGATCCTTATATTCAAACTCGGTCACGCCATCTGCAAAGGGACCGCGCCGAGGATCGTCCTCATCCATTACGTCGGCATCGAAATAATGTGTCCAAAGCACCAGAGTTTGGCAACGTTGGCCGATCTGATCAAGGAAGGGGACCGGAGCATTCAAATGATAAAGAACTCCGGACGCGAGAATAATGTCAAAATGGCGATCCGTTTCTTCAAGGTACCGCTCAAAATCACCCAAAAGGAATTTGCTGCGCTTAAGTCCGAGAATTTCTTTGGCGACAAGACACTTCAAGTAAGCCTGCTTGTTGGCTTCGACGGCGACAATCTCTCTCGCACCGGCCTTTTCAAGCATGTAGGCATGTGAGCCCTCCAATGGCCCGAGTTCCAACACGGTTTTGCCGTCCAAAGATCCGCATTGCGCAATTGCCCAGGCAATCCGAGGATCAGAATAGAGCGCAAGAGGCCCGGCGCGGAGCGCGTATTCCTGGGGGAACGCTCCCGTCCATTCAGAAAACAGATCTATGGCGTTCTGCGCGTGCGGTGCACGCGCCTCGAATTTAGAACTCAGAAGATCGAAATCCTGCATGACTGAATTACTTCCACCAATCGGGCCCACCTTTGGGCTTTCAGCTTTTTGCTCAGTTTTCCGCAGCCCGCAAGTATCCAATGTCAAGGCTTTATCTCGGAGAAGGTCACGGATCGAACAGACTGTTCCAAACAATGATAGACGATGAGATCGTTCTCCAACACGACCTGTAAAGTAGACAAATCCCGCAATGCATCCGCCAAGTCGTGCACCTGTTGGGGAAGCTCTAATTGGGCTAGCGACAGCGAATGTAGTCCCAAGAGCTGCGAAAGTTCTGAATGGCTCTCGTCGTCCCAACCTTGAAGAATGCTCATATCAAACTGCGATAGCACGCTAAGAGCCAATGGAATTTCACTTCGCATTCCGCCAACACCTGGAGTGCTCCCCGTCAGCAGGCCGACCAAAGGCGACTCCAATCCGGTTAGGACGTCCTTGGGGGCAGATTTCAACCGACGTCGGACCGCTTCCGGACGTGTCAAATCAACTCCATCAAGATAGATCGCAACTGGCAAAAGCGCTGCATATTCTCGATCATCAAGCTCGCCCAACGCGATTTTTTGGCTATCGCTCAATTCACTCAGCAGCATTGCAAGCGCCAAGAATGGCTCAGCGACCGAGATGATCGAAAACAGCTTTTCGTTGAGGTATCGCTGATGGGGCTTAACGTGAACGCGACCTTCAAAATACATCGAGCGATAATTGTTCAGATTAAAAAGCTGACCAACGGTTTCGTAACCATAGAGATGGATGTCGCTCAATCCGTAAGCGAAATGGGGAGACAAAGCCTGATGATAAGGATTTGGAGCCCCGATTGAGGTTTCAAGACGAAACACGCGCTTCTGCAGATGAGCTTTGGGCGAATTACGCCGATAAATCATCAACCCGGTGTCATGATCAAAGATGCAAAGATCATTCATCTGACTCAATCCGGGGATTTTCGCCTCATCCAAAACAAAACCCACGCGCCCGGTCTCATGGCGCCCCACCGCGACGACCTCATTTCGCAACTGATCGCAGCTACCTTGAAACACGGCGCGCCCATTCGCGGTTACGTAGATACTCGCTTCACCTGAGAAACTGTTGGGCACCAAATAGCCCTCTAAGCTTTTTGAGGTGTCCTTATGAACGTTGAACATCATTTCAGAGTGCGGGCCTTACACTGAGCCGCCAAATGGCAATACTTCCGCAAACGGCCAGCGCCTGCGGTGATTTTGATCAGCTACACATAATTGGCCGCATACACGCAGACCACCCCCTTGGTTGAATAGGGCCCTCCAAGGCGCGATCAAAACGCAAATCTCCCAACTTCCTTAGAGTGCTTAGGCCGTTGCTTGACTGCCTGTCGTGAGCATGTTTCATGACGAGAGGCTCTTTGGAAGGTCCCGGGTGAATCAACATTTGGACATCAGCAGGGATGACGTTAAATCCGTCCAGAACCTGTTCCAGGTACTACTTGGAAGATGGCCTTTGAGTGCGCACGAAGTCATGCATTTCTCGAGGCAAAGCATTCCCGAGGTTATTTGTGGTATCGCGGCGAAACAAGAATTTCGCGATACGGTCAAAATTCCATTGGAGATTACAGGCTTCGCGGCACCCGGGCGATTCACCGGACAACCAACTCACCGCCTGACGGATTGGTTGGTAAAAAACTTGTCTCTCAAAAAGAAAACCGGGGAGGCTCTGAAGTCGTCAAATAGCTGGCGGGAGGTGTTGCAGAATCTGTGGTCCGATGAAGGATTTTCGAATAGGGCACTCAATGACACTTTCGGCGACAAGGACCTAAAAAAACTCCGTGAGGGACTGTCCATCACATCGCCGCGTGTCCCACTACCAAATGGCGTCCATCCTCAAATCCTGCCAGGGAAAGCGATCTTTATCGACACCCAAAAGGCCCTGAGGCCCTATGTTAGGAAAAACACAATTGATTTGCGACGGCGGCTGCGTCCCGCCAATGCCATACGTGTTACGAGAGGTCAGTATGTAGCGCAAAAAAATGACCCGCAATTGATGCTACAGCACACCTTAGAACCGGGCACATACATATTATCAATCGAGGCAAGGTATTCTACTCCTTCCGGGGATGTGCTGCCACGCGAAGCCGTGAAACTCTATTTGAACTTTGACGGCACCTTTTCAGAAGAAGACACTGTCTGCCTTAGTGTTTCTGATGGCCTGCTCAAGGTCGATGGCCTTTTGGAAGTCGTCAAAGGCATCAATTTCATCCGGTTCGATCCAAGTGACTATCCATGTAATTTCAGGATTCTCTGCTTTGAACTTTCGCCGCTCGAATTCAAAAGCTAGGGATCCGCGAATTGAATTTGATATTCCTGAATTATGGTCTTCTGAACGGCAACAGCGGTGGCCATATCGCACATTTCGCAAATGAACTCGTGAAACTCGGCCATTCAGTATGCGTAATTGGCGAAGGCGATCCCAACTCGGTTGAGGATTATGGCCCCTGTCTCTTTGATGTTGTGCGAACAGCAGATTGCATGGGCGATACGCTGCCTGCGTCTTTGGTCGAACTTGCATCAGCCGAAGGAGCGCTGCTGCATGTCTGGACCCCGAGACGCAACGTGATCTCCGTTGCCGAAAGGATTATTTCGGAAACCGGAATAGAGTACGTTGTTCATCTGGAAGACAATGAGGAAATCATACTCGCCGAAAACCTAGGGGTTACCGTTGACGACATCCGCGCGATGGATACCGAGTTACTTGACGAGAAAGTTCCGCAACATCTGACAAACCCGGTTGAAGCGAAGTCCTTTCTACAGGCATCAAAGGGCATGTCGATCATTGTGCCGCGTCTGGCCGAATTCTGCCCGGACGGTGTCGCAGCACATGTACTAGAACCCGGCGTCGACAACGAGGAATTTGCGCCGGACATCGAAGATGATCGCCGTGCTCGACTTCGAAAAGAACTCTATATCGACGACGACGCCTTTGTTCTCTTTTATCATGGCAATCTCCATGCGGCCAATAAAGACGAAATCTTCTCTCTGTACACGGCCGTACTGATCCTGCGGCGACGCAAGCACAATGTCATTCTTGTGCGAGCCGGCCGAAATTTTGTTGCGGACATGGATCCAAGCTTTGAATTTCTCAACGGCGACTGGGTCATCAATCTGGGTTTTTTGGACCGTAGACGCTTGATCGAAGTCGCGAAGCTCGCCGATTTCTACGTGCAACCCGGAGCACCTGGCCCGTTTAACGACTACCGTTTGCCGTCTAAGATTCCTGAGTTTTTAGCGTTGGGGCGACCGGTGCTTCTTCCAAGAACAAATATTGGATTACAAATGGAAGATGGCGTCGATGCACTTTTGCTGACACGAGGTAACGGCATTGAAATTGCAGACAGATTGGAGGAGTTGCTCAACGCTCCCGATAAGGCGGGGCCGCTTGGGGAAGCTGCGCGCAATTTTGCCTTGAAGCATCTCAACTGGCAACAAAACGCCGCTGCGCTTTCATCTTACTATCACTCGCTCTAGTATCGTATCGGAAAGGATCGTACGTTGTCAGTCCACCTTGTAAGCGACCAAGACCTAGAGGTGTTGCGGCAGTTTCCACCCGGAGAACCACCGATTGGGCTGAGCTATGCAACGGTTCGAGAGTTCTGCGAGGGCTACGACAATCTCAACCAGGTGGCGACGCACTCCCTTGACCTCAAAGACGCCCAACGTTTCTGGATCCTCAAAAGCATTCTTGCAACGCAGCCCATTGGCGCTTCGTTGGTGGAATTTGGTGCCGGCGAACCACTGGTCGCGGACATTCTTGCCCGTCTTGGCTATAATGTGACTGTCGTCGATCCATTCGACGGAAGTGGTAATGGCCCCGAAGACCTAGCAGTGATTAAGGCGAGCTATCAGAATGTCGGATATATCGTCGATCGCTTTTCCGACCGCTTAACGCAGTTCCCTCCAAGCTCCATCGACTGCGTGTATTCGATCAGCGTCGTCGAGCATATCCCGATTGACGCTCTGGATGGTGTCGTAAATGGTATCAAAAAGTTCTCAAAACCTGGCAGCGTCACAATCCATGCCGTTGATCATGTGATGGGCGGAAACGGTGCCGAGGCCCATACCGAGCATTTGGAACATTTTGTGGGTCTGCTGGATTTGTCGCCGACACTGGTGCGGGATTTGCAGCACAATGCACATAATGACGTAGAAACATATTTTCTGTCAGCCGAGTCCCACAACCGCTGGCGCAACAACGTACCTTATGACGAATTTCCGATGCGCAGAGTGATTTCCGCTCAGATCATTACTCCTGTGATCAAGAGCTAAGCAATTAGATTTAGGGCAGCACCTCATGAAAGGACTAAAGTCCCTAATTAGGGGCCTGTTAGAAAACGGCAGCGCTACGTCGCTTGAGAGCGACCTTCCGACAGGAGCGGAACCTTCTCTCCAGCCAGGTGAACATCCAGATTCACAACCTCCTGGACCGCAGCAACAACTTAAACTTTCCGTCGTAATACCGGCTTACAAAACCGATGCTTCGTTGT
This sequence comes from Paracoccaceae bacterium, assembly GCA_028284705.1. Lineage (GTDB taxonomy): Bacteria > Pseudomonadota > Alphaproteobacteria > Rhodobacterales > Rhodobacteraceae > Litoreibacter. The sequence goes on along the minus strand of JANQRE010000010.1, from coordinate 148,318 downwards.
TAGGGGCGCTGCTTAATTCAATACTGTCTCAGTCTTACTCCTGTTTTGAGATCATCATCGTCGATGACAGTGGCCCTGACATCGTCGTCGAAGAAAGGATACCAGACACTATTCGCAACCTCCCACATGTTCATGTCATCAAAAACCAATCGAACATGGGTATCTCAGAAGCCACAAATTTTGGATTGGAAAAAGCCACTGGCGACTACGTCGTCTTCATTGATCACGATGATGAGCTTACTCCAAACGCTTTCGCTTTGTTGGTGAGTGAAATCAATAGAGACCCGGAAACTGATGTCTTTTACTCGGACCAGATCACTGTCGATGAAAAAGACGAAACCTTAGTGCATTTTTTGAAACCAGATTGGTCGCCAACATATCTGTTGGGATGCATGTATGTCGGACATCTGCTCGTCGTCCGAGCGTCAATTTGCAAAGACCTGGGCTTGGATAAATCGTTCGATGGAGTCCAAGACTTCGAGTTCATGTTGCGTGTCTCTGAAGTCACCGATCGGATAAAGCACCTGCCTGCTGTTCTCTACAAATGGCGTGCGGTGAGCGGTTCATTGGCTCTCAGCCCAGACGCAAAAGACCGCATTTCCGAACTGCAAATCGAGGCAGTCAAAAAACACCTGGATCGCAAGGGCTTTAGCTGGCTACCGGAGGCCCATGAAAGCCTGCCACATCGCGTTTGCTTGTACCCCTCTCGTGAAACAAAAGAGCCGCGTATCAGCATCGTCATTCCGACCAAGAACCAGGGCGACGTCGTAAAACGATGCCTCGACTCATTGTTTGCCTTAACCAGTTACGACAATTTCGAAGTTGTGATCGTCGACAATAGAACAACCGACCCGACTGCCCTTGAGTCATTCAGAACAAAAAACCTCAAACACGTTTTCTATGACGAACGCAATTTCAACTACTCGGCCGCAAACAACATTGGCGTGGATGCGTCGGACGGCAAATTCGTTCTTTTCCTCAACAATGACACAGAAATCATTGACGGTGATTGGCTTCGAGAACTCGTAATGTTCTTTGAAGACGAAGAAATCGGAGCCGTCGGACCGACTTTGCTGTACCCCGACAAAACCGTTCAACATGCTGGCATCGTCTTGGGACTGCGAGGAACCGCAGATCACATAATGCGGGGCTTCGATCAGAATGGCGATGGTTATGCAGGCAGCTTAGCCGTCGCGCGCGAAGTGTCGGCAGTAACAGCGGCTTGCTTACTCATGAAGCGTGCCGTGTTTGAAGATATCGGACGGTTTTCTTTGGATTACGCGCGGCACTATCAGGATGTCGACCTCTGCCTAAGAATCCGTGCAACCGGAAAACGGATAATCAACGCAGGCGCGACGAAACTCATTCACCACGAGAGTGTCAGTAGAAAACTAAGCGGATACGATCTTGGTGACCGAGCGCTCCTCATCGATAGTTGGCGCGACCTGATCAGAGCCGGCGACCCGTATTACAACAAAGGATTTGATCTTTCTGCCGCTGACTACACACCTAAGCCGAATGTCATCTAAGGTGCGTATTTTTTCGAGCGCCGCCGCGGTTTTGGAGGTCTCTGGAAGCTATCGATCTATTTCATAGCCAAAACGAAGAAAGTCCTCTTTGTAGAGTGATTTGATAACAACAATATTCGCTTCTGTTGCGTGAACCGGTGGACCGGGTTTGCGCCCAAGAACTTTGAGTAAATCGTCCAGTTTGTTTGTTCCTGGAATATCTCGAGGACCCGAAGTATCGCCCGCCAAGTTATCAAGCCAATTTATGATCGGCTGCGCTCCATCCTCGAGCTTAAAAACCTCTGCACCTTCCGGAACAATCTGGCACATCGGGAGTGTGTGATTATCAAGATAATATGGTGCTCTGGTTGATAGCCCCGCGAGCCACGCACCAAAGGTCTTTTCCGTTTCAATCGATCCCACCGCATCGCGTTGAAATCGGAAGACGCTGAGCAGACGATCGACCGGATGGCGAACAACTGAAAAAGACTCGTCAATAAAATGCTTGGGCAGCAGTGTTGACAGCGTGTTCACATCGACATGTTGCGGCGACGATTTACTCCATCGCGCCTCCTCTGGCAGATCCATATATTGCCAGTCGACAAATCCAACGGGTCCAAAGCGATTGATCAAGTAGTGTTCTATTGAAGTGCCCGCGCATTTTGGAACATGAGCAAAATACACTGTCTTGCCTGCGATTTTTACGAGGGGCATTGCATCAATTCACCACTATTCGCGCCACTACAGCTCATCGAGATGCACTGAGTTAGCCTGAGTGTGCAGACTGCGTGATACGTTTCTGGAACTCAATCCCTGAACCTCGTTCGCTCGCGTGCTGAAACTGGCCGGAAGGCGCATCGGGTTTTGACCACGCTGCCCTAACTAAGCGTTAAATTAATCGTCGGTGACTTTGTCTCTATTTGGGGCGCTCATAGTCAAGCATTCGGCGGGCGATTTCTGACCATGTGCCGATATTGAAGTCGCTGCGGCGAAAGTAAGTCTCGTCCAAGAACGGCGCCATCTGAAGGTCGGAAGGCTTAAGTCCGGAATAACGTGCAAGAAACGCTTCGTTTTTGGGATTGAAATAATCTGATACGCTTTTGATTTCATTGGCCGAATAGATCACCGTTCGCCGTCCTCCGAACACATCGTCGAGCGCTCCGGCAATACCGTTGTCGATGCCATCCGGACGATTGATCAGGGCCGATAGGAATATCGGCAACGGTGCGTCTGATTTGTTCGCGGTCAAATCAGGCATGGATTTGCAAAGTTGTTCGAACCCCAAATACGTAAGCAACGTATGCGTCGGATTCACCGTTTTTCCGTCTGGGCGAAATGGGAGAAAGGTGATCTCTTCTTCAGAGAAACTCTCCAGCAATGCGTCGTATAGCTGACCGTAGTCCAAAAATACGCCAAAGGCCTGATCTTCTGCGAGGCAACCCTCCAGAAATTCGTTCCAGTTCCTTCCGCCTTTCGGCCGGAATACTTGGAAAAAGACTGACTGGATAAGACTGAGTTGATCCCGCAACATGCAGACGACTTCAACCTCGTCAAATGGCTTTAGCCAAGCCTTGATCTGTTCGAAATCGACTGCAAACTTTCCAGCGGAAAACCGAGACAACTCTTCAGAAGATATGAGAACTAACCGGTCAGAGTCAGCATTTTCTTTTGCGATAGACCGCCAATTGGCCTCGGCACCATCTGGATAGTTGTGCACGTCCGGTACCTTGACCCAGGGCACAACCAACCCGTGGTGTTGGTTCGGTAGATCAGGATAAACCAAACCTGCAGAAGCGAGTTCTTCACGTTTGTCGTCAAACGTCGCTTGGAGAGTCGTGGTACCAGTTTTGTGAGTGCCAATGTGAAGAACAACTTTGGACATTTTTAGATTGAACCCAACCCAGTTACGGCAATACGCACGTTTCGTTTTGAACCCACTTAAGTCGGGACTTAGGTTCCGCCACAATCATTCAGTCTGAATAACTCTTTCAAAAAACAAGTATTCGATCATTGAGAAGTGATTTCCAGCTGCGCTTTTGGGACTTATTGTATGGCAAGATACTGTTGTCAAATTCAGTATTCTGAGACCATTCGAGCATCGGAGTCGATTTTGTCAAGCCCGGGGACTTGGTCCATAATATTGACATCTCGCACGATTGGCTTCCATGCTCTTTGTCAGAAACGGGACAACTGTGCTCAATCCGACTTTGATAGGGTATCCTTGTCCCTTAAAGCTGAGCCATTACACTGGCCACAGAAGGAGAACATTGGGTGGCTGTGCACGCAGTCTCGAGCTAGTCCGTCTCAGCCGGAAATTCCCTGGTAACAAAGAAAATACAGGGAAAAATCTTCAGTTTTTGCGACCTGGCGGTTCCGTTCGACCCTATCACCCCTGCAATTCAGGGATTTGGGAGCCATTTCCCTAACCGTTAAAACAGGGAAAAAATCCCGGACTTTGCAGGGAAATGAAACGTGGGAGCAGGGACGCCTTAGCTCTTCTGATCATTGCGCGTCTTCAAGGGCCGCGATGACCCTGGAAAGGGCTAAGTGGATTTCTTTGATTTCCACAGCCAACCCATAGTTATTTCGCTGGGACAGTCTCAACACCGCAATACAAACCTCCTCTGAGTGGCGCATCAAATCAACCAAGTGCTCGCCAGCAGGACCGTGGGAACCTGCCAGCCAATTCTTTGCAGTGCGCTCCGAAACACCTGTCCATCTCATTGCCGTTTTGATTGCCCGATGCGATCCGCCTAGTTCTCGTTTCAACGCGGCTGCAATAGCCGTCTGGTATGTTAGTCGATCAACCTTCCGTTCGTTGTCATTTGGAAAAGTCTTGCCCATCTTAGGAAACATTTTTCTGAACCTCCGCGTCTATGCTTTGGCCCCATGGAATCACAGGCATTCCCACCAATTTGGCGAAGGCGAATAATGAAAGGCTCGGTTTTTGAGCTGGAGGTACGTACATGACCAGCACGCAGAAACTCCCGAGGGAGCACCGCCACGGCGAGCAGCACAATACGTCCGAATGTCGACTGAGCACCAACGCTATTCGACTGAGAACCAATCTGACGCGATCAAGCACTACGCAGAACAACGCGGCATCGAGATCATCCGCACCTATTCTGACGAAGGTAAGAGCGGCCTAAGAATACAGGGCAGAGATGGGCTCAAGCAGCTCATCGATGACATTCAATCTGGCAAAGCGGATTTCGAAGCGGTGCTTGTTTACGACATCAGCCGCTGGGGTCGGTTTCAGGACGCGGACGAGAGCGCCTATTACGAATACATCTGCAAACGTGCCGGTATCTCCGTCATCTACTGTGCTGAACAGTTCGAAAACGATGGAAGCCCGGTCTCCACCATCGTCAAAGGCGTGAAGCGCGCCATGGCAGGAGAGTATAGCCGCGAGCTTTCACAAAAGGTCTTCACCGGGCAATGCCGACTGATCGAGCTCGGTTTTCGTCAGGGTGGTCCGCCTGGCTTCGGCTTGAGGCGCATGCTCATAGACGAGCGCGGGGTCGCGAAAGGCATCCTGGAGCGCGGCCAGCACAAGAGCATTCAGACAGATCGTGTCACTCTGGTTCCGGGGCCCGACAACGAAATCGCAATTGTGCGAGAGATCTTTCTGGATTTTGTCGAAGATCGTAAGTCTGAGACAGAAATTGCCGAGGCTCTGAACGGCCCTGGCATTCTGACAGACCTCGACCGCGCATGGACCCGCGGGACCATTCATCAAATCCTGATCAACGAGAAATACATTGGGAACAATGTCTGGAACCGTAGCTCCTTCAAACTGAAGAAACGCCGTGTCCAGAATGATCCGGAGACATGGGTTCGGGCTGAGGGTGTCTTTGAAGGGATCGTCGATCCTGATCTGTTTGCCGCGGCCAACGCCATTATGAGCGCGCGATCAAATAAACTCACTGACGACGAAATGCTCGAAGGTTTGAAGGAGGTGTTTAAGGCCGCGGGCTTTCTGTCTGGTCTCGTCATAGATGAAGCTGAAAAGCTGCCATCGAGCAGCGCGTATCGATCACGGTTTGGCAGCCTGCTGCGTGCCTACCGGCTTGTCGGATTCAAGCCGGACCGAGACTACAGATACATCGAAATCAATCGACGCTTGCGCGAGCTTCAGCCGGGTGTTGTTGCCGAGACAATAGCGGGAATCGAAGCTTCGGGCGGCAAAGTAGAACGACACCCCAGAACTGACTTGCTCACTATCAATGGTGAATTCACCGTATCCCTTGTCATCGTCCGGTGCAGCGAAACGAATGCAGGCTCTCTCCGGTGGAACATCCGTTTTGACACAAGCCTCAAACCCGACATCACCATCGCCGTGCGCATGGATCGGCTAAACCAGAAGCCGCTAGACTATTACGTTCTGCCGAGCCTCGACATGACTCTCCCCCGTATCCGCCTGGCTGAACACAACGGCTTGTCGCTAGATGCATATCGCTTTGAAACGCTGGACTCCTTGTTCGACATGGCAGTCCATGTCCCAGTACTAGAGGTGGCCTGATGGTCGACCCACACACTCAAACAGCTGAATTGATCCCGATGGATCGCATCACCGTGGTGAACCCGCGCATCAGGAACAGAAAATCCTTCAGAGAGATCGTCGACAACATCGCCGAGCTTGGGCTGAAACGGCCGATCACCGTCGCAGCGCGAACTAGTGAGGATGGCTTAGGTTACGATCTGGTTTGTGGGCAGGGACGACTGGAGGCCTTTCAGGAACTCGGACAAACAGAAATCCCGGCGATCGTCATCGAGGCCAGCAGCGAAGACTGTTTGGTGATGAGTCTCGTGGAAAACCTCGCGCGCCGTCAGCATCGGGCTCTGGACCTATTGCGCGATATCAAAGGTCTGAAGGAACGCGGTTACTCGGGCCCCGAAATTGCGCGCAAAACCCAGCTTTCTCTCAAATATGTCCGGGGCATTCTCAGGCTACTTGAAAGCGGCGAGCATAGATTGCTGCGGGCCGTCGAAAGCGGAAAGCTACCAGTCAGCGTTGCGGTCGAGATCGCAGAGGCAAAAGACACGGAAGTTCAGGATGTGCTCCGGCAGGCCTATGAGAACAATCAGCTGCGCGGTGGGCGATTGATGGCCGCAAAACGACTTGTCGAGGCACGTCAGCAATATGGGAAAGGCCGCCCAAGCGCGGACCAAATGAAGCGGCGTTCGCTTTCGGTCGAAAGCTTGATCCGAACCTATCAGAACGATGTCGAGAAGAAGCGAGTCTTGCTGCGAAAAGCGACGGCCACACGGAACGAATTGATGTTCATCACAGAAGCCCTGCGCAAACTCCTGAATGACGAAAACTTCGTCACGCTTCTCAGGGCCGAAGGCTTGGCGACAATTCCAAAAAACCTCTCTGACCGCCTGGCAGCTAGAACAGGAGACATCTGATGACACGATCCAGACGCTCCAAATCGATTAGCATGGCCTTCGAGAAAGACCTGATTCAGTTGACGCTCGAACAGATCTGCCCGCTATACGCCATTCGGAAGGCAACAAAGGATACGGTAAAATACCGCCAGGTTGTTGCTTCCATAAAAGAAGTCGGGCTTGTCGAGCCGCTTGTCGTCGTGCGCGACCAGTCCGACCCCGATAAGTACATGTTGCTCGACGGGCACGTACGCCTTGCGATCCTCGCGGATCTCGGTGAGCAGAGTGTGCCGTGTCAGGTTTCGAAGGACGACGAAGCTTTTACCTACAATAAGCGCATCAGCCGCCTTGCTACCATTCAGGAGCACAAAATGATCCTGAAAGCGTTGGAACGGGGTGTGTCGGAGGAGCGACTGGCCCGCGCACTCAATGTGGATGTCAAATCCTTGCAGGACAAAAAGCGGCTGCTCGACGGTATCTGCCCTGAGGCAGCCGAGCTCCTCAAGGATAAGCAGGTCGCGTTGACCGGGTTCCAAATCCTAAAGAAAATGAAACCGATGCGGCAGATCGAGGCTGCAGAGCTGATGGTCGCGATGAACAAGCACACGGTGAACTACATACGTTCGATCCTGGCGGCGACGCCTGCGAGCCAGTTGAAAGATCCAGAGAAGCCGAAGGCGATAAAGGGGATTTCCCGGCTGCAACTGGAGCTGATGGAACGAGAATCCGCAAACCTTGAGCGAGAGTTGCGGCTTGTCGAGGACACCTATGGGAGTGATCACCTCGATCTGGTTCTGGCGCGCGGCTACGTTTCCAAACTTATCACGAATGCGCGCGTCACGCGGTATCTCGAGATGTATCATCCCGAGTTTTTGCCTGAGTTTGAAAAGATCACGGAGACGGAGGCGCTTGCCTCCTGATTCAAGCAGTTCGGTCAATTTCGGCTGGGCTGCGGCAGGGGACCCGGACCCGTACAAGCGCGGGGACCGCAGGAGACGCCGCACGGTGGGGCGGATCAAGTGCGGCGGTGGGGATGGCGGCGAACCCGTACGGGGCCCACCAAGCCGAGATTATCCACTCGGCATAGTCAGTGAACATTTTTCACGTAGGTGGCGATCGGCAGGTGATCGACTGATCGCCACCTTCAACGCGGTAAGCGGTATTGTGTATAGTTTAGGCGATTTCAACACCGAAACGTCCCAGACTACCCAAACAACCGCGCTGCCAACGCTTCAAATCCCGCAACGGCCTCAAATGCCCGCTTGTTGACGACGCGAATATTCGGTCTGGCAGCCTTGATGCCTAATGAGTTTCATCTGGTATGCTTCCCGGTTCTATCCGAAAGTGCAGGCAGCGGAATGCCTGGCGCCGCACCAAGCCATAGGAAACTGGTCTGCTCAAGCGTCGCCGGGTCGAACCAAATCCAAACAACGCATCCGCTGGGTCTTTCGGCAAGGCGGATTTTGATGGCCTGGCGTGCGGTCTATGGACCCGAGTTCTCTGCCGAAGGACTGCAGGACTGCCTTTGACGAGTTGGCATCAGGCCCATCCGTATCTATCCGGGATCGCCCTGGGAGCATGGCTACAATGTGCGGTTCACGATGCGGAGTGGTTTGCAACGTCCGAGCAGGCCCGGATCATCACCAACCGTCTGCTTAAGCGGTACAACCACACCCGATCGCACCATGCATTCAACATGCGACCGCCAATCCGGAAACCGTGTCAATGAAGAGTAAATCAGTGGCCCGCAAACTGGGGGCTAGACAGGTTGGGCCACGGCATTTGGTTGGTGGGCCGAATGTCCTATAAACAGACATCTTTGCATCTTCTGTTGCAACAGAAGATTTTGTGCGCATCATAAGAAGCCAGCCACATCATAGGAGCTGGCCATGAGCAGAAATACTCAATCCGAACCGATCCCCAGACGCCGTAGACGGAAGGCCGCTTCACGCAGCAAACGTGATCCTGAGGTCGTCATGGCCGACCCGAAAGCGCTTCGTCCTTGCGCCAAAAATGCGCGCCAGCATTCTCCCGCCCAAATTGGGCAAATCAAGAGCTCGATCGAAGCATTTGGTTTCATAAATCCCATCGTGATTGATATCCAAGGGGAGGTAATCGCTGGCCATGGCAGATTGGCAGCAGCCCTGGAACTTGGTTTTTTGAAAGTGCCTGTCATTCAGGCGGACCATCTGTCTGAAATCGAAGTTCGCGCATATCGGCTGGCCGACAACAAAATCGCCGAGAACTCGACTTGGGATATGGGTTTGCTGCAAATTGAGGTAGCCGAGTTGATGGACCTCGAGATCGGCGGAGAGCTTGATTTCGACATGCATACAATTGGTTTTGAAGTCGCTGAATTGAATAATCTTCTCGCAGGAGATGAGGAAACCGGCTCACCAGAGATTGTCGCAACACCTGATGCGGTCACAGTGGTGGAGATCGGCGAAACATGGCACTTGGGCCGTCACCAAATATCCTGTGGTTCAGCCCTTGCCGCGGCGACCCTTGATCACCTGATGCAGGGCGACTTGGCGGGGTTGATCGTGACCGATCCCCCATACAACGTGCAGGTCAATGGGCACATCAGGTGCAACAACAAAGGAATTCACCGCGAGTTTGCGATGGCTTCGGGGGAGATGACCGAACTGGAGTTCAAGGAGTTCCTCGAAAACGCACTGACCACGTCGCTCAAACATATCTTGCCCGGCGCGATTGTCATGACTTTCATGGATTGGCGCCATCTCAGTGAGCTCCGTGACGCGGCCATTGGGGTGGGGCTTGAACAGCTCAATCTTTGCGTCTGGGTCAAGAGCAACGGTGGCATGGGTAGTCTGTATCGCTCCCAGCACGAACTCTGCGCGATCTATAAACTCCCGGGCGATCGGCACCAAAACAACGTCAAACTCGGGAGCCTGGGCCGAAACCGAACGAATGTATGGTCCTACGCGGGCGTGAATACGTTCGGCAAGAACCGCTCTGCGGACCTCATTGATCATCCGACGGTCAAACCTGTAGCGATGATCGAAGACGCCATCCGTGATGTGACGCGACATGGTGACATTGTCCTCGATCCCTTTGGCGGTTCGGGCACGACCCTCATCGCTGCCGAACGCTGCAATCGGAGAGCACGCCTGATCGAGCTTGATCCCGGGTATGTCGATGTCACGATCCGGCGTTGGCAGGAGCTCACAGGCCAACAAGCGGTAGAGATGGCCTCTGGTGTGACCTGGGATGAGCGGGTCGTCAAAAAGTCCGATCAGGCACTGGGAGACTCAGGCAATGGCTAAAGACAACTACGATATCGGGTATGGAAAGCCTCCAAAATCGGGTCAGTTCAAGCCCGGTGAATCCGGAAACCCTAGGGGTCGCCCCAAAGGGCAAAAATCCGTCAGCACGCTCATCGACGAGGTCATGCGGAAGAAAGTTCGGATCCGGGAGGGCGGAAAGGTCAAGAAGGTCAGCCAAGTTGAAGCGCTCCTTCGACGTGTCCTTCGAGACGGCCTAAAGGGGAATGCCAAGGCCACCGACCAGGTGATCAAATTGTTACAAATGGGGCAAACTCTGTCCCAATATGAAGAAGGAGCATCTGATATTGCGGATACAGATACTGCTTCAGACATCGCAGCACTCCAAAAATTGCTCGAGATGCATGGTGTGATCCTAGATGACGAGGAGAGCCAAGAACATGGGACAGCTTGATCGCCACTCTCTGACCGAAAATGCAGCCGGCGCAATCCCCGCGCGGCAGGAAAACCTCTTTCTGTTTCTAAGAGATGCCTTTTCGGAGATTGTGTCAGGGCAAGAATTGACAGATGATCTCTATGTCCAGACCCTTTGCTTTGAATTGCAGCAAGCGGCATTGGCGGATGGTGGACGTCTGATTGTGACGATGCCGCCCAGGTATCTAAAGTCGATTGCGGCGTCTGTAGTGCTACCGGCGTGGGTGCTTGGGCGAACGGCAACGACAAAAACTCTGGTTGCAGGCTATGCAGAAGCCCTTGCCACTGAGCACGCTAGGGCGTTCCAAAAACTGGTCACCAGCAGATACTACAAGCGCGTATTTCCCGGTAGCTGCGTGGAACCTGTTGTGAACAATGCAACGCAATTCACAACCAGTGCCGGCGGCGTGCGACGGGCGGTGACCGTCGGAGGCTCTGTCACGGGTATCGGCGGCGACCTAATTATTGTCGACGACATCATGAAGGCCAGTGATGCAAGCTCAGAGGCGCACCGTGAAGCGGCCCGCCGCTACTTCGACGAGACCCTCTATACAAGATTGAACGACAAACGAAGCGGTAGCATCATTGTCGTGCAACAACGCTTACACCAGGACGACCTCATCGCGCATCTTATTGAGAAGCAGACTTTCCGACATTTGAACTTTCCGGTGATTGCTGAGGCATCAGAGAACTATCGGTTGTACAACGATTTTCACTGGGAAAGACAAAAGGGTGATTTGCTTGCTCCAGAACGGGAAAGCAGAGAGACACTCGAAAAAATCAAAGCCGAGATCGGCGAGGCATCGTTCCGAACACAATACCAGCAAGATCCGGCCTCCGCTCAAAGCACAATGCTGGATTTCTCAAAGGTGACCGTCCTTGAGAGTGATGGATCGGATATCCGGCGCCTCAAAGTAGTGCAAACTTGGGATACCGCAGTGAAAGACGGCCCGAATTGCGACTACTCAGTCGGTATGACATTTGCTTGGGATGATGAACGGTGGGTGTTGATCGATGTCATTCGCAGACGCATGAAATTTGGAGACCTGAAGGTCAGCGCTCGACGTGCATATGAAGAGTGGCGGCCGCAGCTTGTTATCGTAGAGGACAGTGCAAACGGGTCGGCGCTTGTAGCAGACCTTAGGGCAGAGAAACGGTATGAGTTCCAGAGACGTGTTGTTAAGGGCTCCAAGGAAGAACGGTTCGCGGAAGCCGCAGAATGGCTGGAGAGCGGTAAGCTCGTTTTGTTGCGTGACACTGATTACTTCAACGATCTGCGTCGGGAGCTATGCGCTTTTCCAGACGGGCGTTTTGATGATCAGGTGGATGCGATCAGCCTGTTTGTGAAGCGGGCCAAATCGCGCAGAGGGATTGGGGATCGAGGACGAAGGAACGTGCGCAGGTGAAAAGACGAGTACGTTCTGTCAGTCAAATTGATGTCCCCAGCCTGTCCTTCGGCACTTCACCGTTTCAACATGAAGTGCACTCATTTGAGTGTTGTGGTCCAGCGGCCTCCACTGTCCTCCAAGTCGTATTCGTACAAAGAGCCATTATACGTGACTGTCAATCCGGACTTGAATAACCAACGCCTCAGACTTGAAACGGTGCCGCGCCTGTCGCCCGCGCTGCGGAGAAGTTTGCTGGCATCGTTGGATCGAGCCTGCGCGTAACTCGTGTCCATTGAGAATTGGAGACATCATCACGTGCTTTGGCAGTTGCCAATGAGCTCTTGGCGAGTTGACTGTAAAGCGGGGAAGGGCGGTTTCCGAACTTGGGCGAAGGGCGCCACCGATATTCGCGATACCTTCTAGCAATTCGACAATAGTTCGGCCGCGTCCACTTCAAACGCCACAGCGATTTTATGAATGTTGTCCAGCGAGATGTTCTGTTCGGATCGCTCCACAGCACTGAGATATGTTCTGTTCAAATTCGCTTCTGCCGCAAGAAACTCCTGTGACCAACCGCGCTCTGCGCGCAACTGGCGCATATTGCGTGCAAGAGTATCGCGAAGTGGGCTTTTGACGGTGCGTTTCACCCATTCATTAGTTGAGTTCTGACTGTTTTAGGTCTACCGGTTATAAGAGACATTCGTGTTTCAGTATGAAGCACTCTCGAACGCAGGAGATAGATTTGAACATCAAAAGAGAGATCCTAAAACTCACGACGCTCGCGGTCCTTGCGTCGACCACCGTGAATGCGGCACCGCTGGAAACGGATGCCATCTACAACAGCAAATGGACCCAGTCGCGGGCTCAAGAATTGGCAAGAGAAGCTGGCGTTAGGATTCGGCTGGCAGGATACAAATGCGACACGATCTCATCGATCCGTCTTTGGTTCTCCGCGAAGGGGTACACAATCAACTGCAACCAGTATCGTTACAAGTACGAGATCGAAGACAAGGGCGGCCGATGGGTCGTTACATTGCAGTAGGCGCGCCTGACATCGGCGATGAGCACCGGGAGCGGTAAATTGCGGCACAAATCGTCAACGTCTGAAATGCGCAGACATCGGCCAACTGACTGAAGTCGCCGGATATCAATCCGACACATAAAATGCTGGATCATTGCTGCCCGCACAAGCATCAGCTTTCGCAAGACACTTACCATAACGTTAGGTGTTCCATAGGGAACGAACATGGGTTCCATCGACTCATTCAAGTCACATTCGTTGCCCTCCCTCGACCCACGGTTCTCGTGAATCGGGGAAGTTTAGGATGATTAACCTTATTCCGCGGCATGGCGCATCATTGCGACATTCGGAGGTGCTTTGCGTCGCTCAACGCGCTGAAGCGTGGCCCTTTTATGAACAAGCGCAAACATCGGCGGAGTGAAGTAAAAGCTGACCACAGTTGACAGAAGGACTCCACCGGCGATGGAAACCGCAAAAGGCGGCCAAAAGGAGCCACCATCAAGGATCAGAGGCAGGAAGCCGCCAAAGGTCGTCACCGTGGTTGACACAATGTGCCGGCTGGAATTGCTCACCACCCGCGCCATAGCATGACGGTCCCCAGCAGCAGCCTTGGCGTCGTTTTGCAAGGCCGTCAAGATGATGATCGCCGCGTTGACAGAAACCCCGATGGAGCCAATTACCCCGATGATCGCAACGACCCCAAACGGGTATTGCATAATCGCGAGCGACAGCATCGAAAGCCCAGCAGCGAGAACGCAGACCACAAGTGTCACTACGGCCAGGCGGAACGAATTGAACGTCAGCACGATGGTCGCCACGGTCAACGTCACGATCAGCCCAACCGAGGCCATCAAATTGCCTACCGTGTTCGACCGGGCATCGCTGTCGCCCCCAAGGCTGAGCGCATAGCCTTCCGGCACTTCGAAACTGCGATCCTCCAGCGCAGCAAGCACCTGTTGCAGGGCCTCTTCAGGCAGGACGTTCGGGACAAGGAATGCCTGAATGACATTCTCGCGCACCCCATCGAGGCGGGTGATCACGCTTTCCGCGGGCTCGACGACTGGGGTCGCGATCTCGGACAAGGGTACAGCCGGAAACGCGCCCGTAGCGGAAATAGAAGCGGCATTGGGCAACAGGATCGGCATATCAGCAATCGCCTGGAGATCCCCCCGCAGCCCGTCGCCAAGGCGCACGCGTACAGCAAGTTGCTCGGTACCTTCGACGAGCGAGCCACCGGTGACACCAATCAATGCGGCGTCAAGTTGGGCTGCCACATCGGCCACGTCCAGGCCAAGAAGGCGGGCCTTGTCTTCGTCGATCTCGAAGCGGACCTGCGGCGCACCACCGTTCACACCGGACCGTGCTTGAGTGACCAGATCGAGATCGGACATGATTGCCCGCACCTCGTCGCCCAAGGCGCGCAATGTGGCGATGTCCTGACCCTGGATGTTGATTTCAACCGGCGCGTCCACGGGTGGACCTTGGACGAGTCCGCGAACGATTACCTGCGCTTCGGCAAAATCGCGGTCGAAATCCTCTTGCAGGCTGGCCACCAGCCGCGCGGCGTCCGCGTCGGTCCTGGTCGTGATCATCGCTTGGGCAAAGCCAGGCTCCTGACTGCGCCCACCAACAATGTTGTAGTAGAAAGCTGGGCCGGAGGTGCCGACAGACCAATAAATGCTCTGGAGTCCCTCATCGCCGCGGATCACGCTGTCCATCTCTTGGGTCACACGTGTCGTCTCGGCGATGGCGGTGCCGGGCGGCATTGAGACCTCGATATAGAATTGGTTGCGCTCCACCCCGGGAAAGAATTGCGCGGTAAGCGTCGGGATGGCGGCAAAACCGAGCGCGGGCAGGATCAGCGACAGCGCGATGGCGCGGAAGGGATTATTGACTGCGATGCGGATCGAGGCTTCGAATGCGTTGGAAAGCCAGCCGATTTGCACGCCATTCGCGATCACCCCTCGTGTCTCTGCCGATGGCAGGATCCAACCCGCAATCGCCGGTGTCACCGTTAGTGCGATCAAAAGCGACCAGAAGAGCATAAGCACCACCGCGATCGCAATCGAGCCTACGAAATCCCCCGCCGGACCCGGCAGAAGGATCATCGGTGTGAAGGCCAGCGCGGTCGTGACGGTCGAAGCAAAAAGCGGTGCGGCAAGGCGCTTCACCGCATCGCCGACTGCCGTTTCGCGAGGGATTCCGGCCTTCAGCCTTTTGCGGACCTCATCGGCCATGACGATGGCCGCATCCACCAGCAAGCCGAGCGCCACGATCAGACCGGTGACCGACATCTGATGGATCGGAAGGCCGATCATGTTCATCGTCGCCAGCGTGGCGAGCGAAACAACCGGTAACACCGCTGCCACGATCAGAGCTGCACGCACGCCCAGCGTGACGAGCAGGACCGCAACCACCAGAGCCACGCCGATGGCCATATTGAAGCCCACTTCTGCCAAGCGCTCGACAGTGTAGTCGCTTTGGTCGAACAACAGGGTCTCCTCAATACCGAGTGGGACCTGATCCGCGCCTGCGGCTAGCTCGTCGCGCACGAAACCCATCCAGCGGTCAATCTGCTGACCGTCCTGCGCCAGCGTCCCGATCAAGATCGCCGGTTTGCCATTGGCAAAAGCCAACTCGTCGGTTGGCGTCTTTGGTCCACGTGTGACCTCAGCGATATCGCCCAAACGCACAATTGCCCCATTCGCGCCTTCACGCAGAACGATTTGTCGCAACCGGTCGAGCGTCTCAATCTCGCCAGAAACACCAATCGTGAGATCGACGCCGCCCTGAAGCCGTCCAGCCTGCAACTTGCCATCTGCCTCAGCCACACGTCCTGAAATCTCTTGCGTGGTGAGACCTAAGGCCGCTGCGCGTTCAGGATCGACGCGGATCAGTACTTCCTCTTCAGGCAGACCGAAATAGTCGACCGCCCGCGTGCCAGGGATTGCCCGCAGGCGATCGCCTAGAGCCTCGGCATGACGCGCCATCAATGTCAGCGGCATGTCGGGCTCGGTTGGTGTGATCGAGATCACGCCGGAATAGGCCGAGATGCCCTCGGCATTAAAATCGGGCGCGAGCACACCAGCCGGGAAATTCCGTCGAGCGTCTTCGACTGCGTCACGGGCTTCGGCCCAAACCTGTTCGATGGTCGCGTCGTCCAATGTCTCCAGAAGGTCGATCGAAACGACAGAAACCCCGGTTCGAGAGACTGAGGATATCTGATCGATCTCAGCGATCATGCGCAGTTCTTCCTCGATTTCAGCAGTCACCAGCGATTCAACCCGCTCAGGGTCCGCCCCTGGGAACTGTGTGGTCACCGTGGCAAAGAGGTTTGTGATAGTCGGGTCCTCCTGCCGCCCGAGCGACAGGAACGAGGACAGGCCCGCAGAGACCAGCACAAGGATGATCAGTGCGACGATGCGGGGCTGGCGGTAGGTGAGCGTTTCCATGGGCATGTCCTCTGTTCGGATCAAGAGGCGGGTTGGGGATCGACAGTCTGGCCTACCGTGACGCGTTGTGGACCGGAGGTGATCAATTGGGCCTCGTCGGGAAACGAGCCCCGGACGAAGACCTGATCGCCTTCAGTATGCAGGACCTGCACGCTCAGGGCGCGCACAATGTCTTCGCCATCGACGGCCAAAAGCGTCCATTGCCCGCGTACGCCCTCTTTGAGCGTTGTCACTGGCACCCAGAGACCGTTCGACTCGACCCGATCGCTCAGGCGCAGGCGGGCAGTCTGGCCGACGGCAAGGTTTGGCTCAGCCTTGACTTCGAAGATCGCCGTGCGCGTCCGTGTGACCGGATCAACATCCGGGCGGAGCGTAACCAGTTCGGCCTCATGTGTGCGGCCATCTATTTCGACCGAGGCTGCGGCCAAGTCGGTCTCCGAGATGTCGAGCGGGACGCCCACGCGCAAGTGCGGCGCGCCGGTTTCTACGATTTCGATCAACCTCTGACCCGGTGCCACGCTTTCACCGCCATCAACCCGGCGCTCGGTTACTCGGCCCGCGAAAGGAGCGTAGACTTTCGATTTCTCGATCTGAATGGAATTCGTCATCAGCAGCGCGTCGACCTCAGCAATTCGGGCACGGAGTTCATCGGACCGCGACTGCGCTTCGTCGAGAGCGGCCTGACTGGCAAAGCCCTGATCGCTGAGCCGTGACTGACGCTCGACCGTTTGCGTCGCAAAGCGGAGCCGCGCCTCAAACGCGGATTTACTGGCCTGAAGGCGTTCGCGCTCGGCGCCCAAAAGGCGGGTATCGAGTGTCGCAATGGCTTGGCCGTCCGTGACGGTCTGACCTTCATCCACAAAAATCTCATCAAGCCGACCATTGAGTTCAAACGATACAATTCCGGTCCGTGGCGCCTCGATCTGGCCGACAAAGGTTCGTGAAACCGAGTAGCCCGTCTCAAGATTGATCGGAGCGGTTACCACGGGCATAATGGGAGCAGGATTAGGCGGCGGGGAGGCCTCGGCCCGACGAGTTAGCTCCTGACTGCCGGCAAACACTGCGAGAACAGCGATAGCGGCAACACCCAGTGTGAGCGATACACGGAGCGTCGTCCGCCCGACACTGCGAAACAGGCCCATCCATGGCATCTCGGCGGCTTTTTTGTCTGCGGTCATTGATCAGTCCTCACAATGTTAGACTTTCTAACTTATATGTTAGAAGTCCTTACTTTGACAAGTGTTACGAGTTCTGAAAGATATCGGATCATGGAAAATGCTAAAAAAGCCAAACCGGCCGGGCTGATGAAATCGGGCTATCACCACGGCGATCTGCGCGCGGGGCTGATCGAGGCAACGCGGCAACTGGTCGAGGAAAAGGGGCCTGACGGGTTTTCCGTCTCCGACGCCTGTCGCCTGGCTGGCGTGTCCACCGCCGCACCTTATAAGCATTTCAAAGATAAAGCAGAAATGATCACAGCCATGGTGACAGAAGGCATGGTGCGGCATCGTGAGAACATGCTCAACGCGCTTGAAGGCGTGCCGGTTGGCACACCTGCGCGTGTCACCGCTCTGGGCCGCCAATATGTCGACTTCGCCCTAAACGAACCTGGCGTATTTCGTCTGAAATTTGGTGGATTTACCGACCGGCTCGACGACCCGAAACTTCAGGAAGCAGGTGAAGGAACCTTTTCAATTGTTCTGCGCGAGGTCGCATTGTGCCGTGGAGAAACTGAGATCACGCCCGACGTACGCCGCCGTGGTTTTATGCTCTGGAGCTTCGTGCATGGGCTCAGCTTTCTGCTGGCGGACCCGAAGTTGACCAAGCTCGGAGGCGAGTTCGAAATCGACGACATTCTGAGCGACTTATCAGTGCGCATGCTGGCCGACTGACTATGCGCCTTTTGAGTATGCAGCAACTTCGCTCCTGCTAAAAGTCCGCCATCCGCATCGCCGTCATCGAAAGCCGAGAGTGAATGTCTGCTTTCGGGCGTGAAGCGGTCGTTCGCTGCAAGCGCGAGATTTGCATTGTCGGTTGTGGGATGCGGCCATTCGAAATGGCTTGGATCAGCCAGTGGTCATTCATCGGCGAGTAACGGTTTGAATCCTGTAGGGCTCACGACTTCGCTCATCAAATCAATACTTACCGACTGACCGCCTGCACCCATCGATCAATAAGTGTAGTTCGCAAATCTGAGGGGCGTACGGGGACAAACTTCCGACAGAATTGCCGATCAACAGAGCGGCGTGCTTCTTTGCCATTGGCTACGGGATTTAGGCAATTCTTTCTTGCCTACGTACTTTTTGGGAAGTTGATTCTGTTCGCAGCCGGTTTAACTTTACCATTGCTTTATTTGGCTGATGACCAGCATGTGAAAGTGCCTGACCACAAATCAACTCGCCAGCGATAGGGTTTAAGTCAGAGCCTCACAACACTTTCCAATTCAGGAAATAACAGCGATACATTCCCAGATTTAGTTTTGGGTACAGAGTATCGATGCAGTTCCGTGGGGGTGACTTCGTCCAGATTCTGCTTGATTGGGTGACGAGACAGCGTAAGCCGCCCAATCAAGTTGTGGGTGCTCTATTGTCCATGGCTCCTGACACAGAAGCGGACGACTTTCAGCTCGTACTAATTGAGACGGCGGTGCGGTTGGAGGAAATGTATGATCAGATCCACCAAAACGAATGGAACGATTGGCGACGGGTAGATTACTGGACAAACATTTCCTCCAAGCACTCTGGTGAAATCAGCAATGCGGCAGAGCTGCTCCTGCTAAAGTCCGAGGTGTATCGATCCGTGACACTGATCGCTGCCGATGTGATCCAACTCAAGCGCCAGGGAAAGACCATCGTCACGGGAAAAGACCTGCTCACCCTTTGGGAAGCACGAGGTTCCACGTATTTTTGACGACCGACGGTTGTTTGGATTAGCGGTCTAGGGATCTAGCTGCGTTGCCGCTGAGATGCATCATCCGCCTTGTCAACACTTGACTGCAAACGCCTTCTGTCAAAGTTCGGTGTTCGGCGGCAGTGCGCGGATGCTTCTGCATATCCTCCAGGCGCTCTTTGCGCATATGCTTCAAGGTCTTTCAGAACCTTTTCAATCCAATCTTCATTTGGCATAAGTTCCCCCCCCCAAAAAAACACATTGCGAAATTGGGCAATTGTTACTGGTGGAGAGGTGCTATGACACGTGGAAACTGAACAGAATACCTCACGCACCGACGTCTGCTCCCACACTGGGGACGCCAACCTAAACTTTAGAATTGGTCTCGCGCATTCACGTAGCGCGTGTATTCCAGCGCGGCCAATGCAGATTTCATCCCTTCTGCGAACTCACCAAGAGTAAGTGGCCCATACCTGTTTGCACCAACTATATATGTGACGTCGATTTCACTTCCGATCATTTCTTCGAATTTGAAGAAGAACGCACTGGTGCGAGTTGTAAGGGCATCTGAGATCAACTTCCGAACGTCCGACTTTGAGGGCGAAGCTCGTCGATCAACACCGTGGCGAATGAGGACCTCAATCGAAACCGTTTCCGTTTGCTGATTGACGACCTCCACCTTCGCTTGTGTGATCCCAAGGGGTTGTAAGTACGGGTTCTTTGTGTACCTGTACAAAGCCATTGCGCCGAGCGCAGGCAGAGCAACAAGAAGAACCATCAAGAAGACTGTCGTGTGTGGTTTCAGCCCATCCATGGAGAAGTCCAAGGCCATATCATCAGCAGAGATTGTATCGCTGTAAGCTTAACTCTGAACTAACGGCCGCTCTGGAGCTTATGTTGGTCGTATCAATGGGTAGGTAGAGTTAGTCTCGCAGATTTAGCGAGCCTGCGCAGCAAGACTTCCAACGAATAGGTGGTAGTTTTTGGTGGTCGCTCTACGTCTGTGAAATCTTCCGCCGTCCATCGCCGTTTTGCGAGGCCAACGTTAATCTAGAAGTCATTCCAACCGTCCATGAACCCCCTTGTGTGAATGATCTCCTCAACTCTCGGTTCTTGCCGGTCGATCAATCCGCGTTTCGCGCAAAGAGCCACTGCCTGAAACAGTGAATTTACACCCAATTTTCGAGCAATCGAACGCTGCAAGTTAACTGCGGTGCCGAAAGAGTACTTGGTGCTCTTGGCCAGTTTCGGATCGTCCGCCGTCGCCAGCAGTCTTATGAACCGAAGCTCGTCTTCACACAGTGAATTCTCCTTGGTGAATCCGACCGACCCAAAATATACGAGTGCATCGAGAAGTTGTTCGGCTGTCCCGTATATCTGTTGCCTGTGGGCTGCGTATTGCAGCTTACTCCAAGGTGACTTTTTGTGTGTGTGCAACAGAACAACAGCTTCCAGGTCGCTCTGGTGTTCTATCAAGAACGCCATGCCCGCCTTTGCCTCGTGTGCCTCGATGCATCCAGTGCGCAAGGCTGTATCGAACAATGTATCGCTAGAAAAAAACTGTGGTTGCCTAGTTGCGATTGTGCGTTTGATCGCATGATGGTTGCGAATTAGGCCGTTCGAAAACAGGGCTGATCTCGGTCTTTCGGGCAATGTCGTCAAAATCCGATTTCGCATGACGTGCTGCCGACCGGAATTCACGACAACGATAGAAGCCCAATCAAATCCAAATTCGCTCGGAAATCTGGCAAACGTTCCGACGACTTCGACCATCGAGTCTGCCGCCTCTAAGTCCTGAAGCAGATGTCGCAGTGAGCTTCGTTTCGGGGCCAGAACTTGAAATTCCGACATGTCGGGAGTGATCGTCATTTTTGCTCGTCCCCAGGCTCGTTGGCCAATTTCGATGAGTGGCAGGCGCAGACTTACTCAATGGTGGGAAAAGACTAAATCTTAGTTACTTCTCGACACTTTTAGTCAAATTTTTGATTGCAGCGATTGAACGGCTTCATGAGACGTCAATGCATGTACTAAGAACGTGTCGATCAGCCGGTGCGACCCAAGATAGTAAAGGCAGATGAAGGACTTTCGGGTAAGTCAGGCGACGCGATATCCTTCTCACAAAGAGTAATCTCGCCCTGGCAATGACAAAGCCTTCGCCTTAACGGTGTCGTCAGGAGGCCATCATCGACGCCTTTACGAACGAATTTTCAGCAGAAGGCAACTTTGGATTAGTTGACCACCTGCTCGACGATCATGGGTCTCCGATTGGCTTCGACATCTGCTGGTACCGACTCTACGCTGGAAGCAAATAGTCTCATGAAGGTGGGGAAATCGACTTGCCAACGGACCATGAGAAGCTTGCTATCTAGCAAGCTATGCAATGTCTCATCAGGGGCCCAACCGATACGCCGATAAACCCTGAGCATCGATGGAAAACACAACCCAAGATACTGGCTCACATTGTTATCAAGACCGAACAAGCAGGCACTCTTGACCAACGAACTGCTCACAGTCCCATGAATCGACTTGGGGGCGTTGGGCGATATGCAAAAGCGAGTGACTTCCCATACATCCGCCTTCGGATTGATCGCACCTTCAAAATGATCAGCGAAGCAATCCGCCAACATGCAGAACCGATTCGACGGCGTCAGCCGGAGTGATCCAAAATGCTCTCCTTTTGGGCCGACCCAGATCAAATAATACGCACCGGGCCGGTCATATTGGTCGACCTCCCGGCCTGCGTCATCATGAGAAACCTCCCATTTCAAACGTCCGATGAATTGATGCGCCCGGTCTTCGTGCATCGCATCGCGCAGATATTGGTTTTGTTGAAGACTTTCGAAAGAGTGAGTTTGTAACAAGTCTGGAACTCTCTGTTGCCCCCGCACACGGCTCCCAAGTCGGTCCAGATGAGTTTTGCTTTCCTTAGAATTGGTTAATGTAGCGTTCGCAGCATCGCCCATTCGCGCAACACTTGAGCATCACCTTCTGACAATGCCGGTTCTATGAGCGAAGAGCTGGTGGGTTTCCGACGCGATATTGTTGGCTTTGACGACACAGTGTTCGTCACAAACGAGATGATACCACTGAATCGATTTTTCCCGCCATATGCCGGATGCTTGGGATTCCGGTCAGTGATTTCGCAGGAACAGAAGCTGGCTCAGAAAGGCTCTGGTTTAGTTGCCCAGGAATGCCCGCAAAGATGCGGTGTTGACCCCACACAACGAGGTCATGATCTGGAAACCCGTGTCCAAATGCGTGTTTGGCGATCGAAACAGGTTTCTGGTGAAATTCGGCACCATCGAACCGCTGATACCCAGACCAGACCCAACGGACCGGCTGCACGACCCTATTCCATGTGATGATGAGGTCACCAGAATTCACAACCAGAGCAATTCCATGGGGCGTCGCTATGCGCGTTCCTCGCGCATAACAGGCTGGAATGGTGCCCTCATTGGACGTAATAGGCAGCAATCCGCCGCCGCCACCTATATGAATACAAAAACCGATGATCGTCACGACAATAGCGACAAGCTGAAGGATCAGCCAAATTCAATCCCACAGCACTTGATTGAAGCAGCCTGCATTGGGCGCCTTGGGTGCGCCCATCGCGATGTAACCCATCACATCCAGAAAGTCGAATATTTCCGGGATAGAAAAGCTATTTCGAAACCGGATTCTCGGCAGCAAAACTGCAAGAACTAACAAGGCCCACCTGGGAGAAAGACTTGCCAGCACGTGTTAACTACTAACTAACCAATTCAACAGGAATTCGTCCACACCAAACTGCGCGTCAGGAGCAATCCTGAATAGACAACCATTGTTTTATTGGTGCCCCGCATCCCCAAATTCTGCCATGTGACGCGTGTCTATTTGAGTCTCCGTGGGTGTCATGGAGTGAATGACACGAGCTGATGCTCGGAAACGAAGCCGGCCTTTTCAAGCGTCGCCTTCGACGCAACATTTGCGGCCCCACATCCACATATCGGACGCGAGCCATCTCTCTCTACCTGGTGGGCAATGGCGTTGACGACATAGGTCCCTAATCCTCTGCGGCGATGATGTGGGGCGACCATCATTCCGATATCTACCGCGTCACCGCCTGCGATGACGCGAATAGACACACCACACCCCGCAATTTCTCCTTCTACTGTGACTGTCCAAAGCTTGTTTGACGTTGCCAGACTAGCAACTTCATCCTCGCTGCAGAAGAAGGCATCATTGATCTGCCAAATCGCATGCACATCTGCGGAAGTTGTCGCGCGTATTGCTGCTCCCTGAAAACTTATTTGCGGCTGTGGATTTCGCTTTCTGAAGAGATATCCTCCCACATTTGGTGTCCAACCGAGTTGCGCGCAGGATCGCACTAAATCCCGGTCATATGACTTAACCAGCGCCACCGAGAACCCATGCTGGCTTTGAAAATCACGCAGCTGTTCTTTTGTACGCGCGGGATTGGCACCAAAAAACTCGACCAAAGTTTGTTCATGTGTGACGGCATAGGTTCCGTCTTCGTGCGTCCAGATCTGTCCTAGAGCAACAAGCTTCTCTAGGAACCATTCCTGGGGCTCTTCCAGGGACGCCAAATATTGCGTCCGCAGCGGGAGGGGTGATTGGGATTGTCGGACGAATTCTGACATGGATGACCCATAGATGCGACCTCCAGTAAACCAAGACCTGACATCCCCAGTCCATATATAAATGGTGGGCTGTCCGCAAATCGAAGGCCTGCTCCGGACCCAACAGCGCATGCTCTGCTGTGATCGAATGCCAATGTCCTACCCAGGGCGACTATTCGTCATCCTTTCTTGGTTTTTGGCGCCACTTCGCATGATGCAACCTAGCAGTCCACGAGGACAGTGGATGTGCGTCCAGCAGTCCTTTCGGTCGTGAAGAAGGACACCAGGAGACGTGAATTGCCCGCCCATCTGGTAACCCTGAGCCTTCGAGTCATCGATCCGCCAAGCGTCGCTCCAAAATCACAGCGCTCTCTGCGTCAAATGGACCTATTCTTATCATGTCGCCAGCAACTGATGCGTATGTGTTTCTCGAGGTCTTTTTTACCGATCCAATCTTGTAGCCTTGATTGATGACTAGCCAGTGTCTGGAGAGAGCCCAAATGAGACAATCCAACGACGTCCTGATGCTGCAATACGGCGGCCCGAGAGATCAGCTGGTCAGCGACGACACAGTTCGATTAGCACGCAAAGTGGCCAGTTTGTGATGGGCGCCATTCTTCAGTACATCGACGTAGTTGGGGTGGCGCTCAAAAGTGAGAAAAAATCCAGGACCGTCGGATGGGGCAACAGAACGGTCCCGAGCAGATTCCAAAACGCGGGCTTCTGGGTGGAATAGTCGACCGATTGAAATTCACGTGTCGGGAACGGGCTCAGACGCATGGCTACAATTGTCTAAAAACCCAAAAGACAATTTCATGGCATAGTATCATTGATTTGCCGTAAAGACTTCGGTGGGATTGCCACTGGGGTTTCGATTTAGTTGGAGGAATTGAAAATGAGCGGCGTTATAGATTTAGTGGCGGACCAATGGGTTGATCTAGCCATGATAGCATTGGCGATTGCGGTCGTAGCGTACAGCGAGTTGTCGCGTCGGCCCGAGCAATAAGCGATTTGTGGTCTTCACTGCGCAACCAGCAGTACCCTGGTGACGACTAGAATTGCATGATGGCGACGGCCATAACAAGCAAGGCCTGCATGATCGCCCGCTAAGCTTCGGTTCTGTTGCCGACGGCAGTTGCTTGAATTTACAGACAAGGCTCATCCAGGACATGTGACTTCACGCATGCAAAGCCATTGGCTCATCAAAGTCTGTCCAGCACACAATTCTTCCCGTGAGATAGCTATACCTTGTCGTGGCAGGTAAGAACCCGTCGATTTCATCGACCCATTCGCCGTAATCTTGGAATTCAGGCCACCAATGAAACACTTGGTAGTCCCAATGATCGTCTATCCATTCTGCAATGATGATAGGTCTGTCATTGGGTTGGTCGCTGGGCCCTGGAAGCTCTTTCAATCCTCTGCGCCAGTTCAACACCGCATCCCTCCGCATTGCACCTTTGACACCTCGGCTTCAAAATGGCCTGATGTGTAACCTTCATTCCAACCTCACAACCCACGAAGCGATGCGTCAACTCTTTGATGTCAGCGTCGAAAACGCCAACCTAGGAAACATGCCCGCCCTGCCTGCGATTTACCCGAAAGGCGAAGCACCGATTGTTGCCATTGGAAGATCAGATGATCGGGCGCTTGTACGGTCGAGCTGGGGATTCCTGACACCCAACAAGAGCAAGAAGACAGGCAACTGGATCAAGCCCCAGGCCTTGAACAATACAAGAGACGACAAGATCAGAACCTCCGGCCTTTGGCGCAAGTCATTTGAAGAACGGCGCTGCCTCATCCCAGCCACGGCATATGCCGAAGCCACCGGTCGCAATCCTGCCACCTACCACTGGTTTCGCCCATCAGGAGCTGATGCCTTCGCCTTCGCAGGGATATGGCAATATCGGAAGGGTCTCGTTGGCGACACCGAAGTGGAAGGTATATTCCATTCGATGGTGACGACATCGCCTAACGAGTTTGCCTCGAAATACCACACGCGGATGCCGGTGATCCTCGATCCCGAGCAATACGAGATATGGCTAAGAGCAGAGACCGATGAAGCCTTTGCCATGCTGCAACCCTATCCTGGAGAGCTTTCTTTGATCGGGGAAGGCATCGGTATGAAGGAGGAGCCGGTCTAGGCTGGCCCGACCGAAGTGCTCAACAGCGCGCTCCAATGCTTGCTTTTGTTCCACTTATGTTCCTATTCACCCATATGGGTGGAGCACTTCGGATTCGAGACCTGAAAGACGAGCCAATCGTCATTTTGTGCTGGGAGTGCCAGCGCATAGCAGTTTGCACGAGGTTTGAATTAGCACGTGTCTATGGGCTGGATGCGTTGGCGCCCGACGTGCTTGGTCGGATGGCATCGCGCCGGTGCAACAAGGCGTTTGCCGACACCCACAATCTGCACACCGCTGCAAGGCGTTCTTCTACAGGGGTCCACAGTGACCAAGGGGCGGAGAACTTACTGACCTCTGGTCGCGACCTCCCGCAATCAACATCCCAGCGGCAATCATTCCAAGTACGCGGCCAGGGCATGGACCAACAGCCTCAGCGGCATGCAACCGACCAATATCCCAGTCACGGATGCACAACTCAGTCCGCAAGCAGCGCTCAGTGGTCGGTCCAAAGGCGGGGTGAAATCGTACCGCTACATTTCGAAGGTGACGCAAGGTAAACTCAAGATGTGGTGATCGTTGCTCACGAATAGGCGAGATTTGGCCGATGCGAACGGTGCGTTAAGAACCCATTAAGAAATTGAGCGCAATTTGACGCTAGTTCAGGAGTTAACGCCATGACGGAAATGGACTTAATGCACCGCACCAAACAGGCAATCGTCGACGCGGAGACGCTCGGGTTCGAAGGAACCGCTGAGGCACTCAAGGAAATCCTCAAGGGGCTGAAGAAGTCGCGCATGTGCAACCCAAACACTGCGCCGGAGGCGGCTGAAAGCCGTGCTGCAAGCTGAAAGGTGGCTCGATCAGGGCGCGGATAGAATGTTTACGCCGAGCAACTGCCGCATATCCTCACTGTGATATTTTCGGTGAAATTCTGTTCTGAACGCAATCTTGGTCGCGGTCACTCTTTCTAGCAATGCAGCATCGCCTCGGGTTCTTGCGTATTCCTCAAGTTCTCTTATGAGTTCGACAATCCAATCCAGCTTTTCCATTGTGTCCCTGTTCGTGACAAACCGTTATCCCTTCGATTCCCGACGAACAATCTTTGCCACAATGGTTAACCAAACCTTTACGCCGTGGTTTTTCGAAGTTCCGCCTGTGAAACGGGCAAACTTGAACTCAATGTTGTTGCACTTTGGCAATGACAGTGCTCATTCATGTGGTGAGCGATCCCAATGAGCGCTTCTGCGGTTTGTTCAAAACCATCAAGACGCGCTCTTTCGGCGGCAAGCAACAGCTGCCGCACAGTCGTATTCTTCAACATAACAAACTCCCCAGCTTGTTGATCCCACGAGTTCTGAGAGGGAGACCTTAACGGAAGGTTAACGAATGTAGCCACCTCGCCGGTTTTCTGATCTTTTCACAGATTTTTCATTCGCTTGTGGGTAACTTCGCCGGATCGTCCCAAAGCTCGAAAGAGCGATGTTCTGGGAGCCCGTCGTATGATTGTAACTCACCGATCTAGCGCCTCACGGCTGAGAAAAGTCGCTTCAAGTTGTCCCCATTCAAGTCTTGATTTGCGACCGGAATTGGTCGAACAATCGCCCATCATCACACTGACAAAACCTTCCACGGGTCCCGCCGAGCAAAAAGCGGGACCCGTTTCTGTTGGACAATAAACTCACCACTCATTCATGCGTTCAAAATCGCCGGCGCTAACCCGAAATTAATCTGGCCCGCCTAAGACCGCTGATAGAACTCGGGCTTCTTTTTCTCGATACTGCCAGAAGCGCGAGGTCACGGGTGAGAGCTGGGTCGCCTGACATGGCAAGCCTCCGAAGAAGGGGCGGCTCAGTTCTCACCGCCGACCCATGGACTTGGCGCCATTAAGGCCGGGCAGCACTCTCCGAAATCCGCTCAGATAGTTTGCCCGCTGGTGTGTTTTCCTTGGCGATCATCGCCAGCTTGTCATTAACCATTTGGTCAGGTGGCCAGTCCTCGAATAGTGCGACGGAAAGCACGGTGATCGGCGACTGCCTATTGAGCCATTCCTCGGTAATTTCGTCGAAGCCAATTCCTGCAAATGTTTGCTCAAGATGCTGATGCAACCGATTGTGCGGCGACGCGGTGTCCTTCGCCAGCACCCGGCGCTCTTTCAGTTTGATGAAGCGTTCAAGTCCCTTCACGCCAATCCCTCCGCTGCACAAATCAGTTCCGGCTTTCCGTCTCATATTAACTCCTTGATGGTTTAGATGAGCCAGAAGCCCTCCATCATGCAGTTCCCCAATCAGGGCCACAGGTGCTGATGTCAGAAACTGTGTCGCACGGTACATGTGTGCAGTTTCATAGACTTCATGAGCAAGGAACTGATTGCGTCGAAACCGCTCCCACAAGCCGAGGCGTAGCGCTACAACTCGAACCGACCCGGATTTGGTTCGCGTGGGACGCTGTACTTAACTACGTGCCGCAAATCTTGGTGTGGCTTCCCGCCGAGTTTGATGCAGTTTGAGCAGCTCTTTTCCCCGCGAACGTCATTGTCGGAGGGAATAGCTTCCTTTTCGGGATGAGGCAGCAAACGAGCGACCCCGTTGATGGAAGACAAGAAGACTGAGCGCGAAAAAGCGCTCGAACAGGCCCTGCTGGAATACGTGCAGCGATACGGATTATTACCCCTTGCGAGAGAAGTTCTGAAGGACTTCGAAGACGACCAAAAGTGACTTGGTCCCGTGTGCCATTTGGCGACACCACTGCTCAACGATGAGGAAAATTGTTCCGAATTCCCCGTGTCATGATACCGTCCCGCAATTAGAAGGCCCTCAATTCAAAGAAGTTAATTCAGGGGGAAACGATGCAAAATGATTGCTGGCTGGAACATGTTTTGGATGATCTTGCAGCCTACGCTAAGCAGAACGACCTAGACGAGCTGATGCACAAGGTGGATGCGGCCAAATCCGCACTCACTGAGGATCGCAAGCAGAAGGCGCTCTGTGACAAGGATGATTGCGGACCTGGCAAACCAGTTCACTGAAGGTCCCGGCGGCTCCTCTCCTAGCATGACTTGAATTGCCCGCCTATTTCGTTGGAAATCGGTGCATATTCTAATGCCATTTTTTGTGGTCTGCGATGCACGGACCGTTTGTTCACGGAATCAATAAAGGCGGTCTCAACGATATCATCCGTTTTCAGCGCTTAGTATCAACTGAAGCGAGGGGCATCGCAGGAGGCGGTACTGGTGTCCGGGCCTACGAAGGTGATTTTCAAACGCTCTTCAGGCGTATGAATTCGGGCAACTCTCCCAGCGGTAAGCAATTTGTCGAATTCCACACGTTTCATCCGCCGCGCAGCAGGACACCTCCCGGTTTGGCCAACTGGCCACTTGCCGAAGGTGAGTATTTGAATGTTCGTATTAGCGGGGTGTTTGAAGATAATGGTCGGAAGGTCCGCTAGTCGTGGACCTGCCAATTGGGAGGAAGAAAAATCTGAGAAAGAATTCAGATTGGACGGTTTCCCCAGGTCGGGCAATGCCTGGATTGAGCTTGAAACACTTAACCTAACCAAAAACGAAGCCAATCAACTGTGGGCCATATCCAGGAGCGGTTCTGGCAGCGAAAGGCCATCAAGGGAGGCACCACTCCCATCGACAACGAAGCATTTGGGGCGGTTCGGATGAATCGAGCGCGCTAGCCATTTGAGATGGAAATCTACTTTTATGTCCTGTCCCCCTGGAACGGGGTCACCACACTGGCCACAAAAGGGAACATTAAATTGCGATGATCGCCAAGGAAATACGCCAGCAGGTCAATTACCAGAGCGGATTCTGGAGGGGCCAGCCCTACCAAAGAGGATCTAGGGTCATGGATCGGCAGTGAGAGCCGGGCGGCCCTTGCTGAGGAGGCTTGCCATGATCGGCAGCCCGGCTCTCACTCGTGACCTCACGCTTCTGACAGTATCGGGAGAAAAAAACGAAGCTTGAGTTCTGTCAGAGGTTTTAGGCGGGCCAGATTAATTTCAGGTTAGCGCCGACGATTTTGAACACATGCATGAGTTGTAAGTTTGCTGTCCAACAGAAAACGGGTCCCGCCGAGCGAAAGGCGGGACCCGTGGAAGGTTTTGTCAGTGTGATGACGGGCGCTAGTTCGACTAATTCCAGCAGCAAATCAAGATTTGAATAGGGACAACTTGAGGCAATTACTTCGCAGCTATGGGCAAGGAGAAATATGGACCTATCGACAGTCGTCAAATTAAGGTGAGGACCCCGAAAATTAATCGAACACAGGGAGCAATCGCGTGGGCCCGAGAAGCTGAAAGCATCCGAATTGACCAAAAACTCAGCAAAGGTAACCTTTGGTTAACCATTGTGGCCAAAGTTTGTTGAGGGATTGAAGGGTTCAATTAACTGCTGCTGACAGGGACACCATGAAAAATCGTGATAACTTCGTCGAGCTTCTCGATGACATTAAGCTCGTGGCCAAATCAACAAATAACGCTGAACTGCTGAAACGCGTTATTGATGCCAAAAATACTTACCGAAAAGAACTGCGGATGTCGTGCTACGAAAATCCCTGCCTCAGAGCTTTCGATGATGCCAATTCCAGACCTAGCCACTTGGCATTGGTGAACTAGGCCTTCACTGTCAAAGGGGCGAGTTCCTGACCAGCCCTTTCAGATTTGGAGAAGCGTGACTTCTCATTCTCAAGGTCTGCCAAGATTTCAGACAGCGCCTTAGCGGTTCCTTCAAACCCGAGCGACTCTGCGTCGGCAATTGCAATTTTGGTGCGATGCAAAAGGTCAATATGCGTCATAACGGCCACTCCTAGACTTATTGAAAATTGAACCAGAAACCTTAACCAGCGGTTAACGTACCGTTCGCATCGGCCAAATCTCGCCTATTCGTGAGCAGCGATCACCACATCTTGAGTTTACCTAACGTCATCTTCGAAATGTAGCGGTCGGAATTCTCCCCGCGCTTGGATTGTCCCGTGAGCGCAGATTGCCCTTGAACTCGAACCTGAATGATCACGCGAAAAAAAGACAGTGGTGAGAACCGAATCGCTAGGTAGTGCGAGGGGGGGTGCATGTATCGGTCCGGTTCTCACCAAACAACCCGCGCCTGTCTGCCTTTGGGGGGAGCCACTCGACAACGAGTGTGACAGACGCGGGTATGATTCCTCTATTTGGCCAAGAACTGGTTAATGAATCGTGAATGCTCTGGATACGATCCAATCTTAAGCATTTCTTAACCAACATTCTCAAATCTTCACGGCATGACCGAACATTATTCACCGATACCGACAATGCTCATTCTAGGAGGCGTTGTTGGACTCTTGACCGTTCTCATTGTGCTGGCATTGGGAGCAGGGTTTTGGCTGGCCGTTGCCGCGTATTCGCTTTCCGGCATTACCACGATGGTGGCCGCTGGATTCATATTGACGCGCGCGGGTCAAAAAATGGCCACGATGGCTGATTAGGCATGATCAAAATCGCAAATTCGGAATTCAGGATGCACTCTAACAACCCCATTTTAGGCATTTGGCTGGCCGGAATTGCTTGTGGAATGATTTGCGCTTCCGCGACAGCTCTCTTGGGCGGTGGCATTCTTCTCATACTGTTGACCCATGCCGTGGGCGGCGTTCTTGGAATGATTGCCACTGGGATGTTGATCACGGAAGGCTGCAACCAGCGGCCAATAGATTCTCAGCCCCTAAGTCATGGTGGCCCCCTGTAGAAGAACGCCTTGCAGCGGTTGTGTAGATTGTGGGTGTCGGCCAATGCCTTGTTGCAATTGCGCGATGATAGCTGATCGAGCAGGTCGGGCGCCATTGCTTCCAGCCCATAGACACAGCCCAAATCAAACCGCGAGCACACAGAAATTGTGCATAGGTCACAGTCGGCATGGACCTTTGGCCCGAAGACAATGACCCTAAAGCCGTGATTGCTGCTGCCGACAAACTCAATGTGAGCGTGGTTTTGGAATCTACTTGCGAGGCGTTTCCCTCAGCTTGGCCATGGCTGAGACACGTCCCCAAAAACACAAGCGAGTATGTCCAGATGATGTTCGATGCCCAGCGAGAACGTCAACATCGGTACGAACATCCTGCGCCCAAAAGGCAATCAACCTAATTCTTATGCACCCTGTGGATTGGGCAATCCAGGCCACATAAACAATTTGTTAACCAATAAGGCATTAACGGTTCTGTTGCTTAAATTTCATCTAGGGGACTGACCATGCGAATATTGCTGATTGAGGATGACCACAACACGACCAAAGCAATTGAGATGATGCTGACTCGCGCAAATCTCAATGTCTACGCGACAGAACTGGGCGAAGAGGGGGTCGAGCTGGCAAGAATGTACGACTATGACCTTATTCTCCTCGATATGATGCTGCCCGACATAAGTGGTCACGAGGTTCTCCGCGAGTTGCGGGCGTCCAAGGTTGAGACCCCAGTTCTTGTGCTCAGTGGTGCAGACGATACCGACAACAAGCTGCGGGGTTTGGGCGGCGGTGCAGACGACTATCTCACCAAACCCTTTCATCGTGAGGAATTGATTGCACGCATCCACGCAATCATCCGTCGTTCGAAAGGCCACTCACAGTCGGTCATTCGCACTGGCGCCATCGCGCTGAACCTCGATTCCAAAACCGTCGAAGTGAATGGCTCTCCGCTCAGGCTCACTAGAAAGGAATACGGTATTCTGGAGTTATTGAGCTTACGCAAAGGCACGACACTAACCAAAGAAATGTTCCTCAACCACCTCTATGGTGGTCTTGATGAGCCAGAAGTTAAGATCATCGACGTATTCATCTGCAAGCTCCGCAAGAAACTTGAACAAGCAACTGGGCGATCAGGATATATCCAAACGGTTTGGGGGCGCGGCTACGTACTCCAAGACATCGAACCGGAACTCGTCGCTGCCTGATTGAGCCACTTGGCAGGACCAATCTCGCTCGCTGGTTGGCGCACCCCAATTGAATGAACAAACCTGGACAATTGCGCCAACCTACGACTGTGGTCCTTGCAGAAGAACTGGCATCTTAGGCTCGGCTTCATTGTGTGGCAGCGCTGCCCACTATTGCATTGTCGGTTGTTGTATCGACAGCCAAGTTAGAGACGGCTTGATCTTCCTCGGCATTGTGGACCAAGGGTCAAAATCCAACTCGGATATTGATCGGCGTCTGAGAACATCCATTGCGTTGCGGACACTAGACACAGCATCCTGGCACTCTTCGAGTTTCAAGACTCTGAGCCCGTGAACCATTTGATTGCGCATTTTGACCGCGTCGGAAACCAATTGGCAGTTTTTGCTACCAATCACTTCCGGCAATGTTCGGTGCGCTTTGTCAAATACGGGCCAGTAGTTCTGCATATCGCCGAAGCCTGATCTCGCCAGCAATGAGTTGCAATGTTTCGACGTAAATCCCCTGTTAATCATACAGAATCGGAGGGCGCGCCTCAGCGTCTTCTCGATTGCAAAAACCGCAGCAAGCAGCGCCTCCGCGTGGTGCCCGTTTTCAGTTAGATCCTCTAGGCGTGTCACAACCTCGCCATAACCATTGCTAATTGGATACATTGGGTTTTCTTACATTGGCTCGGGTTCTCTTCATTGCATTGGTACACTGCCAAAGGTTCAATCTTGATGAATCAATCCGGACGAACTTCGGGAATGATGGCGCACCCGAAAGCGTGGCAGGTTCAGCGGTTCTTTCGAAAAGCAACTGAACCGGCCGCGTCGGCGTAACAAATCACTGTCGACCAGGGTACACCTCAAGCGGCTATGGTGGGCAGTTTGACGTGTTCGCAGGGATGGGGGCAGGGCAATTCCGTGCCGCCTTCACTTCATCGGGTCCAGAACTATCAGTTCAGGCTTTTTAAACGAGTCTTCGCTATCGCCAGGGTGGTCCAGGAGAATACCATGCTGGTCACCTTTTACGCCGAAGACAATGAGTTTGCCGCTGCCTCAGGCGACAATGTCAATGTATCACCTAGTTACAGTTACTTTGATCACCCACCAAACTCGACAAAGGATTTGACCATCACCGCAAATGTGGACGACGACGAACCATTTCAGTTTGATGTTGGTGAAACTTACGACATCACGTGGTCCGGCCATGGGGGCGGGATCATGGAAGACGCGGTGATCATCCGCAGTGACTACGTTGGTCCGGGTCAGGGTGCGATCGTCTTTGAGGGAACAAACTCACTCACCGGCGAAGCCTTCCAAATGGTTTGGACGCCGGGGTTCGACCTCGAGCAATGGTATTGGGACAATGGCGGTGGCCCCTCGAGCCCAAACGCCTTCTGGACGAGCGACCAAAACAGCGCCGAGACCTACCGGATGGCCTGCTACGCGGCTGGCACCAAGATTGATACACCAACGGGGCCCATGCCGATTGAGCAACTTCAGCCTGGCGATTCCGTGTGGACCTTGGATCGTGGTCGACAACAGATCCGCTGGGTCTTCGAACAAAAACAGCAATTTTCGATACTCGATGACACAAAGCGGCCGGTGCTGATCGCAACAGACGCGCTTGGACCCGGACGACCGGAAAGCGATTTGATCGTATCTCCGCAACACAGAATCTTAGTGGGTGGTCACGGTCAATTGGTCTCCAGTTTCCCGCGAGAGGTGTTTGTGCCGGCTAAAGCACTGACCCAGCTCAGAGGCATTCGGCACATGCGTGGGAAAAAGCAGATCACCTGGCACCATTTCTCGTTGGCGCGGCACGATGTCGTCTCCGCCAATGGCTGCCATGCGGAGTCGATGCTCCTTGGTCCGATGGTGATGGCTGATTTGAGTGCAGGCCAAATGGCGACCTTGAAAGTCTGCTATCCGCAGACCTCCAGAGCCACAGAGTACTTGAATGGTCCGCTCGCTCGACCATGTCTTCGAGTGAAGCAGGTAATGAAATATCTGCGCCACCCGATGGCCCACTCAATCATTGCGGATCTGAATGAGCGGCGGATCGAAATGGCAAATGCAAACAATGAGCCAAGACTGACCACGGCCGCCCATCTCTGACTGAGATTTTGCATTTACCAGGTCTCGAAGTGAGATTTGGTGACCAGAGTTGACTTTCTGCAATCCCCCTAAGACGTAACCGGTGGCATCCCATGTTTGCCGACTAGGGCTCAGAATATTGGGACATATGTCTGCCAATGCTGTGTTCACTCTGGCATGTAGAGTTGCAGCAATGTCTGAGCGAAAGTGTCAGCGAGGGAACACAACATCCCGAAAGTTCACCTGACGAATTGCCGTGCCAGCAGTCTTCGATCATCGATGCGGAAAGGTAGGCTTGCCTCAACAGTTCGCGACCGAAGGGGCTATTCGCACGGTGTCTGGCAATATGATTCGCGCGGCCAGGCCGCCCAGTCCCTTGGAGACACCCAATTCGAGACGTGCACCGTAAGCTTGCAGGATATCCGTCGCGATTGCCAAGCCGAGACCACTTCCAGGTGTAGAGCAGTCCAAACGTCCACCAGATCGCAACGCTTCGCGTTTTGCTTCCTCAGGGATACC
The DNA here is from genome assembly GCA_028284705.1 of Paracoccaceae bacterium. GTDB lineage: Bacteria > Pseudomonadota > Alphaproteobacteria > Rhodobacterales > Rhodobacteraceae > Litoreibacter. The sequence continues at coordinate 112,692 of JANQRE010000010.1, read as the reverse complement.
GGGGCCATCGTCTTCAACTAAGATCTCAAGAGTGCCCTGGAACACTGCAGCCGATAGGTTCACTTGAGAATTCGACCATTTGACCGCGTTGTCGAGAATATTGCCGAGGACTTCCTCGAGATCCTGCGAGTCCATTCGCACGGAATGATCTTCGACACAGTCAATTTGAAGCGTTTTTCCTGCGCGTTCGGCAACGGCGCTGAACAATGGAGCGAAACGTTGCACAGACTCGTTCACGCTCGCCGAAGACTTGGTTGCGAAACCTGAATTGGCAGATCGCATGCGTGCAAGCGACCGACTGAGTTGCGCATCAATCCGATCTAAGGCGTCCAGTGATGCGTCAATCTCAAGCTCGCGTTCCGACAGGGCAGTCAACTCGTTTCGCAGTATCGCGCTTGGCGTTTTCAGAGCGTGCGCGAGATCGGCCGCCTGGCGTCGAGCCCGAGAGACGATCTCTCGATTTCGCTCCAGCAGTCGGTTGATGTCTTCAACCAGTGGCGAAACTTCGTCGGGATAATCATTTGCTCGAAGTTCTTCATCTCTTTCCCATCGTTGTGCGACATCGGCTCTGAGAATTTGTAACGGACGAGTAATCGCCATCGTTTGTACAAATGCTCCGGCGACGCCGAGCAATCCAACGAGTGCAAATGCAAGAAACAGACTCTGCTGGGTCCGACGCCGTTCTGCGGTCAATTCGACCTTTGTTTCTGCTACAGTGACTCCCCACTCTGTGCCGTCTTCCAGGGTGACCCTCTGAGATGCAACGCGTATCGGCTCGCCTCCAAATGCAACTGCATCCTTGACAGTAATCTGGGCAGTTTTGCCCGTTTCGGCGAGCGCCTCGCCCAACAATGAGTTGGAAGTAAAAACCTCGCCGTTGGATTTGGAGATTTGCCAGTAGCGACCGGAGTAGGGCCTCTCAAAACCCGGATCAAAAACCATATCGTTCACGCGCAACGGGTTGGTGGCTGAATAACTCAATGCAACCACCACCTGTGTGTGGCGATCAAGAAGTGCTTGATCGAAGCGTTTCATGACGACTTGGTCAATGTATGAGTTCAGAAGGACGACGCCTACGCCAACCGCTGCAAAGGCTGAAATGACACCGCCAATGAGCGCTCTGGTGCGAAGCGACAGTTTCATGTGGCGTCAATCAGGTATCCACGGCCGCGAATGGTTCGAATTATGTTCGGTCCGAGCTTTTTCCGTAGACGTGCAACGAACACCGCAATCGTGTTCGAGTCTCTGTCTCCATCGTATTCATAAATGTGCTCGGAAAGTTCTGTTCGTGAAATCAGACGTCCCGAATTATGGATCAGATATGACAGCACCGCCACTTCCTGAGTGGTAAGATCGACCGGGATTCCATTCTTTGATACGCGCCCATTTCGGGAGTCGAAAATAATGTCATCGACTTCGAAGACCGGATTCGTTTGACCTGATTTGCGACGCAGCATAGCCCGCACACGAGCAGCGAGTTCAGACATATTGAATGGCTTTGTCATGTAGTCATCTGCGCCAGCATCAAGGCCATCAACGCGCTCTGACCAGGTATCACGTGCGGTCAGTATCAAAACTGGGGTGTCAACACCTTCACGACGCCAATTCTTAAGTACCGAGATGCCATCCCGATTTGGCAATCCGAGATCGAGAATGATGATGTCATATGGTTCCGTTGAGCCCAAAAAGTGTGCTTCGTCTCCATCAAGAACGACATCGACAGCTCGTCCTTCTGCGACCAGCAGCGACTTAATCTGATCTGACAAGACCAGTTCATCCTCGGCAAGCAAAACTCTCATGACGTACGGGAATACCGTCGGAAGTTGGTGTTTTTATGGCCAAACTTTGATTTGCCTGCTTCGTTGACGCCACCACGCCAATTGCCTCAACCATTCCCATTCCCATTCCCATTCCCATTCCCATTCCCATTCCCATTCCCATTCCCATTGCAGTTTCCGTTGCCATTTCCGTTGCCACCGCCGTTCCCGTTTCCGTTGCCATTCCCGTTGCCGCCGCCGTTCCCATTGCCGCCGCCGTTGCCATTTCCATTACCGTTTCCGCCGCCGTTGCCGTTCCCGTTTCCATTCCCATTGCCGTTTCCGTTGCCGCTGCCGTTCCCATTCCCATTGCCGTTTCCGTTGCTGCCGCCGTTCCCATTCCCATTGCCGCCGACATTCGTGTCGTCGCTGTTGGTCCCACCGTCGCTCCCATTACCGGCAGTCGAATTGGATGAATGAGATGTTCCTCCGGCGGACGCGGAGGCAGCGTCCGAGATCGCAAGTCCAACTGTCGAAGAGTTAGGAACTTGCACACCAGTACGAGCGTTGAGAATAACGCTGACAAGCCGTCCGTTAGGGCGCTTGAGAACAATTCGATAGTAGACGTCGCCCGAAGTGAAGGCGCGCGCTTCAATGGTATCTGCATCGAGTGAACGATCCAACGCGTTGATTACAGCCTTCAGGCTGATTGCCTTCCGGGATTTTGCAAGCTGGCGCAATTCGGTTTGGCCAAGCTCGCGCACGGGCTCTGCAGTGCCGGCATTTGCGAACACAACGGCCAATATCAGAGATGCGATCCCAATTCTCATCATCCGCTGGCGGTTACTGTATTGAATATGAACACAGGATGAACAGGCGGTTCTAAGGCCATTCAGCCAAGGTCATGTTTCTTGGCACGACGAGTTGGGGATTTCTCATCGTGCAAAGTACAGAAGTACATGGTAAAAACTCGATCAATGGCGACGGGCATAAACACGCCCGCGTTTCGAACCGTGGCCAGCGTTCCAGCTGCACGCAACTCATCGACGCCTCCACCAAAAATGCAAAGCCGATAACGGCGCGACCGGGAAAGGGCTCAGTCCTGGAAACAGCCTGCTCGAGGAAAAAGATAATTGAGCTCCGCAATGCTGAGGCAGTAAAGAGCGTCGAGTTCCTGCTTCGCTTGGCTGTGGTGATAGGCACCGCTGCAGTGGGTTGGTTGGTTCTCGGCGCTGAGGCGCTGCCTTACTGGGTGGCGATCTATTATGCTCTAGTCACCGTCGAAAAGAGCATCTTGAAGTTTGGTGAACCGCGAAACTCAAACATTCAATTTGGCGCTCTGCTTGTAGTCAGTTTCTTAATTGGGTCTGTGTTTGCTTGGCTGCCGATTTACTTGTGGAACCGCGGTGCGGACATATGGCAGATGGGAGCCATGGCGGCCATGATTGGCGGCGTACTCAACGTCTTCTTGCTGAGGTCACGCACTTGGGAAATTGGCGTCGCGTATCTTGTTCCGATATGCGCTGCATTTTTTGTCATCTCATTCGATTTTTTTGAGGGACCGTACGGAGGCGCCAAGTTCTGGTCAGCAACTTTGCTTGCGTCCTGTGTGTCAATCTATTTTGGCATTTCTATTTGGGAAGCTCACAGAAGGAATAGAGAGCTCGACAGTGCAAGACGTCAATTTGCAATTGTTCAAAAAAATGAAGCGATTGGAACGCTGACCGCCGGGATTGCGCACGATTTCAACAACCTATTGAGCGCTGCGCGAGGCAACCTTGAGCTTCTTGAAATTGATCCCAGTTCAAAGTTTCGGGATACGTATATTCAGGAAGCGCTAAGCGCTATTCAGCGAGGAGCAACTCTGACCAAGCAGCTTACACAATACGCGCGTGGGCAACCGCATGACGTCAAGGAGCTAGACCCCGAAAAGATCATTGATGAAATCGCGGCACTGACGAAGCGGGTCATTCCATCGAACATAATCTCCGAATTCACTGTTGATGCCGATCATCATCGGGTCTTAGCCGACGAAGCCATGCTGCAGTCCGCCCTGTTGAACCTTGTTGTTAACGCGCGTGATGCGATGCCTGACGGAGGCTCTATGTTGATCGGGTTCACCAGCAAACCTGCCGAAATTCCACCGAAGTTGGCCGGCATATCTGGAAAGTATGCAGAGTTCTTTGTGCGCGATACAGGCACAGGAATTCCAAAAGAAACACAAGATCGCATCTTCGACCCTTTCTACACAACCAAAGATCAGGGCAAAGGAAGTGGGCTTGGCCTCGCCATGGTGCTTGGTTTCGCGCAGCAATCAGGAGGTGAAGTCTCCTTGGAAAGCAGCGTTGGGAAAGGGACGACGGTGTCATTATTCCTGCCGAAGTCGTAGTCCAAGCGTCAAAAACTCTATTTGCGATGAGTGGTCTGTGACGTCTTGCGGTCAAAAACGCGATTAAACGGGTGCCGCCTGACCCTGGAAGTGCCAAATCCGTCATTGCTTGGAAGAGTAATCAGCATTCGAAATGACGTTGGATCGTCCTCTGATTGCAACTAGTTTATGCTGCGCCATGCATAGGAGCGACGGTTTGGCAAAACCAAAGAACGGAAAGAGCTTCCGGGCAGAGTGCGTACTCACCGACACTCTTATCAATATGGATTTCAGCGCTGTGAGCGATTTGTTCGCCCAAAACCAGACGGGCTCCCCAACGGTTTTGTGGAACCCATCCATGTTCGATATCTCGCACCCAGTAATCAAGAGTTTCGCGGAATTCATGCTAGCCGGGGGCGCAGAGACGAAGGCGTTTGAGGAAGGAAAGTTTGCTCAAATCGAAACCCTTTCCTTTGAACCCTGGACCATGGTGCTGGAACCGGTACACAACCAATCGGATTTCAGGTACTTGAAGTATGGGTCTGAGATTGCTGCCATGTTTGGCCGAGACTTGACTGGCCATTGCACATCGGAAATTGGCGGGCATATCTCCGAGTTCTTTATTGCGCTCTATTCTGCCGTGCTTGTTCGCAAACAAAGTGTCCTGAGCGTTCACGTGCCACCTTTGGGTGTGTTCGCAACTGTGTGGCGCAGACTTATTTTCCCATTGGTGGACGAAGCTGGTCAGATTCAGATGATTGCCGCCGTAAACGTCCCAGAGAACGAGTTGCGAGCAGGGCTGGAGGTTCTGCCAGACCCCGCGCTTGTCGCCAACGGAGATGGCCTATTGATGTACGCAAACGCATCCGCGCGCCGTTTCTTTGGCGAACCAACTTTGCCTCGAAGCCACATTTCCGAGTACTGCGACATCGACATAGAGCTACCTGCCAATGCCGAAGCTCATGCCAAAGCTGAGTCGGCAACAGTTAGCCGAGTAATTGGGTCTCGTAATCAGATCCTGGTCCATTTCGAACTTCGTACGAGCGCAACCTTCTTCAGAGGTGTGCCGTATTTTGTTGTTCAGTTGAAGCCATACTAAAAGGTAGCCCAAAGCGCCTCGGGGTTGGCGCTCTGCTTCGACGACACTGCATGAAACTGTCCTCTGAAATTCGGATCATGGCACAGGCGGCAGCTCGAAATCACCCGGGCAAGCGCAGGTTGGGGGACGACCGCTGCATGACTGGCGTCCAAGTCTCCAGCCGGGAGAAATCACGCTGGTCCCCGCTCAAAGTCCGGATTTCGGTGCCGTATTGCTGCATCGCGGTGACAGTTCAATGTCGGGCTTGGGTCGCTGATCGACCTCGCTGAGGCCCCCTTCTGCGCACTGAAATATTACTGCTCGCCTCCACCGCGCCCCGGCCAGCGGTAGCATTATGTCCGATCTGTCAGTTCACTAGACCGCCCACTTCGCTGTCGCAGCGAAAGTCCGGTCTGACGGGCCGCACCGCAGCGGCGCAAACGCTTGGCCGATGGCGGCTTGCGGCCCAAAGCCGACCTTGAGCATCCGGCTTAGTTGCTGCAGTTGCAGCCCGCAAAGCCGCCGTTCGCTGTGTGCGAAACTTCGTGGCCCAGCTGTCAGTCGACGATTATTCCTTGGCTACCTAAAATTCGCGTTCAGGTATCGGCAAGCGGATAAAAGCAAGCGACCTGAGTGCCGCTTTCGGTATCCTCCAGAACGGGGATTTGAGTTCGGCACTGATCGGTAGCGTGTGGGCACCTGGCCGCAAACGCACAGCCGGGCGGAGGGTCCAGTGGGTTCGGAAGTTCAGTCCCTTTTGCCTCCGGCGCGGTCAAAGGACGACCGACCACCGGAGCACTGTCGGCGAGAAGCTTGGTGTAGGGGTGACGCGGGTTCGCGAAGACGACCTCGGCGGGACCCAATTCTACCACAGAGCCAAAATAGAGGACTGCGATCCGATCACTGACCGCTTCGACGACCGCAAGGTCATGGCTGATGAAGAGATACGTCAGGTCAAATTCCTTTTTGAGGTCGGCGAGCAGGTTCAGCACCTGCGCCTGGACCGAGACATCGAGCGCAGAGACTGGTTCGTCTAGGATGAGGATGCGCGCCTTCGCCGCCAACGCCCTCGCGATCCCAATCCGCTGCGCCTGCCCGCCTGAAAACTCATGCGGATAGCGCTCGAGGAATTCTTCCCGGAGGTTTACGCTCGCGAAAATCTCAGCGATCCTTTTGTCGCGCTCGGGTTTCACCATTCCGTGAAGCTGTTTCAGCGGCGCTTCCATGATCTGGCGGATGGTTTTTCGAGGGTTGAGCGAAGAAATCGGGTCTTGGAACACATACTGAATCCGCTTGCCGAAATCCGCCGGGTCCGCATTGTTGAGCGCCGCCCCTTCGATCTGTATCGAACCGGTCGACGGCGGTAAAAGTCCGACGAGCATCCGCGCAAGGGTTGACTTGCCGCAGCCCGACTCGCCGACGATGCCGAGGGTTTCGTTCTTGCGGACCGACAAGGTGATCGGGTGGACCGCCTTCACCGAAGCCGTCGCCGCGCCGAAAAGGCTTTTCCCGACGGGGAAGGTCTTCGACAGGTTATCGAGTGTCAGGGCATCGCTCATTCCGCCGCCTCCTTAAGAGGTGTTTCAGGGAAAAGGCATCGCACAGCTCGCGCGCCGTTCCGCTCCAAGGGTATGTCGCCCTGTCGGCAGGCATCCTGCACCTTGTCGCAGCGGTCGGCGAACGCGCAACCAGCGGGCAGTTTGTCGACCACCGGCGGCAGGCCGGGAATGGCTTCGAGCCGCCGCTTGCCTTCGCCGAGTTCCGGCACGCAGGCCATGAGGCGGGCCGTGTAGGGATGGCGCGGGTTGTCGAGAATGTCGGCGGTCTGACCTTCCTCGACGATACGCCCCGCGTACATGACTGCCACCCGGTCGCAGAGTTGCGCGACGACGCCGAAGTCATGCGTGATGAAGACGATGGCCAGCCCCCGCGACTTTCGAAGATCGTCGAGCAGCGCGAGGATCTGCGCCTGCACCGTCACGTCGAGCGCGGTCGTCGGCTCGTCGGCGATGATCACGTCCGGGTCATTGGCCAGCGCCATGGCAATCCCGACACGCTGTCGCATCCCGCCCGACATCTCGTGCGGATAGTCGGTGATCCGCTTTGCAGCGTTCGGAATGCGCACGGCTTCGAGGAGTTCGATCGCCTTCGCGCGGCCTTCCTCCTTGCCGATTGGTCGGTGCGACCGGATGGCTTCGATAAGCTGATCACCGACGCGATAGAGCGGGTGAAGGGTCGCCAGCGGGTCCTGAAAAATGTAGGCCACATTTCGCCCGCGCATGTCGCGGAGTTGTTTGTAAGGCACGCCGATCAGGTCCTTGCCCTCATAGCGCACCGCGCCGCCCGTGATGACGCCCGGCGGCGAGGCGACGAGACCCATCACTGAGAGCGCGGTCACCGACTTGCCGGAGCCGGACTCGCCGATGATGCCGAGGCACTCGCCCTTTTCGACATGAAGCGAGACCCCCCCGGCCGCACGGTACACGCGATCTTTGACGTGAAACTGCGTCTGCAACTCCTGTGCTTCGAGGAGCCCCTTGCCTTCGGAGGTCGGAGCAGGCGCCTCACGCTTGACCATGGTCGCCGCCATCGGACGCGACAGAGCACCGGATTTCAGGCGCGGGTCGAGCGCATCGCGGACACCGTCGCCGAGCAGGTTGATCGACATCACGATGATAAGGATCATGACGCCCGGCACGATCGACGTGTGCGGGTTTGTAATGAGCGCTGAACGCGCTTCGCCAAGCATCGAGCCGAGGTCAGCCTGTGGCGGCTGCGATCCGAGGCCGAGAAACGAAAGGCCCGCCGTCTCTAGGATCATCCAGCCGATGGTCGTGGACATCGCGATGATGATGACAGGGATCACATTGGGCAGAACTTCAGTCAGGATAATGCGCGCATTCGACATGCCTGCCAACCGCGCAGCATCAACGAACTCCTTGTGCGCGATGCCGACAGTGATGCCACGAATGTTGCGCGCGAAGAACGGCACGTTGACCGCGGCAACGGCGATGAGCGCGTTGAAGAGGCCCGGCCCCAACGCAGCAACAATGGCAAGCGCCAGCAGGATATAGGGAAACGCCATCAGCATATCGACGCCGCGCATGATGATGTTGTCCGTACGTCCGCCGTAGAAGCCGGCGATGATCCCGATGGCGGCGCCGAGGGTCGCTGCGATGATTGCAGCAGAAAAGCCGACGGCGAGCGAAAGCTGCGTGCCCCAGAGTAGGCGTGACAGGAGATCGCGACCGAGATGGTCCGTCCCGAGGAGCGCGCCTTCGGAGAACGGTGGTTTGAAGCGGTTGCCGGTGTCGGTCACGTCCGGATCGGCAAGTGGGAGAATGGGCGTCAGCAGTACCAGCAGGATCACCAGTGACAACACGATCCCGCCCGCCATGGCCAGCCGGTTCCGCGCGAGGAGTGTTAGAAACGCCATCATGTCTTGATCCTCGGATCGAGGAGGCTCTGCGCGACATCGACCGCGATGTTAAACAGGACGTAACAGGCCGCCACGAAGACGACCCCACCCTGCACCAGCAGAATGTCACGCTTGAGGATCGCGTCGACGAGCATTCGGCCAACGCCGGGCCATTGGAAGACGATCTCGATATAGACGGCGCCCGACAGGACGAAGCCCGCCTGGATGCCAAGGACCGGAATGATTGACACCATCGCCGCCTTAAGCGCATGCCGCCAGATCACGCCGCGTTCGTCGACACCCTTGGCACGGGCGGTGCGGATGAAGTCCTGCCGCAAGACCTCCAACATCGCCGAACGTGCAAGTCGCGCGATCACGCCGGTAGCAACAACCGCGAGGGCTATGGCCGGTAGTGTCAGATGGGAGATGAGCGCGCCAAAGTCGCGGTCCCCGTAGATTGGCCACATTCCGGATACCGGGAACCAGCGGAGGTTCACCGCAAAGAAGAGGATCATCATCATGCCGAGGAAAAAGGACGGGATGGAAATGCCGAGGAGAACAACAAACGTGATCCCCTTGTCGGCCCAGCCATACTGGTTCGCCGCGGAAATCACGCCAGCCGCTACACCAAAGAGCGAGCAAAGTACAAACGCCGTCCCGGCGAGGACGAGCGTCGCGTTGAACCGCTCCAGCACCTCGTCGATGACCGGGCGATTGAGAGCGAACGACGTCCCGAAGTCACCGGTCAACATATTGCCGAGCCAAATGAAATACTGTTGCACCAGAGACTTATCGAGCCCTAGGTCGCGGTTAAGCTTCTCGACGTTCTCCGGTGTTGCAAAGCTGCCGAGGATTGCAGTTGCGGGGTCTCCCGGGATGAGCGCCATGATGAGGAAAACGATGATCGTGATACCAAACAAAACTGGGATTGCAGAAAGCAGTCGTTTGAGAATGTAGCCAGTCATCAATCGCCCCCAAGCGCATGAGAATTAAGGAGGAGGGGCAAGCCCGAAGGCCCGCCCCTCTCAGGGAGGATCAGTTTTTCACGACATCGTCGAGCAGCAGAAAGAACGACGGCTGAAGCGCGAAGCCTTCGACGCGGTCGCTTGTGACGGCGTTCTGTTTCCAATTTGCCACGAACACCCAGGGTGCGTCTTTCTGTACGATGGTCTGCATCTCTTTGTAGAGCGATGCGCGTTCTTTCTGGTCTGTCGCGGCACGAGCCGCTTCCAGCAGTTCGTCGACTCTCGGGTTAGAATAGTAGCCCGAGTTGAACCCGCCTTCATCCGGCCAGGCCGAGGTGCGGAGCGCAAGGAACGGCAGCGTGTCGGGGTCGTTCGTCATCCACGCCATCTGCGCCATGTCGGCCTTGCCTTCGAGCCCCGGGTTCACGTTGCCGAGGAAGGTGTTCCACTCATAGGTCTCGATCTTCACATCGAATCCCACGGCCTCCAGATCGGCCTGCATCGCGGTACCCATGGCGACAGGGTCGAGCATGCCCGAGCCACCCTCGGTCACATAGAACGTCAGTTCCGCCCCCTCGACACCGGCCTCGGCGATCAGCTCGCGCGCCTTGTCTGGGTCGTAGGGATAGGGTTCCAGATCGGGATTGTATGCCCAGGCGAACGCGGGCGGTGTCGGTCCGGCGGCGACGTCGGCGGTGCCTTCGAGGACATCGTTTACGATCGCCTCCTTGTTGATCGCATAGTTCGCGGCCTGCCGCACACGGACGTCCGCGAACGGCCCCTCTTTCGCGTTCAGGATCAGGAACCAGACATGCGGTCCGGCCTGTTCGTGAACGGTATACAGATCCCCCTCGAACTGGCTCAAAGCGACGGGCGGGACCTCGACCATCAGGTCAATGCCGCCTGCGAGCATTTCCGCCGTCCGCGTATTGGCGTCCGTGATTGGTCGGAAGACGACCGCCTGAAGCGACGGCGCGCCGTCCCAGTAGTCTGGGTTGCCCTCGACCACGACGGCTTCGTTCGAGCGCCACTCGGCGAAGGTGAACGGGCCAGTGCCGGACGGGTTGCGCCCGAAATCGGCGCCGTGTTGCTCGACCGCAGCGGGCGAGACGATCAGGCCCGTGGGATACGCGAGATTTGACAGGAAGGGTGCGTAGGGCGCGTTCAATGTGAACTTCACCGTCAAATCGTCGATCACCTCGATGTTCTCGACAGCAGAGAAGAAGAACGCGAGCGGGAACGGACCCGTGTTGTGGAACGGGTGTTCTTCGTCCAGCATACGGTCGAAATTGAATTTCACGGCTTCGGCATTAAACGCGCTGCCGTCGTGAAAAACCACGCCGTCACGCAGGTTGAACGTGTATTCCGTGCCGTCCTCGGAAATCGTCCAGTCTGTCGCGAGCGCGGGCTCGACCTCCAGCGTGCCGTCCTTGTAACGGACGAGCCCGTCGTAAACGTTCATCAGAATGCGGAAGTCGTTGACCGCCGTAACCGCCGCCGGGTCGAGCGCTTTCGGCTCCGCGATCTGACCGACAATGAGAACGCCCGGCGGCGTCTGCGCTGCGGCGCCGCCCACTCCCCCGAGGGTCAGCGCAATCGCCGCACCCGAAGCCAGCAGTGTCCGACGTGTGAAAGAAAAGAGCGACATTTGCTTTACCTCCGCTGTTATGTTCGTAGAGTATTTATCATGATAAATAGCATCAGGGCAAATTTTCATGATAAATTCAAGCCCACATGCAGGGAGGTGCCCAAGTGACAATCTCGATCCTCGCTTATGACGAAAAAACAGGCAGTTATGGAGGCGCGGCAACTACGGGAAGCCTCTGCGTCGGGGGATGGGTGCTTCGCGGAGACGCCGAATCAGGGCTATCTGCATCGCAAGGCTCCTTGCCATCGACGATGTGGGGGACTGAAACACTCGCCGCAATGCGGGCCGGGGAATGTGCCGAGGATGCCGTCTTGGGTGTCGTAAATGTGGATTCGGGACGCGCGCAAAGGCAACTTGCAGCGCTTGACCGGAAAGGTGGAGTGTTCGCTTTTACCGGCGAAGAGAGCATCCCTGTGGCAGGCAGCCGTTCGGGCACCGGTGTCATCGTCGCCGGGAATCTTCTGGAGAACGAGGATGTGATCGATGCCTGTTTCGACGGCTTTCACTCAGCTGATGGCACATTGGCAGAGCGTCTCATCGCAGCCCTCGACGCTGCTGCACGCAAGGGCGGCGACAGTCGCGGGCTCCTGTCCGCGGCCTTGTTGGTCGTAAACCGCAGCACCGCTCCGCTCTCGTTGCGCATTGACAAGTCCGCTACGCCGATCGGCGACCTTCGGGCGCTCTATAGAGCCGCAACGTCCGGCGCCTATGCCGAGTGGGCCTCGCTCGTGCCGACTCTCGACAATCCGGAGCGTGCAGAGCCCTACTTTGAGAAGGCCGACCAACCTGTTTGATCGGCGATAAATTCCGCAAGTCTGGTGCCGGCCTTCGAGTTACCGTAGTGATCGAGACCCGGAGACCAGACTGCAATCGATGCACGACCGGGCGCGATGATGAGGATACCACCGCCGACACCGCTTTTGCCGGGTAGGCCGACGCGGAACGCGAACTCGCCCGATCCGTCGTAGTGACCGCAGGTCATCATAAGCGCGCAAATCCGACGCGCGCGTTTCTCGGAGATCAGACCGGTCGCATCATGGAACTGCGCCAAAACTGAACCGGCTCGCGCAAGTTGCACGCAACTCATCTCAATAGCGCATTGGTGACAGTAGGTGCCGAAGACCCTATCCGGAGCGTTTTGTAGATTTCCGTGAGACTTGAGGTAATGTGTGAGCGCAAGGTTCCGATGCCCTGTCGCTTTTTCCGACTCCGCGACGCGGGCATTGATATGGATAGCGTCGTCCTGCGCTGCAGCGCGCACAAACCGCACGAGTTCGGCAAGAGCATCCTTCGGCTCGCGGCCACCAATCATCGCATCCGTGGTCACCAACGCGCCCGCGTTGATGAACGGATTGCGCGGGCGCCCGGCCTCGCGCTCGAGCAACACCATGCTGTCAAATGCGGTTCCGGAGGGTTCGCGCCCGACACGCAACCAAAGATCGTCGCCAACACGTCCGAGAACCGCAGCCAACGCAAATACTTTCGACACACTCTGAATGGAGAAAGGTTTACTCGCCTGCCCGGCCCGCACGACCGTCCCGTCCCGTAACGCCATCGCGACCCCGACCTGTTCCGAGGACACTGAGGCCAGTTCAGGGATATAGGTTGCTACTTGCCCCCAGTCGGCCATTGCCATCGCTTCTTCAACGCCCCGCTCGGCGATCCGTAGCAAACTGGTGGCTGTGGTAGGCATCACTCCGCGATGAAACGCTTCATGACCACGGCCTCCTGATCCTCCATCAGGCGGCGAGCGAGTTCCATATGTTCCAGCATGACACTGCGAGCTTGGTTCGGATCATCTTCTCGCAAAGCATTGAGTAGCGCGACCTGATGGTCGCGACCTTCGCGCCAAAGCTCGTGGTTAGGTTTGGAATAGAGGCGCTTGTAGACTGTCAGCTCGGTCAGAATTTCCGCCAGAAATCCGATCATGAAGCCAAGGATCGCATTGTCGGCAAACTCTGCCAGCTTGGCGTGGAACAGAAGCGAGTCGATATGCTGGGCACGCTCTTCCTCCGCCGTTTCCGCTGGAGCCTCATATCGCGCCATGATCCCGCGTAGCTCCTGGAGTTGCTGGGCTGACAGTCGCCCCGCGAGCGATGCTGCGTTCTCCGGCTCAAGCGCGACACGTACCTGATAGATGTCGTCGATGGAGACGTTCTTGAAATAGAAGAAATTCGCCAACAGCGCGTGCGCGCGTTCGGTTGACACTTCCCCGACAAAGCTACCGCCGCCGGGGCCTGTTTTTGTCGCGACCAAGCCCTGCGCCTGCAAAAGTCGCATGGCTTCGCGGATCGTCCCTTTTGACATCTGAAACCGCTCGATCATCTCAGGCTCACTCGGCAGTCGGTCTCCCGGTTGAAGACCCTGCTCGACCACCCACGACTTGATTTCATCGGCGACCTGAAAGGGGCGCGACCTCTTCGGTTTCGACTGAGTTTTCCGCGAGGCCATGGCGCCCTTTGCCTTTTTGGTAGCGTCACGGCGCATTCGCCGTTACACCATGGAATCAATTTATCATGATAAATTCAAGGAAAATATCATGAACGGTAGTATCGCCGCTGAGCGCCTCTCGGCCATTTCCGCCTGTAGCGCAAGCGAGGAAGGCGTCACGCGCCTGCCTTGGACTCCCGAACATCAGGCCGCACTGCGCGAGATAACCCGCTGGATGGAAGACGCCGGGCTTACAGCTGAACTAGATGCCGCCGGTACTCTTGTCGGGCGGTCACCAAATGCCGCCGGAAAGCCCGTCATTCTGATGGGCTCGCATCAAGACAGCGTTCCAAACGGAGGCCACTTCGACGGGATCATGGGGATTGCTCTCGCCTGTCTCGCGGCCAAGCGATTCAACGGCCATTGGGACGAGCTTCCTGTTGGCATCGAGGTCCTGGCATTCGCAGACGAAGAGGGCGTTAGGTTCCCGACAGCCCTGATCGGTCCGCGCGCGCTCGCAGGTACGCTTGACCCCGCCGTGTTCGAGATGACCGACGGACAGGGTGTCGCGATGCGCGCTGCAATGGGCGCGTTCGGGATCAACCCCGATGACGCTATGACGCTTAGGCGGGATCCGGCAACGATCGCGGGGTATCTCGAAGCCCATATCGAACAGGGCCCGGTTCTTGAAGCCGCGAAAGTGCCCATCGGCATCGTGACGGCCATCTGCGGCATTGCCCGCTTCACCGTCGCGGTCACGGGCGAAGCCGGCCACGCCGGAACCGTCCCGATGAAAGGCCGCCGCGATGCGCTTGTCGGGGCCGCCCGCCTGATCGGCGAGATCAACACGCGCGCAGTGGCCGACACAAACCTTCGAGCAACCGTCGGTACGATCTCTGTGAAGCCTGGGGCCGTGAACGCAGTACCGAGCGTTGTCGATTTTACCCTCGAAGTGCGTGCCGACGACGACGCGCGTCGCGACCGTTTTGCCGATGACATCACCGCCTTCGCAAAGGAGACGTGCAGCGCGGCGGGCCTACGGGTGTCGATCACGCGGACGTATGAACAACGCGCCGTCCCCAGTGATGAAGGTCTCATGGTAGCGCTCGCCGAGGCGACCAAAGAAACCGGTCATGCGTCCCTGCGGCTCATGTCCGGCGCCACTCACGATGCCTCCGCCATGGCCGACCTCTGCCCTGTCGCCATGCTTTTCATACCCTGCCGCGCGGGTGTGAGCCACCGCCCGGACGAATACGCTGACGCCGTGAGCATGGGTGCAGCGGTCGATGTTCTCGAACAGACAATCAAGCGGATCTCGATCCGATACGAAGCATAACGCAGACGCTGCGCACGTTCCAATGCGAGATATCACCGAGCCACTTCGAGGCGGCACTGCATGAAGATGTAGATGCGCGTGCACTGCAGGACTGCATGCTACCATGAGACGTCAGCGTTTGGTTGTCGTTTTGGGAGGGTATGGCGGATCGGAGGATCAGTCATGGAAACACCAAATTTACCTGCCATTCGCGCCCTTCGCCCAGCATGGAACAAGGGCCGTATCGTCGGTCAGAAACGCCCACTGAAACCAAAGCACGTCTGGGCGATCCGAGTGAGGCTTGAATTGGCCGAGAACCACCGAGATCTCGCGCTCTTCAATATGGCAATCGACAGCAAGCTTCGCGGTTGTGATCTGGTGAAAATGAAAGTCGTGGATGTGATGTCTTCGGGTCAGATCAAAGAGCGCGCGTCCGTCCTGCAAAGCAAAACTCAGAAACCTGTGCGCTTTGAGATCACCGAAGGCACTCGGGCCTCGGTCGAGAAGTGGATGGAAGACGAGTTGATGGTTGGTTCCGAGTACCTTTGGCCAGGTCGATTTCATGAGCGCCTGCACATCTCGACCCGCCAATACGCACGGATAGTCCGCGACTGGGTCACGTCGATCGGCCTAGAGGCGAGTGCCTACGGCACCCATTCCATGCGGCGCACCAAGGTCACGCAAATCTACAAGAAGACAGGCAACCTGAGGGCGGTTCAGCTTCTGCTTGGGCACACAAAGATGGACAGCACAGTCCAGTACCTTGGGGTCGAACTCGACGATGCCTTGGCAATCGCAGAGGCCATTGAAATCTAACCAATGGAGCCGCTCGAGAGGGCGGTCCTTTGCAAACTATCAGGGCAGTTCTCAAATGCTGCGCCGGCAGCTCGCTTAGCTGACATTCGCCGCGCATGCGAAGACCTTAGGTGATCGAACTCGCAGTAGGGGGACTTAGCCGGCGTCTCCACCTTTTGTTTTCAATGGCTGCATTGTGAGATCTGCGGCATTCGTGGACTACTCAGCGAGCACCAGCACTTTTCGAGATATTGGGAAGGTCGCCAAGATCAACAGAGCCACCGATAGGTCCGCCAAGCCGATCAGCACTTTGACTGTTTGAAACGTCGCTTCACGAACAGTTGAAATCCACCAAGGTTGGGGTGTTGTCATGCCCGGAGTTCAGCTTTTTTTCGGGGGCCACGATCGCGTTATTAAGCCTGAGCCTTCTAGGCTTCAGGTTCGCGGTGTGATTTCCGACAATCCATCAATGTCGCTCACATCCACTGCGTATAGGTGATCAGCATAGGTGTATCCGTCCAGCATGATGCCCCCGATCAACGTCATCCCAAGTTTCTTTAGCAGTCGGACTGAGCGGCAGTTAGCTGGATCGACAATGCCAACGATACGGTCGAAGCTGCCGCGTAGTTGTGTTGTGTAGATCAATCGGTATGCGGCTTCAGCTGCGTATCCTCGACCCCAAACACTCTTCATCAAACGAAAACCGATTTCGACGTCGCCCGATTGAACTCTCCCAAGATCCTGGGTCAAGCTGACATACCCAATCACTCGGTTATCTTTCTTTCGTTCAATCGCAAGGCAGCCGGGCAAAGCACTTTTCGGCTGCTGCGTTGTTGCACGTTGAAACCAAGTAATCTGATCATGCTCACTCAGCGCGCCGTGTTCGCTGAATTGCATGACGTCTGGATCAGCCAGCAACAGGCGAAGTTGATGAATGTCGCTGTTGTCCCAGCGTCGAAGGCGAAGACGTTCGGTCTCAATTATCTGTTTGTTTGGTAGCTGCATCAGCCTGTTTTGAAATACGCTACGCCTGACGTCGGCTCAGAAGCCAAACAAAGAAGACACCACCTACGAGCCCGGTAACGATGCCGATTGGCATGTCTTCGGGGGCCATGATGGTACGTGCCGTGATGTCCGCCCAAAGCAGGAAGATCGCCCCCAGGAAGGCCGACGCTGGAAGGACACGTCGGTAGTCGCCGCCGACCAGCATGCGGGCCACGTGTGGGACCATGAGGCCGACGAAGCCGATGATGCCTGAGAAGGCGACCATCACGCCGGTGATCAGTGCTCCGGCCACAAAGACCGCAAGCCGGAAGCGGGCGGCAGGAATGCCGAGGGTTGAGGCGGTTTCGTCACCCACGGTCATCGCATTCAGCTCAGTCGCGCGTGCAAGCAGCCACGCTGCACTGGCGACAAGCACAACCAGCGGATAGATCAACTGGCTCCACTGCGCGAGGCCAAGCCCGCCGAGCATCCAGAAAACCACCACATGGGTCGCTTTGGGGTCGCCGAGGAAGATCAGCACATTGGCGCCGGCCATGATGATGAAGGACACGGCGACACCGGCTAGCACAAGGCGATCCGCGCTCATCGCGTCTGCAAGACGCGACACGCCGAGCACGATGGCTGTGGCTCCAAGCGCCCCGAGGAAGGCCAGAAGCGGAACGGTGAGGAGGCCGATGAACAGGCCAGTGTGCAGGAGTGCCAAGATCGCCCCAAGGGCCCCGCCGGATGAGATCCCTAACAAATGCGGGTCCGCGAGGGGGTTGCGGGTGACGGACTGCAGGCTTGCACCCACCATCGCCAGACCCGCCCCGACCATCATTGCCAGGATGGCCCTTGGGAAACGGATCTCCCAGACAATCGCCTCGCGCCCCTGGCTCCAGGTTTGCTCGATTAGTCCGGGGCTGATTTTGTTTAGCAAGATGCTCCAGACCGTACCGAGGGGGACAGGGACCGCCCCCACCGATACGGCAAAGGACATCGAGACCAACAGCAGGGCAACCCCACCCAACAGGAAAGATGAAACGCCGACGCGGCGGCGAGTTGTGGGATGTGCGCTGGTGGTCTCACTCATGACCTATTCAGCCCAGAAGGCTTCGGCGAGGGTCTTGATTGCCTGAATGTTGCGCGGCCCCGGTGTGGCCTCAACATATTCCAACGTCACGAAGCGGTCGTTCTTCACCGCGTCGAGATCGGCAAAGGCCGGGTTCGACATCATGAATGCGCGCTTTTGTTCGGCGGTCACTTCGCCGTAGTTGACGATCAAAATGACTTCCGGATTCCGCTCGACCACTTCTTCCCAAGTGACGGTTGCCCAGCTTTTCTCGAAGTCGTCCATGATGTTGACACCGCCGGCGGCCTCAATCAGTGCGGTGGGCATGGCGTAGCGGCCTGCGGTAAAGGGCGTGTCTTCACCGCTGTCGTAGACAAAGACGCGCAGGGGGTCGCCAGTTTCCAGCTCACTGGTGAAGGCTGCAAGCTCTGCCCGGTAGCCGTCGACCAGTTCTGCGGCCTTGCCTTCGACCCCAAAGATGGCACCAAGGTTGGTCAGGTCAATGTACATGTCCTCAATGCTGGCTTTTTCCTTATCCATGATGTGGGTGCAGGACTCAGTGAGTTCGTAGACTTGCACGCCGAAGGGTTCGAGCGTTTCAGGCGTAACTTCGCCGCCGACCTTCATGCCGTAGTTCCAACCTGCGAAGAAGAAGTCTGCGTCGGCGCCGACGATTACCTCTTTCGAGGGGTATTTTGCGGAGAGTTCGGGCAGTTCTTCGACGCCCGCTGTCATTTCTTCATCCAGCGTTTTCCAGCCGGAAATTCCGGTATAGCCGACCATGCGGTCGGCAAGACCGAGAACAAGCATCATTTCCGTCAGGTTCACGTCGTTCGAGATTGCGCGCTCTGGCGGGGCGTCGAACGTCACAGTTCGGTTGCAGCTTTGTACCGTCGTGTCCGCGACGGCCATACTCGCGCTGAGGCTGAGCGCTACTGCGCCAAATGCGTTATGTTTCATCTGGTTGGTCCTGTTCTAGAGATGGAATGTCATATGTTTCGTATTGCTCGGTGCAAGGAGTTCGTGCCGCGCTGTCACATGAAAGGCCTTCGAAATCGCGATCTCCGAGAACACGTCTAGTGGCGCGCCAAAACCGACGGCTTTTCCGTCATCCAGCAGCAGCACATGGTCGCAAACATCTGCTGCCATGTTTAGATCGTGCAGCGAGGTGACAATCGTCAGGGGGAGGTCCCGGATCAATTTCAGAACCTCAAGCTGGTGCCGAATGTCGAGGTGGTTGGTGGGTTCATCCAAGATCAAAAGCTGCGGTTCTTGAGCGAGCGAACGGGCGACCATCACACGCTGACGCTCACCACCAGACAAAGTACCCAGATGTCGTTCCGCGAAACCACCAAGGCCCAGACGTTCTAGCGCGCTTGCAATAATTTCAGCGTCTCTCCGACCTGAAGCACCACCAAATCCAGTCCGATGCGGCGTGCGTCCGAGGGCAACGATCTCGCGAACAGTCAGCGCAAAATCTGTTGGCTGCTCTTGCAGGACTGCTGCGACCTTGCGCGCCGTGTCTCGCGCTGAGAGCCGCCAAATATCGTTGTCATCAATTTCGACCGAGCCACTTGTGGGGCGATAATACCGGTAGAGCAGTCTGAGCAGCGTGGACTTCCCTGCGCCGTTGGGACCAACAATACCGAGGACCTGGCCGGGCGAGAGATCAAAACTGATTGGATGCAGGACTGGTTTGCGGCTGCTAGGTGTATGCCAACTCGCGTCCTTGACGGAAAGACACGCGCCGTGTGTGGGTTTGGCGTCGGTGCTTCCGGAAAGAGACATATCCTCAGCGAAATCCTTCATGTCTCAGCCAGCGTTAGATCTGAAACGAGCGGGGATTGGCTATCTGGTGGCGGTAGCCGACCTAGAATACTCGCTTGCAGTGGAGCGGGTCGATCCTTTCGCTCAAGAAAGCCCTCAGGTGCTTTCGAATACTGAGTGACCAGTTCGAAAAGTGCGTCGATATGTGTGTCATCGTGAGGGTCAAGCTCGCCGAACACATATGTGAACCGACCCTCATCCGCCAATGACACGATGCAGGATCGCTTGCATTGGCTCATGCATTCCACGCCACGCAACTGCATTTGTGGATCGCTATCTCGCGCCAGCTTTTCGGCTACGCGCCGGGCCAAACGAGATCCACCACGAGTATCACAGGCACCTTCGCGGCCATCGCGACAGGTCATGCAAATCGATAGGATTGGTTTGGCTGACTCCATAGCAAGAACGCCCCCAAGATGTAACGTTGTAACATTGCGTTTAGTAACTGCGCTTGTTACGTATCGTCAAGAGCCAGAGTTTCGGGAGGCAATGCTGTGGAGAAACGCTCAAAGCGCGTCACGCATGCGGATCGTGTGTTCAAGTATTTGCAGAAACAGGATCGTCCGGTATCTGCCTACGACATTCTGGAAGGGCTCCGTGACGACGGCGTGACGGCGTCAACAACAATCTATCGTGCTTTGGAAAAGCTCCTGGAAGCGGGGAAGGTCCACCGCATCGAGTCGCTCAATGCATGGACAGTTTGCTGCGGCGGGCATGACGGAAAGACACCGGTTTTTGCCATATGCGACGACTGCGGAACTGTGACCGAGCATGTCGATAACGACTTTGCAGACAGTATAGCAGGCTTGTCTAAACGAACAGGCTTCGCCCCCAATCATTCAGTTCTCGAACTTCACGGCCGCTGCAGCGACTGCAGCACAGCTGTGCCCTCTCATTGAAAGGATATCCAATGGAAAAAACTGCTCAGGTTCCTGTCACCGTTCTGACCGGCTTTCTTGGAGCTGGGAAAACCACACTACTCAACCGCATTCTGACCGAGCGCCATGGCAAAAAATACGCCGTTATCGTGAATGAGTTCGGCGAGGAAGGGATCGACAACGATCTCGTAGTTGATGCCGACGAAGAAGTCTTCGAGATGAACAACGGCTGCATCTGCTGCACGGTTCGTGGCGATCTGATCCGTATTCTTGGCGGTTTGATGAAGCGCGCCGACAAGTTCGACGCAATCATCGTTGAGACCACCGGTCTCGCTGATCCGGCTCCGGTGGCGCAGACATTCTTCGTCGACCAGGATGTCGCAGACCGGACGCGCCTTGATGCCATCGTAACTGTCGCGGATGCTGTGCATCTAAGCGACCAGCTGGGCGAACATCATGAAGCCGAAGAGCAGATCGCATTCGCGGATATCGTGTTGCTGAATAAGACTGATTTGGTTGAGGCTGACGGGCTTGGCCGCGTTGAGGATCGCATTCGCAAAATCAATCCTTATGCGAAGATCATCCGCACCGAGCACTGTGGAGCTGATCTGGAGGAAGTGCTCGGTCTTAATGCATTCAGTCTGGACCGCGTCCTTGAGGTGGAGCCTGATTTCCTGACCTCAGATCATGATCATGAGCACGATGACGATGTGAAAAGCATCTCGTTGACCTCAGACACCCCTCTCGACCTCGACAAGTTCCAGAGGTGGTTCGGGCAGCTTCTCCAGACACGTGGCCAAGACATCCTGCGATCTAAAGGCATCTTGGACTTTCAGGGTGAGGAGGATCGATACGTCTTTCAGGGTGTGCACATGCTGATGGATGGTGCGCCGATGGGAACTTGGCCCGATGGCGATCGACAATCCCGGATCGTGTTCATTGGTCGTGACCTTGACACAATGGGTCTTGAGGACGGGTTTGCCGCGTGCCGGGCAGCATGACAGCGGAAGCCGTTCGGACCAACCCGAGGCGCGACGGCTTCGCTTCCACGCAATTGGAGCGAGAAGGTCTAAATCTTGACACTGGTGCGCCTGTGACAGGCGCGGCAGTTGTGGGGTCGTCCGTTGCGGCTGGATTGGGTGACGGTACAATACTCATCTTCGAGCCGGATAGCCCGCCTAAAGTGGTTAAAGCCCATCACGGTGCCATTCTTTGCACCACCGCTGATCCAGAGGCGCGCGCCATCTTCACCGGCGGCGATGATGGGCGGTTCCTTAGAACCTCAGCGGATGGCACAGTCGAAGAGATCGCGTGTTTTGGGAGCCGCTGGGTAGACTGCGTGGCTGCCGGGCCAAAACTGTTCGCTTGCTCTTCCGGCAAGACCGCTACGGTGTGGAGCGATGGTGAGACCCAACCTCGTACATTCGAACATCCAAGTACTGTCGGCGGACTGGCCTTCGATCCGAAAGGACGTCGATTGGCCGTTGGTCATTATGGGGGCGCCACGGTTTGGGAAAGAGGCAATCGTCGCTGGAAGTCGACCAATCTCAGATGGAAGGGCTCGCATGGGGCGGTGACATTTAGTCCCGATGGAAAATGCGTCGTCACATCAATGCAAGAGAATGCGATGCACGGTTGGCGTTTGCGCGATAAGGCAGACATGCAGATGTCTGGTTACCCGGCAAAGGTGAAGGACTTCATCTGGATGGGCGGCGCCCCATTTCTGGCGACCTCTGGTGCCGACGAAGCAATCTGCTGGCCGTTCGACGGCAAGGACGGTCCGATGGGCCGCTCACCTGCAACCTGTTGCTATGGCGGCAAGCAAGTCTGCACCGCTGTGACAGGGATGCTTGGCCATGATGCAATCCTTGCAGGCTTTGCTGACGGGGCAGTGTTGGCTGGTCGAGCATCTGAAGACGCAGAGGACTTTGTCGTAAAGGGTTCCAGCGGATCTCCTATTGCAGCTCTCGCCATTACATCGGACGCGTGGCTATTCGTCGGTGAGGAGTCTGGCCGTATCCTATGGGTTCAATTGGGCGGAGGCGAAAAATGAGGAAGTTGTTTGATCGTCAAAGAGCTCCGCGAGGACGATCGAGTGAAGTGAAAGCCTGGGTAGAGCAGCGGCTCGATCTCAGTGAGGCTGATCTGGTATCTGTGGCCGAACTGGCCTGTCACGAACCTGACTGCCCACCAGTTGAGACCGTGCTAACCGTTCATGATGCTGAAGGCGAACGACGCACATGGAAAGTACACAAGCCTCTTGCGGAGATTGAGGAAGCTGATGTCATTCTTGCCTTGTCGATTGCCTGATGTTGCCGCATTCGGTAACGGCGAAGCGCGATCAGGATCGTGCAGAGCATACAAGAGAAATGACGGAGCTCGAAATCAGCCTGCCTGACACGCTCAACACGAGGATTGTGCCCGCAGTTGTCGAGCAGGGGTGCGCTCGCACGCATCTCCGGGCAGTACAGAGGACAACTCTCAAGAAGTACCCGTGATGCACCCATTGGCATTTCAAGATGCTGGGTGAAACAGTCATCTTAGAAGTGACTAGGTGGCCGCACGACGATGTTGGGCGAGATCCTCGTCTGTGGCTTTCTGCTCATCGCAATCGAACGGCCGAATGGATAGAGCGGCTGAAGCCTCCGATAAAAGACTTGATCCAAACACGCTTGACGATCGATCAGCCCGCAAATTGACTGCCTCAACAGTCCGGTCCAAACCGGCACTTCACTGACCATTTAATCTGCTACGGTGCGCGCATCAAACCTGCCGTTCGCTGCATGAGCAAATTCTGAACATGGTTGAACTCACAGATCACGGACTTCGCTGCGTTCACATTCTTTGGCGAACCTGCTAGCGATGCTCGCCGGTAATTCGCAAAAAGGGACTGTTGGGAATATGGGCGCGCGACCGGACATTGGCTCGATCAGAACCGGTTCAGAGCTTCGGAAGTGGTATTGGCGCAAGGATGAACTCGTTGCTCATGCGCGCGATTTGGGGATAAAGACCGGCGCGGGCAAGTTTGTGATACTCGACCGCATCGCCCATTTCCTGGACACAGGTGAGCGGGCTCTTCCAACAGACACTGAACCGAGGCCCAAATCCAATTTTGATTGGCGAAATGCCCCTTTGTCGCCAGCTACAAAAATCACCGATAACTACAAAAACACCCAGAATGTGCGCGCCTTTTTCCAATCGGAAGTCGGAGCCCATTTTCGCTTCAATATCGCGCTGATGGACTGGATGAAGGACAATGTTGGTAGAACACTTGCTGACGCTTGTGAGGCGTATCGGGCCATTCAGGCGCAATCAAATGCGCCCGGCTTCAAGACCAAGATCAAGAGCCACAATCAGTTCAACCAATATACTCGTGACTTCCTGCAGGATAACCCCGAGTTGGGAATGGTGGATGTGCGGAGAGTTTGGGCTCTAAAGATCAAACTACCATCCTCTGACGGTCGACATGTCTACAAGCGGTCCGATTTGCAGCTTTCTGAGAAGGGTTGATTGGGGCTGGCAAGCTGACCTTCGCCAAATGTGTGCCGAGCTGCTAAATCAATGGAGACAGGCGACAAAATGGATCGTGAGTGATGTCCCCAAATAGCTGGCTATCGGATGTTGTGGTATTGAATGAAAGCCATCATTTCGATCAACCGGGGGACGTTGCAGTGTTCCGCAACCTCGAAGACATGTGCGATAGATTAGAGCATTGGTTTGTTGAGCAGAACCTCGGATTTGCAATGTCGGGCGTTGGCATTCCAGTGGAGCTGTCCACAGACGGCCGAAGGGTATTCGCAACCATAGTGGACCAGCAAAAGGCGAGACCAGAAACGCTAAAGAATTGGCTAATGGCATTAGCTACTTCGGTCCACGATGCCAGGGTGCAACAAGCGGCCAAACGACGTTGGCAGCCATTTGGATCAGTAACCAATTTGGGGCTGGCGGAAAAAGCCGGTGTGCTTCCGCAGTCAATTGAAGGCCTCATTGCGTATGTTAGCATGAAGTAGGAAAGCTACGTCGTGGCACCTAACAACTTCGGTCAATTGATCGATCCCAACCCAAAAGAGACATTCGGTGAGCGTCACCAATGCTGCAGTTGCAGCCAGAATTGCTGCCATTTGTTGCAACTGCAGACCATCAAAGCCAGTTAGATCTGGTGCTCACCTATTGGCCCGCTATTGTTATGAGGAGGCGGTGGCTGCGACCGGCAGGCTTGTTACCCTAGAAGCTAGCTCTTGAAAGTCGCTGTCAGTGATATAGCACATTGCGTTTCGCGCCATTCCGATATTCGCCGCATTTCGCATTGCATCCGCCAGAGCCGTTCCAGTGACGCCCTCGCATCCCTTGGGCAATTCAGCCGCTATCTGGCATCGGCGCATCAAATCCGAGAACGCTTCAGGTAAGGCCTCCGCTTTGGCAGGACCACCCAATGCTTGCGCTGCCTGCGCATAGTTCGCATGTCCGTCCTGTTTCGAGACCAGCCAAGGCAAGCTTACTTCCAACGCGAGACCTGTGGCCAGACCATGGTGAACGCGCGCCAGTGATCCAAGAGCGTGGCTGATGTTGTGCCCCATATGCGTGTTGCAGTTGTGAAGCGCGAGACCTGCGACCATGCTGCCCCATAGAACCTTACTACGCAGTTCAATATCCGCGCCATTGTCCACAGCGCCCGGAAGAGCCTCCACGAGAATGCGCAGTGCTTCCAATCCATAGAGAAGACCGGCGGGGCTGGTGTTTTTCGCGGTGGATCCTTCCAAGGCATGGGCAACTGCATCGATACCGGTCCAAGCGGTGAGCTTTGGCGGCAAGGTGAGCGTTAACTCGGGGTCCAGGATCGCCTGCGAGAACATTAACTCCTCACCCCAAAACCAGATCTTCGACCCGTCCGATGTCGAGATGACCGATGTTCGCGTAACTTCGGAACCGGTCCCGGCCGTCGTCGGGATTGCAATGGCTGGCAGCCCGCTCCGCGGCAGGGGCTGTGCGGCCAAGGCAAAGTCGTGTGCAGGTTGGTTGCTCGTGGCAATCGCCGCGACCAGTTTGGCCGCATCCATGGCAGCACCGCCGCCCAGTCCGACGACGACCTTGGCCCCGGCTTGACGCGCCCGATCACACAGCGCATCAACAAGCGTTTCCTTCGGCTCACCCGATACATCGGCTGCGATCTCGACAGGCAGACCCTTTTCGGACATCTGACCTGCCAGCTTTTCCGTCACGCCCAGATTAGCCAATATCGCGTCCGCAACCACAAGCACCGGACCGCCGCCCAAGCGGGCTGCAATCGCTGGTAACTTACTGATCCGACCAGCGCCCAATGTAACGGGCGGAACTTGCCCCATGTTGAATGTATTCACGGCAGATCCCCAAGGTGGTGCTTTAAGAGACAGCGTCGCTCTGACGTGGCGTTTTCGCGTCTTCGACCAACATCGCAACTGCGTCTTCCAGCTTCATGGTCTGGTTTTCCTTCTTCCCGCGGCGTCGCATGGAAACGGACTGCTCATCTGTTTCTCTTGCACCTACTGCGATTTGGATTGGAACTTTCTTCAGTGCATGTTCGCGCACCTTGTAGCTGAGCTTCTCATTTCGCAAATCAGTCTCTACACGGAGACCGGCACGCTTCATGGTTTGGGCCACGTGTTCAGCATACTCATCGGCTGCGCCGGTCACCGTCGCAACCACGATCTGGACGGGGGCAAGCCAAAGCGGCAGATGCCCCGCATGGTGTTCGATCAAGACACCGGTGAACCGCTCAAGCGACCCAAACAGGGCCCGGTGCAGCATGACCGGTGGCAGCTTTTCCCCGGAGGACGCCACATAGGTTGTGCCGAAACGCTCGGGCAGATTGAAATCTACCTGCAGGGTTCCACATTGCCAGTCGCGCCCAATGGCGTCACGCAAGACGTACTCGAGCTTCGGCCCGTAGAACGTGCCTTCACCATCGAAGATCGTATAAGCGTGCCCCGCCTGGTCCAGGACTGTCCGCAACGATTCCTCGGCACGGTCCCATCGTTCTTCGCTGCCGATACGTTGCTCAGGCCGCGTGGAAAGCTTGATGTGCACGTCGTCGAAGCCGAAGTCGCGATAGATCGACAAAACGAGATTGTTGACCTTGAGACACTCCTCGGTCAACTGCTCGTCCGTGCAGTAAATATGGGCGTCATCCTGGGTGAAACTTCGCACGCGCAAAAGCCCGTGCAATGCGCCAGATGGTTCATAGCGGTGGACTTTGCCGAACTCGGCGATCTTTAGCGGCAAATCGCGATAGCTTTTCACCCCTTGACCATAAATCAACATGTGACCCGGACAGTTCATCGGCTTCAGGGCATAGTCGCGATCATCTTGGGTCTGCGCGAGAAACATGTTCTCGCGATAGTTCTGCCAGTGGCCAGATGTTTCCCAGAGCGCGCGATCCATGATGTCCGGTGAGTTCACTTCGACATAGCCAACCTCTTCCTGACGGTCGCGCATATAGCCAATCAACGTCTGGAACAGTCGCCATCCGCGGGGATGCCAAAACACGGACCCAGGAGCCACCTCCTCGAAATGAAACAGGTCCATTTCGCGGCCGAGACGACGATGGTCGCGCTTTTCGGCCTCGGCCACCATCATCTCGTGGGTACCTAACGCTTCTATGTCTGCAAAGGCGATGCCGTAGATGCGGCTGAGCATCGGGTTCTTTGCATCTCCGCGCCAGTACGCGCCGGCCACATGTGTCAGCTTGAATGCGCTTCCAACATCCCCGGTATGGCGCATGTGCGGCCCACGGCAGAGATCAAGCCAGTCGCCTTGGCGGTAAATTTTTACTGGCTCGCCTTCAGGGATTGCATCCAGCAGAGCGAGTTTCCACGTCTCTCCAGCGTCTTCGAAATGCGCCTTGGCCTGATCTCGTTTCCAGACTTCGCAAGTGAACGGCATACGCGCGGCGATGATCTCACGCATCTTTCTCTCAATTACCGGAAGGTCCTCGGGTGTGAAAGGCGTGTCGCGCTCGAAGTCGTAGTAGAATCCATGCTCAATCGCCGGGCCAATCGCCGTCTTAGTGCCGGGCCAGATGCTTTGCACTGCTTCAGCCAAAATATGCGCCAGGTCATGTCGGATGAGTTCAAGCGCTCGCGGATCATCACGGTCAATCAGTTCAACGGTTGCGCCATCGGGAAGAGGTGCCGACAAATCGGACAAAACGCCGTCTACGACTGCGGCAACGGTGCGTTTGGCAAGGCTCTTGCTAATGTCAGATGCAAGTCCGGCAGCGGTCGTATCTTCAGACAGAGTGCGCGTTGCGCCATCGGGAAGGTTCACATGGATCATTTTCTCACGTCCTTGCCATCAATCTTACTGCGAGCGGGGCGCAATTTCAGTGACGGTTTCGTCCGTCGAGGGTTGCGCATCAGCTTCATTTCTTGGCATTTGCAATTGCTGCTAGCCGAGCAGCGAGTGTTTCGCAACTTCAAATGTTACGTTATGCCATACTCAAGGAAGACGAATTCAACCTGACGAGACCAACCAACAGATGACTGACCGAAAATTCGAGCCGATGACCAAAGCCGAGGTTGTGACTGCGCAACGCGCCTGGGCGAAGTGTGTGACTGATCAAGACGTGGACGGGTTACTCGAACTCTATGATTTTGGCGACCCTGACGAACCACTTTTGTTCAAACCCACTTTGGCAGACGTGATCCGCCTAGATCAGAAGGGGGCGAAAGCGTACTTTGTCGGAGGTGACCCCGACTATCCGCAAGACAGTGGTTTTCTGAAGCGCGGCTGGAAGAACGTCGAATTCCAAAGCGCGGTTGGTCCAATCCTGAAGGCGGGTGGTCTGGGGTACAAGGACATGGGTCACTACACATTTGTAGATGGTGCAGGGAATGCAACGCGGGCCGATTACACGTTCGCGTATCATAAGCTAGATGGTCGCGTTTTAATTTCGCTGCATCATTCATCGCTCACCTGGTTCCCGCCGGTGGATGGCTAATCCGGCGGCTTGAGAAAGCCTTGAACAGAATTCAGCGACGACACTTCCTGCGGAGGGTTTCACCTTATGTCTCTTAACTACGTCATGCTTGGCTCAAATGATGTCAAAGAAGCTCGCAAGTTTTACGACGCCGTTTTGCCTGCCATCGGCGGCAAGTTGACGGCAGAATATATGCCGCACGCTTTTTGCTACGAATTGCGAGGGGGCGGGCGCGTCTGGGTTGCAACTCCATACAATAAGGACACCGCCGCTTGTGGAAACGGTAACATGGTTGGGTTTTCATGTGAGAGCAAAGAGGAGGTCGATGCCGCGCATCAGATCGCTCTGGCCGAGGGCGGCGCAAATGAGGGCGATCCTGGTCCACGGCCAATGTATGGGCCTGATTTCTACGGCGCTTATGTCCGCGATCTTGATGGCAATAAGATGAGTTTTGTCTTGCTGGGGTAGATACTTATCTCGCCCTCGCTTGCGATCAGTTCACGAGAACACCTGCGGACGAAGCCCACTCAAATCACTTGGTCGCGTAGAAGTGTTTCACCAAACCCCACGCCAATTGGGTCGCCTGAACCAATGGCGCAAGGTATGCCGTCTCTAGTCTGAGCCTATCTGGGTACGATTTGCCCCGGCAGTGAATTGACTGTCATCGTCGCTTCGGGCTGGAAATGGATAACGGACCGAATGGACTCACCAGCCTTGAGCAGATCAAACGCTGTGTTGATCTGGTCATGATGCATGTGATGCGTGATGTAGGGATCGACGTCGAAGTCTCCGCGCAACCATTCATCGACCATTCCGGGCAACTGGCTGCGGCCCAAGACTCCGCCGAACGCAGTCCCCCTCCAGACGCGACCAGTCACAAGTTGAAACGGCCGCGTCGAGATTTCCTGGCCTGCGCCGGCGACACCGATGACAGTGCATTCGCCCCAACCCTTGTGACAGGCCTCCAGCGCCGATCGCATGAGTTCCACATTGCCGACAGCTTCGAAGGTATAGTCCAACCCGCCGTTCGTCATCTCGATCAACACTTCGTGGATCGGCGCAGAGTGATCTTTGGGATTTAGGCACTCGGTGGCTCCGAGTGATTTGGCGAGCGGGAATTTGTTTGGGTTGATATCGACTCCAATGATACGGGATGCGCCCTTCAAGACGGCACCCTGAATGACGGCCATCCCCACAGCGCCCAGCCCGAAGACCGCGACAGTTGCGCCAGCCTCAACCTTCGCAGTGTTGCGGACGGCGCCAATGCCAGTCGGCACCGCACAGCCCATCACAGACGCCTTGGACAGGGGCGCTTCCTTGGAGATCTTGGCAACCGAGATTTCGGGCAGAACGGTGTATTCACTGAAAGTGCTGGTGCCCATGTAGTGCAGGATCTGTTTGCCCTTGTACGAAAAACGCGAGGTACCGTCGGGCATGACGCCGGCCCCTTGGGTCGCGCGGATTGTCTGACATAGGTTCGTTTTTCCTGACTTAATGTAAGGGCATTCTGGGTCTTCGGGCACGTAGAGCGGGATCACATGGTCACCGGGTTTGACCGAGGTCACGCCTTTGCCGACCTCCTCGACAATTCCGCAGCCCTCATGGCCGAGGATACAGGGAAACAGGCCCTCCGGGTCTTCACCGGACAGCGTGAAGACATCTGTGTGGCATAGGCTAGTGGTGACAATCCGGACAAGCACCTCGCCGTCCTTCGGGCCCTCCAAGTCTATTTCCTCGATTTCTAAGGGCTGATTTGGTCCCCAAGCGATAGCGGCACGCGTTTTCATGATTTTGTCCTCCCATTAATCAATGACGTCTTTTGGCTTTGAGATCAGGTGTTCTTTCCGAGGCGCTGACGGGGTCGAGAGCGAGAACGAGGCTCGTCAACGGCGCGCCGTCAGAAGGAAGAACCCTGCAACGAAGGATGTTGGATCGGAGTGAGCTTGAGCTCTCTCTACGCATGATAAATGGAACGCCGTTTGAAACTGGTATGTACGAGGCCATCTCTGATGCGGCTTGGCCTATGGCCAGTCTCGGCCCCCGATAAACGCAAATTAGGCGTCTGCCATTCTCAATCTCTTGTTGGGTGAAACTCGGGTCACCGTTCAGCACGGTCAAGCGAACACGGAGATAGTCGCACAAAGCCACGTCACAAAACATATGTGCCAGCGCTGCGATGTCACCCGCGAGCATGGCACGTTCAGGGCAGTTCGGCATTCCGGCTTGTCGGCACACATGTGTTAGCGCGTCATTCACAGCCTCGGCGGGTAGGATCAAACGCGCTTGCGGCAAAACAGCTACATCAAGGTCATCCAGCCAAGTCTGAAAAGAGCTAAGGGGTTGCCGTCGCCAAACGGTTGCAATGCAGGGTGCTGTGTTAATCTTTGACAAGACGCTGGGCGTATCCGCGACTGCAATCTCGACAGGTGGTGAAGTCAGCCGTGCGTTTTGTATTGTCATCCAAATACGGTCCGAACAGAATGGGCGGCATCATGTTAGTAAAATGAAACTAGTTGAGTTACGAAACGTTCGCAACAATGGGAGTTGCGAGAGTGATCGGTGATCTCGGAGCGAAAGAATGAAACGAAATTCGCGCTTGTCGCTCGCTTTGCACGCTCTCAGCCACATGGCCTATGGTGCCGATGAGGCACAGACATCAGCTGAAATTGCAGAGCATGCGGGCACCAATCCAGTTGTTGTGCGCCGGGTGCTTGGCAAATTGCGAGAGGCAGGCCTTGTCGCGTCTGAGCGCGGGCATTTCGGTGGGTGGCGACTTCTTCGTGACCCGGATAGCATCACCCTCGCTGATGTTTACATTGCGTTGGAGGAGAGCTTCGTGGCGACGAGGCCCACAGCTGACACGAAGATCTGTTCTGTGGAGCGTGCCTTGGGGGATCGGATCTCGGACATCATGCAGGAGGTTGAAGCTGACCTTGTCGCGCGGCTTTCGACCACAACAATTGCCGAAATCCAGAGATCAGCACGGCTTTAGCTAAAAGGGCCCGTTCAGCGAGATGACTGACAAGCATCCCTTGTGGCAATGGAGTGCATCCGACATTGCTGCGGCAACACGGAGCGGCACACTCTCGGCCACGGAAGCCACCGAAGCGGCGATTGCGCGCATGGAGGCAGTCAATCCCCAACTGAATGCAGTGGTCGAGAACCTTGCAGATGAGGCGCGATGGGAAGCGGCGGCGCTCGATGACGGCAGTGTGCCGAAAGGTCCACTGCATGGCGTTCCCGTGACGATCAAGATCAATGTGGATCAGAAAGGCCATGCGACATCAAACGGCGTGGCGGCCTTCAAAGACGTTATTGCCTCGGAAGACGCGCCCGTTGTCCGCAACCTGAAGGCTGCAGGTGCGGTTGTTATTGGCCGCACGAACACACCTGAATTCTCGTTTCGGGCGGACACAGACAATCCGCTCTATGGTCGAACGCATAACCCTTGGGGACCGCACATCTCAGCGGGTGGCTCTTCCGGCGGAGCGGGTGCGGCCGTGATGGCTGGTATCGGCGCGCTTGCGCATGGAAACGATATTGGTGGATCGCTCCGGTTTCCGGCCTCCGCGAACGGGGCTGTGACGGTCAAACCCGGCTTGGGACGGGTGCCTGCTTTCAACCCCAGCCAGAGGACGGAACGCGGTATCTTGGCTCAATCCATGTCGGTTCAAGGAGTGCTCGCGCGAAACGCGTCCGATCTGAACCTGTCCATGCCTGCCTTGATCGCGCCAAATGCGCAGGACCCATTTCACATCCCAATGCCGTGGCGTGGTCCACCACCTGATGCACCCCTTCGTGTCGCTGTGGCCCGTGACGATTTCGGCTTCGGTATTCATCCGGCCGTTGCAGCAGCGCTCGACAAGGCGGCCTCCGCTCTGTCCGACGCCGGATATGCTGTCGAAGCGGTTGAGCCGCCGCTTGCCCGAGAAACTGGAGAGGTTGGCTATCGGACGCTCTTGAGTGAGGTAAATGAACTGCTTGGCCCTGATATTCGTGCGTACGGGTCAGACGAAATCAATGCGATTTTCGACGAATACTACCGCCAGTTCCCCCCCTATGAAGGGGCGGAGCTTCTCACAATGCTGGCGCAGCGATCCCACTATGCGCGGGCATGGTCGCTCTTTCTCGAGGACTACCCTCTGGTACTCACTCCGTTCTTGTTGAAACCCTTCTTCCGTCCTGGGCGAGATGCGGAAGGAGCTGACGGCGTACGAGAAGCCCTGGGATGCTCACTTTGGTCCTTCATTATGAATTTCACAGGCCTGCCGGCTGGCAATCTGCCAACGCATATCGCCGACTTGCCGGATGGCCCACAGCCCATAGGCGTTCAAATTGTAGGGCGCAGATGGCGTGAGGACCTGATCGTGGATGCGATGCAAGCGCTTGAGGCGAGAATTCCGCCAGCTTGTGAATTCCTTTGGTGGCACAGCGCCTGACAATAGACCATGCGGTGTCGATGTTGCGACGGCACCCAAGCGGAACCTTAAAAGCTCACTTCGGACTGATGGACGTAAGCAGTGGCTCATCCAAATCAGACCTGCGTCGGATTGGGTGCATCTCCGTAGACGTCGTCGGGGTCGAAGGTCTTTTGGTGCTCCAAGAAGGTCAACGGTTTACCCGCCTCATCCGCGGTTGGCACAGCGCGATAGAAACAGGACCGGTAACCCACATGGCAAGACGCCCCCGATCCAGCTACTTCGACCCGCAGCCAGATTGCATCTTGGTCATCATCGATCCGCGCTTCGATCACGTTCTGGACAAGACCTGAGGTCGCACCTTTGTGCCAAAGAACTCGCCGCGCTCGGCTATAGTAATGGGCCTCACCGGTTTCGATGGTAAGCCGCAGCGCTTCTGCATTCATCCAACCCAACATCAGCACTTCGCCGGTCTTCGCATCGCTTGTGATACAGGGGAGCAAACCATCACGATCAAACTTCGGCGCAAAATCCGTGCTCTCCTCGACTTGCTCGACCGATTGTCTGGTTCGAAATTCGACGTTGCCCATGGAGTCATCCTTGCGAGGTGTAACAGTATAACATAAGTTCATGTCGCGTAGGATGACGACAATGTAAAGGGGGTCGGCGAACAGAATATGAGGGCGGTGGTCACATGGTTCCTGATTTTACCGATCCGGGCGTACAGACTCGTTCTGTCACCTTGGGTCGGTCACTCCTGCCGGTTTCAACCCAGCTGTTCTGTATATGCCATCGAAGCGTTGGAGACCCATGGCCCTGTGCGCGGCCTATGGTTGACGATGTGCCGACTGGCGAGATGTAACCCATGGGGCGGGTCCGGGATCGATCCTGTGCCGCCCGTGGCAGACCCGAACTCCAATCAATAATCAAAGCTGCGCAAGGCAAAACCTGCAAGCCACGCGCATAAGCTGGAAATAGACGGCACCGGCGATCAAGTGGGCCGGTGCCCGCGAAACCGCACCAGGTTAAGAGCCGCAAAAATGATCGCGGCAACGCACACGATCGTTGGACCTGCGGGCGTGTCCAACACGTAAGCACCTCGTAGTCCTACGACAGCGGACACAGTGCCAATCACGGCGGCAATTGCCGCCATCGTCTCTGGGGTGCGTGCCGCCACCCGCGCCGCTGCAGCTGGTATGATCAACAGTGCTGCAATAAGCAGAACGCCGACTACCTTGATCGCCACCGCAACCGTAATCGCGAGGCACAATGTCAGGATGAGTTGCTCCCGCCTGGGGTCAAAACCACTAGCATGGGCCAGATCCTCGTTCAGAGTTGAGGCCAACAGTCCAGACCACCGCCACGTGATGAGCCCGATGACCAAGGCTGCACCGCCCCAGATCACCAGCAGATCGGTTCGGGATACGGCGAGAATGTCTCCGAACAGGTAGGCCATCAGATCAATCCGGATGCCCGATAGGAACGATACGGCAACAAGACCAAAGGCCAGAGCCGAGTGGGCCATCACACCCAAAAGCGTATCCATCGCATAGCCGCGCCCCGCAAGCTGGGTCACCACGAGAGCCATGATCAAGGCAACGGCCAAGACACCAGGAAAGATTGACAGCTCAAAAGCAAGTGATAGAGCCACACCCAAAATCGCGGCATGTGCCGTTGCATCGCCGAAATACGCCATCCGTCGCCAAACAACAAAACATCCCAATGGCGCGGCGGCGCAGGCGACACCGATCCCGGCGAGCGTTGCGCGGGTCATGAAATCGTCAAGCATTACTCAGCTGCATTTCGGTTGTGATCGTGGTGTTGGTCGTGGTCGTGACGGTAAAGCGCCAAAGCGCCTCCTGTCCCGGCACCAAACAACGCGCGATATTCCGGGGCAGAGGCAACAAAAGCTGGCGTTCCCTGACAACAGACGTGACCATTCAGGCAGATGACACGATCTGAAGCGCTCATCACGACGTGTAAATCGTGACTGATCATCAGAATTGCGCACCCGGTTTGGGCCCGCACCGTCTCAATCTGACGATAAAACGCCGCCGAGCCGGGTTGATCGAGGCCTTGTGTGGCCTCATCAAGCAGTAAAATGTCCGGCGAGTTGATCAGGGCGCGGGCGAGTAAGACACGTTGAAACTGGCCTCCAGACAATTGCGTCATCTGGCGATCCAGCAAATCGGGCACACCGGCGGCATCAAGCGCATCTTTGCATGTGTTTCTCGAGGCGCGATCGGTCAATCGCATGAAACGCTCGACCGTTATGGGCAGGGTTTGATCAATGTGAAGCCGCTGGGGAACATAGCCGATCTTGAGCTGCGGTTTGAGGTCAACAGACCCCTGCGCGGGCGGCGTTGCACCAATGATCGCCCTGAGTAGACTGGTCTTGCCTGACCCGTTTGGGCCTACAATGGTCACAATTTCTCCGGGCGACACGGTCAGGTCGACGTCACGCAGCACCGTATTGGCGCCGTAGGCAACGCTCAGATTTCTAACATTGATAAGCGTCATATACCGACCTTGTCCAAACAGTCAGGGCAAACCCCTTCCGCTTCAACAACTGTTCTTTCGATCTGAAATCCCATGGCCTTTGCCGCGGCGCCCAAAGCGCCCCGCGCCGGCGCAGAA
Organism: Paracoccaceae bacterium; assembly: GCA_028284705.1. Taxonomy (GTDB): domain Bacteria; phylum Pseudomonadota; class Alphaproteobacteria; order Rhodobacterales; family Rhodobacteraceae; genus Litoreibacter. The sequence continues at coordinate 77,148 of JANQRE010000010.1, read as the reverse complement.
TACGCCTCGGCCACAGAGTCGCATTTTCGGCAGATCATGAAGGCCGGAGAGTGGTTTTCGCCTGGGTGGCTGCAGGCCACAAAGGCGTTCAATCGCTCAATCTTATGCGCAAACCCATTCTCTGTCAGAAAATCAAGCGCGCGGTAGGCCACGTTGGGTTGCGAGCCAAATCCGGCTTCCCTAAGCAAGTCCAACAACGCATAGGCACCTAGAGCGCGATGCTCTTGCAATAACAGTTCCAGAACCTTCCGACGGACCGGAGTAAATCTCAGTCCTTCCTCAGTGCATCGCGTTTCTGCCGAGTCCAAAGCGTTTGCTACACATATGTCGTGATCGTGCTCACGGAACCCCACCGGTGGCGCCTCATTGCCGACTGTGCTTGGCTGATTGCTTGTCACGAGAATTGCGATCATGTAAGTCGTTTGTAATGTAATAAAATCACAGGGTAGTTCCAATGTCTAGGACGCTTCTATCTCTCTCTGCTTCTGCCGCACTTATCGGAGGGACCGCACTGGCTGACGTGCCCAGCGTCGCGGTTGACATCGCTCCAGTTCATTCGCTCGTGGCACGCGTGATGGATGGTGTTGGCACGCCGGACCTTGTCATTCCGTCAGGCGAGTCGCCTCATGGTTTTAGCATGCGCCCCTCCTCTGCTGAGGCTTTGCAAAACGCCGATGTTGTGTTCTGGGTTGGACATGATCTGACCCCGCAATTGGACGATGCGATTGAAACGCTTGCCGAAGACGCGGCGGTCACAGAGTTGCTCGAGGTTGACGGCATTGCCCTGCTCGACTTCCGCGAAGGGGCCCTGTTCGATGCGCATGATCACGGGGATCATGACGATCATGATGACCACGGCCATGATGATCACGATCACGCTGAGGAAGAGCACGCGGAAAAAGACGACCACGATCATGACCACGAGGAACACGGCCACGATGATCATGGGGATGATGAGCATGCCGAGCACGACGACCATGACCATGATGATCATGAGGAACACGCCGGTCACGAAGGCCATGACCATGGGGACCATGATCCGCACGCCTGGCTGTCTCCCAAGAACGCGAGCGTTTGGCTGAATGTCATTGCGGCTCAGCTATCTGAGACAGATCCTGAAAACGCCAGCGCATATTTTGCCAACGCAGCCGCGGCTCGCACTGAGCTAGAAGCGCTTTCCGTCGAGGTCAATGCAACACTCGAACCGGTGCGTGGCGGCAGCTTCATAGTCTTCCACGATGCCTACCAATATTTCGAAACCGATTTTGATTTCCCGGCCTCCGGTGCAATCTCCATTGGTGACGCATCCGACCCAAGCCCGGCCCGCATTGCCGAAATCCAGGGCCGTATCCGCGACGAAGGTGTGGATTGTGTTCTGGCAGAACCACAATTCAATCCAGACCTTGTCGCGACAGTTCTGGAAGGCACTGACGCTGGCACAAGTGTGATTGATCCACTCGGAGCCAACCTTGAGCCGGGTGCAGCCCTCTATCCGCAGCTCATCCGGAATATGGCGAACTCCTTGGCGGAATGCCTGTAGGTCGAACCACGACTCCTTCGGTCGCCGCCCGGGCGGCGGCCGCGTATCGAGCTCAAGAAGTCGAAAAGTCGTCGATTAACTGGCTGCTTTTTGCCTTGGTTGCAGCGCTTTGCGCGATATCCCTCCTCTCTTACGGTCTTGCGCATTGGACCAACGTCCTGACCTGGGCCGCACAGGAACAGCGCGCCTTTCAAAAGATGATGGCAGGCTCGCTTCGGGCGATCCGAGGCGGAGATGGCCTTGCGATCTTGACGTTGTGCAGCGCGACGGCAGCCTATGGTTTCGTTCACGCGCTCGGACCTGGGCACGGCAAAGTGCTCCTCGGTGGCGCCGCTCTAGCGAGTGGCGTCACCATGCGGCGCATGACGGTGTTGACGGTGGCCTCCAGCCTCGCGCAGGCCGCCTCGGCCATTCTGCTCGTTCTTGTGGGCGGCGTCTTGCTTGGCTGGGCCACCCGGGACCTCGTGGGGTTGACTGAAGCTTGGCTCGCACCAGCGAGTGCCATTGCGATAGCCAGCATCGGTGTTCTTCTCATCCTGCGCGGCTTGCGCGCCTGGATGACAACGCGGCCCAACGCAAATGCGAATGACTTAGATGCCTGCGGTTGCGGCCACCCACACGGACCTACGGCGTCTCAGCTGCAAGGCCTGAACTCTGTACGGGACGGGCTTGGAATCGTAGGCAGTATTGCACTGCGGCCCTGCACTGGTGCGTTATTCCTCTTGGTGATTGCCTTGCGGATGGACATTTTCGTCGTTGGCTGCCTTGCCGTTGGAACAATGGCCATGGGGACCGCCTCCCTAAATTTGATCGTCGCATTTTCAGGCGTAACCGCGCGGCGTCTGGCAGCATTTCCGCTCGATGGTCTCGCGATGCGGCGGTTTTCCGCAACCATTCATGTCGCCGGTGGGCTGCTTATTGCCGTTGTAAGTGCCAGCCTCGCCTGGAGCTACATGGACAGCGGGATTGTTTTTCAATAGATTTGTAACAACATTACAACTATAGGACGACAGTTCTTGTGACCTATGCTTCGGAAGCCTCGCCTGACACGCCCGACGATCCCCGTATTCCTGTAACGTTGCTGACCGGTTTTCTCGGTGCCGGCAAGACAACTTTGCTAAACCGAATACTGAAGGACGCCTCGTACGGGCCGATTGCGGTGATCGTGAACGAGTTTGGTGAAACGGGTCTCGATCATGAAATGATCGAAACGATGGATCCAGACACTGACATCATGCTGATGCCATCGGGGTGTCTGTGCTGCTCTATTCGTGGCGATCTTTCCAACACCTTCGTGAAACTGTTGGCCAAGCATGACAGGGGCATGCTCAACTTCGATCGCGTGGTCATTGAGACGACAGGATTGGCGGACCCAGGGCCGATCCTGCAAACACTCCTTGTGGACCCGTTCCTTGGTCGGAATACTCGGATGGACGGTATCGTGACGGTCGTGGACGCCGCCAACGGCTTGGCCACTTTGGATGCTCAGGCAGAGGCCGTATCTCAGGTCGCGATGGCCGACCTATTGTTGTTGAGCAAAACCGATCTCGTCTCCGAGGCTAAGTCGGACGCAATTGCCGAGAGGGTTCGGAGCATTAATGCAACTGCAGACATTCTGCACACGCTAGCTCCTGAATTCTCCCCTGCCAAGTTGCAGAACTTGACCAGCATGCGGCAGGATGCGCTTACAAGCGACGCCATCGCTTGGACCACGCCCAAAGATACTGGCTCCGATCATGCCGCGCACCCAAGTGAGGCCAACGCGAGCGACGATCATCATCACGGCCATAGTCAAGACCATGACCACCACCACCATCATCATCACGATGACGATCATGATCACGGGCACCATCATCACCATGATCACGACGGCATCTCGTCGATGTCGATCATTCTGGATGAGCCGCTGGACGACGTTGTTTTCGATAAGTGGTTTGATGCATTGATCGCGCATAAAGGTGACGATATCCTGCGCGTTAAAGGCATCCTGTTTCTCAGAGGCATCGATACGCCGTTCGCCTTCCATGGCGTCCAGCACATTTTTGACCCCCCTGTCCCTCTCAAAAACTGGACCGGAGATGATCGCCGAACTCGGATCGTACTGATCGGGCGCAATCTGAATCAGTCCGAAATTCGGAGTAGCCTTGAATTGCTGCGTTTGGGGCAAGCGCAAAATTCCACGGACGAAATGGCTGACATGGAGTTGTAGCCTTAGTTGGGCTATTTCCCGGCCCATAGCGGCCGTTGCTACGGTCAGGCGATGCGGCAACGCAGCTTCTCTAAAGCGGACGTTGAGTGATCAGTACCGACGAGAGCGTGCAGCCATAAGTGGCTACGGCGAAGCGTTTGCGCGGCTCACCTGCCTGTTTGAGGACGCCGCTACCTGGGCTTCCGACGGGCAGTCGGCGCGACTGAGCAAAGGTGATAGACGGAAGCTAGTTGTCGAAGTGGACGCGTGCCAAAGGAGTGCGCGTTTGGTTCTTCGCGAGATTGCTCAAGAACTCGATCGGTAGAACTTCAGCCGTGAGCCCCGGACTCAATCCAGCAGGGTTTTGCCCGCGAAGAGCGCGCAGTGGTATTTTCGTCTAAGCAGAGGTTTTCACTGGACCTCGCAACCCATCTGGGCGGTACTGACTTTGCGCCAGGCCCTATTCGGCGGTGCGGCCCGGGACCTCCGGGCTCTGCTCAGTGGCAGCGGAATGTTTCCGTTGATCAACTGAGGAGATGAAGATGACCAAATCCGGGAACATTAAATGGGCGAAGGGTGGGGGGCGTAACGGCGCGCGAGCGACCAAGAAGGACCAGCTTATCAAGCTGCTGAGCGGGAAGGCTGGCTTGGATATCAAAGCGCTAAGCGACAAGCTTGGCTGGCAGCAACATACAACGTGGGAGGCGTTGAGCGGGTTGCGAAAGGCTGGCTTTGAGATTGCCGGGCGGAAGCCTTCGAAAGGTGGAGCTTCGACGTATCGGATCGTCGGGCAGCCACCATTGGAACCGGTTGAGGCGACTTCTGGTACGACCCATGCCGGGTGAGGCATGTTCTGACTGACCTGCCGTGTCGCAAGATTGGGAGGCGGTCTTTGGATCGCCTCCAGCTGCCTATCTCTCGGTACCCTTCATGCGACGAGTGATCAGCTTTCAGCAACAGTGCAAGACACAGGGTGACTTGCCTGCCGCAACGCGCCGGGCCTTACAGCGGATTGTGGCAGGCGCCGCGCAAGCATTTGATCTTGCGGGACTATGTGCGTACAACCGTGAACAGTCTGGGTCTGGGAGAGCGGGTGGCTGACCGGGTCGGATTCGAACCAGAGGTGCATCGTTTGATGCAGACCGCACGTAGTCCTAAAAAAGGCGAGATAAACCAAACTTCTGACTGGACTTCACCGCACAGAAGAGCGGTACTGCTCAAAAGGAAAGGCATAGTTGTCGCTCCTCTCTGCCCGGACTGCGGGCTCGCGCCGGTAGCGGGGCCGCTCACTGGGCCCGCCACTCAGGAACAGGAGAGAGCGATGAAGACAGTTAGTGCGGAAATCACCCCGAAGACCACAACAACCGTCAAACAAAGACGCACCACCGGGCACAAGAAGACGAAGAAGTCCGTTCTTGTGGGGATGCTGAGCCGAAAGTCCGGGGCAGATATTGCGGCCATCAGCAACAAGCTCGAGTGGCAACCACACACAACGAGGGCAGCGCTCTCTGGTCTGCGAAAGGCTGGCTACCAAGTGTTGGCTGAGGGGGCCGGCAACGGCAAACCAACGAAGTACCGGATCACTGCGAGCCCTGCCGGATGACGCCGGAATTTGATGTGGCCGCCCGGTCGGTCGAGCTTAAAAAGCTCGGCCGCACCGAACTTTGCAAGGCATGGAAAAGGAAATTTGGCCAAGCGCCACCGCACTACACGTCAATGGGCCTCATGAGGAAGGTCCTCCTTTGGGAGGAGCAAAGCGCGGTGGCTGGCGGTATTCCCCCCTACCTAGTGCGTGCATTGAAATCTGCAGCCGCCGATCGAGTAACTTCAACCAAGGTGTCGCACGATCTGAAACCAGGCGCTCTCCTCATCAGGGAGTGGAACGGGCGCAGCTATCAGGTCGAGGTCACGAGCGAGGGCTTTCAGTTTGACGGGCGTGAGTACAAATCACTGTCGGCAATCTCACGGAAGATCACGGGCACGACCTGGTCGGGACCTCGCTTCTTCGGACTGCTCTCTCCACGGAGGCAACAGAAATGAAGCGAATAAGGTGTGCCATCTATACGCGGAAGAGCTCCGAAGAGGGTCTGGAGCAGGACTTCAATTCCCTTGATGCGCAGTACGAAGCCTGTGTCGCCTATATCGCAAGTCAGAAAGCCGAAGGCTGGATCCTGCTGCCTGAACGCTACGACGACGGTGGCTTGTCAGGCGGCACGTTGGCACGGCCTGCACTTACCCGGCTACTGACCGCCATCGACGAAGGAGAAATCGACCAGATCCTCGTCTACAAGATCGACCGACTGACGCGATCGCTTTCGGATTTCGCGAAGATCGTGGACCGGCTCGATGCTGCCTGTGCCTCGTTCGTCTCGGTCACACAATCTTTCAACACGGCAACCAGTATGGGGCGGCTGACGCTCAACATGCTCCTTTCCTTCGCGCAGTTTGAACGCGAAGTGACTGCCGAGCGTATCCGCGACAAGTTTGCGGCTTCTAAGAAAAAGGGCCTCTGGATGGGCGCAAACGTTCCGATCGGCTACGATCCGGACGGTCGCAGTCTCAAGATCAATGAGTCCCATGCCGGACTAGTCCGGGCGATTTTCAGGCTCTACCAGGACTTTGGAAATATACGGCTGGTGAAGGAAGAATGCGACGCGCGTGGGTTTCGTACGCGCATTCGACAGCTATCGTCGGGCGAGCGAACCGGCGGTGTAAAATTCTCGCGTAGTAACATTCAATACATCCTCAGCAATCCCATTTACGCAGGCCGTATCCGTCACCACGGCAATGTCTACGCCGGGCTGCATCCGCCGATCATCGATCCGAAGGAATGGGACGAAGTCCAGGTCAGGCTTCAGGCCGCATCTACAAGAGCACGACTTCCGGGAGGTCGGGGGCGCAGTGTCGGCAGGCCTCCGGTTTCACTGCTTGCAGGCAAGGTCTTCGATGAAACCGGTGATCGCCTGACAGCAACGCACTCAAAAACCGCAACCGGGGCGAGGCTTCGTTACTACGTTTCAAACCGACTGATCAAAGAACGCGGAAAGAAGGACAATTCAGGTTGGCGCCTGCCAGGGCCTGAACTCGAGGCGTTTGTGGAACGCCTGGTGCATCGCAAAATGGAAGCTCCTGAATTTATCCGCGACGCTGCATCGGGGATGTCTGCTGAGGCGATAGCGGCTCTCCGGAACAAGACCGCCAAAATCGCGTCTGTTGTACCTTCCGGCAACTCTGGACCGAGTCGTCTGATCCTTAGTTTCGTGGACCAGGTCAGCGTCGAACCAGGGCAGATCAAGATCAGCCTCTCGACCCATGCTCTTTCGACTGAGTTCGACATTGCGGAGGAGACGATTGACCCTCGGGCGCTTGAAGTAATTGCTCCTTTTCAACACCGGAAGCGTGGTGTCGAAACCAAGCTTGTTATTGAAGGTGATGTTCGTCCCCGTGATGAAAAGCTCTTCCGGAATATCGCTAGGGCTCACAAGTACCTTGCGGCGATAAAATGCGGCAAAACGTTCTCTGAGATTGCGGAGGCCGAATGTATCTCCAAACGCCGCATACAGCATCTCATCGAGCTTGCATTTCTCGCACCGGATATCGTCCGGCGGATTCATGAAGGCCAGCAGCCCGTCGGACTGACAAGCGAGTTTCTTTTACGTAACGAGATACCAATTGGCTGGCGCGAGCAGCGCGAGCTCTTCGCCACTCTCTGAATTAGCAATAAGCCCAAAATTCTTGTGATCGTGCCCGCCATCATGGCTGATGCACTCTCTGCAAACTGCTAGCGTCTTCAGGGCATTCCGAGACAAGCCAGGGATTCTGGCCCTAAACCGAGCTTCTGAGACCGGAGTATGATGCCGGATTGCCTGCATGCCCCCGAAAACACGGCCTTAATTTCCGCTAAGTACTTGTTATTAAATAAAATTTTTGTGCTGGCTGGGATGGTAGGATTCGAACCTACGATACACTGTACCAAAAACAGTTGCCTTACCACTTGGCTACATCCCAACTGTGTCAGGTGATTTAGTGTGGCCCAGGCGATGCTGCAAGTCAAAAATGTTGACTTGTGAGCCCCCAGCAACCGCACTATCCCGCGCCCATGAAGTACGATGTGATCGTCATCGGAGCGGGCGCCGCGGGGATGTTTTGTGCGGTCGAGGCGGCCAGGCGCGGGCGGCGGGTTCTGATCATCGACCACGCAAAAGCGCCCGGCGAGAAGATCCGCATTTCCGGTGGGGGCCGGTGCAATTTTTCCAATCTGGAGATCACTCCTGAACGGTTTTTGTCCCAAAATCAGCATTTTGCGATCTCGCCATTGGCGCGCTTCACACAATGGGACTTTATCGCGCGGGTGGATGCGGCGGGCATCGCCTGGCATGAGAAGACGCTGGGACAGCTCTTTTGTGATGGGTCCTCGAGGCAAATCATCGATTTGCTGGTGCATGATCTCAAGAACGCCGGAGCAGAAATGAAGCTCCAGACATCCGCCGCAAACATTCGGCGTCAAGGCGATGGCTTTGCCCTTGAACTCGATGGTCAGGCCGCGACTTGCTCCAGTCTCGTCATCGCGTCAGGCGGCAAATCCATTCCAAAAATGGGCGCGACATCATTTGGGTATCGCGTGGCAGAGCAGTTCGGCCTGCCTGTCGTCGAGACACGACCGGCCCTCGTGCCGCTCACCTTCGGCGACAAGGATCTGGAGGGTATGCGGGCCCTCTCGGGCGTGTCTGTGGAAGCGTCAGTTGTGACAAAACAGGCGCACTTCGATGAAGGGATGCTGTTCACCCATCGAGGGCTCTCGGGGCCGTCGATCCTGCAGATTTCCTCCTATTGGCGAGAAGGCGACGCGATATTGGTCGACCTCTGTGCCGGGCAAAACTGCGCGGAGATTTTGGTGGCCATGCGGCAATCCCATGGGCGGCAATCGATCAAGAATGCGCTTGCAACCCTGGTGCCGGAGCGCTTGGCAGCGCAGATCACCTTGCGCAGCGGGCTCGTTGGCAATCTGGCCGATCAAAACAATGCCAAACTCGATGCACTCCACGAGGCAGTGCATAGCTGGGTTTTGTGGCCGACCGGCACCGAGGGTTATCGCACCGCGGAGGTCACGCTGGGCGGGGTCGATACATCAGCGCTCGACAACAAAACGATGGAGGCGCGGCAGGTGCCGGGCTCTATTTCATCGGGGAAGTCGTGGATGTCACGGGATGGCTTGGCGGCTACAACTTCCAATGGGCCTGGTCATCGGGTTGGGTCACGGGTCAGGTCTGCTAGACCCGCATCGGGTCCGCTTTGGCCAGTTTGTCAAACTCCATGAGTGACGCCACAAGGGTCGGCATCTGGTCAAGCGGGATCATGTTTGGACCATCGGATGGGGCGGTGTCCGGGTCCTGATGTGTCTCGATGAAGACACCGGCAATGCCCAGCGAAACAGCCGCTCGGGCCATCACCGGTGCAAATTCGCGCTGACCGCCGGAGGAGCCACCCTGTCCGCCCGGCTGCTGCACCGAATGGGTGGCGTCCATGATCACCGGGTAGCCGGTTTTGGCCATCGTCGGCAGGCTGCGGAAATCGGCGACAAGTGTGTTGTAGCCGAAGGACGCGCCGCGTTCGGTCAGAAGAATGCGCGTATTGCCGGTGCTCTCGACCTTCGAGATCACGTTCGGCATATCCCAGGGGGCGAGGAACTGGCCCTTCTTGATGTTGACCACGGCACCGGTTTCGCCTGCGGCCACCAAGAGGTCGGTCTGACGGCTCAGGAAGGCGGGGATTTGCAATATATCAACGGCCTCGGCAGCGGGTGCACATTGATCCGGTGCGTGCACATCCGTTAGCGCTGGGCATCCGATCTCCGCCTTCACGTCGGCCAGAACCCGCAGTCCGTCGTCAATTCCGAGCCCACGTTTGCCCGACAGTGAGGTGCGGTTTGCCTTGTCGTAAGAGGCTTTGAACACATAGCCAGCGCCGACCTCCGCGCAGGCCTTCGCCATCGCCTCGGCGATCATCAGTGCGTGGTCACGGCTTTCCAACTGACAGGGGCCGGCAATGACCGTGAGGGGCAGGTCATTGCTCGCTCGGACAGGGCCGAATTCGACGGTTTTCATGAAACTCACACTTGTTCGCGCAGGATCGAAGACGTGAGCGAGACCATCAGGTAAATGCCGGAGAAGATCAAGAAGGCGAGGATCGTGTTCTCAAAGGCGCGGGGGTAGGTGGGTTCGTCCGGTGCCACGGGGCTGACTGCGACCGAGAGATACCGCACTTGACGGTTCGCCTCGAGCCGCGCGGCCTCGTAGGCCGCTTCAGCCTGGGCCAGGAGTTCCTGACGGGTTGTGAGCTCCGTCTGGGCGACTAAGAGTTCGCCGGAAATGCGTGCGAGAGATTCAGCCCCTGTGGAGCTTTCCGTCAGTTGTGCCCGCTTCTCAGCGATCAGGGTTTCCAGCTCTGCGATTTTGTTTTCTGCCGCGTTCACGCGGGGCTGGCTTGGCCGTGCATTTGACAAAAATTGCCGCAGCGCGAGGCGTTCCTCGATCAGAGCGCTTTCCAATTGAGAGATTTGCGCGAAGATCGTCGATACCTCGGTTTCTGGGCTCAGAACGCCGAGTTTCTCCTGCAGGTCGACAATGCGCTGTTGGGCGGCGACCATCTTCTCATTGGCCTCCCGGCGCGACGCATCCGCTCCCGCCAATTGGTCGTCGCGTTTTCGAGCACTCAACTGATCGACGCGCTCTTCTGCATAGGAAATCAGGCGTTCGGAGAACTCGGCGGACACATCAGGACTTGCCGCCGCGACCTCCATTTTCAGGATGCCTTCGGTCGGATCATAGCCGATGCGCACGCGTTTCTGATACACCTTATACGCCGCCTCATTGGTGGCTTCGGTGTCGAGGCGCTGGATATCATCGATTTCCGCTTCGCTGAAATGCGATTTGAACCCAAGGTCGTCATCGAGGCGCAGCATCGCGTCCCGTGACTGCAGATAACCTTGCACGGCGATGGAGTCCTGCGAGTTGGCAAGCCCCGTTCCCGATAGAAGGCCTGAGCCCAGACCGCCGCCGCCCGCGGCATCAGCCTGCTGGATCACGAACTCTGACTTCGTCGCATACATCGGCGTCGCAACGGCGTAATAGTAGTACCCCGCCACGAAGGTGGGCAGCAGTACGAAGATCGCGAGGCGAATGGCCAGAAGCGTGGCGCGCCGACGCCGTCTGCGACCGATATCGCGCTGAATCTCCATGATATCTTGCGCGCGATCATTGGGGGTCAGGACCTGCGTCGAGGGCAGGGAAGGCTGCTGGATTTTTGTCGACGGCACTTGCGCGATACGTTGCGTGCTCTGCGCAGCCGTTTTTTCGGAAGCGACGACCTCCAGCATGTTTGCCTGTTTGAAAGGATCGATGCCTTGGGCACGCAGAAGCCGCACGGCGTCATAGTCTGAGGTCGGGCTCAGCCCCTGCCGCTGGGCCACACGTCGCGCCATGCGCAACTGCCGTCCGGTCAACCCTTCACGCTTGATCGCATCAATGGCGGCTGGCACGGAAAGCGGGCTGTCCCCTGCAGCTTTGGGCGCAGAGGGTGCAGGCTCCGGCGCTGCTTCGTTCTTGGTCGGAAAGGTCTGGCTGCCAAAGCCATCATCCGTCGCACCAGGCGCGAACATCTTTTCAACGGCTGCTTCCGGTCTCTCCGCTTCAGCCGCCTTGGGCGCGGCAGGAGAGTTCGACGGCGCAGGCGCGGCCGCCTTGGCCTCATCCGTGGCGGGCGGGCTGAATTCGCTGCGACGAATGCGATACTTCTTAGCTTTTGGTTTCGTAGTCATAGAGCGTCTTCGCCTCTTCCAGCGTGTCGAACATGTGCAACTGACCGTTCAGAAGCACACCTGCGGAGTTGCAGAACTTTTCCAGCGTATCTGCCTGGTGCGACACCACCACAATGGTTGCATGTTGCAGACGATCTTTAAGGATCGATCCTGCTTTTCGGTTAAATTCCACATCAGTTGTTGCCGGCATGCCTTCATCGATCAGATAAATGTCGAAATCGAGCGCCAGCATCAGGGCAAATGTGAAGCGCGCGCGCATGCCTTGCGAATAGGTCCCGACCGGCATGTCGAAATACTCTTCCAGATCGCACAAATAGCGACAGAAAGCCTCGATGTAGTCGGGGTCGAGCGAATAGAGCCGTGCGATGTAACGGCAGTTCTCCATCGCTGTGTGTTTGGGAACGACTCCGCCCATGAAGCCTAAAGGGAAGGAGATGCGCGAGGTGCGCAAAATCTCGCCCTCATCAGGCTTTTCAAGCCCCGCCATCATGTTGATCAGCGTTGTCTTGCCGGTGCCGTTCGGGGCCAGAATGCCAATCGAATTGCCCAGTTCCACACGGAACGAGGCGCGGTCAAGGATCACCTTGCGCTGCGTGCCCGTCCAGAAGGACTTGCTGACATTTCGAAACTCTATCATTCGGGCTCAGCCCCACCTCGGATATTCCGCGATTTAAGCCCACGGAGCAGCTTGCCGACGTTCTAGGTCAGCTTTTGGGCGGCATTATGTCGGAGCATAGGCCTGAATTTCAATGAACTTTCCGTAAATATGGCGCGAATAAGGCAAATTTGCCGCGCGATTACTGTCGAATCGAGAAACAATCGGCCTCGCAACCGCCCAGATCACATGTGTTGTTTCTCGACGCGAAACAATCGTCCGGCGACAACCGAGATCACGGCGGCAAAAAAGCTCAACAGCGCACCCATTTTGGCGGCATCCTGAATCTGGCCGGGCTCGAAGGCGACCGAGGCCACAAAGAGGGACACGGTAAAGCCAATCGCCGCGACGCATCCGATGACCACCAGATCGACGATCCGCATCCCCTGCGGCAATCCGAGGTTCAGAGGTTTCGCCGCGATCCATCCAAAGAGCAAAATGCCGACGGGTTTCCCGACCAGAAGGCCTGCAAGAACCAGCCAGGTCGCATCCCCGATGGACGAAAACTCGACGCCCGCGTTCAGAAGGCCGAAGAAGAACAGAATGATCTCCACCGGATATTTGAGCGCATGTTCGATCCGGTTCAGCAGGTCCGTCAGATACTGCTCAGCCTCGGCAAAGATCCCGAACGCCCGATCTGCATGCGGGATGGTCGGCACAATTGGCAGCAATCCAAGGGCCGGGTGCAAACCGGACTGCGCAAAACCAAACCAGCTGAACGCGGCGGCGATCGCGTAGGGTACGAAATGCAGCCGTTTGCGCACAAAGGTCGAGTTCGGGCGGGTCTGGTTGTGCCGATCCAACCTGCGGGGCAGCCAGTTGAACAGGACAAACACCCCCACCGCCGCACCCAGCGAAAGGAGCAGCCAAGCCGGGGCGAGGTCTCCCGACGGGTAGAACACCGCAAGAATGATCAGCCCCGCCGCATCATCCGCAATCGCAAGAAGCAGCAGAAAGCGCACCGCCGGGTGTCCGGCACCGAAAACGACACGGCCCACAAGGTACGAGAAGGCGATATCCGTCGCGGTCGGGATCGCCCAGCCATTGGCAACGGCATTATAGGTGTCTGACCCCAGAAAGAGCGCGAGCCCCAGATAGACCGCAACCGGGCCGAACATTCCGCCCGCCGTTGCAAACAACGGCGTTGCAGCCTTTCGCCCGCGCAACGATCCGTTCTTAAGAATAATTGCCTCCCAGACCTCCTTTGCCGCAATGGCAAAGAAGAAGGCCATGAGCATATCATTCACGAGATAATGCAGCGTCACGACCTTGGTGATGTCGCCGACTTCGTATTTCTCGTAGCCCTCGCCATAGGTCTTGGTCCAATAGCTGTAATCGAGCCCGATCAGATCGTTGAACCACAGCGGTGTCTCAACGAAGTGGTGATAGCCATGCGGATCGATATTCGCCCAGATCAGCGCGGTCAGCGCGCCGAAAATCAGCAGCAGCGAATAGTTCGTCACGAAGTTCCAGACGCGATACATGCCCCACTCCGGCAGTCCCATGCAGTCCGATAGGGCTTAAAGCATGGGGCAGGGCGGAGCAACGGCACGTCTGTGTGACGTCCCTGTGACTAGGCGAGGATGTTCCAGGTCAGGCCCGCAATGACCGCGCCGATGAAGGCAAAGCCCAGATAGGCGCCGAAGATGCGTGGTTTGACCAAAGCCCAGACCGCCACAGCGGCGGGGATACAACTCACGCCACCGGCCAGCATGAAGGACATCGCGGCGCCGTTGGACATGCCTTGCGTCAGCATCGCATCGATGAGCGGCACGGCGGCATAACCGTTCAGGTAGGCAGGCGCGCCGACCAGGGCGCCAAGGATCACCGGGCCGATACCCATGCCGCCAAGGAAGGTGCTGATCCACTCCGCCGGCACATAGACCAGCATCAGGCTCTCCAACAGATAGGCCAGAAGCAGCCATTTGCCTAGAAACAGCGCGTTGTCGATGACGGTCTTGCGGAACGTCTCGATGCGCTTGCGCTCTGCCCAAAAGGCCCAGACAGGTGTGCCTTTGAAGGGCGAGCCACAGCCGCAGCCGCCGACCGGACCATCGCTGCGCAGCGGGTCGGCAAAAAGGGCAGATTTCGCAAAGAGCATCACGCCGAAGCCGCCCAGAAGCCCCATGCCGACCGCTGAGATTGTCTTAGCAACAGCAAACTCGAACCCAAGCGTGCCGGAGGTGATCAGAAACATCGCCGGGTCCATTAGCGGTGAGGACAGCCAGAACGCCATGACGGCCGAGAGCGGTGCGCCCGCGGCGAGTAACGCTGCGATAAAGGGAATAACCTCGCAGGAGCAAAACGGCGCCAGACCACCGAGCGCGGAGGCGAAGAGGATCATGCGCATCTCATTGCCCTTGAAGGCCTCCGCGACCATCGCCTCCGCCCCGCTGGCTTTCAGATACCCGATGGCGAGCACCGCGAAGGTGATGAAAATCGCCGTATGCCCAAAGGCTTCGACAGTCTTCTGCAGGCTCGGCCCCAACTGGCCGGGATCGAAGAACGCCAGCGCGATCAGGATCGCGATGATCACCGCCCAGGCACTGCGCGCATGCCGCCAGAGGCCACCCATCAGGGTGGATGATGGAGTGGTGATGTCAGCCATGATCGTGCTCTTCCATATCGGCGCAGCATTCGGCCATCAGAAAATCGTTCAAGCGCTTGAAGGTCTCATAATCCGCCGCCGCACAAATCACCGAGCGGCCCTGTTTCTCCTGACGGATCAGACCGGCGCCTGCCAAAATCTTCAGATGATGGGTCAGGTTTGCGCCCGACAGGCCCGTCGCCTCACCCAGCGCGCCGATGGATATGCCGTCCTGGCCCGAGCGGGTCAGATGCCGCAACAGGGCCAGACGCTGTTCAGAACCAAGCGCGGCATAGGCGCTGGCGGCTTCGACGAGGGAGAGGTCGGTCTCTTCAAACACTTTCATGATTCTATATTTATAGAAATATCAAAATGAACGCAAGCCCCTTGTTGTCCCGACGCGTTCCACTAGCTTGGCCGCCATGTCCCTCGATGCCCTCAAATCCGACGTCAAAAACTGCCGTCTCTGCGCCGACCGCTTTGCGGCGACCCAAACGGCACATGCGCCGCGGCCTGTCGTCTGGTTCGACCAAGGCGCGCGCATCCTGATCGCAGGGCAGGCCCCGGGCATGAAAGTGCATAGCTCCGGCAAACCGTTCACGGACCCATCCGGCGACCGTCTGCGCGACTGGATGGGCATCGACGAGGACACATTCTACGACCGCACACTCATTGCCATCGTGCCCATGGCCTTCTGCTTCCCAGGCTATGACGCGAAGGGCTCCGATCTGCCTCCACCGAAAATCTGCGCCACGACCTGGCGCGCACCGATCACCGAGGCGCTGGACGATCTGCGTCTCACCCTGCTGGTCGGAGGTTATGCGCAAAACTGGCATCTCGGAACGAAAGGAGTCACCGCGACGGTGCAATCCTGGCGCGAGCACGCACCGGACCTCTTTCCCTTGCCACATCCCTCCTGGCGCAACACCGGCTGGCTGAAGAAACACCCGTGGTTCGAGGCCGAACTTCTGCCCGAGCTGCGCGCATCCATCCAGAAGGCTTTGTAATGACCGAAACCCCGCTCGATCAGGCCCATGCCGCGATGCAGGCCGCGCCCGATGATGATCTCGCACGGCTGGCCTTCTATGACCGGCTTGCCTCCGCCGAGCTGTTCCTGCTGCTCGAAACCGAACCAGAGGCCGACCGGATCACCCCGCATCTGCTCGCGGTCGAGGGCGCACAGGTCGCGTTGGTCTTCGACACCGAGGAGCGGCTGTCGGAAATGGCGGGCTCCGCGCCTTACGCCTCTATGACAGGCCGCCAATTGGCGCAATTGCTGCAAGGGCAGGGGATCGGGCTGGGGCTCAATCTCGGCACCGCGCCGTCCTCCTTTCTGCTCGATGCGGATGGTGTCGACTGGTTTGCTGAAACCCTGTCCCAAACTCCCGAGCATTTCGAAGCAATGCCGGAGGAAGTCTTCCCACCTTCGGGCCTGCCCGAAACGCTTCTGACAAGCCTCGATGCAAAACTCTCCTCATGTGGCGGGATGGCGAAAGCGGCCTATTTCGCTGTTGTCCGCTATGAAGGAGGCGCGCAATCGCACATTCTGGCGTTCATCGATCCGATGCCGGGCGGAGAGGAGGCACTTGCGACCGCGACACGCGAAGCTCTGACCTTTTCCGGCATCGAGGCAGGCATTCTCGACGTCATCTTTCTCGCAGCAAGTGATCCGATGGCCGCCAAGCTTTCGACCGTGGCGCTACGCTTCGACCTCCCTCAACCTGCAGCGCCAGAACCGCCCAAAGCCCCGGGCTCGGACCCCGAGAGCCCTCCGCGCCTGCGCTAGTAGCCCGCGCTCCGATCAACCACATAGAGCAGATCTTCCCCGGCTTCGCCGCGACGGATATTCTCGGCAATCACTTGCGCCGCCGTCTCAGCCCGGGTTTCGGCTGCGATATGGGGCGTGACCGTGACACTCGGATGCGCCCAGAACGGGTGATCGGCGGGCAGGGGTTCGGTGCGGAACACGTCCAGCGTCGCATGGGCGATCTGCCCCGCATCCAGCGCCGCCAGAAGCGCGTCATCGTCAATCAGAGGTCCACGTCCGGCATTGATGAGAAAGGCGGCCCGGGGCAGCGCGGCAAGGCGCTTGGCATTCAGCAGGTCCTCCGTCTCAGGTGTCAGCGGCAGCAGAACCACAAGAATATCGGATTGTGCCAGGCACGCCGCCAATCCCGTATCGCCATGGTGACAGGTCACATCCGCCACGTGCCGGGGTCTGCGACTCCAGCCATGCACCTGAAAATTCAATCCGCGCAATGCAGCGGCGCAGGCAGTGCCGAGCGCCCCGAGCCCCAATATCCCAACCCGCCGATTGCGCGCCAAAGGCGCGGCGCCTTCCCGCCACACACCATCCTGCCCATGAATATGCGCATCCATCCCCAGATGGTGCCGCAGGACGTGACCTGTGACCCACTCGACCATGCCTTCCGACAGGCCCGGATCAACCATCCGGCAGAGCGGTACGGTCAGACTTTCATTGCCAGTAATTTTCTCCACGCCAGCCCAGAGGCTCAACACCGCTTTCAGCCGCGTGAACGGCGCAAAATCCGTCACTGGCCCGTTCGGCGCATAGATGATGTAATCCACCTCTCCCGGCGCGATCTCCTCGGACAGATGCACCGCAAGTCCACGCTCCACAAATGCCTTGCGCAGCGGGTCGTCATACTGATCCCACCGCTCATCCCGCGCCGAAAAAAGCGCGTTGATCATCCCGATTGTCTCGGGCGGTGGATATGCGCGCTCTGCACCAGACCAAAGGCGAGCATCAAGACCAGCATCGCCGAGCCGCCATAGCTGACCAGCGGCAGTGGCACACCCACGACAGGTGCGAGGCCCATCACCATCGACATATTGACGGCGAAGAACAGGAAGAAGGTCAGCGCGATCCCGAGCGTCAGGATCGAAGCAAAGCGGTTCTGATTTGTGATCGCCGAGATGATGCAGAAGACCAGCACCAGCAGGTAGAGCACCAGCAGGGAAAATGCGCCGACAAAACCGAACTCCTCCGCCAGGGTCGTGAAGATGAAATCGGTGTGTTTCTCCGGCAGGAAGTTCAATCGCGACTGGGTGCCCTGCATGAAACCTCGGCCGGTCCAGCCGCCAGACCCCAACGCAATTTTCGATTGCGTGATGTGATAACCCGATCCCAGCGGGTCTGTGGAGGGGTCAAGGAAGGTATCGATCCGCCTGAACTGATAGTCTTTCAGCAACTGCCACTCAGTCCCACGGCTTTGGAACACTGCCGTCACCAAGGCTACTGCACCGCCGATCACGACACCAAAATACCACCAGCTCACGCCGGCGATGAACATCACGCCGGTACCGCCAAAGACCAGCAAAAGCGCGGTGCCCAAATCCGGTTGGCGCAGGGTCAGATAGACGGGCAGGGCGATGATCAGAAGCGGGATCAAAACCCAGAACGGCCGGGAGGTCTTCTTGATATCGAGCCAGTCGTAATAGGCCGCCAGAAACATCACGAGCGTAATTTTCATGAGTTCCGAGGGTTGCAGGCGCATGAAGCCAAGGTCGATCCAGCGCTGTGCACCTTGACGCACATCACCAAAGAACTCGACCCCAAGCAACAAGAGCACGCAAGCCGCGTAGGCTACACCAGCTATATTGCGCAGAAACCAGATCGGAATGAGCGCGATGGAGAACATCAGGAAAAGGCCGAGCGCAAAGCGCTTCATTTGCGGCTCTGCCCAAGTGTTCAAATTGCCGCCCGCGACCGAGTAGAGCATCAGAAAACCGACCGACGCGATGGCTGTCAGAAGCAGCACGAGCGGCCAGTTCATGTAGAGCATCTTCGAGGCGCCCGTCGGGATCGAGCGGTGCTGATATTCGAGATAACTCACGCCTGTTCCTCCTCAGGCGGCGGGCCTCCGGGAGGCCAGAGCGGCATCTTCTTGAAGGCGGATTCGATGCGGGCGCGTTGTGAGGCGGGATAAGCCGAGAGCGGCGGCACCCCACCGAACTGCGCGGCGAGGATCAGGTCGCGCGCAATCGGCGCCGCGGCGCGCGATCCACCGCCGCCATGTTCCACAACGACGGATACGGCGTATTTCGGATTGTCATAGGGTGCGTAACCGACAAAAAGCGCGTGATCCCGGCGCTCCCAGGGCAGGTCTTCATTGCGGGTCACGCCGCGGCGCCGCTCATCTGCGGTAATATTGCGCACCTGACTGGTGCCGGTTTTCCCCGCCATCGTGTAGTCGTTGTCAGCGATCCGCGACCCAAGCGCCGTTCCACGCTGTTCATTGGTCACGGCAAACATGCCTTCCTGAATTTGCTTCAGGTTCGAGGGATCAAAGCCGAGCGTATCACCGCCGCGCTCCGGGGTTTCTTCCCCGTCCAGCGCCTTGATCAACCGCGGCTTCACTTCATTGCCGGTCGCCAGCCGCGCCGTCATCACCGCCAGTTGCAGCGGTGAGGCCAGTACGAAACCTTGCCCAATCGCTGCGTTGAGGCTGTCGCCGATCACCCAATCCTGCCCGTGCCGCTCCTGTTTCCAGGTCTTAGTCGGCGCGATACCCGCTGCAACGGCCGACATCGGCACATCATGGCTTTCGGCAAAGCCCAGGCGCTTGGCCATCGCACTCATCTTTTCGATCCCGACCTTCAGCGCGAGTTCATAGTAGTAGACATCGCAAGACTGCTTGATCGAGTTCTTCAGGTTCATCCGCCCATGGCCACCACGTTTCCAGCAATGAAAGCGGCGCCCTGGCAGTTCGGTGTGACCGACACAGCGGATCGTTTCGCGTGGTGTGATGATGCCGTCCTCAAGCGCCGCCAAGGCCGCAACCATCTTGTAGGTCGAGCCAGGCGGGTAGAGGCCTTGCACGGTCTTGTTGGCCAGCGGACGGTATTTGTTGTTCAGAAGCTCGTTGTAGTCGGGCACGGAGATGCCGCGCACGAACTTGTTGGGATCAAACGAGGGGGCCGACCCAACCGCGAGAAGATCGCCATTGGTCACATCCATGATCACCGCAGAGGCACTTTCTGCGCCCAGCCGGGCTTGCGTGAAATTCTGTAGCGTCGTGTCAATCGTCAGCTGAACGCTCGCGCCTTTCTGGCTTTCGTTGCGACCAAGCTCGCGCATTACGCGACCGGCGGCGTTCACCTCGATCTGCTTGTTCCCGGCCTTGCCGCGCAGCATCGGCTCCAGCTTGTTCTCAACGCCAGATTTTCCGATCTGGAAGCGTGGGATTTGCAGAACCGGGTCCGGGTTTTCGATCTTGCTGAGATCAAAATCGGAGACCGGACCGACATACCCTAGAACATGGGCATAATCCTCCCGTCGCGGATAGAGCCGGCTGAGCCCAAATTCCGGCGTGATGCCCGGCAGGGACGGAGCGTTCACCGCAACTTGGCTGATATCCTCCCAGCTCAAACGATCCGCCACGGTAACCGGAAGAAGGGGAGACCGCCGCGCCATCTCTTCCTTCACCTCGGCGATGTCTTCGGGTGTTAGGGGGATAAGTTTGGCCAGATCGGCCAGCACTTTGTCCGTGTCTTCCACCTCATCGCGCACGATGATGACGCGGTAGTTCTGCTCATTCCCGGCAATTAAAAAGCCATTGCGATCAAAGATTTGGCCCCGCGCAGGCGGGATCAAACGCACATTTATGCGGTTCTCTTCAGCGAGCAGCCGGAACTGATCGGCCTGATCCACCTGCAGATGCCGCATCCGCGCGCCGAGAACCACCGCGACAGACCCCATCAGTGCGCCCAACACCAGCCCTCGGCGGGTCGTGATGCCGGTGCTCTCCTCGGTGTCCCGTTGCGAGCGTCTCATGCCACGCCTCCAACGGCCTCGAGATCGGTCGGACGCGCGCGGCGTACACGCAGCACGTAATGCGTGATCACCAGCACAATCGGGTAGGCTGCCACGGTTATGACGATGTGAAGCAAAAGTGTCGTGAGGCCGGGCACCGGTAGCCCGAAAATCAGGAAAAACAGCGCGTTAACGAGGGTCGCAGCGGTGAACACCATGCCAAAGAGCGCGATCTCAGCCGGCCAGGTAATCTCGGCATTGCCCTGCGCCCGCGTGCGCAGAAACTCCATCGCCAACAACCCGATGGCGGCCCACAAGCCGACCGGCTTGAGGAACAAAAGATCCGTCAGCAGCAGCACCGCGAAAATCAATAGAACCGGCGCCCAACGTGGTCGTCGCAGAACCCAGGCCGCCATGATCGCAAAAATAAGGTCGGGGCCGGGGATAAAGAGCGTGCTGCCTTCGCCCTCAAGCAGATCGCCGCTTACCGGATCGTAATGGGCAATCGCGACGGGCTCGGTCCCGAGCGGCAGCAATTTCATGAAGATCAGAACCGCGCAGACCAGCAGAAACAGACAGCGGAACAAGAACCGGCGCAAGGTGATTGGATCAACCATCAGTGGCCTCCGCCTCAACCTCTTGCGGGGTTTCATCGACGGAAATCAGCTCACCTGTCGAGGTGATCTCGGGGAATTCCGGTGTGCGTAACACACGCAGAAACTCAAGCCGTCCATAGTCCGCCGCCAATTTCACGCGCAAACGCCGGTCCGAGCCCCGTACAATCTGCCCGACAAGGATATCGGCGGGAAACACCTTGCCATCGCCGCTTGTCACAACCCGGTCGCCGGGCCGCACATCCTCGGTGTTATCCACAATGTCAATCGGTGGTGCGAGCGTGTTGTCCCCGACCAAAAGCGCTTTCTGACCAGAGGGTCGGATGGTGATCGGCACCCGGCTGTTGGTGTCCGTCAGCAGGATCACGCGGGACGTGCGCTCTCCCACACCCGCGATCCGTCCCACAAGGCCAAGCCCATCCATCGTTGCCCAGCCGTCGCGGATGCCATCCCGCGCGCCGACATTCAGCAGGACCGAGCGCCGGAAGGGTGAGCCATTGTCGATCAGCACAACTCCGGTGACGAAAGTCAGCTTCGCGTTCAGCCGCACCTTGTTAAGATCGAGCAACCGCGCGTTTTCCTGCTCCAATTGCACCGCCGCTTCCCGCCAACTCTTCAACTGCTGCAACTCCCGGCGAAGCTCTTGGTTTTGCTCGTAAATCCGGGCGTAGCTCTGGAAATCCTCGATCATCCGCGTGAACCGCGTCAATGGCACGAACGCCCAGTCGAAATTGGGCACCACGGAATCCACTATCTGATCGCGAAACCGCTCCACCCTCGGATTGTCTATCCGCCAGACCCCGAAGATGCTCAGCAGGAAAACAACCAAGCACCCGATCAGAACACGTCTGACGGGGCGTCCATACTCATCTTGTCCGCGTCGGTCGACTGCCATTGGGCTTCACCTCGAGGGCCTACCCTTAACTATCGTAATCTATCACGTGGCGCAGTTGTTTTTCATATTCCAGCGCCTTGCCGGTGCCAAGAGCCACGCAGTTCAGGCTTTCGTCAGCAACCGAGATGGCAAGTCCGGTCTGTTCGCGCAGTGCCAGGTCCAATTCACCCAGAAGCGCACCACCGCCGGTAAGCATCACGCCGCGGTCCACAATATCTGCCGCCAGATCGGGTGGTGTGGCTTCCAGCGCTGTCATCACCGCTTCGCAGATTTGCTGCACCGGTTCCGCCAGTGCCTCGGCCACTTGCGCCTGATTGATCTCGGTTTCCTTCGGCACGCCGTTCAGCAAGTCACGCCCGCGGATTTGCATCGATGTGCCGCGCCCATCGTCCGGCATGCGCGCGGTGCCGATGGAGGTTTTCACGCGTTCCGCCGTCGATTCACCTACCAGAATGTTCTGATGCCGCCGCAAATAGGAAATCAGCGCCTCATCCATGCGGTCGCCACCAACGCGGACCGAACGCGCATAGACGATATCGCCGAGCGACAGCACCGCAACTTCAGTCGTCCCGCCGCCGATATCAACAACCATGGACCCGGTCGGATCGGTGATCGGCATGCCTGCGCCAATCGCCGCCGCAATGGGCTCTGCGATCAGGCCCGCCTTGCGGGCACCTGCCCCCAACACAGACTGCCGGATCGCACGTTTCTCAACGGGCGTCGCCCCGTGCGGCACACAGACGATGATCTTCGGCTTGGTGAAAGTAGAGCGCTTATGCACCTTGCGGATGAAGTGTTTGATCATCTCTTCCGCAGTGTCAAAGTCCGCAATCACGCCCTCTCGCATCGGTCGGATCGCTTCGATCGAGCCCGGCGTCCGGCCGAGCATCAGCTTGGCATCTTCGCCCACGGCCAGAACTTCCTTACGACCGGCTTTCGAGTGATAGGCCACAACGGAAGGTTCGTTCAGGATGACCCCGCGCCCCTTCACATAGACCAGTGTATTTGCCGTCCCGAGGTCAATCGCCATATCTGACGAAAACAACCCCCCGAATAATCCGCCTGCCATATGCGTTACTGACTTTCCGCTCGTGTGTTTATAGCCCGCGACTCAGCAGCTGCGCGGACCTGCAGCGCCTTATACGTAAGGAGGTTGCGCTCGAAAAGGGAGAGGGCGTGCTAAATCAGCGCAGATTCGCCGTGATTGCCCTTTGTTTCCCTTTGGTCAGGCCTCGATACCGAAACCCGTCCGCCCCACCGAGACATAGGCCTCAAACCCCGCCTGTTTGGCATCTTTCGGCGAATAGATGTTCCTGAGATCAGCCATGCGCGGGCGGGCCATCTTTCTGGCGAGCTTTTTAAGGTCCAACGCGCGAAACTCGTTCCATTCGGTGAGGATCACCAGCGCATCGGCATTCTGCGCCGCTTTGTAGGGGTCCTCCATCCAGTTCACGCCGGGCAGCAGAGCCTCCCCCTCCCGCAGGCCTTGCGGATCAACGACCCGCACCTTTGCGCCGCCGCCCACAAGGGCAGGAACAATGGTCAAAGAGGGCGCATCACGCATATCGTCCGTGTTCGGTTTGAAGGTCACCCCCAGCACGGCCACTGTCTTACCGTTGAAACTGTCCTCGCAAATGTCGCGGACCTTCTCGATCATGCGCGTTTTGACGCCGTCATTCACCCGCATCACGGTCTCGGTGATCTGCATAGGGACCGCATTGTCCTGACCTATGCGTGCGAGGGCGGAGGTATCCTTCGGAAAGCACGACCCGCCATAGCCGGGGCCCGCATGAAGGAACTTGTTGCCAATGCGTCCATCAAGGCCGATCCCGTTGGAAACTTGCTTGATATCCGCGCCTGTGCGCTCACAAAGCGCCGCAATCTCGTTGATGAAAGTGATCTTCGTGGCCAAAAACGCATTGGCGGCGTATTTGATCATCTCCGCGCTTTCCAGATCGGTCGTGACGATCGGAAAATCCCGCAGATAAAGCGGGCGGTAAATCTCTGCCATCACCTCAGCCGCCCGGTCGGTTTGCACGCCAACCACAACCCGGTCCGGTTTCATGAAATCGTCAATCGCCGCGCCTTCGCGCAGGAATTCGGGGTTGGAGGCGACGTCGAACGCTAGGTCGGGCGCTGCCTTGCGCACCACCTGTTTCACTTGCCGATTGGTTCCCACAGGCACCGTAGATTTGGTCACGATGACCGTATATTTGTTCCCAGCCTCCAACGCGGCTTTCGCGATGTCTTCCGCTGCCGCATAGACATATTGCAGGTCGGCATGTCCGTCGCCCCGTCGTGTGGGCGTGCCCACAGCGATAAAGACAGCGTCGGCGCCAGTAACCGCCTCTTGCAGATCGCCTGTGAAAGACAGACGTCCCGCCTCAACGTTCTTCGCCATAAGCGCATCGAGACCCGGCTCGTAAATCGGTACCTCGCCTGCATTCAGCATCTCGATCTTCTCAGGGTTGAGATCGACGCAGACGACATCATGGCCGAAATCGGAAAAACACACCCCTGAGACGAGCCCTACATAACCGGTCCCGATCATCGCAATTTTCATTGATTTCCCTTCCGCAAATTCGGCACTGGCGACATGTCGCAGACCTTCTGTGCCAATTCCAATCGCGGTTCAACAGCTTGCATTGATGTGTTCTCAGAAAATGCGACGCAACGGTCACATAATGGTGCGAAACATCAACCAGATATCCCAGCAAACCGTGCGATTGCGCTGGTAGATCAGGTCCATGCGCGCCTTTCGCGGAACGCAGCGCGTGGTATAGACATGGTCCGCTTCTTCGGCCGTCTTGCAGGCGGCCAGCAGCTGCTCTTCATGTTTATGGAAATAGATCGAGGCCACACCGGTGATGCCGGGCCTGCTCTTCAGCACATGTGCGTAAAGGTCCGGGAACTCATCGACATATTTGCGCAAGGGCGCGCGTGGTCCGACGAAACTCATATCGCCCGTCAAAACATTCCAAAGCTGCGGGATTTCGTCCAAACGCTTGCGTCGCAACGTCTTTCCAAAGGGTGTGATCCGGTCGGTTTTGTGTCCGCCTGAGACCCCCTCGTCGCCGTCCTCCGCAGTCATGGTCCGAAACTTGACCAGACCGAAGCTCTCAGTCGGCGTGCGCATGCGCTCGGCTACATAGAAGATCGGCCGCCCTTCCTTCACCAAGATCATGATCGCGATAATGATGCCGACCGGCAGCAGGAAGGTGCCGATGATCGCCAAGGAGACCAAATCCTGAGCGCGTTTGAGAAAGGTCACGGCAGTACCCCAAGCCCCTTTAGGTCGCTGATGATCTCCTCCGGAGAGGTCGCCACCGCCGCGTGGCCTACAATCTCCGCAAGACGGGTGCAATCCAGTGTGATGCGCTGTGTGTCGTGCCGGTCCGGTGATGCAGGTCGCCATTTCCACGGCAATTTTGCCGCCGTCGCAAGCTCTGCCATGTCAATCGGCGGGGTGCCTGCCACGTTCAGGATTTCCGGCATCGGGTCGGCTCGAGACAATAGCGTGGTGATGATATTGGCGAGCGCCGAGGGCGAGACATAGGACCGTATCGGCCCCGCACCATCCGGAAATTTGTCGATCACTAGGGGCGCGTCAGGTGTCGTTTGCGGTGCCTGCTCCAACAGTGCATCTGCACTTGCGACGTTGCCAATTCTCAGGATGCAGATGTCGAAATCCTTGTCTCGCAGCGGGCCAACAGCCTTCTCAATTGCCACTTTCGACCGCCCATAATCTGAGGTCGGCTCCGGTACGTGCGTCTCGCTTAGGTC
Organism: Paracoccaceae bacterium; assembly: GCA_028284705.1. GTDB lineage: Bacteria > Pseudomonadota > Alphaproteobacteria > Rhodobacterales > Rhodobacteraceae > Litoreibacter. Next base: position 51,294 of record JANQRE010000010.1, on the reverse strand, counting down.
CTGTCCAAGCCCGTACACTGCGCTGGAAGATGCCAAAACAACGCGCCTGATACCGCACGATTTCGCCGCCCTCACCGCTTCTACGATTGCGGATGCGGCCCTCTCAAGAGCCACTGCATCCCCATGGCTGCCCGGCCCAATGAAACAGATCATCGCATCCAAGCCCCCGATCCGGTCGGCGAAGTCTTGTAGGTTCCGGGCTCCGTCCCTCCCTGGTGACCAGATTAAATCGGCCGTTCCATTTCGTGATTGGGCGTAAACATTTGCTCTGGGCGGAGCGGCCCGCCAGGCTTCGGAGATCAATCGGCCAACACGCCCGTTTGCACCGGCAAGCAGCCAATTCGGATTGGAAGGATCGTGTCGCATTGAGTGACGCGTGGCTTATCAGCCAATGCGTTCGTGACTCAAGGGCTCTGGTTGATACCCGTCGACGCTGGTTTCGACAATCGCGCGCAGCGCGTCGGTGTCGTTGTTCTCGATCGCGGCTTGGAGGCGCCGCAGCAGGCGTGCCATTTCGATCTCAGAGAGGTGCGTCTCTTCAGCGCGCAGGATTTTCTTATGCGGCGTCGGAAGGACCGTGTCGCCAATAAGAAGCTCTTCGTAGAGCTTTTCACCGCGTCGCAGGCCAACCGATTGGATCTCAATATCCCCGCTCGGGTTGTTGTCATCCCTCACGGTCAGGCCGGATAGCTCCACAAGCCGCTTGGCGAGATCGGCGATCCGGACCGGTTCACCCATATCCAGTACGAAAACGTCGCCCCCCTCGGAAAAGGCGCCAGCCAGCAGGACCAGTCGCGCGGCCTCTGAGATGGTCATGAAATAGCGCGTGACTTTCTCATGGGTCAGCGTGATCGGGCCACCGCGAGCAATCTGTTCCTGAAAAAGCGGAATGACCGACCCCGATGAGCCAAGCACGTTGCCAAAGCGGACCATCGCGAATTTTGTGAACGTTGAGCGGGTCTGAAGGTCCTGGATTGCCAGTTCCGCCAAGCGCTTGCTGGCGCCCATGATATTCGTGGGGCGCACGGCTTTGTCGGTCGAGATCAGGATAAACCGTTCAACGTTCGCCTCAAGCGCGGCTTCTGCGGTGACGCGGGTCCCGAATACGTTGTTGCGAACGCCTTCAAGCTCATTTTCCTCGACAAGGGGCACATGTTTGTACGCGGCTGCAAACAGCACGATGTCGATCTCTGACGCTTCGATGATCTTGGTCATGCGCGCCTTGTCACAGACCGAGCCAAGGCGCGTAACCAGTTCAAACCCCTGTTCTTCCGCCAGTGGTTTCAGCTCTTTCGCAACCGAATAGAGCGCATATTCCGAATGATCGACAATTGTCAGCCGCTGCGGTCGGCATGCGATGATCTGACGACAGAGTTCGGAGCCAATGGACCCCCCGGCTCCGGTGATCAGAACACGGCGCCCCGCATAAGTCCTGGCCATCTCTGGAGTCTCCAGATCGACCTTCGCACGGCCGAGAAGATGATCAGGCGTCACCGGGCGCAAGGAGGTTGCAAGGCCAGTTCCACTGACCAACTCGCTCAAAGCTGGAAGCGCCATCACTTCGCAACCAAAGCCAGAAAGTTCTTCGATCAAAGCGCGCATCGTCCCGTCATCAGCTGACGGGATTGCAAGAAGAACTCGGGATATGTCGCCACGCTGCACCATCTCCTCAAGAGACTTTCGCGAAACGACGCGCAGACCAGAAACAGTCATGGATTGCAGCGCCAGACTATCGTCAACGAAGACGACCGGGCGCATCTCAAAACTCTGCCTTAGGGCTGCCAGAAGTTGAACACCGGCTAGACCGGCGCCATAAATTGCAACCGGCTCGCGGGAACGCCCGCCGTTCATCCGATGCATCAGTAGCTGTCGGCCAAACCCACGTAAAAACAGGTGCAGGCTTAAGAAAAGGAACCCGGTCAGAATGCCAAAACCTACCGGAACGGAAAGTCCAAACGCGAGTTTCGCCGCAAAGCTGATGCCCATAACCGACACGGCAGCAGCGCTGCTGCGCCATATGTCGTGCGTTGCGAAGGTTACAACCTTCACGCGGTTCAAGCCCATTTTGAGGAACACCGCCGCAGATGCGGCAGGAACGATAAGCAAAAGAGGCCAAGAAGCGCCCATGGCTGTCGAAGGCCAGACATTCCCACTAATGATTTGAAACGCGGCGAGGACGCTGACCAAAACGGTCAAAGTATCGATAAGCAGTAACGCGAACCGTTTCACGTTCTGTGGAAGCCCCGTCAAACTGTCAACGATCATATTTCCCTCGAACCGAGAGCGGGATTGATTACATACTGAAATGTCAGTGCGTTCCGCCAGCTAATATTTGGTTAATGCAAACGCGGAGCTTGGCGCAACATGAGCGCGGTGATTTTTGTCAAAACGCGCGGGTATTTGCCCGAAAAATGTGCGGTGCCCTCTGAAATAGCAGATTTGGCGAGATTGGCAGGTATTTCAGTAAGTTGTCCGCCGCCAGTTTTCTTGTAAGTGATTCTTTTTCTGGACGAATTTGACCGGGTGCATAGTCAAAACGAAAAAACGCGCCCGAATGGACGCGCTTTTCGAAGATATTTGGCGTTGCCAATCAGGCAGCCTCAGCCTGGCTCCGGCGCTCGCTTTCCTCACGAGACAGTGCGACGGAGGTCCGCACACCATTGCCAACGAATGCCATAAGCCCAGAGACCACGCGCTCATTGGGGTCAATCCCGGCGCAGCTCAGGACCTCACGTCCATCGCGAGAGCGCGCCCAGCGGGCAATTTGTTCCGGTCCATTGCCATATTTCTTATCATCTGCGATCGCATCATCGAGCGCAGCCAACACGACGGCGGCAAAGAGTTTCCGTGCGCGTTGTCCCTGTTCAAAGTTGAAAGCGTTGCCATCAACGAAATCAGCAGCCATTTCGTTTCCTTTGTTTTTGCTCTTGTATCTTGGGCGTGACGTCTCTTATGACGCATCTTTTCTGATTCGTCATTGCATTTTTGGAATGGCAGCCATGCGAAAACCACATATCTGCGCTGGACCATCCCCCCTATTTAGTCGCCTTGCCCCGTTTAGCAGGCCAATATATAGGTGCCGCCCAAATCCGATCAACCTTTCGTCAAGGAATTGCCACAATGCCGAAAATTAACGGTAACGAGATCAAGCCGGGCAATGTGCTGGAGCATAATGACGGCCTTTGGGTTGCCGTGAAGGCAGAGCACGTCAAGCCCGGGAAGGGTGGTGCATTCGCACAGGTGGAGCTGAAAAACCTGCGTAACGGGTCCAAACTCAACGAGCGTTTCCGTTCTGCCGACAAGGTCGAGAAAGTGCGCCTGGAGCAAAAAGACCAGCAATTCCTCTACGAATCCGATGGCATGCTGACTTTCATGGATACTGACACGTTCGAACAGGTTGAGTTACCTGCCGATCTCCTGGGTGATCGCCGTCCCTTCCTGCAGGATGGGATGACGGTCGTTGTCGAATATTACGAAAGCGAGGCGTTGAACGTCACAGTGCCGCAGAAAGTGACGTGCAAAGTCGTGGAGACAGAGCCGGTTGTAAAAGGTCAGACAGCGGCCAACTCCTTCAAACCAGCCATTCTCGACAATGGCGTGAAAGTCATGGTGCCGCCTTTCGTCGGTCAAGACGAGGACATTATCGTCAACACAGAGACGATGGAATATTCCGAGCGCGCCTAAACTCTAAGCCAACTCTCCGGCACAATGTCTGGGTTTTGAAGCGCGTCATTGCTGAACCAACGTTTCGGGCCGACAACGATCTTGTCAGGGTTCTTGTTCAGCCAGGCTCCCCACCAGGAGAAGGTGGAATTCGCGATCACATTATGCGTGCACTGCGAGATCAGCCGCATATCCTCGTGACCCTTATCCGTGCCGTTATGCCCCGCCACACGGGTTTCGAACGGGAAGGAGAGGTTCTCTTTCGCCCAGGCCGGATCGTCGGAAAAAACAAAGACCCGTAAATCCTGGCCCGAGGTCTCGGCCACCGCAGCCACCGCACGATCATAAAACGCCTGATCGCAGGTCGCATGGGTGGCCGCGCCTTTCCCGCTCGACACGTAATCCCCTCGCCGCAGATGAACAGACACGGACGGCTTGGCGCGGATCTCTTCGATCCAGCTTGCGTTGTCAGTATCCGGCGGATGCGCAAAGTCCAACTCCGCCCGCAGGTCCTCCTCGATGTCCTTGAAATAAGCCTCGGACTGAAAGTACCCGTGCAGATAGGTGTTGTCCGGTGCATACAAGACCGCCGAATTCACCCCGAGCCCACGTTCGCGCAAAAACGCGGGGTCCCTCCCAAAGAACCGCCACAACCCGTAGGCAAGTCTGCGGTCCTTCGACGGCGGCAATTCATCATCGGTGCCAATGCTGGCCTTGATCATGAAATTGTCGAGCGCATAGGCCCAATGGTTGCCCGGAGGTGCCAGACGTGCATCCAGGATCAGCTCGGTACGCAGACGTACAGCAACAGCCCGCCCAGCTGCATATTGAAACAACTGATTGCCCAATCCGCCAAATAGTCGGGCGTAGATCATGACGCGTCTCGCATATTCATCACCGTCAGATAGCGAAACTTAACGCCCGTTGAAACGCGTATTTGCGGGGCAGGGGGATATAGCATTGGCCCTCGAACTCATGCATAACGCGCGAAACTTGGAAGAGACGAGCAATGGCGCGCATCAAAAACCAACTGGCCCGCGAGACCTGGATCGGTGAAACGCTAGAAGGTCTTCCTGCGGGGCTGTCCCTGCTCGATGTCGGTGCCGGCGAATGTGCCTACAAAAAACACTGTCAGCATCTCGAATATCTCGCTCAGGACATTGCGGAATATGACGGTGTGGGTGATGGCGCAGGCCTTCACACCAAGAAGTGGGACACCTCGCAGCTCGATTTCGTCTGTGATCTCTATGACATCCCTGAAGATCGGCAATTCGATGTCGTCCTTTGTTCGGAAGTTCTCGAACATGTCGTCGATCCGGTGCGGGCGGTCGAAAAGCTCGCCGCTCTGACCAAACCCGGCGGTCAGGTGATCATCACGGCACCGCACACTTCGATCACCCATTTCGCGCCCTATCACTTCTGCACCGGCTTCTCCCGCTACTTCTACGAGCATCACCTGCCGCGCCTTAGGTTTGAGGTGACTGAGATGACGGCCAACGGGGGCTGGTTCGACAATATGGATCAGGAGATCGGGCGCATGGACCGAGTGCGTCGCATCTACAAAGCCGGGTTCCGTGGGCCATTGACGATCCTGTTCTCCCAGCTCTTCCGCTTCAATGCCCGCTGGCTTGCGGCGCAGGACGGTCCACGTCTCGCGCGTCGGTCCTCCGAATTGCACTGCATGGGGTGGTTTGTGCGGGCGACAAAAGCCGCCGACTAGCTCGCGTCCAGCAGCGTCTGAGCGGCGTGCCGGTAATAGTCAGCGTATCTCTCTGCGCGCTTGCGGTTCTCGGCAATCGCCGGTTTTCGCGTCTCGTAGTCCTGTTCTGACATCTCTGTCAGCGCTGTCTCGATATCCGCCTGTGACGTACAAATGACCATGCCCGCCGGATCAAAATGCTCAGCAATATCCGGCGCTCCCCAATAGATCGGCACAGTGTCGCAGAGCAGCGCATCAATGAGCTTCTCGGTGAAATAGCTATCTTCTGCCGAGTTTTCGATCACCACGGAGTAGCGATAGGGAGCCAGACCCTCTGCCTTATCGGCAAACGGCTTGTAGCCGCGTCCCATGACATCGACATCCAGAGTTTCGGATCGAATGTGATCAACGATCCGATGACGCATCTTATGTCCCGGCAGATCGTCGCGTTTCGATGCAATGAGCGAACAAATCCGGGTTTTTGTGCGATCAAGCGTCTCGCGGTTCTCGATGAAGGTGAAGCCCAGCACGAAGAAGACACCGTTGCGCAACCGCGCCAGCAACGGGCGGTTGCGCGTAAGAATTCGGTGAAAGCGGTGGCGACATCTGTAGGCGTTCCGCAAATGATGACCGTGAATGGAATCCGGTTCTACGATCATCACCGATACCTTGGCCCGCACACCCCGCCACGGCAGATAAAAGACCGAGCTGCGGGGAAAGGTGAGAAGATGATCGTTCGGGGTCAGATCGCGGACCGTGCCATGCGCGAGGCGATCCGGGCGTCCCAAAGGCCATTCAAGGGCGTCCAGCGACAGGCGTGAAATTCCGAAACTGGGCCATTTCCCGTATGGCACGACCGCGATTGCGGGTTTGTCGTCACTCATCTATCGCTCGGATGATTGATCCCGTCAGACCATTTCGCCTCACCTGCCAGACGTGGGTCCGCGTCGTGGAGGCAGCCGACATTGATGCCGAACTCATTGGGGTTTGACCGGCGTTGGTGATGGGTATGGGTTCCGCATTTGCTGCAGAAATAGTGTTTCGCGACCATTGTGTTGAATTGGTAGAGACTCAAAAGCTCTTCGCCCGAGGTGACCTCCAACTCACCGACCCGCGCGGTCACGGCAGCCGGCTTGATCCGGCGGCAGAGCGAGCAGTCGCAGCGCCGCATGCTGTCCAAACCACTCGCCATCGTGAATTCCAACTGCACGGCACCGCAATGGCAACTAGCGGTCGCTTGGATATCGGTGCTCATTTCCGCCTCGGGATCACGGGGATCGTGCTCGGTTCATATTGCGCTTCAGGGTGCGGCGGAACGCCATGGGTCTGGTCCCAAAACGCCGTACCACCGCGTTTCAGCCAAAGCGGGATGCAAAGTGCCGCGCCCACCAGAAACCCGCCCGCATGGGCCCAATAGGCAACGCCGCCCGTCGAGGGGTCGGAGGCGACACCATTAAAAAGCTGCATCGCAAACCAAAGCCCCAGCATGACCCAGGCGGGGATCGAGAAGATTTTGAAGAACACGATGATGATAATGATGATGTCTACTTTCGCTTTGGGGAAGAGCAGCAGGTAGCCGCCCATCACACCCGCAATGGCGCCCGACGCGCCGACCATCGGGATCACCGAATTCGGATCGGCAAGCAACTGCCCCAACGCCGCGCCGATGCCGGAGGCGAGGTAGAAGGCGAGATACGGTCCATGCCCCATCTGATCTTCCAGATTGTCGCCAAAAATCCATAAAAACAGCATGTTACCGGCAAGATGCATGAAGCCGCCATGCAGAAACATTGAGGTGATGATCGTATAGGGTTCCGCCCCATGGGTGATCTCGATCGGTCGCATCGCCCATTGGTCGAAGAACATCGCAAGCCGCGCCTCATCATTGAAGAGCGGCCAATAGCTCAGGAAGATCACAACATTCAACGCGATCAGAACATAAGTGACATACGGGGTGCGCTCAGACGGGTTATGGTCACGGATCGGAAACATGACCGCGACGCTGACCGATCAGGCGCGGGGGGTCAAGCCGCGCTGGCCGAGACCTCGGCCAAAAGGGCCGCATTGCCGCCCGAGGCGGTCGTGTCGATGCAGACATGATGCTCCGCCACCACGTCGCAAAATCTCGGCGCTTCGGTCAGAAGTGGCAGGATCGGGCCATCGCGCCGGGCCAGCACTTTGCGAATGCGCCGCGCGGTGTCGGCATCGCCTGACCAGAGAACGCCCTCGGCCTGGTCGAGCTTGTCTTCGAAATTCTTGACGTCAGACGGGATCGCCGTCGCCCCCAAGGCGCTCAGGGCTTTGGCCTGCGCCGCCACATCGGGACCCAGACACAGAAACGCTCCTTTCGGGGCCAGCGTCAGCCGGTTTGCCTCGCCCGTTGGCCCAGGCAGATCATGGGTGCCAAAAACCGCGCCGACATTCGCGCTACGGGCGAATTTTGCCAGATAGTTCGGTCCGCCCGCCTTCGGTCCGGTGCCTGAAAGCCCCTCGCCACCAAAGGGTTGTGAGCCGACAATCGCACCGATCTGGTTGCGGTTCACATAGATATTGCCCGCATGTACACCCTCGACGATCTCCTGCACACGGTCATCGATCCGCGTGTGCAACCCGAAGGTCAGCCCATAGCCGCTCGCATTGATCGCCGCGATCACTTGCGGCAGCTCCTCGGCGCGGTAGGTCGCAATATGCAGGACCGGCCCGAAGATTTCCTCCGCCATGGCCTCGATGCCCGGCACCTTGATCAGGGTCGGCGCGATGAAAGTGCCGGTTTCCGGTTTGTCGCTTTCAAACAGCACGCGCCCCTCCGCCCGCGCCGCTTTGATGTAATCGGCGATTTTCCGATGTGCAGGCGCGTCGATGATGGGGCCGACATCGGTCGCCGGGTCGGCAGGATCGCCCGTTGTCAGCAGCGCCATTGCGCCGGTCAGCATCTCGGTCAGGGCCGGGACGATATCCTCCTGCACGTGGAGACAGCGCAGCGCCGAGCAGCGCTGACCCGCCGATTGGAAGGCGCTTGCGAGAATGTCGCGCACGGCTTGTTCGGGCAGGGCGGTCGAGTCGACGATCATCGCATTGAGCCCGCCGGTCTCGGCAATGAGCGTCGCTTCCGGGTTGCCGTGATCGGCCAGCGATCGGTGGATGGCTTGCGCCGTCGCGGTGGAGCCCGTGAAACACACGCCCGCGATACCCGGATCCCCGGTCAGTTCTGCACCAACCGCGCCACCGCCCAAAATGAGTTGCAACGCGTCGTCGGGGACGCCCGCGTCGTGCAGCAGCGCAACTGCCAGTTCAGCGATCCGCGGGGTCTGTTCCGCCGGTTTCGCGATCACCGCATTGCCTGCCGCCAGAGCCGCAGCGATCTGTCCGGTGAAGATCGCCAGCGGGAAGTTCCAGGGCGAGATGCAAGCGAAGACGCCGCGCGGCGTTGGGCGGCTGCGCTCCGCCTCATCGGCATAGTAGCGCAGGAAATCCACCGCTTCGCGCAGCTCGCCGATGGCGTCCATCCAGGTCTTGCCGGCTTCGCGGATCAGAATTGCGAAGATTTCACCGGCATTTGCTTCGTAAAGATCAGCCGCCTTGCTCAGCACCTCCGCTCGGGTCGCGACCGGTGCGTCCCAGAGTTGCGCGCCTCCCACCGCCTTGGTTGCCGCCCCTGATGGGGCGTCTCGCACCTCCTTAAGCGGGTGCGCGAGGAAGGCTGACGTCATCTCCTCCAGTCGCGCCATATCCACCGGGTCGGTCCAATCCCATCCGGTCGAATTGCGCCGCCCCGGGAAGATGTCCATCGGTCGTGTCAGAGGCACCCGGTCCTCCGACAGAGCCGCCGCAATTGGATCAGCGGCGACCTCCTCTGGCGAGACAGCCTCATCCACAATCTGGTTCACAAAGGAACTGTTCGCTCCGTTTTCCAACAGCCGCCGCACAAGATAGGCCAGAAGATCGCGATGCGCGCCGACCGGCGCATAAATCCGGCAGCGCGTGCCTTCGCGCTTCAGAACGATGTCATGCAGACGTTCGCCCATGCCATGCAGGCGCTGAAATTCAAAGCTGTCCTCATCCTCCGCCATGTCTAGGATCGCCGCGACCGTATGCGCATTATGGGTGGCAAATTGCGGGTAGATGCGGTCCGTCATGCTCAGCAGTTTGCGCGCATTCGCGATGTAGGACAGGTCTGTCACCGGCTTGCGGGTGAAGACCGGAAAGCCCTTGAGGCCGAGCACTTGCGCACGTTTGATCTCGGTGTCCCAATAGGCGCCCTTCACAAGCCGCACCATGATCTTGCGGTCCAGCGTCTCCGCCAACGCATACAGCCAGTCGATAACTAAGCCCGCGCGCGGCCCATAGGCCTGCACGACGACCCCAAAGCCCTGCCAACCCGCAAGCGCCTCATCCGCCAGGGCCGCCTCGATCACGTCCAGCGACAGGTCCAGCCGGTCCGCTTCCTCCGCATCAATGTTCAGCCCGATCCCGGCATTCGCCGCATCCCGGCACAGCTCCGTCAGGCGCGGCACGAGATGCTGCAGAACATCGGCGCGTTTCGGTTGCTCATACCGCGGATAAAGCGCGGAGAGTTTCACTGAAATGCCCGGATTGGCCCGCATATCCGTTCCCGTGGCCGCCCGCGCCACAGCTGCAATCGCGGCCTTGTAGGCCGCCAGATAGGTTTGCGCATCGGCTTCCGTGCGCGCCGCCTCGCCAAGCATATCGTAGGAGTAGCTATACCCTTTCGCTTCCTCCTCCCGCGCGCGACGCAGGGCGCTTTCAATCGTCTCGCCGAGCACGAATTGCCGCCCCATCTCTTTCATCGCGCGTGCCACTGCGGTGCGGATCACCGGCTCGCCAAGGCGTTTCACCATGCCATGCAGATGGCCGGAGATACCCGTCTGCTCATCAGCCAGAACCTTGCCCGTCAGCATCAGTGCCCAGGTCGAGGCATTGACCAGCGGCGAAGCGGAGTGACCCAAGTGCTGGCCCCAATCCGACGGAGCGATCTTGTCCTCGATCAACGCATCCATCGTGTCGGCATCGGGCACGCGCAACAGCGCCTCGGCCAGACACATCAGCGCGACGCCTTCATCGGTCGACAGGCCGTATTCGGCAAGAAACACTTCCATCAGACCGGGGCTGGCACTGGCACGAATATCTCGCACCAGACCGGCGGCGGCTTTCGAGATCCGTGCGCGGTCAATTTCAGACAGATCGGCCAGCTCATGCAGGCGGGTAACCATCTCGGCCTCATCAGCCAGTGTGTGAGCGCGGATGGTCTCTCTCAGATCGGTCAGGGTGGACATGGGGCTCTCGCGGCAGAATATTTATGCTATACTAACACAGAATTTCCTCTATAACGTCCGCAAATTGCATAATATGCAGGAAATGCGATGGGAATGCGTCAGATCAGCGGGAAAAGTGATATCGATCTGGACAGTTTCGACTATGCGATCCTGAAGGCCGTCTCGGCCAATGGGCGGATCACGATCACCGATCTGGCCGAGCGAATCAATCTCTCGAAATCCCCGACACAGGCGCGCCTGAAGCGGCTTGAGGCGGCGAAAGTGATCACCGGCTATACAGCGCAGCTTGACCCGGTGCGGCTCGGCCTGGCGCATATCGCCTTCGTCGAGGTCAAACTCGGAGATACGCGCGAAGCGGCGTTGCAGGCCTTCAATGACGCGGTTCAGAACGTCCCCGAGATCGAGCAGTGCCATATGATCGCAGGCGCCTTCGATTACCTGCTGAAAGTGCGCTGCACCGATATGGTCGCTTATCGCGCGGTTCTGGGCGAGAAGATTTCGAGCCTGCCCTATGTGTCCCAAACCTCGACCCATGTCTCCATGCAGGCGGTGAAGGAAGAGGCGCTCTGAGGCCTCAGGCGGGCGATGGGTCGATGAAGATGAAGACCCAGATGAATACCGGCGCGAGCTGCATTAGCGCTGCCACGCCGAGGATCACACGGGGAACGACCTTCCGAAAGCGCCGCCAGAGCACCCAGAGCAGGACCAGCGACAGCAGCATCTCCAGCGGCCCGACGATCTCGCCATAATGATTGCGATCCCAGTAAGACACCGGACTTTCGAAAATCCAGTCGCTGAGCGGCCAGAAATGCATGCGCCCGTCATCGTGGTGCAGCGGAAAATCAAACGCGAGGTGCAATAGCCCGGCACCTGCGAAGGCGATCAGCCATTCCCGCTTCAGCCAAAAGCCTGCGGCCAAAAGCGCGCCCCAGACGAAAAACGAATTGTCGATGGCGAAAATCTGCTGCCAGCGATCCGAGAAGTAGAGCTCATCGAAGACGATCTGCGGGTTGGTGCCAAGCACGAACAGATGCCATGACGCCATCACATAAAGCGAGACATCCGGCGCCAGCGAGCCCGCCAAAGCCGCCAGCGTCACCCAGGGCGCACCGGGCCGCGCGAAGGCGGCGGCTCCCATGATCAGATGCGCCGGCGTGTTCATGCCCTTTACTTGTCCCTCGTTTCGCGTCACCGATCAGCCTATGGGAAGGCGCGCGAAATGACCAAGATAATCATGGTGCAGGGGGCTGGCTCGAATGTGGGCAAGTCGATGGTTGTCGCAGGGCTCTGTCGCCATTTCACGTCGTTGGGCCTGCGCGTGCGCCCGTTCAAGCCGCAGAACATGTCCAACAACGCTGCGGTGACAGCAGATGGCGGGGAGATCGGTCGTGCCCAGGCGTTGCAGGCACGGGCGTGCGGGGTCGAGCCGCTCACGGATATGAATCCGGTGCTCCTGAAGCCCGAGACCGATATCGGCGCGCAGGTGATCGTGCAGGGGCAGCGCTACGCCACCCTCAAGGCGCGCGATTATGCCAAGGCGAAACCGGACCTGCTGCGCTTCGCCGTCGAAAGCTTCGAGCGCATCTGCGCCGAGGCCGATCTAGTTGTGATCGAAGGCGCGGGCAGCCCGGCGGAGATCAATCTGCGTGCAGGCGACATCGCCAATATGGGTTTTGCCGAGGCCGTGGACGCGCCGGTGCTGCTGATCGGCGATATTGATCGGGGCGGGGTGATTGCCCAGATGGTCGGCACCCATGCGATCCTGCCGCCCGAGGACCGGAACCGGATCACGGGCTTTCTGATCAACAAGTTCCGCGGCGATGTCAGCCTCTTCGACGATGGTCTGGCAGAGATCGTCACCCGCACCGGCTGGGTCTCGACCGGCGTGTTACCGTGGTTCGCCGATGCCTGGAAGCTGCCCGCCGAGGACGTCATGGACATCGCCTCCAGCCCCGGCGGGCAGATCAAAATCGCCGTGCCCCGCCTGCCGCGGATAGCAAATTTCGACGATCTCGATCCGCTGAGCCAGGAGCCGGATGTCTCCGTCGAGATCATCGAAAGTGGACGCGCTTTGCCCGGAGATGCCGACCTGATCCTGCTGCCCGGTTCAAAATCCACCATCGCCGATCTTGCCGCCCTGCGTGCCGAAGGCTGGGACACCGACATTTTCGCCCATGTGCGCCGCGGCGGGCACGTCTTGGGCATCTGCGGCGGCTATCAGATGCTCGGTCGCATCCTCAACGACCCGCAAGGCATCGAAGGACCGGCAGGGGCGGTGCCCGGGCTCGGCCTGCTCGATGTCACAACTGAAATGGTCCCGAAAAAGCAACTCACCCGCGTCACCGGACGCGATCTGAAGACCGGCACCACCATCTCGGGCTATGAAATCCATATCGGCGAGACCGGCGGCCCCGACAATGCCCGCGCGTGGCTCGAGATCGACGGCCAACCCCACGGCGCGGCCTCCCAGAGCGGACGCATCCTCGGCTGTTACCTGCATGGGATTTTCGGTGAGAACTCGTTCCGCAAAGCGTTCCTCTCACGGCTTGGCACGGTCAGCACGACGACGGATTACGCTGGCACGGTGGAGCAAACCCTCGACGATCTGGCGCAGCACATCGCCACCCATCTCGACACGGGGGGCATTCTCAACCTCGCCCGGGACCGTTGAGTTACTTCAAAGACAGCGAATAGGTCTTATCCGACCAGCCATGCACGGAATCATGCGCGCGGATTTGTACGCTCGTGACGCCCTCAGGCACCACAACACCCGACAAAGACCGCGTGAAAGGCTGCTCATTTTCATGCGGATGCAGCAATTTGCGATACCCAAGCTGTGTGCCATCAGGCGCCAGAACCGCCCAGCCATCCGCATAGTGGTCCCACCCTGTGTCGGGATGGCGGATCGTGACGTCAAAGGTCCAAGTCCCGCCGGACGCCCGCGCCGATGCGCTTTCAACGACCGCCTGATCGGCAAAAACGCTGGATGCGCTGAAAACCATCGCACCAATCAAAAGAAACCGTTTCATCACCATCACATCCCAAGGGCAAGCTCACATCCGCTCAATATTGGCGCTGCGGAGAAGAATGTCACGGGGGATGGACCAGAATTCCCGGCTCCAGATCAGATATGTCACAACCCCGCTCGACACGATCAGCGCCCAGCCGCCAAAGAGCCAGGGCAGGGCGGCCAGGGCAAAATAGATCGATCGCAGGCCCCGGTTGAAATTCCACGCCGCGCGGATGTTCATCTCTCCCGCCTGTTCTGCGCGGTCATACACCTCCGGGTGCTCGATATCGTTCGGCACCGAGGCCATGAGCACGGAGCAATAGCCAAACAACCGGTTGGCCCAGACGAATTTCAGGAAGGCGTGGGTCAGGAACACAACAACAAACAGAAGTTTCGCCTGAAAAATCAACGCAGGCGCGTCCGCGGCTGTCAGGTCCCGTGCGGCCACGCGGATTTCATCCGTATTTCCCAACAGCGCAAAAGCCCCGCCAATCGCGATCATACAGGCTGAGGCAAAGAACGACGTACCCTGCCGAAGACTGCCAACAATCTGTGCATCGAAAATCCTCGGATCGCGGGTGACAAGCTCGCGCATCCACCGCCTGCGTTGCTCCGCCATCAGAATGGTGACTGAGGGCCGTTTCGCGCCGGGATGTTCGATCAGCCAGCCGATGAAGACCCAACTCAGAAGCAGTAGGCAGACGCCGATCAGGTCAATCGGTGAAAACAGGAAAAGACGATCTTGCAGGCCCATAGAGGGTCTCTATCGTGAAGTGCCGGGAAGGGCCACAGGGCTTGCCTTTCACAGGAATTGGTTATAATTATTTACCAATTGGCCGTTTTGGAGGAGCGATCATGGAGATGCCCACCCCGAATTCGCGCATTTTGGAGCGCAAATCGCGCATCGTGGCGCGGCTTTTGACCGTTCTGCCAGCGGATGCCGTCATCCATGAGGAGGTCGAGACGCGCGCTTACGAATGCGATGCGCTGACGGCTTACAAATGCCCGCCGCTCTGTGCCGTTTTACCCGCCTCCACCGAAGAGGTCTCCGCCGTCCTGAAAATCTGCCACGAAGAAGGCGTGCCGGTAGTGCCCCGTGGCTCCGGCACATCGCTCGCTGGTGGTGCTTTGCCCACCGCCGACAGCGTGATCCTTGGGGTCGCGCGGATGAACGAGGTGCTGGAAACCGATTACGACAACCGCTTCATCCGCGTGCAGACCGGGCGCACCAACCTCTCCGTCACAGGCGCGGTGGAGATGGACGGCTTCTTCTACGCCCCCGACCCGTCCTCGCAACTTGCCTGCGCCATCGCCGGCAATATCGCGATGAATTCCGGCGGCGCCCATTGCCTGAAATACGGTGTGACCACGAACAATCTGCTCGGTGTGAAGATGGTCCTGATGGACGGTACGGTGACCGAGATCGGCGGCGCCTATCTCGACAGTGCGGGCTACGACCTGCTCGGGCTGATCTGCGGCTCCGAAGGCCAACTCGGCGTCGTGACCGAGGCGACGCTCCGTATTTTGCCCAAGCCTGAGGGCGCGCGCCCGGTGCTCATGGGCTTTGACAGCAACGAGGTCGCCGGTGCCTGCGTCTCCGACATCATCAAGGCGGGCGTGCTGCCCGTGGCGATCGAGTTCATGGACCGCCCCGTCATCCGCGCCACCGAAACCTTCGCCAATGCGGGCTATCCCGATTGCGAGGCGCTGCTGATCGTCGAGGTCGAGGGCTCCGAGGCCGAGATCGACGAACAGCTCGGCCTGATCATGGAGATCGCCCGCAAGCACAATCCCGTGGAACTGCGCGAAAGCAAAAGCGCGGAGGAAAGTGCTGCGATCTGGCTGGGCCGCAAATCCGCCTTTGGCGCAATGGGGCAGATCAACGACTATATGTGCCTCGACGGCACGATCCCGGTCTCGCAACTGCCTTACGTGCTGCGCCGCATCGGTGAGATGTCTAAGGATTACGGCCTCGATGTCGGCAATGTCTTCCATGCCGGTGATGGCAATATGCACCCTCTCATCCTCTTCGACGCCAACAAGCCCGGCGATCTGGAAACCTGCGAGGCCTTCGGTGCCGAGATTCTGCGGCTTTGTGTCGAGGTCGGCGGCTGCCTCACCGGCGAACATGGCGTCGGCATCGAAAAACGCGACCTGATGGTGGACCAGTTCGCCCCCGACGATCTGGAGGTCCAGATGAAGGTCAAGGACGTGTTTGACCCCAAATGGCTGCTGAACCCGTCGAAAGTCTTTCCCCTTGAGGCCAGCGAAGCCCGGCGCGCGCATTGAGAAATGCTGACACCCCGAACCGAAGATGAATTGGCGGAGATGATCCGCGAGACCAACGCGCCCCTGCGTATTCAAGGCGGCGGCACGCGCGGCTTTGATCCCGGCACGGCGGATGAGGTGCTGACGACCTCTGGCCTGAGTGGCTTGGAACTCTACGAACCCGGCGCGCTGACACTCGTCGTGAAGGCCGGCACGCCAGTGGCCGAAGTCGAGGCGGTGCTCGCAGCCGAAAACCAGCGCCTCGCCTTCGAACCGATGGACCACCGCCGCCTCCTCGGCACCTCCGGTGAGCCGACCATCGGCGGGGTGGTCGCAGCGAATGTCTCGGGTCCCCGGCGGGTGCAGGCGGGGGCTTGCCGCGACTCTCTGATTGGTGTCCGTTTTGTGGATGGCAATGGCACGGTTCTCAAAAACGGTGGTCGCGTGATGAAGAATGTGACCGGTTACGATCTGGTAAAACTCGCCTGTGGCAGCTATGGGACTTTGGGAGTTTTGACGGAGGTTTCGTTCAAAGTTCTGCCTAAGAATGAGGCAACTGCCGTAATTTTAATCAACGGCCAGAGTGCCCGAAAGGCCGTGCAAACCATGTCAAAAGCCCTCGCCTCACCCTATGAAATCACCGGTGCCGCCTATACCCCGTCGGGTCTCGATGGCCACCCTGTGACCATGCTCCGGCTCGAGGGGTTCGCCGCCTCGGTGACCTACCGCGCGGAGGCGCTGACAAAGGCCCTCGGCGATGTCGGCGAGATACACATCGAGACCGATCCAGAGCGCACCAAAGCGGGCTGGGAGTGGGTGCGTGACGTGCATTCATTGAGCGATGTCGCGGGCGACCTCTGGCGTATCTCGGTGAAGCCGAGCGATGCACCTGACGTGCTCGAAGCCATTGATCCCAAAGCCTATTTGCTCGACTGGGGCGGCGGGCTGATCTGGGCGCGGATGCCCTCCGGCACGGATGTACGCCAGAAAATGCAAGGTATTGGTGGTCATGCCACCTGCCTTCAAGGGCGCGCCTCGCGCTTCCATCCGCAGCCCGAAACGCTTGCGACGCTCAGCGCTGGATTGCGCGCGAAATTCGATCCCAAAGGCATTCTGAACCCTGGAGTGATGGCATGATCTTGGCCGCAATCTTCCTGATTTTTCCCATCGGCATCTATGTGGCGCTCGCTGCCCTGCCGCAGGGCCGTGCCACCTGGGTCGGGTTCGCAGTCGCTGCGGTGGTTCTCGGCATGGGCTGGCTCTCGGTCGCCCTCGGCATCGGCCCGCTCTCCTCCGGCGACACGGTCAATGATGGTTTTCTGATCGCAGCACTCGGCATCTATACCGGCATGGCGATGGCCGCCGGTGTGGCCCAGATCATTCGCGGCATCCTGCGGCCCGACCGGCCCGGCTGGCTCTATCCGCTGATCGCCTTTGGCATCCTGATTGTCGGGGGATTCCCAGCACTTACCGCGCTTGGCGTGTAAAAACAGATGCAAACCACATTCACGCCCGAGCAGCTGAAAGACCCCGCCATTGCGCGCTCCAACGAGGTGTTGAGAAGCTGCGTGCATTGCGGATTTTGTACCGCGACCTGCCCGACATACCAGGTGCTGGGCGATGAGCTCGACAGTCCGCGCGGGCGCATTTACCTCATCAAGGACATGCTGGAAAACGACCGCGATCCCGATCCCAAAACCGTCAAACATATCGATCGTTGCCTCAGCTGTTTGGCCTGCATGACCACGTGCCCCTCCGGTGTGCACTACATGCATCTCGTTGATCACGCCCGCGAATATGTCGAGGAGCGCTACAAGCGCCCCATGGGTGAACGGTTACTCCGCTGGATCCTCGCGCAAATCCTGCCTTATCCGACGCGGTTCCGCATGGCGCTGCTGGGCGCTAAAATCGGACGTCCCTTCGCGTCGCTCATGCCGGATGCACGCCTAAAAGCCATGCTCGAGATGGCCCCAAAGGTCATCCCACCGGTCTCGCGCAATGACGACCCACAGAGTTTCGCACCGGTCGCCGAGAAGAGAATGCGCGTCGCGCTGATGACCGGTTGTGCCCAGCGCGCGCTGAACACCGATATCAACGATGCGACCATCCGGCTTCTGACCCGGCTGGGTTGTGAAGTTGTCGTGGCCGAGGGCGCGGGCTGCTGCGGTGCGCTCACCCATCACATGGGCAAGACCTCCGAAAGCCATGCGACCGCGGCCAAAAACATCCGCGCCTGGACAGCGGAGATGCAGGGGCAGGGGCTCGATGCGATCGTGATCAACACCTCCGGTTGCGGCACGACGGTAAAAGATTACGGCCACATGTTTCGCAACGAACCGCTCGCGGCCGAGGCGGCTGCGGTGTCCGGGATCGCGATGGATGTCTCCGAGGTCCTGATGAAGCTCGATCTGCCGGAGGGCGGCGCGCAACAGATGACCGTCGCCTATCACGCCGCCTGTTCGCTGCAGCACGGCCAGCAGATCAAGACCTATCCAAAAGACCTGCTTAAGAAGGCAGGTTTCACCGTGCTTGAACCCGCCGACAGCCATCTTTGCTGCGGTTCTGCGGGCACCTACAATCTGATGCAGCCGGAGATTTCGAAACAGCTGAAATCCCGCAAAATCCGCACTCTTGAGGCGAAACACCCCGATGTAATCGCCGCCGGCAATATCGGCTGCATGATGCAGATCGGCTCCGGAACCGACATTCCCATTGTCCACACTGTAGAACTGCTCGATTGGGCCACGGGCGGCCCGAAACCTCCCGCATTGGAACGGCAAGCAGCGGGTCAGGGAGACGTCCCAATCCTGCGCTAATTCGCCCAAATTTCGCCGCACTGACCCTCTAATCCTGCATTGACGCGACTTTGGAGGGCCGATGCGCCGCTTTTTGATCACTCTGACCGCAGCACTTGCCTGTTGCCTCGCCCCTGTTCAGGCGGCGGAGAAAGAAACCGGTCTGAAAAAGCTCAATTCGCTGAACGGCACCCGCGGCTGGCAGGGTGTGGGACGGCTGAATATTGGGCGGTCGTCCTTTTGCACCGGCACGCTGATCGCGCCTGATCTTGTGCTGACGGCAGCGCATTGCCTGTTCAATCCGCGCACCGGCGTGCGCGAGGCCGATGACAAGGTCGAATTTCTCGCTGGATGGAGTGGTGGCCGTGCTGCGGCGCATCGCCGGGTGAAACGCACCGTCATTCATCCCGCATACAATTTCGGCGCGCCCCGCGATACCAAACGCGTGGCCGCTGACCTGGCCCTGATCCAGCTTGATACGCCGATCCGCCACCCGGTGATCCGTCCCTTCAAAACCATCCGCAATTCGATGGATGTGCGGCAGGTACGTGTGGTGTCCTATGCTCGAGGCCGTGCCGATGCACCGTCGATCCAGCGCGCCTGCAACGTGCTCGACCGTGAAGACAGCATCTATGTCACCACTTGTGACGTCGATTTCGGCTCCTCCGGGGCGCCGGTGTTCCATATCGAGAACGGCGTACCCAAGGTGATCGCCGTGGTCTCCGCGATGGCGGATATGGACGATCAGAAAATCTCCCTCACGGCGGGCCTTGAAGGCCGCTTGAGTGAGCTTCTCGATATCGTTGAGCGCAATGATGGCGTGTTTCGGCGGCAGGCGCCGAAGGTGCGCAAACTCGACGTCGGCGCGCGGGAAGTCTCCGGTGCGCGCTTTCTAAAGCCCTGAAATAGAGCAATTTTTTCTCCCTTGAAAACCTGAGCTCCGCTTCCCACATCTGAGGTGTTCGGATGCCGATTATCGGGTTCGAACGCGAATACCTGTCGGCCTGTCCAATCCCGGAAGGCCGCAACAACGCAACATTGCTTGAAAGAGGATGACACAAGATGCGTGCTTATGATTTTTCCCCGCTGTACCGCGCCACCGTTGGCTTTGACCGCGTCGCAGACCTGATGGATCGGGTTCTGACGAGCGACGTCAACCACTCCACCTACCCGCCTTACAATATCGAGAAGACCGATGAGGATGCTTATCGCATCTCCGTCGCGGTTGCCGGTTTTGCAGAGGCCGATCTGAAAGTGGAGCAGCGCGAGAACGCCCTGATCATCGCCGCCAAAAAGGCCGATGAGGACAAGGACCGCAGCTATCTCCATCGCGGCATCGCAACCCGTGCCTTCGAGAAGCGTTTCCATTTGGCCGACCATGTCCGTGTGACTGGGGCGAGCCATGCCGATGGGATGCTGCATATCGATCTGGTGCGCGAAGTACCTGAAGCGCTGAAACCGCGCACGATCGAGATTTCGTCCCAGCCCACGGTTGAGGCGAAGGCGATCGAAGCCTAATCCGGCGATCTGATTTGAGCGAAAGCGGCTCCGCCTTGGCGGGGCCGTTTTTGTGTTTGGATTATGTTCTTTGAACTTTTCTGGAGCAAAATCTAACTCATTTGGAGCCAATTCGCCGATGCGGTGTGACCGCTGATTGGTGCAAAGACCAATAACAAAAAAGATACCCAACTATCGTGCCTTGTCGCCTCCAGGACAGAGGGGTAATCCTTCACAGGAGTGGTAAGGGATATTGAATTGGTCTTTCGAGTCGTAGCGGCAGCAGTCATTTGGCTGATGATGTGCCTGTCGGTCCAGTCAGAAGAAATCTCTTCCTATGTTACCATCACTCCGCCACCTAATTGGGTTACGGTGAATGACGTGCCGGAACTTGCCGCACCGGCTGCGTCGGGCGCCCCCGTCCACTACTTGCTTGCAGATACTCAGCATCGCCTAACCAGCGAGACACAGGCCTACTTCACCAGACATGCCCGCCGCCTCAACACGCCGCGTGCCGTTGAGGATCATTCCACGGTCACAATCATCTTTGATCCAAGCTTTGAAACCGTTCGGCTACACCGATTGGCCCTTCTTCGGGATGGCACGGAGATCGATCTTCTTAATCTCGAAAATTTCAAGATGTATCGAAAGGAGACGGAGCGTGATCGGCTGATCTACAATGGCGTTCTTGAACTGGCGTCGTTCGCTCCGGGTATCAGACCTGGCGATGTCCTCGAGTACTCCTACACAATCGATGGACGAAATCCGGCCCTAGGCGCCAATTTTGGGTTCAGCCTTCAGCACGCTTATGGCGTACCTGTTGCCCATAGATTTGATCGAGTGTCAGTTGCAGATGATCTCGCGGTGTACCTCCGGCCCAGAATGGGTGCTTCGGAACCGATTCAAACAAGCGCTGTTGACGGGTTCGTCGACTATGTTTGGGAGGATCGCAACACACCGGTTGTTACTGCGGATGAAGACGCTCCTGACAGCTACAACGCTTATTCCAGAACCCAAGTCTCCAGTTTCGAAACATGGAAGGATGTCGGTTCTTTCTTTGCTTCGGCCTATGACGCAAGCAAGTTTCAAAGTGCAGAAGTCATCGAGATAGCCGAACGTATTCGTTCTCAAACCAATTCCGAGAAAGAGCAGATTCGTGAGGCCCTTCGGTTTGTTCACGAAAACGTAAGATATCTTGGGATCGAGCTTGGGGCAGGCGGCTATATTCCTCGCGCGCCTACGACAACGCTGCTGCGCAGATTTGGCGACTGCAAAGACATGGTCGTGCTTCTGAACTCAATTCTCTTCGCGCTTGGTTTCGAGGCTAAACCCGTTCTAGTCAGCTTTGACCGCGCCAGACATCTGGAGCAAGATATTCCTTCTCATGCCGCATTCGACCACGTCATCTCGATGGTCAAAACTGCTGGCAAATCCTATATGCTGGATCCCACCACCGGCCCGCAGCTCGGCAGTCTTGATCGCCTTCAACAAGCGAATTTCGGCAAAGGTGTTCCGGTGCAACCCGATGGTCCTGGTGTTGTTGACGTTGTTGCACCGCTACCTGATTGGCACCGCAGGACCGTTGACGTCTACGATGTTCGCGACGGTGACACGGCAAAATTTTCGACAAACGTTGTATTTAGGATGAGTGCTGCGGACCGGATTTACACGTGGCACGAGACCGACGGCATCACCGAACTCGAAGACGCATATCTTGAATTTTATCGCAAGCAGTTTCCAGGCATTGAAAAAGACGGACCTTTCGAGTTCTCGGTCGACGAGGACTTGGCCCAAGTCACCATTTCGGCAAAGTACCGTATTCCCGATCCCTTCGGGGTCGCTGGCGACGAGGGAGACGACGAGGATGATACCCATGTGTTCTACTTTTGGGCCGACGACATTTCGAGCTCAATAGAAGCTTCCGATCAAACTGAGCGAAACGACCCTTATCACGTGCCGCGATACCCTCTCAAAATCACTCAAAGCAAGACGCTGATCGCGGCGGAAGAGTTTGAGTTTTCGCCTTGGAGCGAGGAAATCAACTCTTCAGCGCTCCGCTTTGAGCATCGGGGTCGTGTCTCGCGCGGCAATTATCTGCAAGAGTTCGAGTTGGAAATCAGAGACGATTGGGTTGATGCCGCTGATTTTGACGATCACATGGAAGCCGTCGATGAGATCAAGGACTTAGCTTGGACCAGCTATACGCTGCCCGAGCCGGACCCTTGGTATATCGAAAGAGCCGAAAGTCTTTTCACAGCATACTTTCTGGCGCTCGTTCTGATTTCTGGCTTCGTGGTCTATGTGGACCGGCACAGTGATTTAGAGGATCGCAAGCACCAGATATTCTATCCCGTTTCCATGGCAAAGTTCTTGTTGCTGTCATTCGCCTCACTTGGAATCTACCAAAGCTATTGGGCCTACAAAAATTGGGTTTGGGTTCGGGATATAGGAAAGGAGGAAGTCTCCCCATTCTGGCGCATGGTGTTTATCCCTTTCACGAATTTCAATTTGTTCTGGCGCGTTGCAACCCACCCTCCTCGTGGAGCTAGTATCCTGAAGCCGCTGGCGCCAGTCTCGGCAATCTTGTTTTTCTTGTCGGCAATAGCATGGCGAATGTTCGAGCAAATCCCGGATGGCGGAAATGGTTTGGGATTGTTTGGTGTTCTCGGAATCGTCTGGATGATCCCTTACGCCTATGAGGTCCGATGGAAAAACGAACAAAACATCGAGTACGTGCAAAAAAAACTCGCGGTTCGGATGGGC
Source organism: Paracoccaceae bacterium (assembly GCA_028284705.1). Taxonomy (GTDB): domain Bacteria; phylum Pseudomonadota; class Alphaproteobacteria; order Rhodobacterales; family Rhodobacteraceae; genus Litoreibacter. The sequence continues at coordinate 28,305 of JANQRE010000010.1, read as the reverse complement.
TGCCATTGCTATGCTCATCTTTTTTCTACCAGTATCGCTATTGGTGTATGCGAGCCTGCTAGTCGGTGAATAGGCTGAACAATTGAATTAGAACCACTGACCAGGCTCCATCAGGCCCAATTCCATCAACTGATTGGAATTCCACTGAAACTTCTCTGAATTGCTCCACCAGAAATGCGGGATTGCATACATCGACCCGGGGTTTGTCATCAAAGCCTTGGCGGTCCGAAATGAACAAACCGCTGCGGTGATATTGTGGTGCCATGGACAGGCAAAAGTGTTGAATTCTTCGTCGTTAAACGTGTGATCTTCGCGGATTTCGAGACCCCTCTTCGCCCTGAAGATGCTCACACGGTCGATTTTCCGGCGTAGCCAGGGCACGTGTTCCTCAAACCGCCAGCGCAGACCACCGAAGAAATCGAGCTGCCGCTCCAGTTTTTCGCCATCTTCTGTGAACCGCGCCAGCGCGTAGTAGCCGGATTTGTCCAGATGCGCGGTTTCGCGGGACACCGCGTTCGGAAACTGGCCCAGATCGTTGGAGTAGAGATCGACCACGAAGGTCAGGATCGTGTCGCGCCGCTCCTCGACATTAAAGGCGATCATTTCGCGCACGTTCCGAGTCTCGCAAAACGGGAAGTACAGATATTCGGCGTTATAACAGTAGTGCAGCCAAGCCCCCGGGCAGGCTTTGATGATCGTATTGATCACATCGCAGAGCGCATTTTCGCGGTGCATGTCGTGGACCACCGCATGAACGGTCTCATCCTCGGGCAACAGGTCCTCGCTGCCCACCGCAATCACCTCGCGAAATCCGATCTCGCGCAGATGCGCGATGGTGCTGTCCACTTCCGCCGGGTCCTCGATCAACACAATCGCGTGCGGCCCCTTTGGGTGCAGGGCCGATTTCGCCTGTGACGCAAAATTTGTGAGGGAGGTGTACTTCATTGCGGTCGCTTATGGCTGCTCCGCGCGCAGCCTCTGTGATCCTCGGCACGATTGCAAGATTGCTCAATTGCATGACTTCTCGCGTTGCGGTAATGCACCGATCTGTCCTTTCAGTCGTTGGAGCGCCCGGTTTCATGGCCGACCCCAAGAAGCTCTTCATCAAGACCTATGGCTGTCAGATGAACGTCTATGACAGCGAGCGCATGGCCGAAGCTATGGGCGCTCAAGGGTATGTCGAGACGACGGAGATGGCCGAGGCCGACATGATCCTGCTCAACACCTGTCATATCCGCGAAAAAGCTGCAGAAAAGGTTTACAGCGAGTTGGGGCGTTTGCGGCCCTTGAAGGATGAGAAACCCGATCTGAAGATTGGGGTGGCGGGCTGCGTGGCTCAAGCCGAAGGGGAAGAAATCATCCGTCGCCAGCCCCTGGTCGATCTGGTGGTGGGTCCGCAAAGCTATCATCGGTTGCCGGAGTTGACCGCGAAGGCGGCACAAGGAGTACCTGCCCTCGACACAGATTTCCCTGAAGAGGATAAGTTCGAACATCTGCCCAAACGCCCCAAACCGCAACGCGGACCGACGGCGTTTCTGACCGTGCAGGAGGGTTGTGACAAGTTCTGTGCCTTCTGTGTGGTGCCGTACACGCGCGGCGCCGAGGTGTCCCGGCCTGCCGAGCGGGTGAACTCGGAGGCGCAGGAGTTGGTCGCGCGCGGCGTGCGGGAGATCACGCTCCTGGGCCAGAATGTGAACGCCTATCACGGGCATAACAAGGGCCTCGCAGGCCTGATCTGGGCGCTGGCAGAGATTGAGGGGTTGGAACGCATCCGTTTCACAACTTCCCATCCCAACGATATGGATGAGGCGCTGATAGAGGCGCATGGCACATGCGAAAAACTGATGCCCTATCTGCACTTGCCGGTACAGTCGGGTTCGGACCGTATCCTCAAGGCGATGAACCGTAAACATACCCGAGATCAGTATTTCCGCCTCATCGACCGCATCCGGGACGCGCGTCCTGATCTTTTGCTCTCGGGCGATTTCATTGTTGGGTTCCCGGGCGAAACCGATCAGGACTTTGCCGACACGATGGATCTCGTCGCGCGCGTCGGCTACGGGCAGGCCTACTCTTTCAAATATTCTGCCCGCCCCGGCACCCCTGCGGCCGAGAAGGACCCTGTGCCCGAGGAGGTCGCGCAGGCGCGGCTTTATGAGCTGCAAGCCCTTCTGAGCGACCAGCAGCGCGCGGCACAGGAGAGTATGGTCGGGCGCGAAGTGGCCGTGCTTTTTGAGAAAGCGGGGCGCAACCCGGGGCAAGTGGTTGGAAAGTCACAGTATCTGCACGCGGTCCACGCTGATGCGCCGGAGAAGGTGCTGGGCACCATTCAACCGGTTCGCATCGAAGCCTCGGCTTCAAATTCGCTTTCCGGCCAATGGATTGAGCGCTGAAGCTCACCTGTCCCCAACAACTCACAGCTTATCCCCAGGCCTACCCACAGTGGTGAATTTCCGGAATCCCCAAGGATTCAAGGCCAAAATGCAACTATATATGGTAATTTCCGCTTTTATTCCCACAGAAGTTTGCTAGGGTTATCCACATATAGGTCAAGGCGCGCCGGTTGAGGCAACACGAAGCGTCACAAAAAGAAGAAGCAACAGGCAAAGGACGAGGGCAGTGATTGTCAGCATTTCCAAAACTTTGCGCACTCTTGTGGGAGCAGGCGCCGTCTTTGCGGCCGGTTTTATGTATTCCGCCTCTGAGGTCTCAGCGCAGCAAACATATATCTACACGCCACAGCACGGCTTCACACAGGGTGAACTTCCGCCGGGCACCAAGATCAAACGCCGCACGACGCTTCTGGTGGAGCGCTATGAGCCGACGATTTGGGTCGATCCCGATGGCTGTGAGCATTGGGTGATGGATGACGGCTGGGAAGGGTTCATGACCCCCCATGTTGATCGCAACGGCAAACCGGTCTGCCGCGGCGGCTACAGACATCACCATTGAGCGGAGGCGGGGATAATATGAGCATGAAGAAAGCATTTGTCGTTCTGGTCGCTCTCAGCGTTGCAGGTTGCGCTGAGGGTCTGACCGAAGGCTACTCCAACAAGGGTGACAAAACGGTCGACCGAGGCCGCGACAGCAAGGATCTGAGTCAGCTGCAAGCGGGCATCTGGGTTGACCCGCGCGGCTGTGATCACTGGATTATTGACGATGGCGTTGAGGGGTATCTCTCGGCCCGTCTTCACCCAAAAACAGGCAAGCCGGTTTGCTCCGGCGCGGCCCCTCCGGGCTATGCCACAGGAGAGTTTAAAGGCGGGTCTAACATCGCTGATCCGGTCTAAACCGGAGTGGTTGAAACGCCACAGATTTTCTCCAAAGCCGCGGGTTCGCCTGCGGCTTTTTTTGTTTCAGATATGTGAAGACTTGCCGTGTATTGCTTGCACCGCGCGCTGTGGCTTGGCACCATCGAACCGAACGCTGATCTAAGGAGCTCCGATTGACTTTCACAAACCCGGCCCCGCCAAGTGCGGAGGACCCCGAACATGAACTTCTGCTGGAGTTTCCGGATAACAGGGTACTGATCGACTTATGCGGAGAATTTGATCGCAACCTCGCCCAGATCGAAGAACGGCTTGGGGTGCAAATCCTGCGCCGGGGCAATCAACTGGCTGTGCTGGGGGAAGCGCGAGGCGAGGCGGCGCGGGTGCTCAACGCGCTTTATGTGCGCCTGGAAGCGGGCCGTGATGTGAGCCCTGCCAATATCGATGCCGAAATCCGCATGGGCCGTTCTGAAAGCGGGACGGGCACCCGAGACGGCGACCAACTTGAGATGTTCAAAGGCGGTCGCGTGGAGATCAAGACCCGTAAAAAAACGGTTGAGCCGCGCACGCCCGCGCAGAAAGCCTATGTCACGCAGTTGATGAAAAACGAGCTTGGGTTTGGCATCGGGCCAGCGGGCACGGGTAAAACCTATCTTGCTGTGGCGGTGGGCGTGTCGAAGTTTCTTGCTGGTGAAGTGGACCGGATCATCCTCTCGCGCCCTGCCGTGGAAGCGGGCGAGCGTCTGGGCTTTCTACCGGGCGATATGAAGGACAAAGTCGATCCCTATATGCAGCCGCTTTATGACGCGCTGAACGATTTTCTGCCGGGCAAACAGGTCACGAAACTGATCGAGGAAAAGCGCATCGAGATTGCGCCTTTGGCGTTTATGCGGGGGCGCACGCTGGCGAATGCCTTTGTGGTGCTTGATGAAGCGCAGAACGCCACGACGATGCAGATGAAGATGTTTCTCACACGTCTTGGGGAAGGCTCCCGCATGGTGGTCACGGGCGATCGCTCTCAGGTCGATCTGCCGCGCGGCGTGAAATCGGGCTTGCGGGATGCAGAAGACCTGCTCAGCGGGGTGAAGGGCGTTTCTTTCAGCTACTTCACCGCGAAGGACGTCGTGCGTCACCCGCTCGTGGCGCGCATCATCGAGGCCTATGACAAGGCGGATGGGCCGTCGTAATCCAACGGAGCCGCATGCGCGGCGCACCATGATTTGATGAGGGGGCCAGCCCCCTCAAACTCCCCCGGGGTATATCTCAACCAGATGGAAACAGGGATTGAAGTGGATATTCTGGTCGAGGAGACCGCCTGGGAGAGCGTTGGTCTCGATCAAATCGCAGGCCGGGTTGGTGCGGGGATTTCTAAAGAGCTTGGTTTGCCGGGAGGCTTCGAAATCAGTCTGCTGGCCTGTGATGATGACCGGATCGCGTCGCTAAATTCGGATTTTCGCGACACGGCAGGGCCGACAAATGTACTCTCCTGGCCAAGCCGGGATTTGTCCGCCGGAGACGAGGGTGACATGCCGCAAATTGGCGCGGCAGAGCAGGAACTGGGCGATATCGCCATCGCATATGAGACTTGCGCGCGGGAGGCGGAGGAGCAGGGCAAAAGCCTGGAAGATCATACCGCGCATCTCCTCCTCCATGGCATCCTGCATCTGTTAGGATTTGATCACATCCGGCCGAAAGATGCCGACTTGATGGAAAGCTTGGAGTCCCGCATACTTGCCAAGCTTGGGATTGCGGACCCATATGGTTCCTAACGCTGCTCCCGAGCGTTTGTTTGAGAAGGACCTAAAGTCAGATCATGGGTGACACGACCGACGGATCGTCTAGCGCTGCGCAAAGCGCGCCGCACGATCAAAAAGAGCCCGACCTGTCAGAGACCACCGCCGCACCGGGCCTGTTTTCGCGCCTCGCTGCGGCATTTTCTCCGAACAATACAGCAACGCCTCACGTTAATGCCGTGCCCGCCGCGCAGCGCATCGGCATGGGCAATTTGCGCACCAAACGTGTGGAGGATGTGCTGATCCCGCGGGCGGAGATCGTGTCGGTCCCCGTCGATATCGATATGGCGGAACTGGTCGCCACCTTTCGGGAAAGCGGGCTGACGCGGCTGCCGGTTTTCAAGGAGACGTTGGACACACCCGTCGGCATGATCCACCTCAAAGACCTCGCCCTGAAGCATGGGTTCAACGGCAATGGCGCCAAGGGAAAAGGGTTCTCGCTGAAACGGATGGTGCGCCCGGTCCTTTTCGTGCCGCCATCAATGCCCATCGGAGTGCTGCTGACCAAGATGCAGACCGAGCGCAAACATATGGCACTGGTGATTGACGAATATGGCGGGGTGGATGGGCTTGTGACCATCGAGGATTTGATTGAGCAGGTGATCGGCGATATCGAGGATGAGCACGATGTCGATGAGGCCGATCACTGGAAGCTGGAAAAACCCGGCTGCTATCTGGTGCAGGCCCGTGCGCCCCTCGCGGAGTTCGAAAGCGAGATCGGGATGCGGCTCTCTGACGCCGAGATGGATGAGGAGATCGATACGCTGGGTGGGCTCGTCTTCATGTTGACCGGCAAAATCCCGGCCCGCGGTGAGGTGATCAAGCACCCGCTCGGTCCGCAATTTGAAGTTGTCGATGCCGATCCGCGCCGGATCAAACGGCTGCGCGTTCGGCTCTCCGTGCCTGCCGGCGAGTGACAGGCTTTTTCAGACGTCCCGACACACGCGCACTCGGCCTGGCCGTGATCGCTGGCGTTGTGGCGGCGACGGGCCAAGCGCCGCTGAACTTCTGGTTTCTCTCCATTCCCGGGTTCTGTGCGGTGCTTTGGCTGGCACGACATGCGGATGCGTCGTGGAACGTGGCACGGATCGGTTGGGGCGCGGGGTTTGGCTATTTTGCGGCGTCGTTGAGCTGGATCGTTGAGCCGTTTCTGGTCGATATCCCGCGCCACGGTTGGATGGCGCCCTTCGCGCTGGTTCTGCTCAGTGGCGGCTTGGCGTTGCTCTGGGCGGCCGCATTTTGGCTGGCTGCGCGGTTCTTCCAGGCGCGCATATTGGCTCTTATCCTGCTTTGGACCGCGACAGAAGCGTTGCGGGGCGTGCTTTTCACCGGATTTCCCTGGGCGCTTGTTGGTCATATTTGGATCGACACGCCGGTGCGCATGCTCTCGAGCGTAACCGGGCCGCATGGCCTGACCTTGCTCACGTTGCTGATCGCGGGCTTGCCGTTCGTGGTCAGACGCCGATGGATCGGCGGTGCGGCATCTCTGTCTCTGTTGGTGGTGGCGTTTGGGTATGGCGCTCTGACGCTGAGCGCGACTGACGTCGCACCCTCCGGCAAGACCGCACGTCTTGTGCAGCCAAACGCGCCGCAGCACCAGAAATGGGACCCGGAGATGATCCCGGAGTTCTTTGGACGTCTGATCCAGATGACGGGGGAAGAGGGCGATGTGGATGTGGTTGTCTGGCCGGAATCCGCGCTCGCCTGGCGGTTGGACCGCGCAGAAGACGCGCTTGGCTTCATGCAGGAGGCCGCATCGGGACGGCCCTTGGTTTTCGGTGTGAACGATTTTGTAGACGGTACGTATCGCAATGCCCTGTCCGTCATGGACCCCGATGGCACGCTTGGCGCGCCTTATCACAAACACCATCTTGTTCCGTTTGGCGAATACGTGCCCTTCGCAGAAATCCTGTCCAGCATCGGAATTCGCCGCATGACCGCCGTGGAAGGCGGCGGTTTCGCCCCCGGTCCGGGACCGACCCTAATCGACATCCCCGGGATCGGTCCTGCCCTGCCGCTCATCTGTTACGAGCTGATTTTCCCGCGCCATTTGCGCACCGAGACGCGGCCCAACCTGATCCTGCAAATCACCAATGACGCCTGGTTCGGCAATCTCACCGGGCCTTATCAACATCTCGCCCAGGCCCGTTTGCGGGCGGTGGAGCAGGGTTTGCCGGTGCTGCGCTCGGCGAATACCGGCGTCAGCGCCGTGATCGACCCATTGGGGCGCATTCTGCGCTCGGCACCGTTGAATGAGACCGGATATCTCGACGAGGCGATCCCGGCTCCCTTACTGCCGACCATCTACACCCGAACGGGCGATATGCCGGTTCTTCTGTTGCTTGTTGTTGCTTTAGGGAGCCTTGCGGCGCTCGGACGCAACAAGAAAGATTGACCTCCGCCAAAACTCCCGTTACCTCGCGCGGACGACCTCTCCAACGGCTTCCTGACGGAGGGGATTTCTTTTGACCGGAGCATCTTCATGGCACGCCAGAACTACCTTTTTACCTCGGAGTCCGTTTCCGAGGGACATCCCGACAAAATCTGCGACCGCATCTCTGACGCGATCCTCGATGCGTTTCTCGCGGAGGAGGAGATGGCGCGTGTGGCTTGTGAGACCTTTGCCACGACAAACCGCGTGGTTGTGGGTGGCGAAGTGGGTCTCTCGACCCGTGACAAGCTTGATGGGTTCATGGGAGGTGTTGAGGCGATTGCGCGCGACTGTGTGAAACATATCGGCTACGAACAGGACGGGTTTCACTGGCAGGACCTGAGTTTTGAGAACCACCTGCACGCGCAATCGGCCCATATCGCGCAAGGCGTCGACAAGGATGGTGCCGGCGATCAGGGGATCATGTTTGGTTATGCGGTCGATGAAACGCCGGAATTGATGCCGGCGCCGATCCAATACTCCCACGCGATCCTGCGCAATCTGGCCGAAGCGCGTCACGCTGGTGAGACGCCGCAGCTTGGACCGGATGCGAAATCGCAGCTTTCGGTGACCTATCGCAACGGCAAACCCGTTGGCGTGACCTCCATCGTTCTGTCTACCCAGCACCTCGATGAAAGCATGTCGTCTGATGACGTGCGCGCGGTGGTCGAGCCCTATATCCGCAAAACCCTGCCAGACGGCTGGATCACCAACGAAACAGAATGGCATGTGAACCCGACCGGGGCCTTCGTGATCGGTGGCCCGGACGGTGATGCCGGGCTGACCGGTCGCAAGATCATCGTTGACACCTATGGCGGTGCGGCACCCCATGGCGGTGGTGCGTTCTCGGGCAAAGACCCGACCAAGGTGGACCGCTCGGCGGCCTATGCGGCGCGCTATCTTGCCAAGAACGTCGTCGCCGCGGGCATGGCCAAGCGCTGCACAATCCAGCTTTCCTACGCCATCGGTGTCGCCAAGCCGCTATCGATCTATGCCGATACTTACGGCACTGGCGAAGTGCATGAGTCCCAGATCGAGAAGGCTGTTGCGGATTGCATGGACCTCACCCCGCGCGGCATCATCGAGCATCTGGGTTTGCGCAAACCGATCTATCAGCGCACGGCCGCTTACGGCCATTTCGGACGCGCGCCGGATGCTGATGGCGGCTTCTCCTGGGAGAAGACCGATCTGGTCGAGACCCTGAAGAAAGCCGTTTGATCTCAGGTCACTGCCTTACTCGCTGATCGTGAGCCGACAGAGAAGCGTGTTGTCGCGTTCCAGATCGTCGCTCCAGATCAGTTCCGCAGAGTTGTCCCAGCGGATGCGGTCGTAACCGTCTTTGGGTCTCACGGCCCTTTCGCTGTGCTCGGTCGCTTGCGGCCAATCGCTGTCGTCAAATCCCGTATCAGCCCAGCCTGAGGGCTCTTCTTTTGCTTCGAAGGCGCAGGCCCCTTGTCCGGCCACGGGGTTACTCTCCTTCGCGCAAGATGTGTCCACCGGTCCATGATGGATCACCATGCACCGGGTGTTCTGATCGGTCACAGCAAGCGTTTCGCCGCTCGCCGCATCCTTGAATTGCGCGATGAACCCGCCATCGCCCATCTGCTGCCTGCGACTGCCGATATATTCCAGACCGGTGTCATTTTCTTTGAAATCCTTGGCGATAAAGGCGATCTGCGCGGGCAGGGCGACCGAAAACTGCGCCGTTTCAGCATTGAACGAGCGCTCCGTGGTGATCGGCACGGAGTCCTCCAGAACTTTCGATCCGTTCACATACATGGCGAACCAATTGTCCGCCCAGACATCGACGGTGACGGTCCGTTCCGCGGCAAAAGCCGGTGTTGCGAGCAGTAGAAATGCGGTGAGTGCAGTGCGCATGGGGCTGTCCCTTCCAGTTATTGCGATCCTATCACTCGACCAACGATTCTGCCGCCCGGTTCCGTCGCATTTTTTCGCGCTTGAGAGCGCACGAGGCCCAAGCTAAACCCCGCGCCATGAGCAAAACCCCGCCCCGCCCCTGGCGCAATTTCTACGGACGTCTGAAGGGCAAGACCTTGCATCCTCGTCAAGAACGCGACTTGGAGGAAATCCTGCCGCAAGTGCGGCTGGCGGGTGTCGGCTTTGAGGACAATCCTGATCGCGATCTATTGGATATGGAGACGCTGTTCGGCGACGCGCCCGTTTGGCTCGAGATCGGCTTCGGTGCGGGCGAGCATCTTGTGCACCAAGCACAATTGCATCCCGATACGCGGTTCATCGGTGTCGAGCCATACGTGAACGGTGTCGCGACCCTTCTGGGGAAAATCCGGCGCGAGGGGGTTGAGAACATTTCTGTCCACCATGGCGATGCGCGCGATCTGTTCGACGTGCTGCCTGATGGCGCCATCGAGAAAGCGTTTCTGCTCTACCCCGATCCTTGGCCCAAGGCGCGCCACCACCGCAGGCGGTTCGTGACACCTGAGCATCTCGAGCCGCTCCAACGGGTCCTCGCGGAAGGATCGGAGCTTCGCCTTGCGACTGATATTCCCGACTACGTCCGTCAGGCCCTCGAAGAGGTGCCGAAGGCGGGGTTCACATGGATTGCCAGGCGCCCCGAAGATTGGCGTGAGCCTTGGGGTGACTGGCTCTCGACGCGCTATGAGCAAAAGGCCCTGCGCGAGGGTCGCGTGCCGCATTACCTGACTTTTCGGCGCGGCTAATCGTTCATGCTTTCGAAGATACGGCCCTTCGTGAACCACGCCAGAGCGAAGGCCCAGAGTGCGACGGTCTCCACGAAGAACGTCCCGTTCCAGAGATTCCACGCCACTTCATCGATGCCCAATGTGCCGCGTAGGCCCAGGAGTGCAACGCATAGGAAGATCGCAATCGCGCACCAGAAATAGAGTTTGTTGCGGCGGCGTTTAGTGGCGATCATGTCAGCCCCCACGCCGTGCCGTTCCGGGATCACACGGCGCAGGACAACAAGGCAGTAGAGCCCCAGATAAATGAATACACCTGCTGCTGCGGTGAAGTGATACTCGCTCGCCTTGCCGAAGAGCTGGAACAGGCTCTCGCCCTCGGCGGTTTCTTTGACAATCGTGTAGACACCGCTCGCAGAGGTGGGATTTGCCACTTCGACAAAGGTCCGTGACAGGAACGTCTCCATTATCTCGCAGCCGCCGCCAGCGGTCGGAAACAGGGCCACTCCGAGGGCGCAGAGCCCTGCGATGGTGCTGCCCCACGTCTCCAGCCAATGGTCCCCGGAATAGGCGATCAGGAAGCCTCCGATGAAAAACAGGAGGCCGACGAAAACGGACCCAAGAAACTGCGCATGGTAAAAGTGACTGATGCTATCGCGAAAGCAACTCCCGCCGATTGTCGCCCCGATCGCCAGCGCGATCGGCAGACCAAAGGCCACCAGCCCAACGAGAAGGGCCAGCCGGTCGAGCACCTTCTGATTGTCCGGCGCTCGTTGGCTTGGGTCGGTGTGCAGGACAAGACCGCGCTCAAGAATACTCGGTTCGTTTGCCATGAATAAATCCCTCGAAATCTGCGATAAAATCTCCGCACTGAGAGCATATCACAAATTCTGATTTCTGGCGCATCGGTGCGCGTGGACACCGATGGGGGACTACGCTATCACGCCGGAGCTTTCAGCTTCAGGATACCCCCATGTCGAGCCACGGTGATCCCATTCCAATGACCGCCCGGAAGGGCGGAGCCTTGCGCGGCACAGCGCATGTGCCCGGGGATAAATCGATCTCTCACCGCTCCCTGATCCTCGGCGCGCTCTCGGTCGGCGAGACGAAAATCACCGGTTTGCTCGAAGGGCAGGACGTGCTCGACACTGGACGAGCGATGGCAAGTTTCGGTGCCGAGGTGATTAACCACGGCGAGGGCAATTGGTCTGTTCATGGTGTCGGCGTCGGCGGTTTCGCGGAGCCCGATCACGTCATCGACTGCGGCAACTCCGGCACCGGAGTGCGCCTGATCATGGGCGCGATGGCAACCACACCGATCAGGGCGACGTTCACTGGTGACGCGTCCCTCAATGGCCGACCCATGGGGCGGGTAACCGATCCACTGGCGCTTTTCGGGGCGCAGGCGGTTGGTCGGGAAGGCGGGCGATTGCCTATGACCATTATCGGTGCTGATGAGCCCATCCCCGTGCGTTACACGGTCCCGGTCCCTTCGGCACAGGTGAAGTCCGCCGTGCTTCTGGCGGGCCTCAATGCGCCCGGCCACACCGTGGTGATCGAACAGGAGGTCACCCGCGACCACACCGAACGCATGTTGAGCGGTTTCGGTGCCGATCTGTCGGTTAAACAGACGGAGGAGGGGCGGGTGATCACCCTGATCGGTCAGCCGGAACTCACGCCGCAGAGCATCACGGTCCCGCGCGACCCAAGCTCCGCCGCCTTCCCGGTCTGCGCGGCCCTGATCTCCGAAGGCTCTGACGTTTTGGTGCCCAATATCGGGCTGAACCCGACCCGGGCGGGGCTCTTCATCACCTTGCAGGAGATGGGTGCCGACCTAACGTTCGAGAACGAACGCGAAGAGGGCGGCGAGCCCGTCGCCGATCTGCGCGCTAAGTTTTCGCCCGACATGCGGGGCATCGAGGTGCCGCCCGAACGCGCTGCTTCGATGATCGACGAATACCCGATCCTTTCGGTCGTGGCTGCCAATGCGACCGGCAAGACCGTGATGCTGGGCGTCAAGGAATTGCGGGTGAAGGAGAGCGACCGGATCGACGCCATGGCGCGCGGGCTGGAGGCTTGCGGTGTGACTATCGAGGAAACCGAAGACAGTATGACGGTGCATGGGCTCGGTCCATCCGGCGTGCCGGGCGGCGCCACGGCGCAAGCGCGGCTCGACCACCGGATTGCAATGTCCTTCCTCTGTGCCGGGTTCGCCGCGCAGAAGCCAATTTCCATCGACGATGGTGGGCCGATCGCCACCTCTTTCCCGATCTTCGAAGAGCTCATGACCGGTCTCGGCGCGACGCTGACACGGGACGATCCGTGAGCCGCACCTGGTGGATCAAGCGCCTCGCCTTTGTCTGGGTCGCGCTGCTCTTCGGGCTGAACTACATCGCCTATTCATCGCTGACCACGGATGAGGGACGCTTGCTTGACCTGCGCCCCTTTGGCTATTCGTTTGGGCGCGCTTCGGACTATACGTTCTCGCTCAGCTACGCTCAGCGCTTGGAATATGGCTATGCCTATGTCTGGCTCGATTATGTTTTCATTGCCTGCAGCTTCGCGATCCTTCTGTTGAACGCGCTCGACTTGATCCGCCCCTGGCAATTCATCACCGCGGCGACCGGCACGCTCTTCGTGCTCGCCGATCTGGTCGAGAACGCCTTCCTCTGGCGCACGCTCATGTCGCCGGCCTTCATCGAGTTCGACCCCTGGCGCGTCACGCTCGCCTCCACAGCGACGCAGCTGAAATTCGCCGCCTTGACGGTCGCGGTCATTTCCGCCCTGATCGGCTGGAGAAGGAAGGAGCAGCGATGACCCGCACCGGTGGATGTCTCTGTGGCGCCGTGACTTACACGGTCGATGGCCCGCTGCGCCCGGTCATTGCCTGCCACTGCCGGCAATGCCGCAAAACCAGCGGGCATCATGTGGCCGCGACCTCCTGTGCGCGCGGCGATATTCAGATCACGGGCGAGGTCACCTGGTACGCCTCCTCCGACACGGCGCGGCGCGGATTTTGCGGCATCTGCGGGTCGAACCTGTTCTGGGACGGGGCAGGGGCGAATCTGTCAATCTTTGCGGGCACGCTCGACACGCCGACCGGCTTACACCTGAAAGCGCATATCTTCTGCGCCGATAAGGGCGACTATTACGAGATCGCTGATGGCCTGCCGCAGGCCGCGCAGGACGATCCGGCCTTCACGACCATGGTGCCATGAGTTTCACCGTTGCGATCGATGGCCCGGCGGCGGCGGGCAAGGGCACGATTTCGAAGGCGGTTGCGGCGCATTTCGGATTTGCGCATCTCGATACCGGGCTGATCTATCGTGCCACCGCGGCGCGCGTCATTGCCGGCGAAGACCCGGTCGCCGCCGCACAGGAATTGCGCCCCGAAGACCTCGCCCGCGAGGACCTGCGCACGGCGGACGTGGCCCAGGCGGCCTCAAAAGTCGCGGTGATCCCGGAGGTGCGCGCCGCCCTTGTGGCGTTCCAGCGCCGCTTCGCCGCCCGCGAGGAGGGCGCGGTGCTCGACGGGCGCGATATCGGCACGGTGATCTGCCCTGAGGCGGAGGTGAAACTCTTTGTCACGGCAAGCGCCGAGGTCCGGGCAGAACGGCGGTATCTGGAGCTTGTCGCGAAGGACGCGTCGGTGACCCGGGATCAGGTTCTGGCAGATGTCAAAGCCCGCGATGCCCGGGATACGGGGCGTGATACGGCACCCATGGTGGCGGCGAAGGATGCGGTGTTGATCGACACCTCCGAGATGCAGATCGCGGAGGCCGTCACGGCGGCCATCGCGGAAGTTGAAAAGGTGCGCGGGTCATGAGCGACAAAGAGAAGAAACCCATCGAGACCGAACAATCCCTGCGTGGATTCCTCGCGCGCCTCAAGATGATTTTCGAGTTGGTCCGAAAGCCGAAAACTTAGCCGTCGTAAAGCTCCGATTCCGCGCCCAGATACCCGTTCCAGGCGAACCAATAGGCAACGTGACCCGCGACCCGGGGCAGGGAAGTCTCGCCATTGGACAACTCTTGTTCGGTGACGTTCCAGACCGCGCCCGTTTCATCGACCATGCGTCCGCCATCGCTGCGAAACGCATGCGCCCCGCGCTCATAGGCGCGCACGGTGCGGGTGCGTTCGTCGCCGATCAGCACCAGCGGGGTGCCGAGCATCTCATCATTGATCACCTTGCGCGTCTTGAAAGCTTTCAGCGGCCAGGCCTTGGCACCGCCGAATTGCCGGATGCCAAAGACGTAGTCCTTCTGAAGCGCGAGGCGTTCGTCAACCTGGATTGGGAACATCAGGTCCGGCGAGGCGAAATACTCGTTGTAAACGACGCCGGAGCCGTAATCGCGCCGATGCCCGGTCTGGAGCGAGAGGATTCTGGTGTCAGGGTTCGAGGCCCACCAACTCGCCCAATCGGTGATCACCACAGGGCGTTGTTTCAACGCGATCCCGGAATTCACCAGCGGCCCCACCACTGGTTTGCCGGTGAACTGGTTCCAGAGAGAGTGGGTCTCGCGGTCAAACATCAGCTTGTTGGAGCGGTAGAGAAAACCGGAAGAGCCGAACACAAGCGGTTTCGCGCGGCCCTCAACTTGCGTCTCGAACAGAATGCCCGAACCACAGAGCGTGCAGTAAGCCAAAGCCACCGGAACGCCGCCGATCACCTCGTTGAACATCTCGTGCCACCCCATGATCCTCAAGGGGTAGGCGCGGGTGTCACCATTGATTGAGACGCCAAAAACCAGATCGTCCTCGCGCATATAGCTGGCGTCTGCTGCAGCGATCAGGTCGGGATTGTCGAGCGAGGGGATGCCGTCCTTGCGCACCCCGCCCCAGGTGATCTCTTCCAGCCGGATTTTCATTTTTTCCGGCGTGATGAACTCGTCCTTCAGGAAGATATCGAAATTGGGATCGATGCTGGTCAGGAGTGCCTTCTTGAAGGCCGGAAAGGTCGGATGCGGGGTTATCTGCGGATTGGCTTCCTGCCAGAGCATCCAGTCGAACCAGCTATCGGTCTCCACCTTGGCGCCGGTGATCTTGCGTAAGCTCTCGGCGATCTCGCCGCGGGGTCCGCGGGTGAACCGCAGCCCGGTGATGAGCGAGGCCGCAAGGTCCGGATTGCCCCGGGCCTCTATCGTCGCAAGCGCGGATCGAAACGTCTCCCGGTGCCCGCTCAGAACCGCCCATTGCAGCTCCAGCATCTCGGTTGCGGCGGTTTGGGCGGCCACCGGAAGGCCCAGGGCGGAAAGGGATGAGCCGATAAAGACACGTCGGGTGAGCATGGATGAGCCTCCTCAGACTGTCCCGCAACCTTGCCGCGGATCGTGCACACAAACACGTCACGTTGTGGTGAGAGGCGGGATTTGCCGAAAGACCGGGGCCTGTGGTACCTTCCCACCATTGTTGTTCCCGCGGTGCATTTCATCGACCGCGTTTTGATTAGGATTTTGTCTCATGACCCGGATTTTCCGATTGTTTCCCCTTGTCTGTCTCCTTGCCCTCGCCACGCCCGCGCTGGCGCAACCCAGCTTCAATTGCGGTGGAAATCTCAACCGCAGCGAACGCGCCATTTGCAGCTCGGACCGGTTGTCTGCGCTCGATCGGCGCATGGTCGGCATGTATCGGAACCTGTTCCGCAGCCTCAACGAAGCGCGGCAACGCCGCCTGCGCGCGACCCAGCTCACGTGGTTGGAGTGGCGCAACACCTGTGCCGGGGGTGCGGCCTGTCTGGAGCGGCGCTATCTCGAACGGATCACCGATTTCGGCGGTTCTGTCGGCGGTCTCAGCGCAGGGTCATCAGGGGCGGCCGCCGCTGGCCCGGATGACGTGGTGGAGACCCGCATCCGTGACGGTGTCTTTGAGACGGTCTATGGCGATGGGCGCATCGTTTGGGTCTCTGCCGGGGAATCGGACGGGGGCACGATCTTCCCCGATGGTACGGAAAGCAATTGGTCCGCGATCCAGGTGCCCGGCAATCCGCCGCCGCCCCTCCCGCCCGGTCTGACCGAATGGGGCGGCACATTGGAGGAGCGTCTGCTGGCGGTGATCGATGGCTACCTTGCGCCCGCGGATCAGGCACCCTATCGCGATATCTATGCGGATGAGCCCTTCGCCGAGCGCATGCTGTCCCATATCGGGGCGATCCAACATCTGGCGCAGGAGTGATTCATGCGATTTCTTCTCATTGCCTGTCTGCTCATCCTGCCGGTTCTGGCCCAGGCGGATGCGCATGCTCAGGTGGAGCCGGCGCCGGCGTCACCGCTGGAGGCCCTCCGACAGGACGCGGCCGCGAAACAGGCCGGGTCCTTCGGCGCGCAAGTGACCGATCCCGGTCAGCCAACCGCGCTGCCCGAAGGGTTTGCCTATTCGGATGAAACGCTGGAGGCGATCTCAAACTACGCGGAGCTTTATTACGCGAATCTGTCACGCGGCCTCGAGCACCGGGAGCGCGTGTTCTACTGGCAATACATGTCCTCGATCATCATCTTCTTTGTCGTTATCGGCATTGTGCTGATCGGGCTCTATTTCTCCTGGATGCAGTTTCACGCCAAGGGCGGCGAGGTCGGCGAAACGACGATGGAGGCGTCCAAGGAGGGCTTCAAGGTCTCCTCTCCGGTGCTCGGTGTGATCATTCTGGTGCTGTCTCTGGCCTTCTTCTATCTCTACCTCGTGCATGTCTATCCGATCTCGGAACTTGGCTGAACGAGGGTTTTCGGCCTGCTGTGCAGGACCGACCGGGCTGGGGGATGCCCCCCAGACCCCCAGATCATAAGTCTCGCCCTTGATGATCAGGGTTTCGGTGGGGTCCAGCCTGGGCGTCTGAAGAGATAACCGAACGCCTCCGAGGCGGATTTTGCACCGGCCAGATCGCGGCCCAACCCGGGCAGTTCCGAGAACCAGACCTTCAACGGGTTCTGACTGTCGAAATCGCGTTTCAACCCGTAGCGCGGGGTTTCTTCCTCCACCTGGAACGTGTTCCAGAGCCGGTCCCAGATGATCAGAATGCCGCCATAGTTCCTGTCGAGATATTTTTCGTCCGACCCGTGATGCACGCGATGATGGGACGGCGTGTTCAGCACCCATTCCAAAGGCCCCAGCTTGCCGATGGTCTCGGTGTGAATCCAGGTCTGATAGGCCAGCACTGAGATGATACCGAGGAAGATCAGCTCCGGCGGAAAGCCCATCAGCGCCATTGGAATATGCGCGATCAGCGACCAGACGCCTTCCAGCGGACCGAAGCGAATGCCAGTGATGATGTTATAGTCGCGCGAGGAGTGGTGGACGGCATGTTGCGTCCACAAAAGCCTTACCTCGTGTGCGATCCGGTGTTCCCAGTAGTAGGTGATATCGGCGATCAGGATCGCCAGCGCGATGGTCCACCAGGTGAAGGGCAGGGCCCAGGGGATCAGACCGAAATGCATGATGTAGAATAGCCCATAGGCCGAAGTCATGATGGTGATCTCGACCAGTAGATAGGGGATCTGCGTCGAAGCGGAGGCGATCATTTCTCCGATCTTGCGGCGCTTCAGATTGCCTTTGAAGACGGCCTCCAGCAACTCGATGGCAAAGATCGCGGCACCGATCAGGAAAAACACCGTATCGATCTGCCCAGTCAGGGTTTCGATGAGGTCAGCGGTCATCGGCGTCTCCGGACAGGCCTGCGGTCAACATGCGCCAGGCGAATTTGGCGGCTTGCTTGGGGGTGGCGTCTTCGGCGCGGACAAGGGTCCAGGCGGCGTCGATGACGGCATCATACATCGCCACCATCCATTCCGCGGGGATGTCTTTGGCGAAACTGCCCTCGAACTTGGCGGCGTCAAAGGCGGCCGCGGTCTCTTTGCGTTCCTGCTCATAGGCGCGGGCGATATCGATGTCGTGATCGGCGGCCTCGAGCGTCAGGAACGCCTGGCGATCCGCCAGAGGGATCACGGCTTCCAGGGCAAGCCGCAGACCCTCGGTGTAGCTCGGCGCATCCTTCGTGGCGGTCTCGATGGCCTGCGACAGCTCCTTGAGCGCACGTTTGGCCAGCGCCGACATCAGGTCTTCGCGGGTTGCGAAATGGCGGTGCAGCGTAGCTCGGCCGACACCGGCCGCCTCCGCGATATCCGCCATCGAGGCGCCGGAATTGCTGCTGAGAAGCCGGTACCCGGCTTCGAGAATGGCATCATGGGTGGTGGGTCTGATTGTCATGATGAGACACATATGTCTCATTTGAGACGAATTCAAGGGAAAAGCTGAGCTAGACTTTCAAGCCGAAGAGCACCTGCAATACGCTTTCAACCATTTGCCTGAACTCCAAAACATCCGGGTCGGCAACTGTTGAAGTGGCTCTCTGATGAACCAGCTTATTTCGGACGTCGTGATAGTGAACGATTTTCTTCCAGACGTCTGGATCAAGCGAAACGGTCTTCTTTATTTCACTGTGGACCTCGTGACGCGAGGCGAAGATTTTTAGAAGCTTGGCGTCTCCATAATACGTGCCTGAGTCATTGACCAAATACTCTTTGAAGGCGATTTCGAGCGTACTGTCCAAAATTATCAGATTAATTCGATTTTTGTGTGAGAGCGTCCGCTGCCCAGAAATTACGTCAACCGATATAATCCCATCCAGCAACCCGCGGGTCCATGGCTTCTTCTTTAGGATTTCTTGATTTCCGGTTGAAACGCGCTCCGCGAACCGAGGCTGGGTTTTGGGAGCAGGTGGAAGATACGACGTCTTGGCCTGTGGGAAGCTTTCAATTGCTACATTTACCATTTCACCTTCTGTGTGCTTGAAGACCTTATTTGGCCAGTCACCCATCCAAATTCGAGAGAGCTTCGCATAGTCCTTAACTACCTCCATCAGCCAAGTTCGAATTGCTTGAAATACCTCGTGCTTAGTATTGATCTCAGATTTGCTGCTGTTCCAAGGCATCAATTCTGCTCCGCCGCGCAAAGATAGAATTACCTTTGTAAGAGAAACTTTCGGGTGCGGAACCCCGGCATAACCCTTCATGAAACCCACCTCGAAGTTCTTCACTGCGCGTGAGATAAGACGATCATTGCAATAGAAGTAAACTCCATATTCGCCAGTCGCCGGACTGGACTCATTGCTAAGCCCTGCAAGTGCCTGCACTTGAATGCTTCGACCGTCTGAGGTTTCGATCTGACCGCTGTAATTTCGAGGTTCGTATCCTGGGGGATATGCAAAATTGTCAAAAAACACTGCTTGAATGGTCTCTCCATTCACAGCAATTTCTACCGCTTGGGTGGTTATGAACTTGCCGTATACTGCCGATAGATGCTTGATCAAATTCGAAACGGCGTCTTCGGTGATCTTAATTCGTAGCCGTGAAAGCTCGACTATCGTAGAGCCTGGGCTCACTCCATCCACTCTGAATAACGGTAGGTCCCAGCTTTCTTCAGATAGCCAGTCGTCGTCGAACCCAATTTCGAAACCATCCGAGGTCGCAGACCGAGTTCTGATTCGAACTTCTTGTGCAAGTGCTACGACGGCACGCTTGGTGCCGACGCCGAAAATCCCAATAACCTCGTCATCAGGAGAAGACCCAGAATGACCGGGCCCGACGATGTTTCGGAGCTCACTGTGCTCAAGGCCACCCGCGTTGTCCTCGACAACTATTGTTTGCTGATCCTCGTTTAGGCGGATGTCAATTTGCAATCTTTCGGATTTGCCGCCTCTGACCCAGACGTCCAGCCCGTTGTCTACCAGTTCGCAAATTGATCGAAGGAGGTCATAATCAGCAATAATTGAGAGGAATAGCCTCTTGGAAGGCGTAGCGCGTATTACGTCGATTTGTTCTTTCATAAAGACTCTCACTGAGAAAAGCACTGCTAGTTTGCATTACAGGGAATGGGGTGTGCAACGTTCCGCGTATATGGCCTTGAAACCATTCAGCCGTCACGCTATACGCGCGCCTGTCTGAAACGGCGGGAACAGCCGGAGATGAGCGGGGTCGGAAATTTCCGACCCTCTTTGTTTTCGAAACCCACCTTGACCAACTGAAACCCAAGACCGGCGGAGACAACCGCGCGGCCCGCAAAATAAATGTAAAGGAAACTGAGACCACATGGCTCAAAACGCATCTATGGAGGAATTCGAGGCCCTCCTGAACGAAAGCTTCGAAATGGACACACCCGATGAAGGGTCTGTCGTCAAAGGCAAAGTCATCGCAATCGAAGCGGGCCAAGCCATCATCGATATCGGCTACAAAATGGAAGGCCGCGTCGAGCTTAAAGAATTCGCAAATCCCGGTGAAGCGCCCGAAATCAATGTGGGCGACGAAGTGGAAGTCTTCCTGGAACGTGTCGAGAATGCGCGCGGCGAAGCTTCCATCTCCCGCGACAAAGCCCGTCGCGAGGAAGCCTGGGATCGTCTGGAAAAAGCCTATGCCGATGAAGAGCGCGTCGAAGGCGCCATCTTTGGTCGCGTCAAAGGCGGCTTCACCGTGGACCTTGGCGGTGCCGTTGCGTTTCTGCCCGGCTCCCAGGTTGATGTGCGCCCTGTTCGCGACGCTGGCCCACTGATGGGCATGAAGCAGCCGTTCCAGATTCTGAAAATGGACCGCCGCCGCGGCAACATCGTTGTCTCGCGCCGTGCGATCCTCGAAGAGTCCCGTGCTGAACAGCGCGCCGAAGTCATTGGCAACCTCGCCGAAGGCGACGCAGTTGACGGTGTGGTCAAGAACATCACCGAATACGGTGCCTTTGTGGATCTCGGCGGCGTCGACGGCCTTTTGCACGTCACCGACATGGCCTGGCGCCGTGTGAATGACCCGCGTGAGATTCTGTCGATTGGCGAGACCGTGAAAGTTCAGGTCATCAAGATCAACAAAGAGACGCACCGCATCAGCCTCGGCATGAAGCAGTTGCAGGACGATCCTTGGAACGCTGTTGAAGCGAAATATACGCTGGAATCGGTGCATCAGGGCCGCGTTACGAACATCACCGATTACGGTGCTTTCGTGGAGCTGGAACCCGGTGTCGAAGGCCTCGTGCACGTCTCCGAGATGTCGTGGACCAAGAAGAACGTGCATCCGGGCAAGATCGTCTCGACCTCGCAGGAAGTCGAAGTCATGGTGCTCGAGATCGACAGCGCCAAGCGTCGCGTTTCCCTTGGTCTCAAGCAGACCATGCGCAACCCGTGGGAGGTCTTCGCCGAGAAGTTCCCGGTCGGTCAGGAGATCGAGGGCGAGGTCAAGAACATCACCGAGTTCGGTCTGTTCGTGGGTCTCGAGAACGACATCGACGGTATGGTCCACCTCTCCGACATCACCTGGGAAGGCCGTGGCGAAGATGCGCTGCAGGACTTCCGCAAGGGCGATATGGTGAAAGCCGTCGTCACCGAAGTGGATGTCGAGAAAGAGCGCATTTCGCTCTCGATCAAGGCGCTCGATGGTTCCTTCGATCAGGCGACCGAAGGCGTGAAGCGCGGCTCGATCATCACCGTTGAAGTGACCGCGATCGAAGATGGCGGCATCGAGGTGGAGTATGAGGGCGCAAAATCCTTCATC
The DNA here is from genome assembly GCA_028284705.1 of Paracoccaceae bacterium. Lineage (GTDB taxonomy): Bacteria > Pseudomonadota > Alphaproteobacteria > Rhodobacterales > Rhodobacteraceae > Litoreibacter. Next base: position 6,615 of record JANQRE010000010.1, on the reverse strand, counting down.
CGCCGCTCCGATCTCAGCCGTGACCGTGCAGAGCAGCGCCCCGAGCGCTTCGGCGTCGGCGACAAGGTGGATGTGCGCGTGACCAATGTGGACGCCAAAACCCGTCGTCTGGGCCTCTCGATCAAAGCCCGCGAGATCGCCGAAGAGAAAGAGGCCGTCGAACAATATGGCTCCTCTGACTCCGGTGCATCGCTCGGCGACATTCTCGGCGCGGCATTGAAGTCCGACGACGACTAAGCCCGCCGAATATTGAAATGAGAGATGGCTCCGCACCCACGCGGGGCCGTTTTTCTTTGGCGCGCCTTCACGTCGCGAATCGCGTTAACGCGCGGGTCAAGTAGCAGTGCTGAATTGTGCCGCAGTGCCGAAAAATGTGGAAAAACAAGCCGGTTGCGCCAAAATCCGACGCATTTTCTGTCCGAATACGGGGTAGATTGCGCTCTATCCCCTTCCAACAGCGACGGATTTTCGCCATAGTCCCAACAGGCTTTGCGTCAACACCGCTGATATCCTGGGGAGGATTGCACATGATACGCTCGGAGCTGATCCAAAAGATCGCTGACGAAAACCCTCATCTCTATCAGCGCGATGTCGAGCGGATTGTGAACACCATTTTTGAAGAAATCATTGATGCGATTTCCAGCGGCAACCGCGTGGAGCTGCGCGGCTTCGGAGCCTTCTCAGTGAAAAAGCGCGACGCCCGAACGGGTCGCAATCCGCGTACAGGCGAAGCCGTGCATGTCGAAGAAAAACACGTCCCGTTCTTTAAGACCGGCAAACTGTTGCGGGATCGTTTGAACGGCAACTAAGAGGCGCCGAGCAATGCGTTACATCAAGTACCTGTTTCTCGCAGTCGTGGCCGCGGGCCTGATCCTGATGGCCTTGGCCAATCGCAGCATGGTCGAATTGAAGCTCTTTCCTGAGGAGCTTGCCACCTATCTGGGCCAGCCGTTCTCCTATCAACTGCCGCTCTTTGTTGTGATCTTTGCAGGCATTGTGGCCGGGCTTCTGATCGGGTTCGTCTGGGAGTGGTTCCGCGAGCACAAACACCGCGCGGAGGCACGCGCGCAGAAACGCGAAAAAGAGCGTCTTGAGCGCGAGATGAAGGGTCTCAAACGCGAGGCCAACAAAGGCAAGGACGAAGTTCTGGCCTTGCTTGATGACGCCGCTGCCTGATACGGGCTGACCTCATGACAATTCGGGTGAAAATCTGCGGCCTCGGCCGCAGCGAAGACGTGACTGCCTGCGCATCTGCAGGGGCGGCCTATGTGGGTTTCGTGTTTTTTCCCAAATCGCCCCGGCATCTGGAATTGGACGCGGCCCGCACTCTGGCACTTGAGGTGCCTGAGGGTATTGCCAAGGTCGCACTGACGGTGAATGCGACAGACGCCGAGCTTGATCGCCTGATTGATCGCGTGCCGCTGGATATGCTGCAGCTTCATGGGCATGAAACGCCTGAACGCGTGTCTGACGTGAAGGCAAGGTTCGGTCTGCCGGTGATGAAAGCGGTCGGTGTGGCCGATGAAGGCGATCTGCCTGCGCTGGTTGAGTACGGGCAGGTCGCGGATCAGATCCTTGTGGACGCCAAGCCGCCGCGAGACTCGGACCTTCCCGGCGGCAATGGCCTGATCTTCGATTGGCGTCTCATTGCCGGACGCCGCTGGCCGGTGCCCTGGATGCTCGCGGGCGGTCTGACACCTGAAAACGTCGCGGAGGCAATCCGTTTGACCGGTGCTGCGCAAGTTGACGTGTCGTCCGGAGTAGAGCGTGCACCCGGGGTGAAGGGCGCTGCTAAAATTTTGGATTTCGTGGCGGCGGCACAAACCGGGTAACCTAATCTTCACCAGGATCGTGCGAGTTAAATTGATGAAACTCGCATCCCCACCTCAATCCGCCGAAGCCTGGTTTGCCCATCTGTTCAACTCGAAGGACGCTCGAGATGGCGGTGTGGTCCGGCGCAAAATCAAAGACATGGAGCGCATCGTGGGTCGCGACCCGTTTTCTCGCGAAATCGCTAGGCGCGGTTATGCAGCGGTCGAAAATGGGGATCAAGTCGTGATCTTTTGCAACGCTGAACCGGTGTCTCTTATGGTGGGACGGGCACAAACTCTCGCGGAGAGTTTGCCCTCAAATCCTCTTAGAGGATTTGCGCGGGTTGCACAAAGAGTGTTCAACGGTCGATAGTTCAAACTTTCTCAGAAAGTTTGGAGACAAATCTTGTGACAAGATTTGTACGCAGAGTTTCTGGGAAACTCTGGGATTGCCAACCTTTACGCACCTGACCAAGCGGGCTAAGTCTCCCATGTTGATCTTCGGGAGCGCGCAAGATGGCAAATGATCTCTTTAATTCCTTCATGACCGGCCCGGATGAGAACGGGCGTTTCGGCAAGTTCGGGGGGCGGTTCGTTTCGGAGACCCTGATGCCGCTGATTCTCGATCTCGAAGCAGAATATGAGAAGGCCAAGACCGATCAGAGCTTCTGGGACGAGATGGATTTCCTCTGGACACATTATGTCGGTCGCCCCAGCCCGCTTTATTTCGCGGAACGTCTCACGGAGCATCTGGGCGGTGCAAAGATTTACCTCAAGCGCGATGAGCTGAACCACACCGGCGCGCACAAGATCAACAATGTTCTCGGTCAAATCATCTTGGCCCGCCGCATGGGCAAAACCCGCATCATCGCCGAAACAGGCGCAGGGCAGCACGGTGTCGCCACCGCCACGGTCTGCGCCAAGTTCGGCCTGAAATGCATCGTCTATATGGGCGCTCATGACGTGGAGCGGCAGGCTCCGAACGTCTTTCGTATGAAACTGCTCGGCGCGGAGGTGATCCCGGTCACTTCCGGGCGCGGCACGCTCAAGGACGCGATGAACGACGCCCTGCGCGACTGGGTCACCAATGTGCGCGACACGTTCTACTGCATCGGCACGGTTGCAGGCCCGCATCCTTACCCGGCGATGGTACGCGATTTCCAGGCGATCATCGGCAAAGAAGCCAAAGCCCAGATGCAGGAGGCCGAAGGGCGCCTGCCCGACACGATCATCGCTGCAATTGGCGGCGGCTCAAACGCGATGGGCCTCTTCTTCCCCTTCCTCGACGACAAGGATGTGCAAATCATCGGGGTCGAGGCGGGCGGCAAGGGCGTCAACGAAAAGATGGAACATTGCGCCTCGCTCACCGGCGGCAGGCCCGGTGTGCTCCACGGCAATCGCACCTATTTGCTGCAGGACGAGGATGGTCAAATCCTCGAAGGCTTCTCCATCTCGGCAGGTCTGGACTATCCCGGCATCGGCCCCGAACATTCCTGGCTGCATGAGATCGGCCGCGCGCAATATGTGTCGATCACGGATGTTGAAGCTCTAGAGGCCTTCCAGCTTTGCTGTGAGCAAGAGGGGATCATCCCGGCACTCGAACCCTCCCACGCGCTGGCGCATGTGATGAAAATCGCGCCGGACCTGCCGAAGGATCGCATCATCTGCATGAACATGTGTGGCCGCGGCGACAAGGATATCTTCACCGTTGCCAAAGCGCTCGGGCTCGATATGAGCGAAAGCGACTGATCAGCGTATCCGGCGCATAAACTAGAGTTTATGCCGCTATTTGGTGGGTTTACGTATCCGAACCTAAACGTCAGGTTGATGGCCAAGAGACCACTCATGGGCTCTTTTCCAGTGCACCGGTCCAGCTGGGGTGGGCCGGTGCAACCCACAACTGGAAAGGACTTACCCATGAAAACGACATTGACCCTCTCAACGATCGCTCTTCTTTTCGGCACATCGGCCTTCGCAATCCCTGTTGCGCAATCTGAGACGCAACGCGAGACTCCTGCAGAAGAGCTGCGTCTTGCATCGCTCGGGGATGACATCCGCGAATTCCTGCTCCGCGTTGCGGATGGGGACGATCGTCACGACGATGATGACGACGATGACTATGACAACGACGATGATGACCACGACGACGACGATTATGATGACGACGATGATCATGACGACGACGATGATGATAGGGATGATGACGACGACGACGACGATGACGGGGATGACGACTGATCTTCCGCCCATTGACCTGAAGAAGGCGTGCGCCCGGGACACCTGTCCCGGGCCACGTCCTGTGAGCCGCCTATGATACGCCAGACCCGACGCCGTTTTATCGCCACAGCCATGGCGACGCTCCTGGCCGCCCCGGCCCTTGGGCAATCGGCGGAAGCGAGCATCCGCCGTCAACTGCAGCGCCAGGGCTACAGCGATATTCGTGTCTCGCGCACGCTTCTGGGGCGTATGCGGTTCCTGGCCCGCCGTGGCAATGAATTGCGCGAGATCATCTACAACCCCTCGAACGGGGTCATCCTCCGCGATTTTACCCGCCGCCTGAGCGGTGGATCGGCAGAGCCGGTTATCTCCGAGGGCAATGGCACCTCGGGCGGGACCGGTGGTGGCACGGAAGGCGGGTCCTCCGGCGGTGGTGATGATGACGATGACGACGATGATGATGATGATGATGACGACGGCGGGGATGATTGAAGCCGATGATGTCCCGCCCCGCCGTGATCGCTTGCGTCCTCGTCGTGCAACTCCTCTGTGCGGTGTTTTTCGTCTCGGACATTCTGATCTCGGTCTTCGGCATCACCGCGACGCCGATCAGTTGGCAGGTCCATGAGGCCATCGAGATCGCCGCGTCTTTCGGCTTGATCATCGGTGTCATTATGGGTGCCGTCGTTTTGCGCCGCACTCAATCGCGCAATGCTCAGGTGGAGAGCCAATTGCGCGCGGCCTCGGGCGCCTTTCAGGAATTGCTCGAGGAGCATTTCAAGGAATGGCAACTGACACCTGCGGAACGCGATGTCGCGCTTTTTGCGATCAAGGGGCTCTCAACGCAGGAGATCGCGCAAATGCGGGAAACCTCGGAAGGCACGGTGAAGGCCCAGACCAACGCGATCTACCGCAAAGCGGGGGTGGCAAACCGCTCCCAACTCGTCTCGCTCTTTGTCGAAGACCTGATGGGCGAAGCCTTGGTCTGACGCTATGTCACTTTGTTTCAGCACATTACGGACATCTTCAGGACGTTTCCAGGCTTCTAGCGATTCAAACTCTCTCACGCTCGACGTTTGGCTTTTCGAATATTGCGTGCGCGTGCAATTTTGTTGCGCCGCGAACACAGCACGCTCGGCCAGGATTCCCGGCAGTAGATCGAATCCCGGCGACCCGACTACACCGTCCCTCCCGAAAGATCGGACCGGACCTTAGCGGCTGCAGGTGATCAACTGCTCCGGTGCATTGCGGCGCTGCCCGCCTATGTATGCCAAGGCCATGACGACCCAAGGGGAGCGACTGTTAATCGCTTCGATGTAGCTCATCGGTAGAGCACTAGATTTTGGTTCTAGCTGTAGCAGGTTCGACTCCTGCCATCACTCTGGTTGTGCGGAGACGCACTGGGGTTCGACTCCCCTAATCGCCTTTCACGCGATTGAAAAACATCAATTCGGAGGGTCGGGGCCTGCCTGCGTGCGGCCTTTGCCTGATCCCGCGAAGCCGCAAGGCCGAGCGGAAACGAACGACGCCAATCGTCCCGGTTCTGGCCGGCATGCGGGACGGCAGAAAGATCGGCCAAAGTTGTTGGGCGAGGGTGGCTTCTGCCACCTGACCCTTACCCCGCGGCCCGTCTTTCGCGCTCTCCCAACTGCTCGCGGGTTCCGCGGACGGGGCAGCGCTTCGACCCTCCACCCCTAAACCGCAACGGGACTTCATCCGAGGTCCCCCAACCCAACCGAAACCCGAAAGGAGGTCGCTCTTGCGACGACGATAGCATCGACTGAAGAAGGAGAAAGACGATGAAACTGATAGATATTTTGCTGGGCCGAACCCGGCTGACACTGACCGAAGCCGACCGGGCGATTGTGATCCGGAAAGGCCGCATCACAGACATCCTGGGCGCAGGCGAACATGTGCTGCGACGCAAGGATGTGGTCGAGAGCCACGACCTGAACGACGGTGTCATCGTCACGACCTTTCTCGATGCTCTGTATCGGGAGCGGCCTGATCTGGCCGACGCGCATCTGACCGATGTGCGGACCGGCGCGGATGAGGTGGCGATTGTCGCGCGGGACGGTCGGATCTGGGATGTTCTGGCCCCTGATGCATGGGTGACCGTGTGGACGGATGCTGGCCCTTGGGACGTTGAGCGGATCGACCTGACTGAGGGCTACGACGTACCCAAAGCCTTGGGTGACCGGCTGGTCCGGGCGCGGGAAACCGCCGCCATGACCGTGGTCGAAGTGCCCGATGCGCATGTTGCGATGCTGGCCGTTGATGGTGCCCATGACCGGGTGCTGGAAGCAGGCACGCACCGGATGTGGACCGCGGGCCGGAAACTGACCACGAAACTGGTCGACCTCCGGTGGCGGGCGCATGATGTGACGGGTCACGAGATCCTGACCAAGGACGGGGTCACCCTGCGGGTGAACCTTGCCGCTGATTACCGGGTCACTGACCCCGTGAAAGCGGTCACCGAGGTCAAGGATTTCGAGGACGCGCTGCACCGGGCTCTGGCGCTGGCGTTCCGGAAAACTCTGGGCGCGCTGACGCTGGACGCTCTCTTGGCCGATAAACTGGCCGTGGA
>JANQRE010000004.1 GCA_028284705.1 Paracoccaceae bacterium | reverse complement strand
CGGGAACGTGACGCTCCAATTGCCATTGGCATCCACCACGGCAGGCTGAGACGCGCCGCCAGCGACCGCCACGGTTATCGTACCACCCGGTTCGCCGGTGCCGGACATCGTCACACCATCGGCATGGCCGACCGCGTTGATCACCGTCGAAGGCGCGTTGCCGTCAATCTGGGACAGGGCCACATTGGTCAGCGTATCGACCGGGAAGGTCGAGGTTGCGGTCTCGCTATTGCCCGCTGCGTCTGTCGCGACCGCTGTCACCGTCACGTCATACTCGCCGCCCGGCAATGTGCCGCCAGGATAAGTGACGCTCCACGTGCCGGAGGCATCTGCGGAAACCGACTGCACCCCAAGGGTTTGCCCATTGGCATGGGTCAGGGTCACCTCAACCGTCGCGCCGGGTTGCGCGGTGCCGCTGAGGATCGCCGGAGCCGCCACTTCGGCATCATTATAGGTGCCGTCCGTGCCAGCATTGTTGGAGGTCACCGCGACATCGGTGACCGTATCAACGATCATCTGCGAGGTGGTCGAGGCCGTGTTGCCATAGACATCCGTCGCCGTGACGGTGACATCAGCCGTGTATTCGCCAGTCGCGATCTCAGACGCCGCAAAATTGACCGACCAAGTGCCGTCATCCGCCACGGTTGTGGTCGCCGAGGCACCATCGGTGATCTGCACGACGATCGTCGAGCCCGCCTCGCCGGTGCCGCTCATCGTCACACCATCGGCATGGCCGGTTGCATTGATCACGGCACCGCTGCCCGCAACAGCCCCGTCAATCTCGGCCAAAGTGACGGTCGTCACCGTATCGAGGTGCACTATGTCTGTGACGGTTGTTGTGTTCCCGGCGTCATCGGTCGCGGTGACAGTTACATCATCAACATATTCTCCACCCGGCACTTCCTCCGGCGTGAAGACCACCTCCCAATTACCGTCGTCATCAACCGTGGTCTCATGCGTGACATCGCCAATTTCGACGGTGATCGTTGTCCCCGGCTCACCTGTCCCGCCGATTTCGACACCATCCTGGTGATCCTCGTCATCAAACACATGATCCACCGACACAACGCCCTGGTCGATTTCCACAGCAGGAGGTGTGGTGTCGGGCGCGGCACCACCGCCGCCGCCTCCACCGCCGCCAACAACACCGACAACCGCCGCACCACCCGCGATTGCGGCACCGGCGCCGAGACCGCCCGCACCGCCAAGACCGGTCAGAATGCCGGTCGCCAGCATGGTCGGGGTTTCTTCATCGGTCACCGGCGCTTCGGCGGTGATCACGCCGTCAAGATCGGGCCCGTCAGTGTAGAAAAGCGCGTCATTGGGGTTCCATTTCCCGTAAACCTCGGCCTCCTGATAAAGCGCATCGACGCCCGCGCCGGTCTCGGTCAGGCTGACTTCCGACAAAAGCCCATCTGCGCTGAGGAACAGATCGGTCTCTCCCTGGAAATACCCATCCAGCCGCAATTGCCGGCCATCGGCCAGTTCAATAACCAGGGTATCGCCGTCCCGGGTATACCCAACCGCTTGGAATCGCCGCAAATTCAGCGAGACCGCATCAGCACCCGCCACCGAAACCGCATTACCATTTTCTTCTGAAAGGACACCACGCTGCAAATTGCCAGCACGATCGCGAACCACGAACTCAATCGCCGCCATTACCACTACTCCACCTCTGCATCGGTCACTGACAATACGCGCCGCGCCGATATTCTGTTTATGCCTCTATCTAATCGTAGTTATCCACAATCACCAAGGGGGAAATTGCCGAGATATGGTCCAAAATACCAAATATTGTGGTACCGGGATAGTGGTCGTGAGAATTTTTTTTCACAAGCTGTGGAAAACTCTCCAAGATGTCGAGGGTTTGATCTTGTGGCGCTAGGCGTCCGCTTCCCGAAGCGCCATGTTCCAGGCGGCACCGAGAAGGACGAGATAGGCACTGAGATAAAACCACATCATCAGCGCCGCTATGGCCCCGATGGAGCCGTAGGTCTCGTTGTAATCGGCAAAGCGCGACAGATAGAACGAGAAGGCCGAGGAGGACAGGAACCAGAGCGCTGTCACCAGCACTGCACCGCTGGAAAACCACGGCGCCCGGCGGCCCGCGAGATTGGGCCCGAAGCGATAGATCGCGCTGAGACCCATCATCACCGCTGACAGCGCCAGCCCCCAACGGCCCATGTCGATGATCTGCTCCGCACGGTCCTGGAGTGGGAAGAAGGCCAGAATGACGGGTAAAACCACCACTGCCGCCACGGCGACATTGGCCACAAAGATCAGCAAAAGCGTCAGGAAGATCGAACTGGTGTAATGCCGGATGCTGCCCCGGTCCTCAACACCGCAAATGGTGTTCAGCCCCATCATCATCGCACCGACGCCGGCCCGCGCGGTCCAGACGGCGACCCCTAGGGAAATAAGGCCTGCCAGGCCCAGCGTCGGCGAGCGGGCCGCGATCAGGGCGGCCATCTGGTCTGCGATGATCGTATAGGCAGCCTCCGGGATGATGCTTTTTAGCGTGGAGGTCTGTTCGAGCATCGGGGACGGGTCGAAAAACAGCCCGAAGATGGCAATCAACGCGGCGAGACCCGGGAAAAGCGAAAGCATCGAGAAGAAGGCGACACCCGCCGCGATCAAGCCGAGATTAAGCTCGGCTGAGCGTTTGAAGATATCTTTCAGGATCGCAACGTATTTCATGATTATATTTACTAATCAGCGCTCTACGCAATCTTTCTGAAGTCAAATCAGCGCATTCTCTCCCGGACGGAAACAGGCGATCCGCCGCCCCTCATGCTTAACCAATTCAGGCCGCTCCGCTTTGCATTGCGCCGTCGCAAGGGGGCAACGCGGATGATAGGCGCAACCCGAGGGCGGATTGATCGGATCGGGGATCTCGCCCGTCGGGGGTGGCACCTCGCGCCCATAGCCATCCATCTTCGGTGCTGCAGCGAGCAGCATTTGCGTGTAGGGATGCCCCGGGTTTTCAAAGAGTTGCGCCGGAGTCGCCTCCTCCACCAGCCGCCCAAGATAGAGCACGCCTATGGTGTCGGCCATGTGCTGGATCACGGTCAGATCGTGGCTAATAAAAAGGTATGTCAGCCCCAGGTCATCCTTCAGATCAGACATCAGATTGAGTACCTGCGCCTGAACCGAGACGTCCAGCGCAGAGGTTGGCTCGTCACAGACAATCAGTTGAGGTTCACTCGCTAAGGCTCTGGCAACACATATTCTTTGCCGCTGACCACCGGAGAATTCATGCGGGAATTTTCCGGCATCGGCGGCGGACAACCCGACCTTCTCCAGGAGATCCTCCGCCAAACCGGCGGTCTTTTTGCCCTTCGCCGCGACGGGCTCCTCGATGATATCGCGCACCCGCCAGCGCGGATTGAGCGAGGCATAGGGGTCCTGGAAGATCATCGAAAGGTCGGAACGCACCAGCTCGACCTTATCGTCATCCTCTTCGGTAAAGAGGTTGATGCCCTCGATTTCCACCGACCCGTCGGAGGGCGGCAAAAGCCCTACGACCATCTTGCCAATGGTCGACTTGCCCGACCCGCTTTCGCCAACCAGCGCATAGACAGTCTTTTCCTCAATCTCCAATGACACGTCAGAGACAGCGGTCAAGAAACGCTTCGGCAAGCGTTCGATGACCCGGTTGAGCCACGGACGGGAGACATCAAAGACACGCGTCAGACCGCGGATGGAGACGATGCCGGTCAAGACGCGGCCTCCGCCTTGGTCGCCACGGGGAACCAGCACGCTGTGCGGCCATCGAGGGTCTTTAGGCGCGGCGTATCGCCTTCCCGACAGCGATCCTGCGCGTAAGGGCAACGCGGGTGGAAGGCGCAACCATCGGGTAGATTGCCAAGCCGCGGCATGGAGCCCGGGATTTGATGCAGCCGCGCCTTGCCCTGGCTTGCTAGCGGAGTCGAGCCCATCAGTCCCTCGGTATAGGGATGACGTGGCGCGCCCAACACCTCGCGCACCGGGCCAAGTTCGGCGAGACGACCGGCATACATCACCGCCACCCGGTCCGCGGCCTCGGCGATCACGCCCATATCATGGGTGACGAGCATCACGCCGGTGCCCCGCTCGCGGCAGAGCCGTTTCAGAAGCGCGATGATTTGGGCCTGGACGGAGACATCGAGCGCCGTGGTGGGTTCATCAGCGATGATAAGCGAGGGTTCCGCACAGAGCGCGAGCGCGATCACCACGCGTTGCCGCATGCCGCCGGAAAACTCATGCGGGTAGCTGCCGATGCGTTCGGCCGCCGCCGGGATGCCGACCTCCTCAAGTGCCGCGACGGCGCGGTCGGAGGCTTCCGAAGCGGAGACATCGAGATGGGCGAGGATCGTTTCCTCCAACTGCTCCCCGATCCGGAGCAGCGGGTTCAGAGAGGTCAGCGGGTCCTGAAAGACCATGCCGATCTCCTTGCCGCGCAGGCGCCGCATCTCGTTGATCGGCAGCTGATCAATGCGCTGACCTTTCAGGTAAATCTCACCGGAGGTGATGCGCGCCGGTCGGTCCAGCAGGCCGATAACCGCGTTGCCGGTCATGGATTTACCGGCGCCAGACTCGCCCACCACGCCCAGGATTTCCCCCGCGCCAATATCGTAGTTGACCTGATCGACAGGCCGAAGCACGCCGTAGCGCGTCGGGATTTCCACGACCAGATCGCGAACGGAGAGGATTGGTTCGCTCACACCCAAACCTCCCAAACAGACTTCTCCGGCGGCCACCCCTTATCTTCATTGGTCCGAAAATACTCCGGGGAGGTCTGGAGGGGCTGGCCCCTCCAGCCGGGTCGCTCCTGCGTTAGCAGGGCGAAAACCCCCGTTTCGCTATAGCCCGACATCAGAAACACACCCCCCAATCGGGTTTACGCCCTTGGGCCAGTTGCAGCTCCACACCCTTAGTCAGGCGTTCCGGCTCGGCGAACATAGTCTCCATCATCGTGGCAAGGTCCTCACGGGCACAATCGGCCACCTGCGCGCCTTGCTCCGCCTCGAACGCTGCGTGGCGCGCCGCTGTCCAACCGTCATTCTCGGCGACAAACCAGCGATGCTTGGCAATCAGCGGATCCAGGAAGGCCGCTTCGGCCGCGCGGGTCGGATGGCAGGCCTCCTGATAGGCTTTCAGCCCCACCACAAGCGCGTAGGAACAGAGCACGCCAATCCCCAAGGTCTGTTGCGCTTTGGCCATGCTGGCCGCCAAACAGAACGCGATAAGAACCCCTACTCGGACCATCACCGCCTACTGCAACTCAGCCTGAACGCGCTGCATTATCTTGCCCTGGGCGCCCTGCAGGGCAGGCATCATCGAGCCCATGGTCGATTGCATATAGGGGTTCATCTTCGCCATCGCCGAGGCACCGAGCGGCGAGGAGTAGAACTCGGTCAGCGCGTTGATCTCATCAACGGTGAAGGCTGCCGCCGCACCCGCGATCATGGCGGCTTCCATATCGGGGCGGATCGCGTTCAACTCTTCGCTCACGATATTTAGCACCGGCTGCACTTTGTCCTCCGGGATTTGCACCTGCATCGCCTGAAACTGGGTCATCAGCATCTCGGGGCTGAGCATGTCATCGAGCAGTTTCTGCTGCACCGGGCTTTCGATGAAGGCTGTGGCGGCGTCTGTGGCCTCATCGGCCTGCGCGGGCAGCGCAAAAGCGAGGACAATGGCGAGGGTGAGACGTTTCATGAGGGGTCCTTTTAGCGAAGTTTCGGGTTGAGCGCGTCGCGCAGCCAGTCACCGAGTAGGTTCACCGACAGAGCAAGCGCCAGAAGGGTCATGGCGGGGAAGAACAGGATCCACCACTCGCCGGAGAAGAGGAATCCCTGGCCGATGCGAATGAGCGTGCCGAGGGAGGGCTGCGTGGGCGGCGCGCCGACCCCGAGGAAGGAGAGCGTGGCTTCGGCGATGATTGCGAGCGCCAGCGAGATCGTGGCGATCACCAGCACTGGCGAGAGCACATTGGGCAAGATGTGGCGCATCATGATCGCCGGACCGGAGCGGCCAATAAGCTTGGCAGCCTGCACATATTCCTTGTTCTTTTCCACCAGGGTTGCGCCGCGCACGACGCGGGCGAACTGCACCCAGTCCGACAGGCCGATGGCGATGATCAAGACCCAGATTGCCATCTGATCGCGATATTCGACTGGCGTGACACCTTTCGCGATGCCGAAAATCAGCATCGCCACAAGGATCGAGGGGAAAGTAAGTTGCACATCGGCGATGCGCATGATGATCGTCTCGGTCCAGCCGCCGATATATCCTGCGAGCAGACCCAGAGAGATGCCAAGAACCATGGCAAACAGCACCGCGGCGAAGCCAACAAAGAGCGATATCCGCATGCCATAGAGGATCGTCGAGAAGACATCCCTGCCCTGATCATCGGTGCCCAGCATGAATTGGTCACCGGTAAAGGCATTGGGCTCGCCCGGCGGTGTGAAGCCGTTCATCAGGTTCAGCGACGCCGGATCGAACGGATTGTAGGGCGCGATGAGCGGGGCGAAGACTGCAGAAAGGATCAGCAGAACCGTGACCGCGAAAGAGACGATGGCCACAGGCGAGCGGCGGAACGCATAGGCGAAATCGGACTCCCAGAAGGTCTTCAGCCGCGATGGGTTCTTCACAGGTGTCGGGATCGGCGCGTCGGTCATGCGTGCCTCCCGTCAATCCTGAGGCGTGGATCGATGGCGAAATAGAGCAGATCGACGATCAGGTTGATTGCCACGAACATCACCGAGATCAGCATCAGATAGGCGGCCATGACCGGGATATCGACGAACTGGATCGCGTTGATGAAGAGAAGTCCGACGCCGGGCCACTGGAAAACCGTTTCCGTGATGATCGCAAACGCGATGATCGAGCCAAGCTGCAAGCCAGTCACCGTGATCACCGGCACAAGCGTATTTTTCAAGGCGTGGCGGAAGTTTACGGCACGTTCTTTAAGTCCGCGCGCGCGGGCGAAACGGATGTAATCCTGCCTGAGCACCTCGAGCATTTCGGAGCGCACGAGCCGCATGATCAGGGTCATCTGGTAGAGCCCCAGCGTGATCGAGGGCAGGATCAGGGCGCGCAGTCCGGACTCTGTCAGGAACCCCGTGGACCAATTGCCGATCATCACCGTCTCTCCGCGCCCGAAGCTCGGCAGCAGGTCTAACTCAACCGAGAAGACATAGATCAGCAGGATGCCGATGAGGAAGGTAGGCAGGGAGACGCCGACCAGAGACAGGGTCATGATCAGGTTCGCCGCGATGCCGTTGCGCCGGATCGCCGTGAAGACACCCAGAGCAATGCCCAGAAGGATCGCGAACATGCCCGATACAAAGGCGAGTTCCAACGTGGCGGGCGCGCGTTCGGCGATGATTGTCGCCACAGGCCGTCCCTGCCGGTAGGAAATCCCGAAATTGCCCTGCACGGCGTTCTCTAGGAACTTCCAATATTGCACCACGAAAGGCCGATCGAGGCCCAATTGCGTCCGCAGACGGTCGATATCCTCCTGCGTGCGCTCCTGGCCCAGCATGTTGTCGATGGGATCACCCACAAAGGTGAACATCGAGAACGCGACCAGCCCCACGACCAGAAGGACGAGGATGGACTGGAAGACTCGACGGATGATGTAGGCCAGCATTCAACAGACTGTTTCCGTTCCAGCACTTCGGGTCAAGGCGCATTCATGGCAAAAGGTATTTTGAGACCTGTGGATAAAATCGGTTTTGCCAATCGATTCCGCAGCTTGGTGATGAGTTAGACGTTGGGGACGTCACGATGGGGGTTTATTCAAGAAACCTGTATGAGACTGCCAATGGGGCCGGGTTGCGCTCTGAATTGGCGGAATATCTGGCCGTATCGGGATCGCTCGATGACACGGTGGAACGGTTGCGCAAGCGCTATGGCGTGGGATTTGTGCCGCTGACCTCGGAAGAGGTGAGCTTCTGGCTCGCGCTTGCAGACCAGCTTTATCAGTTCGGGCAGGATCATGAGGCCGCGTTTCGCATCGCGAAGGACCTGATTGATAGCGGCGAAGCGATGCGGCTTTACCGAGAGGGAGGCCTTGAGCCCGACGCGTTGCGTGCTCAGGCCCGCACCCTGCGCAATCTACGCAAGAAGTGGGAGACGCCGGCCAAACGCGTGCGCAAACTGCCGAGCCTGAAGCCTGAGCCCTTCCTACTCGAAATCGGTGGCGTCTATACCTATCCCACGATGGGCGGCAATCCGCGCCAGCCAGCGCAGGTCGGCAAACGCGGCTATGCGGGCTTTCGCGCCGATGCCACAAATGCCTTCATTTGCTTCAACGCAGCGCGGGTCTTCTTCAATACCGAAGCGCGGTATTTCATCATTCCCGTGGCGCTGTTCCGCCGCGAGGGGGAGATCACGGTCGAAGACGTCGTGCGGGCGCAGATGATCACCCATTGTGAGTTGGACCGGCGCGCCTTTACCCCGCTCGGCGGCTGGATGCCATTTGGCGCGAAGCGGTTTGAGGCGGTCGCACCGGTCAAAATCGGTGAGGTCGATCCTCTGCCCTCAGCGCTGGAACGGCTCTTCGGGCAGAGCGTGCATGCGCCTCTGTCGCGCACGGATGGGCCAGAAGACCCGCTTTGTATGAATTTTGGCGTGCTGTCGAATATCGTGCGCTCCCATGTCTGGGGCGGCGAGGAGGACCGGTTGGAGGCCTTTGTGAAGGCTTGGAGTAGCGCCTAAATTATTCCGCAGCGAGGCGTAGCGGATCAGGCAGATAGCCGCCGCGCGTCTGCGGTGTTTTCATCTGCAAAAGGTGCCCGGCCAGCTGCGTGCGCAGGATTTGCGCCGAGCCGCCACCAATGGTGAACATGCGCACATCACGATACATCCGCTCCAAAGGCTCGCGGTCGGAATATCCCCGCGCACCAAAGAGTTGCAGGGCGTCGTTCACAACCTTGATTGCCGTTTCCGAGGCAAAGAGCTTCGCCCGCGCGGACTTCGTCCTATCCGGAAACGGATCGGCAGAGCGCGCTGCATCGTGGATCATCAGCCGCGACGCGGTGACGCCTGCATCCATATCCGCCAGCATCCATTGCAGGCCCTGGAACTCCGCAATCGGGCGACCGAACTGGTGGCGGGTCTTGAGGTACGCCGTGGCGCGTTCTGTCGCGCCCGCAGCAACGCCCATGGCAATCGCCGCCGCCCCGACCCGCTGCGCATTGTAGGCAGCTATCAGATCGGCGAAGCCATGCGCCAGCCCCGAGGGCGGGGTCAGCATCATCTCCGCCGGGACCTCAAGATCGGTGAAGTTCAGCGTCGCTTCGGGCATGCCGCAGAGGCCCATGGTGTGTTCGCGCCCAACGACCTGGAAGCCCTGTGGGTAGTCGTTCTGCGCCGGGTCGCAGGTAACCAGGAACCCGCCGATC
The DNA here is from genome assembly GCA_028284705.1 of Paracoccaceae bacterium. Taxonomy (GTDB): domain Bacteria; phylum Pseudomonadota; class Alphaproteobacteria; order Rhodobacterales; family Rhodobacteraceae; genus Litoreibacter. Next base: position 537,574 of record JANQRE010000004.1, on the reverse strand, counting down.
CCCTCACTATTTCCATTTTGGTCAATGACTTGCGCGAAGATGAGATACAGGCGAGAGACACCACCGCCGGTGATCCAATGCTTGGTACCGTTGATAAGAAAGCGGTCGCCGACACGCCGCGCAGTCGTCTGCATCTGGGTCGCGGCACTACCCGCCTCGGGCTCGGAGATACAGATCGCGGGTTTATCGCCTGCCAGCACCAGCTCCGCCGCCACCGCCTTTTGCGCCTCGGTGCCGTAAGCCATGATGGTGCCAATCGCGCCCAGATTGCCCTCGACAACGATCCGCGCCGTCAAGGTGCAGGCCTTGGCGATTTCCTCAACGATTTCAACGACGTTAAGCAAAGATGCCCCCTGCCCGCCCAGGGCCTTGGGGATCGTCATGCCCATCAGCCCGGCCTCGGTCAGCGCCTGGACGTTCTCCCAAGGATAGGTCCGGGTCTTGTCCCAATGGGCGGCGCGCTCGGCGAATTGCGGCGCGAGACGTTTGGCCTCGGCGAGATGTTTTCTCATGGCGATGTCCCTCAAAGGTCTTGACCGCAGCATATCCTTCGATCGAGTTCATGAAAAACGACTTAATTTCTATTTTAACTTCAGTTATTCTGAATTTATGCAAACACGAGCCCTGAGAACATTGGTCGAGATTGCACGTATCGGCTCCTTCGCGGCAGCGGCGGAGCGGTTGAACATGACGCTTTCTGCAGTCTCGATGCAGATGAAGTCCTTGGAGGGCGATCTGGGCGTCACGTTGTTTGATCGCGCTCACCGCCCACCAAAGCTCACGCCGGACGGGCGGCGGATCTGCGACCATGCCGAAGCCGTTCTGAAAGCTGAAAGCGCGCTCTTGGCCACAAGCCAGAGCCGGACGGGCTTGAGCGGGATTTACCGGATGGGGTTTGTGCCAACCGCCAGCGTAAGGCTTTTACCGGATTTTCTGATGGCGGCGGAACGGGATGCACCGCAGGCGAGTTTCGAGATTGCAACGGATTTGTCAGACGCGCTTGAGGACCGCGTTTTGAGCGGCGATCTGGATGCGGCTGTGATCACCGCGTCCTCGGACCAGCGCGGATTACAGATGGATGTGCTGCGGCATGAAGCGCTTTCCTATGCCTCGTGCCATCCCGGCAATCTGGAGGTTCTGTTCGCGACGCTACCCTTCCTTCATTTTCTGCCGAAATCCGGGATCGGCAAGCTGATCGCGAACCATGTTGGCGGGCGCGCCAGCCGGACCATCACTCTCGACAGCGTTGAGGCGATCATGGAATGCGTCAATCGCGGCATCGGGTTCACGCTTCTGCCCGCGCCCGATATCGAACGTTTCGCGGTGCCAGATGTCATCAAGACCGCCGAGCCGGGCGGTTTGAGCCGCGACCTGGTCTTGATCACCAGAACGACATCCCAGACCAGCGACTTGCGAACTGGGATTTACACGCTCTTCCAAAAAGAGGTTTGACGCACCACTCATCGCTCCCTGAGCCGGAACCGCCTCGCCTCTTCCCATGTTTCAAAAATACTTCGGGAGGGGGTTCGGGGGAGGGCTGGCCCTCCCCCGACTGGTCGGATTGCGCTTTAGCGCAATTCGAAATCAGTTCACCGTCACCCAGCGCAGGATGAAGAAATTGTCGGGCCGCTGGGTCAGCTCGATATTCGCTCCTGTGCCCCAGACAAGAGGTTGCACATACATCGGGATATAGGTGTGATCGCCCTGATAGATCGCCGTCACCTCATCAATCATCGCCTGACGTTTGCCGTCATCAATCTCCGACTGGATCATCGGCAGAAGCTCATCGACGCGGGCGTTTGAGTAGCCGCCGAAATTCCACGACCCGAGTTTCTTCTCCGTGTTCGGTGTCGTCACGAGGAACCGTACCGGGTGCTCATGGTCAAAGGTGCCGGGCGACCAGCCGAGGAGATACATGTCGTAATTGTCTTCGCGCAACTCCGGCCAGTAATTCGCAACCGGCATCGCATCAAGCTCCGCGCTAAGGCCGATCTGGGCGAGCATGCCGGTGACCGCCTGACAGACCGCCTCGTCATTGAGATAGCGGTCATTGGGGCATTTCAGACCGAAGCCGAAGCCATCGGCATAGCCTGCCTCGGCGAGCAGCGCTTTCGCGCCCTCGACATCAAAGGCCGGACGCTCCGCATTGGCACTAGAGAAGCCGCGCATCGCGGGGCTGACGAGCTGCGAGGCGGGCTCAGCAGAGCCACGCATGATCGTTTGCAGGATCGCGGGCACGTTGATCGCTTTTGCGACGGCCTCCCGCACTTTCACATCCTTAAACGGGTTCGTATCGCCTGCATTGGCGCCGTATTTCAGCGTATCCGCTTCGTGACCAAAGCCCAACATGATCACGCGCGCTTCGATGCCGCGGATCACTTTGACACTGTCGTTTCCATCAAGACGCGCGGCGTCCTGGATCGGCACCGGGTTGATCATGTCGATATCGCCCGACAGCAGCGCGGCAACGGCCGTGGCCGGGTTCTGGATCGGGGTGAACTCAGCGCGGGTGATGTTGTGCTCCGCCTCGCCCCACCAACCGGCATGGGGTTCGAGCACGGTCTTCAGTCCCGGCTGGCGCTCCACGACCTGAAACGCACCAGTGCCGTTGGCATTCAGCGTGGCATGGTTTTCAGCGTCCTTGGCGGGACGCTCGGCACCGTTCTCCCCTGCCCAACCGGAATCCATGATCATCCAGTTGGCAATGCTGTCCGGGAAGATCGGGTTCGGCGCGTTGGTCAGTACGTCGACGGTGAAATCATCGACCTTCACCATCGAGGCGACGGGCGCGAACCAGCTGGCGGTATCGGCCTGCTCGGACGAGGCGCGCTCATAGGAGAAGATCACGTCATCGGCGTTGAAATCCTGACCGCCCTGGAATTTCACCCCCTCGCGGAGGGTGAAGCGCCAACCTTGGCCTTCGCCAATGGGTTCCCAAGAGGTCGCAAGCGCAGGCTCGATCGCCATATCCTTGCCGCGGCGCACGAGACCCTCATAGACATTGTTGAGAAAGCCCAGAACCGGCGCGGAGTTCACCGCATGGGGGTCCATGGTTTGCGGGTCGGTTGTGCCCGCGAAGCGGAAGGTCTCAGCAGCCACCGGCATAGCCATGGCCAGCGCGAGGGCTGAGGCGGTTGTCAGTCTCAACATTTGGGAAGTCCTTATCTTTGGGTCCGAGAGGGCGGCAGCGCCCCACTCACGTAAGCGTGAACCTAGTGTGGCAGGACGTCACATCAAATCGGCGTGAGGTCACGGCGATGCGGGTTCGTGCATGTGGATCAGACGGAGCACATACGGGCCAAAGTTGCCTCATTCAGGCCGCTTGAAGACCTGCCACCGGCACATCATCGGCAAAGACCGGGCGCCGGGTCCGCAGGAACCGGTGCGCCTCGCTGCTTTTTCCGAGCTTCAGCAAAATATTCACATAAGTCAGCTCTAACAGGTCCCGCTGCGCGCGGCTGCCGCCGATGCGCGCGTGGTCGGCCATCAGCGGCGTGAGGTCATCCAGGGCGCTTGACCAGTCTCCGGCTGCGACCGCCTTCCAAACTTTTGAGACTGGCGCGACAAGATCGCCCGCATATCCGTTCGTGGTCTCCGCCAGCGTCGCAAGCCGTGCGCCGTCACCGGCCATGGCATGGGCCAGGGCTGCGTGCATATCGGCGAAACTCTGGCCCGCCTTTGGAAAATGCTCTGCCGCGTAGGCGCTGACGGCGGCCCATCTTTCCGGTGCGACGTCAACGCCCAGCAACTCGGCCCGCCAATAGAGCGCGGCGGTGTCGGTCAACACATTGATCGGCAGGCTTTCCGAGCATCCCGGAGCAATCGCATCGTCCACCGTCTCCCACATGGCGTCGATCTGTCCAAGCTGAAGTTCCCAGAGCGCAGTGTGCCAGGAATTGTGGCCATGCAGGATCGAACGGCGATCATAGTCGACCATCCAGTCCCGCAAATATGCCAAACCGGTCTCCGCTTCGCCAAGCTCATAAAGCTCATGCGCCTTGAAATGCGAGGCATTGGCGTTGCGCGGGTTCAGTGCGAGCGATCTCTCCATCAACTCAAGCGCGGGCGCAGGTTGCCCGGTTTCGCAGAGTGAGAGTGAATGCATGCTCGTCATCCACCAATCCTCGCAATAATGCGGGCTCAGAAAGGATGTATAAGCCAGCAGTTCCGCCTCTCGCCCCGGCAAGCCGGAAAAGCCGATCAAACCGAAGACATTGGTGTTGAGTTGGGCGGCCATGGCGTCGCGCGGATATTCCTTCACATGCTCCCAGACCGCTTTGCGGGCTTCCGCCGGTTTGCCGCTCAGCATCAGGTCAAAGATTGCGATATGCTGTTCTTCGCGCGCGGTCAGGCCGCTTACTTGCAACGCCCGGTCTACCGAAACCCGCGCTCCGCCCATATCCGCAGCATACATCTGCGCTCGGGCCAGTCCGGTATGCGCCAATGCAAACCCTGGATCGGCTTCAATTGCCCGCTCGAACGCCTCCTTCGCCCCGTGGGTTGCGGCCAGAATATGGTCAACGCCCTCCACATAGGCATCGCGCGCCGCATCCGAGCCGGTACTCATCGGATTTCCATAGCCGTCATTCCGCATCGCACGGGTCCCCACAATCACGCCTCTTGCCACTCTTGCCGGATCGCGGTCTTCTGTCACCAGAATTTCTGCCTGCCTGATAAGGAGACATCCCATGACGATCCGCATGTTTTTTGCGTCCGCTGCCCTCATGGCCTTCGCGACCACCACCTATGCCGATGGCCATTGCGCCGCCGGCAAAACTCTGACTGAGGGCAAATTGACCTTCGCGACCGGCAACCCGGCTTATTACCCTTGGGTCATCGATGACGCGCCGGAGAAGGGCGAAGGTTTCGAGGCAGCCGTTGCCAAGGCCGTGGCCGCCGAAATGGGGTTTGAAGGGGAAAATGTCGTCTGGGTTCGCGCCGGATTTGACGAATCCATCCAACCTGGCGCCAAGAATTTCGACGTGAACCTGCAGCAATTCTCGATCACCGAGGATCGCGACAAGGTCGTCGATTTCTCTGCCCCCTACTATTCCTCCGCCATGGCGGTGCTGACCCGTCAACCCGTTGTGGATAATGGCGCCAACGCCACGGTCGCCTCGCTGAAAGGTCTGAAATGGGGCGCCGATGCCAACACCACCGCGGTACCGATGCTGACCGGGCTGATCGGGCCGGACAGCGATCCGCTGCTCTATAATGACAATGTGGATGTGATCGAGGCGATGAAGGCCAATCAGATCGATGCCGCCATGTTCGATTTGCCCACGGCGCTTTACCTTGCTGCTGTCACGCTGGAGGATGGCGTGATCCTCGGCCAATTCCCTGCCGAGCGCTCCCAGAACCCCGACCAGTTCGGCATGCTGATGGAGGAAGGCAACCCGCTGAAAGCCTGCGTCGATGAGGCCATCGAAGCGCTGCGGGCGTCGGGGGAGTTGGCGAAGATCGAGGCCACCTGGCTCTACGAGGCGACGGGCGTTCCGGTTATCGAGTAAGTGGCTGATAACACGTCCCAAACCGCAAGCGGGCTGACCCGCCGCCAGCTCCATGAGCGTCGCGTTCAGCGGCGCTCTCTCCTTGTGGCGGGCTCTTCGACGGTGGCGGTGCTTCTGGCACTGATCCTACTGGTTCCGCTTGCGCCGGGATGGGAGCGCGTGAAGGCCAGTTTCTTCGATTGGGAGGTGTTCCGGCAGACCTTTCCAACACTGCTCGAGGCCTTCCTGCTCGACGTCGCCATCTTCGCCTGGTGCGCGCCGCTCATCGCGATCTGGGCGCTGGTGATCGCGATCTGTCGCGATGTGCGCTCTCCCGCGCTCTACCCGCTGCGCCTCTTCGCGATGCTCTACACCGACATTTTCCGCGGCGTGCCGGTGATCCTTGTGGTCTATCTCATCGGCTTCGGCATCCCTGGCCTCGGCCTGCCGCGCCCATGGAATTCGCCCTATATCTGGGGCTCTCTCGCGCTGATCCTGACCTATTCTGCCTATGTCGCGGAGATCTACCGGTCTGGCATCGAGTCGATCCACCAAAGCCAGCGCAACGCCGCGCTGTCTCTCGGCCTCTCCAACGCCGACACGATGCGTTATGTAGTTCTACCGCAGGCCATCCGCCGCGTCGTGCCCGCGAATATGAATATGCTGATCGCCTTGCAAAAGGACGTGGCGCTTTTGAGTTTCATCGGCCCGGTCGAAATCTTCCGCCAGGCGGGCGTGTTCAAATCACTCCTTGCGAACTTCACGCCCTATGTCGTTGCCGCCGTTATCTTTTTGGCGATCACGATCCCCGCGACACGCTTTGCTGATCACCTGATCGCCAAGCAGAATCGGCAGCGCTCCTGATGCCGAAACTGGTCCTGCAGAACATCCGCAAGAGTTTTGGTGCGAACGCCGTGCTGAACGGCATCGACCTGACCGTCGAGGATGGCGAAATGGTTTGTCTAATCGGCGCGTCTGGTTCTGGCAAATCCACGCTTCTGAGAACCATCAATCTGCTCGACCCGCTCGACGATGGCGAGATTTTCCTCGACGGGGCAGACATCGCCGACCCTGAGCTGGACCCGCAACCGATCCGTCAGCGCATCGGCATGGTGTTTCAGAGTTACAACCTCTTCCCGCATATGACGGCGGAGGAGAATGTCATGCTCGCCCCACGCCGCATCAAGAACAGGACCCGCGAGGACCTGCACCCTGAAATCGCAGCCCTGTTCGAGAAATTCGGCCTCGCCGACCGCATGCAGCACTACCCGGACCAGCTGTCCGGCGGTCAGCAGCAGCGCGTCGCCATCGTGCGCGCCCTCGCGATGCGTCCCGAAATCATGCTGTTTGACGAGATCACCTCCGCGCTCGACCCCGAACTGGTCGGCGAAGTGCTGGATGTTCTGCGCGCGCTGAAAGCGCAAGGCATGACCATGATCCTCGCCACCCACGAGATGCAGTTCGCCCGCGAAGCCGCTGATAAGGTGTGTTTTCTTGAGGCCGGGCGCATTCTGGAGGAAGGCGCACCGCAGGACGTTCTGGCCAATCCGCGCGAGGAGCGCACACGCGCATTCCTGTCCCGCGTCCTTTGAAGGCTTGAGACCAAAAAGGCCCCAATGAGGGGCCTTTCCGAAGCTTACTCTGTGAACGCTCAGTTCAGTTTGAAATACTTGAACTTCGCGGTGTCGTCAGGGGCAACGATCGTGTCGATATTCGACTTCATACCCCAGTTCAGCACCTGGTGGTGGATCGGGATGTAAAGCTGTTCTTCCTGAACCACTTGCCAGATCGATGCGATATCGGCGTTGCGCTTCTCCAGATCGGTCTCGGACGCGAGCGCCTGGATTTTTGCATCCAGATCGGGGTTAGAATAGCGGGTTCCGTTCCAGGAGCCGTATTTGTCGCCCTTCGTATGGGCGAGGAAGTTGAAGATATATTCCGAGTCATAGGTCGGAACACCCCAGCCCAGCATGTAGAAATCGGTCTCCAGATTGTTGATCAACGGGAAGTGCTGCGCCTTCGGTTTGGCATCGAGATTCACCGTCACACCAATCTGCGCCAGCATGCCGACAGCGGCCTGACAGATCGCTTCATCATTGATGTAGCGGTCATTCGGGCAGTCGAGCTGGATCGAGAAACCATCGCCGTAGCCGGCCTCAGCCATCAGCGCCTTTGCGCCCTCGATATCTGTCGTGGAGGACGCATCCATCGCCTCATCCCAGCCGTTCACGAAAGGCGGAGAGATCATGCCCGCAGGCGCCGACTGATCGCGCATCACAACTTTCTTGATCGCATCGCGGTTGATCGCCATGGACATCGCGCGGCGTACGCGCACATCAGACAGCGGGTTCTTGCCCTCGACATTGTCATTGGCCAGATCGGCGTCGCCCATATTCATGCCGAAAAAGATCACCCGGTTCTGCGGCGCCGTGCGCACATCGAGACCATCGGTGCCAGCGACACGCTCAAGGTCCTGCACCGGCACGTCCTGGATGAAATCGACCTCACCAGACAGAAGTGCTGCCACACGGGTCGCAGCGTTCTGGATCGGCGTGTAGACGATCTCGGTCACATCCATCGGGAACTCGTCCTTGCCCCAATAGTTCTCGTTGATCGTCAGCACGGTCTTCACGTCAGGCTCCCGGCTCACCAGAACGTAAGGCCCTGTGCCATTTGCGTTTTTCGCCGCAAACGTGTCCTCACCGCCTTCATAGTCCTGCACCTTCACGGCGTTGTTCGCCTCAGCCCAGCCCTTGTCCATCATGAACATATTGGTGAGGTTGTTGGGCATGATCGGGTTCGGACCATTGGTCTCGATCTCGACAGTGTATTTATCGGCCGCACGGACCTCTTTCACCGAAGCGAGCAACTCCTTGTAGTCACTGTCATCGGTCATCGCGCGGTTGAGTGAGAAGACGACATCTTCACTGTCGAACTCAGCTCCATCATGGAACGAAACACCCTCGCGGAGTTTAAAGACCCACACATTGGGGTTCTCTTCCGAGGGGTTCCACTCGGTCGCCAGTGCCGGAACAATGGCCCCGGTCATGTCGCGCATCACCAGCGGTTCCATGATCTGGTGCGCGAGCGCGGATGTGGGCCCTTCGTTTTGCGCATGTGGATCGAGCGTGAGCGAGTCCCCTGCCCGCGCCCAGTTGAGCGTCTCGGCAGACGCGAAGCTTGTTGTGGCCAAAAGCACAGCGGCCACCGTCATGGTACGTGTCATGAATTCCTCCCAGATTTCATTTTTTGATTTGGTAGATGCGCCGGAGTATGGAGGCGGCTGGGGATGGTTTGCAAGTCAATGCTGTGACTTGTGGGCTGAAATTCATCCTGGCGGTCAACCTAAGGGCAGTTTCGGGAAAACTGCTTAAACACTCGACTCCGGGCGCATTGTGCGAAATTCTACGCTCATTGATGTGTGTGATTTGTTGAGGCGTGACAGCCCGTGTCGGAAGTTCTTTCAGATTATTGGACGGAAAGGTTCGAAACCAGCCAACAAGACGATGATGCGCCTTTGGTGGCTTTGGAGACCCTCCCGGTTGCACCGCTCGATATGCAGTTTGGCGTGCATCCGCCAAAGACCGTTCCTGATGAGATACAAGCTGCGCTGTCCGGCCAAACCCCGCTCTATGCGGTTATCGATGCGGCCCTGATCGATGGTTTGCCCGAGATCCTGACCGCTTCCGGGCTGAGGGCCGAAAGCCTTTATATCGGAGACGAAGGCGAGGAGATGGCCGATGTCGCCCCCTATCTCGTCAGTCTCACGCACGACGCAGGGCTATTGCGCCAGCTTTTCTCGCAAAGCGGCAACCCCTTGCATTGGTGGGACCGATCGGCAGCTATCCTGATGGCCAGCGACGTGCCATTCGATGCGCTGCATGGCCATCTACGTCGCCTGCTGCGGCTGCGGGATGCTCAGGGCAAGTGGACGATATTTCGCTTCTGGGACGGCGCCTTGCTGCGTCGGTTGTTCATCGCGGCAAGGGCCACCTTCCCCGATCCGCTCAAGTGCTTCGCGAAGGGTGAGAAACCCATCATCTCCAAGTTTGTTCTGCCCGACCCGAAATCGGGGACGGTCACAATCGCCACGCCAAACGCGAATGCCCCTGACGGAGCTTTGCAGCTTACCCCTGAATTTGTGAAAGCCATGCAGGCCTATTCGAGAGAACGCTTTGCGCAAACGCTGCTGACCCATTGCAGCGCAGCGTTTCCCGCGACGTTCGGCGCGCTCAAGCCGGACAAAAGCTATCAACTGATGCTCGACGGTATCGAACAGGCGCGTCGCTTTAACGTCACAAAACGCGGTCCTGTCACCTCTTTCATGGAGATGCGATTGAACCTCGGCATCGGGTTTGCAGACGATCCGATGTGTCCATGGGCCGCCGAAATCCTGCATAAGATCACGCCTCAGACCCAAATGGCAGCCGCCGATGCCTTGTTCGCAAGATACGCCGAATATCACCGCGCAGTTCACGGCCCTGGCAGCACACAGTTCATCGCGGCCATGGCCCGGGCTGAGACAGTGGTGGAGAAACCCGCCGATCAGACACATGCCGCAATGCTCCAAGCCGTCTTTCCTGAAAAATACGCATATCTGGGTCCAGACGGCATTCAGGCCTTCCTCAATGCGATCCGAGCGCAGTTGCAGGGGCATGGGCGTTTGGACCTGCGCAGCACGCGCGTCTATATCCTTCTGTGTTTCTTCATGGGACACCGCTGCGCGGAGGATCCGCAATATGGCTGGATCGGCGACGCGCTTGAGCGCAGTTGGGATCACGGCACAGAAACCGAGGACAGCCCCCTGGTGCGCAAGACCCGGGTCTGGTTTGCCGCCGCGAAAGAAAGCGCGGGCCTCTCATGACGGATTTCTTTGGCTCCGAGCAACAACAAGCCCCGGCGACCGGAGCGGGCAGTACGACGCCGGAAACACCGGAACTGCCTGTCGACCCGCCGGTTCCCGAATTGCCAGCCTCGCCCGTGGGCGGACCGACGGCCCCATCCGAGGTCCCCGACAGCGGACGCGAGGTCGAAGAAACCACGGAACCCTGCAACCGGTTCCGCGGCCAGATCATTGAGATCACATCGATCGCCAATTCGCTGCCGATGACGCGCGGCGGCGCGGCGGTCTCACCACCACATTGGCTGATCGGCCCGCCGAGCTTCATAGATGGGGCTGGCTCGACACATCCTGCCGTTGTCGCGACCGAGGGCGGCTCTGATGTTGAGATGGTGATCAAAGTCGATGTGCAGGAGGCCGACGGATTGTCGGGCACGGCAGAGCTTGTGGGCTCCCTATCCGATGGCTCGCTCGTTGAGTGGAAGGGCGATCTGCCGCTCTCCGTGGGCGTCCAGACCGTGACGGTGCGGCTTGATTTGGCCAGCACGCGCCTGGCCCGCCATCGCGGCGACATCGTTTGGGAGGCCGATGTCCCGGGATGTGGCAAACATATCATCGGACGCACCCGGGTGGAGATTTATCGGATCATCCGCGATACGTCCTACCCGTTCCTGGCAAACGGGCGTCCGGTGGAGGCGCTGCGTTTCCTCTATGAAAACGCGTCCATGGCGCGGATCAACGCTGCCGCGGCCTGGGAACTGTCAGATCGTCAAGTATCTGACAATATTGCAACTTTCATGCATGGCGGACATGGGCTGACCTACGACACAGTTGGTGGCGCGACGGCATATATTCAACTGAACGCGAGCAACGATGTTCTGTTCGAGATGACGAATTACATTGCCAAAGCCAACGGAGCGACGGTGAATTGCCATGATCAGGCCTCGGCCCTTGTCGCGTTCTCCGGCATCATGGGCGTACGCTGCAAGACGCGCTATATTCGTCCCTTCGGTTTTATCAATACGACAACGCTGGTTGGAGGCATTGTCACCAACAACCCGTTCCATGTGGGCAACGGAACGCCAGCGGAGATCGATCCAGCGCATCCCAACCGAACAGATTTTGCCAATCACGGGATGTTCATGGATGATACCCGGCAGATGGCATTTGACGCCTGCGCTGGGCCGCATGTGGGCACCGAAGATTATGATGCATATATGATTGCATCAGTGGATATTTCGCGAGGGAGGCCTGCATGGCGTCACTGGGACAATGGCTTGGAAGTTACGGAAATAAGCTAGCCGTGATCACGGCGCTCTGGGCCACGGTCGCCTGCGCCGGAGATGTCACGCAACAAGGAAGCACACAGATGGATTTATTTGCTGAAAATAGTCAATTCGTCTCGAAACGCCTCGAACTGGATGCGCTGCGCCCGTCGGCATTCCTTGATAAGCCTGTGAGCATTACCGAGACCATGCTGAAGGGCCTGTTCCCCGAGATGACAGTCGCGGCCTTGGAGACAACAGGCGACGTGCAAGCCCGTCGAACGGGTATCTCCCTCCACAAAGACGGTGAGTTTTTTCTCAAACTCACTGTGTCACAACTGCGCGACCGCAAAAGCGTTGTGGCGACGATGCAATCGCCATTCAAACTGATTTCCGGCCCGCTGGACGGCCTGCATATCGGCGACAATGTCAGCTTCGACCGCGTCGGTCTTTTGAACCCCAACGACACGCTATCGGTCGGCAGCCGCGGCAATATCGTCATCACAGCGCAATTGGCAGCGGGAGAAACTGGGTCCAGCACCTATTCCGGACGACTGATGGACGCTCTGTTTGGTGACGCTCGGAAATAAGCCCAGAGTCATGAGCGCGAAATACGCACTTCTTTATGCGACAAAATCGAGACCTGCTTTCGCTCGATAGGTCTGATCATCCTGGCCTTGTGCGCGACGTCACTCGGCGCTCTGGGGGGCGTCGAGCGCCGATATGTCCGTTCCAAACGCCAAATTCGCAGCGGAACGTTTGGAACTTGACCACCTCAACAGAAAAACACGTCTTGTCCCACTCGTAATTTCCGCGACGCGTCTGCGGGCGCTCTTTCCCGAATGGCAGATCGGAAGGAATACCACTTCCGTTCTGGGCGGATCGGAAACCCCAGAACTGTGCTTCACCCAGGATGTTCGATGACCCGCTCGACGTTTTCGGTTCGAGGTATTTCTGAAATTCACGCAGCGCTTCGCACGCCTATCCAATCCGCTCACCACCGCGCCAAACGGAGCGTATGACAGGGGTTTTATCGACCACTTCTACGCGCACCAGATCGGCCAGTCGTCCCTCGGCGATCTGACCGCGATCGGACAACCCCGTCGCCTCTGCAGGGTTGGTCGTCACGGTTCGGATCGCCCGCGGCAGATCGCCCCAAAGCTCTGCGAGGTGAAAGGCCGACGACAAAAGCAGCGAGGGCACATAGTCGGAGGACACAATGTCGAGAAGCCCGGCTTCGGCCAGTTCTGAGGCGGAAACATTCCCGGAATGAGATCCACCTCGGATCAGGTTTGGCGCCCCCATGATCACCTTGATGCCCCTCTCGTGACAGGCCTGCGCTGCTTCGAGCGTGGTGGGGAATTCGGCCAACCGAATACCAAGATCGCTGGAGTGGGCCACGTGATCGGTTGTGGTATCATCATGGCTCGCCAGCGTGGCACCGAGGCGGTCGGCCTCGCGGACAGTTGCTTTTTCATGGGGCACACGAACCCGCGCGCCAAGGGCGTTGCGATGCACAACCAAGGCGTCAAATTCCGCGTCCGTATAGCCGTATTTGCCGGTGAAATAGGTTTTCAACTTGGACAGGTCGCGAAACTGGCGTTGGCCGGGCGTGTGATCCATCAGGCTGACAAGGCCGACGCGGTCTTCCGGGCCGAACTCGGCCAGTTCCTCCAGAAGCGTGTCGGAACACACCTCTGCCCGCAGATGCAGCAGGTGGCGGATGCGCAAGGTGCCTTTGGCCCGCATCTGCAGGATTTCGCTGGCCACGTCACGAGCGTATTTGCGGTAGAGTTCCTTATCATCGGTGATCGACCCGACGCGGAGTGCGTCGAAGACGGTCGTGATCCCAACCGACGCCAGTTCGCCATCATGGGCCAGGATCGCCGGTTTGTGGGGCAGTTCGACCTTGGGGCGCGGCTCGATATGGCGCTCGAGATTATCCGTGTGCAGTTCGACCAGTCCGGGCAAAAGATAGTCGCCCTGCAGATCAAGCGCCCCCTCCGGGACGTGATCGTCCTCTTCGATCCCGGTGATCGTCTCGCCATTCAGATGCACAGCCCCGAGCATGACGCGGTCCTTCAACACGACCCGCGCATTGGCCAGACACGTCTCGCTTGTCACAAGGCTTTCAATCTGATCAGGCAGAGAGGGTGCTGAAAGGTGAGAGTTCATGTCAGAATTCCAACGATATGCGGTTTACTACATGCCCGACAATGCGGCACTGGCGGCGTTTGGAGCCTCGTGGCTCGGATGGGATCTGGAGACTGGCGCTTCCGTCCCACATCCCGATGTTCCGGGCTTGCCAAAGATAACTGCGACGCCACGAAAATACGGGTTTCACGGCACGTTGAAACCCCCGTTCCGGCTGGCCGAGGGTGTGGGCTTCGAAGACTTGCGCGAGGCCGTGGCCGGATTGGCAGCGCGCCTTCGGCCGGCCACGCTTGAAGGTTTGGAGCTTGCCGAGATCGGGCGGTTTCTTGCATTGGTTCCCCGAGGGGAAGCGAACGCGCTGGCCGATCTGGCGTTTACCTGTGTCACCGAACTTGACCGATTTCGCGCGGAAGCCGATGCGGCGGAGATCGCCAAACGGCGGGCGGGCGGTCTGAGCCCGCGACAGGATGCTATGCTTCTGACTTGGGGCTATCCTTACGTTGGTGAGGAGTTCCGGTTCCACATGACGTTGAGCAGCAAGCTTGATGCATCGGAGTTGGCCAGAGCACGAAACGCCGTCGCGCGCCTTCTGCCGGACCCGCCCGAACCTTTCGAAATCGGCTCGATCTCGCTTGTGGGCGAGCGGAAGGATGGGATGTTTCAACTCATCCACCGCTGCGCCCTCTCCGGTTGAAGTTGGCGCATGGCAGCCGCCGCGGCCTCTTCGATTGTGCCGTTGTTTTCCACCGTGATGATTGTGAGGTTTTCAGGCAAAGCAGCGGCTTTCCTGTTCATCCGCCGTCGAATGTCCTGCGCACTTTCGCGACCGCGCGCCGCCAGACGTGCCGCGAGGATTTCCGGTTTAGCGGTGACGTTGAGCACCACAAAAGCCTCAAAAATCTCCGCGACGTGAGAGAGCACCGCGCGAGAGAGATTTACAAGTAGCGTCTCGCCAGTCTGGACCCGGTTCACGACGTCTGCCGGAATGCCGTAAGACAATCCATGGGCCTGCCAATCGATGCAAAACGCACCCGCCGTTTTGAGTTCGAGGAACCGCGTCTCGCCGACCGCCTCATAATCTTCGCCGCCAAGCTGCGGGGCGCGCGTGATGGTGCGGCGCACGATCTCGACATCCGGCATGGCCACGGCCAAGGCCGCCATCAAGCTGTCCTTGCCCACACCCGAGGGGCCAACAACGCCGATCAATCGACCACTCACGCGGCACCTCGCTGCGGCACAAATTCGGTCACATCGATCTCGCGGTCGCAGACCTGATCCCGCGCATCCTCGTCATGGAAGATGCCGACGATCGCCGCGCCGCGCGCCTTTGCAGCGCGGATGAGCCCCAGGACAACCTCCCGATTGGTGCCATCAAGGCTGGCAGTCGGCTCATCCAGCAGCATCGCCGGATAGGGATGAATGAACCCACGCGCCACGTTCACGCGCTGCTGCTCGCCGCCGGAAAAGGTCGTGGGCGACAGGGACCAGAGCCGTTCGGGCAGATTCACCTTGGCCAGGATTTCCTTCGCGGCGTCTCGCGCGGTGGCTTCCTCTTCGCCGACCCGCAGCAGGGGTTCGGCGACAACATCGACCGTAGGAACGCGCGGCACGACCCTCAGAAACTGGCTGACATAGCCCAGCGTGTTGCGGCGCAGAGCCAAAATCTCGCGCGGCTCCGCACTGGCCACATCGACCTCGCCCACCATGATGCGCCCACCCGCGGCAAGGTAATTGCCGTAGATCATGCGCATAAGAGTTGATTTACCGGCTCCGGACGCCCCGGTCAGGGCCACGCATTCGCCTGGCGCGACGGACAGCTGTGCATCGTCCAGAACATCGATGCGCGCAGCACCCTGATTGTGCAGAAGGAAGGATTTGCGAAGGCCGGAAATCTCAATCATTGGTCGGTTTTGCCCCATCATCATGTCAGACCTGTAACACCGAGCTGACCAAAAGCTGCGTATAGGCATGTTGCGGATCGTCGAGTACCTGATCGGTCAGACCCGTCTCGACCACATGCCCGTCCTTCATCACCATCAGCCGATCCGCAAGCAGTCGTACAACCGCCAGATCATGGGTAACGATGATCGCCGAGAGGTTCATGTCGCGGACGAGACCACGCAAAAGGTCCAGAAGGCGCGCCTGCACCGAAACATCAAGCCCGCCGGTGGGTTCATCCATAAACACCAGACGCGGTCCGGTGACCAGGTTGCGCGCGATTTGCAGGCGTTGCTGCATGCCACCAGAGAAAGTCGTCGGTCGGTCATCAACGCGGGTCTCGCTGATCTCGACACGACCGAGCCAGTCAATCGCTTTCGCCCGGATATCTCCGTAATGTCGCGCGCCGACCGCCATGAGGCGCTCACCCACATTGCCGCCCGCGCTGACCCCCATGCGCAAACCGTCGCGCGCGGATTGATGTACGAACGCCCAATCGGTGCGGCCCAGCATGCGGCGCTCCGGTTCCGACATTTTTAAGGTGTCCTTCGGCCCGTCCACGCGCGTGTCGAAAATCACTTCACCGGCATCAGCTTCGAGGTGACCGGCCAGACAGCTGAGCAAGGTGGATTTACCAGAGCCCGACTCGCCTACGACCCCCATCACTTCGCCGGGATAAAGGTCAAAACTGACATCCGCGCAGCCGATGATGCTGCCATAGGATTTTGAAATATTGCGCACAGCAAGAAGTGGGGTCATGTCGCCTCTCCTATGGGAGCCGAGAAATCGGTCGCCGTGAGCACCAACTCGTCGATGCCGAGCACGAAATCGCCGTGCTGAGCTGCAGTTTCTGCCTTGATGTCGGTCCATTCCTGATCGGCCATGAAAGCAGACCAGCGCTCTGTCATCTCGGCCTCGTCTTTCCAGGCGAGGAGATAGACGAATTTCAAGGCCTCATCAGTCTCACTGGTCCACATCGCCTGAATTCGGAATCCGTAGCGATCGGTCATGATCCGCGCGGCGTGATCGCGGAAACGGTCAAGGAAGGGGTGTTTGTTGCCCTTCGGCACCTCGTAGATACGTAGTTGATTGATCATGCGGCATCCTCCGCCAAAGCTGCGCCGCGATGGCCCGCGGCGCGTCGTCTTTCGCAATAATCGGTGTCGGAGCAGACGAACATTCGGCCACCCTCATCATCGACAATCACTTCATCCAGATAAGAGTCCTCAGCCCCGCACAGCGCACAACAATGTGGGGCTTTGGAGGGATCAAACGGATGGTCGTCGAAGTCGAGGCTCACAACGCTCGTGTAAGGCGGCAGCGCGTAGATGCGTTGCTCGCGGCCTGCACCGAAAAGCTGGATTGCCGCCATCTCCATCTTCGGGTTGTCGAATTTTGGGATCGGCGACGGGTCCATCACATAGCGACCCTCGATCCGCACCGGATAGGCGTAGGAGGTCGCAATATGCCCGTGCTGACTGATATCTTCGTAAAGCTTCACATGCATCAGCCCGTATTCCTCAAGCGCATGCATCTTGCGCGTCTCCGTCTCCCGCGGTTCCAGAAAACGCAGAGGTTCGGGGATCGGCACCTGATAGACGAGGATCTGGTCTTCGGTCAGCGGCTCTTCGGGGATGCGGTGACGTGTCTGGATCACCGTTGCCTCGCTGGTAGTGGTCGTTGTCTCCACTTCGGCTGTCTTCTCAAAGAACTGCCGGATGGAGACCGCGTTGGTCGTGTCATCCGCGCCCTGATCAATCACCTTGAACGTGTCTTCAGGTGTCAGCGTCGCTGCAGAGATTTGCACACCGCCGGTCCCCCACCCATAAGGCATCGGCATCTCGCGACTGGCAAAGGGCACCTGATACCCCGGGATCGCCAACCCTTTCAGGATCGCGCGCCGGATCATCCGTTTGGTCTGTTCGTCGAGATAGGCGAAGTTGTAGTCGTTCATTCCGCGGCCTCCTGAACCTGAGACGCGCCCGCTTCCCGGCGCAGTTTCCGCACCAACTCCAACTCGGACTGGAAATCGACGTAATGCGGCAGCTTGATATGCTCCAGAAAGCCGGTCGCCTGGATATTGTCACCGTGATAGAGCACGAACTCCGCGTCCTGCGCAGGCGCGCCGACGAAGTCCTCGCCCAGCTCTTCCCAGCGCAAAGCGCGATCCACCAAGGCCATCGAAATCGCCTTGCGCTCGGTCTGGCCGAAGACCAGCCCATAACCGCGCGTGAACTGCGGCCGTTCGGTTTTGGAGCCTTTGAACTGGTTGACTGACTCGCATTCGGTGACGGTGATTTCTCCGATCTCAATGGCAAATCCAAGCTCGGGGATGTCCATCTCGACCGGCACCGTACCGATGCGCAACTCGCCAACAAATGCGTGGTTGCGCGCATATCCACGCTGCGTCGAATAAGCCATGCCGAGCGTGAAGCCCTCATCGGCACGGGTCAGAGCCTGCAGACGAAGCGCACGATCAGCGGGAAGTTCGAGAGGCTCCCGGGTGAGGTCGCGCGGCGCCTCCTCATCATCGAGAGCCTCTTCAATCAGACCTTCTTTGTTGAGAAATCCGGTTACATGGGGCACCGGCTCGGGGTCTGTTGGGACTTCTGCGGCGTCTGGTATCTCGCCGTCAGCGGCCAGTTTGAAATCGATCAGACGGTGGGTGTAGTCGAAGGTCGGCCCAAGGATCTGCCCGCCCGGCACATCTTTGAACGTGGCCGAGATGCGTCGATCACATTGCATATCGGAGGTTTCAATCGGCTCTGAGGACCCAAAACGCGGCAGCGTTGTCCGGTAGGCGCGGATCAGAAAAATCGCTTCGATCAGATCGCCGCGGGCCTGTTTGATCGCCAGCGCGGCAAGATCGGGATCAAAGAGCGACCCTTCCGCCATCACCCGATTGACGGCAAGCGATAGCTGCTCCCGAATTTGCGCCACCGACAACTCATCGATGGACGGGTCGCCGCGCCGTTCCTCGGCCAACCATGCGTGAGCGTTTTCAATGGCCCGCTCGCCACCCTTCACTGCTACATACATGCTTCAATCCTCGTGGAGCGTGGCAGGGCCGCGACCCGTGCCCCGCAGGCAAAATAAAAGTCCAGACCCAGCGGAAAGCGGGCGTTGTTCTTCGCCAGGGTTTCCGGGTCCGGCAGCGACAGAAACGCCTGATCCCTGATCCCCGGCCCGCTGAGTTTCGCACCAGACGCTTCGAGTTCGGGCACTTCTACAATCAGCGTCGTGGAGCGATCGGGGTAGTCCGGCGTGCCGATCGGAAACGCATCGATTGGCTGAAGGTCGTCCCAATTGCCGACCGCGAACGCCGCGTGGCTCGGACCGGACATGGGCGCGCCGGTGTGGAACGAAATCCAGCGGCGCACATCCTCCGTATCGCAGGCGCCGCCAAGATAGATCGGTGTGTCATGGTCCGCCAAGGTCAGAAGCAAGACGCCAGCGGCTATGGACAATGGCGCAGGTGGCGTCGCGCCTGCGAGTTCCTCAATCCGACCGGGGCGCGCCATGACCTCCATCAACGCCCGGAACGCAAACGCCGCATCGCGCGGCGCATCGACAAAACCGCCCTCAAGGGCCACAGCGCTCATCAATCTTCTCCCCGAACCATTGTGAAGAAATCCACTTTCGTCGCCGCTGCTTTGGCGGCCCGCGTGGCGCGTCGCAGGCGTTCTTCTTCCTCCAGAACGTCCAGAACGGTGTCTCGCACGCGATCCGCCGCATCGGTCTGCATCAACGCATCAACAAGCGCCGCGGCCTCCGCATCCGCCTTGCGGCGGCCCTGAACATGGCCGTGGCCGACAGTGCTGCAGTCAAGGCGCAAGGTGCAGCGCGTCACCGTCATCTCACCAAGGTTGAAGGCCGCGCCGGTGCCGCCTGCCCGCCCCTGCACCATGACACTGCCGATCTCGGGCGGACGCAGATGAGACATGGTTTGATTGAGCGCATGGGCATCGATCAACTCAGCCACACGGCCCTCTGGTGCACGCGCCAGAAGACCCATCCAAGCTTTCCGTTCGGTTTGGTTTTCCGTCATCTAGACAAATCCGAAGTATACTATACAACTAGACATATTATACATGCTCAGAGCGAAAACGCCCGTGAAAAATTTATGACAGTCCCCGCATCAAAAACGCCGGTCTGGCGCTCCATTGCAGACTCGTTGAAACGCGAGATCGGGGATCGTCACTATGTTGAGGGCGAAAAACTTCCCACCGAGGCGCGTCTGGCGGAACGCTTCGGAGTGAACCGCCATACTGTACGTCACGCGCTGAAGGCCCTTGCCGAAGATGGGCTGGTTTATTCCAGGCGTGGTGCTGGTGTGTTCGTGCTAGCCCGCCCGCTCGACTATCCCCTGTCGCGTCGCGTCCGGTTTCACCAGAACCTCATGGATGCGGGTCGTCTGCCTGGAAAAACCATGCTGAGCGTAGAGAGACGGGCCGCTAGTGACGACGATGCCCGTCGCTTGCGTCTTGAACCGGGTCAGCTCGTGGCCGTCTCGCATTCTCTCTCATTTGCCGACGAAACACCCGTTGCCCTTGCCGAGAGCCGCTTTCCGGAAGCGCGATTGCCGGGCCTCGCGGACGCCCTGCGGGAGGCCAGCAGCATCACCGAAGCCCTAGGCTCCGTGGGCATCGAGGATTACACAAGGCGCACAACGCGGCTGACCGCGACAACAGCAACGACCGCGCAAGCGCTTCATCTTCAGACACGGGAAGGCGCGCCCCTGCTATTGGCCGAGTCCCTCAGCGGTGACGGAGACGGAATGCCGGTCGAGCATGGCCAAACCTGGTTCGCCAGCGAGCGCATCACGTTGACACTGAACCACGCCTAGCCGCCGTATTTTTCCAGAAACGCCTCTGCTTTGAGGGCGCGAAAATCCTCCAAGGCGGCTCTGATCTGATGGTGGCCCCAGTCCCACCAGGCCAGCGCCATCAAACGCTCGGCAATCTCAACTGGCTGTCGGTCTCGGATTTTCGCCGCCGGCACGCCTGCTACAATGGCGTAAGGTGCAACGTCTTTGGTCACCACGGCGCCGGAGGCCACGACCGCGCCATGACCGACCGTCACCTCCGGTTTGATCTGTGCGTTGTGGCCGAGCCAGGTGTCATGCCCGATCTCGGTGACGCGTGCGGCGCGTTTTTCAAACCACGCGGCATCATCCTCAGCATCTTCCCAATAGGAGGCTGAACGGTAGAGAAAATGGTGCAGCGAGGCAGTATCCAAGGGGTGATCCGTCGCGCCGACCCGCACGCCGCTGGCGATATTCACGAACTTTCCGATCCGGGCATTCGCAAAATCGCAGCGCCGCGAGCAGTAGGAATAATCCCCGATCTCGCAGTTCAGGATGTCGGTGAACGCTCCGATTTCGACAAAGCGACCGAATGTGGTGGTCTCAATCCGGCAACCCTCGGCAATCTTGGGCTCGTGTTCGCTGAGCATGGGTCGGCCTTCAGTGTTTCTCTTCGGATCGTCCGATGAGCTTACCCCGGAGCCAGCCGGAGAACCAATCCATGAACATCACCATCAGAATGACCAGCACAATATAATAAGCCACTTCCTCCCAATCCTTCTGGGTCTGCATCGCTTGGGTGAGCAGCAGACCGATCCCGCCCCCGGTGATCGCGCCGATGATGGTCGCCGAGCGGGTGTTGGATTCCAGAAAATAGAGGATTTGCGCGAGCAGCACCGGAATGATCTGCGGGATCACCCCGAAGCGATAGCGCTGCACCTGTTTGGCGCCTGTCGAGGCGACGCCCTCGATCTGCTTTTCGTCGACATTCTCCAAGGCCTCCGAGAAGATTTTGCCGAAGGTCCCGGTATCCGTGATCAGGATCGCCAGCGCGCCGGTCAGGGGCCCCGGGCCAAAAGCGCGCGCAAGGACGATGGTCCAGATCAGCGCATCCACACCGCGCACGAAATCAAAAATCCGCCGGGTGATGCTGCGGATCAGCGCGACCGGCGCAAACCTCTTCGCGGCCATGAAGGCCAGCGGCAATGCGACGATGGCGGCCCCGAAAGTGCCGAGGAACGCCATCAGAATTGTCTCGCCAATCGCCCACAGCACATCGGCGTGCCGCCACATGGCGTTGCCCCAGAAGTCTTCCCAGGCGCCGCGCCAGTTGGGGCGTTCAGGATCGATCTGATCCCCGAAAGCGATCTCGCCAAACCGCTTGCCGTGATAGGGTGAGTTCAACGTGTAGAAGAACAACTCCCACCCACCGGCATAGCGGAAAATCTCGGTCTTTGACCGGGTCAGCGTGATGCGCCCGTTGTCGGTCCGTATGGTCACTCGCCGGGGGCTGGCATATACCCAATCCGGCGGATTTTCGGAAAGGTTCGTTTCAATTCTGCCGTCGATGAGCGCGGCCTCGATGGTGCCAAAACCCGGAATGTCGATCAGCGTCCGGTTGCTTGGCAAAAGCGTGACAATCGACCCGTCGCCAAGGGCAACCTCAAGCGCATCATCGGGTCCCGTGACCCAATCCGGGCGCGTGCCCTCGGGGTAGCGACCCTTCCGCTCGCCTTCGATGGCATAGTCCATCGCGCCGCCGCGATGGGAGCGCGTCACATGGGTCTTGTGCGACCAACTGTCAGAGACGAGGGTGACCGCGTTCTCCATCTTTGCCCGCTGCGCGAGACCCAGGATGTCGAAGGCAAAGAAAACATAAACAAGATAGGCAAAGATGACCGCCCGAACGGCGAAAGCGACCGTTTTCTTGCGCGAAAACAGCGCGTCAGCATCGGCTTTGAGAGTCGCAATCTCGCTCATTGGTGCGCGCCCTCTGTAAGGCGGTTGCGGTAGCGGCTGGAGAGCTGGTCGAAGAACACAATGGTGCCAAAAAGCAGGATGAAGATCGCAGCCGCCTCGTCGAACCGTCCCGGACCCCAGGCCATGGAGTTTCGCAGCTCGTAACCGATGCCGCCCGCACCGACGAACCCGAGGATTGCCGAAGCCCGGATATTAATCTCGAACCGCAACAACGTGTAGCTCAGATAATTCGGCGCGACCTGCGGGATCACGCCCAGCAGCATCTGCTGTGACCAGTTCGCGCCGGTGGATTTCAGGCCGTCGACCGGTTTGAGATCGGCGTTTTCCGCAACTTCAGAAAACATCTTGCCCAAAGCGCCTGCCGTGTGGATCGCAATTGCAATCATGGCCGGCACCGGGCCGCCGCCAAGAATGAAAATCAGCATCAGCGCGATGACGATCTCGGGGATCGCGCGCATGATGTCGAGGATACGGCGGAAGAGCGGGATCAGCCGCGGCCAGCGCGCCAGACCACGCGTGGCCAGAAGCGAAAGGACAAGGCCCGAGAGCGCCCCGATCAGCGTGGAGACCGCCGCGATATTGATCGTTTCGATCAGCGCCGGGAAATACTTGAGCAGAAGACCGGGCAGATCGGCACGTTTCTCCCACGCCTCAGAGAGAACATCCGCTGGGTAATCCCCGATCCGATGCAGCCCCTCCCAGAACCCACCGGCATTCCGCGCGTCAGCAATGTTGAAGCCTGTCGCCATCAACAGGATGAACACCAGAAGCGTCAGCCCACCGTAGAGGCGGCGACGGTTCACAAGGGCCATGTAATTGGCCTGGATCTGTGCTGTGGTTTCGCTCATGGGAGAGGCTCAGCGTCAGGTGCGGACGCCCGATTGATGGGCGCCCAGACTTTTAAGGGAGTGGGTTCTCGTGACCTTTTGTGTTGCAAAAGGCACTGCCACCCACCCGGCTAGGTCAGCAAAACCGATTTAGCCGCCGATCTTGGCTTTGCGGGCTTCGATGACGGAGGTGTAGGTCTCGTGTGTCACCGGCTGGAAGCCGAGCGTTTCACCCGCAGCAACGGCATAAGCACAATCAGCGTCTTTCTCGTGCAGCCCGTCCATCAGCTCGGTCATTTTGGCTTTCACTTCAGCAGGCAGAGCCTTACGCAGAACGATCGGGCCTTCCGGGATCACTTTGGATTTCCAGATTTCGGTCAACTCGTTCATATCGATCAGACCGGCATCCACCGCCTTGCGCAGCGCGCCGGAATTATAGCCGTCCTCCCAAGCGCCTTGGCCGTCGGCCCAGGTCACGCCGCCGTCGATATCACCGTTGAACACCGCAACGATGGTTTGCTCGTGTCCTCCGGTGAATTTCACTTCACCGAAATAGTCGCCGGATTCCATCGTGGAACTGGTGGCTTCGGGGATTTCGATGGAGGGGATCAGGTAACCGGAGGTGGAGTTCGGGTCGCCGAAACCGAAGACTTTGCCCTTCATGTCTTCGAGGTTCGCAATGCCAGCGTCTTTGCGGGCAAAACCGATGGAGTGATAGCCGATGGATCCGTCCACATTCACTTTTACCAGAACAGGCTCAACCGCTTCCGGGTCCTGCAGATAAGTGGCTGCATAGGAGGATGCGCCAAGCCAGGCCATATCGAGCGTCCCGCCCAAGAGGCCTTGGATCACGCCGTTGTAGTCAGCAGGTGCAAAGAGCTTCGTTTCCACGCCCAGCAAATCAGAGGTGTAGTTCTGCAGGCAGGAATAGCTGTTCAGACGGTCCTGAGCGTTCTCGCCGCCGAGGATGCCGATGCGGAATTCGGTGATGTCACCGGCAAAAGCCGCGGTGCTGAGCGCGGTGGTTGCGGCCAGAGCCAAAGCAAGGGTCTTTTTCATGAGTGTCTCCATAGGTTTGGTTGGATTGCGGTTTGAAAAAGTCAGGCCGGAACCTTTGTCTTGGTGTCCGGTCGTTCGAGCGTTTCGATTTCGGTGGAGGTGGCAGCTTCCGAGAAATCGGCCCCTGCCCCGTAGATGTCACGCGCTGCACCCGTCGTGAGCTGTGACGGCGTCCCGTCAAAGACGATCTTGCCGTCCCGCATGCCGATCACGCGGTCGCAATAGCGACGTGCTGTGTCGAGAGTGTGTAGATTACAGATCACTGTCCGCCCGTCTTCATCATGGATACGACGCAGCGCCTCCATGACGATCTGAGCGTTCATAGGATCGAGCGAGGCAATGGGCTCATCCGCCAGAATGATGTCAGGGTCCTGCATGAGCGCGCGGGCGATGGCGACGCGCTGCTGCTGCCCGCCAGACAGCGCCTCGGCGCGTTTTGGAGCTTGCTCGGCAATGCCCAGGCGGTCGAGAATTTCGATGGCTTGATGGATGTCGGATTGTGGGAACAGATTAAACATCGTAGCAAATGTCGACCGACGGTTCAGCGTTCCGTGCAGCACGTTCGAAACCACATCCATGCGTGGCACCAGATTGAATTGCTGGAAAATCATCGCGCAGCGCGATTGCCAAGCACGCCGTTTCGCACCTTTCAGAGCGGTGATGTCTTCGCCTTTGAAGGTGATCGACCCTTTCGAGGCATCTGCCAGCCGGTTCATCATGCGCAGAAGCGTGGATTTCCCCGCCCCCGACCGGCCAATGATGCCGATCATTGATGGTTTTTTCGCTGAGAACGTCGCTTTGTTGACTGCGATCTTTTCCCCGAAGCGCTTTGTCAGCCGCTCGACTTTTAGCATCGATTTCCCCCAAACAGACGGGAGCCGAATACCGATGCCGCAAGTCCAATTCGTGACAGTTTCGAAACGGTTGCGTGAAGAAAAAAAAAAAGGATTTGTGACGGTCGTCTCAGACCAGCCGTGAGATATGACAAGCGTCCGTACGAAGCTTGGGGCGAGTTTGTCCCAGGGCCCGCACCGCCATCGGCGCAAAGGATCAGTGTCTGCGCCGCTTCATTAACTCCAGCGCAACCACCACCGCGTTCAGGCTCTCAACGCTTGGCGAAGAAATGCTCCATAAGGCTCTCCAACTCAGGGATTGCCGACGTCCCATAGGTTGCGTTTGCGCGTGCCACAACGCGACCACGCGCACCGGAGAGGAAGTCGCCATCGTCACCAAGTCCGATTAGAATATCGAAGGCGCCGTTGGTGATCAGACGGACGTCATTGATGGGGGCAGAGACAAATTCGAAGGGTATCTGCAACGCTTGGTGCACGGACTCCTCCTCTGTCAGCCAATAGGCCTCCAGCGTGGTATATGTCTTGGGTGCCACTTCCAACACTACTTCGATTTCACGACCGTCCGCGTCGAGAGAAAAGACCTTGTGGCCTGCGAACAGTTTCGTGGTGTCCTTTCTACTCAGACCGAATTGGGTTGGTTCCTCATCGGTGGGCTTAAACGAGGACAGCTTGACCCGCTCTTCGAGAATTTCTTCGTTTGATTTGAAACTATCCATCGACTTCTGTCCTTCTGCCGCGGCGCTGCTGGTCAGGCCGACGATCAGCACGGCCATCACCTGAGAAAGAGAATGGGCCCGTTTCTGTCGTCCGTTATTGTCCATTTGCCTTTCCAATACGCCAACCCTCCCGCAGTATCTTCGACACCATACCCGACCATGGCGGTATCGACGACAGCTTCCATGTAATCATCGTAATCCTGCGCGCCCAAGCTGGGTCCGGCACAGGCATCGAAGACTTTGTCGGTCGCCTTGTCGATATAAAACTCGTGATTGCCAAAGGCGGAGCGATCCTTGCTCAAACGGTTCGTCACTGGGGCATTGTCGTATTTTGGATCTGAGAAGAACGGGTTGTTGGACTGGATTCCTCCGACAAGATCGGTGGTTTTGATAAAGCCGAACGGTCTGACATATCGCCTTGTCCCATCCATGCCGACAAACCCCGCGAAGACCATCACAGCCACCGCCTGATCATAGCAGTTCACAATGTTCCCGGGTGCCTTTGCGATGTAACTGGTCATAAGAAAACGGTTTTTCTTAGCACCTGTTCTGAAGAAAGACCGGCCTTCGTTTGTGTCATAGGTCATCCCATGGCCGTTGTGCAGGTAATTCGTCACCCGTGATGTTACGGTCCGGTCGCAAGTTGCATTTCCCTTGGCCACATCTATTCCGATGACATTCATGTTCTCGTAAATGAAGCGCATGCCCTCCACCGGGCGTCCGGTGAACAGAAATGCGTGCGGCGCTTCGCGTGCAATGCGGTAGATTTCCACGCGGGTGCGACCGATCACATGTTTCCCGCATCCAGGGACATCCGCCTCCCAAACGATATCGCCGCGATGTCGCGCGAGGCGCGTGGTTTTGGCGTCGGTTTTCACGGTTACCGTCTTTTCGCCCACCGAGACCGGAAAGGTGCCTTTCCACTCTATGGTGGTGCCATCGGTCAGTTTGCCCACCAAATTGGCGGTTCCGGCGAGGCCGTCGGCCTCTTCGACCTCAAGCTTGATCGTCATTTCCGCGTCTGAGCCATCCTCGGTCGTGATGGTGGCCGGGTGGGTCGAGCCTGCTCCGTCATCGAAGTTCTCGCCATCTTTCCAGTAAGGGGCGACCACACGAATCTTGTTATTTTTCATCCGCAAGGCGTCCTTGATCGACGTGATCTCGAGCATCTTGCCCTTGAAGCGGTCGCAAGGCGCCGTGACTTCGTGCACATCGCGCCCGGCATGCGGTACGGCGGCGGGCGGCGTCGGACCGCCTTCGTCACGTTCCATCGTTATGACCGGCGGCGGCTGGTTGACAGGTGGTTGCGGCGCATCCTTGTTGTCATCGGCGGGAGGGGGCGCGCCGCTCGTGCATTGATAGGTCATGACGAGGGCGCTCCAGCCAGAACGGCGGCCACCCAGGTGCGGGCTTTGCGCACAAGGACGCTGTCTTGCTCTGCGGTGCCGTGATCCCAACTGCGCTCAAGCGCCGGTCCGATCCAGCCATATTGCGGGTCTTCCGCGCAGCGATGCCCCATGAAAAAGCAAAGCAGGATGTAGGTTCGCGTGCTACGCAGATCCAAAGCACCGCGTCCCTGCAATTGATCCCGGATCGCGTTGAGAAAGGCCTGGATCAGGTCGGGGCCAAGATAGTCGTATTTCTCCGGGTAAGACCGGCGCAACATCTCCGCATGGGTCATCTCCGCCGGCTCATCCAGAAGCGACTCAGCCCGCGCAATCGCCGCCAGATAAGTTGCGCTGTTGGGGCCGTTGACCGCTTTGTGATAAGCGTCGAAATGCTCGAACAGCTCATTTGCCTTTGCGAGTTGGGTGTCCGGGGTCACCCGGTGCAATATCTCCGCGGCCCAAGGATACATCGGATCATCTGCAAAACCGATCCCGAGCATCAAGCGCATCTCCATGTAGGAAGTGACCGGCCCGCGTTTCGAAAGGTTGAAACGCCCGGCCTGCTCCAAACCATCCAGCATCAGATCGAATTGAAACTCCGGAGCAAGCACGGCGAAGGTCGCGGGAAAATTCGTGCGGCAGTGATCCAGAAGGCCGCGCGCGAACCGTTCTCGCGCGTAGTTTTGCAAGACCCTCAAAAAGACGTCGCTGCAACGCCAGGTGCTGGGCATCGTGGGTGCATCACTGGAGGCGATCGTGACTGTGTCGGAAACCGGGTCCGGTAAGAAAAAGCGCTCGACGATGCGCAGGTTTTCCTTGCCGAAACATCTCAACGGATCGGGAAAATCCACGTTTGTTTCCATGAAAAGGCGCCGCAAGAGTGGCGCATCCCAAAACCGGAACATCCGCCATTCGCCGCGCGCATCTTGGAGGCGCAAGAGACGTCGCAAATGGGCGTGGAGCGCGTCAAACGGGACGGGACTGGTCAGGAAAATCGTTGCTCCGTGATCCCACCAGTGCTGTGGCATCTCGCTACGCGACAGAAGCTGCCGAAGGATCGCAGTGTCGGGGGCGAGTTTCACCAGATAGGGAGCGACGTCATGCAACTCATGCGCCTGATCGCCAATATAGAGGCACGTCGCTTCAAGACCCGACGCCGCGAGGTGTTCTGGAAGCCCTTCTATGAGCGAGGCATCCACCACGGCATAAAGCGGCGGGCCGTTCGTCAGATCGGCGTCTATCTCTTCGGGGGCGGATTTCATGGGCAGCTCGCCAAACTGCATGTCGAGCGGTGTCACAGCACGCGTCTCCAGCGCAATTACTGGATCAGGCGTGGCTGCAGTGGTCTTTTCAAAACGTGCTGTCCAATAATCTGATAGGACGTCAGACAAAATCGGCCTCAAGAAACCTGTACTAAAATGCCGAAAGCATCCGCCATATTTCTCAGAAAGTCTAGGATTTAGGACATCTCAGAGTCCGGGTGCACGGCGAGTGTTCACATGAACTTCTACACACAAACCTATGTAATAAATTATAAAATACTCTGAATGACCCACCCACGACTCCATGGCCGTCGAGACGATGACCCGCTATCTAAAGTCCGGAGCTCACACGGCCATCGCTCGGAATTTCATCGCAAAATTCGAGGATCTCAAACGAAACATGCGCATCCCGCACCTCAAAACTGAATTGCACGAAGGGCTCTAAGAAACTCCCGCATCGGTGCCACCCTTGTTCGAACAGATGGTGGATCTGAGCCAACCCCGACAAGATTTCAGAGCGCCGTATTCGCGAAATCAGGTCGAAGGTCTCGACCATAGGTCGGCTGAAAACCTCAAATTCAGGCCCGGATTTGTCTTGCCAATTCACCATTTCAGGCGGCCCCAACTCAGCAAGGCCGGGTGGTCAAATCAACGTTCGCTCGAACGCAAGATTTCGCGAAGTTTTTCAGCGACGACACCAGGGCGATGTCTGTTAAGAGAGACATGCCCCAGACCTAGTATTTCATGGAACGTGGAGTCGGGCGCGAGATTGGCAACGACTTTGCACATCGCGGGCGCGGTTTGCACATCTTCCGAAAATGATACCACGTGAAACGGCACCGGACAATTGGGCAGCCGGTCGCGGCAATCGTAGTCAAGGCATGCCTGCCATTGATCAATGAGGTCCTGAGGTTCTCGCCCACCGAAGCGCTGAGTGTAGGCCGCCTTGACCTCAGCCCAGATCGAGGGATCGTGGAGGGCCTTCGCTGGATAAGCAAAGGCCGCGTAGTGGGGAGCCAGGAAATCGGCTGGCAGGGTGATACCGGCCCGACGCAGATTTATCTCCGCCTGCATCCAGTCTCTGGTGAACCCGTCGATATAGGCGGCGGTGCCCATTGGGATCGCAAGCCTGACAAGGTCCGGGAAGTCGATCGCAACGGCCTGTGTTAACAAGCCGCCCATCGACAGCCCTGTCACAACCGCAGACTCATCGCAAAGCTCGCGCAGGATCGCCGCAGCATCTGCCGCCATGTCTTCGATTGTCCAAGGCCCGGGCGGGGCAGTTGTTTCCCCCACCCCACGTGGATCGTATGAAATGCACCGATAGTCGTCCCGCAGACGCGCAAAGAGCTGCACATAGGCCTCTGCCGGGCTGTCGCCTCCGGGGATCATCAAAACCGCTGGACCGGCCCCGTCCTCAACCACCCGCATGGTCACGCCGGTTGGCGCTGTGATCGTCTGGGTCTTTGCGGTGGAGGGAAAACTCGGATAGGCGGATTTCATTGGTGAGTCCTATTCTGCAGGAACCTGAAGACGCGGCATGCGGCGCACCTCCGGACGCAAATTGCGAAATGGCAAGGATGTCAGATCAGCGGGCAAACGACCGGGTGCATCAACTTCTATGATACGTGCCGCGATGCTTTCGAAATCGGCACGGTAGTGGACAGAAGATTTCAGAACGATGATCTTCAGGTCGGTCGGATTGATCCCAAAATGAAGAAAGTACCCACGGTCTAAAGCCTGATTGGGGATCGACGTGACGATGACGGAGACATCGCAATCAGGCACATCAACTTGGAGCAACGCGGAGGGCCCGACGATCGCTTGCCCGCCGCCATACATCGGACCGACATATTCAATAGGCTGGTCACTGACGGCTCGCACCTTGAAACGCCCACGAAACGGTCTGTCTCCCGGCCAGGGCGTGCTCGCGCCCAAGGCGGCTTCAAACTGCCCGCCCGGACCAGCGGAGTGGGCCAAAGCGGCGACACCTGGCGACCAGACAAGCCCCATGACCGCACCTTTCCCGCGCTGCTCAAGCAGTGCATGCAGGAGGCCCATCGTGTCCGACGTGCCGCCACCGCCCGGGTTATCCGCGACATCCGCAAGGACCACCGGGCCGTTGCCCGCGGGTTCGGCCAAGGCAGTCTTGACCGCTAAAGCAGGATCGATTGGTGGCGAGGATGCAAATCCTGCTTCTAATTCAACAAGCCTTCTCGCGAAATCATCGGCAAGTTGATTGGCTTTGGTTTGACTGGGTGCGTAGGCGGTGATTGCCGGCCCCGTCCAAGCCATATCGCCTGCAGGAAATCCAAGGCTGATTTCCACCGCCTGATCACCGTTGGTGGCCTTTGTGGCAGCAGAATACAACGCACGCGCAGGCTCCTTCCCGGTAAACTGCGCCGTCATCGGGATCAGATAGGAACCATGCCGCAAGGCATAGACCGGTCGCGCTCCACCTCGTGAAAGCGACTTTAGAACCGGTAGGCAGCGTGCGCCTGTCGCGGCCATATCCAGATGAGGATAGGTGCGAAAAATCGCAATCTGCGTCGCCATCGCTGCGAGTTCGGGTGTGATTTTTGAGTGAAGATCCAATGAAACGACAATGGGTAAATCTGGTCCGACCACATCGCGTATTCTGCGGAAAATTTCACCCTCTCCGTCCGGCATCCCTTCCGCGATCATCGCTCCGTGCAGATCGAGGTAAATGCCGCCGACGGACTGCATTGCCCGCAGTCGGTCGAGGATGCGCCCCGTGATCCTGTCAAAGGCGTCGCGGGTCACCGGACCGGCGGGCTCCGCGGCGGCCCAAAGTAGAGGCGAGACCCGAACGGAGCGATCTTCGCGCGCAGCATCCAGAAAACCTGCCAACGGGATGTTGAGACCGTTCATGACGTCCCACAGGTCATCGCCTTCCGTCAGGGCTGGCCAGCTATCCGCCATGGCGAAACTGTCATATCCTGTCATGCGCGGTGAGAAACTATTGGTTTCGTGTTGAAACCCGGCGGCAGCAAGGTGGATCATCGGCACTCAGACCAGATCGCGCGGCACGTCCTCGTGCCAGGTTCGGGTCAGCACCTCACCGTCTGCATCTCGCGCTGTTAAGGAGGCCTCAATCCGCCAGACATCCGCCAGGGCCGCAACGCTGACGGAGGTATCCACACTGGCACGCCAGTCCTCCCGCGCCGCTTCCCAATGCCAGGAGCTGCGACCTTTGGCGGAGTTTGGATCGTCGGGGTGAATGGTGAAGACCTCGGCACTGCGGCTCGCCATCTTCAGCCCGGTATGGCGATGGAACGATGTGCCGTGATCGTCACGGCGGGCATAGGTTTCGGTCCCGCTGGCCAGGTCAATCTCGCGCGATCTTTGGGTGCTTCCAACGGCCAAACTCTCAATAGGTGCAGGCTGCGCACCTTCGGGGTCGGAGAAGGTAGGCAGGTTCAATTCGGCATCTTCCGGCGGGTGCGGCAAGGTCAAGCGTGCGTCGGTTATCGTCAGCGTCGCTTTCGACGCGGAGGGCCAAAGGATCGGCCAATAGGCGCTGGAAAGCGCCAGACGCAACCGGTACCCCGCAGGAATCGTCTGGCCGATCACGTTCAACTGCACTTCGGCGGATACAGGCCGTTCCGGCATTGGCTCGGGCTCCGCGTGAGAGTTGCGATGCGTCAGATTCAGCACGCCATGGGTGATGAAACTCGCCCGTCCATCGGGCGCGACCATGGAAAGCACGGCGGCCAAATTGGCTTGCGGAACATCACTCGCGACGTTCAGATCAAGGCGAGGATGACCGAATATCTCCACCTCGCCATCGAGCGGCTCCGTCTCAAAGAGCGTCGCCAAACCCGCCTCACCATTCTGGTCCAGCGGTCCATCGGCTGTCACGCCGTAGGCACACCAGCTTTGCGCGGTCCAACCCGTGGTCTCGGGCGACGAGATCGTGATCGAAACACCGTCAGCTTTATCCCTGAGACCGTCATGCGTCACATATAGGACTGTTTCCTCCGCCTCAGCGAGCCATCCTCCAAACCCAATCCAATGGCCGGGCCGCTCCGAGTATACAGGCGTGGGCTCAGCCGCGTCCTGCATCCAGGCCCGGATCATGGGATCATCCATCACCCCGGTATCGATACCTTTGAGGTGCTGGTCCCACCACCGCAACGCCTCCTGCAGGAACCCGATCCGCGGGCCGGGCGAAGCGAAATGCGGGTATTTATGCGCCCAAGGACCGATCAACGCCCTTCGCGGTCCCGGTAGGTTTTCCATCATCCGCATGATAGGGTTGGTATAGCCATCCGCATAACCGCCGACTGCATAGACTGGCACCTGCACCTTTCTCCAATCTTCACAAATCGAGCCATGGGCGTAGAACGCATCTCGCCTCTGATGCCGAAACCAGTCCAGCATCCAGAGACCGTTGGCCTCAAATCGCTCCAGCCACATATCGCGCCAACGCTCGCCGACAATCGCAGGGTCCGGCGGTGTGTTGGCGATGAAAAACGCGGTCCCACCCCAGGACAGCTTGTCGGTCAGCATCGCGCCGCCCATGAAGTGGATGTCATCGGCATAGCGATCATCGGTGGAGCAGAGCGTGATCACCGCCGCCAGACCTTCCGGTTGGCGCGCAGCTACCTGCAACCCGTTAAAACCGCCCCAGCTGATCCCGATCATGCCAACCTTGCCGGAACACCACGGCTGGGCAACCAGCCAATCGATCACGGCAAGCGCGTCATCCTGTTCCTGCTTGAGATACTCACCAAGACACACACCCTCGCTATCCCCGGTGCCGCGCATATCCACGCGAACGCCCGCATAGCCATGACCTGCGAAATAGGGATGGGTCAGGTGATCACGCTCGACCGTGCCGTCGCGCTTCCGGTAAGGCAGGTATTCAAGGATCGCCGGCACCGGATCATCCTCTGCATCCTCCGGCAGCCAGACACGCGCCGCCAGCTTGGTGCCATCGGGCATCGGAATCCATGTATTCTCGATCTCGCGGACTTTACGCGGGAAGTCGGTCCTGACGGGGATATCGACCATCCTCTACATGCCCTCGCGCGGAACGGTTTCGGTCCATTCGACCCGATGGAACTCTTCCTCGCCATCGCGACACACGACGCTGGCCTTGAAATGAAAGGCCTCGGCAGAGGCGGTCATTTCCGAGGCCGTATCGATATAGACGCGCCAATCGCCGCGTTCGAATTTCGCCTCCTGTGTCATGGTCGCGCGTGCGGATAACGGATCATCGGCCCGGATCGTGTAGCGGCGATCCGAGATATCCCCCATCACCGTGCCGATATCGTCAAGCCTGAGATCTCCGACAGGGCCAAAAACGCCGCCGTCGAAAAACACGCGGTTCTCAACGTTGCCGGTCTCGGCATCCTGCGTGACGGTGCGCGACATGCTGCCTTCGCGCACGCGTGTGACCGCCTTCTTGCGTTTTGCGGTGTCTGGCACCGCCAGATCACGCGGCTCCGGCGCGTTCGGTGTCTCTGCCCGAACCGGCAGGTGCAACACCGATCTCCCGGGCGCAATTGTGAGTGTCAGCGGCTCTGGTGCGGGCCAAAGCGCAGGCCAATAGGTCGTTGCGATATGCAGATTCAGACGATGCTCTTCTGGAATGCGGTAACCGCAGCCATGCAAGGGAACCGTCACCGTGAACTCTTCTCCTGGCACAAGCGCCGTGGGGTTGGTGTCGCTCTCTCGATGATTAAGGTTGCAATACCCGCGGCTAATCAGCGTCTGCGCGCCATCCGGCGCCTCGTCGTAAAGAACTGCCGCGACCAACCCCCAAGGGCGGTCTGCAGTGGCCGTCAATGTCACCGAAGGTTGGCCGAGGATATCCGCCCCGTCGACGAACTTGTCCGAGCGGAACATCAAGGCCCCACCAGCATCAATCCGACCGTCCAGCGGCAAGTCTCCCGGCGTGCCAAACCCGCACATGTCCCCGCCCGCTTGACCATAGGTCTGGGGTGAACAGATCGTCATCGCCTCCCCCGCCTGTGGCACGTCACCCAGCGCGCCGACATTGAGATGTAGCGCCCGATCCGAGACGTTCGGCGACGGCCACGTGACCTCCTCCACCCACCTGCCCCCACGTTCTTCATATTTGCCGTGCGGCGGATGTCCGTCATTGATGAAGAACCTCAGCGGTGGCTCCTCTGGCATCGGTGCGCCCTTTAGGTGATGGTCGAAAAATCGGATCATCTCGCCCACGAAATCGGCGCGTGGTCCGGGGATCGCCTCATGCGGATAAAGATGCGCCCACGGGCCCATCAGAACCTTCACCCGGTCGGCCATGTGCTCGGCAATCCGGAACGGGGTGTCGCGAAAAAGGTCAGCCCAGCCTCCGAAGAAATACACTGGCACTTTCACGTCATCATAGTTCTCGCAGATCGACCCGTGCCGCCACATCTTGTCGTGGGTCTGATGCTCGGCCCACATTGACGGCCAGAACCGCATTCCCTCCAGTCGCTCTTTCCACATATCCCGCCAACGCTCGCCGACGATCTCAGGGTCCGGCGGCATGGCGTTGTAGAGCTGCATGATCGAGCCCCACCAGAAATTGTCATTGGCCAGGCAGCCGCCGTAGAAATGGATGTCCTCGCGCCAGCGGTCATCGCAGCCCATGACCGGCGCAATGGCCTTCAACGCGGGCGGCTGCAGCGCCGCGATCTGAAAGGAATTGTATGCCCCCCAGGATTTGCCAAACATCGCGACCTGCCCATCGCACCACGGCTGATCTGCCATCCACGCGATCACGTCACATCCATCCTGCAATTCCTGCGGCGAATACTCGTCGCTCATCACCCCGTCGCTGTCGCCATGGCCGCGAATATCCACCCGCAGGCAGGCATATCCGGCAGCCGCCAGATCGGGATGCATCGCCTCATCGCGCAGCCTTGTCCGGTCACGGCGGCGATAAGGGATATATTCGAGGACACCGGGCACCGGCGTTTCATGCGCTGTTTCGGGAAGCCAAAGCCGCGCGGCCAGCCTGCACCCGTCCGGCATCGTGATCCAGACGGTCTCGGTGACCTCAACGCTCATGCAGCCCCCTCCATGCCGGGCGGCATCGCGCCGGGATCGAGCGGGAAATAACAGCGATGGCGGCGCGCGCCCTCCGCAACCTCGCCCGGCGCATCGCTGGAACACCGCGCCTGCGCCCATGGACAGCGCGTGTGGAACTCACACCCTGCAGGCCGCGACAAAAGCGAGGGCACTTCGGCGGGCAACGAAATCCGCGCATGAACCTTGTCCGGATCGGGCTCAGGATTCGCCGACAACAAAGCGGCCGTGTAAGGGTGACGCGGCGCGCCGAACACCGCCTCCGTCTCGCCCGTTTCAATGAACCGGCCCAGATACATCACCGCCGTGCGGTCCGCCACATGATGCACCACATGCAGGTTATGGGTGATGATCACCATCGCGAGCCCCAAACGCTCCCGCAGATCATTGAGAAGGTTCAACACTTCCCCCTGAACCGAAACATCCAGCCCAGCTGTCGGCTCATCGGCAATGATCAACGCCGGATCCAGCGCAATCGCGCGGGCAACCCCAACACGCCGCGCTTGCCCACCGGACAATTGATGCGGATAGCGCGTCGCGAAATCGACCGGCAGGCCCACCAGTGACAAAAGCCGCTCGGTCTCGGCGCGCATGTCACGTCCCTCTGCCCCATGAATGCGGAATGGCTCGGTCACAAGATCGCCGACTGTCATCCGCGGGCTGAGCGAGCCCACCGGGTCTTGGAACATCATCGACATGCGGCGGCGGATCGGTTGCATCTGTGCTTTGGACATGGTGTCGATGCGCTGCCCCTCGAAGTTGATCTCGCCCCGGCTGATCGCCTGCAATCCGTTCACCGCGCGTGCCAGCGTGGTCTTGCCCGACCCGCTTTCACCAACCAGCGCAAAGGTCTCGCCAGGGCGCACGTCAAAAGAGACACCAGCAACGCCCTTGATCCCTTCCTTCCCGATCCCCCGGACCGGAAAGGTGACTTCGACATCATCGACGGTGAGGATTGGCTCGCTCATGCGGTCGCCTCCGCCGTTTGCGGCTCAAGCGCCAGGTTGCACCGTGCGGCATGGCCTTCGCCGATCTCCACCAGGCTCTGCGCCTGATCGCATCCGGCATGAACCCGGTGGCACCGGGGCGCAAAAACACATCCCGCCGGACGCTGCCGCAAATCGGGGATTTCCCCGGGGATCGTCGGTAGGTTGCGGCTGCGGCTCGTTTGCCGCGCCGGGTCACATTCCAACAGGCGCACGGTGTAGGGATGCCTCGGATCATTGAAAATCTGCCGGACAGAGCCGCGTTCAACGACCTCACCCGCATACATCACCACCACCTCGTCACACAGCTCGGCAATCACGCCAAGATGGTGCGAGATGAACAGAACAGAACAGCCGATCTCTTCCTGCAGGTCTTTCAAAAGTTCGATGGTAGCGACCTCCAGTGTCGCATCAAGTGCCGTCGTCGGCTCATCGGCAATTAAAAGCGCAGGTTTCATCATCAGCGCCATGGCAATGGCAATCCGCTGTTTCATGCCCCCCGAGAACTGGTGCGGGTACCGGTCCAGCGCGGCCTTCGCGTCGGGGATGCGCACAAGGCTCAGCATCTCTTCGGCGCGCGCCCGTTTCTCAGCCGTCGAGCCGCCGTCGCGATACTGGATGTTCACCATCTGGCGGCCCACGGTCAGAACCGGATTAAGTGCTCCCATCGGGTCCTGGAACACGGTGGAAATCCGGGGACCGCGCAAATCCTGCATCTCCTTGGGCCCAAGGATCACAAGATCCTGCGCGCCTTCAAACTGGATCGATCCGCCCTCGATGCTGCCATTGTCGGCAAGCAGCCCAAGGATGGCGTTGATCAGGGTCGATTTCCCGCAACCCGATTCCCCGACGATCCCGACGATGGAACGTTCCGGCACATCGAACTCGACATCCTTCAGCGCATGCAGCGGCCCATCCTCGGTAGAAAACCAGACATTGAGGCCAGAGATCGCAAGCGTCGTCATCTCAGCGTCCCTTCAGGCGTGGATCGAACACGTCGCGCAGGGTTTCGCCCAGGAAGGTGAAGCCAAGCGTCGTGATGATGATCGGAAGGCCGCCCGCAATGGCGATCCACGCGGTGTCCCGGATGCTGGAGAAGCCGTCGTTCAGGATCGACCCCCAGGACGGCGTCGGTGGTCGCACGCCCAGACCAAGGAAACTCATGCCCGCCTCAATCGCGATCACCACGGGAATGTCCATCGAGGCCAGAATGACCAGCGGCCCGATCACGTTGGGCAGAATATGTTTGAACAGGATACGCCCGTTCGAGGCGCCCATGCTTTGTGCCGCGGTGACGAATTCCGAGGTTTTGATCGCAATCGTCTGGGTTCGGATGATCCGCGCATAGCCGGGTACGGTTACCAGCACCACCACGACCATCACCGCCGTCAGTGACGGCCCCATGATCGTGACAAGAGCCAGGGCCAACATCACGGTGGGAAAGCTCTTCATCGAGTCAAAAAGCAAGATCATCAGATTGTCGAGCCAGCGCGGCCCATAGCCCGCGATCAGCCCCAGCACGATCCCGATCACCAGCGACACAGCGGTGGAAACAAGCGCTACAAAAAGCGCGATCCGCCCACCGTACAGCACGCGCGAAAACAGATCGCGCCCCAACTGGTCGGTGCCCAACAGATGGTCGCCCGACGGGCCCTGGAAGCGCACGCGCGGATTGATCCGGGTCGGGTCATAGGCACTCAGAAGATCAGCGAACACCGCGCCGAAAATCACCAGCACAACAAGCGATAGCCCGAAGACGCCCAAAGGTTCGCGCAAGAGCCTGCGCATGGCACGGCGAAAGCCCGAAATCTGGGCCGCGGGAGAATTAGAAACTGCTTCTGACACGGGGGTCCAAGGCTCCAACAAGAAGATCTGCGAGAAGGTTCAGCAAAACGAACAGCACAGTCGTCACCAGCACCGCGCCCGTAACCACTGGGAAGTTGCGGGTCAGGATCGCGTCATAGACAAGTTTGCCCACACCGGGCCGGGCAAAGACGATCTCGGCAAAGACGGCGGAAGACAGCATCTGCCCGATCCCCACACCCAACAGCGTAATCGTCGGTAGGATCGCGATGGTCAGTGCATAGCGATAGGTGATCATGCGATGCGGCAGCCCGAAGGCGCGCGCGGTGCGAATGTGGCTCGCTTCCAGCACTTCCAGCATGGAGGCTCGCACCATGCGTGCAATGTAGCCGACCCAGCCAAGGCCAACGGCAAGCGAGGGCAGGATCAGATGCACCAGTTGATCGCTCAAATCACCCGGTTCGCCTGCACCGATGGCCGGAAGCCACCGCAAGGTCACAGCAAAGATCAAAAGCGCGTAGATCGCGATGACAAAGGACGGCACCGCGATCACCGCCACCGAGATGACGCCCACGATCCGGTCCGCGACCGAGCCGCGCGACACAGCCGCCCAGCATCCCAATGGAATGCCCAGCGCCACCGACCAACTGATGCCACCTGCAATCAGCGCAAGCGTATAGGGCAATTGCTCCAGCACCACGTCCAGCACGGGCCTGTCAGACAGGACCTCGTTGCCCAGATCGCCGGTCCACGCCCCGGTGAAGAAATTCCAGAACTGCACCCAGATGGGCTGATCCAGCCCCATCTTGATCCGCAACGCTTCGCGCATTTCGTCCGTTGCCCGCGGCCCCAGAGCGACAGCTGCCGGGTCGCCTGGGATCGTGTAGATCATGCAAAACAGCAAGAACATCGCAAGCGACACGATGGCCACCGCCAAAAGCAAGCGCTTGAAAGTGTATGCGAGCATCAGACTGATCCGTCAGGAAAAAGACAGGGCGCTTATTCAGCGCCCTGCCCTGCGGGTTGTCAGGCTTCTTTGAAATCGGCCAGCAAGGACTCGCCGTTCGGCTTCAAGCCCGGTGAAACAGTGTCCTTATGGATCGCACCGACGACCTCGTGAGTGAAGAAAACGTAGCATCCGCTTTCATCCATCAGGCCTTGCATCTTCTTGTAAATCTCGTCGCGTTTCGCCGGGTCGCTTTCCTGCAAGCCTTGATCATGCAACGCTTTGTATTCGGCGTTGTCGAAACGCTCCCAGTTCCAGACGCCAACCTGCTCCGGCGTGAACCATACCGTGGCCCAGGACGGGTCAGGCTGCATGGAGAAACGGCTCAGAACCAGTTGCAGGTTCATGAAATAGTCGCCCTCTTTCGAGCCAAGCGTCCAGAACGTGCCGCTGTCATTCTGCTTGATCTCGCAGGTGATGCCGACATCCGCGAGGTTTGCCTGGATCACCTGTGCTGCCGTCAAGCGCTCTGACTGGTTCAGGATATCCAGGGTCACACTCAGACCGGTTGCGCCCGCCTCCTCAAGCAAGGCGCGGGATTTCTCGGGATCATAGTCGTAAGTCACAGCATCGCGACTGCCCGGCAAACCGGGCGCAATGATGCCGTTTCCGACAGCGGCCGCGCCGAAATAGGCGGCGTCCACAACCGTTGGGCGATCAATGGCATGCTGGATTGCGCGCCGGATACGCACGTCCTGCAACGCCTCATTGTCTTGGTTGATCCCGAGCCAGACATAGGCCAGCGACGGTTTCTCTAGAACAACCGATCCTTCCGGTGGATTTTCCTTCAACCGCGGCAGCGATGAAACCGCGGTCCAGGTATAATCCAGATCACCCGCTTCAAAGCCAAGCTCCGCCGTTGCGGGGTCTTCAATCGGGATGATGTGGATTTCCTCATACCCGCCCTGCTCGTATTTCCAGTCCGGGTTACGCCTCAGAACCGTCTTTTGCTTCGGCACCCATTCGGTCAGCAGATACTGACCGGATTGCGCCACCGGATCCGTTGCGATCTTGCCGCCAAGCTCCTCGACCGCCTTCTTCGAGACGATGCAGGATGCCGGGGTTGGAAGGGTCGTATTCCAAAGTGGGACAAACGGATTATTGAGGTGGATAAGACCCGACAGCGTGTCCTTCACCTCTACCTCCTTCAGGGCGGCCCAATCGCCCGCATAGGGGCTCTCATTTGCGGGGTCTGCAATCCGCTCAATCGAGAACTTCACATCCTCTGCGGTCATCTGACCATATCCGTCCGTGAAACCGATTTCCGGATGCAGCTTGAAGGCGACTGTGAGGCCGTCCAACTGCTCGATGCTTTCCACTGCAATCGGTTTCCACCCCCAAGTGTCGCCCGACTGAGGAACGATCATCGGTGCAAAGATCGAACGGATGATATCGTCCTCGGGCAAAGACAGGCGGAAGGCCGGGTCCAGCAGTTGCAGATCGGAATATGACCGTACGGTCAGAACTTTACCGTCCTGACTAAGGGCCATACGAGGCATCATCGTGGTGGCCGCACCGAAGGCACCGGCAGACGCTAAGAACGAACGGCGGCTGAGGCCGAATTTGGGCTGTGTCGTCATGATTTGGTTCCCTGTTTTGTCTTGATATCGGTCTTTCGTTTTTTGGATTGTGGCGTCGTGCGGCTGCTTCTGACGGCAGCCTGAGAGGGCAAAATGACCGGAGCGTTCACCCAGATCAGCTGTGCGGGTGCGTCGGACATGTTGCGAATTCGATGTGGGATTTCGGCGGGGTAACTGAAGCTGTCGCCCGCATTCAGCACGATGATTTCATCGTCCAATGTCAGCTCAAGCGTGCCCGACAGAACAAGCGCGTGTTGTTCCCCTTCGCGCTCATAGATTTCGTCGATAAATGTGTCGGAGTATGGAGCGTATTCTGCCACCCCCATGTGAAACGCGCCTCCAATGGAGCTGGAAAGCAGGTAGTCGGCGTAACCGGCATCTTCCGCCCGGTCGCCATAGAGTTGGTTCAACGGACGCCGGTTCTCCTTGCGCACGACATAGGCGCGCTCCAGCAAGCCCTCGCCCGGACGGTGCGAGAAAAACCAGGCTGTCGGCACATCAAGGCCACGCGCGATGCGACGCACGGCAGAAAGCGACGGGTTGACTGCGGCGCGTTCTATCGCGCTCAGGTGACTGACGGAGACACCACTCGCCTCAGCGAGGTCAGACAGTGTCAAGCGGCGCACTTTGCGTAGCTGCCGAACCTCCGCCCCGAACGCCATCTGGTCCAGAGATTGTCCCTCAGGATCGGAAAGTAATGCATCAACTGGAATTGTATTGGATGCGGCAGACATAGAAGAAGCGTATACGTGTTTTACGATCTGACAAGAATTTTTGGGTGTTTTTCTTGTAAACCATTTGAATCCGATGACTCTTCGTAGGCTGCCGCGAGCAAAATTGAGACTCAGTGATTAGAGGAATTGCCGTTAGGTAAGCGAATCGGGTGTTGTCACGCTTTCTTTCGAGGCACCGCGAACTGCCAAGATCGCGCCCTGACATCCTCGCCCTCCCAAGTCGCTGTCAGCTCACCGCGTATATCGTATGAGCTGGCCGAGCTGGTCATGGTGACCCGAGACTGCACCTCCGCCGTTCCATCGGGGCGAGCGAATGTCATTTGGTGATCCACTGACGTCTTCGCAGTCAGCGGATCGTTTGGATCCATGTGATGATCGGCACGCGTCGCAAACGAAAAATCCGTTGCGACGTCATGGTGACGCACGGTGTTGCGCGTCTGTTCCCACCCATCATGGCGTTGCCCGGTCTCCGTGACGTCGGCCCATCTTCGGA
Organism: Paracoccaceae bacterium; assembly: GCA_028284705.1. GTDB lineage: Bacteria > Pseudomonadota > Alphaproteobacteria > Rhodobacterales > Rhodobacteraceae > Litoreibacter. Next base: position 495,331 of record JANQRE010000004.1, on the reverse strand, counting down.
ACGTACCTGGATCGAGCACCTCCCAACGCTCTTCTGCAGGCAAGTCCATTGGCTTCGGAAACGGTTGAGAAAGTGGCACGGGGTCCGAAATCACAGGCAGCGAAAGCGAACCCTCCACGACGAGGATGCCCGCGGGCTCTGGCGCAGGCCAGATCATTGGCCAACACGACGACGCAATCGCCAGCCGCAAACGATGACCGGCTTCCAGCCGATAGGTCATGCTGGGGAACATAACAGGGCGTCCGCACCCCGTCGGACCGGACCGCGTGACCGCAAGAACAATACGATTGGCACGCCCGTCTGGAGCGACATCGGTCAAACGCAACACCAACTGCCCACGCTGTGCAGCGGCTGTGGCATCCAGACTCAACTGCGCGCGCCCATGCAGAACCACTGGCTCCTCAAGCGGCACCGTCTCAAACGTCAGCGCGCCACGGTCCTCCAAGTTTTGATCCAAGGGTAACCCACCAACGCGCCCGAAATATCCAGTGTCCCCGGCCCCTGAACCGCATTTCAGATCGTCCGGAACCGACCAGCCTTCAGCGCCTTTGGGATCGAGCGCAACAAGTGCATCGCCCAGCTCGATGTTCTGAACTTCCACGCCCCGCTCGGCAGGATCGGTTTCAATCCAACCGCCAACGCGCTGTTTCAACCGATCAACCGGCGCATCAAACCCGCGCATCCAGGTGCGCAAACGCGGCAAGCGCGAGACACCATTGTCTGCACCAGACAACCAATGCCGCCACCAATCCAGCGCCACTTGTTGAAATCCGATGCCAGGGCCGGGCTCCGCCACGTCCGGATAGTGATGCCCCCAAGGACCGACAATCCCATAAACCAAATCCGGGCGGGCCTCCGACAGAGCCATCACGGAGTTCGAGTACCGGTCCGCCCAGCCCCCAATCGCAAGCATCGGTCGCGATAACCTGTCGGCCTGACGGATCACGGATCCGTGCGCCCAATAGGGCTCCGCATCCTCCTCCCGCAGCCACGCCTCCAGAGGGAAGGTCAAACGGTCGAGCCGCTCCATCCACCGCTCATACCAGTCCTCACCGGCGCCAGGCGTGGGCGGCGAGGCAAGGATCGCAGGAAGCGTTGCGCCCCACTCCACCGTGTCGGTCAAAACCGCACCGCCCATATGGTGAATGTCGTCTTCATAGCGATCATGTGTGGCGCAAACCGCGATCACCGCTTTCAGCTCCTCCGGCGCGTCGATATTCGCCTGCAATGCGGCCGTCCCACCCCAGGACGTCCCAAACATGCCCACACGCCCATTGCACCAAGGCTGGTTTGCGATCCAACGGATGACATGACGCGCATCATCCAATTCACGGCTGTCGTACATGTCAGGCATATGCCCTTCACTGTCGCCCGAGCCCCGCATGTCCACGCGCAAAGCCGCGAAACCGTTCTCGGCCAGGAAAGGATGGTTGCGCGCATCCCGCGCTCTGACCATGTCTGCCTTGCGATAAGGAATGTACTCAAGAACCGCGCCAACCGGGACGTCATGCGCAGATTTGGGCAACCACAACCGCGCCGAAAGACGCACTTCGTCCGGCATTGGTATCCAGAGGTGTTCGGTTTCTTCAATCAAGGCTTCCTGGCGCCTACCGCAAGAGTTCATTTTCCAATGGACACCGTCGTCCGGTCGATGTCTATGTCGCACCCATTCCGACAGCTTTGATCGGCGGCTCAATGGACTGCATCATCATTTGCAACGCACCAAGATCGGACAAGACCTAGGCCGATGACAGGTCTCGCGTGTTCGAACACTGGATTTGACCAATAATCCGCGGGATACCCTAGCTCACGGTTGTGGGCTGGCGCTATGAGAACTGTCGCGATGTAGCCCTTCACTTAAGATATTCCTATAGCCTGCAGCGCCAGGCACTGCGCTGTGTTTACTGTTATTCCGCTAGCAAACTTTGCGAATGCAGAATCGCTTTCGCGTTCTTTCGGTGTCTATCCACCAAGCGTTTCTGACGATGCCCCGTGGGAATGGGACGTACGGGCAGCGTCATCGGACTGTGGGTCCTGAGCTCCGGAAAGCAATCCAACACTTCCAACTTGGCGTCTCGGTGCAGCGCCCTCAAGCTCTCCGGACCAACGAAAAAACTCTCGGTCGGCGCTCCTTCGGCCATGATGATTTCGTGCTTCTCAAACAGAAGGTGGAAGTAGTCCACGCTTTCGACATCAAAATCGACGTAGATACCTGGAAGTTGCGTAAGTCGGATTGCAGCCACAAGGACCTCAAAAACGCCAAACATCCGTTCGGCGATCTTGGAAGATACAAGCATGCGATGTTGCCGGGAAACCAACAGATCTCTGCGCGGCAAGTCGTTACCCAATGCGCCCGCTGTGATCCTGACCGGCAGCAATTTTGGATTCATCTCTAGTTGTTTTCGGCCAACGCGGCTCCTTAGAACCTTGACGAGCATTCGCACATTGTCGGTTTGCGCCTCGCCGTTTTGGCCGACAGCATGGGTCTGCACGGCGTTCCCGGCGACCAGTCGTTCTACGGGGTGTGGCCCCGACGGGGTTTCAATAAACGTTCCCGAGGTGAAGCATATGTTCGACGCCGAGGGTGTTGGTGTTTGATCATTCGAGAAATTGTCACTTCCATCGACGAAACGTTGTATCGAAAAGCCATCGATATCCGAGCCAAAATCTTCACCGGCTCCCACTCGGCTCGCCGTGCTTGAGAACCCTGCATACCCAGGGCCGGATGTGGGATCGTCAAGGACATCACCGTTGTAAGTGGCTTGGATAAACTCGTCATTGGAAGGATCGTAGAGAACAACATTGTCCCCGCTATTGTTAAAAACGCCCCTTGAGAAATCGGCGTCAAAGACAAGGTCGTCGGCGCCTCCAGATGGTAAGCTGCCACCGTTCTGAACATTTCTTACGATTGTTGCCCTCGCACCTGGCTCGAGGATTGAGCCAGGTGGAAACGTAAACCAGTTGTCGCGCTGCGCATCCCACAACTCCAAGCCAGAAATGTCGATCACGCTCTGAGAGGTGTTCAGAAGCTCAATGAATTCGTCACCCGAGCGCGCAACACCGTTTCTATCAGTATCGAAATGCACGGCTCCACTGGGATCAATGAGCAGTTCGTTGATAACGATCCCACCTAGCAAAGCGTCTGCCATGGCTCTGACACCCCTATCTCATGTAAGCCTCTGCTGTCCCGCCTTATTCGGGGCTACATCGGGCCTGAGGTCCGCCCCCTGAACGAATTGCTCTACTGCTCCACGGATGAGCACATTTGATTACCGGGCGCGGCGTTTCGTGACGATCCAACGCCGTTATGCGACTTGATCTGACGCGAAAAGCTCTTAGAGGAGTTCGAAACTGGGATCTGCGCTTGCTCCAAATACGCGAGAACCTCGTCTCTGCGCACCTGGTCCAATGCGTTGAACCTCTGTCTCATCACATAGGCTTCCAATAGAGGTTTACCGTTCTTTTTGTGGCGGTCGATCAGTTGCTTTTGCAACGGCCCTTCAGGGATCGGCAGCACGGGCTCCGGCGCCCAGGTGCCGCCTATTTTTTCAAAGAAGAGACTTGATGTGTCGTTTGGTGAGACCGAAAAAATCGCCTTCAGTGCCTCGATCCCGGTGAACAAGCTCTCTACAGGGGCTTCTTCCGCGAAAATCACCTCGTGATTGTTCAGAAGAATATGGTGATACAGAACCTCACTTACCTCCCGATCAATTTCAATTCCAGGAAAGCCAACCAACTTGATCGCCGGAACCAGGACATCGCTAGCGCCGAACATTCGCTCCGTGATTTTGGACGAAACCATAATGCGGTGTTGTCGAGAGACTACCAGGTCATGACTCGGCAAACCGCCTCCAAGCGAACCGGCAGCAATCCTCACGGGAAATAGTTTTTCATCTGGCGCTTCTGCGTCTCGAAAATCCACCTGGCGCGACCCAATCCAGCGAATTGGCTGAAAGCCATGGGTTTCCGTTTCGATCAGTTCACCAATGGAAAGGTCTTCGACAGCACGCTGACCATTTGCAGTCGAGATACGTGTTCCCGCGGTAAAACATACAAAATCCGTCGCTGCACGGTTGGCGGTAAGCCCCTCGATGTTCGTGGCGACAATGATTGAATTGATAGTCAGGCTTTGGATCGGTGCTGCGGTGATAGCCGCCTGATCAGCATTATTCGTCGTCTCAGGCGCCAGATATACATTTCCGTCGGTATCCTGCATGATGACGGCTGATATTGTAGCCGGCGGAGTACCATCGGTGTAGGTGATGGTCGCATTGTAAACCACGGCGGAATCGAAGGTCTGGGCCGGTCCACCATCCAAACTAAAAGTGTCATTCGACAGATTGTTGTCGGTGTCATACGAGGTGCTGCTGCCACCAGCGAAATTGATTGGAGACAGCGTATGCTGATTTCCGAATGCCAGTGGATTGGCTGCAGAACCCATTGTAACGCCGACCAGGCTTCCGGCGTTCTCCATGTCATCATTTCCCTCGGTCGGATCGATATCTGCAAAATTTCCGAGAAACAGAACTTCAAAGGTTGTTGGCATGATTGGCTCCTATCGAAATATTCATTTGGTGAAATTCAAAGCGGCAGACAGCAGGTGTGATTGCCGGGAAAACGCGGCCTCGCATCGTTGAGCTCTGTGCAGATGACTGCTGCCCACTCCATAGCAATGGCTCCAATATCGAGAGGTCGGGTTTCCCAGTTTTCCAGACACATAGGCAATGCTCGCATTCAGCCTTCCGTTTCCTCCGGATCCAAAGCAAGAGACCGAATTCTGAATCGTTCGGCCAAAACCGACTTCAAGATTTTCATCCAAAAGTCGTCCGCAGGCAGCAGACCACCGGAAACAAGTCGTTTCTCCAGCTCAATAACTTTGAGCAAGTCGCTCAGCGGAATTGTGTCCAAATCCAAGTATCTCCTATTTCGCATTGGACAACCCAGTCATAGCGAGCGAACCACGTTCGGAACGGTGCGTCAGAACTATGTTCAGCACGCCGCCAGGGCTCGAGGATTTGTGGGGTGCGTTTCTCACTGGAAACGCCTGTTCAAAGCACCGAGCGCCAATGTTTCGAAAGCTCGTGCCAATCTGGTCGATGATTGCCAAAGTGTTGGCGGCAATTGCTCCGCAACGTTTCCAGAATCTCATTTGTGGGGCTTCCTTGTGCCGTCTCAGAATATCTTGCTGCTGACGTCCGTCTTTCGGCTTGCCGAAGGAAACGCACCGCCGTTGGTCAAGCCCCACGCTCAACGACAGTGCGTCCTTTCAGATGTCATTACCTCAAAACAGGTGCGTCAAATTTAAATCACGCGAGTAGTTGAACTTGCCACTTCAATACAGTGTCTCGGCAACGCAACATACGGCATCATGCTTTGCCAGATGTCATTGCCGGCTCAATCAAAACTGACCGTTTTCGATGGTCGAAGCGGCCGGAAACCGTCAAAAATGGAGCATACAGAGGTAAGTTTGGTTGCTGTCTAAGTGCTGGTGGGAGGGCTTGATTTCTGCCTTCGCACTGAACCGGTTGGGTCGCAGATATTAGGTCAGCTCAGTTCGTCGTCATAGACTTTGGCGATTACGCGATAGCGGGGTCGAGACTCGTAACTGGCCTCCTGTTTGGGTTCAAAATATACGTTAACAACGTCTGAGCCATCGACGCCCAAGCGCTCCAATTCCACGGCGACATCATCCAACTTTCCGGGGATCACGAACTCAATCAAGCGGCAACTTTTCCGACCCAATCTGCTGCTCCATTTCCATCGGCACAGCCGGGGTCAATCCATTGACATACGTCAACGGCACCAAGATCGACTGGACCTGTTGTCGAGAATCGCGTTGAATTCGGGTTCGTGCTGCAACGCCACAGGCCGCGCCATGCTAGCTAAGGCATTGATACTATTGATCCAACGCTCAGTTTGTCTTTCAGAGTCAGATTATCGGAGCGTCTGGATTGAGGGAAATTTTATTTTCTTTGGGAACCCATAGCTTTTTCTTATGAAACTCTCTCTTCGCCATCTCGCCTACTTCGATGCGTTTTGTGCCGTTGGCCATTTTGGTCAGGCAGCCGACACAACACATGTATCTCAACCGGCACTTTCAATTAAGATACGCGAATTGGAGGAGATACTCGGAACGCCTTTGATAGATCGTAGCAGCAGGCCGTTCCAACCCACGCCTTTTGGTCACGAAGTTCTAAAGAGATCACGATCGATCATCGCACAGGTCGAGGAACTGGAGGCAACGGCAAGATATCAGCGAGGCCTTGAAGGACCATTTCGCCTGGGAGCCATCCCAACCATTGCACCATATTTATTGCCGACCGCTCTGCAAACCGTCCGCAGGAAATTGCCAGCGCTCGAACTGCAGATACTTGAAGCCACAACAGATAATCTGTTGGAAGAGCTAGAGCACGGTCGGCTGGATGCCTGTATTTTGGCTACACCGGTTCCGAACTCAAACTATGTTCAGAACCCGTTGTTCAGTGATCGTTTCGTCCTGGCGCTCAACGCCGACCAGGCTAGCGAGTTGGGATTTTGCGACGGACAGATAAAGCTCGATCACATGCCACCGTTGAAATTGCTTCTGCTCTCTGATGGACATTGCCTTCGCGAGCAGACACGGGATCTTTGTCGCTTTGCTAGCGAAGAGTCTCTGAACCAAATTGGGTCAAGCTCGCTGCAGACGGTCATGGGCCTATCGGCAAGCGGGTACGGCGTAACGCTATTGCCTGAACTGTCTCTAGATGAAACTGTCCTTGACGGCGATCTGGCTGCCCTGCGTCTGGCAACACCGGAACCTGATCGCGAGATTTCTCTGGTGACAAAATCATGTCTCGAAGATGCAATGGACGTGGGACCGCTCACCGAAGTTCTTTCTGAGACCGGAAAAGCTCGGATATCAAGGTTACGCAAACTCATGCCGCATCCCATCAGAGCATAGCAATTCCAGCCGATATCCCTGGACAGTCATTTTTGGTGTCGACACTGGACGTCTCAAGAACCGTCCAGTAGCGCCCCTTCCCAGGCTCTCCGGAAGTTTGAAATATGTTCCAGCCGCTCAATGGCAGGTTGTCCGATCCTCATTGCCACGGCGGAAGACACATACGTAATTATGGAGACCGGAGCGACCGCGCTGGCGAACAGTCCCGGTGCCCTCGTGCTGCATCGAATGACCGCATCAACAGACGTTCCTTCGGCAGAAAACGACTGATTGGTAATAAAGGTGACATGTGCACCTGATGCACGCGCCAATCGCATTGCGGATCGAACCGACTGTAACTTATCTCCGACCCCAATCGCGATAACCGCATCATGTGCTTTGATCGACGCAAATTCATCGAAGGTTCCGTCGCCTGTTGACGGTAGAACATGAATGGCACCTTTTACTTTGCTCATTAGAACTCTGGTCAGAAGCGCCAATGGATAGCTATCTCCGAAGCCGATCACCCAGATCTTTTCCGCTTGAACGATCTTGCTGACTGTCAATTCTATATCCTCGGAATTTATCTGATCGACCAGCCACTTCAGGTTTTGGAGTTCGGTTTTCAGGTGCGCCGCCTGGCTCGTGCGCGTCAGCTTGAAACGTGCCAGATGATCTGGCGCCTCGGGTTGCGCAACACGCATTTCAGCCAGTGCTTCCCGGTATCCAGAATAGCCAAGCCGTCGAAAGAACCGTGCAGCGGTCGATGACGAAACTGCCGCACGTTTGGCGATCTCGGCTGCGCCCCTGCTTAACAGCTGCTCGGGCGCCTCCAGCAAGAGAATTGCCAACCTGCGCTCGCTCGCTGTGAACTCATCATAAATCTCAATAATGCGTTCGGTGAGGTTCATCAGTTTCTCTTCAAATGCTGTCTGAACTCTAGGCGAACTTGCTTGACGGCATTTGATCCAGATCAAAATTCCGGGTGGCAGCAGTTCTGCGGCTCTGGAAAGCGATCAAGCCCGCATTCGGTGTCGGCTTGCGGCACCAGACTGTTTGAAACTCTATTTTCTCATGCCAAACGCAGTGCAGAAATTTGAGCCTTTGCATCGTCGATGTCCTCGGCAACACCATCAACGCCTACGAGATCAAGCAACGGCCTGATCTCTTCTATATTTTGCCCGCTCACGACGATGGGAACCTGTGGGCAACAGATGCGCAGGGCGATCACAAGGCGCGAAAGCGCATCAATGGAATGACGACCGGAAATGGACAGACCGATGACGTTTCCCGGCGCATGCACGATTTCCTGAACCAATTCATCGTGATCCAACCCAAGCTTGAGCACAATCTCCCAACCATCTTTCCGGAACAGATCGGCTGCCATGCGCACGCCCAACGTGTGGGTCTCACCGGGAACCGACGCAAAGATTGCGGTTTTACCTGGCGAGACATCTCGCCTGTCAAACAGGTGCTTCATGCCGCGCATAATCGCAAACATTCGGCCTGTCCCGATGGTAACATCGACGAAGCTGATTTTGTTTTCTTCCCACCATTGCCCGAGCAACCGTGCGGCCGCAGCCAGATACTTTAAATAGACGTCTTCGGGCGACGCCCCATCTGCGCGTACTTTGACGATGTACCGGGCTGCGGCCTCATCATCCTCCGAAACAAGGGCGCCGCAAAGCGCGTCCAGTTCACTGGGCGATGGGGCATGTGGCACATGGTCCAGCGTCTCATCACGTGCTCCGAGACGTCGGAGGACTTCGCGCGCCAGGCTCGCGATCTGGTCTTGCGCCAGGCTCGCTTTGAGTTCTCGGATTTTCGAATGGCTCTGCTGATAGGCTCCAAACTCCAGGAGGCCCGTCGAGCCGTCATTACCGGGCAAAGATGGCCTCCCAATTTGACTTCCGAATGCCGTTCACTTGGTCGTGGTTCTGGTCTTTCCCGTGACGTCGAGCGTCGGTGAAATCGGTGTCGGACCCGCGCGTGCGTCCAGCGCAGAGAACAAAAGCTTTAGCGCCGACAAGTTTCGCCAAAGGACTTGCTGGCAGGTAATCTCGGTCTGTTGGGGATGCGGAAATCTTGGAAGAGCGGCGCCCGCATCCGATCGCGTAGCGACTATTTGAGACGCGCGTTGAGCGATGAGGAAATAGCCGTCTGCCCATCTTATGAGCAACGGCGAACGTGGATTTCACCCTTCTAGGCTCGTCCCCCTCGCGGCGCGGCATTGGCTTTCCGTGAATTTTTTAGATCATGTCTGGCGCTTCCAAGACTAGAGCGCAGGGAAGTTTTCGAGATAGTTCGGACTTTCCACTACGTAGAAATACGTATCTTTGGAATGCCGGCTTAACCCAGCATCCGAATGAGATCTGCGATCCCACGCGCGTGCATCTTTTCGCGGATACGCGAGCGATGAACTTCAACCGTTCTCGGGCTCAGATTGAGTTCGCCTGCTATTTCCTTGTTCAGCTTGCCCTGAAGGAGGTGGTCGAGAACCTCCCGCTCCCGATGGGTAAGTTTGGACAAGCGGTCGTCCACGATGTTCTTGGGCACGTCCGCAGGCAGCTTATTTTGCAGAATGCCTCTTGCCGAGGCTATCGCTTCGAGAAGACGATCTGCATCCGCAGGCTTTTCGATAAAATCAATTGCACCGGCTCTCATGGCCTGAACGGCGACAGGCACATCCCCGTGCGCAGTAACCACGATGATCGGGAGGCTGATGTGCAATTCTGTCAGGCGCGCTTGCAACTGCATACCGCTCATACCGGGTAGGCGCAAATCCAGAACAAGACATGCTCTTTTTTGCGGGTCGAAAATATCAAGGAACTGCTCGGCGGTTACGCACTCGATCGTCTCGAAACCGTGCGCGTTGAAAAGCGCGCTCAGAGACTTCAGAACAGCTGTATCGTTCTCAACCAAGTAGATCGCGATCTTTTCATCCGGAGTGTTCATTGTTCTCCTCGCGAATTGGCAGTTCAAACACGAACTCTGCGCCGACGGACGCTGTCTCAGCCCAGATACGCCCCTCATGAGCATCCACGATTGAGCGGCAAAGAGACAGCCCGATGCCCATGCCATTCGTCGTTGAGGTATGGAATGGCTCAAACAAATATTTACGTTGGGTCTTCGAAATCCCCGAGCCAGTGTCGCGAATACGGACCTGAACCACCTCATCCACTCGGGCCATCTCGATGGAAATGACTTGCAGGTCAGAGTTTTCCATCGACGTGATGCTGTTCTTCACCAAATTGAGCACGACTTGACTGATCTGAACAGGGTCAGCCAACAATTTCGGCACGCCGTCGTGGAACAGAAAATTGACCCGAAGCCGCGGTAGTTCATGGGAAACCAATGCGAGTTCAACGCCCTGTTTGATGGCATCTTCCAAATTGATGTAGTCGAGATTGAGATCACCGCTGGATATGAAATTCCGGACCCGTCGAACCAGATCACCTGCTCTAGCTGTTTCGGTCACCGCTTCGTTGATCAATTGTTCGGCCTGCGGCGGCATCTCGACACCCGCATTCTTGATTTCCTGCCTACATGCGTTGACGTAATTGGCGACGGCCGAAAGCGGCTGACTGAGTTCATGCGCAATCGCTGATGCAAGTTCGCCCATTGAACTGGCGCGCGCCGCCTCCAGCATCGAGTGGCGCAATCGGATTTCTTCGGCCTCTGCAGCCTTTTGCGCTTCAAGTGCCACGCGTTCATGCTCAAGGCTGTTCAGCGCAAAAAGGGCACGCCTGAGTATGCGAAACGCGTCTCGATCCAATGCATCAAATGGTCTGCTCTTGCCACGACGCTCTTCGCTCCACAGAGCGAACGAGCCACGAGGGGAAAGACGTGTGATCCCGTCTTCCGTCTTTGTCTCAATCTTTTCTGGCTTGCCAGCCCATTTGATTGTCTGACGAAATTCGCTTCGCAGAAATACGAGACTGTCTTTTCCGTCTTCTGACAACTCCAGCAACGCCGCGCCGCCCACCAACCGCTTCTGTGCTTCGTCCATGTCTATGACAGATGATAAATGAGAGGTTGTCGCCACCCCGTCTTCCACCAGTGTGCGGAGGTTTGTGAGGTCGAGGCTCGTTTCCGGGGTAGACCCGACTTCCATGAGATCGCCAGCCAATGTCAGCAACAAGCCTTGTGCACCCGCTAAATCCATAAGCACGGACGCATGCTCTTCAACAAGTGCCCGCAGTGATGCCCCCGACCGCGCCATCTTCTCGATTTGATAGGCGGTTTTCTCGGCCTCGATGCTTTTGCTGAGCTGAAGAGTATTCTCCATGCTTTGCAGCAGCGCGGAGGTCGTGCCGCCCAACAATTCGGCAAATCGAAGCCGGCTGGAAGACAAAAGGCGCGTGCCATAGTGGTGGCAGGCAACAAGGCCCCAAAGTTCGTTGTTGGTGATCAGGGAAATCGACAGACTTGCCCCGACCCCCATATTGTTGAGGTATTCGACATGTACAGGCGCAACCGCTCGAAGTTTGGAATAGGTCAGGTCCAACGGTTGCGACGAAGAAGCATCGGCGATTTCTCCAGATTGGCTCAGGATCGGAACATGCTCCCCGTTTATGTCTGGGATCGAGCGCATCACGTTCAGAGTAAAATGCCGACGTGCGGGATCGGGAATGTCGGACGCCGGATAGTGCAAACCAAGGAACTTGTCAGGCCGATCGGTGCTTTCCGCAATCACCTCACCATGTTTGTCCTCGGCAAATTTGTAGATCATGACACGGTCAAATCCAGTGACATCGCGAATGATGCGAGCGCTTGCTTCGGCAAGCTCGGTTAGCGCGCCGGGTTTGACCAATTCGGAGATTATCCCGCGACGTAGAAGCTCATCTTCCCAGACCGGTGCAGGCTTCAGTTCCGGTTGAAGAAACTCAAGAATGACAAAGCCGCCGTGGCGATGCGGAAGACATTCAGCTTTGATCGATGAGCCATTTGGAGCTTCTACCGTGATATGCCATGGTCGAAGCAATTCCGGTGTGGTCGGGTCCAGAGGAATGTCTAAGAGTTGAGAAACATTGCCTTCCCCGATCAAGGCCGTGAGCGTCTTGCCGAGCGCCTCTTCCGGGGGCGCGCCTAAGAACGTTGCCAAATTGGCGCTCGCATATTGAATGACAAGACTATTTTCGGCTGCGGCAACCAACGCGCCATGTGGTTGCACCGCGCCAATCAGATGGATCGGCTCACGATCACATGTCTCTAGATCGACATTTCCGGTGGTCACATCGAGGCCCTCTCGACAGCGAATTGAGAGGCACAGAAGGGTGCGAGACATTCTCGAAACGCTGAATGCACCATTTGTACCCTCACAAGGTCTTCATTTGCGACATCTTGCAGGGTCGCTATTTCTGGCACCAAACACTCTTCCCCATATCAGGTTATCCGCACAGTGCTTTGTTCCGCAGACTAGCGTCTTTTTCAGGATCAGGAAGAGATGCTGTCATTTGTAACCTGATATGATTTGCTTTCACGGAAGTTATCCGTAGCACCGGAGCCTATTTGGTGCGGCTGAGCGAGGATCGCAGTTCAGTGAGAGGTGTCGCACAGATGCTTGTGCAGGCTAAGGGCCGTTCCAATCATACGAAAGATCTACGACGGAAGTCTCGGTGGCAAATTGGTTGCCAGCTAGATGATGCCTACTGACTGGAAAAGCCCTCTATGATGGATTTCGCTTTGTCGAAGTCGGTTTCAAATCCATCAAGTCCAAGCATCTCAAAGGGTTTTGGGTTCACCGAAACAAGCGATCCACTAACCAGAACTTTCGTTTCAGGCGCATATTCGCGCACCGCCTTAACGAGCGTATAGAGACTATGTACGCTGCTGGAACTACTGACAGAAACACCAAGAATTTTGGTTCTCAATCTGTCGAGCATGGAAACGATCTCCATCGGACTTTCCGTCGGCATCAGAAGATCAATGTTCCAGCCCTCATCTCGCAATAATCCGGCGGCAACACCCACTCCCAGTGTGTGCGCTTCTCCCGGTACCGTCGCCAAAAGAGCACTCCTTGGTCCGCTCTTTATGATTACATTTGGGTTCCCAAGCTCCCGCTTGCGGACAAGATCATCCAAACGCGAGCTGGCGGCCAAAATATCCGAAATCGAGACCTCGTTGCGCTCCCAAAGTTCTCCCAGCCAACGGGCACATGGCGCCACCACACCCAGATACAACTCCCGGCTCGACACGCCGGATGCAATAAAGCCATCCAGAAAGCTTCGGAAATCGACGTACGCGCCAAACAGCAAGAGACGCCCAAAGCCCTTCAGATGCTCTGTAGAGTATTGATAAACAGGGCCTTGCTCGTACACACTCATGGTCGCCATATATAGTTAACTTAGCAAAACAACCAAAGGTAGGTTTGTGAGTTTTTAGAGACCACGGGCCAAACTGGATATTCTTCACGCTTCTCCACACACCGCTACAACTTGCACATGGCGGACTTCTATTCCGTTCGCTCGCCCATTCATTGCGCCTTTGGTCGCGGTCGGGAACCTTCTCGTACAGATGTCTAGATGATGGACTAACCAGGGTTGTGCAGACTGAGAATGTTCTGAACTCTCTTCGATCACGGTTCGATCGACGCGTGGCTTATTTCGTTTCTGCGCCAAAGGTAGCTGCTAAAGAAATGCACACACTGAGATCGCGTCGCAATCCCCGTTTGCAGCGCTTCTGACCCAATGAACATACGTCACCAGGGTTCAAGCCGGAGACCGATTAGTGCTTGGTCGTTGGTTTAGAGCCGCGCATCCGTAGTACCCGGCGTTTGTAAGACTGCAATCAGCGGAAGTTTCTGCGATATCCGGACACCATTCTGACGAGGCACAGAGAGACCGGAAATGTGGCGGAGGAGGTGGGATTCGAACCCACGGTAGACTTTCACCTACGTCGGTTTTCAAGACCGGTGCATTCAACCACTCTGCCACTCCTCCGACGACCGGCTGCTTAATGGCCCTTTTTTGATTCTGGAAGTCATGTTGCGGATCGGACTCGGGGCGCCATTTCTTGCCAGTCCCCTGCATTAGGCTTTGCTTTTTACCTCTCTTTGCGTAAGGTGCCCCCGTAAAAGCGCATAAAAACAAAGACGCGCGATCGAGCAGACCGTCAAAAACGGCGAAAAAGACGTCCGCAGAAAACTGCGGCATTGAGATGAGGCAGAGGCATGGGCAAGCTCAAGGGCAGCACAGTTGCATTTTCAATTTCCGCCATGGTGGCACTTTCCGGTTGTGCGGATGGCAAAGGGCCGAGTTTCGACTTTCTGAAGAAAAAGCCGGGTGCCGGTGAAGCCGCTGCACCTGAGACACCGGAAGTGACCCGCGCGGCGGGGTCCACCGCATTGATCGAACGCGACGTGGAAGCGCCGGATGTGTTTTCCAAAACCACTGAGGGCCTTTGGGACGGACGGCCCTCTTTGGGCGGCGTCTGGGTCGCGCATAAGGACGTGAAAGAGCCGGAACGTGTGCTGATCCGCAATGAGGCCAATGGGAAATCCGTAATCGGGGCACTTTTCCAGCGTGAACGGGGCGGCCCTGGCCCGGAGTTTCAGGTGAGCTCTGACGCCGCCGATGCATTGGTGGTTGTGGCCGGCGCGCCAGTCTCACTAAGCGTGGTCGCGCTGCGCAAGGAAGAGGCCCCCGAGCCGGTGCCTGAGACCGCATTGGCCGCGGCTGAGGGCGAGCAGACCGTGCCGGATGCCGGTGAGATCAAAACCGCCTCGCTCGACGCGCCGAAAAAGAAAGTGAAAGGCGACGATCAGAAAGTCGCGGTCGAAACCGCCGCGGCAACTCCTGCCGCACCCGCGCCAACCGCGAAAAAGCCGGTTATTAAGCCGATCAACGATCCGGTCCTTGGCTCGCGTCTGCCGAAGAAAACCGGCGGCACGGTCGATCCGATCAAAGCCACCGCACAGGCCGCGATTGCCCGCTCCAGCGATACAAAAACCAAGCCGATCAAAGCCTCTGCACGGGCGGCGGGCGGGCTCTCTAAGCCCTTCATTCAGATTGGGATTTTCAGCGTGAAGGGCAATGCGGACAACACCGCAACGAGCCTGCGCAATATCGGCATCCTGCCAACGGTGAAAGAGCAGACATCCAAGGGCAAAGTCTTCTGGCGTGTGGTTGTCGGACCGGCAACTTCCAGCTCAGAGCGCGGGCAGCTCTTGAAAAAGGTGAAGGATTTGGGCTTCAACGACGCGTATTTTGTGACAAACTAAGTCACGAATCCAACACGTCTGAGGAGTTTCTCCGCCCCCATGCGCGCTGCCACGCTCATTTGCACCTTCCTTACGTTCATGCTCGCGCCGCTTGTGGCGCAAGCCTTTGAAACATCTGCAAAATCCGCCATCGTCTATGACGTCGCCACCGGCCAGACGCTGATGGAAAAGAACGCGGACATGGCGCTGCCTCCGGCCTCGATGTCGAAGCTGATGACGTTGAATATGGTGTTTGAGGCGCTCGAAGACGGTCGCATGACGCTGGATGAAGAGATCATCGTGTCCTCAAAAGCATCTGCGTATGGCGGCTCGACGATGTTTCTGCAAACCGGCGACCGGGTGCGGGTTGAAGACCTCATTCGTGGGGTGATTGTGCTGTCCGGCAATGACGCGAGCACGGCCCTGGGCGAGGCGATTGCGGGCTCCGAACCGGCCTTCGCGCAAATGATGACCGAGCGGGCGCTCGAATTGGGCATGGACAACTCCACCTTCGCCAATGCCAACGGCTGGCCTGCCCCGCAGCAGCGCATGTCGGTGCGCGATCTGGCGACGCTCGCAAAACGGTTGATCACTGTATTCCCGCAATATTACGGCTATTTCGCCGAGACCGAGTTTCAGTACAAAGACAGCCCACCTGCCAATCGCTTCAACCGCAATCCGGTTCTGAAACTGAATATCGGTGCCGATGGCCTTAAGACGGGCCACACGCAAGAAGCCGGCTATGGGCTGGTTGGGTCGGCGAAACAGGGCAATCGGCGGATCATTTTTGTGGTCACCGGCATTGATACCCAGGAGGGCCGTGCCGAGGAGTCCCAGCGCATCACAAATTGGGCGTTCCGGCAATTTGCGGAACGCAAAGTGGCCGAGAAGGGCGTGGTTCTTACCGAGGCCGATGTCTGGATGGGAGAAGCCGCGAGTGTCGGCCTCGCCTCGACCGAAGATATCATGACGCTCCTACCCGTGATTGGCCGCGAGAATGCCGAGGCCAAGATCACCTATATCGGCCCGTTTGAGGCGCCGATCACCAAGGGCGATAAGCTAGCGGAACTGATCGTTTCGGTGCCGGGTATGAGTGATACCGTTCACCCTCTTGTGGCTACTGCCGATGTGCCCAAGGGGGGATTTCTGGTGCGCGTCCGCACCGCCGCAACGGTGCTTCTGAAACAGCTTACCGGGCAAGCTGCGACGGTGTTCTGACGCGTCTCGCAAGTCGCCAAACCCCATGGTAGAGTGCCCTGAACGGGGACAAAACGGCACGCATGTTCATTACATTTGAAGGTATCGACGGGTCAGGAAAATCGACCCAGATCAAGCTTTTGGCGGACGCTCTTGAGGTTGACGGGCGCGATGTCGTGCGCACGAGGGAACCAGGCGGCTCTGATGGCGCGGAAGCGATCCGGCGGCTGCTTGTAGAGGGCGATCCGGGGCGGTGGTCCGCGGAGACGGAGATCCTGCTCTTCACCGCTGCGCGCCGCGATCACCTGGAGCGGCTGATCGAGCCGTCACTGGCAGATGGAAAGATCGTGCTCTCCGACCGTTTCGCGGATTCGACCCGCATCTATCAGGGGGCGGCGCGCGGAGAGTTGCGCGACATTGTCGACCGGCTCCACGCCCTGATGATCAAGCGCGAGCCCGATCTGACCATCGTGATTGACATGGACCCCGATGCGGCGCTGGCACGGGGCCTTGCGCGCGGCAGTGGTGAGGATCGGTTTGAGGAGTTCGGTGCGGCGTTTCAGCACAAACTACGCGCAGGATTTCAGGCGCTCGCGAAGGCGGAGCCGGATCGGGTTAAGCTCGTAGATGGCGATCGTGACGTCGAAGCCGTGGCGGCGGATATCCTCGCGATCGTGAAAGCGCATCTGCCATGAGCGAGGAGGCGCTGCCGCAATCCGATCAGATCGAGGGCGCGCCACATCCGCGCGAAACCCTTGCCCTCTACGGGCAATCGGCGGCGGAGGCGACATTTCTGGAGGCTTTTGCGTCCGACCGGTTACATCACGCCTGGCTGATCACCGGACCGCAGGGCATCGGCAAGGCGACGCTGGCCTGGAAACTCGCACGGTTTCTGCTGGCCACACCACCGCAAGTTGACGGTGGTCTGTTCGGCGCACCGCCGCCGCCAGAAAGCCTGGACGTTGCGGCAGATCATCCGGTCAACACCCGAGTTCTCGCACTGTCTGACCCAGGCCTTTACCTGCTGAGGCGCGCCTATGACGTTGATAAGAAACGGTTTAAGGCACAGATCGGTGTTGAAGACATCCGCGCGATGGCAAGCTTCTTTGGCCTCACCAATGCCGAAGGTGGACGTCGGGTGGTGATCCTCGACGCCGCGGATGACATGAATGTTAATGCCGCCAACGCACTCCTAAAAATTCTAGAGGAGCCGCCGGCGGATGCGATCCTACTGCTGATCTCGCACCAACCTTCCGGCCTTTTGCCAACGATCCGGTCGCGCTGCCGCGTGTTGCGCTGCCAACCCTTGGGCGAGGCGGAAATGAGCGCGGCCCTGCAAGCGACGGGGGCAGAGAGCACGCCAGGTGTCGCGGCGCTGGCCTCCGGATCCGTGGGCGATGCGCTGAGGCTGATCCATGGCGACGGGCTGGCGCTTTATGCGAGCCTGCTCGACCTCGCGGAAGAGTTCCCGCGCATGGATCGCAGCAAGGCCTTGAAATTGGCTGACGCGGTGGCTGCCCGCGGTGCGGAAGCAAAATTCGATCTGTTCGAGCGGCTGGTTGAGTTGTTCCTCGCGCGGCTTTCAAAAGCGGGGCTCGGCGTGGCCGTCCCGCCCGTGAGTGAGGCCGAACCGGCGCTCTTCGCCCGGCTCGCCCCGGACGGGCAAGCTGCCCGCGCCTGGGCCAATCTCTCTGCCACCGCCCTGCCCCGCCTGCGCCACGGGCGCGCGGTCAATCTTGACGGAGCCTCGCTGATCCTTGATATGGCCTTAGCGATGAACGAGACCGCGGCCAAAGCTGCGGCGTGAAGGCCCAGATGTCCGACGAACCCCGCATCACCGACAGCCATTGCCACCTCGATTTTCCCGATTTCGAGGGCGAATTGCCGGACGTGATCGACCGTGCCCATACTGCCGGAGTGCACCGGATGGTGACGATCTGCACCAAACTCCGGCTAGAGCCGCAAGTGCGCGCTTTGGCTGAGGCCCATGACAGCGTGTTCTATGCGGCGGGCACCCATCCGATGAGCGTGGCGGCTGAGCCGATGGCAACTGTGGATGAGCTGATCGCACTGACGAAACACCCGAAAATGGTGGGCATCGGCGAAAGTGGCCTCGACTATCACTACACGTCGGAGAGTGCTCAGGCGCAGCAGGAAAGCCTGCGCGTCCATATCGCCGCGGCGCGGGACACTGGGCTGCCGCTGATCATCCATGCGCGCGCAGCGGATGAAGACATGGCGCGGATATTGACGGAGGAACACAAGGCCGGCGCCTATTCTTGCGTGATGCATTGCTTTTCCTCGGGCGCGGGGCTCGCGCGCGCGGCGCTCGACCTGGGGTTTTATCTGTCGATGTCGGGCATCGCCGCCTTTCCGAAATCCCAGGACCTGCGCGATATCTTCGCCGCCGCATCGCTCGACCGCATCCTGGTGGAGACCGACAGCCCCTACCTCGCCCCACCACCCCATCGCGGCAAACGCAACGAGCCCGCCTATACCGCCCACACCGCCCGTGTCGGCGCCGAGATTTTCGGCCTCGACTACGCCGAGTTTGCCGCCGCCACAGAAGCGAATTTTGAGCGCCTGTTCTGGAAAGCCGCGGCGTATGAGGCCGCCGCATGAGCGTCACGCGCCGGTTCACGATCCTCGGCTGCGGGTCTTCGGGTGGCGTGCCTCGGCTTGGGGGCCATTGGGGCGCCTGCGATCCGGAGAATCCCAAGAACCGCCGTCGCAGATGCTCGCTTCTGGTCGAACAGATCGGGCCCGATGGTACGACTGCAGTGCTGATCGACACCTCGCCGGACCTGCGTATGCAGCTTCTGGATGCCGGTGTCGGGCGGCTTGATGCGGTCCTCTACACCCATTCCCACGCGGATCACGTGCATGGCATCGATGATCTGCGCATGATTGTCTTCAACATGCGCGAGCGCCTAAATGTTTGGGCCGATGGGGAGACCTGCGACGCGCTGCTGGCGCGGTTCGGCTACGCCTTCGTGCAACCTGCGGGCTCGGCCTATCCGCCGATCCTGAACCTTCACACATTGGACGACACCCTCACCATCGATGGCCCGGGCGGCGCTATCACCTTTCAAGCCTTCGAAGTGGATCACGGCAATATCGACTCCAAAGGCTTTCGGATCGGAGATGTCGCCTATCTTCCGGATGTAAGCGGTCTACGAGATACCTCACGCGAGGCGATGTCGGGGCTGGATTGGTTGATCATCGATGCGTTGCGTCGCGATCCCCATCCCTCTCACACGCATCTGGAGCAAACGCTCGAATGGATCGCTGAACTCAACCCAAAACAGGCGGTTCTGACCAATATGCATATCGATCTGGATTATGAGACCGTGCTGACAGAGACCCCGGATCACGTGCAACCGGCCTTTGATGGGCTCGCCATCGACGTGACCCTCTAGTGGGCGCGCTTCTTGAGGTCATCCTGCCGGTCTTTTTGGTGATCGGTGCCGGATGGCTGGTCGCGAAGCGCGAGTTGATGAAAGAGGCGCATTTCGATGCGCTGATGCTCTTTGCCCAGGGGTTCGCCATCCCCTGCCTGCTCTTTCGTGCCATCGCCACGCTGGATCTCGGCACCTATTTCGATGCCGCATTGCTGAGCGCCTACTACGGACCCGCAGTGCTAGGATTTGCGCTTGGTATCCTTGGGGCGCGGCTGCTTTTCGGACGCCCGTGGGAGGACAGCATCGCCATCGGGTTCTGCTGTCTTTTTATGAACTCCGTGCTTCTGGGCCTGCCGATCACCGAACGGGCCTATGGCGCGGATGCGCTCAGCGCCAACTATGCCATCGTCGCGATCAACGCGCCGGTCTGCTACGGGCTTGGCATCACCGCGATGGAAATCGTGCGCAACAAGGGTGGCAGCCTTGCTGCCACAGTGAAAGCTGTTCTCAACGCGATCCTGCGCAACAACCTGATGATCGGCATCGCGCTTGGCTTTGTCGTGAACCTGACGGGCCTGCCGATGCCGGGCGTGTTGTGGGATGCGATTGACATGATGATCCAGGGCGCACTGCCTGTGGCCGTGTTCGGGCTCGGCGGCATCCTCGCCCGCTACCGGATCGAAGGGGACATTGGCCCCGTGCTGATGATCTGTGGGCTAGCGCTACTGGTGCAACCCGCGCTGACCTTTGGACTGACGCGGGCGTTTGAGTTAAGCACCGCCCCGGTCCGATCAGCCGTGCTGACGGCTGCGATGGCTCCGGGTGTAAACGCCTATCTCTTCGCGAACATGTACGGGGTCGCAAAACGGGTTGCTGCCTCAGCAGTGTTGATCACAACCGCCCTGTCAATTCTGACGATCTGGGGCTGGTTGCTGCTGTTACCTTGACCTTCGACCCGCGCAATTCCCTAGCACTGCCTTACCACGCTTAGAATTTCAAAGCTGTTCGCGGAAACTTAACCGTCAAATCCGCAGGGCACAGCGATGAAAACAGTCGCAGGTTTTTAAAGGGAATGGTGCGGTCGAGAAGACTCGAACTTCCACGGGTGTTACCCCACAGCGACCTCAACGCTGCGCGTCTACCAATTCCGCCACGACCGCACTGTCTTGACGTAAGCCCCGCGCTTCTAGCGTGAGCATTGACCCTTGTGAAGCCCAAAAAGAAAGGAACCGGAGCGCATAAGCACCCCGGCTCCACAAGCCCCAATGATGGAGCTTATTCGGTGACGGTGAAGGTCGGCAGAGCCGCCGCTGCAGGTTGCACCTGAGGGCTCGCAGGCGCGCCGTTCAGATTGGCGGTTGCCCGGCGCAGAAGTGCCGTGCGGGTCGGATCGCCCGGGTTGAAGACAGCCGGTTGCCCGGTCTCCAGCGCGTTGAGCGCCATCTCATACCATGGCATCGCCTGCGGCACCGATTTCGACATGCCGAACCCATGGGCCAGGTGATGCCCCAGAAGTTCGCCATAGGCAGGCTGACCCAAAGCGGCGAGCAGCAAGGCGGACCCCGCTGCCACATCCATATTGTCGATGCGATACCCGACGCTCAAACAGATCGAGGCTGTGCCTGCAAGTTGTTCTGCTGTTTGGCCTGTCGATCCGGCGAAATTTGCGACATCCAGAAGCACGGCGTCTTTCGGCTTAGTGCTCAAAGCCGACACATGATCCTTCAGAAGTGGCGCAAACCCGGTGCATTGCGCTTCAATCTGTTGCGGCGTGAAGCCGGTGATCTGAGACGCTGCTTTCTCACCCAGCGAAATCGCATAGGTGCGTGCCAGGCAGAACTGCTCGTTCAGCGCGAAATTGGCATCCACCAGTGTGGCCTCAGTCGCAAATCCACCATTAGACGTGGTCAAAAGCCCGACCTGGTTGCAATGCGAAGCCAGTGAGAGGCTATTGGTGCTCGACAGGAAGTTGGGTAGCGCAGGCGCGGTTCCGGTTGAGGCCACCGCTTGCGGCTGGACTTGCAAAACCTTCGGCTGTGGTTGTGGTGCGATCGTCACCACCGTGGGAGCCACGGCGAGTGTCGTGGTCGTACCAGCTGCTTCCGCCCGATACTGGTCGAGCAGTCCTTTTGGCCCGAGCGGGTTTGCCGCAATCTGTTGCGTCGTCAGCGCCCCGCCTGCCAGTGCGCGACGATAGGATGTCAGAAGAAAGTCCTTCTCATATTCCGTCAGTTGCCCCGTAGCGGGATAATTCAGATGTGCCTGGTAGCTCGAAATGGCCGCTTTCGATTTCGGTCCAAGCACCCCATCGGGTGTCCCTGCAGGAAAACCGAAATAGTTCAGAGCGCTCTGGATTTCGCGCCGCTCGGCACGCACTGCAGAGGACACGGACGGTTTTTTCGTCGTCGTGACATAGCGCTTTTTGACGACACGCTTCTGTTTCGCTTGGTTTTTCCCGATCTGATGGCCGACGACGCCGCCGATGATCGCACCGCCGATAAAGGCGCCGACATCATCCGCCTTGCCCTGAGTCGCAGGTGCGGCCATGAGTGCGACAGCCGCGCAAGCCATTGTAATATTTCTCAAAAACATCAAGTAGACCTCCAAAATAACCGAAACTTGCTGATCTGAGCCTAACATGACATCTCTCGGCCACCAAAATCTAAGCGATCACAATTGAGGGCGTTGGGCGGCGTGGAATGGAAAACCTCACAGGGGCTTGTCGATTATGACGAGGCCGTCGCCTGGATGGAGGCGCGCGCCACGGCGATCGCGGAAGGCCGCGCAGAGGAATGCCTGTGGTTTCTCGAACATCCCGCCCTCTATACAGCCGGGACATCGGCGAAACCGGAGGATCTGCTGACCCCGGATCGCTTTCCCGTCTACGAGACGCGGCGCGGCGGGCAGTACACCTATCACGGGCCCGGCCAGCGGGTGGTTTACGTGATGCTGGACCTCAACAAACGTGGTCGCGACGTACGCGCCTTCGTGCAGGCGCTGGAGGCTTGGGTGATCGCAACCTTGGCGGAATTCAACATCACCGGCGAAATTCGCGAGGGTCGTGTGGGCGTATGGGTCGAGAGGCCGGAGAAGCCGCCCCTGCCCGACGGATCACCGCGCGAGGACAAGATTGCCGCGATTGGCGTGCGCCTGCGCAAATGGGTGAGTTTTCATGGGCTGTCGATCAATCACGATCCCGAGCTTGAGCATTTCTCCGGCATCGTACCCTGCGGGATTGCCGAGCATGGCGTAACATCGCTCGTCGATCTGGGGCTTCCGGTGACGATGGGTGATCTCGATCTCGCCTTGCAAAAAACCTTCGAGATCGCATTCCCCTCCTGACGCGAGGCGGGCCCGCAAGGGCGCGATGAGCCGCGCCTTTAATGGGTGGTTTTGCTGCGCTCAACCGTGAAGAAGAAATCAGGTGGCAGGTCGTCGCGCTGCCATATCTCGTCGGGGATCACACTCGGCCCGGCAAGAAACACATTGGCCCCGAAATGCAGATGCAGGCGTGACAGACGCTCCATGCGCGGGCTTGTGAGCTCGCTGTAGAATTTTTCGTAATTCTTCGTCGCGCGCAGCTCGTCGATCTTGGCCCGATGCGCTTCTATGCAAGCCTGATGCTGCGCCGCAATCTCGGGGTCGGTCATCATCTCATCAAATTCGGCCTGCAAGAGCGGCAGTTTATCCTTGATGGAGTGATCTTCTTCGGCATTGTTATTCATGCGAAACCAGTAACTTAGGCCCTGATCCCGATCCACATGGTTCACCCGGCCCCGGTCGCGTTTCACAAGGAAGCTCTCCGCCGAGCGCACCGCATAATGGTTCAACGTCACAAGCTCGTAGCCATAGGTCTCCGTCGTTGACCGCCAGCCGTTGCGCAGCATCGATTTTGGCATCCGCTTACCGGACCCGTTGACCCAATTGATCTGGCTCCAGAGGTCCGGTTTCAGCCCCTTGGGCCGATGCACGCCCATCTTCTTATAGATGCCGATATTGCGGAACAGCGTCTTGAACCCCCAGGCCTGGTGCGGCTTGCGGGCCAGTTCCGGCGCGCAGCGGTCAAATTGTTCTAGCATGAAGCGCGGATCGAATTTGTGGATGTCGGCATTGCCAAAAAGTCGCCAGGTGCAGGAGATCATGTTCGCATGACCGACGGCCTTGTAGAGGTCATCGAGATGGCCGCCGCCCACATGGATGTTGATGAACTCATCCACATCCATCGAGATCACCCAGCCGGAGTTTTGAACAATCTCTTCCTCCTCAGCCGCCGCCAGCGCCCAGTGTTGCGGTTTCAGATCGGTGCCGTGGAATTTGTTGTCTCGGCGCTGTAAATACCCGCGGTCCTGCAACAGGTTCAGCAGCTCATCCGTGCCGTCCGTGCAATCATTCGTGTAGACAAGAAAATCCTTCACCCCGATGGCGCGGTGATAGGCCACCCATTCCAGGATAAACGGCCCCTCGTTCTTCATGCAGGTAACGATGCAGGTGGAGCCTCCGTCGATCGCGAGACCTGGTTTCCCAACAATCTGGCTTTCGGGTGCGCGCACCGGCTTGTGACCCCAGACTTCTTCGGCCTGTTTTACCAAGGTCTCGTCTTCGATGAGAGAGGTTTTGGGCACGATCTCAGCCGACGTGTTCTTCGGATGCCGGATCGCCATGGCGCGCCAGAACGAAGCAACCTCTTCAGGCGTCGGATTAGCGTCGATAATGCGCACGAAACGCCAGATTTTGTCGGTGCCGACGCGCGCCGGAGCGACACACCACCGCCGATTGGCGCGTGGATTGTCGAATTGACGGCAGATGTGATCGCCGTAGCTCGGTTTTTTCTTCGGACGCACCCGCCAGGGGTAGATGCGCTGACCGATCAGTTGCAGAACACCCGCACTGCTTTCATGCACGATCTCAAACGGGTTCGGGCCGGGTTGCAAAAGGTCCGTGATATCGAGGTTCATCACCGCCCGCGCCCTGCTGAGAAAACGCCATTTCACCAGCTCATAGATCGCCAGCTCGATCATCGGCGAGGACCAGGGCTCTTTCGACAGCACCTCCATCCGGTCCTTACCCGGTGCATCCGGCGCATTGAACGGATGGTCTGCGGCAGGCAGTTCGGGATGACCGAGCGGAGCCTTGGATTTCAGATGAACGAGGCGCTTGAGCCCAATATTGGCGGCCAGCGCTTTAAGTTTGCGCTCGAAGCCTTTTTCATTATTCGGTTTTTCACGATCTAGTAGGAGGACGGCTTCAAGACCAAACCGCGCCTTGTGGTAGCGCAGCCAATCCTCAATCACCTCGATGGCTTCGCCATTGCGCTCCGCGAAAAACACATTGAGATCGGCAAAAAGATCGGTCTCCGGCGGCTGCACATGCAGCTTCATCTCGCCCTCGGCGAGGGCCAGTTTCACGTTGTTTTGCGGTGCCTCGGTCGTGGCCGCAAATACCAGCCCGCCATTGATCGAGCGCGCTTCGGAGACCGTCACGCAGCCCTGCCGGGGCCCTTTGGCGAAGCGGTCGAAAGACGTGCCGGTTTTGAAGAAGATACGCAGCCCCATGCCGCCGACAGGATCTTCCCAGCCGATGCAATCAAGCGCCGTAAGCCCCTGGTCTTTCGAGATATTCAGATCGCGACGCAGGTAGATCGCGCCGGTGTCACTGTCCTTTGGCATGAGCCGCCCGGTACATGTTGATCAGCCGCAGCGCCGCATCTTGCTCCAACACGTCACTGGAGCCCGCAAGGCACAAACGACCATAAAGTTTCTGCTCAGTCTCATCCGCCATCATGGCCTGAAATCGCTTGCGATGCCAGTCGCGGCCCTGCTCCAGCGCCTCAGAAACACCGGCAATCTTCATAAAATCCTCTTCGATTTCCGCCGTCCCGGCGCGGTATCGGGCGATAGAGGTCTCTTCGACGGCGTTGAAATTGCGCTCCACCCAATAGGTCAGATCGACCTGTTTGGATTGATGGTTCGGCAACCCGCGATGGCGTTTGACCATGAACTCTGCCGCCGAGCGCAGAGAGTAGTGGTTAAGCTGCACCAGATCGCACGCAATCGGCCGCCCCCAATCCATGATTTGCCCATCGTTTTCAACAAGTTGCTTAGTCGCGGTTTGGCCCGATCCGTCCACCCAGACAGGTCGTCCATGGCGGTCCGGGTTCTTCTGCTTCGGGCGATGCACCCCGAACTGCCGAAACGGACTTTCGCGCCGAAAGAGCGTTTTGAAATAGCTGGCGATGGCGGGATAAAGCATCTCTTCCGGCGCGGCCCCAACGAACCGTTCCGTGATGGGCATGTCGGAGAAGTCGGTCTCGCCATTCGATCCAAAGAGCCGCCACCGCAGGACAATCGCGTCTGCTTCAACGCTCCCGATAAGGTGAGGAATGTCAGACAACCCATTGCCAAGATTGACAAACTCATCGCAATCCAAACAGGCCAGCCAGTCGGCATCCTGCACAACCGGATGCTCCCACGCGGCTTTCAGAGCCCGCCATTGCGGCGGCTTATCCCCGTCCTCTTGCTCCACAACCGTGACGCCCGGTAGCAGCGACAGAAGCTCCGGCGTGCCATCGTCGCAATCGTTGGTGTAGATCAGGAAATCGGTCACGCCCAGGCTGCGGTGATGCGCGATCCATTCGAGCGCATAAGGCGCCTCGTTGCGCATCGTACTGACAATCGTGACCTTCACCGCTCAACCGCCTCGTGTGCCCTAAGCCCCACAATTTGCAGCAAATTTGCCGCAAACCGAATCAGCTTTTCCTTGCGTTTTAACCCCTCCTTTGCGAGAATCGAAACAATCATAAGAAAAACCCGGGATTATCGCCGGTAACGTGCGAGGCAGACACGTGTCCAAAGAGTATGCAATTGCCCAGCTGTGGATCGGCGGGAACCTTTCCTACATGGAGCAGCTCTGTGCCGTCTCGTTCCGCGATGCGGGTCACCATGTGAAGATGTACACCTATGGCGACGTGGGCAATATCCCCGACGGGATCGAGATTTGCGACGCCAATGAGATCATGCCGCTCGGCACTGTCATCGCCCATAAACGCACCGGCTCCCCTGCCCCACAGGCCGACAAATGGCGCTACAACATGTTGGCCAAGACTGATGACCAGATCTGGGCCGATACGGACGCCTATTGCGTGAAGCAGTTCACCACGCCAAACGGACATTTCCATGGCTGGGAGTCGGCGCATCACATCAATAATGGCGTTGTCGGTCTGCCCTCGGACAGTGCCACGCTGGAAGGTCTGATCGACTTCACCTCCGACGAATATGCCGTCCCCGATTGGTTCAGCGAGGACCTGAAGGCGGAGATGCGTGCGAAAAAGGAAGCGGGCGATCCCGTGCATGTTGGCGAGCAAAGCTGGGGTGTTTGGGGCCCGCAGGCGCTAACCCATTTCCTCCACAAAACCGGTGAACACAAATATGCGATGCCGATTGAGGCGCTCTTTCCGATCAGCTTCAAGCAGCGGCGTATGATGCTGAAACCAAACATGGATCTCAGCCATCGGATCACCGACAACACGCTCTCGATTCATTTCTGGGGCCGGCGCATGCGCATGCGCATCATTGAGCGCGAGAATGGAGAACCGCATCCTGACAGTCTGATCGGCAAGCTGATCAAGAAGCACGGGATCGTCCCATCAGACGCGCCGCTGCCAAAATCCAACCCGCACAAACCGAAAGAGCCGCAGATGATCCCGGGCACCTCGATCCCGGTGGTCACGAATGCAGATCGGGCCGGGCGAGGCGGTGTGAACCTCACCGACATTGCCGATGAGATGCATCTCGATCAAGGCTCGCAAAAGCACCGGTTCACCGAGCTTTATCACATGCTCTTTCAACCCATGCGGCTGCGGGCGCTGGAGTTTGTTCTTCTGGGCCTTGGCGGACGCGAGGCGGTCGAGCGACAGGAAAGTCAAACCCTGGCGATGTGGTTGAAATACCTGACAAAAGCCAAGATCACCGCGATTGACCCCGACAAGTTCCCAAAGGCCAAGGACAAGCGCGTGAAGCTGATGCAATGCTCTTTCGACACGCGTGAGGCGATTGCGAAAGCGACCAAGAAACTTGAGAAACTGGATGTGGTGCTCGATGATGCGAGCCATGCCAGCCATCACCAACAATACGCCTTTGCGGAGCTCTTTCCGAAGCTGAAATCGGGCGGCCTCTACATCGTCGAGGATCTGCGATTTCAACCCAAAGACCTCGAAACCTCTGGCTTTCCAAAGACCTCCGGCCTGTTTCAGGGCTATATCGGTGAAGGTGGTTTCGTGCACCCGGACGAGGCCCTGCAGGACGATCTGAACGCGATGCGCGCCGACATCTCCGGTTGTTTCATCTTTCAGGCGAAATATCACCGTCAGCGGCGGGACCAAATTCTGGTGGTACACAAAAGATGACCGATCGCACGCTCATATTGACCTGCATGAAGAACGAGGGGCCCTTCATCCTCGAATGGGTCGCGTATCACATCGCCATCGGGGTCGATCATTTCCTCGTCTACACCAACGATTGCGAAGACGGCACGGACGCGATTTGGGACCGGCTGGAGCAGATGGGCCTCGCGACACATCGCGACAATCGCGCGACCGAGAAGTCTCGGGCGTCCTATCAGGTGCGCGCGTATCACAAAGCCGTAAAGGAAGAGATTTACCAGAATTCCGACTGGGTCGCGGTGATCGACGCCGATGAGTTCATCAACGTGCATGTGGGTGACAAGAGCCTGCAGGCGCTTTTCGCGGCTGTCCCTGACAGCAAGTGCATTTCCCTCACCTGGCGGCTCTTCGGCAGCTCGGACAGAAGCTTCTATCACGACAGTTTCCTGACGGGGGGCTTGCGGCGCGCGGCCCCGCATCACTGCCCGAAGCCCGCGCAAGCCTGGGGCATGAAGACGATCTTCAAGCCCGAAGTGATCGGCGTCGTCGGGTGTCACCGCCCGAAATCGGTGAAGGGCGATTGGCGCGATCTCAACTGGGTCAACGGCGCGGGCAATCTGATGCCGGAGCGGTATTTCGAAGGCCATTGGCGCATGAACAAAGAGACCGCGTCCTATGAGCTGGCGCAGGTCAATCACTACGCGGTGCGCACACGGCAGAGCTTTCTGTTGAAACAACTGCGCGGGCGAGCGCTTGGCGGCTCTCCGATTGATGCGGAATACTGGAACAAGATGAACCGCAATGATGAGCGCGATGACACCATCCAACCTGCCCTGCCTGCCGCCCGCGCGATCTTTGAGGAACTGCTACAGGATCCGATCCTCGGCGATCTGCATGGCGAAGCGGTCGAATGGCACCAGACGATGATTGCCGAAGTCCTTGCAACGCCAGAGGGTCAGGCGCTGTTCCGTGCCATTCAGCCGAATATGTTTGGCCGCGCTGCATGAGTGCCAAGCCACATATGGTCGAGCTGAACGACCCTGCCGCGATGGATCGCGAAGCGTGGAATGAAGAACTGCGCGCGCTCGGCGAGGCAGAAGGGTTCTTCGAAGAACTCGGCGAGGATCACACCGCGCTGTTCGTGAAATCCGGCAAGACGCTGATCGTGACATTCGAAAATCTCGATCATGTTTTTGAGCACTCGAACCGCCTGCCCTGGGGGTTCGATTTCGTGCAGAAGCAGGGATGGTCGATCCTGGGCCTGATGGCGCATGACTGGACCTGGTATCGCGACGATGCGGTCTATGATTTCTTCGACAGTCTGAAAAAGAAGCGGTTTTTCAGGAAGTTCGACAACGTGGTCTTCTACGGCGCCTCGATGGGTGCCTATGCGGCCTGCGCATTCTCGGCAGCCTGCCCCGGGGCCACGGTCGTGGCGATCAGCCCGCAAGCGACCCTCGACCGCGATCTGGCGAGTTGGGAAAAACGCTATCAAAAAGCCTGGAAGCGCGACTTCAATTCTCGCTACGGCTACGCGCCCGACATGGTCGCGAAGGCAAAGGAAGTCTTCATCCTTTATGACCCGCTCGAGCCGCCGGATGCGATGCATGCCGCGCTCTTTCAGAGCAAGAACATCACGAAACTGAAATGTCGCTTTCAGGGGCACCGGATCGCCTCAGGCTTGATCCAGATGGGTCTCCTGAAACCTGTCGTGGCGGGCTGTGTCGATGGCTCTCTTAACACGACCAGCTTCTACCAGATGCTTCGCGCTCGGCGCGGGTTTCGTCGGTACTTGCGTGAGCTATTGCTCAGGATCGACGAGAAACGGCACCCCTATCTCATCTCACTATTGGCCACCCGTGTCCTCAACGAAGGCAACGGGCCGGTCTTTCGCCGCAAACTGAACGCGGCCAATGAACTCCTGCGCAAACGCGGGATCACTCCTCCAGAACTTGGAGGCAACAAATGATAAAATCAGGCAGGACAGGCAAAAATCATGAGGCAGATTTGGCTGCATATCGGCTCCCCTAAAACCGGGACCACGTCTCTTCAGGGGTTTCTCAACGACAACGCGGCGCGGTTACGGGCCGAGGGGCGCATGAACTTCGTCGAAAGTGCGCGCACCCATATCGCCCACAATCCGCTCGCCTCCGCGGCGCGCATGGGCACTGCGGGGCAGCTCTTTGACCAGATTTGCCGCGAAGCAGATACGATGCCGGATTGTCCGCAAATCGTCTCGTCCGAGATGCTGTTCAACTCCTTCACGGCCCGCAAACTTGCCGCAACCGTGCCGGAAGACATGAAATCCCGCACCAAGGTGATCGCCTATATCCGCCGGCAAGACAACTATCTGGAGGCACTCTACAAGCAGCTTCTGAAGAACAGCCGCATAGAGCCGGACCGACAGGCCTTTCTGGCCGACGCGCGTCGGCGCGTGCGCTATCTCGACACGCTCAGCACCTATGCGGATATCTTCGGGCGCGAGAATGTCGTGGTACGCCCCTTCTCCGATGACACGCTGATCGCGGGCGATGTCGTACATGATTTTGCCAATCAGATCGGGCTTGAAATTACGCCAGACCTCAAACTGCACGACGGGTTTGCCAATAAGAGCTTCTCGGCAGAGATGTCGGAGCTGCTGGCCGTGATGGGGGAGCGCACGGATTTCAATGTGCGCGAAGTGATCCGCGAGCTGATCGCAATCAACCACCCCGGCACCATCAAATCGCGCGACGTTTTCACCAATGAAGAACGCCGTGCGCTGATGGAGCAAATGGGCAGCGAGAACCGCAAACTCGTGAAGCGGTTCATGCCCGATGACGGGGCGTTTTTCTCCGACAAAGCACTGGCCGAAGACACACCGGAGCTGTCCGAAGAGGATCGCCTGCAGGAACAGATCGAGGACCGCACCGCCGCGACCGAGGCGTTGATGATCGCCATCGGCAATCTGCAAGCGCGCCGCAAACAAGAGGTCGAGCTGGTTGTGGAAGCCACCGAAGCGCAAGTGCAACCCTCTGGCCTCGAAGAAGAATTCGCCCCGCCCTCCTGGTATCGCGAGATTTATCCCGGAGGTGACCGCAAGGGCTGGTTCACCTCGCTGGGCGATTACAGCGCCTCCTTCGTGGAGCGGGACGAAGACCAGCTTGTCGTCAGCTTCGACAATCTCAGTCAGGCAGGCAATGACGCTTACGCGCGCGAGCCATGGGCGCAGAAATTCTGCGCGGACCGCAATTTCTCGCATTTGGGCATCTATTCCCAAAAACCGACCTGGTTCCGCGATGCCGATCTGATCGCGCATCTGCAAAAACTGCGGCGCCAGGGGTTTTTCAGGGGTTTCAAACAGGTGGCCTTCGTGGGCACGTCGATGGGCGCCTTTGGCGCGCTCACCTTCTCGTCTCTCTCACCCGGCGCCACAATCGTGGCGTTCAGCCCGCAAACGACACTCGATGCAGAAAAGGTGCCCTGGGAGGATCGCTTCGGCAAAGGCCGCGCCGCCGACTGGTCCCTGCCCTATTCGGACGCAAAATTGGCGATGCGCACCGCCAAGAAGGCCTACATGATCTACGACCCGTTCCACGCCGGAGATCGCGCCCATGTGGAGCGCTTGTCAGGCAAAGCGCTCGTCCCCTTGAAAGCGTTCGGGATGGGGCACAAAACCGCGCTCGTTCTGAACCGTATGGACGCGCTGAAACTGGTTATGGAGAAGGGCATCGCAGGCACGCTGGAGCCGCAGGATTTCTACAAGGCGATCCGCGGCCGCAAGGATATCTACCTCTATCGTCAATCGATGGAGAACTATCTCAAAGACCTCGGCAAGGACGCGCGCGCCACACGGTTTGTGAACGCTTTCAAAAAGCGGCGTCGGCTTCAGAACAGCGATGAAGCTGCGTAGTCAGCAGCTATAGGCGCGGCCGGTGACTTGAAAAACCTCTGCCGCGTCATCGATGGGATCAAACACAACCGTGTTGCCGCCCGCCTGCTCCACCTGACGTTTCGCAACCCGTTCGGCATCTTCCTGCGCGACCGATTTCAGCACGCCGAAGACCTTCGGGATCGCAGTGACATCGCCCAGATACTGGCAACCCGCAACCTGATTGGCACTGCGTTCGGCGACATCCGGCCCCAGTTTCGGTGCGCCCGTCTCGCAGCCTGCGAGCACGATGAAAGCCACACCGATGATGATATATCGTTTTCTCATGCTCCGGACCTTATGCGAAGCCCTCCCGCCTGTCGCCCGAGAAAGAAATCCACCGGCAATTTCGCGCCAATGTGCAGCGGCACTGGTCATTCGGGTTCCGATTGTCTAACCGGAGGACAAGAGGACGCTGCACATGACCGAGCTGACAATCCGCCGCCCTGACGACTGGCATCTGCACCTGCGCGATGGCGAGATGTTGAAGGCCGTGCTTCCCGAGACCGCCCGCCATTTTGCCCGCGCCATCATCATGCCGAACCTTGTGCCGCCGGTGGTCACCGGCAAGGACGCCGCCGAATATCGCGACCGGATCATGGCGGCGAAGCCCGATGGCTCGAAATTCCAACCCCTGATGACGCTTTATCTGACCGAAGAGACGGATGTGCGCGACCTGCGCGCCGCTGCAGAGATCGGGCTGATCCATGCGGTGAAGCTTTATCCGGCCGGGGCGACGACGAACTCCGCCTCCGGCGTGCGTGATTTCACCAAGGTGAAGCGTGTGCTGGAGAACATGGCACAGATCGGTCTGCCGCTTTGTGTGCATGGCGAAGTGACGGATGATGAGATCGACATTTTCGACCGTGAAGCCGTCTTTATCGAGCGCGTGCTAGACCCGATCCGCCGTGATGTCCCGGGGCTGAAAGTGGTGATGGAGCATATCACCACCAAGGACGGCGCGGATTATGCCCGCGAGGGCGGTGACAATTTGGGCGCGACGATCACCACGCATCACCTCGTCATCAACCGCAACCACATCCTTGTCGGCGGGATCAAACCGCATTATTACTGCCTGCCGGTCGCCAAACGGGAGGAGCACCGCCTCGCTCTGCGCCGCGCCGCGACCTCAGGCGATCCGAGCTACTTTCTGGGCACCGATAGCGCACCTCACACAGATGCGAACAAACTTCTGCCCTGCGGTTGCGCGGGCTGTTTCACGGCCACGAATACCATGTCGATCCTCGCCGAAGTGTTCGAGCAGGAGAACGCGTTGGACAAGCTTGAAGGGTTTGCCGCGCTCCACGGACCCGCCTTTTACGGCCTCCCGGTGAACCAGGACACGATCACGCTCACCAAGGGCGATCCGGTCACATACCCGGAAAAAATCGAGACCGGCGACGGTCCGGTCACCGTCTTCGACCCGCAAATGCCGCTGCACTGGAGCGTTTCCGCATGATCCCCTCAAGTTTTCCAGAGAAATCCGAAATCGCTCACCTCACCGCCTCGATGCTGTGGGAAATCGGTGCGGTGCATTTCAACGCGCGGGAGCCTTATATCTACTCCTCCGGTCTACCGGGGCCGACCTATGTCGATTGCCGCAAACTGATCTCTTTCCCGCGTATTCGCGCCACGCTGATGGATTTTCTGACCATCACGGTGATGCGCGACGCGGGCTTTGAGGCTTTCGACAACGTTGCGGGCGGGGAAACTGCCGGCATCCCCTTCGCCGCTTTTGTGGCTGAGCGAATGGCGCTGCCGATGACCTATGTGCGCAAGAAACCAAAGGGATACGGGCGCAATGCGCGTATCGAGGGTGTGATGGGCGAAGGCGACCGCGTGCTTCTGGTGGAGGATCTGACGACCGATGGTGGCTCAAAACTGTCTTTCGTCGATGCGATCCGCGAGACCGGCGCCACCTGCGGCCACACGGCGGTGATTTTCTACTACGGTATCTTTCCGGAGACCGAAAAGACGCTCGGCGATCACGGCGTGCAACTTCACAGTCTGTGCACATGGTGGGACGTGCTCGCCGTCGCCAAGGAGCAGGGGAAATTCGACGATGACACCTTGAAAGACGTCGAGACATTCCTGAACGACCCGGTCGCGTGGCAAGAGGCCCATAAAACCTGACGATTCGTCCACATTTTGGGACTTGCGGCCTGCATTTGCTCCACACACCGCTGTCAGAGCCCTTTGACACCGCAATATCTTGACGCGACGCTGTCCGGTGACGCAAGATGAAGCCCCAACCCAGGCAGATTCCATCCACAGGATATCCAGATTGATTTGGGTCTTCGCTTCGCCCAATAACTGGACCCCAAGGGGAAACGAGGGCAGTCATGAATGACTTGAGTATCGTGCCGGGCAGTGCGCCCGGTACTGGTGGCGGCACGGCTGAGACCGGCGCTTTACCACACAATATCGAGGCCGAGCAGCAGCTCCTTGGCGCGATTCTGAGCAACAATGATGTGTTTGATCGGGTCGCGTCCATCATCACCGAGGATCATTTCTTTGACCCGGTGCATCGGCGGATTTACGAGACCGCCGCGGCGCGCATTCACAAGAACCTGCTGGTCTCTCCGGTCACGCTGAAACCTTATTTCGAGGAGGACGAAGGGTTAAAAGAACTCGGTGGTCCCGCCTATCTGGTCCGTTTGCAGGGGGCTTCGATCTCCGCCTTTGCCGCGCGGGACTACGCGCAGATGATCTATGATCTCGCGATCCGGCGGGAGTTGATCGGGCTGGGGCAGGAAATCTCCTCCAAGGCCGCGACGGTGGATACGGAAAGCGATCCTAAAAGCCAGATCGTTGATGCCGAACAAGCACTCTACAAGCTTGGCGAAGATGGCCGCTCTGAAACCGGATTTCAAAGCTTTCTCAAGGCTGTAACGGATGCCGTTAATGTCGCGAACGCGGCCTATCAGCGGGATGGTGGCCTGGCTGGCATCTCCACTGGCCTGATGGACATGGATAAAAAACTCGGCGGTCTGCACAAATCCGACCTGCTAATCCTCGCAGGCCGCCCCTCGATGGGGAAAACCTCGCTCGCGACCAATATCGCCTTCAACATCGCCAAGGCCTTCAAGAAGGGCGAGTTGCCCGATGGCAGCGAAGGTGCCGTGGAAGGCGGTGCGGTCGGGTTCTTCTCGCTGGAGATGAGCGCCGAGCAGCTTGCGGCCCGGGTGCTCTCCGAAGCCGCCGAGGTGCCCTCTGAGCAGATTCGCAAAGGCGACATGACCGAAGGCGAATTCCGCCGCTTTGTCGAAGCCGCCAAACAGCTTGAAAGCTGCCCGCTTTATATCGACGACACGCCCGCGCTTCCGATCTCCCAGTTGGCCGCGCGTGCCCGTCGGCTGAAACGGACCCACGGGCTCGATGTGCTCATCGTCGACTACCTCCAGCTCGTGCGGCCCGCTTCAGCAAAAGACAGCCGGGTCAACGAAGTCTCCGAGATCACGCAAGGTCTGAAGGCCATCGCGAAAGAGCTCGACATCCCCGTCATCGCCCTCTCCCAGCTCTCGCGCCAGGTCGAAAACCGCGACGATAAACGCCCGCAACTCAGTGACTTGCGGGAGTCTGGCTCGATCGAGCAGGACGCCGATGTGGTGATGTTCGTCTATCGCGAGGAGTATTACAAAGAGCGCGAGAAACCCTCCGATCACGACCTCGAAGCCATGGCCCAATGGCAGCAGGATATGGAGAATGTGCATGGCAAGGCCGAGGTGATCATCGGCAAGCAGCGCCACGGTCCGATCGGCACGGTTGAGCTGAGTTTCGAGGGTCGCTTCACCCGTTTCGGCAACCTCGTGAAACCCTGGCAGGATGCCGGGACAACTGAGTTCTGATTCAGCAGGTGCGACTCACGGTATTTTATGGTATGCAATGTTCAGAGGGGGCTAGTCTGCAGCGCTTCAATTCCAGGCATAACCTCTTAAGATTGCGCCCGAGATGCCCCGCAAAACCGTCGCGAGCAGCCGCGGCGGTTTTGGTTTGAGGGAGGTCAGTCTCGACGACCCTCGATGTGTTTTCTGAGCTTAGACGGCCCAGCTTTCTTGCGCCCTTTGAACGGGTTTGCCTCGTTTTGGGAGCGCATATGCAACCGGATCGGCGTGCCGGGCATGTCGAAATCCTCCCGCAACCCATTCACCAGATACCGCGAATAGGCGGCGGGCAAGAGATCGGGATGCGAACACATCGCCACAAAGCCCGGAGGCCGGGTCTTGGCTTGGGTGATATAACGGATTTTGATGCGCTTGCCGCCAGGCGCGGGGGGTGGATGTTGCTCCAGCATGCCGGTCAACCAGCGGTTGAGCGCAGAGGTCGGCACGCGCCGGTTCCAGACCTCATGCGCCTTCAGAACCGCTTGAAGAAGACGGTCTAACCCTTTGCCCGTCAATGCAGAAACCGTGATAAGTGGCGCTCCACGTAACTGCGGCAACAGACGCTCAAACGCCTCGCGCAAATCGCGCAATTTGGTTTGCTTGGCGTCCTCGAGGTCCCATTTGTTCACCGCAACCACAACGGCCCGGCCCTCCCGTTCAGCAAGATCAGCGATGCGCAAGTCCTGTTGCTCGAACGGGATATCGACATCGAGCAGAACCACCACCACTTCGGCGAATTTCACCGCACGTAACCCGTCTGAGACGCTGAGCTTCTCCAGCTTCTCCTGCACTTTCGCGCGTTTGCGCATGCCCGCGGTGTCAAAGATGCGCATCGGCACCCCACCCCACTCGACATTGAGCGAGATCGCATCCCGGGTGATCCCGGCCTCGGGACCGGTCAACAGACGTTCTTCACCGATGATCTTGTTGATCAGCGTGGATTTCCCGGCATTCGGGCGCCCGACCACCGCGATCTGCAACGGTTTGGCGCGGGTCGGCGCCTGATACGCGACCTCCTCCTCGCCATCCTCGATCTCGGTTTCGATCTCAGGTTCGATCTCTTCCTGAGCCTCGGCCGCCAACTCCACCAAAGGCGCCAATTCCACCGCCAGCTCAGCCAACCCCTCGCCATGCTCCGCCGAGAGGCGCAAAGGTTCTCCCAATCCCAGCGAATAGGCCTCCAGAAGGCCTGCTTCCCCGGCGCGACCCTCGGCCTTGTTCGCGGCCAGGATCACCTTCGCCGATTTGCGGCGCAGAATATCGGCAAAGACCTCATCGGCGGGCAGAACACCGGCGCGGGCATCAATCAGAAACAGACAGGCATCGGCCATCTCCACCGCGCGTTCGGTCAGGCGGCGCATGCGGCCCTGAAGTGACGCATCCGTGGCCTCTTCCAGACCAGCCGTATCGATGACCGTAAACCGCAGATCGCCCAGCCGCGCCGCGCCTTCGCGCAGATCACGGGTCACCCCGGGCTGGTCATCGACCAAAGCCAGACGCTTGCCCACAAGGCGATTGAACAGCGTGGATTTGCCCACATTCGGGCGACCCACAATGGCGAGAGTGAAAGACATGACAGCCGGTCCGGACGATTACAAGCCGCCCTCTTAGACCCAATCGCGCCTAACGGAAAGCGGCGAGTTGTCCCTTATCGGTCACGATATAAAGCGTGCGGTTCACCACGACCGGGTTTGACGCGGCTCCGCCGCGCAACTCGACCGTGCCGACCAATGCACCGGTGGAGGGATCATATTGCCGGATCAGCCCGTCGCCAGAGCCGACAATCAGTCGTCCACCCGCCAGAACCGGGCCGAAATGCGCAAAGATGCGCGAGCGGCGCTTGATCTTTTTGCGCGTGAAATAGGGAAGTTCGACGCCCCAGATGCGCGCGCCCGTCTCGCGGTCGAGACGCAGGAGTTCCGATTGATCCGAGATCAGGAACACCGAGTCGCCTGAGGGCCAGACCGGGCTGTACGCCCCCTCACCCGCGGTCCAGAGCCGCTCGCCGGACCCGGCTTTCATTGCAACAACCCGCCCGCCCTGATTGGCGGCATAGACCACGCCATCGGCGATGACCGGATCGCCCGTGATGTCAGAGATATTCGCATAGGCACGGCCACGACGCTGGCCTGCAACCGACGATCCCCAGACGCGAATGCCGGATTTCTTCAAGGCACCCGCAATCTCACCGGAGCCGAAGGGGAAAACCGCAACACGGGAGGCCATGGCCGGCCCCGAGCCGCCCAGCATCACCGCATTCGACGGCGTGCCCGGCAATTGCCACCTGATCCGTCCATTAGTGGCATCCAGCGCCCAGGCCTGGCTGTCGCGGGTGACAACATAGATCAGGCCGTCCGCATAGGTCGGCGCCGCCGTGACCGGCGCGTCGAGCCGCTGCCGCCAACGCGTGGCGCCAGACGTCGCATCAAGGGCGATCAACTCGCCGAAACCTGTCGTGGCAAAGATCGTATTGTCACCGAAAGCCAGACCACCGCCGGAGGCGTCGCGGTCCTTGTCCGAGGCCGGGATCAGGTCGCGCGACCAGAGCGCGGCACCGTCAGAGCCCGTTGCGACGACTTTCGACTGAGAATCCATGGTGAAAATACGGCCATTCGCGACAATCGGGTCCGCGGTGATCCGGGCGCGGCGGCCATTGCCCTGACCGATATTGACGCTCCAGAGCTGTGTCAGGGAGGTGCCAAGCGCGGGATGGGTGATCTTGCGCGACGGTGTGCCGTTGCGGTGGGTCCAACTGGCGTGGTTCACCTGAGCGGGTGCCGCAAAGGCGCGCTGCTCGGGCGGCGCGGGTTCTGCCGGGCGAGACAGGATTTGCCCCGTCGCGGGATCAACCTCTGGCAGCGGGTCGCGGATTTCGAACCGTTCACCGTCGAGGATCAATTGCCGGTCACCGCAGGCGGCCAGCGCGGCAAGAAGCATCCCCACACTCAGAAGTTTTGTGCTCTTTACTGCCCTCAAGCCCATTTTCGGCCCCGTTTATTGCTCTGCTCTCGCGCGTTTATCAGTTTTCCAGGTTTATGTCGCTGAGCGTACCACCCAATGCCACAATCAACTCTGAAACGCGTCGTTGCAAGCCCGGCGTCGCACTGGATTGCTCCAAAAGGGAGCGCAGAAGCGTCAAAGCCTCATCGGTTTGGCCCATTTCGATCTGGATAAGCGCGTATTGTTCGCTGGCCAGGATCGCAAAAGGTGCGCCTGGGCTGCGCAAGGCGTCAAAGGCGGCAAGACGCTCCTCGGCGGGTGTCTCAGGTGACATGGCGAGCGCCGCCTTGAATGCCGCGAGGTCCTTGTAGATCGCCGGGGCGTCTGGCGAGGCGCTCACGGCATTCAGAGCCGCAATCGCCTGTTCCGTGTCGCCCGCCGTCAAGGCATCGGCAGCCGTCAGATGACCTGCAATTGCCGCTTGCTCTGGCGAGTTTGTCTCGACAGCGGCGAGGCTTGCGCCACCATCATCCGCTTCGATGGCGGCCAACAGGGCGTCACCAAAGCTTTGCGCGGCATTTCGCTCACTGGCTTTGCGCCATTCGTTCCAGGCCGCGCCGCCCACAAGAATAAACACGCCGAGGATGCCAACCCAGCCCCAACGTTTCAGCTGCACAAACAGCTTATCGCGCCGCACCTCTTCGGTGACTTCATCAATGAAACTGTCGGTATTACTCACCTGTCGCGCCCTCCCGGGACACTGCATATTTTTAGCGTTGCAGAGCCTTACCCCGAAGCGCCAAAGCTTGCCAAGAGGCAACGCACAGAAGCTGTGTATATACGTGAAATCCTCGCACTTGCGCGCATCCCCCGAAAAAAGTAATCTGAACTGGTTAGTTTAGCGTATTCCGGTCACCAAAGCGCCTTAATCGTGCGGTTCGCTTTGGAAACCTGGATACGCACCCCACGAAGGCTGCCCCTCCCGGCAGAGTTTGACATGAGACCACTTTCGATCCTGATTGCGATTATCGTTGCGGGAGTTCTGTATCTTCTGGTGATCGAACGCGACCGCCTGATGCAATTGGCGGGTGTGCAATCCGATGCCCCAGCGGCGGTCTCTGTGGAGGAGACAGACGCTGGGGAAACCTCTGTGGCCGAAACCGCCACAACCGAAGAGGACGCCCGCGTGGTCTCTGTCAGCGCGTTTAAGTCTCGCGCGCAAGAGATTGATAATGGGGTACTTTTACGCGGTCGGACTGAGGCAGCACGCAAGGTCGAAGTGCGTGCGGAAACCGCCGGATTGGTGAATTCCGAGCCGCTGCGCAAGGGCGCGGAGGTCGAAGCCGGTCAATTGATGTGCGAGATTGACCCCGGCACACGGCTCGCCTCCCTCGCCGAAGCCGAAGCGCGCCTGCCCGAAGCACAAGCCCGACTGCCAGAAGCACAAGCGCGCCTGCCGGAGGCACAAGGCCGCCTGCTGGAAGCCGAAGCCCGGCTGGCAGAGGCCCGCATCAATGACAATGCAGCGCGGCAGCTCAGCGAAGACGGCTTTGCGTCAGAGACCCGCGTTGCAGCGACCACAGCCGCGGTTCAATCGGCGCTCGCCAGCGTGGAAACCGCCAAAGCGGGCGTGATTTCCGCGGAAGCAGGCCTGAAAGCCGCCTCCGCCGGGATTGAGGCCGCGGAAGCCGCTGTCGCCGCTGCAATGAAAGAAATCGACCGCCTGACCATTACGGCCCCCTTTGGCGGCATTCTGGAAACCGACACTGCGGAGCTTGGCTCTTTGCTGCAACCCGGCGCGCTATGTGGAACAATTATCCAGCTTAACCCCATGAAACTGGTGGGATTTGTGCCGGAAACCGAGGTTGCCAAAATCCAGGTTGGTGCGCTGGCCGGTGGCCGCACAACCGCCGGTCAGGAAGTCGCGGGCCGCGTCACCTTCCTCTCCCGCTCCTCTGATGAGCAAACCCGCACCTTCCGGGTCGAAATCACTGTTCAAAACGATGATTTTGAATTGCGGGACGGTCAAACGGCGGAAATCCTGATCAGCGCAGAGGGCACCACAGCGCATCTGTTGCCGGCCTCAGCCCTGACCCTGAACGATACCGGCGCTCTGGGCGTGCGGATTGCGGAAGATGGTGAGGCCATGTTCGTCCCCGTTCGCGTGCTGCGCGACACCGTTGAAGGCATCTGGGTTGCCGGACTTGCCGATGAGGCCGACGTGATCATCACCGGCCAGGAATATGTGACAGACGGCGTGAAAATCGACGTCAGTCTGCAAGAGGAAGGCCTATGATCGGCATCGTCGATTGGGCGGGCGAACGCGCCCGAATGATCCTCGCCTTCGTGGCGTTGTCGCTGATCATTGGGTGGACGGCCTATACCAGCCTGCCCAAAGAGGGCGAGCCCGATATCGAAATCCCGGCCCTGTTCGTCTCGGTTCCCTTCCCCGGCATTTCGGCGGAAGATAGCGAGAAACTGCTCGTCAAAGTCATGGAGTCAAAGCTGCAGGACCTCGATGGGCTAAAAACCATGTCCGGCACCGCGGCGGAGAACTATGCAGGCGTCGCCCTGGAGTTCGAGTTTGGCTGGGACAAGACGAAAATCCTCGCCGATGTGCGGGACAAGATGAACCAGGCCGAGGCGGAATTCCCCTCCGGCGCTGAGCAATACACGATCAACGAGATCAATTTCTCTGAGTTTCCGATCCTGATCGTAGCGCTCTCCGGCGACCTGCCGGAACGCACATTATTGCGTGTTGCCAAAGACATGCAGGACCAACTTGAAGCGCTTCCTCCGATCCTCGAGGCCGGTCTGGCTGGCCATCGTGACGAGATGCTGGAAGTCATCATCGATCCGCTCGCGCTGGAAGCCTACAACGTGACCGCAGGCGAGCTGATCAATGTCGTCACCAACAACAACCAGCTGATCGCAGCCGGTGAGGTCGAAACCGAACAAGGCGCATTTGCGGTCAAAATTCCGTCGAGCTTTGATGAGCCGCGTGACGTCTACAATCTTCCCGTGAAGGTGAATGGCGATAGGGTCGTCACGCTGGGAGAGCTCGCCGATATCCGCCTGACCTTCGAGGATCGCGTGGGCACGGCCCGCTTCAACGGCAAGGAGACCGTTGCCCTGCAGGTCGTGAAGCGCAAAGGCTTCAACATCATCGACACGTCGAAACTGGTGCGGGACACCGTTGCCGCAGCGCAGGAGCGCTGGCCTGAGGAGTTGCGCGACTCGATCCGTGTGGATGTGACGCTCGACCAGTCGAAAACCGTGAACAACATGGTGCAGCAGCTTGAAGGCTCGGTGCTGACCGCCATCGCGCTCGTGATGATCGTGGTGCTTGCCGCCCTCGGCACACGCTCTGCCCTGCTCGTGGGTTTTGCGATCCCGACCTCCTTCCTGCTCTGTTTCATTCTTCTGGGCGTCATGGGCATCGCGGTCTCCAACATCGTGATGTTCGGCCTGATCCTCGCAGTGGGCATGCTCGTCGATGGCGCGATTGTGGTCGTGGAATATGCCGATAAACGCATCCGCGAGGGTGCGGGTCCGATGCAGGCCTATACGGACGCCGCCAAGCGCATGTTCTGGCCCATCGTCTCCTCCACCGCGACGACGCTTTGTGCCTTCCTGCCGATGCTCTTCTGGCCCGGCGTTCCGGGCGAATTCATGGGCATGCTGCCGGTCACGCTGATTTTCGTTCTGTCCGCCTCCCTGATCGTCGCACTG
Source organism: Paracoccaceae bacterium (assembly GCA_028284705.1). Lineage (GTDB taxonomy): Bacteria > Pseudomonadota > Alphaproteobacteria > Rhodobacterales > Rhodobacteraceae > Litoreibacter. Next base: position 452,771 of record JANQRE010000004.1, on the reverse strand, counting down.
ATCTACCTGCCCGTCATGGGCGGTGTTTCGGGCCGCATCAGCCGCATTATCGGCAATCTCTCCGACGGTCTGCGGCGCTATCATTGGGCTGTGCGCCTGGTGATCGCTGCGGTCGCCATCATGGGGCTTTTCACCGCCGCGATGCAGGTTCTGAACCCCTCCTACCTGCTGCCCATCGAGCGCGAAGACGCCTCCCTGACTGTGCGTTTGCTCGGCGCTGTAGGCTTTGTTTTCATGGCGCTCTTTGCCTCCGTCGCCATGGGTGCGGTCTCGCGGGAGGGCGGCCTGCGCCGCATCCGGGCTGGTCACCGCCGCACCGGCTTTGGCTGGTTCATCAAGTTCCTGACCGGCAACCCGATCATGCCGCTGGTCGCCATCGGCAGCGTCGGGGCGTTCGTTATGGTCGTCTTCACGACCTTTGCTGCGAACAATAACGGCGTCGAGTTCTTCGTCGAAAGCGAGACCGAACAGGCCATCGTCTATGTCCGCGCGCGCGGCAACCTGTCGCTTGCTGAAAAGGACGCGCTCGTGGCGCAAGTGGAAGAGCAAATTGAGAGCGTTGAAGGCATCGACTCGATCTTCGCCTTCGCCGGTGAAGGAGGTCTCGACACGAATACTGGCGGGGCCAGCGGCCCGCTCGACACCATTGGCCAAATTCAGATCGAATTGTCCGAGTGGGGCACCCGCCGCGACGACGTGGTGATCCTTGACGAGATGCAGGCCAAGATGGACACCATCCCCGGCATCTTCACCGAAATCCTCAGCCAGGACCGCGGTCCCGCGCAGGGCAAACCGGTCAATCTGCGTCTCAAGGGCGACAATTGGGTTGAGTTGCAGGAAGCGGTTGCGATTGCGCGCGCGCAGTTTGAAGAGACTGAAGGCCTGATCCTGATCGAGGACACGTTGCCCCTGCCCGGGATCGACTGGCAGATCGATGTCGATGTCGAAGCCGCCGGTCGCTATGGCGCGAACGTCGCCACTGTCGGTGCAATGGTTCAACTGGTGACCCGAGGACTTTTGCTCGACACGATGCGGGTAGAGACCTCCGATGAAGAGATCGAAATCCGTGTGCGCCTGCCGGAAGAGGAGCGTGTCCTGGCCACTCTCGACACGCTGAAAGTGCGCACCTCAGACGGGCTGATCCCACTGTCGAACTTCATCTCCCGGAAGCCGGTCGAGAAACTCGGTCAGATCGACCGCCGCGATCAGCAGCGGTTCTTCGACGTGAGAGCGGATGTTGCTCCGGACCTGACCAATGCGGATGGTGCTGTAATCAACGCCAATGAGCGGATCGAGCACATCACCAAATGGATCGAGGAGGAGAACCCTCTGCCCGCCTCGGTGAGCTTCGAATGGGGCGGCGATGCAGAGGAAGAGGCCGAAAGTGCCGCCTTCCTGCAATCGGCCTTCGCAGCCGCTTTGGGGCTGATGTTCATCATCCTTCTGGCGCAGTTCAACTCCTTCTACAACTCGGTTCTGGTTCTTCTCGCTGTGGTCCTTTCTACCACCGGGGTGCTTATCGGCATGTTGGTGATGGATCAGACCTTCTCGATCATCATGACCGGGACTGGGATCGTCGCGCTTGCCGGGATCGTGGTGAACAACAACATCGTGTTGATCGATACCTATCAGGAGTATTCGAAATACATGCCACGGCTGGAAGCGATCACCCGCACCGCAGAGGCGCGTATCCGGCCGGTTCTACTGACAACGATCACAACGATGGCGGGTCTGGCCCCGATGATGTTTGGCCTCAGCCTTGATTTCTTCGGCGGCGGCTATTCGGTCGATAGCCCCACCGCACTCTGGTGGAAACAACTGGCCACGGCTGTGGTCTTCGGCCTTGGCATCGCCACCGTTCTGACGCTGATCTTCACGCCCGCCCTTCTGGCGCTGCGCGTCTGGGTGTCCATTGGGGCCTACGCTTCTTTCAAACAGCTTGCAGCCCTTGGCGGTCGGGGATCGCAATCGGCACGCGATCTGGCGCTGCGCCGCGAGGCCCGCCGCATCAAGGATCCGATCCTGCTTTGGGCGGAAGGTGAAGACGACCTGCAGCCCTCAGCCGATGCCACGCTGGAGACTGCTGAGATTGAAGCCGCGGAAACCGCAACCTCTGACCCCGAGACCAAGGCAGCGAAAAAGAAGGCCAAGAAGCGGCGCGAGGTGAAACTCCCCGAGACACCCGAGACCACGGAAGACAGCGAGGGCGAAGACACACCGCCCAAGAAAGACCCGCCCCTGCGCGCGGCGGAGTGAGTTTCCCGCTTGACCCCGGATGCGGGGCTGTCGATACCGAACGCCATGGGTAGCGGGACACTTTCTATTGATCTGAACGCCTTGGCCGAGAATTGGCAGGCGCTCGACCGGCTCAGCGCGTCTGAAACCGGCGCCGTTGTGAAGGCCAATGGCTATGGTTTGGGCACGGGTCGCGTCTGCAAGACGCTGGCCAAGGCAGGGGCGCGCCGGTTCTTTGTGGCCATCGCTGAAGAGGCAAGAGCCTTGCGGGCCGTGTTGGGGAGCGAGCCCTTCATTGGCGTGTTCTCGGGACATATGGAGGGCGATACCGGAATCATTTCCGATCTAGGCTTGGTGCCGATGCTGAATTCGCCGGAGCAAATTGCCCGCCATCAGGACCGACTGCCCGGGCATCCGTTCGGTCTGCAGATCGACACCGGCATGAACCGGCTTGGCATCGAGCCCTATGATTGGCAGCCCGAGATGGCCGAAGATGCGGAGTTGGTGATGTCCCATCTCGCCTGCGCGGATGAGCCTGATAATGAGGCAAATGCACAACAATTAGGCACGTTCCTATCCATGACAGCAGGCCTCCGAACCCCGAGATCATTGGCGGCGACCGGCGGGATCGTGTTGGGACCGGAGTACCATTTTGACCTGACGCGCCCCGGCATTGGCCTCTATGGCGGCATGCCATTCGCGGATGCCCGGCCAGTGGTGCGTCTCGACCTGCCGGTGATCCAGACCCGCAAATTGGAGCCAGGCGAAAGCGTGGGCTACGGCTGCACCTTTGTCGCCGAGCGCCCTACGACCATCGCCACCGTCTCCGGCGGCTACGCAGATGGCCTGATCCGCGCGCTCTCAAGCCGGGGCACCCTTTATGCAGGCGACACCCCCTGCCCGATTGCAGGCCGGGTGTCGATGGATCTGATCGGGGTCGATGTGACTGGGCTTGAGGATGTTCCGGGCATGCTGACGATCCTTGGGCCCCAACAAACCGTCGATGATCTGGCCGACGCGGCTGGCACGATCGGCTATGAAATTCTCACCTCCCTTGGACCCCGCTACAAAAGGGTCTCCACGTGAAGTGGCTTGCCGCCTTCGGAGCCTTCGTGCTGGGCACGCTGGCGGCAATCGGGCGTGTTGCGATCTTTTCAGGTCAGACCGCCTCCCACTTGCTTCGCCCGCCCTTTTACCTGCGTGAATTCGGTCAAGCGCTGATGAATGTCGGCTATTTGTCGCTACCTGTCGTCGGCCTGACCACCATTTTCACGGGTGGTGCACTGGCTTTGCAAATCTACGCAGGCGGCGCGCGGTTTAATGCCGAAGCCGTGGTCCCGCAGATCGTCGCTATCGGCATGGTCCGCGAGTTGGGTCCGGTGCTGGTGGGTCTGATGATCGCGGCTCGCGTGACCTCCTCCATCGCCGCCGAGATCGCCACGATGAAGGTGACCGAGCAGATCGACGCGCTTGTGACGCTCTCGACCAATCCAATGGCCTATCTGGTGCTGCCGCGGGTCCTGGCGGGCCTGCTGGTCGTGCCCCTGTTAACTGGGATCGGAGACATTATCGGCATCATGGGAGGCTGGCTGGTCGCCACACAAACGCTGGGCTTCAACTCGGCCGCGTATCTCGACAATACGATCAACTTTCTCGAGGCGTCTGACATCTGGTCATCGCTGGCCAAGGGTGCTGTCTTCGGCACCATCGCGACGCTCATGGGCTGTTACTTCGGCATGGGCTCGGGCCGCGGCGCGCAAGGCGTAGGTCGTGCCACCAAGTCGAGCGTGCAAGCCGCAGCCGTGTTGATCCTCGCCGCCAACTTCCTGCTGACGGGGGTATTTTTCTCGTCATGATCGAGCTCAACGACGTCAGAAAATCCTTTGGAGACAACCACGTATTGCGCGGAGTTGATCTTTCGATCCCGAAAGGCGAGAGCCTTGTCATCATCGGAGGGTCCGGCACCGGGAAATCCGTTGCACTGAAATGCATCCTCGGCCTGATCCGTCCCGATAGCGGGTCGATCACACTGGACGGGCGCGATGCGTTCACCGGGGATCGCGACGCTTATCTGCAACGCTTCGGCATGCTGTTTCAGGGTGGGGCTTTGTTCGACTCCCTGCCCGTCTGGCAGAACGTCGCCTTCCGCCTGCAGCGCGGCGCCTTGAAGCGGCCAGCGGACGAGGCCCGTGAGATCGCCATCGAGAAGCTGCGCCGGGTTGGGTTGAAATCCGATGTGGCGGATCGCTACCCGGCGGAACTGTCGGGTGGCATGCAAAAGCGCGTCGGTCTCGCACGCGCAATTGCCGCCGAGCCCGAGATCATCTTCTTCGATGAACCCACCACCGGGCTCGACCCGATCATGGCCGGTGTCATCAATGATCTGATCCGCGAGATCGTGGTGGAGATGGGCGCCACGGCGCTGACCATCACCCATGACATGTCCTCGGTACGGGCCATCGCCGACAAGGTTGCCATGCTGCATGACGGGGTGATCAAGTGGCACGGGCCCAAGGAGGACATGGATGCTTCCGGCAATGCTCACCTCGATCAGTTCATCCACGGGCGTGCGGAAGGTCCGATCGAGGCGGTCCGGTAGCAGTAAGGCGCGCAAAGCCTTTCAAAGGCTTTGGGTCAGGATTTTCGAAAATCCTGTGGACAGAGTTTGGGAAAACTCTGCCATCTCACAGTTTCCAGTTGCGAAACAATGCTGTCCAAACCGCAAGATTTAGCGATATCCCCCTGATATTGCGCCCAAATTTTGTCAAATTTCCCCGTAGGCAATCGGCGGATTTTCGCTAATATCTTGTTAACGATTACTCAGTGCCTGGGGGGTTTCTGTTATGACTGGTGCAAACCAGACCTGGTTGCAAATTCAACAATTTTTACAGCGCGTCGCGCTTATTGCCGTTATCGGATTTTCTGTGGTCGTTCTTGGTGCCACGATCGCAGCGGCCTTGGGGCTTGCTCCTTGGCTGAGTTTCACCGCCTCCTATGGCGAGACCGTCGTGCCTTATGCGGGCATGATCACCCAACTTTTCCTGGCCGCTCTGGCTGTATCGCTTTGCTTTTATTTGCCCTCCAACCGGCGCATTCTAGAGCTGGAAAAGTCGCATCGCAATTTTCACATCTCGATGCAGGATGTGGCCAAGGCCTATGTGATTGCCCACAAGGCGGACCGGGAACAGATTTTCTCAATGTCCTCGGAATTTGATGCGGTGCGCGAGCGTATCCTGCATCTGCGCGAGCATCCCGAGCTGGAAACGCTGGAGCCTGCGGTGCTCGATGTCGCGGCGCAGATGAGCAAGGAGAGCCATGATCTGGCAAAGGTCTATTCCGAACAGAAGATCAACCGCGCGCGACAATTCCTGAAGGCCCGCCAGCAGGAGCTCGAGACCTATCGCGAGCGCATCGCCATGGCTCAGAAGACGGTGCAGGAGATCAAGCGCTGGTCGCAGCAGGTGTCTGTTGAGGACAGCGTCGTCGCTGCTCAAATGAGCACTTTGGAGGCCGATCTGGCCGAGATCCTACCGCTGATCGGTTATGAGATGGCCGATGCAACTGAACCGGAAAACGTTGTGCCGCTACCCAATCCCGGAGAAAAGCGGAAAGCGGATGCCATCCGCGAAGTTGCCGCACAGAACGGGGCATTGAACGCCCCGTCCTGAGGCGCGCACGCCGCAGATCGCGATCAATTCATATCAGGGGCTTGTGCTGAGCGGCGCAAGCCCCTTTCTGTTGCCCCATGTGGTTGAAACTCGTGAACCTTTCCCTGCTGGTGCTGTTCCCCGTGGCGTGGATGGCACCGCTTCTCAAAGCCGGACTTCTGCCCTTCTTCGCGCTCTCGGAAATTTCGGTGCTCACCGGGCTGCAAGCCTTGTGGGAGAAGGACATTTTCCTCGCGGTTGTCGTGACCTTCTTCGCGCTTGTGGCGCCCTATCTGAAAACCATCGGCCTGGCGTTGATCCATTTCCGCATGGCCTCACCGCGCCTCCTGCCGGCGATCACGCTCATGGGCAAGCTGGCGATGGCGGATATCTTCCTCATCGCGCTTTATATCGTTGTCGCAAAGGGCGTTGGTATTGGACGGCTTGAGACGGGCTGGGGCCTCTACCTCTTCACCGGGTGTATCATCCTGTCGCTCTTCGTGAGCTTCTGGAGCAAGAAGCCCGATGGCTGAGCTTCTGGGCGGCATCGCGTTGGCCGCATTCGTCTTCGCAGCACTTTTGTGGTCGATCTACCGCGCGGTTGTCACCGAGGGTCGTATGCGGGTCGTCGCCATCCTGCTCAGTCTCACCACGCTCTTTGGCATGGCGACACTCAGTTGGCTCTGGGTAGTCCCGGCGCAAATCACCGGTGCCGCGCTGATCGTTCTGGGACTGATGGCGATCTGGACCGACCCCGGCTGGTCGAAACTCCTGCCCTTCGTGCAGGCGATCTTCGGTGTGGTGCTGATTGTCGGCTTGCCATGGCTCGTCGCTTGAGCCAAACCCATGCCTGATGGCAAAAGCAGCGACTTTCTCTTGCACTGAATGCGGTGCGTCCCACCGCAAGTGGTCCGGGCAATGTGACGCCTGTGGCGCGTGGAATTCCATTCAGGAAGACGTGCCGTTGTCGGAAGGACCGGGCAAGAAGGCGCTTGGTGTGTCGCGCGGCAAGGCGATGGAGCTGACCGATCTCGCGACGGAAGGTGAACCGCCTGCCCGCACGGTCTCGGGCGTGGGAGAGTTGGACCGGGTGTTGGGCGGCGGGCTGGTCGAGGCCTCGGCGATCCTTGTGGGGGGCGATCCCGGGATCGGCAAATCGACGCTTCTGCTGCAGGCGGCGGCGCGGTTTGCGCGGATGGGGATCGAGACGATTTATGTCTCGGGCGAGGAGGCCGTCGAGCAGATCCAGATGCGCGCGTCGCGGCTTGGTCTACAGGAAAGTCCGGTGCGACTGGCCGCTGAAACAAACCTGCGCAACATTCTGACAACATTGGATAAAGAGCGTCCGAAACTTGCGATTATCGACTCGATCCAGACGATGTGGGCCGACACGGTAGACTCGGCACCGGGGTCAGTGTCTCAGGTCCGGGCGGCCTCTCACGAACTGATTTCCTTTGCCAAGAAACGCGGCACCTCCGTTGTGCTTGTGGGCCACGTCACCAAGGAAGGCCAGATCGCGGGGCCCCGCGTCGTAGAACATATGGTCGATTGTGTGCTCTATTTCGAGGGCGAGCGTGGCCATCAGTTCCGCATTCTGCGGTCAGTGAAGAACCGCTACGGGCCTGCCGGCGAGATTGGCGTCTTCGAGATGACGGGCCGCGGCTTGGCAGAGGTGAAAAACCCTTCCGCCCTGTTCCTGTCGGACCGCGACAAGCCCTCCCCGGGATCGGTGGTGTTTGCGGGAATCGAGGGCACACGACCGATGCTCTCCGAGATTCAGGCGCTTGTGGCGCCCTCGCCCCATTCCCAGGCCCGCCGCACGGTTGTGGGCCTCGATGGTGGGCGTTTGGCGACCATTTTGGCGGTGCTGGAGGCCCGCTGCGGCGTGCCATTTGCCGGGCTCGACGTCTATCTGAACGTCGCTGGAGGGCTGCGGGTGAGCGAACCGGCGGCTGATCTGGCTGTTGCGGCGGCGCTACTTTCGGCGCGCGAAGATACCCCATTGCCGCCCGAAACGGTGGTTTTTGGTGAAATCAGCCTCTCTGGTGCGGTAAGACCTGTGACACAGGCAGGAAACCGGTTGAAAGAGGCCGCAAAACTTGGTTTCTCAGCCGCAATTGCGCCGGAGCAGAAAAAACTCGCTTCGGTTTCGGGCATAAGCTTGCGAAAAATGGGCGATCTGAACGCCTTCGTGAGCGAGATATTCGGGGACGCGGGCTAAGACTCGCGCAAAAGGTGAGGCATGGAAGGCTTTACAATCGTCGATGCGGTTGCCGCAGGTGTGATCGTTATCTCGGCCATTCTGGCCTATTCGCGCGGTTTCGTGCGGGAATGTCTCTCCATCGTCGGTTGGATCGTGGCGGCCATTGTTGCCTTCATTTTCGCCCCGCAAGCAGTGCCTCTGGCGAAGGAAATTCCCTATCTCAACACGCTGATCGAAGGCTGTGAGCCCGCAACGATCACCTCCTTTGCCCTCGTCTTCGCTGTGGCTTTGGTGCTGTTTTCGATCTTCACGCCGATCTTTTCAGGGGCCGTGCAGCGGAGCTTCCTCGGTGGGCTCGATCAGGGATTAGGGTTTCTGTTTGGCGTGGCGCGTGGCGTGCTGCTCGTCGTTGTGGCCATCGTCATCTATGACCGCGTCGTGGCTGATCAGGCGATCCCGATGGTTGATGACAGTCGCACCGCGAAGGTTGTGGCTCAGATGTCCGAGCCGATCGACAATGCGATCCCGACCGATGCACCGGGCTGGATCGTCGGCACCTATGAAGACCTGATTTCCCATTGTGACGCACCGGCAAACGGGCAATCCGACACCTAAAACGCCGCTGATCGCGTCCTGGCGGGACCGCCTCGCCCCTTCATTGGTCTGAAAATACTCTGGGGGGTCGTCCTTTGGGGCGCCATTGGTCCGAGGCCCAATGGACGACGGGGGCTAGCCCCCCAGCCGGTCGGATTGGCGAAGCCAATTCGAAATCTGTCAACTGTGCCCCAGGCCCCTACTTACCCATGCGCGACAGGGCCGCCTGCATCTCAGCCAGCTGTTTCTTGATGGTCTCCAGCTCGTCGTTGTCTTTGTCGCCCGCCTCGGAGCCATCTTCCTCCGTCTGATCAGGGGCAGACCAACCGCCCATCATCGTCTTCATGAAGGCTTCCTGCTGGGCTTTGATCTGGTCGAAACCAGGCACCCCGGACATCGGTTGCGCCATCTGCTCCATCATCTTGGCTTGGCCATCGCGCAGCATCTCGAAGCTCGCGGCCAAGAAATCGGGCACCATGGTCTGAGCCTGGGAGGTGTAGCTGCGCACCAGATCGGTCAGCACATTGGTCGGCAGCACCGTATCCCCACGGCTCTCATGCTCGGCGATGATCTGCAGAAGGTACTGGCGGGTCAGGTCGTCGCCGCTTTTCAGGTCAACGATCTGCACATCCCGACCCTCACGAATGAAGCCGGATATGTCGTCGAGCGTCACGTAATCGCTGGTCTCGGTGTTGTAGAGCCTGCGGGATGCGTAGCGCTTGATCAGCAGTGGTTCTTTGTCCGTTTTGGCCACGAGTGGACCTCCCCTTAACGCCGCTTCGTTGCGGTGCAGAAAACGCTAGCGCAGGTGCGGCAAAAAAGAAAGGGCGAGCCGAAGCTCGCCCTTGAGATCTGTCGCCTTACAGGGAGGATTAGGCGGCAGTATCTTTAGATCGCTTAAGCAGCTTTTGCAGCTTTTTTGGCTTGAGCGGCCAGATCGTCAGTTGCTTTTTTGACGGCGGCAGTTGCGTCCTCTTGGATGTCTTTGCCAGCAGCCATCAGCAGCTCAACTGTTTCCATTTGCACTTTTTTGGCGACTTCAGCGAAGGCAGCCATGTGCTCTGCGGTGGATTCTGCTTGAGCGGAAGCGAAATCGGTGAAGGCTTTCGTGTAGTCAGCAGGCTCTTTTTGAGCTTTTGCGACCGTACCGACTTTCGCGATGGTTTCTTTTGCGAATTTCGAGGACAGGTCCGTCGAAGTTGCAGCAGCGTCGAGAGCGACTTTCGAGAATTTCTCGCTGAGAGCAGCGGAAGTTTTCAGCGCTTCGTTGTAAGCGGTCATGTCAACCGGGAAGGCAGCTGCCATGTCCTGGAAGATCTTGGTGAAATCTTGTGCTTGTGCTTTAGCCATTGTCTTGGTCTCCAGTGGGTGGGCCGGGGAGAATGGCCCGTTTGTTTGCGTCTGCAGCATATTTAGACGCTGCATCGCAGCATTGCAAGCTTTTTCTGCATCGCAGCATTGACAGAATGTCGCAGGGCCCAGAACGAGGTCAATCCTCTGATAATGCTAGAAAATAAGGGGATCGAGGCGATGTCTTTCGTGAATTCCCGTCGTATTCGGGCGACCTCTTCCATCGAAACCCGCAATGCCAATCCGAGCAGCTTTGCGTTGATTTTTTTGGTGCGTACTGTTCGCAACGGCGCAAAATACTAAGTATAACCCCCGACGAGTTAAGCGAAAATTCTATTTCCGTTCAAGAATTCGACAAGGTCATTGAGGTCCCTGCATGTGCCCAGCGCTATCTGACGACGAACTCCGAACCGCGATTGACCAATGTGCGGCGGAGCCGATCCACATCCCCGGCACAGTTCAACCCTTCGGATGCCTCGTGGCCATCGATCCGAAATCCGGCACCGTTCAATACGCAAGCGAGAATTGCGAAGAGTTTCTCGGCATGTCTTGCGAAGCTCTGTTGGGGCAGGACTTCCAAGAGGTCATGGGGAGAGATGTCTCCCATGACGTGCAGAACAGCATCAGCCTCTCAATCGCGCAAGACACGGCCAAGGCCGCGGGTGTGCATGAGATTGGTGGTCGGGAGTTGGCCTTGCGGACATTTGCCAGCCAGGGGTTCCATATCGTCGAATTTGAGGAAAACCGAATGGCGCGGTTCTCCGCACCTGACGCTTTGAAGAACCTGAATTACCTGATGACCAGCATTCAAAAGTGCGACGATGAGGATGAGATGCTGGGCCTGACCGCAAAGCTGATGCGGCATTTATCTGGGTTTGATCGGGTAATGATCTATCGTTTCGACGAGGAGTTCAACGGCGAGGTTATTGCAGAGGATGCGCATCCTGACATCGAAAAGATGCTGGGTCTGCGGTTCCCGCATTGGGATATTCCAGAGCAGGCCCGCGCCATCATGCACAAGATCCCGATCCGGTTCATCACAGATGTCGATCAGGTGCCGGTGCGGTTGCGTGCGTCCGAAAAGGACGCACTGCCCCTCGATATCAGCCTTGCGGCAACGCGGGGCGTGTCCCCGGTCCATATGGAATATCTTCGCAATATGAAGGCGTGCAGCACGATGACCCTGTCGGTCGTTATCGATGACCGCCTCTGGGGGATCATATCGTTTCAGCATCGGACACCTGAAACACCCCCGCCCCTTCTGCGTGAACTGCTGGTGACTTTCATCGATGTGTTCAACAAGAAGCTCCAAACGCTCCATCAGAAACGCAAATTGGAGATGATTACGCGGGTCGACGACCTCAAGGACGACCTTTTGGAGAAGATCGACAGCAAAGACGGCCTTGATGAAGCTGCACCGGTCCTTATGGATGTGCTTGCAGCCGATGGCCTTGTGATCAAAACCGAGACCGGCATCACGACATACGGCAAGACACCCGAAGACACGGTGATCGAGCATCTTTTTTTGGAAGCTGAGGAAACGCCGGACGAGTTAAAGAGCTATGTCAGTCTGAGTTCGGAGTTTCCGCATTTTGCGAATGCTCTGAAGGGTTGTGCAGGCGCCATCACATCAACCGCAGGACCAGAACGGGGGTTCTGCGTGTTTCGCAATGAGATTGCGAAACAGATCTCTTGGGCGGGCAATCCAGAAAAGCAGGTTGAAGAGCATGATGGCAAAAAGCGCCTATCACCACGCGGATCCTTTTCGATCTATCTGGAAAGGGTGGTTGGCCGGGCCACGCCCTGGTCCGAGCAGGATTTCTATTTTGCCGAACGCTTGTGGTCATTGATCAGCTTTGTGGAGCGCCGGATCCTGATGAGTGCGCTCAATCGCCAACAGGATATTTTGATCAAAGAACTTAACCACAGGGTTCGCAATATTCTGGCGCTTGTGCGCTCAATCTCACAGCAGGCCCGGTCGAGCAGCTATGGATCGCTCAGCAGCTACACACGCGCCATCGAGGCACGCATTCAGGCGCTCGCCGCGTCGCACAACATCGCCTCCGGATCGATTATTTCTTCGGTCTCAATCCAAAGGCTCATCGAAACAGAAGCCGCACCCTATGTTTTGAAGGATGATCAACGGATCATCGTCAGCGGGCCAACAAAATACTTTAGGTCTGACGTCGCTCCGATCATATCGTTGATCTTTCACGAGTTAATCACCAATGCGGTCAAATACGGAGCGCTCTCGAACGACACGGGCACGGTGCTGGTCCGCATGAAACACGAGAATGACGGGCTACAACTCCGCTGGCAGGAAATCGACGGCCCGCCGGTGATCGAACCGGAACAACGCGGCTTTGGCTCTACGCTGATCGAGCACGCGGTCCCGCATGAGTTGAACGGAACTGCATCCCTGTCGTTCCGTAAAGATGGATTGCGCGCGGAGATGTTCCTGCCCAGCGATATCGTCGATGAGCCGCCCGCTGACACGGATGTCGACCCCTTGCTCGACCCCTTGCCCCCACCGCCGGAACTCACTGAGACAGAAGGGTTCGCCGGTCTCTCCGCCCTGATACTTGAGGACAATTTCGTGATCGCGACCGGTATGCAGATGCAGCTGAATGAGCTTTCACTAACCGATGTGAGCCTTGTCTCGGAAACGTCTTCTGCGATGGATTTTCTTGACACGAACACCCCCGATATCGCCATATTGGACGTCAATCTGGGCAGAGAAGTAACCAGTGAACCTATCGCATTGCACCTGTTGGAGCGGGAGATTCCGTTTATGTTCGTGACAGGCTATGGGACAAATGTGGACCTCGACCCGCGCTTGTCCGACATCCCCCGCTTTACCAAACCGGTTTCAACCGAGACTTTGCGGCGCGGGCTGAAGGACTTGTTGAAGCAGGTGGGCCCATGAGCCGGTTTGACCAAATCGTTCCGTCCAATCGAGCGGTTCTGAAAGCCGCAACAAAGCGTGCGCATATGCGTGCCGAAGCGACCTGGACCGAAAACGGGCGCTTCAAACACATCTCTCACTACCGTGCCTGGCTACAAGGCTTGCAGGCGGTCCATGCGGGGCTTGGTCAAGCGGCAGCGCAGGTTTTGGGCGACACTGTTCAGATCGCGGAAGAAGGTCGCCGCGCCGAAGCACTTGAAGAAGATTTGTCTGAAAGAGCTTGTTCAGATGGGTCTCAGAGGCAGACCACGGAGAGCTGGGCGCACGGGGTCTGTTATGCGCTGAACGGCTCCGCCATTGGCGCGTCGATGCTGCTGAAATCCGGCGCGATACCGGATCATTGGCCACAAAGCTATCTGCGGGTGATGGCCAATTACGCATCGTCTGGAGGCCTCAAAGCCTTCTTCGACCAGCTTGAGAGCTCCGATCTGGAGATGGCGCGTGCGGTCGAGGGCGCTCAGGCGGTTTTCGATAAGTTGTCTTCAGACGAATCCTGACCGACCGCTACGAAGCCTTCTTCGGCATCACATAGGTTCCCGGTGCCGGTGCCAGGATTTTGCGCCCGTCTGAGCCGGGAACCCGGGCGGCAACCTTCTTCCCCGATTTCTTGCGCAACCATGCCTCCCAACGCGGCCACCAGGAGCCATCGTGGCGGGTCGCCCCCTCCATCCATGTGTCCTGATCGGACCATTCGCCATCATTCACGTAATGGCCGTATTTGTTCTTCGAGGGCGGATTGATGATGCCCGCGATGTGACCGGACTCGGATACAATGAAGTGTTTCTCCTTCGCGCCCATCTGTTTCACACCGGTGAAACTGCCGCGCCAGGCGGCGATGTGATCGGTCTCGCAAGCCACCGCACACAACGGGACCTTCACGTCATCGAGACTAAGCGTTTCGCCCAGAACCTTCATCTCGCCCCTGGCGAGCAGATTGTCCTGACAGAGCTCGCGCAGGTAATCGACCACGAACCGCCCGGGCAGATTGGTCGAGTCGCCATTCCAGTAGAGCAGATCAAAGGCTGGCGGCGCCTCCCCCATCATATAATTGCGCACGGCGGGTGAGTAGATCAGGTCATTGGAGCGCAGGAACGAAAACGTGCGCGACATGAAGAAGGAATGCAGATAGCCCTGATCGGCCACCTGCCGCTCGATCCCGTCGACGAAATCATTGTCGAGGAAGACACCCATTTCGCCGGGATCTTCAAAATCCGTCAGCGTGGTGAAGAATGTCGCCGATTTCACCGACTTATCGCCGCGTTTCTCCAGAAGGCCCAGAACCAGCGAGAGTGTGGTACCCGCGATGCAATACCCAATCGCGTTCACCTGTTTTTCACCGGTGATCTTCTTGGCCTCGTTAATCGCGGTCAGATAGCCCTGGTCGATGTAATCGTCGATCCCGACATCGGCATAGGTCTCATCGGGGTTCACCCAGGAGACGACAAAGAGCGTGTAGCCCTGATCGACGATCCACCGGATCAGCGAATTGGCCGGTTTCAGGTCCATGATGTAGAATTTGTTGATCCAGGGCGGGAAGATGATCAGCGGCGTCGCATGAACCTTCTCGGTCGTGGGTTTGTACTGGATCAGTTCAAACATCCGGTTGCGGAAGACAACGGAGCCTTCGGCGGTGGCGATATTCTCCCCCACGGTGAAAGCGTTTTCATCCGCCAGAGAGACCAGCAGATCGCCGTCATTTGCCTCAATATCATGCACGAGGTTCTCAAGACCGCGCACCAGCGACTCGCCATCGGTTTCGACGGCTTTTTCCAGTGCATCGGGGTTGGTGGCGAGGAAATTGTTTGGTGACAACATATCAACAATCTGGCGGGCGAAGAACGAAATCCGACCCCGTTCAGCGGTGTCCAGCCCGTCGAGATTGCTCACTGCATCCTCAATCGCCTGAGAGTTGAACAGGTATTGCTGCTTGATGAAGTTGAAATAGGGATGCGTGTCCCAAAGCTCGTTCTTGAAGCGGCGGTCTTTCGGGCCGGGGTCCTCCGGCGCCTTCAACTGCCCGCCACGCAGCGCCTCCTGCGCTTCTACATAGTGTTTTAACGATTTTCCCCAATAATTGACCTGTTGCTCAATGATCTTGGACGGGTTGTTCATCATCTCGGCCATATAGGCCGACATCGCCTTGATATAGAGCTCCTGACCCGGCCCTTGCAGCCCCGGATCAGCGGCTTTTTTACGGCCCATGGCGGCGATCAGGCGCTTTGAAAGATCGTCCATTTTGGCAAGATTTGCGTTGAGACGGTCCAGCTTCTCGCCTGCGTCAATCCCGCTCGGGGTGTCAGTTTCGGTTGTCATCGACGTCTTTCCGCCATAGATTATGCTGCAAGTGCGAACTAAAGTTGCTTTTCGCGGGAGGCAAAGCGACGAATTGACACGAAGTCGGGTCTAACCGCCGCAAAGGAGCCACCGCGTGAGATACATGCTAACATATGACTTGATGGAAAGCATCCGTCTGACAAATCAGTGGATGGGCGCGACCGCGCTCGCCATTGGATCGCACCCCGCCGTAGCTCTTTCGACAAACCCGATGGTCAAAATGCTGGCCGCCTGGGGCGAAGTGACCGAGCGCAGTTTCTCCCGCATGGTGGCCAAGCCCGACTGGAATATCGCCTCCGCCGTGGGCGAGGATGGCCGCGATCACCTAGTCGAGGTTGAGAAAGTGGTGGAACGCCCGTTTGGCGATCTGATCCACTTCCACGTCACCGACCGACCAAAGAAATCCCGCAAGATTCTGCTCGTGGCACCGATGTCCGGCCACTATGCGACGCTCCTGCGCTCGACGGTGATTTCGCTGCTGCCCGATGCCGAAGTTTACATCACTGACTGGCATAATGCGCGCGATATTCCGGTCTCGAAGGGTAAGTTCGATATCGAGGATTACACTCTCTATCTCGTTGATTTCATGCGCGAGCTTGGGCCCGACACCCACGTGATCGCGGTCTGTCAGCCAGCACCTTTGGCCCTGGCTGCCACAGCCTATCTCGCCGATGACGACCCCAAAGCGCAGCCGCGCACCCTGACGCTGATCGGCGGGCCGATCGACCCCGACGCCGCGGCCACAGATGTCACCGATTTCGGTCGCCGCATCACCATGGGTCAGCTCGAAGAAATGGTGATCCAGCGGGTCGGTTTCAAATATGATGGCGTGGGTCGCATGGTCTATCCGGGCCTTTTGCAGCTCTCCTCCTTCATGTCGATGAATGCGGAGACGCATACCAAAGCCTTCACCGATCAGATCATGCGTGTCGCTCAAGGCGACGCTGAAGAGCATGACCGGCACAACCGCTTCTACGACGAATATCTAGCGGTGATGGACATGACGGCGGAGTTCTATCTCTCCACCGTTGAGCGGATTTTCAAAGGTCGCGAGATTGCGGACAACGCCTTTATCGTCGGCGGCAAGCAGGTCGATCTCGGCAAGATCACATCGGTCGCTGTGAAGACCGTTGAGGGCGCGAATGACGACATTTCCGCCCCCGGTCAGTGCATCGCAGCATTGGATCTCTGCACCGGCCTGCCGCCCGAGAAGAAGGCCTCCCATGTGGAGCCCGGCGCCGGTCACTACGGCATCTTCGCCGGCAAAAGCTGGCGCAACAACATCCGGCCTCTGGTGCTCGATTTCATCGATGCCAATGCGGATGCGCCGAAGAAAAGCCGCAAGCGGGCAAAACCGCGTCTGGTCACCGCCGGTTAAGCGGACGCGGCCAGCCAGGTCTCCATTTCACGGATCACCGCCTCGGGCTGTTCGAGCGTGGGCATATGCCCGGCATCGGCAATCACGCGCAACACCGCATGGGGCACCATTTCTGCCATGAATTCATGGCGTTCGATGGGACAGAGCGTGTCCTCCGCGCCGCAAAGGATCAGCGTTGGCACCAGGATGCGACGCAAGGTGGCCTGCTGATCGGGGCGTTTTTGCAACGCCCTGGATTGGCGCACAAAGGCGCCCTCGCCCAGATCGATGGCCATCTCCAGCACCAGATCGAGCACCGCCTCGCGCCCCGGACCGGGGGCCAAGTAGTTCGGCTTCATCTCGTCGCGCATCACTTCCGGCAGCAATCCCGCCATCACCTTGACGATCTGAGGTTCCCGATTTGCCGCGACTTGCGGCGTCTCCGCCAGCGCGTTGGTGTCCATCAGCGCCAGCCGCGACACCCGCTCCGGCGCTTGCCTTATCACCTCCATCGCGACGATGCCGCCCATAGAAAGACCGGCCAACGCAAAATGATCGGGGGCGAATTTCAGCACCTCGCGCGCCAAGGCCTCCACTGTGTCGTGGCGCGTCAAAGGTGGGAGATGGATGGCCCGCGTCCGCCCGAAATGCTTGATTTGCGGGCCAAAAAGCCGCCCGTCACACATCATGCCCGGAAGCAGGACCAAGGGCTCCATCAGAGGCGCGCCTCCGCCAGACGGGTGCCTTCGACCAGTGATCCGAGCTTGGCATAGGCGATGTCTGGGTCCACAGCACCAAAGCCTGCGAAGGTTCCAAACCCGCAATCGGAGCCCGCCACCACGCGGTCCGCGCCCATGAAGGAGGTAAAGCGCTCGAGCCTTTGCGCCACCACTTCCGGGTGCTCAACGAAATTCGTCGTCGTATCCACCACGCCCGGCACCAGGATTTTGTCGTCGGGAATCTCTGAGACACGGTCGCGGAACACCGTCCATTCATGGGCATGGCGCGGATTTGACGTCTCAAACAGGATATAGCTCGCATTCACCGCCATCAGCGTCGGGAACACCTTGCCCATATCGATGTCGCAGACATGCGGGCCCTCGTAATTGCCCCAACAGATATGCACCCGCACGCGGGACGGATCGATCCCCTCCAGCGCATGGTTCAGCGCCTCCACATGGGTGCTGGCGATCTTCAGGAATTCCTCATCCGAAAGGTCATTGAAGAGCATATGCCGGGACAGCGCGAGATCAGGGCAATCAAGCTGCAGATAGAGCCCCGCGTCAACAATCGTGCGATATTCCTCGCGCATCGCATCGGCCAGCGCTTCGAGGTATTTCTCACGGCTTGGGTAAAAATCATTCTGCAAAAACAGCGAGATAACACCTGGGCTCGCGGCATTCATGAAGCCCTCTGACACGCCATGCGCGGCCATGCCAGCCTTCAGGTTGTCGATATCTTTCTGCAACTCGCCCTGCCCTTTGGAGGTCACTTCACCAGTGCACATGGGCCGCGCATATTGCGGCGTACCGCCATCATCGGCGAGGCGTTTCAGGAAGCTCGGGAACATTTTCAGATCGGCGGGCGCATTGCGCGGACTGTCGCCCGAGAACCCCGTGTAGCGATCCTTCACGTAAGTGGCGTAGGAGATTTTCGAGGTCTCGCCATCGCTCACCACATCCACGCCAGCCTCGGCCTGTTTGCGCACCGTTTCAGCGCAGGCCTCCGTCATAACACGGTCGAATTCGCCCTGATCGAACGGCTTTTCGTGCTCGCGCGCGAAGATCATATCCACGACCTCCTGCGTCCGCGGCAGGCTGCCCACATGTGTCGTTCTCATTTGGTCCCCCTCAGCTTGCTGTCCATCCGCCATCGACCAGGATCGAGGTGCCGGTGACCATCGCACTGGCATCGCTCGCCAGATAGAGCACGGCCCCCATGATATCCTCGACCTCGCCGATGCGGGGCAGCTTTATGTTCTCGTCAATCCACTTCCGCTTCTCCGGATCGGCAAATGTCGCCTCCGTGAGCGGTGTTTTGATGAAAGTCGGGCAGACAGAGTTCAGCCGCACGTTTTTCGGCCCGAACTCAATCGCCATGGCTTTGTTGATCCCTTCGATGGCGTGTTTTGTGCCGCAATAGACGGCGCGGTCGAGCCCGCCCACATGGCCCATCTGGCTGGAGATCTGGATGATCGATCCGCCACCAATCTCCGCCATTTGCAGAGCCGCCTGTTGTGCGAGGAAATACGCCGCTTTGACATTTATGCCCATCACCGCGTCGAAATCTTCTTCCGTGGTGTCGGCGGCTTTGGAATGTCGCGCCAGCCCGGCGGAATTGCAGACGATGTGAAACGGCCCATGATCCGCGAGCGCCGCTTTGACCGCGCCCATATCGGTGACATCCAGGCTCAACCCGCTCGCCGCAAACCCGGCTTCTTTCATCGCAGCGACAGCCTCGTCGACCTGCCCCAAACTGCGGGCGGCGATCACGACCTCCGCGCCCGCTTCGGCCAAAGCGACTACACAGCCCAGACCGATACCGCGTGACCCGCCCGGCACAAAGGCACGTTTCCCATCCAGTCGAAAACTGGGTGATTTCGGCAGCTGCATACGTATTCCCTCTTTCCTACCTCAAGGGATAGCTGGATATTCGATCCCCCGAAAGGGCGGAAAGTCGGCATAGCGCGATTTCCGCTGATCAAGGCTCTCTTCCGGCTCCGCCCCCGCCGCCAAGAGCTTGCCGCGCGGCGCGATATAGCTGGAGATCGTGCGCCGAGGCGTGGGCTCCCAGGTCAGGTTGAAGGCGCAGAGTTTGGGGAAATACCACTGCTCCGAATAGGGAATGTGATCGTGGATCCAATAGGCTAGATCGCGCCAATCGCGGCCTTGGGCGTATTGGTCCGCAAACCACGGGATCACGATGGATGCGCCGCCGATACGGTTCTCGCCCTCTCCGCGATCCCAGATATGGCACTCGCCGGGGTAGTCGTTCCGCGCGCAGTTTAGCTTGTTTTCATTGCCAAAGGTGTTGAGAGACGGCGACCTGTAGCCAGAGCGCACGAACACCCTCCCGAAGGTTTCTTCCAAGGGATCAAGGAGTTCGGTGCAAAACGCCCGTCCCACCTCGATGGCCAGATCGGGGTTGTCCGGCAGGTTCTGATGTTCGTGGAAATTACCGATCTCGGAGTAGAGAAACTCCCGCATCCAGAAATGTTTCGACAGGCGCACGCGACCGAGCGTTTCAAGGCTCCACATGGACCCCGGTTTGCGCATCAGCCGTAGCCGTTCCAGCGAAATGCGCCATCTTCGCGCAAGGTCGAGAACGGATTGTGGGCGACTTCCCAGATATGCCCATCCGGATCGGCGACATAGCCGTGATGCCCGCCCCAGAACACGTCCTGCGCCGGTTTGACGATCCGCCCACCTGCCGCCTCTGCGGCGGCCAGCACCGGCGCGACCTCCTCTTTCGCGCGCACGTTGTGGGCCAGTGTGAGGCCCGAAAACCCGCCGATATCGGCCTCGGGGATGCCCAATTCCTCCGCCAATGCCGCTTTGGGATACAGCCCAAGCGTCTGTCCGATCAGATCAAAAGCGATCACGCCATCGGGGCTTTCGGTGCGTTGCCACCCGAGCGCCTCATAGAATGCCGCCGCGCGATCCATATCCGCGACGCCCAGAGTGATCAGACTGACACGTTGTTCCATCAGAGCCCCCAAGCCCATTCCGTGATGATCCGTCCGGTCTCAACCGTTTGACCGGGGCTCAGAATATCGCCCGCAATGACGTGGTTGAACGGATCATCGCCCTCGCCCATCACACGCGGCTCCAAAGTCACCGGGCCACCCCATTTCGTCGAAATCGCACGGGTGGTTTCGGCGTCCACGACCGCATCCTCGTCCGAGAAGATAAAGAGCGCTGGCGTTGTCACGTCGGAATAATCCGCCTTGCGCGCATATCGCACGACAGCCGCCATCGGGATCAGCGCGACGGTCGGATAGATCGTCGTCCAGTATTTTGCGTGGCCTTCGTTTTGCGGATCGAAGCTGCGTTCAGCACCCGCCACAAGCGTGCTGATTGTGCGCGCCAAGGGCCACTCAAGGATGGTCGATGCCGGGTTCTTGATGCGAAAGTTCGGCGAGACAAAGACAATCCCCTTCACATTCTCCATCAGCGCGGAATCGGTCGCTGCAATCGCTGCCAGCGTGCCGCCGGTCGAGGTCGTGATCACCAGCACCTCCTCGCCGATCCGCCGCCCGATGGCGAGCGCCTCGGCCATGTCCTCCATCCAATCGCCTGCGGTGGGTCCGGCCATGGCCAGAGCGCCCCGCCCGTGCCCGGTCAACCGGGCGAAATAGAGGTTCGCGCTGAGGGCCGCGGCCACCTGATCGGGAACCGGGCGAATTTCTTCGGAGGTGGCGGAGAAGCCGTGGACGTAGATAACGCTGATCTTCGTCTGCTCGCCCGGCTGGCCGTTCCAGATGATCCGTTTCTCGACACCTTCGGTAATGTCGTCGAAAGGCGCTTCCACCTCGGCCAGATACACATCAAGATCGTCCGGTAATATGCTCTGATCAAACGTGATTTCCGTATCCACGGGTTCGCGCGGCCAGAGAAACCAGATCGCCGCCAAGGCAATGATCAGCCCGAGCAGAACGCGGCCCAGCCATTTGCCGAACGTCCTCACTCCAGCACCTGCAACACGTTGTTGATGGCGTCTTCGATGAGTTGCAATCCAGCGGGATCGGAGAACCGATGATCGCCGTTCTTCAACACCACCAGCCGCATATCCGGCCCTGTCGCATGCTCAATCAGCCGGATCGCGACGGACATCTCGACATCCTCATCATGGGTGCCTTGCAGGAACCGGGTCGGGAACGGCAAGTCCAGCGGTTCGCGCAGCACCAGGTTCTGCCGCCCCTCCTCAATCAGGTGTTTGGTGATGATATAGGGTTCGCCATAGTCCGAGGGCAGCGCTACCTGCCCCTCCCGCTCCAACTCCGCCTTCTGCGCCTTGGAAAACCCGGCCCACATGCTGTCTTCGGTGAAATCGGGCGCGGCGGCGATGGTCACCAACCCGGCGATCCGCTCCGACATCTTCTTGGCACAAAGCAATGATATCCAACCGCCCATAGAAGAGCCGATCAGCAAAAGCGGGCCTTCAGTCAGATGCGCCAAAGCGGCCATGGCATCTTTGGCCCAATCGCCGATGCAGCCCTCGGTAAACTCGCCTGAGGATTCGCCATGGCCGGAATAGTCGAACCGCAGAAACGCCCGGCCCTGCGATTCGCACCAGGCCTCAAGATGCACCGCCTTCGTGCCTTCCATGTCCGACTTGAGGCCACCCAGGAACACCAGAGTCGGTCCGGCCCCGGGGGTGAAATGATACGCGATGCGCCGTCCTTGCGGTGTGTCGAAAAACTGCAAATCAGCCAAGTTTTCCTCCCTGTTTCAGCGATTTATGACACTGCCCGCCGCGGACGGAAAGCACAACATCACAGAAGATTATTACGTGACTATCTTGTCACGTGACTACTTTGTCACCTATAAACGAATTCATGGACGCGATCTTCAAGGCTCTCAACGATCCGGCGCGCCGAGACATTCTGGACAGCCTTCGCAAGAAGGACGGGCAGACACTCAGCGATCTGGAGGGACAGTTCGAGATGACGCGCTTCGGCGTGATGAAACATCTCGGCGTGTTGGAAGAGGCCAAGCTGATCACGACCAAGAAGGTTGGGCGGTTCAAGCACCATTACCTGAACGCCCTGCCCTTACAGGAGGTCATCGACCGCTGGATTGAGCCGCTGCTGGCCAAACCCGCGGCGCGCGGGCTCCTCGATTTGAAACAACAGCTGGAAGGAGCTGCCGAAATGTCCAAACCAGATTTCCGGATGGAAACTTACATTCAATGCACCCAGGACGCGCTGTGGGAAGCGCTCACCGATCCTGACGCCATCACCAAATGGCATTTCATGTGCGAGAAGGTGACCCGCGAGGGGAACACCTACACCTACCACATGCCCGGCGGCAACGTGATGCTGATCTGTACGGAGACCCTGCAGGAACCCAAGACTCGTATCGTCTCAACCTTCGAGCCGAAATGGGACGAGACCATCCGCGCCTCCCGCTTCGAATATCTCATCGCCCCGCAAGGTGAGTTCTGCCGCCTCACCGTCGAGCACTACGACCTCAACTTCCCGGTGGTCGAAGGGGAAGGCATCGCCGATGGTTGGGTACGCATGTTTGCGGGCCTGAAGACCTATCTCGAAACCGGATCGACCGTGAAATATGCCGATCCTGAGATGGGGGGCTGATCCGATGGAGTTCCCGACCGAACTTGGCATTCTCACCTGCCTGACGATCCTGCTGGGCACGCTCTGGATGCCCTATATCATCGGCATCAACACCGTGCCCGAGGGCACACTGCCCGAGAATGCGCCCGACGGATTTGTTGTGCCGGGCAATTTCCGGCTGCACCGCCCCT
Source organism: Paracoccaceae bacterium (assembly GCA_028284705.1). Taxonomy (GTDB): domain Bacteria; phylum Pseudomonadota; class Alphaproteobacteria; order Rhodobacterales; family Rhodobacteraceae; genus Litoreibacter. Next base: position 429,600 of record JANQRE010000004.1, on the reverse strand, counting down.
GGGTTCAGCGCGCCTATCGCGCGCATATGAACCTGATCGAGCAATTCGTGCCCTTTGCTGTGGCTGTGCTGATCCTCGACCGGATCGGTGGCTTCAACGCCGTCACCTATTGGACGGCCATTATCTTTTTTTGGGTGCGTGTCGCTCATGCTGTGGGCTACATCACCGCATGGGCACGATTTCCGGCGCGGCCGATCATTTTCACGGCTGGGTGGATCTGCGTGCTGGTGATGGCCAGTCAGATCTTTCTAGCTGTCTAGTGAAATATACTTGAGTTGGCCGCTCCACGCGGCCACTCTTGATCCATGAAATACGCGCTATTCTTTGCCCTCTTGCCGAGCCTCGCCCAGGCGGACGCCTATTGCGACGAGCTTTGGTTCACCCGAAACCTGATCTTCGACCGCGCTGGCTATTGCTTTGGCTCCGCGCTTGGTCAGGCGGTTTTTGACAATTCCGACTGCCACACGAAATCCCCCAGCCTCTCGGCAGAAGACAAACGCGACGTCGCGGCAGTGAAAGAGGTCGAAAGTTTTGCCGAGTGCAAAGTCGATACGTCCCGCACGTGGCTCGATTTCACCGGCGGGGATTGGTTGCGCACGCTCGCGACATTGCCGATCCGCTCCGAAGGGGAAAGCGCCTGTATCGGATATACCGGCGCAGAAGTGCCTCTTTATGCCGGGGCGTCCGCGAATTCCGCAATTGTCGGTGCAATCATTCCCGGAGATGACCTGCTCTACGGTCATCTTCCTGTGGGGTCATGGGAATATGTAACCATCGGTCAGAGCCGCGCCGGATGGACCAATGCCGATCCGTTCACCAAACAGCTCTGTACCAGCTACGCAGGTTAGCCGCTGACGTAAGCGCCTGTTTTCGGGCGATAGAAGGTCTTCTGATTGTGCAAACGTCCCAGCAGATCATGGGTTTTGCGCAGCCGTTCGTCCTTTTCCTCTTCCCAGGTCTTGGGCGGCTCCGCTTCGCCACTCAGGGCCTTCTGTTTATGACGCAGCGCTGTCTCGATCAGCTCCATATCGTCCAGCGACAATTCGAACATCTTGTTGTAGCCCATCTGCGGGACCTCCAAATGCTGCGGCAGAACTGCCGATTCACCTCGTGTTTCCGATAGGAAATATAGGTCGTTTTTGACCATGTAAATGTCGTTTTTAAGAATACTTTTGTATACCAGACAGAGCGTCCTTGACGCCGCCGCAAAGCCTCGCCAAATGGGGCGCATAACATACCCGCAACCGGGCGTTCCGTGGGCGCCAAACTGACGAGGAGCATGAGCCAGATGGCCTCTATTTCCCTGACTTTTCCCGATGGCAATTCGCGTGACTACGACGCAGGCGTGACCCCTGCCGAGGTCGCCGCCTCCATTGCCCCATCGCTCGCCAAAAAGGCGATCTCCGCGCAGGTGGACGGCGCCCATTGGGACCTCGCCTGGCCGATTGAGGCCGATGCCTCCATTGCCATCAACACGATGAAAGACGAAGCGCCCGCGCTGGAACTAATCCGCCACGATCTGGCCCATATCATGGCCCGTGCGGTTCAGGAAATCTGGCCCGATGTGAAGGTCACCATCGGCCCTGTGATCGAAAACGGCTGGTATTACGATTTCGATCGGGCGGAACCTTTCACCCCGGAAGACCTCGGCGCGATCGAGAAAAAGATGAAGGAAATCATCAACAAGCGCGACGAAGTTCGCACGGAGGTCTGGGACCGTGCGCGGGCAATCAAGCACTACGAAGATAACAACGAGCCCTACAAGGTCGAGTTGATCGACGCCATTCCGGGAGACGAACCCCTGCGCATGTATTGGCACGGGGATTGGCAGGATTTGTGCCGTGGCCCGCACCTGCAGCATACCGGTCAGGTGCCCGCGGATGCGTTCAAACTGATGTCTGTCGCAGGCGCTTATTGGCGCGGCGACAGCGACCGCGCGATGTTGCAACGTATCTATGGCGTCGCCTTCCAGAACCGCGAAAAACTGAAAGATTACCTGCACTTCCTGGAAGAAGCTGAGAAACGCGATCACCGCAAATTGGGCCGCGAGATGGACCTCTTCCACATGCAGGAAGAGGCACCGGGTCAGGTTTTCTGGCATCCCAATGGCTGGACCGTTTACACCACCCTGCAGGACTACATGCGCCGCCAGCAACGCGCCGGTGGCTACAATGAAATCAACACGCCACAGGTCGTGGATCGCAAGCTCTGGGAGGCCTCGGGCCACTGGGACAAATACCAGGAGCACATGTTCATCGTCGAGGTCGAGGAGGAACATGCCAAGGAGAAAGCGATCAACGCCCTGAAGCCGATGAACTGCCCCTGCCACGTGCAGATTTTCAATCAGGGGCTGAAATCCTATCGTGATCTGCCGCTGCGCCTCGCCGAGTTCGGCTCCTGCTCCCGCTATGAGCCTTCCGGTGCGCTGCATGGCATCATGCGGGTGCGCGGATTTACCCAGGATGATGCGCATATCTTCTGCACCGAAGACCAGATCGAGGCGGAATGTGCCCGCTTTATCAATTTCTTAGCGGAGATTTATGAAGACCTCGGCTTTGCTGATTTCGAGATCAAATTCGCGACGCGGCCAGAGCAACGCGTGGGCAGCGATGAAAGCTGGGACCATGTGGAAGGCGCGCTGGAAGCTGCGATCAAGGCGACGGACCGCGAGTTCACGCTGGAGCCCGGCGACGGAGCGTTCTATGGACCCAAGCTCGATTTCTACCTGACCGACGCGCTTGGTCGGGTCTGGCAATGCGGTACTTTCCAGGTGGACCCGAACCTGCCGGAACGCCTCGGCGCGACCTATATTGGCGAGGATGGCGCGAAGCATCGCCCCTACATGCTACACCGCGCGACCCTCGGCTCGTTCGAGCGTTTCATCGGCATCCTGATCGAGGAGCATGCCGGGCGCCTGCCCTTCTGGCTTGCACCGCGGCAGGTCGTGGTGGCCTCCATCGTGTCGGACGCCGACGCTTATGTGCTTGAAACCGTTCAGAAACTGAAAGCCGTCGGTATCCGCGCCGAGGCCGATATCCGCAACGAGAAGATCAACTATAAGGTCCGCGAGCACTCGGTCGGCAAGGTTCCGATCATCCTCGCGGTCGGTAAGAAGGAAGTCGAAGACGGCACCGTGACGGTGCGGCGTCTGGGCGAGAAGCAGACCAGCGTCGTTACGGTGGATGAGATCGCCGCGGAACTGGCCGACGCGGCGATGGCGCCCGATATCCGTCGCGCGCGCAATGCTGATTAACAAATTGTAAAGATTGCAAAAACCCGTGGATTGCCGCGGGTTTTCAACGCCTTGCACCAAGGTAACCCACGGGTTACCGCAACTTTCGCGCAAAAGGTCGCAATATTGCCGCGAAATCCCCCTGCCGCGGCCCGATAAGCGCACCAATCCCGCCCTATCAGCGATCAAACGAGTAGATGTGGGGCGCGGTTATGCCCGATTATACAGTAACAGGATGGGCATTGTCGGATTTCACCGGCGCCATCAGTGCGCCTGCAAATTCCACCCAGACCACACCGGATTTCGCCGTCGGAACCTCATCGACGCTGGATGCCGCCGCCACTCAGATCAGCTTTCAGATCACTGACGACGATGACCAGCTTGAGGACGCCTATATCGAGACCGGCGCGCTGTCGGTTCTGACCAATGATCTTGTGATCGACGGGGTCACCTACACCGCCGGGCAGAATATCGAGGCCGAATACCAACTCATCACCGATGATGTGCCGCCGATCACCTTCATCATCGCACGCATCGGGACAGGTACGTCGAATTCCGGCGAGAACCTGATTGTCTTCACGACCTCCCCGATCACGCCCGGCCAGACCTATACGTTTTCCGGTTCGGCAGATGGACCGGTCGATCCCTACAACACCATTTGCTTCTGTGACGGGACGCGCATTGCGACGCCCGAGGGTGAGCGCCTTGTCGAAGACCTCGCGCCCGGCGATCTGGTCATCACCCGCGATCATGGGGTGCAACCGATCCGCTGGGTCGGGTCGCGCCATTTGGGGCCGCTGGACCTCTGCGCACACCCGCAACTGCGCCCGATCCGTGTGCGCAAGGGCGCTTTGGGCCCGAACCGGCCAGCGGCTGATCTTCTGATCTCGCCGCAGCACCGCCTGCCGGTTCAGAGCCCGCAGATGCCGCTGCTTTTTGGCGAGGAGGAAGCGCTTGTGGCGGCCACAAATCTTCTGGCGCATGACGGGGTCAGCATCGCCCATCAGCGCCAGTCGCTCAGCTATCACCATATCCTTCTGGACATGCACGCGCTGCTCAGAGCCAACGGGCAATGGGCCGAAAGCCTGCTGCCAGGGTCCGGGGCGCTGCGGGCGCTTGATGCCGAGCAAGTGGATGAAATTCATACGCTTTTCCCGGAGCTGAGAGACGGCCTGGGCGCGTACGAGTCCGACTTTCTATGCCTGCGATCCTGGGAGGCGGAGCTGCTGTTCTAAAGCAGCGCGCCTTGAGTGGCTTTGCTCCAGCCGAGATGAAGTTGATCAGCCGCGATCACCGGGCGTTTCATCAGGGTCGGGTGCTCGAAAAGCAGTTCCATCGGCGGGCGTTGTCGCTCCGTGTCATCCAGACCCCGCCACGTCGTGGAGCGCGTGTTCACCAGCACATCACCAAAGGCATCCAGGAATGTCGTAAGTGTCGCAGGGGCCAGCGGCGTCGCTCGCACATCGATGAATTCCACAGCATGGCCTGCATTCTCCAACGCTTTCAGCGCCTTGCGGCACGTGTCGCAAGTTTTGATCCCATAGAGCTTCATTGGCAGGCCCTTGCTTGTTTCGAAAACGGCGTGACAGAGCGCTTGATTTTTGCCCGACACTCCTATCTTTAAGGGGTGTGACGACCTAAATGGCAAGACCCCGCGACCCTTCAATTGAAGCAAGCCGGACGACAAGATCAAGACCACTGGCTGCACCACCTCCCGCTGCAATTCCGCAGGCGGACAATTGAAGGAGAAAACGGATGGCCACCGGCACCGTGAAATGGTTCAACACCACCAAAGGCTATGGCTTCATCGCCCCAGATGACGGCGGCAAGGACGTGTTCGTGCACATCTCTGCCGTTGAAAAGGCAGGCATGACCGGCCTGCGTGACGATATGAAAATCCAGTATGAAATGATTGAAGGTCGCGATGGCCGCCAATCCGCTGGTGATTTGGTCGCGCTCGACTGACGCTACCCTAACACTACTATAATACCGACAAAGGCCCTCCTCAGGGCCTTTTTCTGTGCATATCCTGTGCATAACTGACCCGCTCGCCTTGACCCTTAAAGAGGTGCAAGAGAAATCTCTCGCACACCGTTTCTAAGGGGAAGCAGTATGAAACTTGGACTTTGTGCAGCGCTGACCGCGTTTGTGATTTCGACGGGTGCTGGCATCGCGGGCGGTCTCGCCGACCCGGTTCTGGAACAAGATTTGATTGAAGCCGAAACCCGCGCAGCCTCGGGTGGGGATATCCTGGTCCCGATCCTCTTTTTGATTTGGGGCGGCGCTGTCGTCGCGGGGTAAACCCCTCAATCCACTCATGCATCCAAGCAACAGTCCTTCGGCTGTCGCGATATGGACGCCGAGAACCTTTGACCGACGGCCCGGGCGAATGCGATATACTCTGCCAAAATAAAACTTGAGGCAGAAACCCATGAAACCCATCGCAATCGCCCTGACGGCGATCGCTCTGACGAGCGCTCACCCCGTATACGCAGGCAACCTTTCTGAGCCGATCATGGAGCAGGAACCGGTCGCCGCAATTGAACCTGCGACCACTGACGCCGATCTCGTGGCCCGCGACACCATCGCGGACGAAACCCGTGCTGCGAGCGACGGCAGTTGGCTCGTTCCGGCACTGTTTCTGGTCTTCGGCGCCGCTGTCGCAGGCAACTAAGCGTTACTCGGCCGCGATGCGGTCGGTCTGATCCAGCATTTGCTGCAATTGCGCCCGCTCGGCCTTGGCCGCGCGGATGATTGCGGGTGCGTTGAACACCTCCTGCGTACCAAGCTGCTTTTCCATCCAGCGGTGCCGCGTGAGGTTCAGCCCGGACAGGGCCGAGAGCGGGATTGCGCCAGCGAGGCTGACTGCGATGGGCAGAAGCCAGAGCGTCACGAGACCCGTGCTCATACCCGCCACAAGCCCTGCCCCCATCAGCGTCTCGAGCCAGTGGAATTTCACCAGCGTCCAGAGCCCATAGCTGTGCCCGCGCCGGGTTTGTGGCGCCCATTGCTCTTTGAACCCGAGTAGCGCGCGGCAGACGGCAACGGTCTGCTGCACCATCAGGATCGGCGCGTAGAGGATCGAGATCACGACCTCCGAGATGAAAGACAAGGAAAACTGCCCGGCCCCGCCAAGGTCACGCAGTCTTAGGCCTGAGGAACTGATCGCCGAGGCACCAAGGAATTTCGGTGCCAGCAACATCCCATACATGAAAAACAGGATGAAGAGGTTGTTCACGTGGGCCATTTCCGGCCAGTTCACCTGCGGGTTCGCGCCAGAGAAATACTGGATGACATTGGCCTCAGGCCCCTGCCCGATCAGCGCCCAGATGGTCAGCAGCACGAACCACGCGGGCGACAGAAGGTAGCTCATCGCGCCGTGGAACAAGTGGAAGCGGGTGACCGTGTGAAAGCCCTTGGAGCGCAGAAGGCGCAGGTGTTGCAGATTGCCCTGACACCAGCGGCGGTCGCGTTTGATGTAGTCGATCAGCGTTGCGGGCACTTCCTCGTAGGAACCTTTGACGCGCGGCAGGAAGCGCACGGCCCAACCGGCACGGCGCAAGAGCCCGGCTTCGACGAAATCATGGCTGAGGATCAGGGCGCCCTTTGCGCGGATGCCGTTCAGCTTCGGCAGGCCTGCACAGGAGGCAAACGCGCGGGTGCGGATGATCGCGTTGTGACCCCAGTAATTGCCCTCGCGATCCGCCCAGGCAGCAAGACCTTCGGACAGAACCGAGCCATAGATCGTGGAGGCGAATTGCTGGACGCGGGCAAAGAGCGTCTCCGCGCCGAAGAGCTGCGGGAAGGATTGAATGAGGCCCGCGCTCGGATCGGCGGCAAGCGCATCGGAGAGCGCCACAATCGCCTCGCCCGACATCAGACTGTCGGCATCGAGCACCAGCATCGCGTCCGATCCGCCGCCCCAATGCTCCACCCAATCGGCGAGATTGCCGACCTTGCGATCAATGTTCATCGCGCGGCGGCGGTAATAGACCGGCATCAGCCCACCCACCTTGGCGCGCAGGGCAGCAAACGCGGTGAGTTCCTGCGCCGCGATGCGCTCGTCGCGCGTGTCCGACAGGATGTATAGCGCGAAGTCATGGCGCGCGCCTGCGGCATGTAGCTCTTCGATCATCGCGCAGGCATTTCCGAACACATCTGCAGGCGACTCGTTGTAGATCGGGACCAGCAGGGCGACGTTGAGGGGTTCGATCGTTTGCGCAGCCAGAGCTTTAGGTGTGCGGCGTAGCAGGTTGAAAATCCCCACACTTACGGTTGTGACCGAAAGGGAAATCCAGAAAAATGTCAGCGCAACGAGGCCAATAAGAATGGCCTCAGAGGCGCTCAGACCGTTCATTGCGAAGAAGTCGGTGAAGACCGCGATCAGCCCCGTGGTGATCAGGATCGCTGGCAGGAAGGTGGCTGCGCGCCAGAGCCGCACGCCCAGGCTTGGCGGTGCCAGTTCCGGCGCCGCGCCATCTCGATAGGCCGCGCGCAAATCCTGCACCGGTTGCGCCAGAGGTGCCGGATCGGGCATCCAGGCGACCGGCGATATCGGGCGCAGCTCAGTCACGCGGTCCACCGATAGAGCCAGACTTCCGTCACCGACTTGCCGTCCTTGAACAGCTGCGCACGCAGGTCTGACGCCATGGCCTCTTGCGGGTCATATTTGAACGCCAGACGGACACCGCCTGTGCCTGGGTTGCGCTGCAAAACGCCCTCGGTGACCTCGCCGCGGACGGTGGAGATTGATCTCACGAGGGTGTCGAGGTCTTCTTCGCTGTCACCAAAGGCCGGGTGGTCGGCGAAATCGATGGTGATGATCTGGTAAGGGACTTTCTTGTCGTATCCTTTGCCGATCCGGGTGTTCAGCACCGTGGCCACATCGCGCGGACGCGGCGGCTCGGCACCCCAGTCCATGCGGTAGGTGAAACGGTGCTCGCTGCCACGCGCCAGGGGTTCGCGGGGCCGCCAATAGGCGACGATATTGTCGTAAATCTCTTTCTCGGAGGGGATTTCCACGAGAGTGACGGTGCCCCGGCCCCAATCCTCCCCCGGCGTGATCCAGAGCGAGGGGCGATTGTGGTAATGCGCCTCGAGATCGGCGAAATCCTCCGACCGGCGGGCGCGCTGCATGAGACCAAAGCCCTGCGGGCCTTCGTCAACGAAGCTGGAGACCTGCAGCGTACGCGGATTGCCCAAAGGCCGCCAAAGAAGTTCGCCCGCGCCGTTGTGGATCATAAGCCCTTCGCTGTCATGAACAGCGGAGCGGAAATCGTCGAACCGGGCGCGATTGGTCTCATCAAAAAGGAACATCGAGGTGAGCGGCGCGAGGCCCACATGATCCAGGTCTTTGCGGGGATAAAGCACCGCCTCGACTTCCATCTCCGCTGGCAATCCGGGCGTGATACGGAAGGAGTAAGCCCCTGTCACCGAAGGAGAATCCAGCAGCGCATGAACCTTCATCATCCGGTCGCCAGGGTCGGGAGCTTCCAGCCAAAAGTGCGTGAAATCGGGGAATTCCTCGCCCGTGCCCTTGGCCGTGTCGATAGCCAGACCGCGCGCGGAGAGGCCATAATTCTGACCCGTGCCGATGGCGCGGAAATAACTCGCGCCCTGGAAAACGGCGAATTCCTCGAACTTGCCCTTCTCGCGCAATTCATGGCGCAGGCGCAGCCCGGAGTAGCCCAGAGTATCATCAAGCGGCAGGAGCGGCGCCTTGTCGGATTTGTCGAACAGCGAGAAGTCGAAAGCGAGGCTCTGCGCCTCCCCATCCTCGACAATCGCGATATCGACGGGCCGCGGGAAATAGAGGCCGGGATGAAAGAAATCGACCTTGAAGGGCCGCGGCGTATCGGTCCAAAGGCCCTTTTGCGAGTTGAACCAGATCTTGCGATACTGATCATAGGTCAAATCGCGCCATTCTTGCGGGACGAGCCCCATGGGCTTGTAGTCGCGACGGGAAAGTCGCTTGGCCTCCGCCTCCAGCCATGCACGGGAGAACGGTTTCTTCTCGCCCTTGAACATCGGAACCGCGCCTGCGCGGGACGCAAACGCGGCGGCGGCCATCAGGCCCAGAGCGGCGCGACGGGTCAGCATCAGGCCGCCCTCTTTGGTCGCCAGGGCTGGGATTTCACCCAGGCCACGAAATAGGCGACAAGAACGAGCGTCAGCACCCCAAGCAGGTTGAAGGCGGTCACGGTGAAGGTGTCGCGGCCCAGTTGGTCATAGGTGAAGCCCAGGATGCGGGCGAAGACCATGGAGAAGACGAAAATCGCGAGCGACTGCTGCCCGACCTTCATCGTGTGTTTGACGATCTGACCCCAGAGTTTGGAGAAAAACCCGATGCCGGAGGCGATCAGGCGGTGACCACCAGCCCCCGCTGCGACCCAACCGAGATAGGCCAGTGCCAGGAAATGCACGTAGCGTAGGATGCCGAAATCGGATTTCGAAATGAAAGGCTTCAACGCGACGCGGGCATCGATCACCGGGTTGCCCTCGAAAGCAAGACCAAACCATTCGCGGTTCACGGCCCGCACGCCGATATTGGAGAGCGGGATATTGGCGATGACGATGATCAGCGCTAGCGCAATGAGCCACCATTTAACCGGCGGGGCGGGGATCCAGCCGCGCATGAACGCAAATCCCGTGAAGAAGAGCAATTGCCAGCCGAATGGGTTGAAGAACCATTCGCGGTTCGACCACGGCTCCGCCGGGAAATTGATCGCGCTCGCTTCGGCGCCCCAGAAGGCAAGGATGCCGCCCTGCGCAAAGAGCCAAACGGTCACCATCACCGCCGCGGTCAGCCAGAGATTGATCCGTGCCAGTGCGATGACGAAGGGCATCATCACCAGTATGACCAGATACATCGGCAGGATGTCGAAGTAATTCGGCACGTAGGTGAGCGTGAAAATACCCACGATATTCTCGGCGGTGCCTGCGAAAATGCCGGTCTCCCGACCGGTGCGACCTTCAAAGAAAGGCTGCAAATTCAACGTGTTGATATAGGTCTTCTCGAAAATCTCGAAACTGTCCCAGAAGGCCAGCATCATCGCGATGAAGAAGAACATGCCCAAGTGAGCCCAGTAGACCTGCCAGACGCGATAAGCCACGCGACCGGAGCCCAGGACCCACCCTGCCCGATCAAATGTCCGCCCGAAGGCGATGGCAGAGGCCATGCCGGAGCAAAAGACGAACATCTCCGTGGCATCCGAAAAACCCCAGCGGGCGGGGATCCAGGAGGTAAAGAAATTGCCCGGCGTATGCGCAAAGAGAATGATGAACATCGCGATGCCGCGATAGAAGTCCAGACGCGGGTCCCGCGCCGCCACGACCGGCGCACTGCGCGCAGCAGCGGCGGCCGCGCTTTCGCGCGGGCTGTCGTTTGGACTGGTGCTCACCATACTCATCTCAGGGCAGCTATGGCGCGCTTATTCCGCAGGAACGCGATCGGCGCAAGCCGCAGCCGCCCGCCCTTCGGAAATCAGCGACATCCGGGCCGAGGCGTATCCGTCCTCGCGACCCGCCCGCTTTGCGGTGCGTTCGGCCAGAATGTTTTCGGCCTCGTCGAGGAAACCGGCGCGGATGCCGGCATCGATCGTCAGGCGCTCGAACACATCGCGCTGCGCGTGGCTGCCGCCCGCCTTTTGCATCGTCTGACGCGCCCGGGCGAGGTTCAGGAAGGCGGTCTTGTAATCGGCCTCCCCAAAGGCCTCGAGGCCAGCCGCAGCGGCCAGCCCGGGATGCTCCATCAGCTTGTCCATCTCGACCGCATTGGTCTTAGCGTCGCGATGCATGCGGCCCATCAGAGCGCGGATCGCGTCATTGCGCTCGCCACCGATCAGGGCCAAGAGGTAATGCAGATCGGCGAAAATCAGGCAGCCATCCTCGGTGCGGTTCATGCTGAGATCGGCAAGCTCTTCCCAGCGGTCGCCGACATTCACGCCGTCGAGCTCAAGCCGGCTCAGAAGCGATGTGGCGTTGGAGATATCGCGGTAATCGTCGGTCTTGTCCTTGCGGATTTCAGTGTCATAGAGGTCCATGACCTCATCATGCTGACCCAGGTCGAGATGCATCAGCGCTTTGTGCCACCACACATGGTAGCGGAAATTGTTGCAATGCGCCCAGGCCTCTTCGCGACCGGTCAGCCAATTGATCCCGCCCTTCGCATCCGCCGTCATGTCATAGACATGGGCGACCGCGTGCAGGCCCCAGGCGTCATCGGGACTGATCGCCAGCCCCATGCGGGCGACGGTCTCGGCCTTGGTGTAATCTCCGGTTTCTTCCAGCGTGAAGGCATGACAGCCCATGAGGTATCCGCGGCCCAGATGATCTGGCCCGTAAGCGCCCATCACCCGCTCGATAGAGCGCCGCATGCCGTGATTGTCGCCCAGCACAAAGCGGATCGCATGCGAGAGCTTCATCGCCAGCACGTCATCGGGACGGGCGCGCAGGATGGTTTCCAGATGCGCCACGGCCTCGGTCATGCGACCGTTCACGTAAGCTTTCAGCGCGTCGACAAAGCCGCGTTCCCGGGGCGAGATATGGCCCTGAAGCGCTGCCGTCTCCGCCGCTTTCAATGCCTCCTGCGCGGTCGGATAAAGTTCCCGGCGGCCCAAGAGCAGGTAGAACATGCCCTTCGCCGCCTGCCCGAGCGCAAAATCCGGCTCGGCGGTCAGCACCTTGCCCAGATGCTCCGGCGTTGCGGCGCCATGGGCGAGGAAGGCCATCTGCGTATCATTCCAGCTTTCCAGCGCCTCTGCACTGCGCAAGCTCGTGTCCTGCCCGAAAATGTCTTTTTTCATGGGGATCCCGTGTCCGATTCTGTCAACTTGGCGCGACGCCGCTCTCATCTCCATAACGGATGTGCAGAACCCGTAAACGCTTGTGAGACAAGAATAACGGACATGTGAGGGAGTTAGGCCGAGTCGTGATCGGGAACGCGCCTGTCACGGGGAATTTTGAGCGAAAAGTCGCAAATTTGCGCTTGGCGGCGCGTCGATTTCGCTGAATTCTTCGGCAGAATTGAAACCCGAGGTGCCCGATGCCCCATGCCGAACTGCGCTACTCCGCCGACCTGACTTTTTCTATGGACCGCCTGTCCGAGGCGATTGAGATGACCGTCCTGACCCATGATCCGGGTGCCGGGGAGACCAAATGCCGGGCCTATCCCGCGACCCAGTTCCACCACACCCATATGCTGGTGGATGTCGCGATGTTGCCGAAACCGCATCGCGACAAGGCCTTTCTGGAGGCGCTGCGGGACGATCTGGAACGCGCGATCAAGGCGCAACTGGCGCAGCCATGTGCGTTTTCGCTCGCCCTGAGACTAAACGACGAGATCTACATCACGAATATGCACATCCCCGGCGGGACTATGGTTTGAGCTTTTTCAGGACCGCGTCGGTGTCCTGCCCGAAGCGGGGCGGTGCACGGCGATAGGTCACTGGCGTTTTTGAGAATTTCAGCGGATTGCCGATCAGTTCGACCCCGCCGCGGTCGATATCGTCGCGTGGCATGTCGATGCGCATCTCACGCGCCTGCACCTGATCGGAGGTGAAGACCTGTTCGAGCGTATTCACCGGCCCCACCGGCACTTTGCGCGCCTCCAGCCCGGCGATGACATCCGCCTGACTGTGCTGTTTTAGCATCGCTTCCAGTTCAGGGATCAGCGCGGTGCGGTTCTCGATGCGGCCCGGATTGGTGGCGAAGCGCGCATCCTCCGCCAGATCGGGCCGCCCGAGATAGTCGCAGAACCGCTGATATTGCGTGTCATTGCCGACCGCGACCAGCACATAGCCGTCCGACACTTCAAACGTCTGATAGGGCACGATGGTGGCGTGTTCATTGCCGCGGCGCGGGCGCGGTTTGCCGGTCGTCAGATGCGCCACGCCCTCATTGATCAGCCAGGAGACCTGCGTGTCCACCAGGGCCAGATCGATATGCTGCCCCTCGCCGGTCTTGTCGCGGTGGCGCAGCGCCGCGAGGATACCGACGGTCGCATACATCCCGCAGACCACATCGGCGATCCCGACCGCAACCTTCACCGGCTGGCCCTCGCGTTCTCCGGTCAGGGACATGATGCCACCATAGCCCTGCGCCATGAGGTCATAGCCCGGTTTCGAAGCGTTGGGCCCGGTCTGCCCGAACCCCGAGATTGAGCAATAGACAAGACCGGGATGGGCCTTCAGCATGGTCTGATGATCGAGCCCATATTTCTTGAGGCCGCCGGGTTTGAAATTCTCGATCACCACATCCGCCGTGGCCGCCAAAGCCTGGATTGTTGCTTGTCCCTCAGGATCGGCAATATCCACCGCAACCGAATATTTGTTGCGATTGGACGACATGAAATAGCTTGAGAGATCAGTAGGTTGCCCGTCCTTGCCCATCGCGAAGGGCGGTCCCCAAGTGCGCGTATCATCGCCCCCCGTGGCCGGGTTTTCGATCTTGATCACCGTCGCACCGAGATCCCCGAGCAGCTGCGTACAGGTGGGGCCGGCGAGGATACGGCTGAGGTCGAGAATGGTCAGGCCATCAAGCGCGCCAGGCGTCATGTTCAGATCTTTCCGTCATAGGCTTTGCGGTCGATCTCCGCCGCGATCACGGTAAATGTATCGGCTGTCAGCGCCGCCTCCAAGGCCGTGCGTAACTCCGCGCGTGAGGTCACCGTGTGACCATAACCGCCAAAGGCGCGCCCGATGGCGGCGAAATCATGGTGATCAAAATCGACGCCGGTATTGCGCATCTGCCGCTGGCGCTGTTTCAACTCGATGAGCGCCAGAGAGCGGTCGACAAACACCACGAAAATCGTGTTGAGCCCCATCTCTTTCGCGGTCGAGAGCTCACCAGCCACCATCAGAAACCCCGCATCGCCGGAAAAGCTGACCACGGGCCGCGTGGGATCGGCATATTTCGCCCCCATGGCCAGCGGCACCGCCACGCCCATGGTGCAGAGCGCGGAGGATTGCAGCAGGGTTTTCGGGCTTGGGCATTGCCAGACTTGGCTGAGCAGAATGCGATGCGCGCCACTATCCGTCGTCGCTATGGTCTCCGGCGGCAGTACTTTGCGCGCCTCGTCGATGATCGCCGTCGCGCCCCAGTCCTCATCTCTCGGGAAGGCCTCGGCAAGCGCGGATTTGACAGCCGCCAGCCCACCCTGGCCCCAGGTTTCCTGCGCCGCGACGCCCTGCCCGATGACCTCCAGCGACGCCCCGCAATGGGCGATGAAACTGAGCGAGGCCTGATGCATGTAGTGGTGGTTCGGCTCGGCATGGATATCGATCACCCGTTGCGTCGCCGGGTTCCAGATCTCGCGCCAACCGATGCGCATCTCGATCGGATCGTACCCCACGCAAAGGATCAGATCGGCCTCCTGCAGGAACGGGATCAGCACCTGATCGGCCTTCGGTGACAGCCCCGCGCCCCCCAGCGCCAGCGGGTGATCCTCGGGCAGCACGCCTTTTGCCTTGTAGGTGGTGAGAACGGGAATTTCATGTGCTTCTGCAAAGGCTTGCACCTTCTGCGCACTGCCCTCCTGCAAGACATCCAGCCCGACGACCATCACCGGTTTGCGCGCCTCAGAGAGCCAGGCCCTTGCAATCTCCAGATCGGCCCCACTCGGCACCACCGGGCTCGCCGCGCGGCGTCGCCTGCGCGTCACCGCGACTTGCGTATCGGCCACCGAGATCGGCACATCGATCAGCACCGGACCCCAACGCCCCTCCAGCGCGACCGTCAGGGCCTTGTCGGCAATCGTATCGGCACCCTGCGCCGTGAGCGTGAAAGTCGCCTTGGTGATCTCCTCAAACACCTTGCGATGATCGAGCACCTGATGGGTGTAGGTCAGCGCCTCATCCGGATCGACACAACCCGTCAGCACGATCAGCGGTACCCGGTCCTGATGCGCATTGGCAATCGCGTTGACACCATTCATCGCGCCGGGACCGACGGTCGCCACCAGAATGCCCGGCGCGCCGGTCACATGATGCACCCCTTCGGCCATGAAGGCGGCGGCATTCTCATGTTTGCAGAGCACGAACTCGATGCCGGCCCGCTCCAGCGCATCGACCAGCGTCAGAACTTCGCCACCGGGCATCCCGAACGCGTGACGACAGCCCGCCTCGTAGAGCCGTTCTGCCACCAGATCGGCTGCGCGTTTCTTCTCACCCATGGACATGTGTTCCCGTCTCTGTCGTTGCGCGACCCTAGTGGGCCACCGCTTGCTCGGCAATGGCCTGGAAGGCGACGTCGAGCTCTTTCGCCGCGACCTCCAAGTCAGCATCCGCCTCCGCCATATAGGGCGCAAAAACCGTGCTCGGCATCTTGTAGCTCAGCGTCGCCGTGCCATCGGTATTCTCCGTCACATACAGCCGGATCGGCGCTTCGATCATCGCCGCGGTCGATAACCCCAAAATGCGCACTGCGTACTTATTGTTGAAAACCCCAATCACCCGGTTGCCCGGAATGTCGATGCCGCGCGCTTTCGCCGCTTTCGTCGGTCCGGCCTGGGTCACAACGCCGAATTTATTGGCTTTGACGGCAGCTTTCACATCATCGATCAGCGCACTGTAGGGTTTATCTGTCTTCATGACGACCCAGCCGTCGCGAGGTGTCATCTCGGCCTGCGCAAGCGTGGTCCAAAAGGCGAAAGTCAGAACAATCAGCGCGCGCATGCGGTCCCCATCTGGTCAAAAATCCCGTCTCTGACACATGCCAGAGGTCCCGCTCGCAAACCAATCACGCCTGCGCGAGCCATAACGCAAATGGCCCCTCGCATCAGCGAGAGGCCATTCCAAATCAAAAGCGCGCCGTCGCGTTACGCGGCGGCTCATTTGGATTACATGCGGCTGGCGACGTTTTCCCAGTTTACCCAGCCTGCCGCTTTGCGGCGGGCGTAGGTGACTGGGAGAGCCACACCAATCCTACATCCGAGAGGCGACGTTTTCCCAGTTCACCAGATTGTCGAGGAAGTTCGTCAGGTAGGCCGGCCGCTTGTTCCGGAAATCGATGTAATAGGAATGCTCCCACACGTCACAGCCCAGAAGCGCTGTCTGACCGAAACAGAGCGGGTTCACGCCGTTCTCGGTCTTGGTCACCGCCAGACCGCCATCGGCGTTTTTCACCAGCCAGCACCAGCCGGAGCCGAACTGACCAGCACCCGCGGCAGAAAACTGCGATTTGAACTCATCGACGGAGCCGAAGCTGTCCGTGATTGCGGCTTCCAGTTCCGACGGCATGGAGGATTTGCCAGGGCCCATCATTTCCCAGAACTGGTTGTGGTTCCAAAGCTGCGAGATGTTGTTGAAAATCCCGTTCTGCGCCACGGCATTCGCGTCATAAGTGCCGGTGATGATCTCTTCGAGGGACTTGCCCTCCCATTCCGTGCCCGCAATCGCTGCATTGCCATTGGTCACATAGGCGTTGTGGTGCAGATCGTGGTGATATTCGAGCGTCTCTTTCGACATGCCGTTCTCGGCCAGAGCGTCATGGGCGTAAGGAAGCGGTGGAAGTTCAAAGGCCATATCGGGTCCCCCTGGGTTGGCAATTGCTTTGCTCCATTACCTGAGCCGGTAAGCGGCCTTCGTCAAGGGCTCAGAATGCGCCGACCTCTGATCCCGGTTGCGCCGCGTTGCACAGGAGGTCGAACACATAACCCGCGACCGAGCGGAAGCAGATCAGCTCAAACGTCTCCGCATCGCGCATCCAGAAGGCGGCAGGGACTTGCGCGAGGCGCGTGCGGCGGAACTGGCCGGGTTTGAACCGGTCGGGCGACAGATCGACAGGCGCAAGCTTGGCGATGACCTCGCGCGCATTGGGTCCGCGGATGAAAAACACGGCGCGGGCATCAGAGACATTCGCCACCAAAGCATGGGTCTTGGCCAAGGTCTTGGCTATCTTCTCCGCTGCGGGTTGAGCGTCCGCATAAGGCGTCATGACCAGAAGCTCGTCCGGTGACATCCAGGCGACGCCCTTCTCGTCCACGCAATTGCACTCGCCCATTCCGGGAAAGTCGACCGAGGCCGCTCCGGTGGCTGCATTTTTGACTTTGGTTGAGGACAGATCACCCCGCAACGTGATCATGCCACGCAGACCCGCCTCTTCGATCTCGGCGAAACCAGCATAAGTTTTGGCTTGCAACGCACTGACCGCATTAGACATTCTGTTTCTCCCCCTTAGGATCATAGAAGACCGGGTTGACGATCCGGGCCTTCACAACGCTGCCATCGGTCTTGGGGAAATCGAGCTCCTCGCCCATGCGATCTGGCCCATGTTCCACCAGCCCCATGGCGATGCCTTTCCCAAGCGTCGGTGAATGATATGTGGAGGTCACCCGCCCGATCATGACGATCTGATCGTTTTCGTTGATCGGCGCCTCGGCACCATTGGCGTATTCGGCGCTGTTTTGGCCTCGGGAGAGGTCATTGGAGACCGCATAGGCACCGTCTGGCAGAACGGAGCCATCAAGCGTCTCCAGCCCGACCAGTTTCCAGCGGTTGGGATCGGTCATATGGGACCGCTCCTGCGCGCGTTTGCCGAGGTAATCCTCTTTTTTCTTGGAGATCGCCCAATGCAGCCCGAGATCCTGCGGGATCACCGTGCCATCGGTCTCATCACCGATCATGATGAAGCCCTTCTCGGCGCGCATGATGTGCAAAGCTTCGGTGCCATAAGGGGTTACACCAAACTCTTCACCTGCCTCGATCAGCGCCTCCCAGAACGCGAGACCTTGCGCGGCGGGCACGGCAATCTCATAGCTCAACTCGCCAGAGAAGGAGATACGGAAGACCCGCGCGTCGAACTCGCCGATTTTACCATCGGCCCATTCCATGAAGCCAAGCGCCTCTTTCGACAGATCCATGCCGCCGAGTTTCTCCAACACCTTGCGGGCGTTGGGGCCGACCACACCGATTTGGGCGTATTGCTCGGTCACATTGGCGGTGTAGACCTGCCAGTCCCACCATTCGGTCTGCAACCATTCCTCCATATGGCCATGGATGCGATCCGCGCCGCCGGTGGTGGTGTGACAAAGCCAGGTGTCCTCATCGAGCCGCGCCACCACGCCGTCATCGGTCAGAAACCCGTTCTCGGTACACATCAGCCCGTAGCGGCACTTGCCGGGTTTCAGCGTGCTCATCATATTCGTATAGAGCATGTCGAGGAACTTGCCCGCGTCGCGACCTTTGACGAGGATTTTGCCGAGCGTGGAGGCGTCGAGCAGCCCGAGACTGTCGCGGGTGGCTTTCACCTCACGGGCGACGGCATCCTCGACGCTTTCGCCCGGTTTCTGGAAGCAATAAGGGCGGCGCCAATGGCCGACAGGCTCCCAATAGGCGCCATGGGCGTCGTGCCAGTCATGCATCGGGGTTTTGCGAATGGGCTGGAACAAATCAGCCCGCGCCTCGCCGGCAATCGCGCCCATGGAGATCGGCTGGTAAGGCGGTCGGAAGGTGGTGGTGCCAGTTTGCGGGATCGGTTGGTTCAGGGCATCAGAAAGCACCGCAAGGCCGTTGATATTGCTGAGTTTTCCCTGATCCGTCGCCATGCCCAAAGTGGTGTAGCGTTTGGTGTGTTCGACGCTCTCGAAACCTTCCTGGGCGGCGAGCATCACGTCGGAAACCTTCACGTCATTCTGGAAATCGAGCCACATCTTAGCGCGCAGCTTCCGGCTCGCTCCTTGGGGCATTTTCCAGACAGCGAGCATCGGAACCTCATCGCTCCCTCCCGCCTGCGGCGTGCTGGATCGCCTCGGCTTGCCGCCGAGCGCTTTGGCCAGTGATTTCGCGGTGCTGTCGGCATCTTCAAGGCAGGACGCTGTGTCTATCTCGCCATTCGCAATCCCGATGACCGACACAAACGGCAGGCCGTCATGGGAGGTCGGTGCTTTCTCGGCATCCGGGCGGAAATGCGCGTTGGCCTCGTCCCAGATCAGCTTGCCGCCGCAATGGGACCACAGATGCACGACCGGCGACCAGCCGCCGGACATGGCCACGGCGTCGCAAGCGATCTCTTCCAGTACCGCGCCCTCGCCCGCCTGCGCGCAAAGCGCGACGCCTTCGACCCGCTTGCCGCCTTTCACCTTGGCAATGCCCTTGCCGTTCTCGATGCGGATACCAAGCTCCGCCGCACGGGTCGCGAGCGCGCCGCCGCCTTCGGGGCGGGCGTCGATGATTGCAGGCACATCGAGGCCTGCCTCTTTCAACGTGATCGCGGTGCGGTAAGCGTCGTCGTTATTGGTCACCACCACGGTCCGATCACCGGGGCTGGTGGCGTAATTCACCACATAGTCACGCACGGCAGAGGCGAGCAGTACACCGGGTATGTCATTGCCTGCAAAGGATAAAGGCCGTTCGATGGCACCGGTTGCGGTGATGATCTGCTTGGCGCGGATGCGCCAGAGCCGGTGGCGCGGACCGTCGTTCCGAGGCGCGTGATCAGCGAGGCGTTCGTAGCCCAAGACGTAGCCATGGTCGTAGATGCCTGCCCCCATGCAGCGCGTGCGGATGGTGACATTGTCCATCTCTCGCAACGCCGCCTGGGTCGCGGCAATCCAGTCCTCCGCTAGGGCGCCATCGATCTCCACACCGTCAACCGGTGCGCGTCCGCCGAGATGTGAGGTCTGTTCAAGCAGCAGTACCTTCACCCCGGCCTCACCCGCCGCTTTGGCGGCTTGCAGACCCGCAATCCCGCCGCCAATGATCAGGAGATCGGTGAAGGCGTAGAAATGCTCATATGTGTCGGCATCGCGATCCTTGGGCGCTTTGCCGAGCCCCGCCGATTTGCGGATGAAGGGTTCAAAAACATGTTTCCAGGCCGGCCGCGGCGCCATGAAGGTCTTGTAGTAGAAGCCCGCAGGCAGGAAACGCGCGGCATAGTTGTTCACCACGCCGATATCATAGTCGAGCGAGGGCCAGTGGTTCTGACTTTCCGCCGTCAGCCCCTCAAAAAGCTCGGTCGTGGTGACGCGGGCATTGGGTTCAAACGCCCCGCCTTTTCCCAGATTTACCAACCCGTTGGGCTCTTCCGCGCCGGAGGCGACAATGCCCCGTGGGCGGTGATACTTGAAAGAACGCCCCATCAGCATCTGATCTTCGGCCAGAAGGGCGGAGGCGAGCGTATCCCCCTCAAACCCCTTCATTTGCTTGCCATTGAAGGTGAAGCGCAGGGCGCGGTCGCGGTTCAGAAGACGCCCGCCTGTGGCCAATCTCGTGCTCATGAGAAAATCCCCCAGGACCAGCCCGGGCGCTTGCCGGAGATTTTGTCGCGAATGTCCTGTGGCGGTTCGGTGGTTTGTGCCGAATAGGTTCCAAAGACCTCCAGCGTGTTCGTGCAGCGGGCCACGTGGAACCACTTCCCACAGCCATAGACATGCCGCCAGCGCTCGAAATGGATGCCCTTGGGGTTCTGGCGGGCGAACAGGTAATCCTCGAAATCCTCGTCCGAGGAGCCCACGGTTTCACGCTTGATATGCGCCTCACCACCGGCCTGCAGCTCGGTCTCGTCGGCCTCCACGCCGCAATAGGGACAAGTCAGGATCAGCATGCAAACGCCTCTTTTGACATGAAAAAACCGGCGCGCGCCACGAGGACGCCGCCGGAGAGGGAAGGAGTGGATGTAAGTGTGCTGTTATTCGGTCGGTGCAGGCGTGGCTGCCGGGGCCGGGTCGGTTGTGACCGCGCCGCCATCAGGGGCCATGACCGCCTCGGAGCCCGAGACAAGGGCCATGAGGCCAAGGAAGCCGAGAATGATGAGCGCCAAAAGCAGAAGCCCGCGCCCACCAATCCCGTCGCTGCGATTAACGTGTGAGAAATGGTCGTCCATAGGAAACCTCCATCATGTGAGGCCTCCATGGTGCGTGTCCCTTGTGGTAACGGAATATGAGCGGAAATCCCCGGGCGGTTTGGGCTGAGTGCAGCCATTTTGGCGGGCGCGGATCGGCTGAATTCTGCTGCGTTAAGATTTTCTAGGGTCATCTAAGAGCTCACGTTTTCAGAGTTCATGAAACTACCATTGCTCCGAAACCCCATTGCAGAGTTGAGACGCAAAGCACCGTTAATTCAAAACGGACTAGGACATATTCATGGTATCGGTACTTTTGGTTTATTCCGGCGTTCTCTTTTTGGTTGATGCGTTGAATGATCTGCGTCTGATTGGCCTGCACACTGCTTTGCAAGACCATTAGCTGCTCGTTCTCGGGCTCTTCGAGTAAACGCCGACGAATGACCTCCAGTGTTACGTCGTTGTGAACACGACTTATCCTGTCGTCAATTTGAGCGTCTCGCTCAACTCGAATTGCTTTGCGCATAGTCTCAAGAGTCGATGACGCAAAATAGATTGACGCCACAACTCCAACCGAACCCATGGCAGCAAACAAGTCCGGATGACCAACTACCGCCAACGCACAAGATGGCGCAAACCAAACAACGAACAAACCAAATAGCATCCGTTTTTCAGCCCAGAGTTCGCAAAGCACTTTTTTCAATGCGCCACCCCTGCGGCGACGCTCTCGTCGATGAACCGGCCCTCTTTGAAGCGGTTGAGACCGAACTCGGCGGTGAGCGGTGAATAGCCATTGGCCATGAGTTCCGCGAACCCCCAGCCAGAGCCCGGGATCGCCTTGAACCCACCGGTGCCCCAGCCGCAATTGATGAAGCAGTTCTCCAGCGGCGTTTTGGAGAGGATCGGTGAACGGTCACCGGTCATATCCACGATCCCGCCCCATTGGCGGAGCATTTTCAGGCGGGAGATCATCGGGAAGGTTTCGATCAGCGCACGCACGGTCTCCTCGATATGGTGGAAAGAGCCGCGCTGGGTGTAGTTGTTGTAGCCATCCGCCCCGCCGCCGATGACCATCTCGCCCTTGTCGGACTGGCTCATATAGCCGTGCACCGTATTGGCCATGACGACCACATCCATGCAGGGTTTGATCGGTTCGGAGACCAGCGCCTGCAGGGCGACACTCTCGATAGGCAGCCGGAAGCCCGCCATCTCGGCCAGCACGCCGGAATGGCCTGCGACGACGATGCCAAGCTTGTCGCAATCGATATCGCCCTTGGTGGTGGAGACTCCCACGACCTTGCCGCCGTCCTGCCGAATGCCGGTCACCTCGCATTTCTGGATCACATCCATGCCCATATCGGAACAGGCCCGCGCATAGCCCCAGGCCACCGCGTCATGGCGTGCCGTGCCGCCGCGAGCCTGCCAGAGACCACCCATCACCGGGTAACGGGGGCCGTCCAGGCAGATGATGGGGCACAGCTCCTTGACACGCTGAGGCCCGATCCATTCGGTTTTGACGCCCTGCAATGCGTTCGCATGAGCCGTGCGCTGATAGCCGCGCACCTCGTGATGGGTCTGGGCCAGCATGATGACGCCGCGGGGGGAGAACATCACGTTGTAATTGAGGTCCTGAGACATGGTCTCGTAGAGCGAACGGGCCTTCTCATAGATCGCGGCGGAGGCATCCTGCAGGTAGTTCGACCGGATGATCGTGGTGTTGCGACCGGTATTGCCACCGCCAAGCCAGCCCTTCTCAAGGATCGCGACGTTTTTGATCCCATGGTTCTTGCCGAGATAATAGGCGGTCGCCAGACCATGCCCGCCCGCGCCGATGATAATTGCGTCGTATTTCTTCTTAGGCTCAGGCGCGCGCCAGGCCCGTTCCCAGCCGCTGTGATAGCGCAGGGCCTCTCGGGCAATGGCAAAGGCGGAATAACGTTTCATGTGTTGGGGTTCCCGGGCGTCCCTGTTGGCGTTTGTTTTGCGAAATGAGGGGCTGCTATGTCCCTCTCATCGCGACCATTCCGCGAAGGGTTGCGACATGCAAGAGAGCACCGGTTGGACAGGCTGTCTGAGGTGGTGCTTCGCGGGGGGGCAGGCTATGAGTATTTTTGCTAGAATGAAGACCAAGGGGATGGCTGATAGCGTGGGCGAGATTGTCGAGGATATCGAAGCTTTTCTGGACCTTTTGGCCCCAATGACCGCGGTGATTGGGCTCGATCTTGGCACCAAAACCATTGGTGTGGCGGTGTCGGACCGGTTGTTGGGGAGTGCCACGCCGCTGGAAACCATCAAACGCACGAAATTCACCGGCGATGCCGAAGCGCTGCTGACGCTTATGAAAGCACGCGAGATTGGTGGTCTGGTGCTGGGCCTGCCCCGCAATATGGACGGCTCGGAAGGCCCGCGCGCGCAATCGACCCGCGCGTTTGCCCGCAATCTGGCGCGGCTTGTCGATGTCCCGATCACGTTTTGGGATGAGCGTCTGTCGACCGTGGCCGCGGAAAAAGCGTTGCTAGAGGCGGACACGACACGAAAACGTCGTGCAGAGGTGATTGATCACGTGGCGGCGGGCTATATCTTGCAAGGAGCGCTCGATCGCATGAGGCATATAAGGCAGGCAAATGGCGGATGATCTTTGGAGCCGGGACGAAGTTCAGTCCCCTTGCGTGAAGATTTGCGTGGTGCACCCGACCGAACGCATTTGCACCGGCTGTCTGCGCACCATCGACGAGATCGCCCAATGGTCGCGGATGTGCAACGAGACCCGCGCCGCGCTTGTTCAGGAACTGCCATCCCGCGCCGCTCGGTTGAAAAAACGCCGCGGAGGTCGCGCGGCCCGGGTTGGGTGAAGTTTTGACCGACAATCCCAATACACCAGAGGCCCAGGCGGCAATCAAAGAGGCTGTGATGGCCTTTCAAACCGGCGATCTACCGGGTGCGGTGGTGCGTGCCGACAAAGCGGTCGAAGACCATCCCAAACACCCGGTGGCGCATAATGTGCGTGGCGTTTTCCTAATGCAGTCCGGACGCCTGGAAGAGGCGCTAGAGGCTTTTGCCACCGCGACAAAGCTGCGCCCCGACTACGCCGAGGCGCATAACAATTGCGGCATCGCGCTGGGGGATTTGTTGCGTCATGATCTCGCGATTGAACATTACCGCCGCGCCATCGCGTTGAACGAGGAATACGCAGAGGCACAGAATAACTTGGGCACGGCGCTAGATGCGCTGGGCCAATCCGAACAAGCCCTCGAGAGGTTCGCGCGCGCCATTGAGCTGATGCCGGACTATCGCGAAGCGCAGCGCAATCGGGCGAACCTGTTGCGCGAGCTTGGGCGAAGTGAGGCGGCGCGCGCAGCATTTCGCACGCTTTGGGAAAGCGATCCGGACGACGTGATGGCGCTTTTTCTACTGTCGATGATGCATAAATTCGAAAGTCGCGACGACCCGCTTTTGGGGGCCATGGTGGCACTTCTTGACAAGCCGGAAACCGATCTCCCGCAAAAGGCGCGGCTGCAATACGGCATCGCACGGGCGTTGCACGAGATTGGCGATCGGGACGCGGCATTCACCCTTTGGGAGAGCGCCGGTAGTTTGCGTAAGGCCGTCAATGCCTACGACCCCGATCAGGTCGCAGAGGATTTCAAGGCGCTGTCTGCGACCTTCACCTCGATACCTGAACCCACCGAAGTTGGCGTGAAGGGTCCAATTCCGCTATTCATCCTCGGCATGCCACGCTCTGGCACGAGTTTGGTTGAACAAATGCTTGCCGGCCACCCTGACATCACCGGTGCCGGGGAACTCGATTTTCTGGAACTTCTGATCCGACGCAGCGGCAGCGAACGACGCGTTCCAACGGAAGCTGAATGCGCAGCAATCCGGGAAAATTTCCTCGACCGACTTCCGCAATTCGCGCACGGCACTCGGTTTGTCACCGACAAGACACCCGGAAATTTTCAGTGGATCGGGCATATTCTGACGGCGATCCCTGAGGCCAAGATCATTCATCTGGACCGCGATCCGCGCGCGGTCTGCTGGTCGATTTTCCGCAACGATTTCGGTGAAGGCGGACAGGGATATCCGACTGTGTTGAGGGATATCGTGGCGTTCCAAAATCACCACGCCCAAGTGATGCGCCATTGGGACAAGGTCGCTTCGGATCGGGTCATCAGACTGGATTATCAGGCTTTGGTTGCCGACCCGGAGACGGAAATGAAGCGTGTTCTAAAGGCCCTTGGCATCGATTGGCACCCGAATGTCTTGGAGTTCCGCGGGTCAGATCGCGCGGTGCGAACACTATCTTATCAGCAGGTCCGACGCGAGATTTACAGCGGAAGCAACGAGGCGTGGAAGGCCTACGCCTCATATCTTGAGCCCACTTTTGCGGCGCTGGATATGGGTTCAGTCGAGACTTAGCCAGGATGCCAGATCGCCGATCTCCGGCCGGAAATAGAGGATAACCCGCCCTTCGGGCGGCGCTGTTGCCCCCTCGCGCCACGGTGCGACGCCATGGAGCGTGAGCCGGTGCAGCAGGTAAGCCTCGCCGGGTTGTGCGGTGAGTTCCACCCGCGGGCAGTTCATAAAAATTTTATGGCGGATGGCGTGGTAGAGGTCGGTCAAATCGACATTTTTCCAGGTTTCCGGCGGATGTCTTAACAATTCCTCTTTAAAATTTTTATGGGTTTCGAGGTGGGAGCCCTCCCAGACTACAAGCGGGCTCGCGCCATGGGACGTTTCCGTCACGGGAATGCCCAGAACATAAGCGTGGGGTTCACGCAGATGTCGGCGTCGGGCCTCACCGATCGGCAGAAGTCCGTCCACATGCGCTGCGTCGCGATTGCGCCGGAACCGATGCGCGCTATCGCTCTCGCCCGGGTCCTGCTGCGGATATCCGGGGTACACGACCGAAACCTGCCCCTTGTCCAGTGCCGTTGGCAGTCCGAGCGCGCGCAATTCACTTACGAGACTTTCCGGCAAAGGCGCGCCCTGCCCGACGCGGCCCTTCGGGTCATTCTCCAGCACATTGACGCCTGCAAACCACGTCCCGCCGTGGCGCAGCCATTTGGCGCGGAGGTCAGGGTCCGCGGCAAGCGCCACGGCATGTGGTCGAAGCTCCGCCGCCCAATCCTCTAGCTCTCTCGAAAACGGGAAACGCACGTAGCCTGTGCGGCGCAATTGCTCCGCAAAGGCGCTCATGCAGCGTGTTGGGTCACGTGCGACAGCGCATCATCCAGCACCCAGAGCCCCGCATCGGCTTGCGCGGCACCCTCTGACAGAGATCGCCGCCACGCTCGCGCACCAGGCTCACCGGCAAACAGCCCCAACATGTGGCGCGTGATCTGGTGCAATCGCCCACCCGCCGCCAAATGGCGGGCGATATAGGGGCGCATGTCGTCGACGATCTGAGCGCGGGATTTAACCGGTGCGGACGACCCAAAGATGCGCGCGTCAGTTGTGGCCAGGCACTCATAGGGACGCTGATAGGCGGCACGACCGATCATCACGCCATCCATGCCCTCAGAGAGGTATTTCTCTGCATGATCAAGGCTTTCCACGCCACCGTTCAAGCTGATATGCAAATCGGGAAAGGCTTCTTTCATCCGGAACACCAGCGGGTAGTCGAGCGGTGGGATATCCCGGTTCTCCTTCGGGCTCAGCCCCTCCAGCCAGGCTTTACGGGCATGGATCGCCACCCGGTTTATGCCAGCATCCCGCATCCGCGCGAGGAAATCCGGCAGCACCTCTTCCGGGTCCTGATAATCCACGCCAATGCGACATTTCACTGTCACTTCAACCGGTTGCGCGTCGATCATCGCCCGCACGCAGCGGGCGACCAGATCAGGCTCTTTCATCAGAACCGCCCCGAAACAGCCCGATTGCACGCGATCCGACGGGCAGCCGACATTGAGGTTGATCTCGTCATAGCCCCTCTCGGCGCAGATGCGCGCAGCTTCGGCCAGTTCTCCGGGATCAGAGCCGCCCAATTGCACCGCCACGGGATGCTCCGCCGGATCAAAATCAAGGAGATGCAGCGCGCCGCCCCGCACCAGCGCAGGTGCCGTGACCATTTCGGTATAGAGCAGTGTCTCGCGCGAGATTTGCCGGTGGAAGAACCGGCAATGGCGGTCCGTCCAATCCATCATCGGGGCGACGGACAATCTGGCGTGGCGAGTGACATCCATGGCCGATCAGCGCCCCATCCAGCCCCCGTCGACCACGAGGATTTCGCCATGCACGTAATCTGCAGCAGATGAAGACAGGAACACGGCAGGCCCCGCGAAATCCGCCGCCTTGCCCCAGCGCCCGGCGGGAATGCGCTCCAGGATCGATTTCGACCGCTCGGGATCGTTGCGCAACGCTTCGGTGTTGTCGGTCGCGATATAGCCCGGCGCGATGGCGTTCACATTGATGCCCTTTCCGGCCCATTCATTGGCGAGGGCCTTGGTCAACTGACCCACGCCGCCCTTGGAGGCCGCGTAGCCGGGCACGGTGATCCCGCCTTGAAAGGTCAGAAGCGAAGCCGTGAAGATGATCTTGCCCGATCCCCGTGCCACCATCTGCGCCCCGATCTCGCGAGAGATCACGAATTGTGCGGAGAGGTTGGTCTCAATGACTTCATCCCAGAGCGCGTCCTCGTGCTCGGCTGCTGGTTTGCGTTTGATCGTGCCGGCATTGTTGATCAGGATATCCGGCACGACGTCCAAGCCGTTGATAAAGCGCAGCAAAGCGTCGCGGTCGGAGAAATCGCACGCGTGGCCTTGAAAGCTGCGGCCCAGCGCCGCGACGGCTTTGCCGACCGCGCTGCCTTCCGGTTCAAGTGTCGCGCTGACGCCGATGATATCGGCTCCGGCCCGCGCCAGTCCTTCGGCAATCGCGCGGCCAATGCCGCGTTTGGCGCCCGTCACAAGCGCGGTCTTGCCGGTCAGGTCAAACATCGAGAGATCGCTCATGGCAAATCTCCCACTTTGATCAGGCTTTTCAGCGCCGTGGGGCTGCGGTCGAGTGACTCGAATGCGGCCTGAATATCCGCCAAGGGAGCGATGTCGGTGATCACCGTTTCGGCATCTATCGCGCCTCCCGCGACGGCGGCAATGGCTTTCTCGTAGTCTTCCGGTTCATAGACCCGCGCACCGATCAGTTGAAGCTCGCGCCAGAAGAACTGGAACAGGTCGATCTGCGGTTTCGTTGCATGGATTGCGACCATCACGATCCGCGCCCGCGTTGCAGCAACGGCGGTCATGGCATCGACGCCGGGTTGCGTTCCGGAGACTTCAAAGACCACATCCGCGCCCTTGTCGCCGGTGCGTTGGTTGATGGCGGCCACCAGATCGCTCTCCGCCGGGTTCACCGTGTCAAACCCGAGCTTCTCGGCAATCGCCAACCGGTGCGGGTTTACCTCCGAGATCACCACTTTGCCGCCCGCATCCCGCGCCATCATGGCCACGAGCACACCAATGGGGCCGCCACCGATCACCACCGCATCCTCGCCTTGCGTCAGTCCGGACAGGCGCACGTCATGGCAAGCCACAGCCACCGGTTCGATCAGCGCCGCATGGGCGAGGTTCATATCTGCGGGCAGTTTGTGGACCGTGTGTGCGGGCACGACCCAGACCTCCTGCATCGCGCCATCGGTGTCGAGGCCGAGGAATTTCAGGTTGTGACAAATATGCGGATGACCCGCCTTGCAGGCTGGACAGACACCACAAGGGTCAAGCGGGCGGACAACGGCTTTGTCACCCACCGCAAACCCGCTAACTCCTTCGCCCAGAGCGGAAATCACGCCCGACATCTCGTGCCCGATCACCCGGTTGTGGCCGACGCGCGCGTCCATATTTCCGTGATAGACATGCATATCGGTGCCGCAAATCCCGCAATAGGCGGTGCGGATTGCGATCTCGCCCGGCCCTGCAACCGCTGCCTCTGTGGTCTCGACCGCAAAGCTCTTATTGCCGCGGTAGAAGGCGGCAGTGATCTGATCTCCGGGCATGGGCATCCTTTCGCGGCGATGGGGCTGTCTGGTCTGGTAAGCCGCAATGGCACCCAAGTCTAGTATCCCCCCTCCGCTCGCCTTAAAACGCGACTCGCCGCGGCCAAGACAGAAGGATAGACCATGACCACCCCGACCCCACCCGATTGCTCGAAGGTGAAACGCATCGCCTGTATCGGTGAGGTGATGCTGGAATTGTCCGCACCGGTCGGCGGCGATGTGCAACTGGGCGTGGCGGGCGACACTTATAACACCGCGGTCTATCTCAAACGGCTCTTGGGTGCGGATCACGAGGTCGATTATGTCACCGCGTTGGGCACGGACGCCTTTTCCGACCGCATCCTAACGGAGATCGACCGGCACGGGCTGGGACAAGACGCGATTGAGCGGCGAGCGACCCATGTGCCGGGGCTCTATGCGATCTCTACGAGCGAAACGGGCGAGCGCAGCTTCACCTATTGGCGCTCTGACAGTGCGGCGCGCACGCTTTTTACGGAGCCCTGTGAGATCAGTCTCGCGCGTCTTGCGGAGTACGATCTGATCTATCTCTCCGGCATCACGCTGGCGGTCCTGCCGCCCGTAATCCGCACCGCCTTGGCGGCGTTTCTGACCTCCTATGCGGGCGTTTTTGCCTATGACAGCAATCACCGCCCGCGTCTGTGGGAAAGTGCCGAAATGGCCCGAGCGACGAACAAGACCTTCTGGGGGCTGGCCGATATCGCCCTGCCCTCGGTCGATGACGAGATGGAGATCTATGGCGATGCGGATGAAGACGCCGTGGTCGCACGGCTGCAGAGTTTCGGCGTGACCTTCGGTGCGCTGAAACGCGGCGCGACCGGGCCGCGCGACCTCTCGGGGCAGACCCGTGGGTTGAGCTTTGCGCCCGCCGACACCGTGATCGACACCACCGCGGCGGGCGACAGTTTCAGCGCCGGATTTCTCGCAGGTTACATCCAGAGCGGCACGATGGAGGCCGCCCTGCAGGCCGGTCACACCCTGGCGGCGAAAGTTGTCGGCAAACGCGGCGCAATCGCCGACGTCTAGGCGTCCCAGACCACGCGAAACCCGGTATGGGTCGTCGTGCTGTCCGGCGAATTCCCGGTGCGCGCCGCGATGCGGTAGCGGTAGCAATAGGACCGGTGACACAAGAAAGACCCGCCCTTCATGAGCTTGTAACCGCGCGACCGGACCTGCAGCGCCTTGGCGTCCTTGCGTTGCGAGCGCGTGCGAAACGGCTCGGAGGTCCATTCCCAGACATTGCCGACCAGATTGTAGAGCCCGTACGGGTTGGGCGCGAAGGATTTTGCCGGCGCCGTGGTCTCATAGCCATCGGCCTTGGTGTTGTTTTGCGGGAAATCGCCCTGCCAGATATTGCAGGGGAAAAAGCCGGTATCGTCGGGCTCCTCATCGCCCCAGGGGAAGCGCACATCGCCCTGCCCGCCGCGCGCCGCATGTTCCCACTCGGCCTCGGTCGGCAAACGCCCGCCGACCCAATCCGCATAGGCCTTCGCGTCGTTCCAGGAGACATGCACGACCGGGTGATCGGGCAAGGCGGTGGCGATATCACTGCCCGGACCGTGGACGTCCCGCCAGGTGGCGCCATCGACACGCCGCCACCATTCGATATCCGGCACCGCCTGGGTGGGACCCAGCGCATCGGGCACCTGGGCCCAGAAAACGAAGGACCAGCCGAACTGCTCGGCCTCGGTCACATAACCGGTCTGGTCGATGAATTCGGCAAATTCGGCATTGGTGATGGCGGTCTCGGCGATCCGAAAACCCGACAGGCGTTTTGTGCGCAGCGGTCCTTCGCCATCGGGCAGAAGGATCGGGGTTGCGGTGCCGATATGGGCCCGTCCGCCGGGGATCTCGATGCTGTTCGGGCGGGTTGTCGCGGCGGGCGCGATCTGCTCGGTGACCACCCGCTGCGCGGCATCCCGCGCCGGGCTACAGCAACCCTTCTTAGATTTCTGCGCATCAGAGATCGTCATGGAAAAGGCTTACGGGCATTTGCCGCGACAGACCAGAGGGCAGCGCAACTCTCCGCCATAGACCGGGCCTACCGTTCCAGCTACTCTGGTGGCTGAACATTTTGACCCGAGGGGCTTTCTCAGATGATATCAAACTATTGGATCGGCGGCACGATTGCGGTGCTGATGAGTATCACAACAGCCGCGACAGCGCAGGATCGCGCCTTGGTGCGCGCCGCAAAATCGACATTGGCGCAAATTCAGGACAATTCCTTCGCCGCCAATCGGGAATATTGTGGCCTTCTGGGGGTGTCTCCCAGCGGACAACTGGTTGTCACCAACGCGCGCAAGGGCCGCGTCGACAGTTGCACGCCGCGCGATTTCCCGTCCGATGATATCGAGCCCATCGCCTCCTACCACACCCATGGCGCTTATGACCCCGATGCGGATGCCGAGGTGCCCTCGCTCGGTGATCTCGATGCCGATACCGATGAGGGGCTGGATTACGGTTTCATGTCCTCCCCCGGCGGGCGGTTCTGGGTCATCGACACCGCGCGCCAGGAGGTGCGTATGCTGTGCGGGCTCGGCTGCATGCCCAGCGATCCCGATTTCGTCGCCGGCGATTGGGGCCCGATCAAAAAGCGCTATTCCCGCAACGAGTTGGTCCGGCGCGAAAACGAGGGCTGACGATTTTAACTGCGACTAAGTCGCATTAACTTGACTTCTTGCGAACCATTCTCATATTCCTCCGGAGCAACTGACGGAGGATGAGATGCGACTGACGGCTGGACTTCTGGCACTGATGCTCGTGGCCCTGCCTGCCTGGGCCGACGATAAATTCAAGGCAGTGACGACCTTTACGGTGATCGCCGATATGGCGCGCAATGTGGCCGGCGACGTGGCAGTGGTGGAGAGCATCACCAAACCCGGCGCCGAAATTCACAATTATGAACCGACGCCGCAGGATATCGTGCGCGCGCTGGATGCCGATCTGGTGCTCTGGAACGGGCTCAATCTGGAACTGTGGTTCGAACAATTCTTCCGCAATCTCAAGGATGTGCCCTCGGCGATTGTCACCGAGGGCGTCGACCCGATGGGCATCGCAAGGGGGCCTTATGAGGGCAAACCCAATCCCCATGCCTGGATGTCGCTCGATAGCGCGTTGATTTATGTGGATAATATCGCCGCGGCCTTTGCCGAGCATGACCCCGAAAACGCCGCGACCTACAAGGCCAATGCGGAACGCTACAAGGCGGAAATCGCCGCCACGATCGCGCCTCTGAAAGCCGCCATCGAGACGGTGCCCGCCGATGAGCGCTGGCTCGTGACCTCCGAAGGTGCGTTTTCCTACCTCGCCCGCGATTTCGGCATGAAGGAGCTCTATCTCTGGCCGATCAACGCCGATGCCCAAGGCACGCCGCAACAGGTGCGCCGGGTGATCGACACGGTGCGGGAGAATGACATCAAGGTGGTGTTCTCCGAATCCACCGTCTCCTCGGCGCCGGCGGAACAAATCGCCCGCGAAACAGGTGCCAATTATGGCGGCGCGCTCTATGTGGACAGCTTGTCCGAGGCCGATGGCCCGGTGCCCACCTATCTTGACCTGCTTCGGGTCACCTCCGAGACAATCGCGAAAGGTCTCACTGAATGAAGGCAAATGGCAGCGCGGGCCTGATGGCCCGCGATATCACGGTCACCTATCGCAACGGCCACACCGCCTTGCGGCAGGCATCGTTTGAGCTGCCAACCGGGACCATCGCTGCTTTGGTGGGCGTCAACGGATCGGGAAAATCCACCCTTTTCAAAGCTTTGATGGGCTTTGTTCCAGTGTCTTCGGGCGAGATTTCCGTGCTCGGCGGACCCGTCGCGCAAGCCCTGAAGACCAATTCCGTCGCCTACGTGCCGCAAGCCGAAGAGGTCGATTGGTCCTTCCCCGTGCTCGTCGAGGACGTCGTGATGATGGGTCGCTACGGCCATATGGGCTTTTTCCGCCACCCGCGTCAGGCCGATCAGGAAGCGGTCACAAACGCGCTGCAACGGGTCAATATGACCGAGTTCCGGCATCGCCAGATCGGCGAACTCAGCGGCGGGCAGAAGAAACGCGTCTTCCTCGCCCGCGCCCTAGCCCAGGACGCGCAAGTTATCCTGCTCGATGAGCCATTCACCGGCGTCGATGTGCAGACCGAAGACGCGATCATCGCGCTTCTGGGCGAGATGCGCGACGAAGGCCGGGTGATGCTGGTCTCGACCCATAATCTGGGCTCCGTACCCGAGTTCTGCGACCGCACGATCCTGATCAAGGGCACGGTGCTGGCCTATGGGCCCACCGAAGAGATCTTCACGCCGAAAAACCTCGAGAAGGCCTTCGGCGGCGTGCTGCGGCACTTCATCATGGGCGGTGCCGATCTGCATGATGACGAGGATACCCGTCAGATCACCGTCATCTCCGACGATGAGCGCCCCTTCGTCGTCTACGAAGACCAGGACGACAAGGCCAAGGAAAAAGCCGAGTGACCTGGGCGGAACCCTTCACTTACGCATACATGCTGAACGCCATCTGGGTCTCGGCCCTTGTCGGCGCCGTCTGCGCGTTTCTCTCTTGTTTTCTGATGCTTAAAGGCTGGTCTTTGATCGGCGACGCACTCTCTCACTCCATCGTGCCTGGCGTCGCGGGTGCCTATATGCTCGGCCTGCCCTTCGCGCTCGGCGCCTTCTTTGCCGGCGGTCTGGCCGGGGCCACGATGCTGTTTCTCAACCAACGCACCGGGCTGAAAGAGGACGCGATCATCGGCCTGATCTTCACCTCGTTTTTCGGCCTTGGCCTCTTCATGGTCTCGATCTCGCCCACCGCGGTCGACATTCAGACGATCATTCTGGGCAATATCCTCGCCATTTCGCCCACCGATATCCTGCAACTGGCGCTGATCGGTGGGATTTCCCTGCTGATCCTGACGCTGAAATGGAAAGACCTGATGGTCGCCTTCTTCGACGAGGCCCATGCCCGCTCCATCGGCCTCAACCCCGACCGCCTACGGCTGCTCTTTTTCACCCTGCTCTCCGCCTGCACCGTCGCCGCGCTGCAGACCGTTGGCGCCTTTCTGGTGATCGCCATGGTCGTGACCCCGGGGGCAACCGCCTATCTGCTGACCGACCGTTTCCCGCGCCTGCTCGCCACCGCGGTGACCATCGGCGCCACCACCGCCGCCCTCGGCGCCTATCTCAGCTATTTCCTCAACGGCGCGACGGGCGGTGTTATCGTCTGCCTGCAAACGCTGATCTTCGCGCTGGCCTTCCTCTTCGCCCCGAAACACGGGATGCTCGCCGCGCGCGCGAAAGCGAGGCAGGCCTGATGGAATACTACCTTCTGCCCTTCCAACTGCCCTTCATGCAGAACGCCTTCCTGATCTGCCTGCTGATCTCCGTGCCCGCCGCGCTGCTCAGCACCTTCCTCGTGCTGAAAGGCTGGTCGCTGATGGGAGATGCGATCTCGCACGCCGTGCTGCCCGGCATCGTGCTGGCCTATATCCTGAACCTGCCGTTGATCATCGGCGCCTTCATCGCGGGCATGATCTGCGCGCTGCTGACCGGCTATGTCGACATCCATTCCCGGGTGAAACGCGACACGGTGATGGGGGTGATCTTCTCGGGCATGTTCGCGCTCGGCATCGTGATGGTGACGCAGATCACCACCGAGGTGCATCTCGATCACATCCTCTTCGGCAATATGCTTGGCGTCGGTCCGACCGATATCTGGACCACCGCCGCAATCGGTCTGGTGGTCTCCGCAGGCATCCTGCTTCTGCGCCGCGACCTGTTGCTGCACGCGTTTGATGAGCAACAGGCCAAAGCCGCCGGTCTGCCTGTTAACCTGCTCTATTTTGGCCTGCTCGCGGCGGTCTCTCTCACCGTGGTCGCTGCACTGAAGGCCGTGGGCATCATCCTCGCCATCGCCTTCCTCGTCGGCCCCGGCGCCACCGCCTTCCTGCTGACCAAACGGTTCGGCGCGATGCTGCTGCTCGCGGTGATCGTCGCGGTGGCCAGTTCGATGATCGGCATCTATGCCAGTTTCTTCATCGACAGCGCGCCTGCGCCAACCATCGTGCTGGTGATGACGGCCTTCTTCATCGCGGCGTTCCTCAATACGCTCGCGAGGCGGCCCATCAGGGCCGATGAGCCCGCCCGGCCTGATACCATTCCCTGAGCACCAGCCGTTCATCCTCTTCCATCCAGCTCAAGTTCGCCGGTGGCATCGCATGGGTCACCGCCGATTGCAGGTAAATCTCCCGCGCCCGGCTCGCGATATCGCCGCGTGTCTCCAGAAAGACCCCCTTCGGCGCCCAGAGCATACCGTCCCAGACCGGTTCGCGCGCGTGACACATCGAACAGCGCCCCAACACGATATCCTGCGCGTCTTCGAAATGCTCCGCGGCGGCAAAACGCTCGGCCGCCGGCGTCAGCACCTGCCGCGCCTCAGCCTCCTCCGCGGTTTCGCGCAAGGGTGCGGAGGAGAGCCACATGATGCACAGAAACAGGATCACCGTCGCGCCGATGGTCCAGTTCGGCACCGGCTGCTTCATATGCATCGTATTGAAATAATGCCGGATCGTGACCCCCATCAGAAAGACGAGGCTGGCGATGATCCAGTTATACTCCGTGGCAAAAGCCAGCGGATAGTGATTGGACAACATCAGGAAAATCACCGGCAGGGTCAGATAATTGTTATGGGTCGATCTGAGCTTGGCGATCTTGCCGTATTTGGCATCCGGCTCCCGCCCCGCCTTCAGGTCTTCCACCACGATCCGCTGGTTCGGCATGATGATGAAAAACACATTCGCCGTCATGATCGTCGCGGTGAAGGCGCCCAGATGCAAAAGCGCCGCGCGGCCCGTGAAGACCTGCGTATAGCCCCAGGACATCGCCACCAGGATCACAAAGAGGATCAGCATCAGTGTGGTCGGGCTCTCCCCCAGCGGTGATTTGCAGAGCTGGTCATAAAGCACCCAGCCGATCGCCAGTGAGCCTGCGGAGATCAGCACCGCCTGCCAGACGGCCAGCTCCATCACGTTCGGGTCGATCAGGTAGAGCTCCGCGCCCACCCAATAGAGCACCGCCAGCATCGCCGCGCCCGAGAGCCAGGTCGCATAGCTCTCCCATTTGAACCAGACGAGATGCTCCGGCATCTCTTTCGGCGCCACCAGATATTTCTGGATGTGATAGAACCCGCCGCCATGGACCTGCCATTCCTCACCATCGGCGGGGCCCTCGATATTGCGATTAAGACCGAGGTCCAACGCAATGAAATAAAACGAAGAACCGATCCAGGCGATGGCCGTGATCACATGCAGCCAACGCACCGCGAAAGCGATCCAGTCCCACATCACCGCCAGATCATACATGCCTCACGACCCCCGGTACGTGCTCATGCCATACGGGCTGAGCAGAAGTGGCACGTGGTAGTGGTCCTCCTCCGCCATGCCGAACCGGATCGGCACCTGGTCGAGGAACAAGGGCTCGGCCCCCGCCTGTCCGGTCGCCCGCAGATAGTCGCCAGCGAAGAAAATCAACTCATAGGTCCCGGTCTTGAACGTCTCTTCCGGCAGGATCGGCGCATCCGTGCGGCCATCGGCATTCGTCACCGCCTCCGCGATTTTCCGATGCGAATTGCCAGACACCCGATAGAGCGCGATCTTGATGCCCTCCGCCGGGCAGCCCCGCGCCGTGTCGAGCACATGTGTCGTCAGAAATCCCGCCATGACAGGTCCCCCATTTTTCCCACGCAGCTTGCCGAAACCTGCGCACGGCGAAAAGCGGCAAATGCAATTTTCTTGCGCAGGCGCGCAATTTGGCGTTTTTTCGGGCAGAGAAGGACCAAATCCCGATGATCCGTTACACAAGAGATATGCGCGGCCACGGCCCCACGCCTCCTGACCCTATGTGGCCGGGTGGCGCGAAACTCGCCGTGCAGATCGTGGTGAATTACGAGGAAGGCGGGGAGAACAACATCCTGCATGGCGATGCGGCCTCGGAGGCTTTCCTGTCAGAGATCGTCGGCGCCAGCGCGTGGCCCGGTCAGCGGCATTGGAACATGGAATCGATCTATGAGTACGGCGCGCGCGCCGGGTTCTGGCGATTGCACAGGCTTCTCAAAGACTTACCGGTCACTGTTTATGGGGTCGCGACTGCCTTGGCCCGCTCGCCCGAACAGGTACACGCAATGCAGGAGGCCGATTGGGAGATCGCCTCCCACGGGCTGAAATGGATCGAGTACAAGGATTTTTCTCCCGAGGATGAGCGCGCCCATATGGACGAGGCGATCCGGCTGCACACAGAGGTCACCGGCACCCGCCCGCGCGGCTGGTATACCGGGCGCTGTTCGGAAAACACCGTGCGTCTGGCCGCCGAAGAGGGCGGTTTCGCTTACGTCGCCGACAGCTATGCCGACGATTTGCCCTATTGGCTGCGCTTTGGCGACCGAGATCAACTGATCGTGCCCTACACGCTTGATTGCAACGATATGCGCTTCGCCACACCGCAGGGGTTCAATTCCGGCGATCAGTTCGAAACTTACCTGCGCGACACATTCGATGCGCTTTATGCAGAGGGGGTCGCGGGACATCCGAAAATGATGTCGATCGGCTTGCATTGTCGTCTTGCGGGTCGGCCCGGGCGGGTCATGGCGCTGAAGCGCTTCCTCGACTACGCACACTCAAAACCGGATGTCTGGTTCGCCCGTCGCATCGACATTGCCGAGCACTGGACGGCAACCCATCCGCCCAAGCCTTTCGAACGCCCCTCCGAGATGAGCAAACTGGATTTCGTCGAAGCCTATGGCGGCGTGTTCGAGCATTCACCATGGATCGCCGAACGCGCCTATGATCTCGAACTTGGCCCCGCCCATGATTGCGCCGCCGGTGTTCACAATGCGCTGGCCCGCATCTTCCGCACCGCCACCGCCGAGGAGCGCCTGGAGGTGCTCGACGCGCATCCCGATCTCGCCGGAAAGCTCGCTCAGGCCAAACGCCTGACAGCCGAAAGCACCGCCGAACAGGCCGGCGCGGGGCTGAACGCCTTGACAGATACCGAGCGGGAGACCTTCTCGAAACTGAATGAAGAATACACCACAAAGCACGGATTTCCTTTTATTATTGCCGTTCGAGACAACACAAAAAACTCGATCACCGAGGCCTTTTACCGCCGGATCAAAAATGATAGCGCAACGGAGTTCGACGAGGCTTGCCGCCAGGTCGAACGCATCGCCTATCTGCGCCTGAAGGATATCCTGCCATGAGCAATGAGCGCACCTATCACGCCCCGCGCGGCGGTCTGCCGGACCCGAAAACCCGCGCCCATGACCGCTCGGTCTTCACCAATTCCTATGCCGTGATCCCACGCGGCGTGATGAGCGATATCGTCTCCTCTTTCCTGCCCGGCTGGGTCGGCGCGCGCGCCTGGGTCCTCGCCCGTCCGCTCTCGGGCTTCGCCGAAACCTTCGCCGAATATGTCGTCGAACTGATCCCCGGCGGCCTCAGCGATGCGCCGGAGCCCGATCCCGAGGCCGAGGCCGTGCTCTTCATCCTACGCGGTCGGCTGGAGCTAAACCTCGAAGAACAGGTCTATGTGATGGACCCCGGCGGCTATGCCTATATCCCGCCCGGCACGTCCTGGAAGGTGATGAATCGCCACGACGACAAGACAAATTTCGTCTGGGTTCGCAAGAAATATCAAAGGGTTGACGGCATTGAGCCGCCCGAGGCCTTCGTCACCCATGACGATGATGTCGAGCCGATCTTCATGCATGAAAAGGTCGATTCCAAGTGGGCCACGCAGCGCTTCGTCGATCCCGGCGACATGGCCCATGACATGCATGTCAACATCGTCACCTTCTATCCCGGCGGCAATATCCCCTTTGCCGAGACCCATGTGATGGAGCACGGGCTTTATGTGCTGCAGGGCCGCGGCGTCTATTATCTCAATGAAAACTGGGTCGAGGTGGAGGCGGGCGATTTCCTCTGGTTGCGCGCCTTCTGTCCGCAGGCCTGTTACGCGGCGGGCGATGAGCCGTTCCGTTACCTGCTTTACAAGGACGTCAATCGTCACCCGTCCCTGACCCTGCCATGATCACAACCCAGCCGCTCACGCCCGAGGCCTTCGCCCCCTTCGGAGATGTGCTGGACTGCGTTGGCACGCCGGACAAACTGATCAATCAGGACCTCTGCGAGCGATATCATGACCGCGCAAGGCTCGATTTCGAGGATGGCCGCGCCGGGATAAGCCTGTTCAACGCGCAAGCGCGCAGCCTGCCCTACACACTCGATATGATGGAGCGTCACCCGCTGGGCTCGCAGGCCTTCATCCCGATGAACCTCGCGCCATTTCTGGTGATCGTTGCACAAAATCTAGACAATCGCCCCTCAAATCCCCTAGCCTTTGTGTCGCGAGCAGGACAGGGGATCAATTTTCTCAAAAATACATGGCACGGGGTGCTTACACCGCTGTCAGAACCGGGCCTTTTTGCAGTCATTGACCGCATCGGTCCGGGGGACAATCTCGAGGAATATTGGTTCGACACCCCCTACCTGATCGACCACGCCTGACCGACATATCGGCGGGCCAACAACAGGGCCTTGGGACAGGTCCGAACCTGGGGAGACAGTCATGTCTGACACGACACTGGGCGCCTATAGCGACCCAAACACCACGCCACCACTGGGACAGACGGTGCCTTTGGGCTTGCAGCACGTTTTGGCGATGTTCGCCTCCAATGTGACACCCTCGATCATCGTTGCCGGTGCCGCCGGGCTCGCGTTCGGCTCGGCGGAACAGATCTATCTCATTCAAATGGCGATGCTTTTTGCTGGCGTCGCGACGCTGTTTCAAACCGTGGGCATCGGTCCGATCGGCGCGCGTCTGCCGATCATGCAGGGCACCAGTTTCGCCTTTGTTGGTGTCCTAGCCGGAGTTGCCGCAACCCAAGGGCTCGGCGTTGCGCTGACCGCCTGCATCATCGGCGGCACGGTGCATTTCCTGCTGGGATCGGTCATCCAGAACCTGCGCTGGCTCTTCCCGCCGCTCGTCACCGGCCTCGTGATCCTCGCCATCGGACTTTATCTGATCCCCGTGGCGATCAAATACGCCGCTGGCGGGGCCGCCCAGTTCCAGATGGAAGCCGAAAGCTTCGGCTCGTTGAAGCACTGGTCTGTCGCGCTCACCGTGGTGATCGTCTCGCTGCTGGTGAAATTCTACACCAAGGGCTTCGTGTCCAACGCGGCGATCCTCATCGGCCTGATCTGCGGATATGTCCTCGCTTTCATCCTTGGCATGGTGAATTTCGGCCCCGTGGCCGGAGCCTCCTGGATCACGTCGATCCAGCCGCTTCCTTATGGGTTTGAGTTCAGCCTTGGCGCCGTGATCGCCGTCACGCTGGTCTCCATCGTCTCGGCGATTGAGACCGTGGGCGACGCCTCGGCCACCACCAAAGCGGGCGCAGGCCGTCAGGCCACCGATGCCGAGATCGCCGGGGCCACCTATGCGGACGGACTCGGCACCGCCGTCGCAGGCGTCTTCGGTGGGCTGCCCAACACGTCCTTCAGCCAGAATGTCGGCATCGTCGGCATGACCGGCGTGATGAGCCGCCATGTGGTCACCGTCGCCGGCCTGATCATGATCATCTGCGGGCTTCTGCCGAAAATCGGTGCCATCATTGCGTCAATGCCCCTGCCCGTTCTGGGCGGCGGTGTCATCGTGATGTTCGGCATGGTCGCGGCCGCTGGCCTCAACATGCTGACCGAGGTTAAGATGAATCGCCGCAACATGATCATCATCGCGGTCTCGCTCTCAGCGGGTCTGGGCCTGAACCTGGTGCCCACGGCGGTGCAGTACCTGCCCGGCGTGGTGAAAACGCTGATGACCTCAGCCGTGGCTCCGACCGCGATCATCGCAATTGCGCTCAACCTGATCCTGCCCGACGAGATTTGAAGACTGAAACAAAACGAGAGGCCCTGCCACACGGCGGGGCCTTTTTTTGTGCTTCGCGTTCTGGCATGGGGATGGCAAAGAACACGAGGGCGAGATGAGCGAGCTGACCTGTTTCAAAAGTTACGATGTGCGTGGCCAGTTGGGCACGGAACTGAACGCCGAGATCGCGACCCGGATTGGTCGTGGGTTTGCGGACGCCATGACGCCGTCAAAGGTCGTCATCGGTCACGACATCCGCGAAACCAGCCCGGAACTGGCCGCCGCCCTCACCCAAGGCCTGACCGAACAAGGCGTCGATGTCATAGATATCGGCCTCTGCGGCACCGAGGAGGTCTATTTCGCCACCTCTCACCTCGACGCCGATGGCGGGTTGATGGTGACCGCCTCGCACAATCCGATCGACTACAATGGCATCAAGATGGTGCGCGCAGGCTCCCGCCCCATCTCCGCCGCCGATGGTTTGGGCGAGATCAAGGCACTCGCCGAGGCGAATACCTTCACGCCCGCCTCCACCCCCGGCAAGGTCACTAGGGTCAATCCACGCGCGGATTACGTGACCCGCGTGCTGTCCTTCCTCGACAAATCCGCCCTACGCCCGATGAAGATCGTGGTCAACGCGGGCAACGGCGTTGCAGGTCCCACATTCGATGCGCTGGCGAACGGCCTGGCGGACACGCCCCTTACCTTCATCCGCCACCACCACACCCCCGATGGTACATTCCCGAACGGCATCCCGAACCCGCTCCTGCCCGACAACCGCGCCCACACCGCAGATGTCGTGAAAGCGGAACGCGCCGATCTCGGCATCGCTTGGGACGGCGATTTCGACCGCTGTTTCTTCTTCGATGAGCGGGGCGATTTCATCGACGGCGAATATGTCGTTGCCCTGCTCGCTTCCGCCTTCCTCGCCAAACATGCCGGTGCAAAGATCATCCACGACCCCCGCGTCATCTGGGCCACCATCGATGCCGTGAAAGCAGGCGGTGGTCAGGCCATCGCCTCAAAATCTGGCCACAGCTTCATCAAGGCCAAGATGCGCGAAGAGGACGCGATCTATGGCGGCGAGATGTCGGCGCATCACTATTTCAAGCAGTTCATGTATTGCGACAGCGGCATGATCCCTTGGCTGCTCGTGGTCGAACATATCTGTCGTACCGGCAAACCCCTTTCCGCCCTGGTGGCCGAGATGCGGGCGCGCTTCCCGTCCTCCGGCGAGATCAACTTCAAGCTCGCCGACAAGGCGCCCGCCAAAGCCGCTTTCGAGACCAAATACGCCCCCGACGCGCTCTCCGAGGACCGCCTCGACGGTCTCTCCCTCGATATGGGCGACTGGCGGGTCAATGTCCGCGAGTCAAACACCGAGCCGGTCCTGCGTCTTAATGTCGAGGCCCGCGGCGACCGCGCCCTGCTCGACACCAAGGTCGCTGAGATCAGTGAACTCATCCAATCTGCCTGACCCCGACTGCTCACCCGCGCCCGGAGCCGGGCCCGCCTCGCCCCTTCATTGGTCCAAAAATACTCCACGGGGGTCTGGGGGTGTGAAACCCCCAGCCGGATCGGTCCTCGCGCCAGCGAGGCCGAAAGCCCCCGCTCTAGCGCGCGCGGGCCGGGTTTCCGACCACCGTCGCACCACTGAGCACGTCACGCGTCACCACTGACCCTGCGCCGATGATCGCGCCATCCCCGATGGTGATACCGCCCAAGATGATCGCGGCGCCGCCGATCCAAACATTAGACCCGATGGTCACGGGCTTGGCGATCTCCAAGCCCTGTGCACGTAGGGCTGCATCCTTATGATGCTCCGCGCAGTAAATCTGCACAGACGGCCCCAACATAGTGCGCGCGCCGATGGAAACCGAGCCAGTGTCCAGAATGGTGCAGCCTGCGTTCAGGTAAACGGCCTTGCCAAGCTTGATGTTCACCCCATAGGCGCAGTGAAACGGCGCTTCGATAAAGACATCGGGCGCAACAGTCATCAGCGCGCGCAATTCCGCCCCCATGGCCCCCCGCTGTGCCGGATCGGCCATGTTATGCGCATGCACCGCCGTCCGCGCGCGTGCGCGCATCTCCTCCAATTCCGGGTCGAGGCAGGAATACCACGCGCCCGCCGCCATCTTCTCCCGCTCGGACGTCATTGCGGGCCCATTCGATGCATCACGTCGATCATCCGGTTGGAAAACCCCCATTCATTGTCATACCAACCGAACACGCGCACCAGCCCCTCGGGCATCACATTGGTCTCCGGCAGCGCCATGATGATGCTCTCGGGCCGTCCGCGCAGGTCGGAGGAGACCAGCGGCATCTCGGTGACCCCGAAAACCGGCACCGGGGCCGCTTTGAACGCGGCGTTGATCTCCGCCTCAGCAGCGCGTTTCTCCAACCGTACCGTCAGATCGATGGCCGAGACACTCGCCGTGGGCACCCGCACCGAGGTCGCGGTCATGCGCCCCGCCAATTCCGGCAAGACAAGATCGGTCAGCGCGCCCGCGGAGGTCGTGGTCGGCACCATCGACAGCGCCGCGGCGCGCGAGCGCACCAGATCGCCGCGCGGTGCGTCCACCGTGGGCTGCGATCCGGTATAACAATGGATCGTGGTCATATGGCCGGACACCAGCCCAAACTCCGCATCCATGAGGCGCATCAGCGGCGCCAGGGCGTTCGTGGTGCAGGAGGCGTTGGAGACGATTTTCTGATCCACCAGGGCATCATCATTCGCCCCCATCACCATAGTCACATCCGCCACCGGACAAGGCCCCGAGACCAGCACCCGGCGCGCGCCGGCCCGCAAACCACGCTCCGCAAACTCCCGCGTCGCCGCTTTGCCGGAACATTCGACCACAAGATCGACGCCTGAAAGATCAAGCTCCGACAGGTCCGAGTAGTCCGTCAAAGGATAGGTTTTCTCATCAATCACAAGGCTTTGCGTGCCAAAGCTCACTTCGCCCGGAAAAGGTCCAAACACGGAATCATGGCCAAAGAGATAGGCAATCAGCTCAGGCCGCGCGATATCGTTCAGCGCCACAACCTCAACACCCTCATGCCCCCTTGTGGTGGTCAAAAGGCGCAGGATCGACCGCCCGATCCGGCCCAACCCGTTGATCGCTATTTTCATCTCTCTAACTCCGGCACGGAATGTCGCATGTGCATCCTGTCGCACCGCCCGTGACAGAGGCAAGCACCCGCCTACATCTGAAACAACATGTGTAAAGGTCCGAAAAGGACCCAAATAAGAGGCAATTATGGACACCCTGATGCTCAGCCGAATTCAATTCGGCGCCAACATCTCGTTCCACATTCTGTTCCCGACGATCACCATCGCGCTCGGCTGGGTGCTGCTATTCTTCAAACTGCGCTTCAACGCCACGGGCGAGCGCAAATGGATGGACGCCTATCTGTTCTGGGTGAAAGTCTTCGCTCTGAGCTTCGCCATGGGCGTTGTCTCCGGCATCACCATGTCCTTCCAGTTCGGCACCAATTGGCCCGGTTTCATGGAGAAAGTCGGCAATATCGCCGGTCCCCTTCTGGCCTATGAGGTCATGACCGCCTTCTTCCTCGAAGCGGTTTTCCTCGGCATCATGCTCTTCGGCTTTAGCCGTGTCAAAAACTGGGTGCATACGCTCGCGACCTTCCTCGTGGCGTTTGGCACGACGATGTCGATGTTCTGGATTCTGGTCCTGAA
Source organism: Paracoccaceae bacterium (assembly GCA_028284705.1). Taxonomy (GTDB): domain Bacteria; phylum Pseudomonadota; class Alphaproteobacteria; order Rhodobacterales; family Rhodobacteraceae; genus Litoreibacter. The sequence goes on along the minus strand of JANQRE010000004.1, from coordinate 384,982 downwards.
CTCCTGGATGCACACCCCACAAGGCTTTGAAATGATTGACGGCGTGGCCCATGCCACCAACTGGCTGGAGATCATCTTCAACCCGTCGCTACCCTACCGCTTCACCCATATGGCGCTGGCCTCCGGTCTGACCGTCGCCTTCCTGATCGCGGGTATCTCCGCCTTCAGGCTGCTCTGGGGCGATCGCTCCGAGGCGGTGAAATCGGCGCTGCGGGTGGGTGTGTTCCTCGCCGCAGGCTTGATCCCGGCGCAAATCCTGATGGGCGACCTGCATGGTCTGAACACGCTGGAATATCAGCCGCAAAAAGTCGCGGCCATGGAAGGCAATTGGGAGACGCAATCGAACGTCCCCCTTCTGCTCTTTGCCCTGCCCAACGAGGAAACCCGTTCGAATGATTTCGAGATCGGCATTCCGAACGGCGCCTCGCTGATCCTGAAGCACAAGGCCGATGGTGTTGTGCCGGGTCTCAACGATTTTGTTGCTGAGGACGGCACCAATCTGCACCCGCCAGTCGCGCCCGTGTTCTGGTCGTTCCGCATCATGGTCGGCACCGGCATGGCAATGCTTCTGCTGAGCTGGGGCACAGCCGTCATGATCCGCCGCTACGGCGCGGGCAACCTGCCGAAACCGGTGCTTTGGAGCCTGTCTGGCATGGCCTTTTCCGGCTGGATCGCCACGCTCGCGGGCTGGTACACGACCGAAATCGGGCGGCAGCCCTGGCTGGTGCAAGGTGTCGTGACGACCAAGGAGGCCGTCGCGGATGTGCCGCCCACCATGGTGCTCTCGACGCTCATCCTCTATCTCGCGATCTACGCCGCGCTGACGCTGGCCTATATGGGCACGATCACCTATCTGGCGATGAAGGCCGCGCGCGGCGAGCCCTTGTCAAACCGCAAATATCCGCGCTCCGGCGAGGCGGAGATCGCGGCGATCAGCCCGGCGGAGTAGCGCAAAATGGACCTTCTTGGCTTTCCTCCTGAAACCTGGCTCCCCTGGGCGTTTGCCTCACTCATGGGGCTCTCGATCCTGATCTATGTGATCCTTGACGGGTTCGATCTGGGCGTCGGCATGCTGATGCCGTTCTGCGAAACGGAGGCCGAAAAAGACCGCCTCGTCGCTTCCATCGGCCCGTTCTGGGACGCCAATGAAACCTGGCTCGTACTCGCCATCGGCATCCTTCTGGTGGCCTTTCCCACCGCCCACGGGGTGATCCTGACGGCGCTCTACCTGCCGGTTTTTGTGATGCTCTTCGGGTTGATCCTGCGCGGTGTGTCTTTCGAGTTCCGCGCCAAAGCGCCGGCGGCGCAGAAACCCTATTGGAACACGGCTTTCGTTGTTGGATCGCTCATGGCGTCCCTCAGTCAGGGCTTCATGCTGGGCATGTATATCATGGGGCTCACCTGGACCTGGGCGCATGTGGGCTTTGCCGTGCTGACGGCGGTGTTCCTCTCGGTCGGCTACAGCTTCATCGGTGCAGCCTGGCTGATCGCCAAGACCGAAGGCGCTTTGCAAAAGAAGGCCATCGGTTGGGCCAAGGGCGGCATCTGGGGGCTGATCCTCGGCATCGGGGCGGTGTCGCTGGCCACGCCTTTCGTCTCCCCTCGCATCTTCGACAAATGGTTCGAGTTCCCGCAGGCGCTCTATCTCGCACCCCTGCCCCTGATCTCAGGCGCAATGGTGGTGTTTCTCTGGTGGAAATTGCGCCGCCTGCCGCAGGAGAATGACCGTTACGCCTGGACGCCCTTTGCCGCCGCCACGACGCTCTTCACCTGCAGCTATATCGGCATGGCCTATTCATTCTACCCCTATGTCGTGCCCGAAAAGATCACGATCTACGAGGCGGCAAGCGCGCCGGAAAGCCTGCTGATCATCCTGGCTGGCACGCTTTTCGTGCTACCGGCGATCCTCGGCTACACGGCGCTGAGCTACTACATCTTCCGCGGTAAGGCGCAGGAATTGCACTACGACTGAGCCGCTCATCGCTCCCTTGCGGGACCGCCTCGCCCTTAGCTGTCAGCGCGAATCTGCGCCACAAGCGCTTCCATCTGGTCGGTTTCAATGGCGCCCGGCACCAATTCGTCCCCAAAGACGAAGGCGGGCGTGCCGTTGAACCCAAGCGCCTGGGTCAAGCGCTGGGAGGTTTCCAGATGCGCATTCACCGCGTCCGAGTTCATATCGGCGCGCAACTGATCGGTATCGAGGCCCAGCCCCTCGGCAATCGACATCACCGAGGCCTCAGTGATCCGCCCACGATTGCCCATCAGCGCGTTGTGGAATTCCTCATATTTGCCCTGCTCCCGCGCCGCGAGGGAGGCGCGAGCGGCAAAGACCGACGCCTCGCCCAGGATCGGCCATTCGCGCATCACCACACGCACATTGGTGTCATTCTCCAGAAGCGCTTTCACATTCGGAAAGACCCGGCGGCAATAGCCGCAATTATAGTCGAAAAACTCGACCACGGTGACATCGCCGTCGGGGTTGCCGATCACCGGCGCGTTGGGGTCGTTTTCCAGGATCTGGCGCTGCTGCGACAGAAACAGTCGCGCCGCTTCGGCCTGCGCGGCTTCCTCTTGCGCCTGCAAGATCTCGATGGCTTCGCGCACGATCTCGGGGTTTTCCCGGATCGCCTCGAGCACCAGTTCTTTCACCCGCGCTTCATCCAGCGCATCCGCCATCGCCGGTGTGCCAAGGCTTAATGCCGCCACGCTTGCTGCCATCAAAAATCGGATCATCGGGCCCTCGTCCTCGGGTAAAATCGCTTAATACCTCCTTGGTGACCTACGCCTGATCACAAGTCAAACAGATGGGCGCGAAATCGCATCACGTCCAAGTGAGACCAAGGGCTTCATCATTGAATTTCAGCGTGAATTCGCCAAATGTCGCGGGCGATGGCCTATCTCCGTTCCCTTTCGGTAATGCTCGCCCTGTTGGCGGGGGCGCTCCCGGCTCTTGCCGCGGGCTCGCTTCCCCATTCCAATGAACGGATCTCGGCCTGGCTTTTCACCGCAGAGGACGGGATTGCGCCCGATGCCAGCACGATTTCGGCGGCCCTGCGCGTCGATCTCGCGGACGGCTGGAAGACCTACTGGAAATCGCCCGGCGCCGTGGGCTATCCGCCCGAGATCATCTGGAGCGCGTCCGAAAACGTCGCTGAGGCCAACATATTCTGGCCCGCGCCGATGCGCTTTGACGCCTTTGACATCGAAAACTACGGATACGAGACCTCCGTCACCTACCCGATCCAGATCGCTCTGCAAAACCCCGGAGCGCCCGCGAGCCTCGTGGCCGAGATCAACCTTCTCGTCTGCTCGGAGATCTGCGTGCCGGAGATGTTCCAATTGGCCGTCGATCTGCCATCGGGCGACGGGATTGATGCCGTCTCGGCGCAAGAGATCGCCGCGGCGGTCGCAAAAGTCCCGGGCTCACTGAAAGAGGCCCAATTCACCGACGCTGCCTATTGGATCAGCCCCGAAAATGACCGTCTGGAGGTGTCGCTCACATCCGACACGCCGATCGGGGCCGACCTGACGATCTTCCCGGATATGGGCTCTGATGCGAGTTTCGGCCCGCCAGACATCACGTTCCAAAACGGCGCGCGGGAGGCGGTCGTCTCCCTGCCAATCCTCACCATGCCCGAGGCGTTGGAGCCCTTCGACATCACGCTGGTCACCACCAACCGCTCTGCCGTGTTTGACGCAGGAGCGCCAGCCTCCGCCCCTCTCGCACCTACTCAGGCAGCGCAGACGAGCCTGATCTGGATACTCGGCATAGCACTTCTGGGCGGGCTGATCCTCAATGTCATGCCCTGCGTCTTGCCGGTTCTGTCGATCAAGCTGACCTCCGCCATCCAGTCGCAATCCCACAGCCCCGCGCGCATTCGCGCCGGGTTTCTCGCCTCCGCCGCTGGCGTGCTGGCCTTCATGTGGGCGCTGGCCCTGATCCTGATCGCGGTCAGCCTCGCAGGCGGTCAGGTCGGTTGGGGCATCCAGTTCCAGAGCCCGCTATTCCTCGCCGTGATGCTGACGATCATCACGCTTTTCGCAGCCAACATGATGGGGCTTTTTGAGATCAACCTGCCGCAGGGTCTGATGACACAGCTGGCCGATGCCGATGGTCGCCCCGGGCTCGCAGGTGACTTCGCGACCGGCGCCTTGGCCGCCATCCTTGCCACCCCCTGCTCCGCGCCTTTCCTCGGCACCGCCGTCACTTTCGCGCTGGCCGGCTCGCCGCTTGATACGCTTCTCGTCTTCACCGCGCTCGGGATCGGTTTGGCCGCGCCTTACCTTCTCGTGGCGCTGAAACCATCGCTGATCTCGAAATTGCCAAAGCCGGGGCGCTGGATGCTCTGGGTCAAATTCGCCCTCGGGCTCTTGCTCGCGGGCACGGCCCTCTGGCTGGTTTTCGTACTCTCCAATGTGGCAGGCACGTTTGCCGCCATCCTGAGCCTCGCCGCCATCCTTCTGGCCCTGATCTTCCTGCGCCCGCTCGCGACACGAAACTTCGCCAGGTCGGGCCTTCTCGCCAGCATCATCGCCGCAATCGCCCTGCCCGCGCTATTGCAAAGCGCCGCCCCTGCCGAGGCCGATGCGCGTTCCGACATCTGGCGCGAGTGGCAGATGAGCGCAATCACGGGCCATGTGGTCGAAGGCAAGGCAGTCTTCGTCGACGTGACCGCCGATTGGTGCCTGACCTGCAAGACCAACAAGGCGCTGGTGCTCGATCGCAGCCCGATTGCGGAGATACTCGCCAGTGATGGGGTGGTTGCGATGCAGGCTGACTGGACCCGTCCCGATCCGGAAATCCTCGCTTATCTGCAGGATAACGGGCGCTTCGGTATCCCGTTCAACATGGTCTATGGCCCCCATGCGCCGCAGGGCATCGCGCTGCCGGAAATCCTCACGACCAGTGCGGTGACCGAAGCGTTGAACGAGGCGGTCGGCGTACAGCAATAGGCGATCTCGTCAAAGATCTCCGCCCGGCGTTTACGCCGGGCAGCGCCCGACCCGCCCCACAGGGCGGGCGCTTCACGCCCACCCTCGGGCCGGGCGCTGCGTTCGTTCCAAGGAGCAAACGTTTCACATATTCCGAATGACGCCGAGAGGGGCGCTTGGGCAGAAAGACACTCTACTCGACCGTTGGTTGACCGCCACACTTGGTGATAGCCAAATGCAGGCGCCGCCTAACCGCCGAGCTCGGCGATCCCTTCTTCGACCATCTGACGACGCGGATCGTCCTCCGGCAGCGCATCGGTGAGAACCTTTGCAGAGGTCAGCGCTTCCACCGCATTCTCCGTCTCGCCCAGAACCGCATAGGCGCGTGCCAATTGCAGCCAGCCTTCCAGATCATCCGGCTGCTCTCTTAGGCGCTCCGCAAGGCCTGAGACCATTGAACGGATGAACTCCATCCGCTCTTCGGGAGACAGCTCCGCCGCGGCTTCAACATCCTCTTGTGAGGGACCACGGGGCGCATCCGGGAACTCCGGCAGTTCAATGGGATCGAGACCAAACTCTTCCCCCATCCGATTGATTTCGCGCAGAAAAATATCCATCCACTCCTGCGGCGCGGTCTCTTGCGCGATCCGCTCGATCAGCATCCGGCGGGCTCCGGGGGTCTCGCCGTCCTGCTCCATCGCCAGCGCGAGGTAGAAGGTCGCCGCAGGGTTCTCGGGATCAAGCTCTGCCGAGCGCGCCAAAGCCTCCCGCGCTTTCGGCGTCACCACCCCGCTTTCCGCTGTGATCAGGGCTTCGGCATATTGCGAGAAGGTGGCGGAGGTGGCGTCCTCGCGGGAAATCAGGACCTCCCAGGCACGCAGTGAATCCTCGACCCGGCCCATATTCATGTATGTCGTCGCCAAAAGGGTCCAGCCGCGGGTTTCGCCGCCACTCGGATCGGCCAGGAGCCTGTTCTCAAGGCGCTCGGCCAAGACGGCCAGTTCACTCGCTGCCTGCATCTCGTCCTGGCGCTCGGCGAAGGGGATCGACGGGGTTCCGGGCGAGCCGGTGACGTAATAGACCCCCGCCGCCCCCAAAGGCACCACAGCAGCCATAAGCAGCGTTACGAGAAACCCTCCGCCTTTGCCCTTCGCGCTCTGACGATCCTTGTCGGCGGCGAGCATGCGGCGCTTGATCTCGATCTTCGCCGCCGCAGCCTCTGCCTCCGAGATCAGCCCCCGCGCGGCATCGCGGTCAACTTCCGCCAATTGGTCATTGAAGATCGCCAGCGCACCTTCAGCCCGGTCGAGCGTGGTGGCATCCTTGCGTAGAAGCGGCCAGACGACCGAGACCGCCCCAATGGCGGCGAGGATGACGATGCCGACCCAGAACATCACGTCTCGTCCTTTTCCATCAGCGCCTTGATCCGCGCCTCTTCCTCGGCGCTCAGGGCCTCCACCTTCGGCCCCGTGCGTTTGCGCGTCAGGGTGAGGACCACCGCGAGACCACCCAGCAGCAGAATAAGCATCGGCGCGCCCCAGAGCAGGTAGGTCGAGGGCTTCAGCGGCGGTCGGAACAGCACAAAATCGCCGTAACGCGCGACGAGGAAATCGTAAATCTCCTGATCACTGTCGCCTGCGACAAGGCGTTCGCGGATGAGAATACGCAAATCCCGCGCCACGCCCGCATTGGAGCTGTCGATCGGCTCGTTCTGGCAGACCACACAGCGGACATTGGCGCTGATGTCGCGCGCGCGCTGTTCCAGCACCGGATCGTCCAGCACCTCGTCAGGCTCCACCGCCCAGAGCGGCGTGGCGATTATCACCAGAAGAAGGATGAGACGTCTCATGCCCCTGCTTTCGCAGCCTCAATCGCGTCGATCAAGCGTTTCATCCCATCGCCCACAACCGGCCCCGCCTCGCGATAAAGGATCGTGCCATCGGCGCCGATCACGAAGGTTTCCGGCACGCCGGTGACGCCCCATTCGATGCCCGCCCGGCCGGAGATGTCATAGCCGATGCGCGCATAGGGGTTGCCCAACTCGTCGAGCCAGGCAATCGCATCCTCGGCCTTGTCCTTGTAGTTGATGCCCATCAGCGGGATGCCCTTGTCCTCAACCAGGCTGGTCAGCAGCGGGTGCTCCGCGCGGCAGGGCCCGCACCAGGAGGCAAAGACGTTGACAAGCATCAGCTCGCCGCCCCCTTGCAGGTCCGTCTCGCTCAGGCCCGGCGTTTCGAGCCCCGGGACCGCCTCCAGCGCGAAGCTCGGCACCGGTTTGGAGATCAGAACCGAGGGGATCGCATTGGGATCGCGCCCGCCGGAAAGCCCCCAGAGCGAGAAGCCAAGCACGAAAGCCACAATCGCAAGTGGGACGAAAAAGAGGATACGTTTCATGGGGTTACTCCGCCGGCGTCGCTGCCACGGGCGCGCGGGACTTGCGCGGCGCGCCGATGCGCAGACGCCGATCCGAGAGCGAGAGCATACCGCCCAGCACCAGCAACACGGAGCCGATCCAGAGGAAGTTCACCAAGGGCTCATAAAGCGCGCGGAACACCCATTGGCCAGCGGCATTCTCCGCTGCGGGCTCCGAGATCGAGAGGTATAGATCACCCGCGAGAGTTTGGCGAATAGCGCTCTCGGTGGTGGTGGAGCGCGCCACCGGATAAGTGCGGCGTTCGGGGTAGAGCGTGGTGACGAACTCGCCATCGCGTTCCACCTTGATAGTAGCAACCTGCGCCAGATAGTTGGGTCCGCGCAGGTTCTCGAGCTTCTCGAAGGTCAGATCGAACCCTGCGATCTGCACCTCGGTGCCGGGGGTTGCGAAACTAACCACCTCTTCCTTCCAGGCCGAAGAGCCGATGACCCCCATCATCACCACGCCCACGCCGATATGGGCGAGCGTCATACCATGGGAGGCCCGCGGTTGGCGCCGGATACGTCCCCAGACCCCCGGTTTTAAAATTTTTAAACGGCGGAACCACTCAAACAGCGAGGCTCCGATCAGCCAGAACGCGATCCCCATCGAAATCACCGCTAAAACAGGGCCTTCCGTCACGAAATACCAGAGCACCAGCGTCGCAATCACGGTTAACGCGATTAAAAATTTTAAACGCATTAACACCCCGGAAAGGTCTGCGCGTTTCCAACTGAGGAACGGCCCCAGCCCCATGACCAGTATCAGGGGCAGCATGATCGGGATGAACGACGCGTTGAAAAACGGTGGCCCGACGGAGATTTTCTCGCCTGTCACAGCTTCGAGGAACAACGGATAGAGCGTGCCGAACAGAACCGTCGCCGTGGCTGTGGCCAAGAGCAGATTGTTGATCAAAAGTCCCGCCTCGCGGGAGATCGGCGCAAACAAACCACCCCCCTCCATCGCTGGCGCGCGCGCCGCAAAGAGCGTCAACGATCCGCCGATGGAAACCGCCAGAAGGCCGAGGATGTAAAGCCCGCGTTCGGGGTCCACGGCGAAAGCATGGACAGAGGTCAAAAGGCCTGATCGTACGATGAATGTGCCCAATAGCGACAGTGAAAAAGTCAATATTGCCAACAGGATGGTCCAGCTTTTGAATGTGTCCCGCTTCTCGGTCACAATCGCCGAATGCAGCAGAGCTGTGCCCAATAACCACGGCATGAAGGACACGTTTTCAACCGGGTCCCAAAACCACCAGCCGCCCCAGCCGAGCTCGTAATAGGCCCACCAGGAGCCCAGCGCGATGCCCCCCGTCAGCGACACCCAGGCCGCCAGCGTCCAGGGGCGCACCCAGCGCGCCCAGGCAGGATCAACCCGACCTTCGATCAGCGCCGCGACAGCGAAGGAGAAGACAATCGAGAAACCGACATAGCCCACATAAAGCAGCGGCGGATGCAGCGCGAGGCCGATATCCTGCAACAGCGGGTTGAGGTCCTGCCCATCCACGGGTGGTGGAAAAACCCGCTCAAACGGGTTTGAGGTAAAGATCATAAAGCTCAGGAATCCCACGGAAATCCAGGCCTGTACCGACAGCGTGCGCGCTTTCAATCCGTTTGGAATATTGCCCCCGAACAAAGCGACGCCGGCCCCGAACAGCGCCAGGATCAGCACCCATAAGAGCAGCGAACCCTCATGGTTCCCCCATGTGCCCGCAATCTTGTAGATCATCGGTTTCAGCGAATGCGAGTTCTGCACCACATTCAGCACCGTAAAATCACTGACGATATAGCTGCGCATCAGGGCCCAGAACGCAAAGCCAACCAGGATCGCCTGGGCCACTGAGGTCGCCGTTCCGGTGCGCATCCAGACCAGATTGCTCCGCGACGCGCCCAGGATCGGCAAAACGCTTTGTACAAGCGCCGAAATCAACGCCAGAGCGATCGCGAATTGTCCAAGTTCTGGGATCATCCGAGGCGGTCCTCCATTCCTGACAAGTTATGTCGGCCAATCACACATAGGGTCAAGCCAACGCACCGCGACAGGGTGTCCCGACGCTGTTAAACTTTTTGTCAGATGGGTGAATTGACTTTGGTTTGCTTGGTGCCAGCCGCCCGGCAGTTCGGCTCACAACCCTGTTTCAGGTTTTGCGCTTGGAAAAGACGCGCCATTTCACGATATCGACAAGCATCAGGAAGCCAAAAAGCGCCGGCACACCCCAAAGCCAGTTGAGAAAGATCGTGGAATAGGGGTCCGTGTCCTCCGACAGCACCATCGCGAAGGGGAGGGCGACCGACAGGTTCAGCGCCACTGACTTCCGATGGGTCATCGACACCCAGTCCGGCAAAAGGTCCTCCCAGATTTTCCACTTTGCCGCTTCCTCGAACGCAAGGTTCAGGGGCAGGAACAGGGCGATAGCGATGTAGAACATGTTGTCGACCGGTGAGCGTTCCGAGAACCCGGTGGCATAGATGAAGATCAGCGCCAGAACGATGGGCACAGTGCAAATCAGGCTCACCACCCACAGACCTTTGCGGCGCATCCGGGCGATGTCTGGGTCGATGTCGGAGTCGTCTCGTGTCATGGCGCCAGATTATACACCGAATTTGGCAATTCTTGGACCAAATGCCCGCGCCCCGTGAATAGCGCTTGAATACGTATTCACGTATGATAAGACTAGGGATTGAAACCTGGGAGTTGATGTCATGAGCATAGAATATCTCAAGCGCGGCAAGCCTGAAGCGGAGCGTCAGGAGGATGACGCCAAGACCCGCGCGGTCGTGGAAAGCACGTTGAAAGACATCGAAGCGCGCGGTGACGCGGCGGTTCGGGAATTGTCTGAGAAATTCGACAATTACTCCCCGGCCTCGTTCAAATTGAGCGACAGCGATATCGAGGCGCTGATGGCGAAAGTCTCGCCCCGCGACATGGATGACATCAAATTCGCGCAGGAACAGGTGCGCAATTTTGCGCAAGCTCAACGCGACTCGATGCTCGATATCGAGGTCGAGCCGATGCCCGGCGTGATCCTCGGCCACAAGAACATCCCCGTGCAATCCGTGGGCTGCTACGTGCCGGGCGGCAAATTCCCCATGGTGGCGTCCGCGCATATGTCCGTCGCCACCGCCTCCGTCGCGCAAGTGCCGCGCATCATCGCCTGCACGCCGCCCTTCAAAGGCGAACCGAATCCCGCGGTCATCGCCGCGATGCATCTTGGCGGCGCGCATGAGATTTACGTGCTCGGCGGCATTCAGGGCATCGGTGCGATGGCCATCGGCACCGAGACCATCGACCCCGTGCACATGCTCGTCGGCCCCGGCAACGCTTTCGTCGCCGAAGCCAAGCGCCAGCTCTTTGGCCGCGTCGGCATCGACCTTTTCGCAGGTCCGACCGAAACAATGGTGATCGCCGATGACACCGTCGATGGTGAGATGTGCGCGACCGACCTCCTGGGCCAGGCCGAGCACGGCTACAACTCCCCCGCCGTGCTGGTCACCAATTCCCGCAAGCTGGCCGAAGACACCCTCACCGAGATTGATCGCATCCTGAAGATCATTCCCACCGCCGACACCGCGTCGAAGAGCTGGGAGGATTACGGCGAGGTCATCCTCTGCGACAGCTATGACGAGATGTTGGAAGTCGCCGATTACATCGCCTCCGAGCACGTCCAGGTCATGACCGACCGCGACGACTGGTTCCTCGACAACATGACCTGCTACGGCGCGCTGTTCCTCGGGCCGCGCACCAATGTCGCCAACGGCGACAAGGTGATTGGCACCAACCACACGCTGCCTACGAAGAAAGCAGGCCGTTATACAGGTGGTCTCTGGGTCGGTAAGTACCTGAAAACCCACTCCTATCAGAAAATCACCTCCGACGAGGCTGCGGCGGACATCGGCGCATACGGTTCCCGTCTCTGCCTGCTCGAAGGCTTCGTCGGCCATGCCGAGCAATGCAACCTGCGGGTGCGGCGCTATGGCGGTGTGAACGTGCCCTATGGCGGCCCGGCCCCCTACAAGGACGCAGCCGAGTAGCCCCATGTCCACCGCCGACGACAAGGCAGCCTATCAATCCTTCTGGGAGGCCTTTCGACACCCGGACGCTGACGCTCAACGCGCTGCGGTCACACGGTTTTTCGCCGATACCGCGGCGGTGAACGTCTCGCATCCGATCAATGATCTGAGCGGCGCAGCGGGCGTGATCGAGGGCTTCCTGAACCCCCTCTTTCGCGCCTTCGAAGGCCTCTACTTCCGCCCCGACATCCAGATCGCCGGGACCTCCTATGACGGCACCGACTGGACCTCCGGCATGGGCTATCTCGTCGGCACCCATCGCCGTGATTGGTGCGGGATCAAACCCACCGACAAGCTGACCTACATCCGTATCGGCGATTTCCACCGCATGGAAAACGGCCAAGCCGTTGAATCTTATATCTATCTCGACATTCCCGAGCTGCTTATCCAGATCGGGCGCTACCCACTCTCCGCCCCCCAAGGGTCCTGTTTCATGACCCCCGGCCCCGCCACCCATGACGGGTTGCGCGCCGAGATCGGCGACGCCGCCCATTCCGCCGAGACCTACAGGATCATGGTGGACATGCTCGCCGGTCTCGCCACCGAAGACGAGGCATGGCGGCCCTTCTGGCACCCCAACATGATGTGGTACGGCCCCGCCGCGTTCGGGCGTTTCGTCGGCATCGAGGAATTCCAGAAATTCCAGGTCCCGTTCGAGAACGCGTTTGAAGGCTGGGGCGGCGGCATGTCCCCCAAAACCCCCACCAAACATTTCACCCGCTTTGCCGATGGCGACTATTCCTGCATCGGCGGCTGGCCCTCGCTGCAAGGCACGCATACCGGCCCCTATCTCGGGTTTGAGCCCACCGGCGTCACCACCCGCTTCCGTGTCTGTGACTGGTACCGCCGCGAGGGCGATCTGCTGGTTGAGAACTGGGTCTTCGTCGATCTTCCAGATGCGCTCTTGCAATGGGGCTACGACATGATGGCGGAGCAGGCGAAGCTATGACCCCTGCCCTGCGCGCCGCCCTATACGATTTCGAAGAAGCCCCCGTGCGTACCGCCCTCGCGGACGCCATCGTGCCGGACGCGGATATCCATCTCTGCCACCCGTTCGGCGACCTCACAGGCCCCGACGCGCTCTACGATACCGCTTTCGCGCCCCTCCATGCCGCCTTCCCCGACCTCGAACGCCGCGACTACATCCAGATCGACGGCGACACCGAGCAAGGGGGCACATGGATCGGCACGGCTGGATACTACACGGGTCGCTTCCACGCACCTTTCCTCGACATCCCACCGACCGGTCATCAGGCGCATATGCGCTTTCACGAGTTCTACCGGATCGAAGACGGCCAAACCGTCGAGATGCACGCGATCTGGGACATCCCCGAACTGATGACGCAGGCGCAGGCCTGGCCGATGAGCCCCTCCCTAGGGCGCGAGTGGCTGACACCAAGCCCCGCCACGCAAGATGGGCTTGGCCCTCACTCAGGTGACGGCGGAACCAATTTAGAAACCGTCCGCAACATGCTGATCCATATGGGAAAACATCCTAAGGAAGGTGGCCCGGAAGTGATGGAGATGGAGCGCTTCTGGCACCCCCGCTTCTCCTGGTACGGCCCCGCTGGCATCGGCACCGCCCGCGGCACGCAAGCCTTCCGCGACTGGCACCAGATACCGTTCCTTTCAGCCATGCCTGACCGGGGCAGCTACCGCGATCAGATGGAGTACCACTTCTTCGCCCAAGGCGCCTATGTCGGTGTCACCGGCTGGCCCAATATGCGCCAGCATCTGACCCATGACGGCTGGCTCGGCATCGCACCCTCGGGCAAGCAGGTCGAGATGTGCTCCCTCGATTTCTGGCGGCTCGAAAACGGGCTGATCCGCGAAAACTGGGTCCTCTTGGACATGCTGGACATTTACCGCCAACTCGGCGTCGATGTGCTCGCGCGGATGCGCGAATTCGGCAAAGCACGAAAGGCACCCCATGCCAGTTGGTAAAGTCACCTCGCTCGACGTCGCCAAAGAGGCCGGCGTCAGCCAGCCCACGGTCTCCCGCGTCTTCACGCCGGGCATGAAGGTCAGTCCCGATATGGAGCGCAGGGTGCGCGCGGCAGCGGAAAAACTCGGCTACCGCCCCAACACGCTCGCGCGCAGCCTCATCACCGGCCAGTCGAAGACCATCGGCCTGATCCTCGCCTATCTGGACAACCCGTTCTACACCGAAGCCCTTGAAAAGCTGAGCCAAACCCTGCGGGCCAAGGGTTACAACATCATGATTATTCTCGCCGCGAACCATGCTGGCGAGGTCGACTCTGTCGTACAGGACCTGCTCGACCATCAGGTCGACGGCATCATCATGGCCTCGGTCTCGATTTCCTCCGCCCTCTCCGACCGGCTCAAGGAAGAAGGCGTGCCGATGGTGCTCTTCAACCGCGGCCAGGACGACCCCTCCGTCACCTCCGTCACCTCCGCCAACTTTGACGGCGGCAAGAAGGTCGCCGAATTCCTCGTGCAAGGCGGCCATCGCAAGATCGCCCATATCTCCGGCTGGCAAGGCGCCTCCACCGGTCGCGACCGTCTCGCAGGGTTCGAAGCCGGTCTCGCCGCTCACGGCCTGAAACCCCATGCCGTCGTGGACGGCCTTTTCTCCCGCGAAGCCTCCGCCGCCGCCGCGCGTTCTCTCTTCGCTACCGACGCCCCGCCCGACGCGATCTTCGTCGGCAATGACCACATGGCTTTCGCCGTCATCGAGGTTCTGCGCCACGAGTTGGGCCTCGACATCCCCGAAGAGGTCTCGATCGTCGGCTATGACGATGTCACGCTCGCCGCTTGGGACAGTTTCCAACTCACGACCGTCAGACAGCCCGCCAACCGCATGGTCGAGGCTACTGTCGAACACCTTCTCGACCGCATCGCCGGCACCGAGACACAAGCCGAACGCATCGAAATCGACGGCCCGCTGATCATCCGCAAAAGCGCCCGTATTCCAAAAGGATGGAAAGAGTAAATGAAGGGTTTTTCCAATAAATTCAGTGATCTGCCCGATTATATCATCAAGATCACCCGCGAGATTTGGGAGGAGCGCGGCATCGCCACCCTCCACCACTACTACGCCAAGGACATCCCCGTGCGCTCGCCCATGGGCATCCAAAAGGGCAACCAGGCCGTCATCGCCTCGACCATGGCCACCTGCCACGAGTTCTCCGACCGTCAACTCTATGGCGAGGACGTCATCTGGTCTGGCAATGAGGAGGACGGCTTTCTCTCCTCGCACCGCTTGCTCACCACCGCCACTCATACCGGCGATGGCCAATTTGGACCCGCCACGCACCGCCCCTGGATGGTGCGCGTCATCGCCGATTGCGCCTGCAAGGACGACACGATCTACGACGAATGGCTGATCCGCGATTACGGCGGCATGGTCCGACAGATGGGCATGGACCCCCGCAGCTACACCGCTGAGCTCATCGCCCGCGAGGGCGGCGCGGCCAATTCTAACCCCGTCTTCCTGCCTGAAAACGATGTCGATGGCGGCTACAACGGCACCGGCAATGACAATGAGTGGGGCAAGCGCTACGCGAACACCCTCACCCGCATCATGGAGGCCGATTTCACCCATATCCGCGAGGAATATGACCGCGCGGTGATCGGCGAATATGCCGGCGCGCAGACAGCACTCGGCCATGACCAGGTCACGAGCTTCTGGCTAGGCTTACGCTCCTCTTTCCCCGACGCAGAGTTCAAAATCCATCACCAGATCGGAATGGATGGCGGCATGATGAGCCCCCGCGCCGCGCTGCGCTGGTCGCTTGACGGCAAGCACACTGGCTGGGGCACCTTCGGCGAACCCACCGGCGCCCGCGTCCATGTCATGGGAATGTGCCACGCCGAATACGGCCCCTTCGGCCCGGATGGCTCCGGCACCGGCCTGCGTCGCGAATTTGCCCTCTACGATGAAATCGCGATCTGGAAACAGATCCTGATGCATGCAGGCGACTGATATGAAACGCTTTCTCGCCGCATCGCTGCTCCTCTGCCTGGCCCTCCCGGCGCACGCCGATGGTTTCCGGCAAAAGAACCTCACCCGGCTTTCTGTCGATGCAACCGCTTTCTCCGGCGGCAGTTTCGAAACCAAGAAGGAGCGCGACCGCCTCACCGTCGGTTGCGTGGCCTGCGCCGACCTGGTGGCCATCGATGTGCAGCTTGGCCAATCGACCGATGGCACCGAAACCCGCTACCGCTCCGGCGAGACGACGCTGAAAAAGATGGAAGATATCTGCAAATCCAACTCACCGTCTTGCCGGATGAAAGCCGCGGAAATCGGTGGCGCCGTGGGTTGGGTGACGACCTATGACATCGGCGACACCAAAGGCTCCACTGCCGTGCTCTTTCAGGATGGCGATCTGCTGACCATCCGCGTGCTGTCTCCAAACGCCAAATCAACGAATGACAACATGGCCGCTGCTTTGAAAACGCTGGCGACCCAAATCGTAGGACCGAAGAAATGACCCCTCAAGACATGGAACAAAACATCGTCCGCTATGGCGATCTGCAACCCTGCAAGACCGCCTTCATCGACGCCCATACGCCCGGCTCCGATCAGAAGGAAAACTTCACGATCATCGGCGGCGGCGTGTCGGAGTCGGCTGACCAACATGTTCATATCACTGAACAAATCGGCTTCAACATCGGCGCCGCGGGGCAGCCGCCGAAATGCCGCAATAGCTTGCATTCGCACCGCACGGCGGAAGTGTTCTTCGTCACCAAGGGCCGCTGGCGGTTCTTCTGGGGCCGCTGGGGGACCGCGGGCGAAGTGGTGCTCGAGGAAGGCGATATCTTCAACATCCCCACCGGCATTTTCCGCGGCTTCGAGAATATCGGCACCGATTACGGGATGATCATGGCGATCCTCGGCGGCGACGACGCCGGCGGCGGCGTCATCTGGGCCCCGCAGGTGATCGAAGACGCCCAGGATCACGGCCTCGTCCTTGGCGAGAACGGCAAGCTTTACGACACCAAACAGGGTCAGTCCTTGCCCGAGGGCGTCAAGCCGATGCCGCTCCTAACCGATGCAGAGCTGAAAGCCTTCCCAGAGCCCAGCACCGCCGATGTCATCCCGGGCTACATAGCCCGCTATTGGGACCTTATGGCGCTCGCCGACAAGGCCCCTGCCAAGGTGATCGGCGAGAACGGCAAGCTGCGCGACAAGCCCGGTTTCGAGGTCGATTTCATCAACCAAAACTCGGCGACTTCGAAGAAACACAGCCACGACCGCGCCAGCGTGCTCATGCCCGTGCGCGGCTACTGGAAGCTGGATTGGGACGGTGGCAGCGCCACGCTCAACCCCGGTGACACAGCGATGGTGCCCGCCGGTCTCAGCCACTCCGTGGTGCCCTCGATGACCGGCGAGGCCAGCCTCTACCACATTGTCGGGACCAGTGATCCCGCAGGCGCCACGACGGTCTTCAACTGAAGCGCACCAAGGCGGCCCCGGTCAACACGAGGCCGCCTCCAAGCACCCGCATCCCCGTAATCGACACCTGCGCCGTGCCAAACGCGCCCAGATGATCCAGCACAAGCGCGGCAATCACTTGCCCCGCGATCACCAGCACCGCGACTGAGCCCACGCCCAGTTTCGGCACCAAGACCACGACCGCCAGAATGTAGATCGTGGCGACCAACCCGCCGACCCAGGCCATAGGCGGCACCGCACCCAGCGCCTGCGCCGAGGGCAACCCCTCCTGCATCACCACCAGCGCCGCGCCCATCGCCAGCACACCCACGACAAAGACGAAGAACGCTCCCAGATAGGGGCTTTTCAGCGCGGTCCCGAGCTGCCCATTCAACGCCAGTTGCACCGGGACCAGGGCCCCGGTGACAAGTGCTGCAAGGACGAAAACCCACTGCGACATGGCTTCAGCGTCCCAGCGCTTCGATCACCAGCTCCGCCGCCTTCCCGGAGGAATTCTGTTGCTGACCGGTGATCAAATTGCCATCCCGCACCGCAAATTCCGCCATCGGCCCGGACACGATAAAGTTCGTGTTTTCAATCTTCTGCGCCTCACTCTCAATCCAGAACGGCTGGATTTTCTGCCCCACGGCACTTTCCGCATATTGTTCCTCGGAATTGGCAAACCCGGTCCAGGTTTTACCCGCAACCAGCAGCGATCCATCACTCAGCTTCGCTTTCAACAGCACGCAGGTCCCATGGCACACGGCGGCTGTCGGTTTGCCCGTCTCGTAGAAATCCGCGATGAACCTATGCAGCGCCGCATCATCAATCATCGAGACCATCGGGGATTGCCCACCAACGATGAAGATCGCGTCGTAAGCACTTGCATTAACGTCCTTTATGGCAGGTGTCGCCCTGGTCAGTTCCGCCGCCGCAGGCGTGTGTTTGAACCCCATCGAGATCACATCATGGGCCGAATACCCGCTCTCATCCTCGGGGTCCGAATACCCATCGGCCATCAAATCCCCACCCTCGGGCGAGGCCACATCCACCTCATAGCCAGCGTCGCGAAATTTCAGCCACGCATGGCTCAACTCCGCCCACCAGAAGCCGATCGGCCAGCCGGTCACCGGCGAGGTCGCAGGGTTGGCCACAATCATCAGAACTTTAGACATCTTGTCTCTCCTTGAATTTCACTGAGACCGGATGTACGACTGCCTTGAATGAAATGTAACTGAAATCACTTCATGTCTGATTTCGATGAAAATAAACTCCGCCGCCTCGATATCGGCGTTCTGCTGATCTTTCTGGGCCTCATGCGCAGTGGCAAGGCCTCAGACGTGGCGCAAGACCTCGGCCTCACCGCGTCGGCGATCAGCCACGCGATCACTCGTCTACGCACGGTCTTCGAGGATGATCTGTTCCTCCGCCGCCCCCACGGCATGGAGCCCACCGCCTTCGCCCGCGCCATCGAGCCCGACATCCGCGACGTGGTCGAACGGCTCAACGCCACCCTGTCCGGCCCGCAGGCGCTGAACCTCGCCACGCTCACCGCGCACTTACGCATCGCCTGCCGCGACCTCGAACTCGCCACCTTCCTGCCCGATGTACTGACCCGCCTCACCGCCCAGGCCCCGGGCCTGACACTCTCGGTCACGACCGCCACCGGAGAGGAAACCAATCAGGGTCTGAAGGACGGCAAAATCGACATCGGCCTCGGCTTCTTTCCCGACGCCGCCCCCAACACCGTCGCCGAACATCTGACCGAGGAAACGTATCTTGTCGCCGCCCGCCAAAACCACCCGGCCTTGCACACCCTTACCCTCGACACCTATCTCAGGGCCAATCACCTACTCGTCTCGTCCGACGGTTCTCGATCCGGCATCGTCGATACGACCCTTGCCGCCCAAGGCCTCTCCCGCCGCGTCACCGCAACGGTGCCCTATTTCCTCCACGCACTGACGCTTCTCGAACGCTCCGAGCTCATCGCGACCCTGCCCGCGCGCCTGCTCGCAGCGCAGGCCGACCGCTTCGATCTTTCAGTCGCTGAACCCCCCATCGACATCCGCAACTTCCGCATCGGCACGCTCATTCACAAGCGCGACGAGCGCAATCCGCTCCTGTCTTGGGTGAAAAGGGAAATCGCCGGGGTTCTGACCGGGTCAGACTGACGGTCGCACCCCGTACGTGTTCTCAAACGCCGCCAAAATCGCCGCCTCGTCATTCGGCCCGCGCAAAATCTCCTGCACCTCGCCAGCCGCGTCATAGAGCACCAGCGTCACATGCGGCACACCGAGATTGCCCGCCAGCGTCGCCCCCTGATCGGTGCGAATATTGGCCACCACATATTGGATCGTGCATTCCTCGAAATTCGACAGCGCCGCCCGCGCTTCCTTCTGCAACGCGTTACAAACGGGGCATTGCGGATCATGAATCTGCACCAAGGTCGGCTTGCCATTGCCAATCAGCGAGAAATCCTGCTCCGCCAGATCGGCCCTAACCTTGCGCACGCCCAGATAACCGCCACCGCCCAGCAGAGCCGCCGCAATCGCACCATTGCGCAGCAGCTTCAGCGTGTCTCGCCTCGCCGGTTCCGCCACCGCCGCTTGCTTCTTCTTCCGCTTAGACTTTGCCATCTCAAGTGCTCCCTATTCTGGGTCGCACTTTAGATGCCAAGGATCACACCCGCCCAATCACAGACGCGTGTATTTTCATTGGTCCAAAAATACTCCGGGAGGGGTCTGGGGAGGGCTGGCCCTCCCCAGTCGGTCGGATTGCGCGTCAGCGCAATTCGAAACTCAGTTTAACGCCGCATCCGTGATGTCATGCGTCCAGGCGCCTTCCGGCTGCTTGGTGATCACCGGATCAGACCCACCGGCCAGCAGCGTATCCACCGTCCGCTGGAAATCCGCCGGATCAAGCGCGCCGTTTGAGCCCGCCGTGAGCTTCGCAATCTCGCCCATCATGCGCACCTGATGCGCCTCCGTTTGGGCACCGGTCTCGTCGTTATCCAGAACGATCCCTGCTGCCTCTTCCCGGTTCTCCTCGGCCCATTTCCAGCCCTTCATCGACGCCCGCACGAAGCGCACCATCTTGTCCTTAAAGGCCGGGTCGGCGAGGTTTTCTTCCAGCACATAGATGCCGTCTTCCAGCGTCGCGACACCCTGCTCTTCATATTTGAACGTCACAAGCTCGTCCTCGGACACCCCGGAATCCAGCACTTGCCCGAACTCATTGTAGGTCATGGTCGAGATGCAATCGGCCTGCCGCTGCAACAGCGGGTCCACATTGAAACCCTGCTTCAACACCGTCACACCGTCGTCCCCCCCATCGGTCGGAATACCTTCCTGAGACATCCAGGACAGGAACGGATATTCATTGCCAAAGAACCAGACCCCAATCGTCTTGCCCTTGAAGTCTTGCGGCGAGGTAATTCCCGTATCCTTCCAACAGGTCAGCATCAGGCCGGAACTCTTAAACGGCTGCGCAATATTCACCACCGGCAGGCCCTTCTCGCGCGCGGCCAGCGCCGACGGCATCCAGTTCAGCATCGCATCCGCGCCGCCCCCGGCAAGCACTTGTGGTGGGGCAATATCCGGACCACCGGGCAGGATCGTCACATCAAGGTTCTCTTCCTCGTAAAACCCCTGATCCAGCGCCACGTAATAACCCGCAAACTGAGCCTGCGTGACCCATTGCAATTGCAGTTTCACTTCATCCGCTGCCTGCGCTGCCGTCGCCATCGCGAGGGCCGCAGCCGTGAGTAGCAGTTTTTTCATGTTGTCTTCCTCCAGGTTGAACTTTGTTTGCTCTTAGCCTCGTTGCGAAGGGTGCCAGAAGGTCACGCCTTTCTCAATCATTGCGACCGCGCCGTAAAACGCAGACCCCGCCAGCGCTGCCACGACGATCTCCGCCCAGACCATATCGAGGGCCAATTGGCCGACGGAAGTCGATATCCGGAATCCCATGCCTACAATCGGCGAGCCGAAGAATTCGGCGACAATCGCGCCGATCAGCGCCAGTGTTGTCGAGATTTTCAGCCCGTTGAAAATGAACGGCATCGCCGCTGGCAGGCGCAGTTTCGTCAACGATGCCCAATACCCCGCCCCATAGGTGCGCATCAGGTCGCGCTGCATCGCCGTTGTTTCCTGCAAGCCCGCGACCGTGTTCACCAGCATCGGGAAGAATACCATCACAACCACCACAGCCGCTTTCGACTGCCAGTCGAACCCGAACCACATGACCAGAATGGGCGCGGTGCCGATGATCGGCAGGGCGGCGATGAAATTGCCCACTGGCAAGAGGCCGCGTTTCAGGAAATCAAACCGATCCGCCAGGATCGCCACCCCAAAAGCCGCCGCACAGCCGATCACATAACCCGACAGCGCTCCCTTCACGAAGGTCTGCACGAAATCCGCCCAGAGGATCGGCACTTCCGAGGCCATCCGCGCCACGATCTGCGTCGGTGGCGGCAGGATCACAAGCGGAACCTCAAGCCCGCGCACCACCAACTCCCAGACCACAAGGATCGTGATCCCGAAGATTGCCGGCACCAGCAACCGCCCGGCCCGGGTTTTTACAACCGCACTCTCGGCCAATTGCACGTTCAGCCACCACGCGCCGAGCCAGATCAAAAGAGCAAGCGCCACCAGGATCATGCCAGCCCCATCCGTTTCAGCGTCATCCGCTGAATAAGCGCAATGATCCCCACCAGCGTTGCCGCCACAATCGCCGCCGCCAAGAGCGCCGACCATATCTGGATCGTCTGTCCGTAGTAGCTGCCCGTCAGCATACGCGCTCCCAGCCCCCTGACCGCGCCGGTCGGCAGTTCACCGACAATCGCGCCAATCAAAGAGGCCGCAATCCCGATCTTCAACGACGCAAAGAGATACGGCATCGAGGCCGGCAGCCGTAGTTTCCAGAAGGTCTCGGACTTGCTGGCATTATAGGTTCTGAGGAGGTCCAATTGCATCGCATCCGGGCTGCGCAGCCCCTTCACCATGCCCACAACCACTGGGAAGAAGCTCAAATAGGCCGAAATAATCGCTTTCGGCACCAAGCCCTGCAGCCCGACCGAGTTCAAAACCACGATGATCATCGGCGCAATCGCCAGGATCGGAATGGTCTGGGAGGCAATCGCCCATGGCATGACACTCAAATCCATTGCGCGGTTATGCACGATGCCGACGGCCAGAAGGATGCCGAGCCCGGTGCCGATAGCAAACCCCAAGAGCGTCGCCGACAAGGTGATCCAGCCATGAAAGACCAGGCTGCGTTTCGAGGTGATCTTCTTCTCCACCGTCGTATCCCACAGCTCAACCGCCACCTGATGCGGCGCAGGCAGGATCGGGCGCTCTTGCGTCCAGACGCCCGCTGTCACCACGTCGAAGTTTCGCGCGAGCAGCGTGAACCCCGAGAGATCCCGGCGTGCGGAGGCCTCCGCGGGTATCACTCCAACCCCTGCCCGCTCCGCATCCAGCACCGCCTGATGCGCGTTCATCGGCAGCACGGCAAGATACCAGAAGCCGAAAATCGCAACGACCACCGTCAGAACTGGCAGGACCGACCTCATGCGCGCTCCCACCTCAACATCACATCCGGCAGACCCTCTTCATTGTCTCCATCGGTGCGCTTCACTTCGCGAAACCCTTCGCGCTCATAAAACCGCCGTCCGTCCTCATTCGCAACAAAAGTCCAAAGTTCCAGCGCGTCGCGGCCTTCCTTCGCGTGATCGAGAAAGCGCTTGCCGATCCCCTGACCCGGCTCAGCGACATAGAGCGCGGTGACCACATCGTTCTCGACATCGAGCGCCATGAACCCCTCGACCGGCTCGCCAGCAACCCAGACCTCACGTTTCTCGAAGACGAAATCGCGATAGAAGCCGATAACCTCCGCTTCGCTATGCACGCGCGGCATCCAATCGCGCCGGTCAATCCAGGCATTCAGGATCGCCGCGCAGGCCTCGGCATCGCCCGCCTCGCCCCGTCGGATCGGTCTGGGCTGATGGATCATACGCCAACCTCCCGTAGCCGGAGAAAGAGCGCCAGTAAGGATTTGTTAACCGGAATCACCAAATACTTAAGGCATCTCGAACTTGATGTCTGCCGCCGCCAATGGTGCCCGGTGACAGGACATCCCAAGCGCCTCGCTCTTGCAGGTGGGCGGGGCGCGACGACCTTCCTTGCAACCGCTTCAAACTTCGGGAACGAAGTATCTTCATACCCCAGAGCGTCTCCAACTGTCGGGACGGATGCCATACGGATGCTGGACGGATACCATACGCGTTTTTCACTCATCGATATGCCCTGCTCTGAGGCCATCGCGCACTTGGTGGGCGACCTCGATAAACTCAGGCGTATCGCGAATATCGAGCGGCCTTTCCTTGGGCAATGGGCTCTCGATCACTTCATGAATTCGCCCCGGGCGCGGGCTCATCACAACGATTTTCGTCGACAAATAAACCGCTTCCGGAATCGAGTGCGTCACGAAACCAATCGTCTTCTCCGTGCGTGACCAAAGCGCCAAAAGCTGCTCATTCAGATGGTCCCGCACGATCTCATCGAGCGCCCCGAAAGGCTCATCCATCAACAGGATGTCAGCATCAAACGCCAACGCCCGTGCGATGGAGGCACGCTGCTGCATGCCGCCGGACAGCTGCCAGGGATATTTCTTCTCAAACCCTTTAAGATCAACCAGTTCCAGGACATTCTTCACCCGATCTTCCTGGTCGGATTTGCTGTATCCCATGATCTCTAAAGGCAGTCGGATATTGCCGCCAATGGTCCTCCAGGGATAAAGCCCTGCGGCCTGAAAGACGTAGCCATAGGCGCGGTTGCGACGCGCCTCATCCGGAGTCATGCCGTTCACCGAAAGCGCGCCGCCTGTGGGGTGCTCCAACCCCGCCACGCAGCGCAGAAAGGTGGTTTTGCCGCAGCCCGAGGGGCCGATAAAACTGACAAACTCTCCCGACTGGATGTCGAGAGAGACATTGCTCAGCGCATGCACCGGACCATCAGCCGTTTGAAACGTCAGGTCCAGCGCATCGGCTGAGATAACGGCTGTTGAGGCGCCCATTCAGAGCGCCCCGCAAATTATTGATGTTAGGCGGTATTTTCTGCTGCGGCGCTGTATTTCGACCAGACGCCACCGATCGAGAAGGCCGCGAAGATGAACATCGCATCGGCGATCGCGATCTCGTTTATCCATGTGCCTACGGCGAGAAGCCCCAGTGCCAGCACCAACATGAACCGGATTATCGTCGGATTCATTGTCATACCCCTTGTCACATACCTCGTTTGCGCCGGAGCGTCTCAGCAGTTTGAGGTTAATTTGTGACGCGAAAGCGGCAAATTTGGTGAAGTTGTGGTCCTCCTGCATGGGTGATCAGACACCCGACGGGATATTCATCGGATCACGCTCGATCTTGCGTGGCGTGTTCAGCGATTTCCATTTCGACAGCGCCTTTGACGGGCTCGCAAAGGGCGTGCGCTTGATGAATTTACCACGTCCCGGTTGCGGCTGCGAGTTCTGCCCATAGGCCCAGATCACATCGCCCCGGCTGAGCGTGTAGCGGGGTTGCGCGGTCACCTCCATATTCTCGAACACGTTGTAATCGATGATGGATTTCTGCGTCGACACCGCAATCTTGCGTGAGAGTTTTGGGTCCCACACCACCACATCCGCGTCGCCGCCAACGGCAATTCCGCCCTTCAGAGGGTAGATATTGAGGATTTTAGCGATATTGGTCGAGGTCACTGCCACAAACTCTTCCGGGGTCAGACGCCCCGTCTCGACACCCGTGGTCCAGAGCATCGCCATGCGCTCTTCAAGCCCCCCGGTCCCGTTCGGGATCGTGGTGAAATTGTCGACGCCCATGCGTTTTTGTTCATCCGTGAAGGCTGCGTGGTCAGTCGCCACGACCTGCAGAGACCCCGCCGACAGCCCCGCCCAAAGCGAGGCCTGATGGTCTTTGGAGCGAAACGGCGGCGACATCACTCGCCGCGCGGCATATTGCCAATCCTTGTTGAAATACTCGCTTTCATCGAGTGTCAGGTGCTGGATCAGCGGCTCCCCGTAGACCCGCATCCCCTTTTGCCGCGCCCGGCGAATGGCTTCGTGGGCCTGCTCACAGGACACATGCACGATGTAAAGCGGCGTGCCAGCGGCATCAGCAATCATGATCGCCCGGTTCGCGGCTTCGCCTTCGACCTCGGGGGGGCGCGAATAGGCATGACCCTCTGGCCCGGTGATCCCCTCGGCCATGTATTTCTGCTGCAACTCCGCGACGATATCGCCGTTTTCGGCATGCACCAGCGGCAAGGCCCCCAGCTCAGCACAGCGCTTGAAGGAGGCGAACATCTCGTCATCCTCCACCATCAGCGCGCCTTTATAGGCCATGAAATGTTTGAACGTGTTGATGCCGCGTTTCTGAACAACGTCGGCCATCTCATTGAAAATGCTCTCATTCCAGCCGGTGATCGCCATATGATAGGAGATATCGCAGCAAATCTGATCCTTCGATTTGCGGTCCCAGTCATCAATGGCGTTCAACAGCGATCCGTCTTCGCCGGGCAGCACAAAATCGACCAGCATCGTCGTGCCGCCCGCCGCTGCCGCGAAGGTCCCGGATTCAAAGGTTTCCGCCGCCGTCGTACCCATGAACGGCATCTCCAGATGGGTATGCGGATCGATCCCGCCGGGGATCACATAGGCCTCGGAGGCGTCGATCACGTCATCGCCTGAGAGGTTCTCGCCAATCTCGGCAATCTTCTCGCCCTCGATCAGAATATCGGCCTGAAACGAGCGATCCGCGGTGACAATCGTCCCGCCTTTGATGACTTTGCTCATGTAACTCCTCCTTTCAGATCATTTACGCCGGAACACAACCGTGTCCTGGGGCCCACCGCCGATCCGCGCCAGGATCATGTCGATCAGCACCCCGTTGCGGTCGAGTGAATAGACCGCGCGCAGCCGCCCCTCGCCATCCGGTTGTGGACCTGCCGCCGGGTCGGGGCGCGTATCGCTGCGCCAGATGCCGCCGCTTTCGGTCGTCTCGGACACCAGTTTGATCGACTTCCCTTGCTCATTCAGCGAGGTGTATTTGCAGGTGCCGAGCACGGCCAGACAATCATGCGGAACGTATTTTCCCTTGTTCAACAACAGCTTGGACGACAGCGAGCGGAACCGGTTATCCGTCCGCAGACTCACCGGAAAGACCAGATTATTGCCGCGGAACTTCACTTCCTTCACACCGAAGCTCTCGGCCACAAGATTGCCGATCTCCTCATTGTTGTCCGAGGGCGGCAGCGCAATCGCCATGGTGCCGATATAGTCGTACACCTTCGCGGATCGCCGCTGCGAGCGCAGGGTCAGCGTCACCGGGATCGGCACATCCTTGGTCTCCAGCGCATAGCGGTAGGTCACTCCGGAGGGCGGGCGCAATGCATCGAGATTGGTCGCCGAGGTCGTGCTCCCGGGACGAATTTCGATGCCCGCCGTCGGATCAGCGCAAGCCGCCAGAAGCAGGCTTGACACCAGAAGCGCGGCGCCTGCGCGAATTTTGTGAAATCCCATTTTGGGTCCTAACCTGTCAGGTCGCTCCCGTGCAGGCTTTGCCACCTGCCGAGACCTCCCGTTGTTTCAAAAGCAGATGCAGCCCCCGCGCCTTGGCTTCCGCACGGATCGCGGTCCAGTCGAGCCCTGCATCCTCATATTCGATTGCCAGAACATCTTTGTCGAGCTTCAGATAAGGCGCAACCTCATCGCAGAAGTGATATTCAAAACAGCTCTCAACCATGAGGAAATCCAACTCCTCAGCCAGATCAGCGGCCAGGCTGGTCGCGTTCTTCTGCCCGAAGCTGAGGCCTAGGCGTTTGGCATGAGCAGCGAGGTCGCGGATGTAGGTAAGGCTATCTTCGCGCGTCAAACCGAAGCCACTGTTATTCTCAAAAGCGTCGATATTGTCCGCCTCAACCCCTTGAAATCCTTTCGCAGCGCAGGCATCAAGCCGAGCCTTCATGATCGCCACGAGCGCGGGCGCACGGACATCGACATAGCGCTCGCCGGGCCAGTCAGGCAGCGGGTTGCCCAGTACAGCGTCCGGGAAATCGCCTGCATCGCTGCGATACTCTTCCCAGGTGCCGACGCTGATATAGCAGATCGGTTCAACGCCCCGCTCGCGCAGTTTCGCCAGATCGCTTGAGCTGGGCGCATCGGCATCGAGCACCAGTTTTTCGACGCGCACGGAGAAATCATAGGGCTCCGTCAATTGCCAATCCCAATAGGCAGGCGCCTCGCCACCGAGCACAAAGAGCGCGAAAGGCAGCGTGAGATACATCAGCTCACGATCTCCGCCGTCTCGACCACCGCATGGAACAGCACATTCGCCCCAGCGGCGGCCCAGTCCGGGCTGATCTCTTCGGCCTCATTATGGCTCAACCCATCGACACAGGGGCACATCACCATCGCCGTGGGGGCCACGCGGTTGATCCAGCAGGCATCATGCCCCGCCCCTGAAATCAGGTTTTGATGTGAATATCCAAGGCGTTCCGCAGCATTCCTCACGGCCTGGACACAATTTTCATCAAATGCGACCGGATCGAAGCCGCCGACCTTTTCGAACGCGACAGACAGCCCCATCGCGTCGACGATGGCCTGCGCCTCGGTGCGCAGGCGGGCTTCCATATCCTCGATTACGGCCAAGTCCGGCGAACGGAAATCCACCGTGAAGATGGCCTTACCCGGGATCACATTGCGCGAGTTCGGATGCACATCGATATGACCCGCCGCGCCAACGGCATGGGGTGCGTGCGAAAGCGCAATCTCCTCCACCTTCTCCAGAATCCGCGCCATGGCGAGGCCCGCATTCTTGCGCATCGGCATCGGGGTCGAGCCGGTATGGCTCTCCTTGCCGGTCACCGTCACTTCGGTCCAGCTGAGCCCCTGCCCATGGGTGACCACACCGATATCCTTGCCCTCGGCCTCCAGGATCGGCCCTTGCTCGATATGCAACTCAAAGAAAGCGTGCATCTTGCGCGCGCCAACCTCCTCGTCGCCGCACCAACCGATGCGCTGCAACTCGTCGCCGAACTTTTTGCCCTCCGCATCCTCCCGGTCGTAAGCCCAATCCTGCGTGTGAATACCCGCAAAAACCCCCGAAGACAGCATGGCCGGAGCAAAGCGCGTGCCCTCCTCGTTGGTCCAGTTTGTCACGACAATGGGGTGTTTCGTCTGAATGCTTAAGTCATTGAGAGAGCGAATGATTTCCAACCCGCCAAGCACACCCAACACGCCGTCATATTTGCCACCGGTGGGTTGCGTATCGAGATGTGAACCCACATAGACCGGCAGCGCGTCGGGGTCGGAGCCCTCGCGGCGGGCAAACATGTTGCCCATCTGGTCGAGCCCCATCGAACAGCCCGCCGCCTCGCACCATTTCTGAAACAATGCGCGGCCCTCGCCATCCTCGTCCGTCACGGTCTGGCGGTTGTTGCCGCCCGCGATGCCGGGGCCGATTTTCGCCATTTCCATCAGGCTGTCCCACAAGCGCTCGCCATTGATTTTCAGGTTCTCGCCCGGTGCCGACATGGCGCGCTCCATTTTTTACCGCTTGGTCAAAGCTACGCTATCAAGGGGAAGAAAGCTGTCAAGGATTCCCCCTTGATCCAGGGCACAATCTGGGGACAAGTGAATGGAAATTGGTCGGAATGAGTATTGATGACGCAAGCCCGCGCCGAGACGCGCATTCAAAGAAAGAACAAAGAGCTGATCCTTGAGGCCGCGTTGGAGGTCTTCTCAACCTACGGGTTTCGCGGCTCCACGCTGGATCAGATCGCCGCACAGGCGGGGCTCTCGAAGCCCAATCTGCTCTACTATTTCCCGTCGAAAGAGGCGGTGCACAAAGAACTTCTGGACGGCCTACTCGACACCTGGCTGGACCCCTTGCGGGCAATCGACCCGGAAGGCGATCCGACGCAGGAAATCCTCGGTTACATGCAGCGCAAGCTCGAGATGTCGCGGGCTTACCCCCGGGAAAGCCGTCTCTTTGCCAATGAGATCCTGCAAGGCGCACCACGCATTCTCGATGCTTTGAAGGGAGAGTTGAAGGATCTCGTGGATGCGAAATCCCAAGTGATCAAATCCTGGGCCGACAGGGGGCTGATCGCAGATGTGCATCCTCAGCACCTGCTCTTTTCGATCTGGTCGCTCACCCAGCACTACGCCGATTTCGAAGTGCAAGTTGAGGCCGTTTTAGGGGATGAGGGACCTTTCGATCACGCACAGGAGTTTCTTGATCACCTCTACACGCGCCTTTTGAAAAGGTAACAAAATGCAACTTCGCCAGAAAAATTTTGCTACATTTTGTACATTTAGGAGGGTTTGATGGTTTCGCGCCGCGCATTCAACTTCGGCCTGGCCAGCGCCGCCGCGACCGCCGCGCTACCAAACTCCGCCTTGGCCCAGGCACAATATCGCGGCCCGAATGTCATCGTCGTGCGCTTCGGTGGCGGCGTGCGCCGGCGCGAAACCATCGATGCATCAGAGAGTTACGCGCCTTACTTCCTGCACAGGATGGCACCACGCGGTGTGCTCATCCCGGGTGTCGTAATTGACCAGATGGAGGGCGGCAATACCAGCCACGCTGAAGGCACGCTGAACATCCTGACCGGCCGCTACGAAGGTTACCGCGATGCCGGTTCGAAATTTCTCGATGACCGGCTCGAGCCCACCGAGCCGACACTGTTCGAATATTTCCGCGAGGCCTTTGATGTGCCCTCGCATCAGGCGCTTCTGATCAATGGTGAGGACCGCCAGCAGGAGGAGTTTTTCACCTATGGCGTGCATGGCCATTACGGCATCGATTACCGCTCCGAGATGCTGAGCCTGCATCGTTTCAAGCTCTACAAATTCGCCCGGATTCTGGAGGAAGGCGGCCTCGACGAGCAGGCACGCCTTCAGGCCGAGCAGGCCTATCAGGAGCTTCTGAACGCCGACCGGCGCGCCATTCAGCCCGAACAATCCGCGCCGGTGACCCGGTTCTGGGAGGGCTGGCGGCGCGATTACGGCGACACAGGCTTCAAAAACCCGCGCGGCGACCGGCTGCTGACCGCTTTGTCCCTGCGCGCCATGGCCGAGTTGAGGCCCCGCCTGTTGATGATCAACTATCAGGATCCGGATTATGTGCATTGGGGCAATGCCAGCCACTATACCCGGGCCATCGCGGTGATCGATGAGGGTCTGGAGCGGCTCGTGCGCTTCACCGATACCGACGAATTTTACGCCGGCAACACGGTCTTTGTCGTGGTCCCCGATTGCGGACGCGACGCCAACGGGCTCATCGATCTCCCCTTCCAGCACCATTTCAACACCCGCTCCGCCCGTGAGATTTTCGCGCTGGTCATGGGGCCCGGCATCGCACGTGGTCGCGTGATGGACCGAGCCGTCGATCAGACCGCCATTGCGCCGACAATCGCCGCGATCATGGGGATGAAGGCGGCGCGGGCCGAGGGGGATGTGCTCTCGGGCCTCGGCGCCTAGGCCACGATGATCCGCGCCCTGATCTCCCTGCTTCTCGGCACGCTTTTCACCCTATCGGCCCCGACCGCGATCCTGCTGCTCGGTTGGTTCATGGGCCATATGCGCCACCACGCCCATCGGGTCGCGAACATCCCCGTTCCCCGCCCGCGCTGGTTCACCGGCCCCGCCACCAAGGGCGGCAAGCTTTGGCGCGCCTTCGGGGGCATCTGGACATTGTTGCGCCGCGGCATCGGCGCGAGCCTGAGCCTCTTTGTCGCCACCTTCCCGTTCGCCGTGTTCTGGCTGGTGGCCTGGTGGGCCGGCTGGGAGAACTCGTTCAACAAGGGCTACGAGCAGGCCTTTGTCGGCCCCATCACCGGCCTTCTCGGCATCGCGATCTTTGCCGCGATCATGGTGCATTTGCCGCTGGCCCTAGTGCATCAATCGGTCACCGACCGGGCGTTTTCGATGTTCGAGATCGCCAAGGTGCGCTCCGCCCTCGCCCATACCGGCTGGGCCTACGTTTTCTGGACCGCGACGCTGCTGATCTTCTCA
This sequence comes from Paracoccaceae bacterium, assembly GCA_028284705.1. Classification (GTDB taxonomy): domain Bacteria; phylum Pseudomonadota; class Alphaproteobacteria; order Rhodobacterales; family Rhodobacteraceae; genus Litoreibacter. The sequence goes on along the minus strand of JANQRE010000004.1, from coordinate 354,099 downwards.
CTGCCGCTCTTTGCGTCGCGCGGATTGCCGGTCTTCGGCGAGGGGATCATCCCGACGCTGTCGGAGATGAGCGCCGAGCAGGTGGCAAACCTGAAACTCCTCTTCAAACTGATCACCGGGGCGTATATTTTCCTGGCGCTCGTGATCCTGCGCCGCTGGTCCGCGGTGATCTTCGCCCGCGCCGTGCAGCGCGCCGCCTGGGGACGGGACGCGGAGCTCTGGCAGGGCACACTGCTGAAAGGAAAAGAGCCGCCGAAGCGCACCAGCACACCCTGGCGGTTTTCCCGCGCGATCCGCATGGTGGTGCTCTTGAGCCTCTGGGTCGGCGTGGCGGTGCTGATCTTTGTCGGCCAGTTCCTCAACCACAGCTGGTTCGTCTGGCTGAGCCACCCCTTCGTGTTTTTGCCCTGGGCGATCTAGGCGCCTTGCCGTCGACACCCTATGTCTAGGGCCTGATCCTAAGAACCGCATCGGAGGCAACCCCATGTCCCAGAAAAACTCGAAACTGGTTGGCATCAACCATGTGGCCCTGGAAGTGGGGGACATCGCGGCAGCGCTGGAATTCTATGGGCGATATTTCGATTTTTCCCTGAGAAGTCAAAGCGATACTGCCGCGTTCATCGATATGGGCGACCAGTTTCTGGCCTTCTCCAAGGTTGACGCGCCGCATCGCGACAATGTCCGGCATTTTGGCCTCGTGGTCGACAATCGCGACGGTTTGCGCGCCCGGATGGAGGCCGATGGGGTCGAATTCGTCTCCGAAAAACGGTTCGATTTTCTCGACCCCTGGGGCAATCGGGTCGAGATCGTGCCCTATGCGGATATCCAGTTCCTGAAAGCCCGCTCCGCGCTCGATAAACTTGGAATGGCGGGCTTGCGCAAATCGGACGCCGCCCTGGAGGAGCTTAGAAACAAGGGCATCGCCCCGCCTGCTGACGCTTGATCAGCACATCGCTTCTCCGAAGTCCTGGAAACCCACCCGACCTCTGATCTCCCCCGCCAAATCACCCCCGTAAACCTTCCCTTATCCGAATCGCCTCAGGGTAAAGGGCGGTAGGGAGAGGGATGGTTTTGTCAGGGTTTTTGGCCCTGCGTGGGGTATTGCCGTGCCGGAACAGAGCGTTCTGGACCTACTCCGCCGCCTGCGCCCCGGGATTGTTGGGGTGGGTCGTCCAGTTGGCGTATTCCTTCTTCACCGTCTTGCCGGTGCGCGGATCGACCTCGCCGGGCTGCAGTTCCACCATCGTGATGCAGTCCTCCACCGGGCAGACATCGACGCAGAGATTGCAGGCGACGCATTCTTCGTCGATCACCTCGAAGACGCGATCCGAGGACATCGAGATCGCCTGATGTGACGTGTCCTCGCAGGCCGCATAACAGCGCCCACATTTGATGCAGGCCGCCTGATCGATGCGCGCCTTGGCGATGTAATTGAGGTTGAGATATTGCCAGTCGGTGACATTGGGCACCGCGCGGCCCTGGAAATCGGCGAGCGTCTCATGCCCCGCCTCGTCCATCCAGCGCGCGAGCCCCGCGGTCATCTCGTCGATGATCTTGAAGCCATAGGTCATCGCCGCGGTGCAGACCTGTACCGTGCCGCAACCCAGCGCGATATATTCGGCGGCATCGCGCCAGGTGTTAATCCCACCGATGCCCGAGATCGGCAGGCCTTTGGTCTCGGGGTCGCGGGCGATCTCGGCCACCATGTTGAGCGCAATCGGTTTCACCGCAGGCCCGCAATAGCCACCATGGGAGCCTTTGCCGTCGATCGAGGGCTCGGGGCTGAACGTGTCGAGATTGACGCTCGTGATCGAGGAAATCGTGTTGATCAAAGACACTGCATCGGCCCCACCGGCATTGGCGGCCCGGGCGGGGTAACGGATATCGGTGATGTTGGGGGTTAGTTTAACAATGACCGGTAACTTCCCGTATTCCTTGCACCATTCCGTGACCATCTGGATATATTCCGGCACTTGCCCCACGGCAGAACCCATGCCACGTTCGCTCATCCCATGTGGACACCCAAAGTTCAGCTCGATCCCATCGGCACCGGTATCCTCAACCCGCGGCAGGATTTCCCGCCAGGCGGCTTCCTCGCACGGCACCATGATCGAGGCGATCAACGCACGGTCGGGGAAATCCTTCTTGACCCGCGCCATCTCGTCGAGATTGACCTGCAAAGGGCGATCAGTGATCAGCTCGATATTGTTGAGGCCAAGAAGCCGTCGATCCGCACCGTAGATCGCTCCGTAGCGCGGGCCATTTACGTTGACGACCGGCGGCCCTTCAGCGCCAAGCGTCTTCCAGACAACACCGCCCCAGCCCGCGTCAAAGGCCCGGCGCACGTTGTATTCCTTGTCGGTCGGCGGCGCGGAGGCGAGCCAGAACGGGTTGGGGCTTTCGATGCCCAGAAAATCAGTCGAAAGATCAGCCATGGGTCACGTGTCCTTCTGAAACACCATCTCAACCGGCGCGAGGCGCGCAGCGTGGAGATTGGCAACATAGTTCTGGAATTTGATGGGCGCCGTATCACCCATCATCAGGTGAATGCCGAGCGGCGATGGTCCGTGCTCTTCAATCGCGGCGAAGGCTTTCTTAAAAAAGGCGGCGGCGAACTCCGTGCGATCATGTTCAAGTATCTTCTGAAAGCCAGCCGCCTTGGCGGCTTCCTCATAGACCTCCGGGCGGTCCAGAAACGAGGTCTCCGGCACGGTGGACCAAGGCAGCGGGAATTCAAGCGGGTCGGGGTTGGTTCCCTTCATGACATCGAAAACAGCGAAGATGCCGCCGGGTTTGAGACATCGGGCAACTTCCTGCATGAGCGCAGATTTATCCTCGATATTCATACCGACATGCATCATGACGGCCATATCATAAGCCCCTGAGTCTACTGGCATATCCAGCGCAGAACCAACCTTGAAACTTGCCAGATCAGCGAGACCCACCCGCTCTGTGAGAGCTTGCGCGGTCTCGACGAATTCAGGGGTCAGATCGATGCCGGTCACTCGTGCGCCGAAGCGGTCGGCAATCAGGCGGGAGGTTCCTCCGATCCCGGAGCCCACATCGAGCACCCGCATGTCAGGCGTGATGGTCAGATGGCTGAAGAAATGGTCTGACGCCTCAATGCCGCCCGTGTGAAACTCGTCACCGGCTTTAAGGTCCGCAGCAGTCGCTTTCGTCGGGTCGATCCCCGTCGCTTCGAGGGCGGAAAAAACCCGGTTAAGCAATTCGCCGGTGGCATAATGCTCCGCGACGGCACGCTCAGTTTCGCTCATGACACTCTCCAAAATCGCTTTATGAAACGATGAGAGGGTATCATGACATCAAAGTCTGATGAATATCTTCGGCGGCGTCCCGACCTTCTGCAACAGCGGTCACGGTGAGATCATCGCCGCCGGAGGCACAATCACCGCCCGCCCAGACCTTGCGAAGCGAGGTGCGCCCGGCTCCGGTGACAGCGATCTTGCCGCCCGTCAACTCCAGCCCATCCGGCACCCCGTCAAGCGCCTGACCGATAGCTTTAAAGACCTGGTCGGCAGGAAGGCGAAACTTCTCGCCGGTGGGTTTCAACGCGCCGCCATCCTCCTCGGTATATTCGAATTCGACCTCATTGCCCTCTTCGGCATCATGCACCGCCAGCGGTTGGGCATGGGTGATGATGCGCACGCCTTTGGATGCCGCAAGGTCTTGCTCAAAGCGCGACGCGCTCATCCGGTCGCGGTCGCGGCGGTAAACGATGGTCACGGTCTCGGCGCCAAGAAGTTTCGATTGCACAGCAGCATCGACAGCGGTCATGCCGCCGCCGATCACCACCACGTTGCGGCCCACGGGCAGACCTTCGAGATCGCCAACCTGCCGCAGATCAGCGATGAACGAGACGGCGTCCAAGACACCGTCTCGATCTTCGCCGGCGGCGCGCAGGGAGTTCACGCCGCCTAAACCGACGCCCAGGAAGACGGCGTCGTACTCACCTGTTAAACTCTCGAGGGTCAGGCCATCGGCACCGAGGACGGACTCATACCGCATCTCGATGCCACCGATTTGTAACAGCCAGGCGACCTCTTTCTGGGCAAAGCCGCCGACCGTCTTATAGCTAGCAATGCCATATTCATTGAGGCCGCCGGGCTTGGGGCGCGCATCAAACATCACGACAGAATGGCCATGCATTGCGAGCCGGTGCGCGCAAGCCAGCCCCGCGGGCCCGGCGCCGACCACGGCGATGCGTTTGCCGGTCTCTGCGGCGCGGGTGAACGGATGAGCTTCCTCCATCATCGCGTCGGTCGCGAAGCGTTGCAGCCGCCCGATCTCCACCGGTTTGCCTTCTGCCGCCTCCCGCACGCAGGCTTCTTCACACAGGGTCTCGGTTGGACAGACCCGCGCGCACATGCCGCCGAGGATGTTCTGATCTAGGATCGTTTTGGCCGCCGCTTCCGGTTGGCCGGACTGGATCTGACGAATGAAGAGCGGGATGTCGATTGCCGTGGGGCAGGCCGTGATACAGGGCGCGTCATAGCAGAAATAACAGCGATCCGCGGCCACCGCCGCCTCATGCGCTTCAAGCGGCGGATGCAGATCGGCAAAATTCTGGCGCAACTCATCGGCTGGAAGCCGCCCCGACACGACCCCTGGCGTGAACACGCTATTGCCCATGGCTGCGCCCTCTCCTTGAATCAATGAATCCAGCCTGACACAGATCGAAATTTTATCAAATGGTAAATTTTTGAGAAAGTGGCGCGCCCGATCTGCCGGGCACGTGTTTCAACCGACTACGACCAACGGTTCGGTGGCCAGACAGCCGGAGATCACAAGGTTTACGCAGCGGAGCGTTTTGGCCAGAGCAAAACATGTGGTATTATTTGCCCACATTTTTTTACGAAGTCTTTTTTTAACGAGGAGTATTTTCAATGCCCGATTCCGCTTTTGAATTTGATGACGGTGCTGTCGAGCGGCTCAAGACCCGGCAGGCCCCCATTCTAACCACCCCAAAACCCGGAAACTTTTATCACATTCAATTCGGCAAAGGCGGTCTGATGACCACGACCGGCAAGGCCTATGGCGTGTCGCGCGGCGGCGAGCGCTTGCGACTGGCGCAGCGCATCTGCAACCATCCGATCAATCGTGATCTGCTCGTGAAACCGAAGAACGCCTATGAGCGAAAATTCTTTCCGGGCGGTATTATCTCCTTCACTAAGCGGTTCACCGCCGAAGTTCCGCAACGCCCGGCACAACGTGGAGAGAAGAAGAGTTTTGGGGTCATATGGATTCCGCCTGAAGGTGGCGGAGGCCCGTTCAACCCGACCGTGAAGGCCTACAAACTTGGCGGCAAAAGCACAGTGGGTAGCGCCGCAAAACAAATGGTCAAGAAACTCGATGGGCGGTTCTGCAAGAGGCGGTTCTACCCAAATCTGCTGATCGGAGAGGACGACCGCATCCGCGTGGCCGACCGAAAGCGGACCAGGACGCCCTACCGTTGGGTCTGCAAGGTGATCAGCATCTTCCCGCAGCAATCAACCGGTGACTGGCCTGTGGGGCATGGGAGTGGGGTCTTGTTGACCGGCAACCGCATGGTCACCAACGCCCATGTGATCTCCAGCGATCTTGGCACCGCAGAAGGGCTGATCGTTATCCCGGGCTTTTCCAAGGCCGATCCGCCCGACGTCACACGGCTCGACGACGATGCAGCCCCGTTTGGGGTTTGGCTGATCCCCAGACGCCATGGCAACTCTTCCAACTTCTTTCTGCCGACCGAGTTTCGCGGATTGGGTGATACGACCGCCGATTTCGCGACCGTGGACTTCAATGGTGCGAAACGCATCGGTGGCAAAAAGACCAAGAAGCTGGACGGCTGGATCTCCGTGTCGAGAAACCTCGCATTGACCGCCCCTCAGGCCGCCAATCCGGCCGGGCCGGACGCCACGATCAGCTCGGACCCGAAACATACCCGCCGATTGCTGCGCACTTTGGGGCAGGACGCGCTGTTCACCGCAGGATACCCCGCTGACCATTTGTGCGAAATGATGCAGGCCGAGGATCGCGTGAGGCCGCTTGACTACGAACTGACAGTGGTTTCCGGCAGCACCTCGAAGAAAACCCATGTCTATCCCGACAACCAGAGACGTGCGGTGATCGGCAACCGGCTCGACACCATGCCCGGCAATAGCGGCGGGCCTGTCTGGGTGGAGAGCACATCTTCAGGACGGGGTGGCAGAAAACGCAAACAGTACATTCTGGCCGGGTTCCTACGCGGAGGCTATGAGCCCATCCGGGAACGGATCGATTTTGAGAAGTCGTCGCCCACCAAGGTCGTCTATGCGCCAAGCCCCTCCGCGATTGAGGCGCCCGTGCACACCGGCAGCGAGTTTGTCGCCCTGACGCCATGGGTACTTGATCGGCTTCTGAACCCGACGACGATGTTGCCCGCTTAAGGGCGCCTAAAAGGATCCGGCAATCGGCCCCTTGTCGAGCCGGAAGACATAATCGGCTTTGTCCTGCGGGAAATACTGTGTGACGAGCGGGTCGTGGCCGGGCACGACAAGCTCGTTGGAAGACGCAAGCGCCTCCAGCCGGTCAAAGCCGTTCATCATGTCCTCGAGATCGACGACGATCAGGAATGGTGTGCGCTCGCGGATGTTTTCGTAGAAATGCGACGCGTCGGAGGCGAGCACCAGCCACCCGGCCTCGGTGCGGACGCGCACGCATTGCATGCCGCGGGAATGGCCGCCGATGCAGTGCACGGTCACGCCCTCCGCCACCTCGCCATCGCCGTCATGGAAGATGCAGCGCCCGGAATAGACCCGCCGCACGGCTTCACAGACATGATCGGCTGTGAACGGGTAGCGGATCACGTCATGGCACATGCAGGGGCCGGTAGCATAGGCCATCTCGGCGGCTTGCAGATGGATCGTCGCGTTCGGGAAGAGATGCAGACCGCCCGCATGGTCGAAATGCAGGTGGGTTACGATCAATTGCGTGATGTCGGCGGCTTTTAACCCTAGAGGTGCCAGGGCGACATCCGGCTCCCGCAAAACTTCGCGTCCGCGATGATCGGCCTCCACCTTGTCAAAACCAGTATCGACCAGGATCACCTCATCCCCCCGGCGCAGAACCCACATGAAGTAATCGATCGGGTAATTCGCCTCGTGATTGTCGGTGAAAATGAAATGCTCGGCCCGTTTGCGCACCAATTGCTCGGCATATTTGACGGCGTGGACTTCCCAGGTGCTCATTGCGCGACCTCCGCATAGGTGTGCACGGTTTTGCTGGCGATCATCTCGGCGGAGCCTGCGTCAAATTTCAGGAAATGCGGCATGGTCATGTGGGTCTTGAACGCCGCCTCGTCGTCATAGAGCTCATAGAGAAACACCTCCCCCGGTCGGTCGGGATCACTGCAGACGTCAAATTGATGACACCCCACTTCGTCCCGAACACTGGCGCGCGCATTTTCCAGCATCATCGGTATGAAGGCGTCCAAATGCTCCAGTTTGATCTCGAATTTCACGACAACGGCAAACATAACCCCTCCCTCACGGCGCTTGTTTTAACTTATGCATTAACGTATACATTAAAACAACCACACTCGTTTTGCTCACCCTAGAGGAGCCGGGCCTCTTGACCAACACTCTGAACATCGCCGTGCAGGGCGCGGGGTATTTCGCGCAGTTTCACCATGATGCCTGGAAGCGGCTGGACGGCTGTGAACTGGTGGCGATCTGTGATCGAGACCCGGCGAAAGGCGCGGCCTATGCCGATCTTACGGCACTGCTTGAGGTTGAGAATATCGACGTGCTCGATATCGCGACACCGCCGGACACCCATGCAGACGCGATCAAATTGGGGCTCAAACACAAGCTGCGCGCGATCATCTGCCAAAAGCCGTTTTGCCGGTCACCGGAGGAGGCTGCGGCCATGGTGGACATGGCAGAAAGGGCGCGCATCCCTTTGATCGTGCATGAAAACTTTCGGTTCCAGCCATGGTTCCGTTTCATCCGCGAACAGATCGAGGCGGGCCGGATTGGTCCCGTACATCAGGCCTCGTTCCGCCTGCGCCCCGGAGATGGGCGGGGCCCGCGCGCCTATCTCGACCGGCAACCCTACTTCCAAAAGATGCCGCGGTTTCTCATTCACGAGACCGGCGTGCATTTCATCGACGTCTACCGGTTCCTGCTCGGCGATCCGGTGGCCGCTTATGCTGATTTGCGCCGTCTCAACCCGGCAATTCAGGGCGAGGATGCGGGCTATTTCATCCTAGATTTTGAAGGCGGCACGCGTGCGCTGTTCGACGGCAACAGGCTGATCGATCACGCCGCGGAAAACCACCGCCACACGATGGGTGAGATGCTGATAGAGGGCGCGGACGGCGCCCTGGCGCTCTTTGGCGACGGGTCCGTGCGTTTTCGCGCCCGTGGCGAGATCGCCGATGAGGTCGTCTTCGACGCGCAGGAGTGGCCAGGCTTTGCCGGCGATTGCGTTGTCAATCTCTGCGCCCATGTGCGTGATGCGTTGCAGCGGGGTCATCCGCTGGAGAATACCGGCGCGGAATATCTGCGTGTGCTCGACATCGAAGCTGCGATTTACCGCTCAGATGAGGAGGGCCGCAAAGTTGACCTCTGAGACGAAATCAAACACCCAGAAAGCCGTGGAAGAGCTTCGCGAGATGATCTTCACCGGTCACCTGCCGCCGGGATCAAACCATTTCGAGCAAGACTTGGCCGAACAATTGGGCATGTCCCGCACGCCTGTCCGCGAAGCCGCACTGACCTTGGAAGCGCAGGGCCTCGTGGCGATTGAACCGCGCCGCGGTGTGAAGGTTCTGGGCCTCTCGGTGGGTGACATGGCGGACATCTATGATGTGCTGAGCGCGCTTGAAGCCTTGGCCGCCGAGCGTGTGGCGGGTCGTATCAAGTCAGGTGACCTGCCCCCGGAAGCGCTTGCGATCCTGCGTGAAAGCATCGATCAGATGCACCGGGCCCTGGGTCGCGAGGATCGCGCAGCCTGGGCCACCGCCGATGAGGTCTTTCACTCCGAACTCGTACGTCTGGCGGGAAATAACCACCTTGAAGACACGGTCGCGCGCACCACCGATCAGGTTCGCCGTGCCCGCACGATGACCTTGCATCTGCGCCCCCTGCCCACGGCTTCCACCGAGGATCACACTGCGGTTCTACATGCAATCGAGCGCGGCGATGGGGAAGCGGCGCATTCGAGACACCTCGCCCATCGTCAGGATGCGAAAGCGATGATGGTTGACCTGCTCACCCGGATCGGCGCGCATCGGGTCTGAACGTTTAGAGGTATTTGTCGTAATCTGAGACCAGCAGATGCAGCGGCGCTTCGTCTTCCTCCACATTGGCGAAGCGTCCAATCTCCATCTCAAAGATGTTGTCCGTTCTGTCATCATTCACGGTTGAGACCTCGCCGATCAGCACATCATTCCCCTCGCCCCAGAAGGCGTGCCAGTCACCGGGCATGAGCGTGACGCTTTCACCGGGATCGAGCTTGATCAGCCCGCCCGCCTGCACCGTCCGCGCCGTGCCGTCGCACACCACGGTAACATCCGTCTCGCGGTCGATGGACCCGTCAGGCAGTGAATTGAACAGCTCCAGGACCAGCTTGCCCCCGCCCTTGTTGATGATGTCCTCCGCCTTCACGATATGGCGATGCATGGGGGAATACTGATCCTTGCGCGAGATCATGATCTTCTCGGCATACATCATGCCTGTCGGCTGGCCGAGATGGCTGGGATCACCGTTGCGAACCGTGAAGAGGAAAAGTCCCATCTCGTCGAACTTTTCCTGCCCGTAATCGGTGATGTCCCAACCCATGCCACGGGATTTGATGGTGGACGTGTCGGCGACCTTCATCTCATCCGGGGACCAATAGGCGAAGGGCGGCATGATGTAGCCGAAGGAACGGATGAAGGCATCGCCTTCGCGCAGAAGTTCATTGATTCGGGAGCGTTTCATGGTCGGGACTCACTCTGGTTCATGTGCCTTATTGCAACGTTGCAAAGCCTTGTCCAGTGGGTCTAGGTTTTGAATTCCTCATCCACCGGCACCTGCATGGCCGTGACAAGCCCATTGGTCTGCTGCGCCATGCCGATGACGCTCAGAAGTTCTCCGTATTGGGCTTGCGTCATGCCCTTTGCGCGCGCGGCCGCTGTGTGGGAATGGATGCAGTACTCGCAGGAATTCGCAACGGAGACGGCCAGATAGATCATTTCCTTGGTCAATGGATCGATTTCCCCGGGGCCCATGACCACTTTCAGCCGGTTCCACGTTGCTTTCAGCAAGGCCGGATCGTGGGCCAAAGCGCGCCAGAAATTGTTGATGAAATCGGTGCCACGTGTCGCTCGGATGTCGTCAAAGACGGCCAGCGCCTCGGCGCTGACCTCCTCATCGCTCAGAAGTGTGACCGTGGCCATCAGACCATCGCGAAGATACGCGCCTGCCCGCCGGTGCCGCGCCCGGTTTTCGGTGCGCCAACGACGAGCGTCGCCCCCGCAGCCGGCACCTGATCGAGACCAGCGAGGCATTCAATGCCGTAGCGGTTCGCGGGCAACCATGCGTAATGGGTCGCGAAGTCCTGGCTCGCGCCGTGATCGAGCGACAGCGTGTCGACCGCAATCGAGGCTGCGCCGGTTTCCAAAAGCATCTGCGTCGCTTCGATGTGGAAGCCCGGATAATGCTGCGTGCCCGCATCGTCGGCATTTCGGAATTCTGGCGTGCGCGCTTTAGCGGCCCACCCAGAGTGCATCGCTACACAGGCGCCATCCGGAATATCGCCATTCGCCGAAATCCAGGCGTTCAGGTCGTCGGGGGTCACCATCGTGTCGGCATCTCCCGCGGCCCGTTCAGCGATATCGACCACACAGAGCGGACAAACGAGGTTCTCAACCGCGATCTCATCGACCGACATGCCATCGGCAGAGAAATGCAGCGGCGCGTCGATATGAGTGCCGGAATGTTCGTTGATCGTCAGGTTGTAGAGGTTGAAGCCGTGTTCGGCGAAATTGAACGCCTGGTCATAAGCAATGCCCGGCTCCCCGCCCCAGGTGGTGAAGGTTTCGTCGAACATGTGCGTCATGTCGACGGTCTTGGAATGGCCATCAGCCATGGCAGGCGTAGTTGTTGCACCGACCGTTGCGACCGCCCCAGCGGCAGCAGAAGCTTTGAAGAAGTCACGCCGCGAGAGCATGCGGTCTTTGACGGAATTGATCACACAAATATCGCACATGGGAACACACTCCTTTCTGAAAAAAGCAAAACACCCCGCCGGGTGGGCGGGGTGTTTTCAGGGTCAGGCGGCGGCGACGGCGCGTCCGGTGAGGACTTTCACCAGATGGGCCCGATACGCTCCGGACCCGTGCAGGTCCGAGATCATGTCGCCATCCGGCACATCGAGCCCCGCAACCGCATCCGGAGAGAAGTCACCGTTCAGCGCCTCCTCGGCGGCGGACCAGCGAAACACACCGTCATTCGACGCGCCCGTGACTGCAACCCGCACGCCGTCATCGTGTTTGGCCACGAAGACCCCCACAAGCGCGAAACGCGAGGCCGGTTGGAGGAACTTCTGGTAATTGGCCGTACGAACTGCGGGGAACGTCACATTGGTGATGATCTCGCCTTCCTCAAGCGCGGTCGTGAACATACCTTGGAAGAAATCATCCGCCGCAATTTCCCGCGCATTGGTGCCAATGGTCGCGTTCAGCGCCAGAACCGCCGCTGGGTAGCAGGCTGCCGGGTCGTTATTGGCGAGGCTGCCGCCAATCGTGCCACGGTTGCGCACGGCGGGGTCGCCGATATTCGCCGCAAGCTCGGACAGCCCGGGATAGGCCGCTTTCGCCGCCACTTCCGCATGGGTCGTGGCGCCACCGATACGGAGCGTACCCCCGCGATCAGTGAAGACGCCTTTCATGCTGTCGATGCCCGTGAGGCTGACCAGCCGCTCGGGACTGGCGAGGCGCTGCTTAAGCGTCGGGATCAGGGTCTGACCGCCACCGAGGGGCTGGCTTTCCACCGAGTCGCTTAAGAGCTTCACCGCATCTTCCACACGCGTCGGGCGTTCCAGATCAAATTCATACATAGACTTACCCTCCGTTCATGGCCGACCAGACGCGCGCGGGCGTCAGCGGCATATCAATGTGAGTGACGTCATGCCCTGCTGATTGCAGCGCATCGACAACGGCGTTGACGACCGATGGTGGCGAGCCGATGGCCCCCGCCTCCCCGCAGCCTTTCACGCCGAGCGGGTTATGGGTGCAAGGCGTCTGGCAGGAATGGTCGACCTGATAGAACGGCACATCGTCGGCCCGCGGCATGGCATAATCCATGTAGGAGCCGCTGAGGAGCTGGCCGTTCTCGTCATAGGCGCAGTTCTCAAGCAGAGCCTGCCCGATCCCTTGCGCCAATCCACCATGGACCTGACCATCGACTATCATCGGGTTGATGATGTTGCCGAAATCATCCGTCGCGGCGAAGCTCTGGATCTCGACCTTGCCGGTTTCCGGATCAACTTCCACCTCGCAGGCATAGGCCCCCGCGGGATAGGTGAAGTTGGCCGGATCGTAGAAGGCGGTTTCTTCCAGCCCTGGCTCGATCTCTTCGAGCGGGTAGTTGTGCGGGACGTAAGCCGCTAGGGTCACATCGCCCCAGGCCACCGATTTGTCGGTGCCAGCGACGGTGAACTGGCCGTCCTTCAACTCGATATCGCCCTCAGAGGCTTCCATCAGGTGGGCCGCAATCTTTTTGGCCTTGTTGATAACCTTCTCGGCGGCGCGGACCATGGCCGAGCCGCCGACAGCGATGGATCGGGACCCGTAAGTGCCCATGCCCATCGGTGCGTTGGCCGTGTCGCCATGCACGATCTCGACTTGGCTTTCATCGATGCCGATCATATCGGCGATCACCTGCGGGAAGGAGGTTTCATGCCCCTGCCCGTGGCTGTGCGAGCCGGTCATCACAACCACGCCGCCGGTGGCATTCACACGCACGGTGGCGCTTTCATAGAGACCGGCACGGGCACCCAACTGGCCGACGAGGTTTGACGGCGCGATGCCGCAAGCCTCGATATAGCAATTGATGCCGAGGCCGCGCAGCTTGCCATTGGCCTCGCTTTCAGCGCGACGTGCAGCGAAGCCGGGGCGATCAATGATCTCTTCGAGCTTGTCCATCGTCGCGTGGTAGTCGCCGGTGTCATATTCGACGGCGACGGGCGTGGCATAGGGGAACTCCGTGATGAAGTTCTTGCGCCTGAGTTCAACCGGGTCGATCCCCATCTCCCGCGCCGCCTTGTCGATGACGCGCTCAAGCTGGAAGGTGGCTTCCGGCCGCCCTGCCCCACGATAGGCATCGACCGGCACCGTGTTGGTGAAAACGGCCTTCACGTTCACATAGATGAGTGGCGTTTTGTAATTGCCCGCCATCAAGGTGCCGTGCAGCCAGGTCGGGATCGAGGGTGCGAAGGTCGACAGATACGCGCCCATATTGGCATGGGTGTCGGTGCGGATCGCCAAAAAGTTGCCTTCCGCGTCCATCGCCAGTTCGATCTTGGTGACGTGGTCCCGCCCATGCGCATCAGACATGAAGGCTTCAGAGCGCGATGATGTCCATTTCACCGGGCGCCCGAGCTGTTTGGCTGCGAAAGTACAAGCTGCCTCCTCGGCATAGTGGTAGATCTTCGATCCAAAACCGCCGCCCACATCAGGCGCGATGACCCGCAGCTTGTGCTCCGGAATGCCGAGGACAAACGCGCCCATCAGGAGCCGGATCACATGGGGATTCTGGCTGGTCGTGTAGAGCGTCGAATCGTCGGTCGCAGCGTTGTAATCGCCAACCGCCACGCGCGGTTCCATCGGATTGGCCACCAAACGGTTATTCACCAGTTCCAGTGTCGTCACATGATGTGCGCCTTTGATGGCCTCATCGACGGCCTCGCGGTTCTCTTCCACAAAACCCCAATCGTAACAAAGGTTTGAGGTCAGATCGTCATGTACTTTCGTCGCCCCATCGGCGAGCGCTGCTTTCATGTCCATGACGGCGGGCAATTCCTCGATATCAAGTTCAATCGCTTCCGCCGCGCTCCGGGCCTGCTCAAGGCTTTCGGCCACGACCATCGCAATAGGATCACCCACATGGCGCACTTTGCCTTGGGCGAGAACCGGATGCGCGGGTTCCTGCATCGGTTGCCCATGGCGGTCAGTGACCTGCCAGCCGCAGGGCAATCCACCGACGCCTTCGAAATCGGCACCGGTCAGAATGCCGACCACACCCTCCATCGCGCTTGCGGCGGAAGTGTCCACGGAATTGATCTTCCCATGCGCCACATCAGAGCGCAGGAAATAGGCATAAGCCTGTCCGTTCACATTGATGTCGTCGGTATAGCGACCCTTGCCGGTCAGAAACCGGACGTCCTCGCGGCGCTTGCTGGATGCGCCAATTCCTCCATCTTTCGGCATGTAAACCTCCCAATCGGGCGAGCCCGGGGCTCAGCCCATGAATGACTTGTGATTATTCAGCGGCAATCGCCGAGACGTCCTGACCGGATGCGGCCAAGATCGCCTTGACGATGTTGTGGTAGCCCGTGCAGCGGCAGATATTGCCTTCCAGATAGTGCCGGATTTCGGCCTCACTGGGCTTGGGGTTCTCTTTCAGAAGCGCCGCCGCCGACATCACCATGCCCGGTGTGCAGAAGCCGCATTGCAGCCCGTGATGATCCTGAAACGCCTGCTGGATCGCATTCAGTGACCCATCCGCATTGGCCTGACCTTCGATGGTGCCCACTTCGGCCCCCTCGGCTTCAAGCGCAAACATCGTGCAGGCCTTCACCGCCTCGCCATCCACATGCACCACGCAGGCCCCGCATTGCGAGGTGTCGCAGCCGATATGTGTGCCAGTCAGATTGAGGTCTTCTCGCAGAAAGGCCGACAACAATGTCCGTCCTTCCACGTCACCGGAGACGGATTTCCCGTTCACGGTCATCGTGACTTTCGCCATTTAGTTTTCTCCTCCCAGAGCGTCTGTCGTGCCGATCAGGACACGAGCTTCTTAATCCATCCTTTTTTCTTCGGGGCCTCTTCTTCCTCGGAAGCCTCTTCATCATCCGGCGCAGGCCCTTCGATCTGCGCTTTGAAATTTTCGAAAAATTCTTCGGCCATCTTCTTGGCGAAGCCGTCGATGATGCGGGAGCCCAGCTGGGCCAGTTTTCCCCCGACCTTGGCCTCGACATCATAGTGGAGCGTCGTTCCCGCCTCCGAGGGCTCAAGGCGCACGTTGGCTCCGCCCTTCGCAAAGCCTGCAGCCCCGCCCTTGCCTGCGCCGGAAATTCTCAGGCTTTCGGGCGCGACCATATCGTCGAGGGTCACCTCGCCTTTAAAGGTCGCCTTCACGGGGCCGACCTTCTGCACAACCGTGGCGTGAAAGCCGTCTTCGGGCGAGCCTTCGAGTTCCTTGCAGCCGGGGACCGAGGCCTGCAAAACCTCGGCACTCAGAAGCGCGGCCCAGACCTCTTCGGGTGGCGCGCCGATCTCTTTGCTATCGCTAAGTTCCATTTTTCCTCCAGAGCGGTCTTAAAATGGGACGGGGCTTTGCACCGCGTCAGGATTGAACAAACCTGGCAATGGATCAAGTCGCGGGCCCATCTATGCGATCAAATCTGTCTCAGGGCTGAGACTCAAGGCCCGTTCAATTGCGACGAATCCCATGCTTTTTCATCATCCGGTAAAGCGTTGCACGACTGACATTGAGGCTCGCGGCGGCTTTGGTGATCTGCCCGCCCGCCTGCGCAATGGCGCGCCGGATGGCGGCGCGTTCGGCATTGGCAAGGTCATCGGAGGCAGGCTTGGTCTGGCCCTGCGCGAAGAGCGTCGCGCGTGGCACGACCCGCTCCCAGGTGCCTGGTTTGATGTCGAGCAATTTACGTGCAGCCCGGTTCGCGCCGATCACCAGGTCGTCGCGGTCGCAGGCCAGAAGCGGCGTGCCGATAGGTGAGAATTGCTCGGCCACCGTGATATGGGCATCCGCAAAGATGCTGCGGAAGTAGTCGCTTTCGATCTTCTGCGCGATAGAGACAACCAGCGGCAGGATCAGTTCTGCGTAGTCGCGAGTCGCATTGTCGCGGGCGGATGAGACGTCGATCACCGCGATCATCTGCCCCTCGGCATCATAGATCGGCGCGCCGATGCAACTCATGCCGATGATATTCGGGTTATAGTGCTGATCCTTATGCACGATCACGGCGCGATTTTCCGCTACGCAAGTGCCCACGCCATTGGTACCTTGGGTGCCCTCGCTCCAGACCGACGCGTAGCGCAGGCCACACTCATCGAAATGCACGCTGTCATTGTCGGAGGCCAGACGTTCGAGGATAATCCCCTTCACATCCGTCAACACCACGCAGCAGCCGGAATGGCGCACCGCGTTGTAAAGCTGTTCGAGATGAGGACGCGCGACACGCAGGAAGCGGTCGAGTTGTTCGGTGGTCTCGCGCAGATCGATGGAGGAGAGCTGCACTGGGTCGGAAAACCCCTCGGGATCAAGCCGATGGTGCTGATACGACCGCCGCCAGGACGCGGTGATCGCCGAGTGAGCCAATGCTGGATTGTCGAGCGCGTCCTGCACGCGTTTGGCGTGCGCGCGCACCGAATCTCTGGCGAGCGACATATCTCCTCCCTGCCGGGGAGGTTAACACGAGGTCGGGGCGGCGCAAAAAGTTTCTAAACCGCGTCGGCTCAGGTCAGGTAGTCGAAGTCCGGATGTGTCGCGAAGCGCCATTTCCGCAAAGGCCCTGCCATGACGTTGAGATAATACATCTCCACCCCATGCGGTGCGGCGCAGGGGTGGTGACCGTAGGGCACGAGAACCAGATCGTGGTCGCTGACCGCCATGGTTTCATCAAGAGAGAGATCGTCGGTAAAAACCCGCTGTATCCCGAACGTGCCTGCGGGCGAGATGCGGTGATAATAGGTCTCTTCGAGATAGGTCATCTCGGGGAAGTTGTTCTCGTCATGGCGGTGCGGCGGGTAGGAGGACCAATGTCCCGGCGGGGTGTAGACCTCCGTGACTAGCAAGCGTCCCGCGACATCGCGGTCCTCCATCGCAATCGCGTGGATGTAACGCGTGTTGGTTCCCTCTCCGCGCACCTCCTGCGTGATCCCGTCCGGCCCGATAGCGGCGGGCGGATGATCGCCTTCGCCCTTCGGCGCGCTGCAAAGCGCAATAGTGCACGCGGTCGTCGCGGCGATGGTGATCTGGCAACCCGCAGGCGCATAGGCCGCGTGGGGCGGTTTCCGGTCAAAGACAGTCATGCGATCGCCGCGTTCGCCCAGATCAAGATCACCGAGCTTGATCGCCGCCTTGCCTTCAACGAGGACAATGATCGTCTCCTGATCTGCCTCGTAAGCGCTGATTTCATCGCCCTTGCTCAGGCGGTGAACCATGAACCCGACATAGGACCACCCGGCATCCTCCGGCGTCAGGTGATGGATCAGCCCCGTCTCACCCTGCGGTTTGCGCAGAAGCGCACTCACGGGCGAACCTCCTCGATTTTCACCGCGCGCCCGAGCCCGGCGGAGTGATGTGCCGCTTCCGCCAATTCCAGCGCCCGAAGGCCGTCCTCGCCGGTCGTTGGCATCGGCGATCCGTTCGCAACGGCCTCAGCAAAGGCGGCAATCTCGTTGGCATAGGCGGGCGCGTAACGTTCCATAAAGAAGTCGAGCAAAGGCGGCTCATGCGCCCCATCCGCATCCCAGACCGCGATATTGGCTTCGCGCGCGTTTTCCGCCCGCAGCGCACCGGTTTCCCCATGCACCTCGATCCGTTGATCATAGCCGTAAGCCGCGCGACGGGAGATTTGAATGCTCGCCTGTTTGCCGCTCACGGTCGTCAGGATCACGCTCGCGGTGTCCATATCGCCCGCAGCCCCAATGGCCGGGTCCACAAGGCAAGCGCCCGTGGCATAGACCGTCGCCACAACCTCCTCCAGAAGCCATCGCGCCACGTCGAGATCGTGGATCATCATGTCCCGGAAAATCCCGCCTGAACGCTCGATATAGCTCACAGGCGGCGGTGCAGGGTCGCGGCTGGTGAGCGCCACCTGCTCGACCTTGCCAATGCGACCAGCTTCAAGTTGCGCCTTCAGCGCTTTGAAATGAGGGTCAAATCGCCGTTGGAATCCCAGCATCAAAGGCGTGCCTGTTTCCGCGACAACGGAGAGGCACTGCCGCACGCGGGAGAGGTCGAGATCAATCGGTTTCTCGCAGAACACGGCCTTGCCTGCTTTCGCAAAGCGCTCAATCAGATCCGCATGTGTGTCAGTCGGCGTGCAGATAAGCACTGCTGCGATATCGTCATCCGCTTCAATTGCGTCGAGGTCGCGGATCGCGCACCCATGTTTGTCGGCCATCGACTGCGCCGCTGCGTCGACCGGATCAAAAACCGCCCGCAGCGTCGCCGCCTCAACCCGTGCCAGCGCATCGCAATGCACCTGTCCGATCCGTCCAACTCCAAGAACTGCGCATCCCAGGCTCATGGCATCCTCCCTCTTCACCTGCATTCAGGTGAACAGGTTTTGCAACCGGTTGCAAGATGGCAATGTGAGTGGTGTGTTATTCCGCAGCGGCGCGTTTCGGCAGCACCCAGTCCGGCCGAGGGAAATGGCAGGTATATCCGTTCGGAATGCGCTCCAGATAGTCCTGATGCTCCGGTTCGGCTTCCCAGAAATCGCCCACGGGTTCGACTTCTGTCACCACCCGACCCGGCCACAGACCCGAGGCATTCACATCTGCAATCGTCTCAAGCGCCGTTTCGTGCTGGGCCTCGGAACAATAGTAAATCGCCGAGCGATAGCTCATGCCCCGATCATTGCCCTGACGGTTCAATGTCGTCGGGTCATGGATCTGGAAGAAAAACTCCAAGAGCTCCCGATAGGAAATCACCTCCGGCTCGAAGATGATCTCGATCCCCTCCGCATGGGTGCCGTGGTTGCGATAGGTCGCGTTTTTGACGTCGCCGCCGGTATATCCAACCCGCGTCGCCGTCACACCGGGCAGCTTACGGATCAAATCCTGCATTCCCCAGAAACATCCACCGGCCAGAACTGCACGTTCGCTCATTGCATCCCTCCTTGACGTCTGCTTACTGACAATGTGGGGCGCGCCGGGCCAATTTCCAAATCACGATTTCAGGCGTCCAGCAGCGTAAGCACCTCTTGGGTCACTGCCTCGGTCCCCATATCCCCGCCGAACTCCATCGGGCGCAGCCGGTTCTGCTCAAAACCGCTTTGCACAGCGGCTTCAATCGCATCCGCCGCATCACTGTAACCCTGAATGCCGCTCTTATCGCCCAGATAATCCAGCATCAGCGCGCCAGACAGGATGGTGGCCAGCGGATTGGCCTTATCCTGTCCCATGATATCCGGCGCGGTCCCATGGGCGGGTTGAAAAAGACCGATCTCATCGCCGATCTCCGCGCAGGAGGCCATGCCCATGCCGCCCACAAGACCACCCCCAAGGTCGGAGAGAATGTCGCCGAACATGTTCTCCATCACCAGCACATCGAAGGCCCAAGGCTGACGGATCAGATCGAGCGCCTGCGCATCGACATAGTTATGGCCCGCCTCGATGTCGGGATATTCGGCGGCCACCTCGTCGAAGACTTTCCGAAAGAAGGCCATCGAGACAAAGACATTTGCCTTGTCCACGCAGGTGATCTTGCCAGGTCGCCCACGCGCCTTGCGTTTCTCGGCCAGTCTGAAGCCGAAATGATGCAGCTTCTCGGTCGTCTCCCGCGTGATCAATAGAGTGTCCCGCGCCTCGCGGTCCGCGACCACCAGACTGCGCCCGTGAGTGGCAGCAGAATAGAACAGTCCTTCCGTGGATTCGCGCAGGATCACAAGATCGATCTCCGCGGCACGCGGATCCGCGAGGCGTTGGGGGGCATTGGGATAGGCGCGCACCGGGCGCACACCGGCGTAAAGCCCGTAGATATCGCGCAGACGCAGATGCGGAGCGATTTCGGTGCCGTCAGCTTGACGCACGGAGGGCAGACCGATGGCGCCGAGGAAAATCGCGTCGGCCTGACCCGCGCGTTCTTCGCCACCAGGCTCGATATCCCGGCCTGTCTCTTTGAAATAGCCAGCCCCTGCGTCGATATGAGCGTAGGTGAGCGCAGGAAGGCCCGCCTTCGCGACCGCCCTATCCACGATCAGCGACGCCGCCTCCAGGATATCGACGCCAATCCCGTCCCCGGGGATGCGGGCAATCGTTAGTGAATTCGTCATGCTGTCTTTGGGTCCTTGAGGGCAATTCCTATGCACGCGGACGTCACGCGATTTACGTATTCTTTAACGTATACATTATTTTGGTCAATAGGCTCCACCGCGCGAGAACAGATATCAAACCGGCGGTAAATCGACATCTCCAGCACCTCTCGGCTCGACATCGGCACGATTGCGTGGCTCATTGAGACGAAGACCCGCTGCACCAAGGATTCAGTCCCAAACCGAGCGGATCAGATGTTACCGGAGGACCTCGATGGCCAAAGCTTTCGCATCGCAAGGCGACCTGACTGAGAAAACCATCACCTTCGATGAGATCGGCGATGGGCTCTGGGCCTTTACGGCAGAGGGCGACCCCAATTCCGGCGTCATCATCGGCGATGATAGCGTGATGATCGTCGAGGCGCAGGCCACACCACGTCTCGCGGGCAAGGTGATCGAGAAAGTACGTGAGGTCACGGACAAGCCGATCACCCATCTGGTGCTGACCCATTACCACGCCGTCCGCGTCCTCGGCGCTTCCGCCTATGGCGCGGATCAGATCATCATGTCCGACACCGCCCGCGCCATGGTTGCGGAGCGTGGGCAAGAGGATTGGGACAGCGAATTTCAGCGTTTCCCGCGCCTCTTTGAGGGTCATCAGAGCATCCCCGGTCTCACTTGGCCGACCACGACGTTCTCTGACGCGATGACTGTCTATCTCGGCAATCGCCGCGTCGATATCAAACATCTCGGACGCGCCCACACCGCCGGAGACGCGGTGATCCACGTGCCGGATCAGAACGTCATGTTCACCGGCGACATCGTCGAATATCACTCCGCCTGCTATTGCGGCGACGGCCATTTCGGAGACTGGTCCGGCACGCTCGATGCGATCAAGGCTTATGAGGTTGACGCCATCGCGCCCGGTCGTGGTGACGCGCTTGTTGGCCAGGAAATGGTCAACAAAGCCATCGAAAGCACCCGCGATTTCGTCACCTCCACCTACCGCCCCGCCGCAAAAGTCGCTGCGCGCGGAGGTACTCTGAAGGAAGCGTGGGACGCCGTGCGCGAAGCGTGCGACCCGAAGTTCAAGGATTATGCGATCTACGAACACTGCCTGCCCTTCAACGTCTCTCGCGCCTATGACGAGGCCCGCGGCATGGACACCCCCCGCATCTGGACCGACAAACGCGATCTGGAAATGTGGGGGCAGTTGCAGGGATGAGTAAATGACCGTGTGGGGAATTGTGTTTGTGGTGCTTTTTGCGATCGCCGCCGTTTCTGCATTTTCTATCATGTACTGGGGCGCGAAACTCGGATTTGCTGAGTGGAAAGCAGAGCGGGAAAAGTACGGAAAGAAGTTTCGCTTGACGACTGATCCATTCAAACACTGGCCAAGTATTCCCTGGAGAATTCGACGCAATTACATCTGTTCGTGGATCGTCGCCTTTCTCGCCTTTGGCGCAATAATCGGATTGGTTAAAGTCAACGAAATCGTGTGTTGGTTTCCAATGATGACTGATGATCAAGTCGTTTGCCCATCATGATGACACAAACACGCTACAAAACCGCCTTCACTCTCTACCCCTACAAAAAGGTAGAGGCCCAGAGCCGAATAGACCACCATCCGGTGGTGATCGTCGGCGGAGGGCCCATTGGCCTCGGCACAGCGCTTGATCTCGGCAAACGCGGCACGCCCGTTCTGGTGCTGGATGACCATGAAGGTCCGGGGCGGGGTTCCAAGGCGATCTGTTTTTCCAAGCGTGCGCTCGATATCTGCCACCGGCTCGGTGCGGCGGCACCCATGGTCGAGAAAGGCGTCGTCTGGAATGTCGGTCGGGTGTTCTACGACGATGGACAGATTTTCGAGTTTAATCTTTTACCCGAAGACGGCCATCGCCACCCTGCCTTCATCAACCTCCAACAGCCCTATTTCGAACAGTTCCTCTTTGAGGCGATTGAGGAAGCTCAAAAAGCCGGCGCGCCTATCGAAATCCGCGGCGGCAATGCCGTCACCAACATCGCGACCCACGACATCTATACCCGCATCGACATCGACACGCCCGATGGCCCGTACCAGCTCGACGCCGACTGGCTGATCGCCTGCGACGGTGCGAAGTCGCCGATCCGCACCATGCTCGGCCTCGATTTCGAGGGCCGGGTTTTCGAGGACAATTTCCTCATTGCCGATGTGAAGATGAAGGCCGATTTCCCGACCGAACGCTGGTTCTGGTTCGAACCGCCCTTCGCAGAGGCCCAATCGGCGCTGCTGCATAAACAGCCCGACGACATCTGGCGCATCGATTTCCAGCTCGGCTGGGAGATCGATCGCGAGAAGGAGCTGGACCCGGACAACATCCGCGCCCGCGTCGATGCCATGCTTTCCAGCCAATCCGGAGAAATCCCGGACTATGAACTCGACTGGACCTCGATCTACACCTTCCAATGCCGTCGCATGAAAGAATTCCGCCATGGTCGCGTCCTTTTTGCAGGCGACAGCGCGCATCAGGTTTCCCCTTTTGGCGCGCGCGGGGCGAATTCCGGCATGCAAGATGCAGAAAACCTCGCCTGGAAGCTGCATTATGTGCTGACAGGCCAGGCACCGGAGGCACTGCTCGACAGCTACTCGACAGAACGTGTGTATGGCGCCGATGAAAACATCCTCAACTCCACCCGTGCCACCGATTTCCTCACACCCAAATCCGATATGTCCAAGATCTTCCGCAACGCGGTTCTTGATCTCGCCCGCGATCACGCCTTCGCCCGGGCCTTTGTCAATTCCGGCAGGCTTTCGGTGCCCTGTGTCTATGATGGCTTCCCGCATTTCGGTGAAGACGAACTCGATGGTCCGACCGTCACACGTCCTGGGTCCGCCTGCACCGACGCACCGGTTAAAAACGGGTTTCTGTTGGACAATCTTGGCAGTGATTTCACCCTGCTCGCTCTCGGCGGTGCGGCCCCTGATCCCCTGGAAATCGAGGGTATCACCGTGAAAACTCTACACATCGCCACCCCATCCGCAGGTCTCACCACCCGCTACCTTGGGGACGCGTCAAAGGCGGTCTACCTGATCCGCCCCGACCAGCATGTCGTGGCGCGTTGGCCCTATTTCGACGCGGGAAAAATCGCGACCGCACTGCGCCGCGCTTTGGGAAAGGATTAGACCCATGTCCATCACCCTGATCCCCAATATCGCAGACCCGGACGGCTTCTACGATGAGCTGCTGGCCGCCCATGATGGCCTGAGCAAAGAAGAAAGCGATGCCCTGAACGCCCGTCTGATCCTCATTCTCGCCAATCACGTCGGAGATCGGGAGATTCTTGATCAGGCCCTGCGCGCCGCTCAAAACTCCGGCATGGCTGCGACATGACCGGATTGCAGCGATCTTGGGTAGAGAGTGCGAACAGCGCTGAAACGGACTTCCCATTGAACAACCTGCCCTATGGGGTTTTTTCCACGAGCAACGAGGATGAGCGCTGCGGCGTCGCCATCGGCGATCAGATCCTCGATGTGGCTTTGCTGGAAAGCGAAGGCTTGATCAAACTCGGCCCCAAACCCGTGCTCGATCTGCCTTTCTGGAATGATGTGATGGAGTTGGGTCCCGACAAGTGGGCCGAATTGCGCGCGCGGTTGACCGAACTTCTGGGCAAGGGTGGCGATCCGGCGTTGTCCGGCAATACAGAACTGCGGGCTGCAGCGCTTGTGCTGCAGGCCGATGCCAAGCTGCACATGCCCTTCGTCGTCAGCGAATATACCGATTTCTATGCCGGGCGGCACCACGCGTTCAACGTTGGCACGATGTTTCGCGGGCCGGAGAACGCCTTGCCGCCCAACTGGCTGCACATTCCGATTGGGTATAACGGGCGGGCCTCATCGGTGGTGCTTTCGGGCACCGATATTCGCCGTCCTTGGGGGCAGTTGAAGGGCCCGGATGATCCCCGGCCCCGCTTCGAGCCGTCCGAGCGGTTCGATATCGAGTTGGAGATGGGCGCGATCGTCGGCACAGCATCCGAGGGACCGATCACGTTGGATGAGGCCGACCAGAACATCTTCGGCTATGTCCTTTTGAACGACTGGTCCGCGCGCGATATCCAGGCCTGGGAATATCAGCCGCTCGGGCCCTTTCAATCCAAGGCCACCGCCACCTCGATCAGCCCCTGGATCGTGACGGCGGCTGCGTTGGACCCTTTTCGTTGCAAGACGCCGCCGCGCGAAGTGGAGCTTCTCGCCCATCTCAAGGACACGGGCCCGATGCTTTTTGATATCGACCTGTCGATCTCGCTACAGCCCGAAGGCGGAACTGACAGCATCATCGCTGAGACAAATTACAACGAGATGTACTACTCCGCCGCTCAGCAACTGGCGCATCACACCACGTCCGGCTGTGCAATGAATGTGGGCGATCTGCTCGGCTCAGGCACCATCTCGGGCCCTGAGAAACACAATCGCGGCAGTCTGTTAGAGCTCAGTTGGGGTGGCAAAGAGCCATTTACGCTCGACGATGGCACGGAGCGGAGTTTCATCGAGGATGGTGACACGCTGACTTTGCGCGGCGCGGCGCATGGGGATGGTTACCGGATAGGGTTTGGCGCCTGCGAAGGGACCGTCCTGCCTGCCCTGAAATCCCCTTTCGGATAAGGCGGAGCGAAGGCGCGAACATCGCCGCGCCTTCAAATCTTTAACGCTTCAGAGCACCGACGCCGGAGAAGCGGAACGCTTCCTGCTCAAGAGCGTCGATTTCGTCGAGGCTCATCTGATCATGGGCCACGGTGATCCGACCGAGGAACACGAAAGGCAGCTCATCCGCGCGGCCTTCCATATCGGCCTTGATCGCTTCCGCGGTCGCAGCACCCACATCATCGCCCATACGCATCGGTGTGGCATCAAGTTCACCGCGGCGAATGGCTTCCAGTTCCAGCCCGGTGCCACCCCAGCCGGTGGAGAAGATGTCTTTCTCCTTGCCCATGGCAACCTGCGCTTCGACGGAGCCCATGGCCATCGCCGTGTTGGCGTTATGGATGATCTTGGCCTCCGGGTAGGCCTGCATGATCAGGCTGGTGCCCTCAAAGCCGCCTTCCCGCTGGTACTCACCGTAGTGCTCATAGACGGTGGTCCAGTTGGCTTTCTCTTCAACACACGCCTTGAAATCACCAGAGCGCTGATTGTCGGTGATGCCCGGAATGCCGCGGTTCATGGCCATTGTGATGCCCTCACCCAGACGCCCGATCATGTAGTCACACATGGTCAAAGCGCCCGCGGCGGAGGAGAAATCGAACCACGCGTCTGGCTGGTTGCCGAGGTCTTTCAGCGGCGTGTGGAACGCCCAGACATAGGTTGCAAACCCGTCATTGCCCGAAAGCTTGTCGATATTGTCGGCCTGAATGGCCAGTTCCGAGGGGCCGAAAATCACGTAGTCATAAAGATCGGCGTCCTGTTCCACCTGATTCGCATAGGTCGATTGCAGCGAATGCTCGATCTGACGCGAGGCAAATTCCGTCGTCTCATATTGGATGCCCAACTCATCGAGCCGCTTGGTCAGCGCCAGATAGTTGCGCGCCCAGAAATCGGATGTGTCCGCCGACGGGTAGATCAGCGCGATCTGGATTGGCGCGTCCTGAGTTCCCGAAAACGGCACGGCCTCGGAACCAACCACCTCTTGCAAGGCCGCCAGCTTGCCATCGGCATTCACCTCATCCGGCACCCAGTAATCGCGGTCCGCGATATCGGGCAATTCCTTCAACGGCAGATGCCCATCTGCGAGGGCAGAGCCTGCAAGCAGGCTTGCCACCAGCGCTGTTGTCGTCAATATCTTCATCTTGGGTTCCTCCCTTTGCATGAGAGCGGAGCCTGCGGCCGGTGCTGGGGCTGCACCCCCGGCCCGGCCAACTCCGCCGAACAACCGTTACCCGCTTGGATTGGGGTCTCCGGCCAATAGCGCGCCGACCGCAAGAAGTGCGATCAGAACGCCGAGCAGTGCCGCACTGAAGCGGAACATCTTTTGTCCATCGGGCGTGGTGAGCGCGGCAAGCCAACCCCCTGCCCCGTCCCGGTCTTTCTTTTGCATCCAGGTGTAGAGCGCGACCGAGCTGACGATGACGACGCCGGACGCGACCGACTGCCAGAAGAACTCGATGCGCAGCGTCACCAGCGCGTTGATCATCATGCTGAGCAAAAGCACACCGGCGAAAGAACCGAGCATCGACGCCCGCCCGCCGAATAGCGACGTGCCACCAACAACAACTGCCGCAATGACATGCAGGTTGAAATAGGGGGCCGAGGTCGCCTGGATGGCGTTCAGCTTTCCCGTCAGCATGACGCCTGCGAGTGCCGCGCAAGCGCCGCAGAGCACATAGGCATGGACCTTGTGGCGATTGACCGAGATGCCGGTCAGCTCCGCCGCTTCGGGGTTTGAACCGATCGCAATCGTGTAGCGCCCAAAATAGCTGCGCGTCAGCAGCACGTACCCTGCGATCATTGTGGCGATGCCGATGATGACCGGGATCGGGATGAAACTGGGGATCTGGCCGCGCCCAATCTCCGTCAGGAAGTCCGGGAACCGGGCGAGGACCAGACCCTTGGCGATCACCAGTGCGAAGCCGCGATAGACGAGGTCCATCGCGAGCGTGCCGATCAGGTCGGGCACATTGAAACGCGTGATGATCAAGCCGTTGATCAGCCCCATCAGCGCGCCCAGCATGATCGCAATCGGCACCGCGATATAGACGGAGAAGCCGTATTGCTTGATCAGGAACGCCATGAGGATACTGGAGAGCGCGGCAATTGACCCGATGGAGAGATCAATGCCCCGCTGCGTGATGACAAAGGTCATTGCCATCGCCATGGGCATGTAAAGTGCGGCATCCAGAAGGATCAGATTGAGGTTTGTCGCACGGAAATAGCGGGCTGGCTCGGCCACGGCCATGAACAGCAGGACAGCAAGGATCATGACCAACGGACCGATGATCGCAAGATAGGGCTCAAGCCGCTCGGACATGGGGCGGTTCGTGGTTGCGTCACTCATCAGGCTGCCTCCTCCGCGCCGACAATGAGGCCCAGGACCTCTTGCGTGTTGCTCTCGGACGTCTTGACGACACCCACGCGCTGACCGCGCCGTTGCACATGGATGCGGTCGGACACTTCAAACACGTCATCAAGCGAGTGGCTGATCAGGATCACCGCCAGCCCCTGCTCTTTCAGCGTTTGAATGAGCTTCAGCGTGCGCGCGGTTTCCTGGGGGCCAAGCGCTGCGGTCGGTTCGTCCATGACAAGGACCCGCAGACCTTCGTGATAGACCGCCCGGGCAATGGCCACAGCCTGGCGCTGTCCGCCAGACAGGCTTTCCGTCGGCGCATCGAGGGATTTGAGCTTGACCCCGAGCCGCTCCATCAACACGCGCTCGGTCTCGGATCGCATGCGCTTGTTATCGAGCATCGTAATCCCGGCGACGGATTTGGTCAGTTCATTGCCCAGAAACATATTCGCTGCCGGATCAAGGTGGTCGGCCAGCGCCAGCGTCTGATAGACCGCGTCGATACCACGCTCGATAGCGTCGGCATGGCTTGAGAAAGAGATCTTCTCTCCATCAAGAAACATCTCCCCCTCGGTCGGTTGATAGACCCCGGTCAATATCTTGATCAGCGTCGATTTCCCCGCGCCATTGTCACCGACGATGGCCAGAACTTCCCCGGCATGGGCTTCCAGATCGACGTCCTGCAGTGCTGTTACACCACCGAACCGCTTTGTGATCCCACGCATTTGCACCAAAGGCATGTCAGCCATTTGGTCCCCCCCTTTTTTTTTGGTGGCCGATCGCCCAGCCATGGGTTGGGCGATCGGCGACTTACTTATCCTTGATCCGATAAAGTTTGTGGCAGGCCGCGCAGTCCTCCAGAAGCGGTTGGTACACGGCGGCCAAGCCATCCAGATCGGTTGGCAGAGATTTCACCGCCGCAGCGGCTGTCACCTTAAAGTCTGCGCGTTTGGCATCGAAATCGGATTTATTCTCCCAGATGGCTGGGTTGGCGCCCTTTGACCTCGATCCGTCGGGAAACAAGCCTCCATGGAAAGCGATCGAACCCGCGTAAGTCATCCGCAAGGCCAATTCTGCAATCACCGGATCAAAGGCGACCTCGCCTTTCAGCATCGGCACCAATGTCGCGGCACCTTTGCGGACCTGATCCATCGCACCCCGCCTGTCCTCGACCGGATCGGCCAATGCGGTCGTTCCTACGCCAAGCGCCAGGAGTCCCGCTGCAAACACATATTTCATAGTTGTCTTTCCTAAAGTTCAACGCGTGGCCCCCGACCTTCCGGTCGAGGACCCCGGGGAGAAATCGCTCACTTTCCCCAGATAGTCGCGTAGCTGTCGCGATAGGGGATGTCGGGGTCAAAGGCGTTGCTGTCGCCCATTTTGGCGAGCCCCTCTGCCGTCACCAAAGCTGGCGACGTCACATAGCCCGAGCAGGCCTCGCCCTGAATGGCGCGGTTCAGTTCGTCCACCAGTTGCCAGCCTTGCAGGTTCAGAGGCTCTGCCACGGTGATGGTCTGATAGCCCCCCGACCGGATACGCTGGAACGCGGCCTCAGAGCCGTCCCCCGCAGACCCGGCCTGCGGACCCTGCTCCGGCGACAGCCCCGCGGCGGCCAGCGACGGCCCCATGAAGTCAAAATAAAGATCGTTGATCGCCAGCGCATGGGTCCAGCTGTCACCGTATTTCTGCAACAGCGAGGTGGTCAGTGGCCCCATCCGGGTTGAGGTATCGGCAATCGGTGTGTCGACATATTCGAGGACCTTGCCACCGGCCGCCTCAACGGTCTCTTGGAGACGATCCGCCTTGTCGATGGCGATCTGATAGGTCGAGTCGGTGAAGATCACGACGCCGATATCCTTGCCTCCGTCATCAAGCGCCCATTCCGCGGCGACTTCGGACACCGTCATCGCATCGGTTGAGACATTGGCGAAGATACCGCCCGGCGCATCGCAGCCGATCTTTGGACCGGAGTGCCAAGCCACCATCGGAATGTTTGCCGACACCACGCCCTCAAGCGCGGCTTGCTGCTCGACCGCGTCGAAGCCGTTGATGATGATACCGTCGGGTTGCAGCGCAAGCGCCTGACCAATCGCGGCGGTCCGCCCCTGGATCGACCCGGCCCCGTCAAGGACACGCACGTCCCATCCGATCTTGGCGGAGGCTTCTTCGACCCCGTTGGTCACACCCAGAATGCCGCCATTTTTTAAGTCACCGGCGACGACGACGATGGATTTGCCCTCGGCGGCTTTTGGGCCGGATGTCGGCCCATCCCATTCCGCGGCCCAGAGCGGCGCCCCGGCCAGAACCGTGGTGGCCAACAAAGCCCCGATGAAGTCTCGTTTTTGCATAATGTCCTCCCTTTGCATGGATGTTGTACTCAGCGCTGAGCTGCACCTTTTCTGCGCTGTGCGTAGCCTGCGATGCCGATGGCAATCAGCAGGGTTACCCCGTTGAACAGTGGCTCGACCCAGAAGGAGCCACCAAATTGTTGAATGCCGGAAATGCCGACGGCGAGAATTGCGACACCGACAATGGTGCCCCAGACATTGACCCGGCCCGGCTTGATCGTAGTGGAGCCGAGAAACGCGCCGACAAGTGCGGGCAACAGGAACTCAAGACCCACACTGGCCTGTCCGATCCGCAGTTTCGCGGCCAACAGAACGCCCGCGAGCGCGGTCATTGTGCCACTGGCCACAAACGCTCCGATCACATATTTTCGCGTTGGAATGCCGTTCAGCTGCGCAGCGCGTTGGTTCGCGCCTATGGCGTAGAGATAACGACCGACAGGTGTGTATTCGAGCACGATCCACATCACCAAAGTGATCGCGAGTAGGTAGTAGCCGGTGATCGGCAGACCAAACACAAACGTAGTTGAGAGCCCGTAAAATCCGTCTGGCAGAACGCCGACCATTTGCCGTCCGCCCGTGTGCCAGAGCGCCAAGGCGTAAAGCACAGTGCCAGTTCCAAGCGTCGCGATGAAGCTGTCGATCTTTGCAACCTCGACCAGCAATCCGTTGAGAAACCCGGTAATAGCACCCAAAACCAGAACCACCGCCACAGCAATCGGCCAGGGCAGGCCCAGAAGCGTCTGCAGGCTGATGGCAAGGATGTGCCAGAGGACGATGCCATATCCCACGGTCAGATCGATCCGCCCTGCTGCCATCGGGATCATCGCGCCCAGCGACAGGAGTGCGATGATCGCCTTGTCACTGACAATCGCGCGCAGGTTCAGCATGGTCGGGAAGGTGTTCGGCAAGAGGACCGAGAAGAGGATGATCAGGAAAATCGTCAGGATAACAAGGCCATAGACCGGCAAAAACCGCATCACCCGTTTGCCGAAAGGCAGCCCCTTCAACTCCGCCTTTGTGGGTTCCAGCGCACTGCTCTCAAGCGATTGCATGGGGCCCGTCCTTTCTTTCCGTCATATTCCCGGCAGAGGCCGCCTGGATCAGCGTTTCAGTCGTCAGGCGCGTGCCCGAGAGCTCTTCCACGATGGCGCCCTGGCTGAAGACAATCGCGCGGTGGCAGATCGTCGCGATCTCTTCGAAATCGGTGGAGACGACAAGGATGCCAATGCCATCCGCAAGCGCGCGGTTCATCAGCGCATAAATCTCGGCTTTGGCGCCCACATCGACACCCGCCGTCGGGTCCTCGCAGATCAGAAGCCTGCGCTTGGTGGCCAGCCAGCGCCCCATCACCACCTTTTGCTGATTGCCGCCGGACAAGGCCTCAATCGCAAGGCTCGGATCGTTC
Organism: Paracoccaceae bacterium; assembly: GCA_028284705.1. Classification (GTDB taxonomy): domain Bacteria; phylum Pseudomonadota; class Alphaproteobacteria; order Rhodobacterales; family Rhodobacteraceae; genus Litoreibacter. The sequence goes on along the minus strand of JANQRE010000004.1, from coordinate 323,065 downwards.
GGCGACAGCGCGATTTCCGCGCCGATGATTGCCGCTTGATCGGCTTCGGTTTTGGGCGAAAGGAGATCGAGCAGCTTGCGCCCGAACCCCTCAGGGTTGAGGAACGTGTTTTCGCGGATCGACAGGCTCATGGCGACGGATTCCTCCGTCCGGTCCTTCGCAACCAGCCCGACACCTGCCACCATCGCGCGTTGTGGCGTGGACAGATCGGGCACCACACCGTTGAGTGTCACCCGCCCCGAAAACGGCATCAGCCCGAAGAGTGCGCGCGAGATGGTCTCGTGCCCGGCTCCGCGCAACCCCACAAGGCCGACGATTTCGTTCTGGCGCAATTCAAAATCCAGCGGACCGACTTCTGCGACCTTGAACCCGTCGAGGCGTAAGATTTCCGCACCGACATCCTGTGATGTCTTCACCGTGTCGCGTGTCTTGCGGCCGACAATCTTCTGAACCAGTTCTTCCGGCGTGGTGTGTTCAATGCTGCGCACGCCCACCAGAACGCCGTCCCGCAAGACAGCCACTCGGTCGGCGATGCGGAAAATCTCGTCCAGCCGGTGGCTGACATAGATCATGCCGACGCCCCGGTCTCTGAGCGGGCGAATGGCTTCGAACAGACGCTCGACTTCATCGGCAGGAAGAGAAGCGGTGGGTTCGTCCAGCACCAGAAACTCGCAATCCACGGCCAGTGCCCGCGCAATGGCGACGAGCGATTTTTCCGTCCGGCTTAGGTCCTCCACCCGCGTCGTCGGATCGAACTCGCAATCGACCTTGGCCAGCGCCGCTTCGGCGAATTTCTCGACATCGGCCCAGCGGATCATCCCATTCTTCCGCGAGAACCCGAGCGCCAGGGCGATGTTTTCGGCAACAGTCATCCATTCGATCAACCCGAGATCCTGGTGAATGAATGCCACCTTCTGACGCTCGCCAAACCCAGCCGGGCGGTGTTGATAAGGCGCACCATCGATCAGGACTTGCCCGGCGTCAGCGGAATGAATGCCGCCGAGAACTTTGATCAGTGTGGATTTGCCCGCACCGTTCTCACCCAGAAGCGCAACAATCTCGCCGCGACCAATCGACAGCGACACATCCTTGAGCGCGTAAGTGCCCCCGAAATGCTTGTCGATCCCGTCGAAAAACAGACCTGATTGCAGGCTCTGCGTCATAAATCCTCCCACGGCCGGGCAATTGCGTTACCCGTAACCTTACGCTAAGCTTTGTTTTGCGCAGCGGTTCTGTCAAGAGGTTAAGTTACCCGTAACGTACTTTTTCCGATATGAGCGAAAAGAAAAACAAAAACAAAAAGATAAGCCTCTCTGAGGTGGCCACAGCAGCCGGTGTGTCGAAGATGACGGCAAGCCGTGTTCTGCGTGGAGAGGGCGGATACTCTGAATCCACCCGTGCGCTGGTCATGCAGAAAGTCGATGAGTTGGGCTATCTGCCGAATCGCCTCGCAACAGTCTTTGCCGGTGACAAAAGCTCGACCTTTGTCGGCGTTTCCATCCCCGATCTCGGCAATGAGGTCTTCGCACAGGTCCTTGAAGGCATCGACCGGAAACTTGGTCTCTTCGGTCACCAGACCGTTTTGGGTCTGACCCAACACACGCAGAAAGCGGAAGAGGAATGGATCAAGACCGTGCTTTCCTGGCAGCCCGCGGGTCTGATCCTGACCGGGCGGTATCACTCGGCCCGCGCCACCGAGATGCTGAAAGCCGCCAATGTGCCGATCGTGGAAATCTGGGACCTTAATTCGAGCCCGATGGATACGAGTGTCGGCATCAACCACTTTGACTGCGGCTTCGACATGGGCCGCTACCTGGTCGGCTGCGGCTACCGTGAACTCGGTTACGTTGGCACCTCCCACGATACGGCCAATGCCGCGGCGACCCGCCTCGACGGGTTCACTCGTGCGGTTGAGGGTGGAAATGGACATGTGTCGAAACAGCTCTGCCTGCACGACACCGCGAACTATTACACCGGCTATTACGGTACCGAGCAGCTACTCGCCGGGACGAAATCCGTCGAGTGCATCTTCTATCAAAACGACGCCATGGCCTTTGGCGGCCTGCAATTCGTGCTCTCAAAGGGGATGTCCGTGCCGGGCGATATCGGCATCGCGGGATGGGGTGATCTTCCCATCGCATCGGTTCTGCCGAAACGCATGACCTCAATGCATGTCCCACACCTGAAACTCGGTCAGACGGCGGCGGAGATGATGCTTGCGCGCCTGTCAGATGAGCCGGTGCCCGTGTGCAAGGATATCGGGTTCCATCTCATCCCGGGTACGACGGTTCGGCGCGCCGACAACTAAGAACACCCAAGCTGCGCACTCAGGCCGCAGCCCCGTGTTTGAGAAGTTCCCGCGCGATGATCATGCGTTGGATTTGATTGGTGCCTTCGTAAATCTGCGTGATCTTGGCGTCCCGGTAGAGGCGTTCGACCTCGAACCCGCGGATATATCCAGACCCGCCGAAGACCTGTACCGCATCCGCCGAGCGCGCGACCGCCATATCTCCTGCAAAGCACTTCGCCATGGAACAGGCCCTCGTCGCATCCTCGCCCCGGTCGATCTTGGTGGCCGCGGAGTGCACCAAAAGCCGCGCCGCCTCGATATCCTTCGCCATGTCGGCCAGAAGCCATTGAACGCCCTGAAACTCGGCAATCTGTTGTTTGAACTGCTTGCGCTGCTGCGCATAGTCAAGGGCGGCCTCGAGACCCGCCTGCCCGATCCCGACCGCAAGTGAGGCAATGCCGACACGGCCCTTGTCGAGCACGCTCATCATCATATGAAAGCCGCGCCCCTCCTCGCCCAGAAGCGCCTCCGCGGGCAGACGCACATCCGAGAAATTCAACGCCCCCACCTGGCTCGCGCGCTGGCCCATCTTGTGCTCTTTGGGGCCACGTTCGACGCCCTCGGCATGCAGATCGACAATGAAAATCGACATGCCCCGATGCCCAGCTTCCTTGTCGGTCCGGGCAAGCACAAAGGCCAGATCCGCGACTGGCGCGTTATGGATCCAGATCTTGCCGCCATTCAACAGCCAACCGTCGCCGTCGCGCACGGCTTCGGTGCGAATGCCGGACACATCGGTCCCCGCTTCAGGTTCCGTGATGCAGTAGGCCACCAGCTTTTTGGCCTGCATGACATCGGCCAGATAGGCCTCGCGCTGCGCAGGCGTTCCGTGGCGCACCAGCAGCGTTGAAATCAGTTCGATCAACCCGCATTGATCAGCAACAGAGGCATATCCGCGGCTCAGTTCCTCCATGACAAGCGCATAAGTGAGCGTGTCAAAGCCCGGGCCGCCCATATCTTCCGGAACGCCGATCCCGAAAAGCCCCAGCTCTCCCATTTCAAGGTAGAGGTCGCGCGGAAAGCGCTCCTCGCGGTCAAGTTCTTCGGCCACCGGACGGATCGCGTCATTTGCAAATTCGCGCGCCATGTCACGAACCTGACCATGCGTTTCGGACAAGTACATTCTCAATCTCTTTGTAACTGTTTGGTTACTTTTTGGCTCCTAAATCGCGGATCGTCAACCTGCAACCTCGCGAAAATCTCTTGCCGCGCACAAAAAATTTCGCGATAAGTAACTTATTGGTTACTTACGACACAACGATGGAGGATAGCTATGACCCCGGATACAAAGCGAAAATTCGGCCGAGTCGATCTTGAGGTCACGGCATTCGGATTTGGCACTGCGCCTGTCGGAAACATCTTCCGGGAAATCGACGAGGTAACGTCCGATGCGATGTTCCAGTCATCCTGGGATCGGGGCGTTCGCTACTACGACACCGCACCGATGTATGGTCACGGGTTGTCGGAGCTTCGCACCGGTCAGTCCCTGCGCTGGAAAAACCGCGACGATTTCGTGCTGTCCTCCAAAGTCGGGCGTCGACTAGTTCCGGCAAAACGCTCCGACATTGACTTCGCGCCTTGGACAAATGCCGCGCCCTTCGTGATGGAGTTTGACTACACCTATGACGGCACGATGCGCGCCTTTGAGGACAGCCTGCAACGCATGGCGCTGGAGCGGATGGACATCTGCTTCATCCACGACATCGATGTCTTTACACGCGGCGATGAGCAGCCGGAGGTGTTCAAACAGGCGATGGATGGCTCGTGGAAAGCGCTTGAATCGCTCCGCGATCAAGGCGTGGTGAAAGCCATCGGCGTCGGCGTGAACGAATGGCAGGTCTGCCACGAAGCTTTGAAGCAGCGCGACTTCGACTGTTTCCTGCTGGCCGGACGCTACACGCTCCTCGAACAGGACGCGCTCAACGAGTTTCTGCCGCTTTGCGAAGAGCGCGGCGCGGCGGTTGTCGTGGGCGGCGGATTTAATTCCGGCATTCTGGCCACCGGCGCGGTTGAGGGGGCGAAGTACAATTACGCCCCTGCGCCGGATGACATCATGGAGAAGGTGCGAAAGATCGAAGGGGTTTGCGCCGACCACAATGTCCCCCTGCCCGCTGCAGCGCTTCAATTTGTCGTCGCGCATCCCGCAGTGCCAAGCTTCATCGCAGGTACGCGGACCGTGGAACAGCTTGAGAAAAACCTCGACTGGTTCAGCCATCCGATCCCGGGCGCATTCTGGTCTGATCTGAAATCCAAGGGGCTCCTGCGCGAGGACGCGCCAACCCCGGAATGACCAAAGGCTCAAATCGCACGCTTTCTCCGGGTCTTTATGGCGCTGATGCGCTGCGGCCCGGAGATAAAGTTGATTGTGGGACCACTGTCGTAACCACAGACATGATCGACGCTTTTGCTGCGCTCACCGGAGATCGGTTTGAAATCCACATGTCTGATGACGCAGCGCAAGCCCATGGCTTTCAGCTTCGTGTGGCGCATGGGTTGCTCGTCTTGTCTGTGATCGACGGGCTGAAGAACCAGGCGACCGCCCAGATCAAAGCACGCGCATCGCTGGGCTGGGATTGGCGGTTTCGGCAGCCCGTGCTTGCCGAAGATAGGCTCACTGTCAGTTTCACAGTGACAGACGTTGCCCCATTCTCGGGCGCGTCAGATCAGGCGATCCTCACCCTCGAGTTCGACATTCGAAACGCAGACGACGTCGTGGTGCAAAGCGGAACCAATCGGCTTCTCGCCTATCGATGACGAACTCCCCACCCCCGACATCCTCTTTTCTACGACATTGAACTGACCTGAAATGGCATTTCACTGAACAGTCGCTTGACAGCCATAGCCATTCTTAAGTAACTAACTGGTGCGTTACTAAGCGCGAGTCGGCAGGACACGCGCAGAACAGCGCCCGCAGATCGCGGGTGTCACCGAAAGTCCGCCACAATCAGGGGGGCCGGACGGCATCTAAGGGAGGAACTCGATGTCATTTATCAAGAAATTCATTGAGCAGGAGACGCTGTCGCGTCGGAATTTCCTGCTCGCATCCGCCTACGGCGTCTCGGGCGCGGCTGCGATGCGCATGTTTGGCCCCTCGCCGGTCATGGCCGCAACCTATTCAGACCCGACCGTCGCCTGGAGCTACCGCAACCGGACCAACCCCTACTGGAACGAGATCGTCTCCGGCGGTGAAGCCTTCGTAGAAAGCCTCGGCAAAGATAAATCTGAGCTGGTCCACCTGATCAATGAAGGCTCGTCGGAGAAATCGCTGGCAGACGTGAAAGCCCTGCTCGCCAAAACCAACGGCGAGCTGGCGCTGGCCATCGACACCAATGACGCGCCCAACGCGCGCCCAGTCGTCGAAAGCTGCGCAGATGCCGGCGCCTATGTCTCCACGCTCTGGAACAAGACCGATGACCTGCACCCATGGGATTTTGGCGACAACTATGTCAGCCACATGTCCTGGTCCGATGAAGGCCCGGCGGAGCAGACAGCACGCATCCTTCTGGATGCAATCGGCGGCAAGGGCGGCGTTGTTCACCTCGGCGGGATCGCCTCCAATAACCCAGCCATCGAACGTCTGAACGGTCTGAAAAACGCCCTGAAAGACTACCCCGATGTCGAGCTTCTCGACGCACAGCCCGCCGATTGGGACACGCAGAAGGCCAACCAGGTCATGTCCGGTTTCATCACCCGCTATGGTGACGAGATTTCCGGCGTGCACTGCGCCAACGACACCATCGGCTACGGTGTTCTCGAAGCGCTCCGCGCCGAAGGCATGGATATCCCGATCGTCACCTATGATGGCAACCCGCAGGCCGTTGGCCTTGTGGCAGAAGGCAAAATCCTGGCGACCGTCTTCACCAATCCACATTGGGGTGGCGGTATCACCGCGTCTCTCGCCTATCACGCGGCCACCGGGCACTTTAAGCCCTCGGAAGAGCCGAACGAACATCGTGAGTTCAACGGCCCGACGATCTTCGTCACGCCTGACGACGCCAAGGAGTTCAAAGCGAACTACCTCGACAGCGTGCCAACCTACGACTGGCAGGACTTCTGGGGCCCGTCCAACGGACCGATTGTCTACAAGTAACACCGTTTGCCCCGGGCGGACCGCTCTGCCCGGGGCCTCTCAGTAAAGACCGGGTTCTTCCCAGGTACGGTGCATCGGTTTGAGGCAAGCTCTCGCGTCCGGCGCACCGTGCTTGAACCCACTCATAGGGTCACAACCATGAGCGCAACGACATCAAATCTTGAGGCACCCGCACCGTCGCGGATCAATCGCGAGGTTCTGGTCAAATGGGCCCCGCTCTTGGTGTTGGGCGTTCTGCTGCTCTTGTTCCCGGCTCTGGAATGGCTGGAGGATTTCCGCGAGGGCAAGGACCACATCTACCTCCTCGACAGCCGTTTCTTTTCGATCCGCAACGCCGCGCGCATCGCGATTGCCGCTGCCCCCGCCCTGATGGTAGCCATCGGCGTGACCTTTATCATCCTGATGGGCTCTATCGACCTCTCGATGGAAGGCACCGTCTCAGTCTGCGCCGTGCTGTTTGCGTTCATGTTTCTGGCGCTTGGCGGCACGCTCGCCAGTTGGGCCTGGATCGCAATTCCCGGCGCTCTGGTCGTCGGGGCCGTCATGGGCTTTCTCAACGGGCTTGTGCATGTGAAGCTGCAAATCCCCTCTTTCATGGCCTCCCTCGCCATGGGTTTCGTCGGCACCGGCTTCGCATTGCTTCTGACCGGCGGTGACCGCATTCGCATCGAAGATGAGCTCTTCCGGTCGCTTCTCACCGTTCGCTGGCTGAACTTCCCTATCATGGTCTACGTGGCCCTCGCCATGCTTCTTCTCGCGTGGTTCATCCAGTCACGCACGACCCTTGGCCGCAACTTCTATGCCGTTGGCGGCGGGGAGGAATTGGCGAAGGCCTCCGGCCTCAACGTTAGCCGCGTGCGCATCATGGGCTTCACGCTGGCAGGCGTCTTCTTCGCCATGGGCGCGCTTCTGGCCGTGGGTCGTATCGGCATCGCCGAGACAGCCACCGGCAACAATTTCATGTTCGTCTCGATCACCGCGGTGGTGGTCGGCGGCACGGCCCTTTGGGGCGGCATTGGCGGTGTCTGGAACACCCTCATCGGCGTGCTGATCGTCAACGTCATCAACAACGGCATGGTGGTGATTGGCCTGCCCAACTGGATCCAGGATGCCACTTTGGGCCTTTTGGTGATCACCGCCGTAGTCCTCTCCACCGACCGCAAATCGGTCAGTTTTGTGAAATAGGGGCGGCAGATGTACGAGCTTCAACAGGTCGACAAGCATTTTCCCGGGGTTCATGCGCTGAAGGCTGTGGATTTCAAAATCGGTCGAGGGGAAATCGTCGGCCTCGTCGGCGAAAACGGCGCGGGCAAATCCACCCTGATGAAAGTGATCTACGGCGCCTATCAACCCGATGGCGGCACGGTCACCATCGATGGCACGACGGTGCGCTTCCAGAACCCGCGTCAGGCCATGGATCACGGCATCGGCATGGTGTTTCAGGAGCAATCGCTGATCACCAATCTCACGGTGATGGAGAACATCTTCCTCGGCTTCGAGCAGCAATTCGTCCGCTGGGGCGTGATCGACTGGAAAGCCATGGCCGCAGCCGCGCGGGCGCAATTGGCCAAGGTGAAGCTCGACATTGATCCGTCCACGATCACTGCGCAGCTTTCCTTCGCACAACGGCAACTGGTCGAACTGGCGAAGGTGCTTACCCTAGAGGAACGCGTTGACGGTGATCTCGTCATCCTCCTCGACGAGCCGACTTCCGTGCTCGCCCGCGAAGAGGTCGAGCTTCTGTTCAAACTCGTACGCGATCTCACGAAACGCGCATCCTTTATCTTCGTCAGCCACCGCATGGACGAAGTTCTGGAGTTGTCCGACCGCATCTACGTCATGAAGGACGGCGAGGTGGTCGATGTTGTCGAACATGATCAGGCGGAGGTCGATGCCATCCAACGCAAGATGGTCGGGCGCGATATCGACAAGGAATATTACCGCGAACAGAAGCAAGAGGATTATGACCGCGGACAGGTGCTCGTCTCCTTCGACAAGGTCAGCCACACGGGAAAATTCTCCGACATCTCCTTCGATCTGCATGCAGGCGAAGTTCTATGTCTCGTCGGCACCGAAGGATCAGGGCGCGAGGCGGTTCTGCGCACGGTCTACGGTCTCGACACGCCCACCTCGGGGACAGTCACGATCAAAGGCGACGAGATCACCAATTTCAACGCCCAATCCGGGGTTGCCCATGGCGTTGGCTACGTGCCTCGCGAGCGTAAGGTCGAAGGCATCGTCAACGGCATGAACGTGTTTGAAAACATGACGCTCAGCCAGATGCAGAACTATTCCTCCAATGGTGTTTTGCGGGTTGGGGATGAGCGCAAGCTGGCGAAGGACTGGATCAATCGCCTCGGCATCAAGACCCCGCATGAGAATAAGGATTGCGCAGGGTTGTCCGGTGGCAATCAACAGAAGGTTGTGCTGGCGAAATGGCGCTCCGGTGGATCGGACATTATCCTGCTCGACCACCCCACGCGCGGTCTCGATATCGGCGCGAAGGAAGACGTCTACGAGATGGTCCGCGAGATGTCCGCTGATGGTGTTGGCATCATCCTCGTCGCCGACACGCTGGAAGAAGCCATCGGCCTCAGCCACACCATCCTGGTTCTGAAAGACGGCGAGTTCCAGAAGCGCTTTGACGGTATGCCGGGCGACAAACCCACCCTCTTCGACCTCGTGCACCACATGATTTGAGGCTTGTAATGGATATCGAGAAACTCAAACCTCATTTCCCCTGGATCACGCTCCTTGTGCTGGTGCTGATTGTCGGGGTCGTCAACCCGGTCTTCTTCGATCCTGCCGGGCTGGTCTCGCTCGTCGCCGATGTTGTGCCCCTGTTCATCATGGCGCTTGGCATGACCTTCGCCATCTATATCGGCGGGATCGATCTGTCGATGCAGCAGATGGCGAATATGGTGACCGTTATCGCGACTGTGTATCTGGCAAATTTCGGCATCGGTGTCGCGCTCATCGCGATCCTCGCAGGCTTCATCGTCGGTGGCATTTCCGGCTACGTCACTACGCGCCTCTATGTACCCTCCTTCGTCTCGACGTTGGCCATGGGATTTGTCGCGCTATCCATTGCAAAATGGTTGTCCGGCCAGCGCGCCCTTCACATGGATGCGACGCTCCGCAATGACAGCTTCGGCTGGATGTTCGGCAACACCGCTGGCATCCCGCATGAGTTGGTCATTGCGGGTCTGCTCCTCTTCATCGCGTGGTTCCTGCAGACCCGCACAACCTTCGGTCGGTCCCTGAAAGCCGTGGGTGCGGGCGAGCTTGCCGCTGTCGCCTCCGGTCTCAACGTGGACCGCGTGAAAATCCTCGCCTTCGCCATTTCCGGCGTCTTCGCCGCAATTGCGGGCCTCATGTTCTCCGTGAAACTGTCCGGTGGCGATGCGAACCTCGCCAACGGTTTCCTGCTTCTTGCCATCGTCGCTGTGCTCGTCGGTGGCACGCCCCTCACCGGCGGCGTGGGCGGCGTCATCAACACGCTGATCGGCACGCTCATCGTCATGGTGATCCGCGCAGCCATGGTCTACCTGGAGATCGACGCGACCCAGCAACAGATGATCTTCGGCATCGTTCTGATCGCCGCCATTGCGCTCACCATCGACCGCTCCAAACTGCGTGGGATCGTCAAATGACCACCATGCGCGCCGCCGTTCTGGTCGAGCCTGGTCGGTTCGAGCTTCAGGACCGTCCGGTCCCGGAACCCGGCGCGCAGGAAGCGCTCATCAAGATCGCCCGCGTCGGCATCTGCGGCACAGATATGCATATTTTCCACGGAAACTATGCTGCTGAGAGCCTGCCCATGGTGCCCGGCCATGAATTCACTGGCCACATCGCAAAACTCCGATCTGAAGTGGCCGGCCTTACGGAGGGCCAGCCGGTCGTGGTGGACATGAATATCGGCTGCACCCGCTGCTACTGGTGCCGTCGCAACGAAATCCTGAACTGTCCCGAGATGCAGCAGATGGGCATCACCATGGACGGTGCCTTCGCCGAGTATATGACCGTCCCCGCCCGCCTCGTGATCCCCGCGCCTGGCACCACGCCCGCCGAAATCCTCGCCCTGACCGAGCCGCTCTCCTGCGTCGTCCGCGCGGCGCGCAAGGCGCAGGTGACGTTCGGGCAATCCGTCGTGGTGATCGGTGCAGGCCCCATCGGTAATCTCCATGTGCAGCTCATGCGCACCATCGGTGCAGCTCCGATCATCGTCTCCGACATCGACGCGAACCGCCTAAAAATGGCAAAAGAGTGCGGCGCCGATCACGCCGTCACACCCGACAATTTGCACGAGACCGTCATGGCCGCCACCGACAACCGTGGCGCGGATATCGTCATCGAAAGTGTGGGTTCCGAGACGCTCTACGCCGAAGCACAGAAACTCATACGCAAGGGTGGGCATCTCGCCGCCTTTGGCCTGACCGGCCCGGATGAGAGCATCCGCCTCGGCATCCTCGAGACCATCCTGGATGAGAACTCCGTCAAGGGCTCCGTCGCGGGCATGGGGCAGGACATGCACGACGCGCTCACCCTTCTGACCCACGGGCGCATCAAAACGGATGCCTTCACCGGCGCCGATTATCCGCTCGAAGACATCCAAGCCGCCTTCGACACATTCGCCGACCGGCCCGCTGACTTGAAAACCCAAATCGTGATGTGACCTGCCAGGGAGAGAGCTGATGAAGACCGAACAATACACCTCCGTGCCGCAAGGCAAGATCCCCAACAGCCGGTTTCCCCTTCTGGTGCATCGGGGTGCCATCCCGGGCGGTGGCGCCGATGCCGTGAAACAGCGGTTCCGCGAAAACGGCTGGTCGAACAACTGGGATTATCCTGGCGTCTACGAGTACGCCCATTTTCACTCCACGACCCACGAATGCCTCGGCTGCGCAAAAGGCTGGATGGAGTTCAACCTCTCCGTCGGTGAAGGCGGCTGGACAAAGGTGCGCATCGAAGCCGGTGACGTGATCGTCATGCCCGCAGGTGTCAGCCACGAAAATGTCGGCACGTCCGATGACATCCATATGTGCGGCGGCTATCCGGAGGGGCGCGACTGGGACGACATCCAGGAGGCCTTCCTCAGCGACGAAGACTACAAGCGCGCCTGCAAGCGCATCATGATGCTGCCGATCCCGACAAAAGACCCCGCGACTGGCAATCCGATGCCCGAATGGCACGCGGCCCCCTCCTCCGTCGATGGCGGATGGAACGACTGGCGCACGAGCCTCGACAAAACAAGCTGACAACCAACGCCAATACCAAATGCGCGATTAAACGCCAGAAAAGGGACACCAAGACATGGCAAAAATCCTGATCATCTATGACAGCGAAAGTGACCGAAAATTCACCTCAACCGCTGTCCCTTATGTCGAGGAAGGCGCGGCCTCCGTACCCGGCATGGAAATTCGCGTGCGCCATGTGGATGAGGCCGAAACTGAGGATGTGTTCTGGGCCGACGGCATCGCCATTGGTTGTCCCACGCATCTCGGCGGTGTTTCCTGGAAGATGAAACAATGGTGGGACGAAAGGACTCCAGACATCTGGTTCAAGACGGATGGCAAATTCGCGGTGCCATTCACATCTGCCGGAAGCCTTGGCGGCGGTGGAGAACTTGCCTGCATGGCGATGTCCATCATGATGATGAACATGGGCTACTTCGTCTTCGGCATCACCGACTATGTCGCAAAGAAGGAAAGCCTGCACTATGGCGCGGTCGTCGCCGGGGAACCCCGTGCGAAACACGCCAAAGAGGCCTGCCGTCGTGCTGGGCGACGGCTCGCCGAATGGGTTGGCTATTACATGGAGGATCGCAAGGACCTGCATCCGCTGAAAGCTGACTACGAACGGTTCTGGGAGCTTGCGGACTGATGGCAAAGGCACGTTTGTTGGTCGAATTGGACGTCAAGCCGAATGAGGCTGACAGCTTCGCGGCGATGTTTGAAAAAGAATTCATCTTGCGCTCCCGCACTGAGCCGGGTTGTGAGCATTATGAGCTGTGGCGCGACGCCGATGCGCCTGCCCGAATGACTGTGGTTGAGGTGTGGTCCGACCAAGCCGCGCTCGACACCCATCTCTCACTCGACTGGTTTGCCGAATGGGCACCTCGGATGGAGGCGGTGCAAGCCTCTGCTATCGTTGTGCGCAAGATGGTGAGCGTCGAAGATTAACAGAGGAACACCGGATTATGGACAAGGCTACATCTAGATTATCCCCGCCAGAAACGCCGCGCAGTTTTGGGTTCTATGTCGACGGCCGCTACATCGACGCAGGCAACCGCGAGATGGCCGTGCGCAACTCGCCGGGCCATGGTGTGCCGGTCACGAAGCTCGTGAAATGCACGCCCGCCGATGTGGATATGGCCGTCGCCTCTGCGCGCAAAGCCTTCGATGATCGTCGGTGGTCGGGCCTCTCCGGCGCGGACCGTGCGGCAGTCCTATTGAAAGCGGCGGAGGTTCTGCGGGAACGCGCTGAAGAGGTCGCCTATTGGGAAACGCTGGAAAACGGCAAACCGATCTCCCAGGCCCGCGCCGAGGTGGGCGGTTGCGTGGGCATGTTCGAGTATGCCGCCGGTCTCGCCCGCTCCCTCCACGGCGACACTTTCAACAACACGGGCGACGGTGCCATGGCGCTGGTCACCCGCGAACCGGTCGGCGTCGTCGGCGTCATCACGCCCTGGAATTTCCCGTTCCTGATCCTCTGCGAGCGCGTGCCCTACATCCTCGCCAGCGGCAATACGATGGTCGCCAAACCGTCGGAGGTCACCTCCGCCACGACCCTTCTGCTCGCTGAAATCCTGACCGAGGCCGGCCTGCCGCAGGGCGTTTTCAACGTTGTGACCGGGGCGGGTTCTACGGTCGGTCAGGCGATGCTGGAGCACATGCAGATCGACATGCTGTCCTTCACCGGCTCCACCGCCGTGGGCCGCGCGGTGGTCGAGGCCGCGGGCAAGTCGAACTTCAAGAAGCTCGGGCTGGAGCTTGGCGGCAAGAACCCCCAGATCGTCTTCGCCGATGCCGATCTGGAGGATGCCGCCGACGGTGTCGCCTTCGGGATCGCCTTCAATACCGGGCAATGCTGCGTCTCCGGCTCGCGGTTGATCGTGGAGCGCTCCATCGCTGACAAATTCGGTAAACTGGTCGCCGACAAACTCGCCAAGGCCAGGATCGGCGATCCGCTCGATGAGACCACGCAAATCGGCGCGATCACCACGGATGCCCAGAATTCAACGATCCTGCACTACATCGCCAAGGGCCAGGATGAAGGCGCAACACTCATGAGCGGCGGCACAGCCCCTGACCATGGCGGCGGTCAGTTTATCGAACCAACCGTCTTCACCGATGTCACCCCCGACATGGCGATAGCACGGGAGGAGATTTTCGGCCCGGTCCTGACGATCCTCCCCTTCGACACAATGGAGGAGGCCATCGCCATGGCGAATGACACCGAATACGGCCTCGCCGCCTCTGTCTGGTCGAAGAACATCGACAAGGCGATGACCGTCAGCCGTCAGGTTCAGGCGGGGCGCTTCTGGGTCAACACCACGCTCGCCGGTGGCCCCGAAATCCCCATCGGCGGGTTCAAGGCGTCGGGCTGGGGCCGCGAAGCCGGGATTTATGGTGTTGAAGAATACACCCAAGTGAAGTCAGTCTTCATCGAGTTCGGCAAACGCGACCACTGGATCAGTTAAGATGAAAGAAACCGGGTATGATTATGTGATCGTCGGCGGCGGCTCGGCAGGCTGTGTGCTCGCCAACCGGCTGTCTGACAACAGCGCCGCCAAGGTCCTGCTGCTTGAGGCTGGCGGCCCAGATCGCCATCCGCTCATTCATATGCCCGTTGGCTTCGCCAAGATGACCACAGGTCCGCATACCTGGGGCTTCAACACAGCCCCACAAAAACACGCCAACAACCGCGAAATCCCCTACGCTCAGGCCCGCGTGATCGGTGGCGGCTCCTCGATCAATGCCGAGGTTTTCACCCGCGGCGCGCCGGAAGATTACGACCGCTGGGCGAATGAGGAAGGCTGCGAGGGCTGGGCGTTCAAGGACATCCAGCAGTATTTCCTGCGTTCCGAAGGCAACACCAAACTCGCGGGCGATTGGCACGGAACGGAGGGACCTCTCGGCGTCTCCGATCTGCCGGATCCGCAGCCGATGACGCTCGCCTTCGTGCAATCCTGCCAGCAGCGCGGTATCCCCTATACGCCTGATTTCAATGGAAAATCACAAGCCGGATGCGGGGTCTACCAGACAACGACAAAGAACTACCGCCGGTGTTCGGCCTCGGTTGGCTATCTGAAACCGGTCCGCAAACGCAAGAACCTGACCATCATCACGGGTGCCCTGGTCAAACGCATCACCTTCGACGGGACCCGCGCCACCGGCGTGCACTATTTCGACGGCAAGGACCAGTGCCTCGCGCGGGCGGAAAGTGAGGTCATCGTCACCTCCGGTGCCATCGGCACACCGAAACTGATGATGCTCTCCGGTGTCGGGCCCGCGGCCCATCTGCAAGAACACGGCATCGACGTTGTGCACGACCTGCCCGGCGTCGGCGAAAACCTCAATGACCATTTCGGCATCGACATCGTGGCCGAACTCACCGGGCACTACAGCCTCGACAAATACAACAAACCCCATTGGGCACTCTGGGCCGGTGCCGAGTATATCCTCTTCCGCTCCGGCCCCGTCACATCCAACGTGGTTGAGGGCGGTGCGTTCTGGCATTCTGGCGACACGGGCAGCATCCCCGACCTGCAATTCCACTTCCTTGCTGGAGCCGGCGCAGAGGCGGGCGTGCCGAGCGTACCCAAAGGCTCCTCCGGCATCACACTAAACTCCTACACCGTGCGCCCCAAAAGTCGGGGCACGGTGCGCCTGCGTTCCTCCGATCCTGCGGACCTGCCCATTGTCGATCCCAATTTCCTCGCCGAGCCGGACGATCTGAAGACCAGTGTCGAAGGTGTGAAAATCAGCCGAGAGATTTTCGAACAGCCCGCCCTGCAAAAACACATCCGCGCGATCCGCTATCCAGATGACAGCGTAAAAACGCAGAAGGAGTTCGAGGATTACGCCCGTCAATACGGCCGCACCTCCTATCACCCGACCTGCACCTGCAAGATGGGCACGGATGAGATGTCGGTGGTCGATCCGCAGCTTCGGGTCCACGGCCTCGACGGCATCCGCATTTGCGACAGTTCAGTAATGCCGAGCCTCATCGGTTCAAACACCAACGCGCCCACGATCATGATTGCGGAGAAAGCCTCCGACATGATCCGCGGCAACCACTGAAAGGGGCGACCCGAAGGCCGCCCTGCTCCCCAGCATCTGGTCAGATCAGTCCCATTTCGGCGCCCAAGGCACCAGATCCTCCCCCACGATCCGGTAGCCGGTCTGTGTGAGCTTCTCGATCCGCGCCATGTCCACATGGCTCAGCGTGAAATCCATGATCTCGAAATTCGCCCTGATATTCTCCGGCTTCGTCGACATCGTGTTCACGCTCACCCCCTTCTGGATGATCCAGCGCAACACAACCTGTGCCGCCGATTTGCCGTAACCTTCGCCGATTTCGGCAAACTCGGGATGTTTGAACACTTCCCCGCGCGCGACCGAGGAATAGGACGAGAGCGGAATGCGTGCTTCATTCGCACCGGCAAGGAGCTTGTCCTGATTGAGTAGCGGATGGAACTCCACCTGATTGGTCACAATCGGCGAACTCACATAGGCCTTCGCATCCTTCATCATCTGGATCGTGTAGTTCGACACGCCGATATTATGCGTCAGCCCGGCATCCTGTGCTTTTTGCAAAAGCTCCAAAGACGGCCCAACCTCGCCACCGATCGGAGGCCAGTGCAGTAGCAATACATCAACGTAGTCGAGCTTGAGATCGCTCAAACTCTTCTCCACCGATGCCATGAATGCGTCGTCCGAGAAGTTGTCAGGGTGAACTTTCGTGGTCACGCACATCTCATCGCGTTTCAGGCCGGTCGCCGCCAGCGCCTCACCCGTCTCAGCCTCGTTTTCGTACATTTGGGCCGTATCAAAAGCCCGATATCCAACTTCCGCCGCCGCCAAGATGGCATCCCGGGCAACATCGCCGGTCAGTGGATATGTGCCGAATGCACGCTGGTGGGTCTTCTGAAAATAGATGTTCATATTTGCCTCCCTTGAGTCGAGACAATTAGTAACCTATTAGTTACTTATGGCAAAGGACTTATCGCAGAACAGATAAGAATCTGGCCTCCACTCTTACCTCGACCGGGCAAGGCTGGTGCTGTTGTACGCCTAGCGCTCGTTCTCCAGGGCAACGCGTTTCACCCGATCTCGCAACCACTTATGGGCCGGGTCGTTGGTCGACCGCGTATGCCAGACGGAATAGATGCTGATCTCGTCAGTGTGGAAAGGCAGTGGTGCCATCGCCAAGCGACTCAGGGAGGTGTGCTGCATGTACTCGAACTGTGTCGCCAGCAAATCGGAGCCAAGGACAAAGGACGGAATGCCCGCAAAGTTCGAGACAGTGACTTTCGGTATCGGAAAATAGGGCAAGTCCGGCGCTTTGATTACTTCATCTGACGTGCCACCAAGCGCAAATTGCACAGTAACATGCCCGGCAGCCAGATACTCCTCAACAGTTCGGGGAGCCGTGCGCGCGTCGGGGTCATAGAAGACCATCATGCTTCCAGAAAACAACTTCTGTTGGATCAGGTCCGGAGCGTCGGGCGGGAGAGGCGTGAGGATCATATCGCATCGCGCCTCTCGCAAAAGCCCGACACTCGGAACGCCCGAGGGGCGCAATTCAAGCGACAGATCGATATCCTCCGTCCAAGCGTCATGAAGCAGTTTCGGAAAAATCAAGTCCCGCTGCATGTCATTTGCGGCGACGACAAAGTGCATTTCCTCGGATTTAGGGTCGAAGGGCCGCAAGTTGGTCAAGGATTGCAGCTGGTCCAACACCTCGATCACGGGTCCTTTCAGGGACAAGGCGGTCTCGGTCGGCGTCAATCCCTGTCCTGAACGGACGAACAAAGGGTCCCCCAGGATCGTGCGAAGCTTGTTGAGCGAATGGCTCACCGTCGATTGTGTGACGTCAAGCCGATCAGCGGCCAAAGAGACAGAAGACTCCTCCAAAATCGTCAGAAATGTCCGCAGAAGTTGGCCATCAAGCTTATGGAAATCGAAATTCTTCATAAGTAATATCGAAATACATCGATTTATCTAATGTCAATACTCCCATAGTTTCGCCCCACACTTAAGGGAGGAACTCATGAAACTGTCATCCTTACTTGGGGCAGCCGCGATCGCAATTGCGTCGGTTCTCCCCCTAAAAAGCGCTGCCGAAGAGCTATCCGTCGCCAATTTCGTACCGCCACAGCACCATACGAATGCGGTTTTGTTCAAATGGTTCGCTGACAAAGTCGCGGCGCGGTCCGGTGGTTCGCTCACCGTCAAAGTCTATCCTGCCGGTCAGCTTGGGGCTGGACCTGTGCAGCAATATAAGCGTGCGGTTGAGGGTGTCGCGGATATCACGTTCGGCTTGCAGGCCTATACGCCCGCGATTTTCCCGAAATCCATGCTGATCATTCCGCCGGGCAAATCTGCGACGGCAAAGGAAGCGACCGAGCGGTTGCTCGCCGTTTATGATGAACATCTGGCCAGCGAATACGAGGATGTGAAGCTGCTGGGCATCTTCACCACCGCCGGCAATATCTGGGCAGCGACGAGTGATTTGTCGACCATGGACAGCCTGCAGGGCAAGAAGATGGTGCCCTATGCAGCGATGACCACGCCGATCGTGGAAGCGCTGGGCGGTGTGCCGGTGCAGATGCCGGTGACCGAGATGTATACCGGTCTCTCGACCGGCACGATTGACGCGACGACCGCCACCTACAACAACATCACAGCGCCATGGAACTTCTGGGATGTCTCGACTCATCTGATGACCAATGTGCCGGTGCAACATGCTGTGTTCTTCGTGGCGATGAACAAAGAGCGTTACTTGGGCCTTTCTGACCAGCATCGCGCGATCATCGACGATCTCGCAGGCGAGACCTTCTCGCTGCAAGGCGCTGCCAGCTTCGACGGGGCCGATGCGAATTCGCTGGAGATCATGCAGAGCGCCGATCAGATGGCCAATGTGACGCAGGTTGAGGTGAGCGCGGAAGAACGCGCCAAAATGGATGCCGCCTTGGCTGAGGGCTTGGAAGTGATCTTCGCGGAGTACGAAGCCCGTGGGATCGCGGACGCCCGAGAGGTCTACGAGGCGATCAATCAATAACCTCCCCCCGGGGTGGCCTATCGCGGCCACCCCTCCTTTTTCTGAGGAGCCGTCATGTCGCGTCCCACGATCTTTCTGTGGTTGGACCGCCTGCTCATTTGGGCAGCGTTGCTGATCGGCGGCATGATGCTGGCCTTCATGACGATCTTCGGAACGATCAACGTTTTGGTGATGCGCAAAGCCTTGAACGCACCCATTCGCGGGGCGGAGGACCTGATGATCCTGTCGCTGGTTGTCCTCGTTGCCATTGCCATTCCGTTCGGTGGACGGGTTGGAGCACATATCGAGATCGAAATCCTCGAAGCTCGCATGTCCGCCAAATTCGCGCAATGGTCGCTCTTCGTGGTGCGTCTTGTCTGCGGCGCGTTGATGCTGCTGATGGCGTGGGAGTTGATCGTGGCGGGACAGAACGCCACGAAATTCGGCGAAACGACCCAGCAACTCCTCATCTCCTATGAGCCGTTCTACTATTTGCTGGCAGCATGCGTGGGCATCTACGCGCTCGTATGCGTGTCTGACACGATCCAGCTCGCAAAAACCGGCAAGATCACCCAGATCCCCCTGGGAGAGACGTTGTGATTAGCATGACGACCCTGGGCATTCTGGGGCTTCTGGCCTTGTTTGCTCTGCTGGCTCTACGCGTGCCTGTCGCTTTGTCGATGATCCTGGTCGGGGTCGTGGGAACCATCTTCGCAACGGCCAATCGCTTTCTGCTGCTTGGCATGGCGTCGGATCAGGCCTGGGAGCGCGGGATCAAAACCGCAATGTCGAACCTCTCGGGCGAGACTTTTGAGGCGGCGTCCAACTACAATCTGCTCGTCATCCCGATGTTCGTGCTGATGGGCAATCTAGCAGGTGTCTCGGGCACGTCCGCTGACCTGTTCGGAGCCGCCTATCGATGGATGGGGCATCTGAAAGGCGGACTGGCCTCCGCGACCATTGCCGCGTGCGCCGGTTTTGCCGCCCTGTCGGGGTCGTCTCTGGCGGCGGCGATCACCATGGGGCGCGTGGCGCTGCCGGAGATGAAAAAGTTCAACTATGCCGATAGCCTCGCGACCGGATCGGTGGCCGCAGGCGGCACGCTTGGGTTTCTCATCCCACCCTCCGGCGGGATGATCATCTACGCGGTGCTGACCGAACAATCGATCGGGCGGCTCTTCATGGCGGGTGTCATTCCCGGCATCCTGATGACGCTCCTGTTCATCGGGGCTATTTACTTCACCGTGCTGCGAAAGCCCAATGCTGGTCCACCGGGGGAAAGGGCGAACTGGCCCGATCGCAGAGACGCACTTCTCTCCGCCCTACCGTTCATCGCGGTGGTTGGGATCACGATTGGCGGCATGTATACCGGATTCTTCACGCCCGTTGAGGCCTCCTCGGTCGGTGCGTTCCTGACACTGCTGGTCGCGATCTGGCGACGGTCGCTGAATGGACGCGCGATCCGCGAGGTCATCCTGCAAACCGTGAAAGCGTCGGCCACCGTGTTCATGATCATCATCGGGGCCTTCATCTTCATCCCGTTCATGTCGCTGACCGAACTGCCGAGCCAGCTCGTCACGCTCATGACCTCGCTGCCAATTGGCGATTTTGGCGTCCTGCTTCTGATCATCCTGATCTACATGTTCCTGGGCATGTTCCTCGAAGGGATCGCGATGCTGGTGCTGACGATCCCGGTCGTCCTGCCGATCATCACGGCGCTGGAGTTCGGGTTCGATCCTTCGACGGCCGACATGAAGATGATCTGGTTCGGCATCATTGTGGTCATTGTCCTGGAGATGGGGATGATCTCACCCCCCGTGGGCCTCAATGTCTTTGTGGTGAAATCCATCGCGCCAGGCGTTCCGATGGGTCAGATTTTCCGCGGCATCTGGCCGTTCTGGTTCGCCATGGCGCTGATGCTGGTCCTTTTGATGCTCTTTCCACAAATCGCAATTTTCCTGCCGCAGACGATGGTGGGCTGACCTCGGGAGGTTGAAGATATGCATGACGGCAAAACTTATATCGTGACAGGTGCTGCGTCCGGCATTGGGACCGAAACCGCACAGGTTCTGAAGGCCCAAGGGGCCACGGTTATCGGGGTCGATCGCAACGCGGCTGAGGGCGTGGACGCGTTCCACCAGGCGGATCTGAGTGATCCGGCCTCCATCGATGCTCTGGTCGCAGCCTTGCCATCTGGCGCAGACGGATTGGCGAATATCGCAGGTGTACCGCCAACGGCTCCGGCGTCGACGGTGTTGAAAGTGAATCTCTACGGGTTGCAGCGCCTGACACTCGGGCTTGTCCCGAAACTGGCGGATGGCGCTTCGATTGCAAATTTGGCGTCGCTGGCAGGCTTCGGCTGGCCGAACGCGGTTGAGCAATGCAAAGCAGCGCTTGAGCTGACCCTTGAGAGCGACGTGAACGAATTTGCCGAGACGCAAGGGCTCAACGCAGATACTGTCGGGCGCAGTTATTTCCTTTCAAAAGAAGCGCTTGTCGTGTGGACCATGCAGAACCGCTGGACGTGGCGGGATCGTGGGATCACCATGAACTGCGTCAGTCCCGGGCCTGTGGAGACGCCTATCCTCGGCGACTTCGTTCAGACCCTAGGCGAACGTGCGGCGGAAGATATGAAGGTGATGGATCGCCCCGGAACGCCCGCCGATGTCGCGCCTGTGGTCAGTTTCGCCTTGAGCGAAAATGCCAAATGGTTCCGCGGCGCGAACCTGACCGTCGATGGCGGGATGTCCAGCCACATCCTGTCGAATATTCACCAGCTTTAGGAGCCTCTCATGTCACAGACCGGCAGCAAGAAACTGTATCACGCGCAAGGGTTGTATCTGGACGGAATCCGCGACGGCAAAATCTGGGATGCCCTGAATGCGCATACCGGCGCACGCTACACGCAACACTCAACCGGTGTCGGCGACGGGCAACAGGGCTTTGCCGACTTCTTCGAACCCTTCCTCGAACGCAATCCGATCCGCGACATTCAGGTGGTTCGCGCCATCGAGGACGGTCCGTATGTTTTTGTGCATGTCTACCAGAGCCTCAACAACGGTGAGAGCCAGTGGGTCACAGCAGACCTCTTCGGCACCGACGAAAACGACAAGGTCATTGAGCACTGGGATGTCATCCAAGCCTTTGAGACCGAAACGAAATCCGGCCGCACGATGATCGATGGCCCAACTGAGATTGAGGACCTGGACCAAACCGAAGCCAACAAGGCAAAGGTCGCTGCGTTTTGCGACACCGTGTTGATTGGCGGCGACTATGATCGGGTGACGGAATTCATCTCGACGGAGGAGTATCTGCAGCACAATCCAGCCGTCGCGGATGGGCTCGATGGGTTCGGCGCTTTTGCCGCTGACCTTGCGGCGCGAGGCCAATCCATGCGCTACTGGAAGATACACAAACTGGTTGGTCAGGGAAATTTCGTGGCGACCCTAGGCCATATGCAGATGGGGCAAAGCCACCACTGCGTCTTCGATATCTTCCGTTTGAAAGACGGTAAAATCGTTGAGCACTGGGACGTTCAGGAGAAAATCCTGGCCCCTGAAGACTGGAACAACCAGGGCAAGTTTTAGCGCGGAGGATGCGTGATGAGCAATATGGATCAGATCGTGACGACAGATATCGTGATCAATGGCGAGGTGCGGCCCGCATCGAACGGCGCGGTTTATGATCTCTATAACCCGGCGCGGCCCTCGGAATTGGTGGGTCATGCCGCCGCTGCAACCAAGGATGACATGAATGCCGCTGTTGAGGCTGCGCATGCGGCTTTCCCCGCCTGGGCTGCACTTGGCTTTGAGGAACGCGCGAAACGGCTCCGGGAGATCGCAAAGGCGCTGACGGCGGATGAGGAGGACGTGAAATATCGCTCCCGGCTCTTCACTCGCGAGCACGGCAAGATCGCGCGCGAGACCTTGCTTGAGATGTCCCGCTTAGGCGACCGCTTCATGCAGGCGGCGGCCTATGGAGAGCGGATGGCGGTTGACGAGGTGATGGGCCCGGCGGAGGTCGGCCCGCAATTCGACACGATCATCACCCGGCAACCAAGGGGTGTTGCGGCGCTGATCGTGCCGTGGAACTGGCCCCTCTCCATCCTCGGCGCGAAACTTCCCCAAGCGCTTGTGACGGGCAACACCGTTGTGGTGAAACCCTCGGAAGACAGTGCCATGGCGCCGGTGCTGACGCTGCAGATCATCGCTGACATGCTGCCTCCAGGCGTGATAAACATCATCACCGGCGACGCCAAAGAGATCGGCGACACGCTGACCGGTCACCCTCTGGTGCGGATGGTGAATTTCACCGGCTCCGTTCGCGTCGGCAAACACGTGATGAAAGTCGCAGCGGAAAACGTCACGCCTGTCACACTCGAATTGGGCGGCAATGATGCGGCCATTGTTCTCGAAGATGTCGAATTGAACGATGAGGTCTTCAACAAGATGTATTGGGGCGCTTTCGGCTCGACGGGGCAGATTTGCATGGCGATGAAACGGCTTTATGTGCACGAGAGCCGCTATGACGAGGTCGTGGACGGTTTCACGGCGGCCTGTGAAAGGGCCGTCGTGGGTGATGGCTTATTGCCGGAAACCACGATGGGTCCGGTGAACAATCCGCGCCAGCTAAAAGTGGTGACCGACATGATCGCCGAGGCGCGGGCCAAGGGAGCTGATCTGAAGGAATGCGGCCAAGTGCCCGATGAAGACCTCTACAACGGCGGCGGCTATTTCCAGAGACCGGCCTTGGTCTATGACGCCGATCCTGAGCTTTCGATGGTGCGCGAAGAGCAGTTTGGTCCTTGCCTGCCGATCATGAAATTCAAGACCGAGGAAGAAGCCGTCGCGGCGGCGAATGACAGCATCTTCGGCCTCTGCTCGTCGGTTTGGACGGAAGATGCGGACCGCGCGGTGCGGCTCGCCCGGCGGATTGAGGCGGGATACACCTATCTCAACGGACATGGGCCCATGGCGCAGGACGGGCGTGGTCCCTTTGGTGGGTTCAAACAAAGCGGGATCGGTCGAAACCTTGGCTATGACGGCGTTCTGGCCTTTGCCGAGCCGCATTCGATTTCCGCCCCGGCCGGGTTTTTGGTGGAGTAGCGAAGATGACGAAACTTGGCGAAGACATCATCGGAACAAGCGCCTTTGCGCCGTTTTTCGGAGTTTCCAATACGGATGCGGTTTCCATCGACGCGCCGGATAACCGCAAAGGCGATGCGCTGCGAACCTGGGTGCGGTCCTTGAGCGGCTTTCAGAAAGAGGCGCTTGTGCGGTCCGCCAAAACCGGGCGCGCGTGGCGGCTTGTCTCGGATGAAGGACCGTATCTGAATGGCCATGACGCCGCCCCCTGCCCGCTGGCATTTCTATCAACTGGCATGGCGGCGAGTTTCATGAATGAAATTCTGGCGCTAGCGAAACTCCAGAATGTGGAGATCCGCAAACTGAAGCTCATTCAGGACAATTACTACACGATGAAAGGTTCGATGCCGAAGCGGACCATGGTCGGCGGGGCTGAAAACATCGACCTGCAGGTGGAGATCGATTGCGATCTGGACGATGCGAAACTGAACGAGTTTCTGATCAATGCAACCTATGCCTCGCCCTTGAACGGGCTGATGCGCGGCAAGCTGGAGAGCCTCTTCAAGCTGGGCAAGAACGGGGTCGAACTGCCAACAGCCAAAGTCGCGGAACTGGACGGCAGTCTGTTTCCCGATCCCGGCGATCATTTTGCCAAATCGGAGCCGTCGGCGAGCGACCTGACCTTGATGGAGCCCATCGGTCCAACGCCGAAAAAGGATGTCGTGCTGGGCACCTCGGCGGGCGGCTCCTCGCTCTCGGACGAGCAGGATCGTCGTCTGAACATCGGCGCAGTGGCGGTCATGCGCGAGGATGGCATCAAGGACATCCAGCAGATGCAGTATTCGCCCTATGGCACATCCTTCCGGTTCCTCAGTTCCGAAGATGGCCGCGCTCCGGATGCGAACACCCTAATCTCAGCAGGGATCGGGTTCTGCTTCATGACCCAGTTCGGGCGGTTCGTGTCGATGCTGAAACTCGACCTCCCGGATTACCGGATCGTGCAGGACACGCATTTCAGTCTGGGCGGGGCATCGGGTAGTACGGGCAAAGCCGGGGAGGCCGATCCGATTGAAACGCATGTCTATCTGGAGACGTCCGAAAGCGACGAGACCGCGCAAGAAATGCTCGATATCTCTGAGCAGACATGTTTTCTGCACGCCTTTTGCCGCACCGATTTGAAAACCAAGCTGAAAGTCGTTCGGGTGTGACGACGCTCTGATATCCGCGCATAGCCTGTGCCGCCGAATGCAAGCCTCGCTCCGTGACGAAAGCTGGCGCTACTGCCCGAGTTTTATGGATTGGAAGCGCCGTCTCACGCAATTGACGAGCGCATCTGCCGCGGGTGTCAAAGGATGCCCGGTTCGGGTCATGATCGCGATCTGAACCGGGTCTATCTCTTCGCGCAGCTTTACCCGTCGAATGTTCCAGTTCTTCTCCACATCGTCCAACAGCAATTGTGGGAAGGTGCAGACAGCCCCAAGGCTTTCAACCAGGGACAGCGCTCCGAAATACGACTCTGAAGTCGTCAACGCAACAGGGGGTGTCAGCCCATGTTCAACAAACGGCTTGCGGAAGATATCACCCGGCCCTTCTTGCGCGCCGATCATGATCCACTCCGCTTCCTGAAGGTCCTCCAACCGGCTGGCGGAGGCATATTTGGACGTGGAAGAGGTCACGACCGCGATTGGCGTCTCAAGCAATGGTTCAATGCGGATGTCCTTGGCCATATCCGCAGGCGGTGCCGGTCCGATGACAAAGTCGGTCTTGCCTTCTCGAAGCGGCCTCAGCGCACCGGGGAACAATCCGCTGGTCATTGCCACCTGAATATTTGGATGCGTCTTTCGAAACAGCGCCAGGGCACGCGGCATAATACGAACCGCGCCAAAGGGAGACAGGCAGACATTCACATGCCCGACCTGCTCCCCCAGAAGCTGCGCAACCTCTTCGTCGAGACGGTTGATCTCGCTGGTAATGGTGCGCGCGCGGCTCAAAACACGAGCCCCGATCTTGGTCAGAGTGACGCCGCGAGACGAGCGGTGGAAAAGCGAAATCCCGAGATCCTGCTCCGCCTGCCGCAGTGACTTTGTCAGGGCCGGTTGAGACTTCCCAAGCACTTCAGCCGCGCCCCTGAGGCTCCCCGCATCGGCAATCGCCACCAGCATTTCGATATGTTGAACCTTCATGTGATCACCAAACGTTATAGGTCATCGGAATTGTGGTCTATTCGTGATCATTACACGCGTTACACTTGGCAAGGAACACTCATCAGGGAGGTTGGCCGTGCCGAACACTTACGCCGTAACCGGTGTCGCAAGCGGTATCGGAGCAGAGATCGCACGTATGCTAAAGTCCAACGGCGACACCGTGATCGGATTCGACCTGCGCGAGACGGCGGAAAACGTTGATGAGTTCATCATGCTCGATCTCAACGATCCGGCTTCCATCACACGTGCTGCGAATGCGGTCTCTACACCTCTGGACGGCTTGTGCAACAATGCCGGCTTGCCGCCCCGAGAAGGTTTGGAAGCCGCCATCCTTCAAGTGAATTTCCTTGGGCAAAGACAGTTCACCCAAGCGATGCTGCCGCACCTGCGGAAAGGTGGCTCAATCGTGAACATGGCCTCTCGTGCAGGTGCGGCGTGGCGCGATAATATCGACCAGAACAAGCGCCTCGCATCTCTGACGGACGCAGCCGGTCTTGACGAGTTCATCGCGGAAGAGGGTATGGACGCCACCCGCTGCTACAACCTGTCGAAAGAGGCGATGATCCTCTGGACACTTGCGATGACGGAAGACCTGATCGGCATGGACCTGCGCGCAAACTCGATCAGCCCCGGGGCCGTCGCCACAGGCATTCTCGATGATTTCGCGCGCGCCTTTGGCGAGAAGATGGTCAAAAATCTCGAACGGGCCGGACGGCCCGGAACACCGCAGGAAATCGCGGAAATCGCGGTCTTCCTTTTGTCCGAGAAAAGCGGATGGCTCAAAGGCATCGACATTCCCGTGGATGGCGGCATGGGTGGGTTCAACATGGCCGACGCATTGGGTCTGGAAGCCATGAAGGGCAGAAGCGAGACCAGCCAATGACACCCGAAGAGAAGCTGCGCGCCCACAATGCCGAGTTTGAGAAAAACATCTACACGCTGACGGACAATGCCTATCTGGCCGTGGGCTTTGCCGCCTCAAATGTGGGGGTGATCGTCGGTGAGGACGGCCTCATCATCATCGACACCACGGAAAGCACGAAAGCCGCGGAAAACATCCTCGCCGAGTTTCGCAAAATCACCGACAAGCCCGTCAAGACCATCATCTACACGCATTCGCATCGCGACCACATCTCCGGCGCAAGTGTGTTCGCGGAAGGCAACCCGGTGGAAATCCTGGCCCATCATGCGTTTGACAGCGACCTTGTGCGAGGTGCCGATAAACCAGGTCCCGGCAAGGCTTTGGTCGAACGTGCCAAGCGGCAATTCGGCATCGGACTGGAATTTGGCACAGAGCGCATCAATCTTGGCCTGGGCCCGGGTGACAGACCGCTGGAAGGACTAGGTCAGGGCCATATTCCACCCAACGCCTTCGTTCATACCGATGGTGAGACCCTCACGCGTTGCGGTGTGACCCTACAACTGGCTTTCGCTCCCGGCGAATGCGCCGACAATGTCGTTGTCTTCCTGCCCGATCAAAAGCTGCTGTTCTCCGCCGATAACTACTACACAAGCTTCCCCAATCTCTACGCCATCCGTGGCACACCCTATCGCGACTTTGACGTATGGGCCGACAGCCTCGCCACGCTCGCCAGCTTCGAGGCCGACGTGCTTGCGCCCGGACACTCCAAACCGGTCTTTGGCTCGGCGACCATCAAGGAAAGCCTTGGCGCCTACGAAGAAGCCATTCGCTTTGTCGTTGCCAAATCGGCGGAGGGAATGAATCTCGGCATGACCGCCGACGAGTTGGTCCGCTTCGTGACGCTTCCGGACCACCTGAAGGACAAGCCATTTCTTCAAGAGTATTACGGCACTGTTGCGTGGTCCGTGAGGGCCTATTTCGCCGGAACCCTGGGCTGGTTTGACGGCGACCCGGCAACGCTCTTCCCGCTTCCGCCGCGGGACGAGGCGGATCGGTTTGCGGCGCTCGTGGGCGGTGTGGACAAACTTGCGGACGCTGCGCGCAATGCACTCGCCGATGGCGATGCCCAATGGGCGCTGCAACTCGCCAGCCGCGTCGTCAAGATCGATCCATCTCACGCAGATGCGACAGCCACGCGGATCAGCGCCATGCGAATGCTGGCGGGCCAGCAATCCAACGCCTGCGCGCGAAATTATTACCTGCTGACCGCGAAGCAGGAAGAAGACGCCACCGGCAGCTAGACAAGTGGCAGGCGGCGCTCAAGCCGCCCGCCAAACGGTCACTACATCGCACCGACTTCTTTGTAGTACCTTGCAGCCCCAGGATGCAGTTGCATCTGACCGCGCTGCGACGCTGCGAAGTTGATATCCAACGCCTTCGCCCACGGAGCCTCGGAGGTCACACTGTCGATGTTGTCCCAGAAGGCCTTGGTCATCTGATAGACGATCTCCTCGTCGATATCGCCGCGCACGGCGATCCCCACCGCGGTGTCGAAGGACATCACAGCTGCATCGTTTGTCTGCCCTTCGTAGAGCCCGGCCGGAACTTCGGCCCTATAGCGCCACTTGCCCAGCCATTTATCGACACCCTCGCCCTCGTGACTTTCCGGACCGATGAAGCGCAGGGTCTCTGTCTCTGTGAATTGCAGAAACTGTTGGCACGGATCGAGGCAGCCATTTGTGTACATATCAATGGTGCCATCCAGAAACGCCTGGAAACCGGTCTGCCAGTTCGAGGTGATCGCTTCGTAGTCTTCACCTGCGACCAAGCCAGTTGTCGCCTCAATCCACCCCTTGGCCGCGTTGAAAGCACCGCCCCCTTGGGGTCCGAGAAAGACGGTTGCGCCTTCGATATCATCCAGCAATTCGATGTCGCTGTCACCGCGCACAGCAAAGTGATACTGACCGTAGGGGAACCACATGAGCAGAGCCACGTTCTTCGAGGCCTCGGCTGCGTCCTCCTCCTTCTGATACATCGCTTTGCCAGCCGCCATCAGGTTGTAGATCACCGGAGAGGTCATCGACATCTCCAGATTGCCACGCCCGACCTCAAGCATGTGCAACGTCGCAGCACCTCCTGCGGCGACCTCGATAGTCACGGCATCCTGATTGTCGTTCACGATATTGGCGAAGGTCGCCATGGTGATCGCTTGCCCAAGGCTCGGAGCGATGGTTGCCATGCGCAGCGCCTCCTGCGCGGCGACCGGAGCAGATAGCGCGGCGGCAATAGCGGCGCTTGCAATTAGATGTTTCATTCAGGTCCTCCCAGTTGGCTTCAAATGCGGTCACGCCGCGGTTGTGTTGTCCGAAGTCGTGCTTCGGAGTCTGTGGAATCCGATCAAGCCGATCCCAAGCGCCAAGGCGGGCCCGGCAACGGTCATATTCGGCAAAAGTACAGCAATCCCTGCAATCACCCGCAGCACGCGCTCCGGCATCGACAAGGCGTTTTTCTCATGACCCGCAAGGGCCGAGGACATCAGCCAAAGCGCCAGGGTGAAGGCAAGCAGGATCCAGAAAAACGCAAACCAGGTGATGTCATGCGGATTGATCATCGCCGCGGATTTCGAGACATCCGAGCCGAACCAATCAAAGAGTATCTGCAATTTGTAGAGAACAGCCGGATGATAGGCGAAGACAAATGGGATCAAGAACCCGGCCAAGCCAATCTTGGCCGCAGCAAACCCTGTCCGGATCGGATCGGCACCAGCAATCGGCGCCGCTGCGAAAGCTGCAAGTGCGACGGGTGGCGTCACGGTGGACATCACGGCAAAGAAGACCACAAACAGGTGCAAGGTCAGTTCCGGGATACCGACGGCGTCAATGCCCGAACTTAACGCAATGACGATGATGAAATAGGTGGCACCCGGCGGCAGCCCCATCCCGAGCACGATCGATCCAAGCGCGACGACAATGAGAACCACCAGAAGGGGACCATCCGCGAGTTGCGCCAGCAGAAGCGACAACCGGCCTGCAAAGCCAGAAAGCTGGATCAGCCCCACGATCAAACCAATCGCTGCAACGATCACGACTATCGATGCAGACATCCGCCCCGCCTCCACAAAAGCCTTCCACAGCTTCCGCCGATTGCGAAAATCCGGGAACAGGGCCAGCGATGTCAGTAAGGCTGCCATGAAGCCGTAGAAACCTGCCTTTGGAACCGAGGGCTGGATGAACAGGAAGGTCGACAAAACGCCGAGCGGAATGATGAAAACCAAACACTGGCGGAATTCGCGCCGATCCAGACCCGGTCGCTGATCTGCGGGCAACGCTCCGACCCCTGCCCTGCGCGCCTCGAAATATACGGCCATGAACGTGCCAACATAGTAGAAAAGCGCGGGAAGGATCGCCGCAACAACGATGTAGCGATATTCCAACCCGATCTGGCCCGCGACGAAGAATGCCACAACTCCCATCACAGGCGGCATAACCTGACCACCGGTGGAAGCTGCCGCCTCCACCGCACCGGCGAAGGCTGGCCTAAAGCCCGCCTTCTTGATGACCGGGATGGTCATAACGCCAGTGGACACAACATTGGAGATCGCAGCACCTGACAGCGTGCCGAAGAGAGCAGACGAGGCGACAGAAGCATGGGCCGCACCGCCGATGAACCCACCGGTCAAGCGGTTGGCGATCTTCATCAGAAGATCTCCCGCACCCGAGGCCATCAACACGGCGCCGAACACGATAAAGATCAACACATTGCCGGAAACCACCTGAATGGGTTGCCCGAATATGCCCCCGGTTTGCGCCCAGAAATTCTGCACCATGGCGCGCAGGTTCTGATCGAAAGGCGCGTCAGAGCCCTGAAAGATACCCGTCCAGGCCGGCATGTCCCCGCGAATGAAGAGATACGCCACCCAGAACAGACAGAAACCGGCGATGAACCCACCAAACATGCGCCAAGTCAGATAGAGCGCAACCGCTGCGGAGACCGGGAACATGATGAAGTCAATTGGGTCCGCCGATGGCAGCAGACCTGAATCAGTGGCGAAGATGCCGGCAATCCAGACAGCCAAAGTCACGATGGAGGCCAAAGCCAACACCCAGTTCAGCCACCTCAAACCCGCTTGTTTGTGAAGCGTGAGGGAAGAGATCACGAGGCCGAACAGAATGGGCAGACCAAGGATCAATCCGGTCGGCTGTAACACTCCGCGTTCGATGGAACGCCAGGTGCTGCCCAACCAGTGTTCACGGAACAAGGCGCGTTGCTCGCGCCGTGACAGCTCCTCAAAATCTGCGGTTGTGCTTTCGATGAACCAGCGCACGAAATCGCTGAGCGGTCCACCGGCGGCATAGAACAGGATCACCATCGCAAAGGTCACCGCGAGCACATCAGCCAGACGTCGCTCAAATGGAACCGATGTGGTCTCTGCGCTAGTCATCCGGCGTCTCCACGGTCTCGGTCATAAAGTTCTGCCGCGCAGGACCCCGATACTTTTCGGTCAATTCCGGCGGCACTTCCGATCCGTCTTTCAGGAATGGCAAAATCCCGCGGCGCCGCGACCGTCCGCGCATCGCATCGATCTGCGCGTCGGAACGGGTCACCCGCTGCGACATGCGCAAACCCCATTCGCGAAGGTGATCATAGAGCCTCGCAATGACCTCCCCGTGGGCGTCCGACGCTCCCAGATCAACGAATTCATCGGGGTCGGTTTCCAGATCGAACAGCATCGGGCGGAACCCACCTTCCGCATGCATCATCTTGTAGCGCCCATCAAACACCATGAAGAGCCGCGCATCTCTGGCACTCACGCCGACCGCATCGCGCTGAGGTGTTGCGGAGTAATCAAACTCGCTGATCGCAAACTTGCGCCAATTGGGGGTTTCTCCATGCAACCACGGTGTCAGGCTACGGCCTTCAAGAATGTGATCGGCTATCTCACCGCCTGTGAATTCGACGAATGTTGGTGCAAGATCAATGGCTTCCACAAGGGCATCGCAGGTCGTCCCGCGCGTGCCGTCCGCCTGCGGGCGCGGGTCATAGACAATCATCGGGATCTTCACCGACGGGTCGTGGAACAGATCTTTTTCCCCCAACCAATGGTCGCCCAGATAGTCGCCGTGATCTGAGGTGAGCACGATCATCGTCTCATCGATCTGACCGCTCGCTTCGAGCGCATCCAGAATGCGGCCAAGCTGATCGTCGCACTGCTTGATCAGGCCCATATAGGCCGGGATCACCTTCTCTCTCACGTCGTCCTGCTGGAAGGCTGCGGCGATCTTGTTGTTCATGAAAGCGGCGTAGACCGGATGCGGGTCCACACATTCGGCATCGTGGCGCAGGGCTGCCGGGACGTTATTGCGCCCGTACATCGCATGATACGGTGCGGGAACAATGTAGGGCCAATGCGGCTTGATATAGCTCACATGCGCACACCACGGTCCCTTTGTCTGCGCGATGAATTTCAGGGTTTCATCGGTGAGCCAGGGGGTTTCGCTATCCTCTTCACGGATATTGGCAGGTTTGTCGGCATTCTCGAACATCCAGCCGGAGGCCAACGCGCCGTTTTTCACACCGGCATTGGCGTAATCCGCCCAGGGATTGTCACCGTCATAGCCCTTGGATTTCAGGAATTCGTTATAGGGCGAGCGTTTCTCATCGTAGAAGCCGTCCGGGCCGTAGCCCCACAGACCGTCATCCCGCACCCAGACATCAAACCCGCATTCCGCCTGTCGGGCGCCAATCACGCTGTCCGGCGCAAGCCCCAGACGCTCCATACCTTCGGCATCCGCTTTCATATGGGTCTTACCGATCAGCCAGGCATCCATTCCGACGCCGCGCAGATGATCGCCCAAGGTGATCTCGCCAACCCGCAGCGGAAAGCCATTCCATTGCGCGCCATGGGAGGATGCGTAGCGCCCGGTATAGAAACTCATCCGGCTGGACCCACAGATGGGCGACTGACAGAACGCGTTGGTAAAGCGCACGCCCTTCGCCGCGACACGATCAAAGTTTGGCGTGTCCAGACTCGGGTGACCCGCACATGACAGATAGTCATGACGCAATTGGTCATACATGATGAACAGGATGTTCATCTTTTCCTCCCTTAGGGCCGCCATTTTCCTGGCGGCTCGTTGTCCTCAGCCTAGGGTTGAGGGATATAACAAACCAATGCGAAATCGTTAGTGAGTTTCGCCCTGGTTATCGCGATAACCTACGCAGCCTGTCGCAAACCCAGCATCTCGCGGGCCTGATCCACGGTCGCAACCGGCCGTTCATATTTCGCGCAAATTTCCGCGGTGCGCCGGACAAGTGCGGCATTCGATGGCGCGAGCGTGCTCTTGTCGAGCCGCACATTGTCCTCAAGCCCGGTGCGCGCATGTCCGCCTTGCGATATGGCCCAGTCGTTGAGCACGATCTGGTTCGGACCGATCCCGGCAGCACACCACGGCGCGTCTCCTCCAAAGAGGCGATGCACAGTTTTGACATAGAAATCAAAAACTTCACGATCCGCTGGCATCGCATTTTTGACTCCCATGACGAACTGTACATAGGGCGTACCAGCCAACTCGCCTTTCTCCGCCATCTGCTTGGCCATCAGAATATGGCTCAGATCGAAAGCTTCGATCTCGGGTTTCACATCATATTCCAGCATCTCATATGCCAGCCACTTCACCAGATCAGGCGGGTTCTCATAAACCCGCGTCGGGAAATTATTCGACCCCACCGCCAGCGACGCCATGTCGGGACGCAGCGGCAGCATGCCTCCACGCTCATTTCCGGCACCTGAACGTCCGCCGGTCGACAGTTGGATGATCATGCCGGGGCAATGCTTCTCAACCGCCTCCTTGAGTTCCGCAAATTTCTCCGGATCGCTCGTTGGCGTCTCATCCGCATTGCGCACATGGGCGTGCATGATGGTGGCCCCGGCCTCAAACGCTTCATGGGTGCTTTCGACCTGTTCAGAGATCGAGATCGGCACAGCCGGGTTGTCCGCCTTCCTGGGCACAGACCCGGTGATGGCAACGCAAATGATGCAAGGTGTCGTCATGATCGCGCCTCAGATGTCAAAGAAAATGGTCTCATTGGGTCCCTGCAGGTGGATGTCGAAACGATACTCGCCGTCTTTTTCTTTTTTGGCCAGAAGCGTCGGCACGCGGTTCTGGTGTTCGATGCGGCTCAGGATCGGATCGATGGCATTCGCGTCCGCTTCATCCTCGAAATAAATCCGCGTGTGCAGCCCGATATTGATCCCGCGCGCCACGATCCACGCCGTGATATGCGGCGCCTGCATCTGACCATCAGGCCACGGAACCGCCCCCGGTTTCACGGTCTCAAAGACGAACTCGCCGGTGGTCATGTCGCCCGGCGAGCGCCCCCAACCGGTGAAGTTCGGATCAGCCGCCCCACGTGTTTCGTTGGCGGAGGGAAAAAGCCCCGCCGCATCAGGCTGCCAGATTTCGATCAGCGCATCGCGCAGCGGCGTCCCCGTGCCATCATAGACGGTGCCTTTGATGGTGATCTCTTCGCCTTTCACAGGTCCCGTCTTCATCGAGGTGCCAAGATCGCCACCGTACATCTCGATACCGGTGAAGTTCGGCGTACAGCCGATATGCACATAAGGCCCGGCAGTCTGGCTTGGACTTTCCTTCAAATATTCAAGAGGTTGTACCATTTCACATCCCCTCCTTGCGGTTCTCGAAATAGGTCTGACGACGCCCCCGCAGGACCATATCAAACTTATAGCTGAGACTATCCATCGGCACCGTTCGGTTCATATCTAGCGGCGCGGTCAGTGCATCGACGGCCTCCTGGCTTTTCAGCACACCGACAATCGGACAAAGCGGGATCAGCGGATCGCCTTCGAAATACATCTGCGTGATCAGCCGCTGTGCAAAGCCATGGCCGAAGAGTGAGAAATGGATATGCGCCGGGCGCCAGTCATTCATCCCATTGGGCCAGGGATAGGGTCCTGGCTTGACGGAGCGAAACTCATAAGCCCCGGTCTCGTCGGTAATCGCACGTCCACAGCCACCGAAATTCGGGTCAAGCGGGGCCAGATAGGTCTCTTTCTTGTGCCGATACCGGCCCCCGGCATTGGCCTGCCAGAACTCAACCAGTGCCCCGGGCACCCCGCGTCCCATCTCATCCAGAACACGCCCATGCACAATGATACGCGGGCCAATCGCGCTTTCGCCCGGTTGGGCGTAATTGTGGATCAGATCATTGTCGAGCTCGCCCAGCATGTTATGCCCGAAGATCGGCGAGGTCTCCTCCGAAAGGGTCGTCGGGAACGAGAGGAGTGCGGCTTGTGGGCTACGCTTTACACTGGTCTTGTACGCAGGCGTCAGCGCTTCGGGCTGCCAGCTTCGATCCCGCGGGATAAAGCCTCCCGGGCGCGGCGTATTGGGCAGGTTCATATCTCAACTCCCAGCTCTTGGAATGTCTCTTTGGCCAGCTTGATGGCGTGATTTGCCTTCGGCACACCGGCATAAACGGCCACATGCAAAAACGCCTGCATGATCTCATCCGGCGTCGCCCCGGTGTTGCGGCTCGCGCGGATATGCATCGGGATTTCCTCGAAATTACCGGTCGCCGCCAGAAGCGCGAGGGTCAGCAGGCTCCGATCCCGGCGCGAGATCGTATCGTCGGCCCATAACGTACCCCAGGCCCCTTCGGTGATCAGGGTCTGGAACGGGGTATCGAAGCCGGTCTTCGACGCCTCCGCCTTCTCGACATGGGCATCTCCCAGCACTTCACGGCGCACTGTCATGCCAGCTTTCATGCGATTGCTCATGCGCTCCTCCCTCAATACGGCAAGCCGACATAGTTTTCGGCCATGGCCTGCTGCGCTGCCCTGTTGGAACGCAGAAACTCAAGATCGGCAATCTGCATCTTGAGATCGAACTCGGACTGATCCGGGTAACGATGCATCAGCGATGAGAACCACCAGCTGAACCGCTCCGCTTTCCAGATGCGGCTGAGCGCCTTCTGCGAATAGGTGTTGATCCCCTCTTCCGTGCCATCGCGATAGTAGTCGCACAGAGCGTGGTAGAGGTAGTGCACATCCGAGGCCGCCGTGTTCAGACCCTTCGCACCGGTTGGCGGCACGATATGCGCCGCATCACCACAGAGGAACAGTCGACCCCATTGCATCGGCTCGGTCACGAAAGACCGCAAGGGGGCGATTGATTTCTCAATCGACGGACCCGTGACCAGCTTATCCGCCTCCTCTTTCGGAATCCGGCGCTTCAGTTCCTGCCAGAACGCCTCATCCGTCCAGTCCTCAGGGCTATCACTCAAGGAGCACTGAATATAATACCGGCTGAGATTGGCATTGCGCATCGAACAGAGCGCAAATCCGCGTTCCGAATTGGCATAGATCAATTCGTGATTGACCGGGGGCGTTTCGCTCAACACGCCGAGCCAGCCAAACGGATAGAGCTTTTCATATTCGCGCCGCACATCCAGCGGAATGGTCTGGCGGCTGACCCCATGGAACCCGTCACAGCCCGCAACGAAGTCACACTCCAACCGACGCGCTTCGCCATCGACCTCATATTCGACATAGGGCGCACCGGTTTCAGCATCGTAGATCACAACATTCTCGACATTAAACTCGAGCTTGCCGTCGGCCGCCTCACGCGCCTCATAAAGATCGCGAGTCACCTCGGTCTGTCCATAGACCACAACCGGCGTCCCAGTATGTTCCACGAAATCGATGCGGAACATTTCGTCGCCGTAGGACACATGCGTGCCTTCGTGCTGAAACCCCTCGGCGTGCAGACGATCCGCGCAGCCCGCCTCCTCCATCAGCCGGACAAAACCCTGCTCCAGCACACCGGCACGGATGCGACCGAGCACATAATCCTTGGTTTTGCGCTCCAGAACCACGGATTGGATGCCCTGCACATGCAACAACTGCGACAGCAAGAGCCCCGATGGCCCGCCCCCGATGATAGCAACTTGGGTCTTCATCCCACTCCCCCTGCAGATTTCTATATCATTACACTCCGTTTTCGCCCATAAAAAACGAAATATTGGCCGATATACTTTCCAAAATGGACATCAACCGCCTCCGCAGTATCAAGCTCCGACACCTCTCGGCCTTCGTGGAGACCGTCCGCTGCGGTAGCCTGAAAGCCGCTGCAGAGCGCATTCACCTCACCCAATCGGCAATTTCGAAAACGATCAAGGACCTGGAGGCGACACTCGGCGTCGTGCTGCTGAAGCGCGACCGCGGCGGCATCGACCTGACCCGAGAGGGCGCCGTTTTCCTCCAGTTTGCCGAACAGGGGCTCGCCTCGGTCAACCATGGTTTGGCCAGTCTCGACGCCCTGACATCCGGCCAGCAAACCCCGATCAGAATCGGCGCGCTGCCCAGCGTGGCGGCGGATTTTCTGCCGGAGGTCATGCTGCGTTTTTCGGAACTGTCACCGACCACCCCGATCTCGGTCGAAGACGGGCGCATTGGTGCTCTGGTCGACAGGCTGCGGTCCGGCGCCCTTGATCTGGTGCTCGGGCGCATGGGCCGACCCGAAACCATGACCGGCCTGTCCTTCACGCAACTCTACGCCGAACAGGTGGTTTTTGTGGCCGCCGCAGATCATCCGCTCGCCGCCGAACGCAATTTGCAACGGCTGGAAACCTCCCTGATCCTTTACCCGCCCGAGGGCGCCGCGATCCGCCCTCTGGTCGATCGCTTCACAATTTCTCAGGGGATCGCCGACTGGCCCAACAAGCTCGAGACCGTCTCCGGCGCATTTGGACGGGCCATGACCCTTGGACCCTCGAAAGCGATCTGGATCATCAGCCAAGGTGTCGTGGCAGGAGATATCGCCTCGGGGCGCCTCGTTCGCTTGCCCATCGACACCAGCTCGATGGCGGGGCCCGTGGGCGTCATGGCGCGCTCTGAAGAAGACCCCACACCCGCCATGCGCCTGTTTCGGCAAGCCCTTCTGACAACGGCGCAGGCAAAGTCTAGCTAGCGGGACCTGGCCCCCAACATTTGCAGAGTTAACGTGTCGGTTTAGGAGGGAAGTGGCGGACAGGAAGGGATTCGAACCCTCGAGACGGTCTCCCGCCTACGCACTTTCCAGGCGCGCGCCTTCGACCACTCGGCCACCTGTCCGGGATCGGGTTTATCGAAAGCGAAGATGGAAATGCAAGCGGTTTTCAGGTGCCAGGCAACGACCCCGCCAAGCTGCGCCCCAAATGCCGCCCAAGCGCCCAAAATCAACCTTAACTTCATCATTTCGGTGCAGTGACAGGGCAACGACACGCATATCTGGCCTCTGAAAGACATTGGCACCCCACGTTTAGGCGTTTAAACACGGGCAGAAGAGCATTTATCCACAGGCAGGTTTCACCATTCCGCTCATGCATATCGCGCTTCATATCGGTGCCCATTGCACGGATGAGGATTTCATTCTCAAAACGCTGCTCGTGAACCGCGACGCCTTGGCAGGACAGGGCGTTGTTGTGCCCGAACCCGGGCGCTATCGCCCGGTCATCCGCGAAACCCTGCAAATCCTGAAAGACGACGCGCCGACGCCGCAGATGCAGGAGGCGATCCTCGACGCGCTGCTCGACGAGGATCAGGCGACACGCGTTGTGCTGAGCCACGACAGTTTTCTCTGCGTGCCCGGCATGGCGCTCGGCGACGGGCAGCTTTACCCGATGACCCCCAGAAAGGCGCCCCGTCTCAGGACGCTTTTCGCCCATAACGATGTCAGTTTCTACATCGCCCTGCGCGACCCCGCGACCTTCATCCCGTCGGTATTTGACCGCGCCAAGGAAGAGGATTTCGCCAATTTCATTGCTGATGTCGATCCGATGACCCTGCGCTGGTCGAGTGTGATTTCACGACTGCGCGACGCCGTTCCGGAAGCGCCCGTGACCGTCTGGTGCAATGAAGATACGCCCTTGATCTGGCCCGAGGTGATACGGGCCGTGGCGGGCGTGCCACCCGAGTTCCGAATGGCGTCCGAGCACGAATTTCTGCGCAATCTGATGAGCCGCAACGGCGTGCAACGCTTGCAGGCGTATCTCCAGGCGCATCCGCCTGCGAATGTCGCGCAGCGGCGACGGATCGTTTCCGCCTTCCTTGACAAATTTGCTCGCGAAGACGCCATCGAGCAGGAGATCGACCTGCCCGGCTGGACCGCGGCTTATGTCGACACGTTGAGCCAGCTCTATGACGAGGACGTCGCGCAGATCGCAACGATCCCGGGTGTCACCTTCATTGCGCCCTGAGCGCGCCCTGCGCACGCATGGTTAACCAATTCTCCACGGCAGCGGCCTAAACCCCGCTCCCGACGCGTTATTCGAGGTGCGGGTCCCCATGATACGGGACCAGTTCGACACGATATCGATGGAGTGCTGATCGGAAAACCCGGTCAGAAGAACATCGCAGGGCTGTGACAGGCTTTGCGATTGGCAAATGCCTCACCCGGCGGCGCCGCCTCCCTTGATTTTCCCCGATAGAGACACACAAAGACCCCGGCGGAAACGTTCCGACCGGGCCCAACTCACATGCCAAGCGCTTCCTTATAAAGCTCCAGCACCGCTTCTTCTTCGGAGATTTCCTGCGGATCGCGACGGCGCATGGTGATTAGCTTGCGCATCACCTTGGTGTCGTAGCCCCGCCCCTTCGCCTCGGCCATCACTTCCTTCTGCTGATCGGCGATGTCCTTTTTCTCCATCTCCAGCCGCTCGAACCGTTCGACGAACTGGCGCAGTTCATCGGCGGTGACGCGGTAGGTGCTGTCGGGGCTGGACATATCAGACATCTTGGGCGATTCCCTTCATCGAAGCGGTGTGGAGCGTCAGCGATACAAAGCCACGCCGAGCGGCACAAGCGGTGATCTGAGATATGGAAGACGTTTCAACTTCGCCCCTCGCCGTGCTCATCCCCGTGGGCACAGTGGTGACGCTTTTGGGGCTGGGGTTGCTGCTCTGGTGCGTTCTGCGCGTCGCACGGGCGCGGCGCTCTGGGGCCTCTGACGAAGCGCTGAAAGCCGTGCTGCAATCCACCGTGCCGCTCAATCTGGGCGCGCTTTGCCTCTCTGCTGTGGGTCTCATGCTCGTGGTGGTCGGGATCCTCCTGGGCTAGCGCGAGGCGACCCATCAGGGCCGATGAGCAGCGGCGATCCGTTCTCCCCCCAAATGCCCGATCATCATCGAGGGCGCATTGGTATTGGCCGAGGTGATTTTCGGCATCACCGAGGCATCCGCCACCCAAAGCCCCTGCAAGCCTGCAACCTTCAACCCCGCATCCACCACCTCACCCATCGCGCAGGTGCCCACCGGGTGATAGGCCGTGCCCGCTGAGGCACGCACTTGCGCCTTTAACGCCTCCAGATCGTCGCCAAGCGCGGCACCGGGATACATCTCCGGCAGGCGCTCCGAAAACGGCGCTTCGGCCATCAGATGCCGCAAGCGACGGAACCCACGCGCCAACATGTCCAGATCGCTTTCCTCGCGAAACAGCCCCAGATCAATCGCTGGCCCGGCGCGCGGATCGGAAGAGACCAGCCGCAGCGCCCCCCGCGACAAAGGCCGACATAGACAGACATCGGCATAATACCCCTCGCCCCAGGTTGTGGCCCGCCCCTGCCAGCCGAGCTTTGCCGGGATGAAATGCACCTGACACTCCGGCGGCCCGTCCCCCTCCGAGACTCGGAAAAACGCCCCGGCCTCCACCACGTTAGAGGTCAGCCGGCCTTTGCGTCTGAGCAGCCAGTTGACCGGCGACAGCCCCCAGGCCGGCAATTGTCGCCAACTGAGCCCATAACCACCGCGCGGGCCCGCATGATGCACGCCCACCGCGGGGTGATCATGCAGGTTTTGCCCCACACCGGGCAGATCGTGCTGCACCTCGACCCCGAGGTCCTGCAAATGGGCCCCCTGTCCAATGCCGGACCGCATCAGAATCGCCGGGCTTTCAATCGCGCCCGCCGAAAGCACAATCCCGGCCCGCGCGCGCACAACCCGCCCATCGGCCAGATGAACGCTGCGCGCCTGCCCCTCCTCAAACGCGACCCGGTCCACCTGCGCCCCGGTCAGAACCTCCACGCGTCCCGTGGTCTGAGCAGGCCGCAAATAGGCATCGGCAGCCGACCAACGACGCCCGCCCCGCATATTGCTCTCAAACACCCCCGCGCTTTCGAAATCAGGTCGCGGCGGCGCCGCACCATTCGACCCCAAAGCCCGCGCGAAATCGCGGCTCAGGGCATGCGGATCGGGATGGGTCGCGGGCGTCAGCCGCGCTTCGACCGCCTCAAAAGTCTCCCAGACCTCCGCGCCCGACCAACCCGGCATCTCCCAGGCGTCGAAATCCGCACGCCGTCCACGAAACCAGACCATCGAGTTGATCGACCCAGAGCCGCCCAACATGCGCCCGCGCGGCACTTTGATCTGCCGCCCGCCGGCGCTCTGCATCGGCACGGTTTTCCGCCGCCAATCGCGGCGCGAATTCATCAGCCAGATCAGCGCAAACGGCACTTTCACGAAGGGATGGGCGTCCGACGGTCCGGCTTCCAGCACCGCCACCGTGCCGATATTGGCCTCCGCGAGAGCCCAGGCGGCAGCGCATCCGGCAGAGCCCGCGCCGACCACGACGAAATCAAACTCTAGAGCCACTTATACATCACGCGCGCATCAACGAGACCAAGGCTCGGATGCTCAAACACCCGCGGAATGCGCCCGACTGTCTCAAACCCAAGCCGCTCCCAGAGCCGCACGGCACCTTCATTGCTCTCCAGCACCAGATTGAACTGCATCGCCTTGTAGCCCAGTTCCCGCGCGGCATTCTGGGAATGCTCACACATCGCCCGCGCGACGCCCCGACCTTGCGCGGCAGCAGCCGTCACATACCCGCAATTGCAGACATGCGCCCCGCCGCCTGCCTGATTGGTTTTCACATAATAGGTGCCAAGAAGCGTGCCGCCCTCCTCCGCCACGAAACAGGCGGCGGGCGCCTCAAACCACATCGTGCGGGCTGCCGCTTCCGAGATATCCCGCGCCACGGCATAGGTCTCGCCGGCGCGAAACACCGGCTCCAGCATCGCCCAAATCCCCGGCCAATCGGCCTCGCCCGCGCGCCTGATCTGCACCAAAAATCACCCTCCCTCTCGCAATGTGATTAGACGAAACGCCGCCGCCCTGCCATCCTTTCCCCCATGCGATTGTTTATGGCTATTTTGGCGGCCCTGTCGCTCGCCGGGCCTGCGCCGGCGGATGGGATCGAGGTCGATCTGGAACTGGTGCTCATGGTCGATGTCTCCCGTTCCATGACCGAGCGCGAGCTGGAAATCCAGCGACGCGGCTATGCCGAGGCGTTGCGCTCGGACGCGGTCTTCGCCGCCGTGCAATCGGGCCTGCTGCAACGGGTCGCGATGACTTATGTCGAATGGGCCGGCACCCAGAAGGTGATCGTCGATTGGCGGCTTCTGGAGGCCAAGGAGGACCTCGAAGCCTTCGCCGACACGCTCACCGCAGAATTCGACCCCGCCCTGCGCCGCACCTCGATCTCGGGTGCGATCCGCTACGGCACGGAGCTTCTGAACACCAACGCCTTTCAGGGCATCAGGCGCGTCATCGACATCTCCGGCGACGGGCCGAACAATCAGGGCCGCCCGGTGACCCGCGCCCGTGACGCTGCCGTGGCGGAGGGTATTGTGATCAATGGCCTGCCCCTGATGACCCGCGAGGGCATGGGCAGCGACTGGCATCTCGACCAGCTCGATATCTACTACCAGACTTGTGTGATTGGCGGTCCGGGCGCCTTTGTGATCCCGGTGCTGGATTGGGATGATTTTGCCGAAGCGGTACGCCGCAAACTGATCCTCGAGATGGTCGGATTGCCGGGGTCGATGCGCCCAATGCGCGTGCAAAACCTGGCCAAAGACCCCACCGATTGCCTGATCGGCGAGAAGATCTGGCGTGATCGGATGCGCTATTGGGGCGAACCATAGCGGGCCGATTTCCGTCAATTCGCCCGATGTTTTCCTAAAAATCGCCTCAATTCGCGGGCAGTTTGCCACTCACGCGCGAACGGGACCGCGTGCGAGTTAACAATTTCACCCAATGTTTCTGGGAGTGTAGAGATATGGAATACGGGCGTCTTCAAACGATCAAGGGCGTGAATGGCCGGGAGCCAACTGCCTTTACGAAGAAAACCATCAAAGAACTTCTGGCCGAAGAAGGGGCCGAGGCTGCCGACGCAGAACTGATGCAATCCGCGGCACCGAAACCCGCACCACAGCCAAAACCGCAGAAAGCCGCGCCGCAGCCGCGCGCCGAGGCGCCAAAACCGGCCGCCCCAGAACCGGCACGCGAGCGGTTCGAAGAGCTTGCCCCGCAAGCAAGTGAAAAGCCTGCCGCGAAATCGCGCTCGCTTCTGGGTCGCCTGATCGGCCGCTAAGCACCAGAACAAGGCCGTCTTTGAAGACGGTTTTTGAAAGCCGCTTTTAAGCGGCTTTTTTGCTGCTAGAGACGCGATCCCGTGTTGGCGTCGAAGAGGTGACAGATCGAGGCTGGAACGGAGATTGCGACCGGATCGTCAATCTCGGCCCGATATTCCTTGTCCGCCTTGACGGAGACCATGGCGCCGCCGGCCCGAACCGTGACCATCGTCGCGTCGCCCAGAAGCTCCATCGAAT
Organism: Paracoccaceae bacterium; assembly: GCA_028284705.1. Classification (GTDB taxonomy): domain Bacteria; phylum Pseudomonadota; class Alphaproteobacteria; order Rhodobacterales; family Rhodobacteraceae; genus Litoreibacter. The sequence goes on along the minus strand of JANQRE010000004.1, from coordinate 279,544 downwards.
AGACTGGCGCTTCGATCTCGCCCTTCTCCGCGATAGAGGCGTCCTCTGCGCGGTAGCCCAGGGTCACCTTGCCGGAATGCTGCGTGGGCAGGCCTTCGACACGCACGTTCTTGCCGGTGAAGACGCCGTTCGAAATCTCGCCATCCATCAGGTTCATCGCCGGGTTGCCGATGAAGCCCGCCACGAAGGTGTTCGCCGGATTGTCATAGATTTCAGTCGGCGCGCCCACCTGCTGCACGATGCCTTTCTCCATGATCACCACACGGTCGGCGAGGGTCATCGCCTCGATCTGGTCATGGGTCACGTAGATCGTCGTCACCTGCAATTCGTGGCTGAGGTTCTTGATCTGCGCGCGGGTGGAGACCCGCAGCTTGGCGTCAAGGTTTGACAGTGGCTCGTCCATCAGGAATGCGTTCGGCTCCCGCACGATGGCACGCGCCAGTGCCACACGTTGGCGCTGACCACCGGACAATGCGGCGGGTTTCCGGTGCAGGAAGTCATCGAGCTCCACCATGGCGGAGGCGCGCATGACGCGCTCCTTATGCTCGCTCTCGGGGATTTTCCGAACCTTCAGCGGGAAGCGGATGTTCTCGTAGACATTCATGTTCGGATAAAGCCCGTAGGACTGGAACACCATGGAGATGTCGCGGTCCTTCGGCTCCATATTGTTGACCATCTTGTCGCCGATCCAGATCTCGCCGTCGGTCGGGTCTTCCAACCCAGCGATCATCCGCATCGTGGTGGACTTCCCGCAGCCCGAGGGGCCGAGCAGCACCAGAAACTCCTTATCGGCGATGGTCAGGTCGAAATCCTTCACACCGATGAAGTCGCCCCAGCGTTTGTTGATATTTTTGAGTACGATCTCAGCCATGGGATTACCCTTTCACGGCACCAGCGGTCAGACCGCTGACAATTTGGCGTTGGAAGAACATGACCAGCACAAAGAGAGGTGCTGTTGCGGAGACAACCGCGGCGACGGCGAACATCACATTGCCTTCGGTCTGGGTCGTGCCGAGGAAGCCCGCGATTTTCGGGATCATCGTCTGGTTCTCTTTCTCCAGAAGCATGACCGTCACCGCAAAGTCGTTATAGGCCAAGAGGAACGAGAACAGCCCAGTGGTGATAACGCCCGGCCACATCACCGGAATGATGACATGCCGGAAGGCCTGGAAGCGGGTGCAGCCATCGACCATCGCAGATTCGTCGAGGTCCTTGGGGATCTTCATGAAGAAGGAATGCAGCATCCACAGCGTGAAGGGCTGGTTGATCGCCACAAGCACCACCGCGGCCGTTGCCAGGTGACCCCAAAGGTTCCATTCAAAGAACGGCAGCAGGTAACCGGCAACCAGCGTGATCGGCGGCATGGCACGGAAGATCAGCGCCATGATCAGAAGCCAGAACACATATTTGTAGCCCGACCGCGACAGGGCGTAGCCGCCGAGTGTCCCGATGGTCAGCGAGACGCAGACCACAAAGATACAGACGATGGTGGTGTTAATCCCGGCCTTCCAGAACTCCTCCTGTACCCAGGCGCCGTCATAGGCGACGAGGGTGAAGGGCGAGCCATAGGTACTCTCGGTCCGGGGACCGGTCAGAGCATCCGTCCAATCGGTGATCGAGAAGAAGTCCAGTTCCACCTTGAAGGAGCCCCAGAGGGTCCAGAGGAATGGGAAGGCGGCCATCAACAGCCAGACAATCAGGAAGATTGTCAGGGCGGCGCGAAGGGCGGGGCTTTTGCGTTGAGCTACTGACATGTCAATGCGTCTTTGCGTTGAAGTCGCGCCACGTGCGCACAAGAACAGGTGAGAGAAGGATCGCAACCCCGATGATCGTCAGGACCGACGTGGTTGAGGCCGAACTGAGCAATCGCGTCTCCCCTCCCAGATCGTTGAAGATGATCCAACTGAGCGAGGTCGCGTGCGCCTCAGCATTAAAGCCGACAATCGGTTCAAACACCCGGAAGTTATCCATCAACTGGATCAACGCCACGAAGGTCACGAGCGGCATGATATGCGGGATCGTCACGTAGCGGATTTGCTGCCAGCGGGTCGCGCCGTCGATCTGCGCAGATTCCAGCGTGTCCTGCGGCAAAGTTTGCAGTCCTGCATAGAAGACCACGAAAGCGAAGGGCGCAGAACTCCAGATGCCGTAGACGATCAGTGATATCCACATCATCGGCGTCGAGGCCTTGAGACTCAAATCGGGGTTTCCGACGACATATTGGATGAACGAGCCGATCACCCCGCGACTGTCGACCATCCAGAAGAGGATCAGCGAGCCCACAAGCGGCGTCACGATCATCGGCAGAAGCGAGAAGAAAATCGTCAGCCCTTTCAGCGCACGAGGCAGCGTGTTCACGGCAAGCGCGATGACGAAGCCCAAGATGATCAGCATCGGTGTTGCGGTGAAGGTGTAGGTCAGCGTGAAGGCCAGAGCGCGGTAGAATGGCAGGTTGCCGAGCGCGGAGAAGAACTCACCCATGCTCGCGCTGCTGCTCCAGGCCTGGCCAACCTCGGCCAAGGCAAGGTGTCCACGGTCGAAATAGATGTCGAGCCCCACAAAGCGACCGAGCGGCTCGGCTGCGCGAAGGGCCTCGGTCGCTTCCTGATCGACTACGGTGGATTTCGTGATCCCGAACGGGCCCTGGTTTTCAACCTCGATCAACACCGCCTCATGGGGGGCATAGACCGACTGGATCAGCACCGACACAATGGGAAACGCGATGAACAAAAGCATCGCAAGCCCTGTCGGCAAGAAGAACCAGAAAAAGGTACTGTGTTTCATCGATGTCCCCCTGTTGGTCCCGGTCAGCGCTTAATGTCGCCTCGTCCGGGCCGCTTTGGTTCTGAGGGCAAGAGGCACCCTGCCCTCAGACTATCGCGTGTTCAGCCCTGCTTTATTGCAGGAAACCGTTTTCTTTCGCGGCTGCGGTATAGGCGGCTTCCACGTCGGTGAGCGCTTGTTCCGCGCTTTCTTTGCCGAGCATGAAGTCGGTGAGTTCAGCACCCAAAGCGGTGTGCATCAGACCCATGTAAGGCAGCATCGGGTAAGGCGTGGTGCCCATGTCAACGGCTGCGAAGACGCCCTTGGCCGCGTCGGTCGGCTGGTAGCCGTCCAGAAGCCAGACCGCTTGTGTGCGGGTCTCTTCATTGGTCGCGATCTTGGGGTCGATACCGTTTTTCATCGCCAGGAAAGTGGCAGCCGCATCTTCGTCGGAGATGTTCTTGGCCACGGTCCAACCGTCCCACCAAAGCGTGGTCGCGGGCGTGGAGCCACCACCAACGGTCATTGGTGCCGCGATATCGGTGCCGTTCTTGACGTCTTCCGGCACACCATCCTGATCGTTCAGAACAGCCGCACGAGAGCCCCAGAGGTGCATCATCGCAACGTTGCCTGCGCGCCATTCCGTACCGGCAGAGTTGGAATCATGCGTCAGGAAGTCAGGGTTCATGTATTCCGACAGCGCTTTCATCATCTCCAGCGCTTTGACACCGGCCTCGGAGTTCACATTCGGCTCGGCGGAGCCGGGCTTGAAGTGCTGACCGCCGAAGCCCAGGAACATGTTGTTGAATTCCTGCGCGAGGTTCCAGCCCGCCTTGTAAGCGCCGGAAATCGGGTTTTCGAGGATACCTTCGTCACGAATTTTCTTCGCGATTTCGAGCATTTCTTCGTAGGAAGTCGGCACATCGGCCCCAACCTGTTCAAGGATGTCCTTGCGGTAGACGAGGTGCTGCGCGTTCGCCATGAAGGCCACGGCCATGATGTCGTCACCGACGCGGATCAGTTGGTTCGGCTGCAGCCCGTCGCCATGCGCTTCGACCAGATCGTTGAGCGGACGGATCACATCTTCATTGATCAGCGCCACAATCGATGAGTTTGCGATGATCGCGGTGGTGTATTCCGCCGGGTTACCGGTCATGCCAGCAACGTTCAGGGTCTGGTGCTCGGAGGTGAGGTTGGCTTTCACCTCGACACTGCCAGAGGCACATTCCTGAGCGCCGGCAGCGACGGTCTGAATCGCCGGGAATTCGTTGCCGATGATGCTCACGCGGCCATTTTCGATTCCACAATCGGCCATTGCCATGGTGCCAAACGCAACCACCGCCGTCGCCGACAGCAGCGCTGTTTTAAAGTGTTTCATAAGTTTCTCCCAGTTGAACGGGGCCTTCTCGGGCCCAGAATTTTGCAGCAAAAGGGTCCTCCACCCTCCTGTGATTGCATGTCAGAATACGTATTCTGAGCCACAAACGCAAGAGAAAGAAACCCCGCCAGCACTCATGCAAGCGGATTCTCTGAGATCGGTCAATTCAGATCGGAGAACTTTCCGCGCTCGCTGGCCATCTGCGCAAGTAGCGGCGCGGTTTTCCAAAGGCTGGAGCCTTTTGCCTCCAACGCAGCAATCCGGCGATGGATTTCAAAGACCGTGGTCTGATCGGCGTCAAACATCGGCCCGCCCCGGCGTTCGGGATAGCCCAGCCCATGGATCATCGCGATGTCGATATCGGAGGGACGCGCCGCCACGCCTGCCTCCAGAAGCTTCGCCGCCTCATTGACCATCGTGAGCAGAAGCTTGTCGCGAATCTCACGATTGGACACCTCGCGCGGGGTGATGCCTTGTGCGGCGCGCAGCTCTTCGATCAGCGTGATCGCATCGGCATTGGGAACCGGCGCGCTGCCCTCATTGTAGACGTAATAGCCCTGCCCCGCCTTGCGTCCCGTCCAGCCAAGCTCGCACATTTTGTCGCCAATCGAGACATATCTCTCGCCTTCGACCCGCCCACGCCGCTTGCGCATCTCCCAGGACGCTTCGAGGCCGGACCGGTCGAGCACCTGATAGGGCCCAAGCGGGAAGCCGAAACTGCGCATGGTGGTGTCGACCTGCGCCGGGCTGGCCCCGTCCTCCACCAATGCGTCGGCCATCAGGCGAAATTTCGCGAGGATCGTATTGACGATAAAACCGGGTGTCGTGGCCGCCCGCACAGGAACTTTCCCGAGACCCTTCGCAAAGCGGTGGGCCAGCGCCACCGCATCCGGGTTCGTCCCCGGTCCAACCCCGATCTCGACCAGGCGCATGATCTGCGCGGGTGCAAAGAAATGCAGCGCCACGAAGCGGTCCGGGCGATTGCTGGCTTTCGCCAGCGCATCGACATCGAGATAGGAGGTGTTCGTCGCGATCACCGCCTCGGGCTTGGCCAAGGCGCCGATCTCGCCCAGAACCCGCTCTTTCAACTCGGCCTGCTCGGGTAGCGCTTCGATCACCAGATCCGCCTTGGCGATCTCGGCCATATTCGCGGTCAGCGTCAGCCTGGTCAGTGCCTGCGCGCCTTGCGCTTCGCTGATCCGCCCCTTGGAGACCGCCGCTTGCACGCCATCCCCGATCCGGTCGAGCGCGCCTGTGACACCGGCCTCGCCCTCTTCGACCACCGTGACAGCCAACCCGGCATCGAGACAGGCAATCGCGATGCCCGCGCCCATCAACCCGCCGCCGACAATCGCCACATGTTGCAGTACCGGCGCTTTGCGGGTCTCTAACTCGGGGAACTTCGCCGCCCGTCGCTCGGCCATGAACACGTGCCGCAAGCCAAGACTGTCCCGCGAGGCAAGGCATTCGAGGAAGGCATCGCGCTCCCGGGTCAGACCCACATCGAAAGGCAGCAGGATCGCGGCCTCGAGGCAATCGATGATCCGTTCCATCGCCGGTTGCGGTCCCCCCATCCCAGGCAGGGCCTCGCGTGCTGCACTCAAGAGTTCCAGATCGGCATTGGCACTCTTCAGCCGCTCGCGGTTTTTCGACGTCGGGCGCGGCTCCATGCCACTCAGCGCCAGCGCCGTGGCGGCTTCGCGCGGATCCTCGTCGAGCGCGTCGATCAGCCCTTTGTCCATGGCATCGGCGGCGCTCAGGCTTTGGCCGGACTGGATCATCGCCAGAGCCTGCTCGACACCGATAAGCCGCGGCGCGCGCTGTGTGCCGCCCGCCCCCGGCAGGATGCCGAGCTTCACTTCCGGCAGCCCGAGCTGCGTAGCCGCGGCCGCAATCCGGTAGTGCGCGGCCATGGCCAGTTCCAACCCGCCACCCAACACGGTGCCGTGCAAAGCTGCGAAAACCGGTTTCGGGCAGGCCTCGATCCGGTCGCAGAGCACCGGCAAGGACGGGTCCTGCGGCGGGCTTCCGAACTCGGTGATATCTGCGCCCGCCGGAAACGTGCGCCCGGCGGCCACGAGCACAATTGCGTTGGCCCGCGGGTCCGCTTCCGCCGCCTCCAGCGCGATATAGATGCCCTGGCGCACCGATGCGCTCAACGCGTTGACGGGCGGATTGTCGATCAGGATTGTCGCGATGCCGTTGGAGCGCTCCAGCCGGACGGGATGTTTCGCGCGGCTGCGCGGCTCAGGGTCCAGAGTCTCAGAAGCGGTTGGGGAAGCGTCACTCATCACGCGGTCTCATTCGTTGTCTCACGCGCCATTCCGGCCAGCACAGGTATCGCTTGGGCGTAACGTTTTGCGGTCTCAGGGTTGGAAGCGTTCCCATCCGCGGCGCGACGCACCACACCTTCCAGAATGGCAGCTAGACGGAAGAAACAAAAGACCAGCAGCACGGTCCAGTTCTCAGGTGGTGCAATCCCGCGTCGCTCCGCGTAACGCGCGACATATTCGGCCTCCGACGGAAGCCCAAGCGCCGCGCGATCCAGCCCACCAAGCCCCCGCATGCCGCCCGCATGGGGCAGCCGCCATTGCATGCATTGATAGGCCAGATCGGCGAGCGGATGGCCGAGCGTGGACAACTCCCAATCCAAGAGCCCGATCACCTGCGGACCGTCCGACGCGATCATCATATTGTCGAGCCGGAAATCGCCATGGACCAGCGCCACCTGTCCGTCATCCTCCGGGATGCGCTCGTTGAGCCAGGCGATGATGTAATCCAGATCGGCATTCGGAGACTGGCGGGAGGCCAGGTACTGTCCGGTCCAGCGCTCGATCTGGCGGGCGAAGTAGTTGCCGGGCTTGCCATAATCCCCAAGGCCGACAGCGCCCACATCGACCTGATGCAGCCGTGCCATGACCTCGTTCATTGCATCATAGATGGCGCCGCGCATCTCCGCGCTCTGATCGGGCAAGGCGGGGTCGAAGAAAATCCGGCCTTTCAGATGCTCCATAATGAAGAACGCGCGTCCGATGGGCGAGGCATCATCGTCGGCCAGATGAATCATGCGCGGCACGGGCACGTCCGAGCCCTCTAGAGCTGCCATGACACGGAACTCCCGCTCGACCATATGCGCGGATTTCAGATGTTTGCCGGGCGGCTTGGCACGCAGCACATATGGGCCTGTGTCGGTCGCAAGCCGGAAGGTCGGGTTCGACTGGCCTTGCGCAAATTTCTCAAGCCCGGTGACACGCCCGATCTGGGGCACATGCACGCCAAGATAGGGCGCGATTACCGCCAATGTTAACTCTGCCCCCGTCTCCATGGCGCCACCTTACGCCGCGGGCGGTGATTGACAAGCGGAGGTGCGCGCTGAAGGGTCGGCCATAGCCAGAGGAGATGACGAGATGGACCTGGGATTGAACGAGAGCTTCGCGCCGATGCTGGCAGAGGTGCGGCGGATGGTTCAGGACGAGATCGCCTCGCTGGATGCGGAGTATTTCGCGGAAGTTGACATCGGGGATCGCTGGAGCCTGACCCCGCGCCAGAGCGAAATCCTGGAAAGCCTAAAATCTCGCGCCCGGGAGAAGGGGCTTTGGAACCTCTGGTATACCGGCGCGGGTGGCCCGGGTCTGTCGACCGTGGATTACGCTTATTTCGCCGAAGAGATGGGTCAGGCGCATCTGGCCCCCGAAACCTTCAACTGCAACGCGCCCGACACCGGCAATATGGAGGTGTTCCACAAATACGGCTCCGAGGCGATGAAAACCGCTTGGTTGACGCCGTTGATGGCGGGCGAAATCCGATCAGCCTATCTGATGACGGAACCGGATGTGGCCTCCTCGGACGCCACCAATATCGCGCTGTCCTGTACCCGCGACGGGGGCGACTATGTGCTGAACGGCGAGAAATGGTGGGCCACCGGCGCCGGTGATCCGCGCTGCGCTGTCTATATCGTCATGGTGCGCACCGGCGGCGACGACGTGCCGAAACATCAGCGCCACTCGATGATCGTTGTGCCGACAGATGCCCCCGGTATCGAGAAACTGCGCGCGATGGAGGTCTATGGCGACGATGAAGCGCCGCATGGGCATATGCATATCCGCTTCACCGATGTGCGCGTGCCTGCGGAAAACATGCTGCTGGGCGAAGGTCGCGGCTTCGAGATCGCGCAGGGACGCCTCGGCCCGGGCCGTATTCATCACTGCATGCGCGCAATCGGCATGGCGGAGCGGGCACTTCGGCTGATGTGTGAGCGATCTTTGCAGCGGGAGGCCTTCGGCAAACCGCTGGCGCAGTTGGGTGGCAATTTCGACTACATCGCCGATGCCCGCATGCAGATCGAACAGGCGCGGCTCTTGTGCCTGAAAGCCGCCTGGATGATGGATCAGGGCGATGCGCGCGCCGCCGCGCCGTGGATTTCGCAGATCAAGGTGGAGGCGCCGCGCATCGCGCTCGAGATCACCGATCAGGCTGTGCAGATGTTCGGGGCGATGGGCATCTCGCAGGACACACCACTGGCCCGGCAATGGGCGCATCTGCGCACGCTGAGGCTGGCCGACGGGCCCGATGCGGTGCATCGGCGTCAGGTGGCGCGGGCAGAGCTTAGAAAATACACAAACGCGCCCGCTTGAGCAGGCGCGCTCATCGGCCCTAATGGGCCACCTCGCCTTGGATCAGACGGGCATGTTGTCGAAGAAGTCCTCGACCTCGAAACGCGCAGGGCGTTTGGCGATGGCATCGACCCGGCGCTCACCGCCCTCCATGATATGTTTCAGCGCTTCTTTCACAGAATCCGCGCGGCTTGGATCGGCAATCACCTGATCCACGAGGGCGTCAATTTCGCGACGTTTGGAAATATCCGTCATGTCATCCTCCCAATGGTTTTCAAATACCACGTTCTGATGCCAAAAGATAGGTATTGAGACCCTGACCCGCCAGATCATGCGACCTTTTGCGCATGCGATTTGAGCATTTGCCTAATACTTGGGCTGTTCAATTCCGAGAAACTCCATACATTCAGCAGAAAAGTGATGAGGAGGACGAGCCCATGACCACCGCACCGCTTGTGCATGCATTCTTCGATACCGCCACCAACACTGTCTCTTACGTGGTGCAGGACCCGCAGGGACGCGCCTGTGCGATCATCGATTCCGTGCTGGATTTCGACTACGCCTCGGGGCGCACGGACACCGCCTCCGCCGATGAGATCATCGCCTTCATCCGAGAGAACGACCTCGACGTGCACTGGCTTCTGGAAACCCATGTGCATGCCGATCACCTCTCCGCCGCGCCCTATCTGCAAGAGGCTTTGGGCGGCAAGATCGGGATCGGGCATGAGATCACGGTGGTGCAGGATACTTTCGGCAAGGTCTTCAATGAAGGCACCGAATTTCAGCGCGACGGCTCGCAGTTTGATCAGCTCTTCGGGGAAGGTGACAGCTTCCACATCGGCCAGATGCGTGGCGATGTGCTGCACACGCCCGGCCACACGCCCGCCTGTCTGACTTACGTGATCGGCGATGCGGCTTTTGTGGGCGACACGCTTTTCATGCCGGATTTTGGCACCGCGCGCTGTGATTTTCCGGGTGGCTCGGCGGCGATGCTTTATGACTCGATCCAGAAAATCCTCTCCCTGCCCGATGAGACGCGCATTTTCGTGGGCCATGATTACAAGGCGCCGGGCCGTGATGAGTTCGCGTGGGAGACCACGGTTGCGGCCCAGAAAGAGGGCAATGTGCATATCGGCGATGGTGCAGCGAAGATCGATTTCGTGAAGCTGCGCGAGGCGCGGGATGCGACGCTGGCGATGCCGAAACTGATCATCCCCTCGCTGCAGGTGAACATGCGGGCGGGCAATATGCCGGAGCCCGATGAGGACGGAAAAACCTTCCTGAAAGTGCCGGTGAACGGCCTCTGAGGATTACCACAACATGCCAATGGATTGGATTTGGGGCCTCGTCGGAGGCCTGATGATCGGCAGCGCGGCGGCGCTGTTTTTGCTCGTATCGGGGCGCATCATGGGCGCATCGGGCCTGCTGGGAGGATTGGTTGATGGCTCGGGTCGCGCCAATTGGGCGGAGCGTCTGGCCTTCATCGCGGGTCTTGTCGCGGTGCCGGCGCTTTTGGCGGGTGGACGGGCCGAGACCCATCTGAATCTGACGAGCAATATCGCCGTGGTGATCGCGGCAGGTCTGCTGGTGGGCTTCGGCACGCGGCTGGCCAATGGCTGCACTTCCGGCCACGGGGTCTGCGGCATCTCGCGCCTGTCCCTGCGCGGGATCGTGGCGACGATCTGCTACCTTCTGGCCGGTGCGCTGAGTGTGTTGTTGTTCCGTCATGGGCTGGGGTGGATCTGATGCGTCTTGTGATTGCGTTTCTCGCCGGTGGGCTCTTTGGCGCGGGGCTGTTGATCTCGGGCATGACCGATACGCGCAAGGTTCAGGGCTGGCTCGATATCTTCGGCGATTGGGACCCGACGCTTGCTTTCGTGCTCGGGGGTGCGATCCTTCCCATGGCGCTGGCGTGGCGCATCGCCAACACCCGCACAGCGTCCCTGCTGCAAAGCCCCCTGCCGGCCCCACCGGAGCCGGTGATCGACCGCAACCTCGTCCTCGGCTCCGGGCTGTTCGGGGCTGGCTGGGGCCTCTCCGGTCTTTGCCCCGGTCCCGCCATGGCCTCCCTCAGCTTCGGCGGCTGGCAAGGCCTCACCTTCTTCCTTGCCATGGTCGCGGCCATGATGATCACGCCACGCGTGCGGAATTTCTGGACGGGCGGCAGAGAAGCGCCTATCTGAGCGGCATGGATATTCGAGTGCTGTCCCCGAGTTTCGCGGTGTCCCCGCAAATCCACGCCCATGACATCGAGGCGATCAAAGAGGCGGGCTTCGCCCATATCATCTGCAACCGGCCGATTTATGAAAGCGCGCTTGGTGATCAGCCCGACGACATTCGCGCCGCAGCAGAAGCGGCGGGGCTGACATTCGCCGACAACCCGGTGGTCTCGGGGCAGCTGACGATGGAAAACATCGAGGCGCAGGTCGAGCAAGGCAAAACGCTGGCCTACTGCGCCTCCGGCACACGCTCGGCGATTGTCTGGGCGCTCAGTCAGGCGGGCAAACAGCCCACGCAATCGATCATCGACACGCTGGCGGATGCCGGCTTTCCAATGCCGCAACTGGCCGGACAGATCGAGGCGCTTGCGCAAGCCTAGAGGTCGGCCTAGCGTGCCCGCATGAGCGACATTTCCGAGACCGCGCGCCGCTGGCACGACATGGGCGGCGATCCCGCCGGTGAGATCAATTTCGATGAGCACGACTTCGCGCTGTGGGAGAAACGCGTCGATGCGCTGATGATCCTGGGCTCGGCCCGGGGGCATTTCACCGTGGATGGCCTGCGCCGTGCCTTGGAAGACATGGGCCCCGAAGCGTTTGAGACGATGAGCTATTACGAGCGCTGGATCGCCTCGGTGAACCAGAACCTGATCGAGGCGGGCGTCTATTCGCTGGAGGAGCTGGCGGCGAAAATGGAAGAGGTTCAGGCGCGTGGCGACACCTATGGGGCAGCGCAGGATGTTTGAACCCGGCACGCAGGTCACCGTGAAGCGCCGCTACCCGCCCGGCCATGTGCGCACGCCGCATTACCTGCGCGGCAAACGCGGGGTGATCGAGCGCGCGATCCGACCCTTCAAAAACCCCGAACAACTGGCCTATGGCGTCGTAGCCGAGGAAAAACTGCTCTACCGGGTGCGCTTTGAGATGGGTGAGGTCTGGCCTGACGCCGAACGCCCGACTGACACGGTTGATGCCGAGATTTATGAACACTGGCTGGTGAAGGTCTAAAGCCGCATGCCCCATGACCACCATGATCACGACCATCTCTCGCCCTCGGGCCATCCGTTTCGCGAGGACAACGATACGCCGCTAAGCTATTGGCAATGCATGGAAATCGCCGTGCGCGAGTTGATGATCGAGAAAGGCGAAGTGACCGCGGCGGAGGTCGCCGATCAGATCGGGGCGATGGATTCCCGCTCGCCCGCCAATGGGGCGGCAGTTGTGGCGCGGGCCTGGACCGATCCGGCGTTCAAGGCGCGGCTGTTGGAAGATGCCTCCGCCGCGTCCAAGGAAATGGGCTTCGATATCGGACCGCTCAATCTGATCGCGGTGGAGAATACCGCGGACACCCATAACCTGATCGTCTGCACGCTCTGCTCCTGCTATCCGCGCAACCTTCTGGGTCTCCCACCCGATTGGTACAAGACCCGCGAGTACCGCTCCCGCGCAGTACGCGAACCCCGCGCGGTGCTGCGTGAGTTTGGCGTCGACCTGCCCGACGACGTGACCGTGCGCGTGCATGATTCCACTGCCGACATGCGGTACGTCGTGCTCCCGGCCCGCCCCGATGGCACCGACGGGATGGAAGAGGCGGCTCTTGCGGAACTGGTGACGCGGGACAGCATGATCGGCACAGGCCTGCCCAAGAGCCCCGCTTGAGCGCATCCCAGACCCGCTCCGCGATCTTTCTGATGATCGCCGGTGTGTTTTGTTTCACCCTGATGGACGTGATGGCGAAGCTGCTCGCGGGGCAGGTCTCGACCGTGCAGACGCTTTGGGCGCGTTATGGCGGGCAGATGCTGATCGTATTGATCCTGGTGGCCCCGCGCCTGCGCGAGGTTGCACAAACGGGTCGCCCATTTTTACAGGCCTTCCGCGCCTTGATCCTACTGGCTGCGACCGGGTTCTTTTTCACCGCATTTCGCTATGTGACGCTGGTCGAGGTCACGGTAATCATGCAGCTTTCGCCCATCGTGATCATGTTGGGAGCCGCGATATTCCTGGGTGAACACTTCGGCCCAAAACGCGCAATTGCGGCCTGTGCGGCCCTGATCGGGGCGATGATCGTACTGCGTCCCGGAGCGGAGAGCTTCACGCCCGCCCTGTTTCTGCCGGTCGCGGGCATGCTGTGTTACTCCGCCTACAATCTCGCCACCCGCGCGGCGGGCCGTAACGAGGATGTCTGGACCTCGCTGTTCTACACCGGCCTCGCAGGCAGCGCGGTCCTCACCCTGCTGGTGCCCTTCAACTGGGTGTCGGTTCCGGGCACTGCGATTTTGCCGCTTGTCGCCATCGGCGCGTTCGGGGCCGCAGGACAGCTCTTGCTGATCCGCGCGCTGTCGCAAGCAGAAGCCTCACTGCTTGCGCCATTTGCTTACATCGCACTCATTTTTGCGACCTTCTGGGAGGCGGTGATTTTCGGCGTCCTGCCCGATCCGCCGGTTATCGCGGGCGCGCTTGTGATCGTCGGGGCCGGGCTTTATGTCTGGCACCGCGAGACCCGCAACACATGAGCTTTGATGGCCCGCTTCGAGACCTCTGCCGGTCGAAAGACCCCCGCTGATTTCGTCACCTTTCAGTTGATCCGCGCGATCATCGGGTTGGCGATGCTGCTGCCCTATCGCTGGCGCGTGCCGATTGCAGGCTGGGTCGTGTCGCGGCTTATCGCGCCCGTCGCGGGCTATGCAAAACGCGTGCGCAAAAACCTCGCCCATGTCATGCCGGACCTGCCCGAAGCGGAAGTGAAGCGCCTGATCCGAGCCGTGCCCGACAATGCCGGTCGCACCCTGATCGAGATTTGGTCGGGCAAGGAGTTCACCGCGCGGTTCTCGGAAGCCTCACTGGCCGGTCCGGGCGTTGCCGCCTTGAAGGAAGCCCACGCTGCCATGCGTCCGGTCGTTTTGATCACCGGACATTTCGGCAATTACGACGCGCCGCGCGCCGCGCTGATTGCCGCGGGTTTTCATGTCGGCGCACTCTACCGGGAGATGAATAACGGCTACTTCAATCCTCACTACGTCGCCGCGATCAGCAAGATCGGCGAGCCGGTCTTCCCCCGCGGACGGCGTGGCCTTGGCGGGCTTGTCAAACATCTGCGTGGAGGCGGGATGGCGGGGTTCCTGAACGACCTCTACATCTGGGAAGGCGCTGATCTGGAGTTCTTCGGCAAGCCCGCGCCCACGGCCATTTCAGCCGCCGAGCTGGCGCTCAAATATGACGCACTCGTGGTACCCGTCTATGGCATCCGGGCGGCGAACGGGTTGGATTTCGAAGTGCTCTGTGAAGCGCCAATCCCGCATGGCACGCCGGAAGAGATGACCCAGGCGATGAACGACAATCTGGAGGTTCTGGTGCGCCAGCACATGGAACAATGGTTCTGGATTCACCGACGTTGGAAGCCGGAACAGGCGGAAATCCGTCACTCCACCCGGGCGGCGGCCAATATCGGTCCGGACTCGCCGTCCTGAACGATCACTACCGCCGGGTTATCGCCCTCTGCCGTGACCTGTTTCTGGAGCGGCGCCGCGCCGTTCCATTCGCCGATCAAAATCCAGTCGGTCACCACGTTGTGGTAGGTGATTGTCCGGCCCGCATTCTCACCGCGCTCAATGGCAACGTTCTCCTTCGGAGAGTAGCGCACCAGTTGCAGAAGCATGCGCGGCGGGACACGCGCCCCGTCCTGCGGTGCGGCTTCAATGCCAAGCACATCGCCCTCACGGCGCAATTGTAGCGCAACGGTCGCCTCTTTCGCTGCATGGAGCCGCAGCATGTCAGCCAGTTTCATCGCCTTGGTGCCGACGATATGATCCGTCCCGCCGATCACCATTTGTGGCGTGTAGATCATTGTGCTGCCAGCCATGCGCGCATAGCCGCGCTGACGAGTTGTGAAGGCCGGATTGGCGAACTGATCCTTCCAGCCAAGGTAGTCCCAGTAATCCACATGCAACGAGAGGGCGATCACCCCGGGCCGCTCGGCCACTTCGCCAAGCAGTTCGTCGGCGGGCGGGCAGGAGGAACAGCCTTGCGAGGTGAAAAGCTCAACAACAACATTGTCAGCGGTGGCCGCCGTCGGGGTCGCGAACTGGGTCAAGGCCAGCAATCCGGCGATCAATGTGGTGCGCATGTGAAGTCCCGTTTGTCTCGATCTGACCGACACCTAATCTGTGGGAGATAACCTGGCCAATCAAGCCTTTGCGATCATCATGTCATGATGCTGGGCTACAACCACCGTCTTGTGCGGCTGAGATAGGTTTCTGCTTCCGCGCCAAAGGCCGCGCGCAAACCCTGCTCTTCTGGGATCACGAAACGGCGCATCAGGATGCCGAAGAAGATCGGCACCAGGATCAGCCCCGCAGGCTGACCCCGTCCGATGACGGCACCGAGCAGGATGATGATCAACGCCAGATAAATCGGATTGCGTGAAAGGCGGTATGGACCTTCGATGATCAGAGTTTCGGGTGTGTGATGCGGCTCGATGGTGGTTTTCTTGCGCCAGAACCAGAGGGCCGACCAGGCAATGAGGATGAGCCCGAGACCGATCAGCGCCCATCCGACCCAGACCAGCACCGGCGCCGATGGGTTGCCGGGAATGATCGTCGAAAGCAGCCAGTTCAGAGCCAGAAACAGCAAAAGCCAGAGCGGCGGCAGATCGGGGAAGCCTTTCATCTGACCACCTCACGAAAAAAGGGGGCAGATGTCAAAGCGCCCCTTCATTGGTCCAAAAAAAAATACCCCGGGGAGCGCGAAGGGCTGGCCCCTCGCACACCGCGACGCGCGTCAGCGCGGCGCAATACCTGCCGATTTACGCGGCCTTCGCAAGGTTGCGCAGCACGTAATGCAGCACGCCGCCATTTTCGATGTACTCGATCTCGATCGCAGTATCGATCCGGCATTTCAGGGTGATTTCCTTCACCGAACCATCACCCATGGTGATCGTGCAGGGCACTTCTTGCAGCGGTTGGATGGTGTCGAGACCGGAGATCGAGACCGTCTCATCGCCCTTCAATCCCAATGACTTACGGGTATCGCCGCCGGTGAATTCGAACGGGATCACGCCCATGCCAACGAGGTTGGAGCGGTGGATGCGCTCAAAACTCTCGGCGATCACGGCCTTCACGCCGAGAAGCGCGGTGCCCTTCGCGGCCCAGTCGCGGGAGGACCCGGCACCGTATTGCTCACCGCCGAAGATCACCAGCGGCGTGCCTTGCGCCTGATAGGCCATCGCCGCGTCATAGATCGAGGTCTGCTGGCCGTCAGGGCCCAGCGTGTAGCCGCCTTCGACGCCATCGAGCATCTCGTTCTTGATGCGGATATTGGCGAATGTGCCGCGCATCATGATCTCGTGATTGCCGCGGCGGGAGCCGTAGGAGTTGAACTCCCGCGGCTGCACCTGACGGTCGATCAGGTATTTGCCGGCAGGGGTCGATTCCTTGAAGGCCCCGGCGGGCGAGATGTGGTCTGTCGTGATCATGTCACCGAGCAATGCCAGCACTTTCGCGCCGTCGATATTGGAGATCGTGCCGGGCTGTGCCCCCATGCCCTGGAAGTAGGGTGGGTTCTGCACATAGGTCGAGGAGGCCGGCCAGTCATAGGTCAGGCTGTCGGTCGTCTCGACGCCCTGCCATTTCTCGTCGCCGGTGAAGACCTCGGCATATTTCGACTGAAACGCCTCGCGGGTGACGGTCTTCTCGACCAGCTCCGCGATCTCCTGCTGGGTCGGCCAGATGTCTTTCATGTAGACATCGTTGCCGTCTTTGTCCTGACCTATCGGCTCAGACGTCAGGTCGATATCCATCGTGCCGGCGAGCGCGTAGACCACCACCAGAGGCGGTGATGCCAGGTAGTTCGCGCGCACATCCGGGCTGATGCGGCCCTCGAAGTTGCGGTTGCCGGAAAGGACGGAGGTCGCGACCAGATCACCCTCGGCGATGGCTTCGCTCAGTTCCTTCTGGATCGGGCCGGAATTGCCGATGCAGGTCGTGCAGCCGTAGCCCACGAGGTTGAACCCAATGGCGTCCAGATCGTCCTGCAGTTCCGCCGCTTCGAGATAGGCGGACACCACTTGGCTTCCCGGCGCCAGAGAGGTTTTCACCCAAGGCTTGCGGTTCAGACCCAGTGCGTGGGCTTTCCGAGCCACCAGACCCGCCCCGATCATCACATAGGGGTTCGAGGTGTTGGTGCAGGAGGTGATCGAGGCGATCACGACCTTGCCTGATTCCATCGTATAGTCCTCACCTGCAACGGGGACCTCTTTGCCCATCGGGCGCTTGAAGGTCTCCTCCATTTCGCGGGTGAAGGCGGCTTTCGCATCTGTCAGCGCCACGAAATCCTGCGGGCGTTTGGGACCGGAGATCGCCGGCACGATGGTGCCCATATCGAGCTCCAGTGTATCCGTGTAGATCGGATTGTAGTCTGCGCCGCGCCAGAAGCCGTTCTCTTTGGCATAGGCTTCGACCAGTTCGATGGTTTCTTCCTCGCGACCCGTCGTGCGCAGATAGCGCAGGGTCTCACTGTCAATCGGGAAGAAGCCGCAGGTCGCGCCGTATTCCGGCGCCATGTTGCCGATGGTGGCGCGGTCTGCGAGCGGCAAACGGTCCAGACCTTCGCCATAGAATTCAACGAACTTGCCGACCACACCCTTCGCGCGCAGCATCTCCACGACCTTCAGGACGAGGTCGGTCGCGGTGGTGCCTTCGACCATCGCGCCGGTCAGTTTGAAACCGATGACCTCGGGGATCAGCATCGAGATCGGCTGGCCCAGCATGGCGGCCTCCGCCTCGATCCCGCCGACGCCCCAGCCCAGAACCGCTGCGCCATTGACCATGGTCGTGTGGCTGTCGGTGCCGACCAGCGTATCCGGGTAAGCGACCATCGCGCCGCTCTGATCGGTGTCGGACCAGACGGTTTTGGCGAGATATTCGAGGTTCACCTGGTGGCAGATACCGGTGCCGGGAGGCACCACGCGGAAATTGTTGAACGCGGACTGGCCCCACTTGAGGAACGTGTAGCGCTCCATATTCCGCTCATATTCGCGGTCCACATTCATCTGGAACGCGCGGGGATTCCCGAACTCGTCGATCATCACCGAGTGGTCGATGACCAGATCGACCGGGTTCAGCGGGTTGATTTTCTCGGCTTCGCCACCGAGCGACACGATCCCGTCGCGCATGGCTGCCAGGTCGACAACGGCAGGCACGCCGGTGAAGTCCTGCATCAACACGCGGGCGGGGCGATAGGCGATCTCGACGGGGTTCTTGCCACCCTTTTTCCCCCAGTCTGAAAAGGCTTTGATGTCATCGGTGGAGACCGTCCTGCCATCCTCAAACCGCAGCATGTTCTCCAGCACCACTTTCAGCGCGGCGGGCAGGTTTGAAAACTCTCCCAATCCCGCCTCTTCCGCGGCTTTGATGGAGTAATAGGCAAATGTTTTGCCGCCGGCGGTCAATTCGCGGCGGGTGTTGCTCGTGTCTTGTCCAACGACAATCGGCATGGCGCGCTCCCGGTGAAAATGGAATTTAGCCCTGCTCTAGCGCCTTGGGCGACCCTCAATCAAGGGGCAAACCGGTCCCTGCGACAATTTTTGTATGCAATGGTATGCAATTTGGGGTGATCAAGCGCTTCTCTTGTGATTTTGGATGGGTTAAGCGGGGTCGCAATGGGTTTTTCGGTTTCAAATCTGGCGTGCCGTAGGGGCGAAGTGACGATCCTGTCGGGCGTGTCGTTTTCGGTCGGCGGTGGCGAAGCACTGATCCTTCGCGCACCGAATGGCGCGGGGAAGACCACGCTTCTGCGGTGCCTGGCCGGATTGACCCCGCCGGTTTCGGGTGAGATCGGTTTTGGCTTCGATGACGTTGCCTACGCGGCCCACGCGGACGGGTTGAAGGCACAGCTTTCGGTGGCTGAAAACCTGAGGTTCTGGGCCGAGGTCTACGGCACGCGCGACATCGCACCGGCGGTCGAGGCGTTCAGCTTGTCGGCCCTGATGGGCCGCCGCGCGATGCATCTGTCGGCCGGACAAAAGCGGCGCCTGTCATTGGCGCGGCTGCTTCTAACCGGCCGCAGCCTCTGGGCACTGGATGAACCGACCGTGTCCCTGGATGCCGAAGCCGTCGGATGGTTCGCCCAGGCCGTCACCGCGCACCTTGAGATCGGAGGCGCCGCGATCATCGCGACCCATATCGATTTGGGACTGCCGTCGGCACGGGTGTTGGAGCTTTCGCAGTTCCGGCACGATCCGGACACCACCTCGGGCGCATTTGACGAGGCCTTCCTGTGATCGCGCTTTTGCGCCGTGACCTTGCGCTGACCTTGCGCTCGGGCGGTGGATTCGGCCTGGCGCTGGCGTTTTTCCTGATCCTCGTGGTGCTGATCCCGTTTGGCGTCGGACCACAAAGCGAACTCTTGTCCCGCATCGCGCCCGGTGTGCTCTGGGTCGGGGCGCTTTTGGCCTGTCTGTTATCGCTGGATCGCATCTTTCAACTCGATTTCGAGGATGGATCGCTGGACCTTCTGGCCACATCGCCCTTGCCGCTCGAAAGCTTGGCTTTGCTGAAGGCGCTGACGCATTGGTTAACCACCGGTCTGCCCCTAACTGTCGCCGCCCCGTTTCTTGGGGTTTTTCTGAGCCTTCCGGGCGAGGCGGTGGTCTGGCTGGTGAGTTCTCTGGCACTCGGCACACCCGCCCTGTCGCTGATCGGCGCGTTTGGAGCGGCGCTTACGGTCGGGTTGAAGCGCGGCGGGCTGTTGATCTCGCTGTTGGTTCTGCCCCTCTATGTCCCGACCCTGATCTTCGGCGCAGAATGCGTGCGCCGCGGCGCGGAAGGGTTGGCGGCCAGCACACCGCTCTTGTTTGTCGCCGGTATCACGGCCGGGTGTGTGGCCGCCCTGCCCTTCGCGACCGCCTCCGCCCTACGCGTGAACCTGCGGTGATTTGCACCATCACGCTTACGTTGGCGGCGCTTGTGGGCGCAGGGCGCTTCGCCTAAATTCCGGGCCATGTCGTTCTGGGAATACGCAAATCCGAAGAAGTTCATGGAGACATCCAGCTGGCTTCTGCCCTGGGTCGCCATCGGATCGCTTCTTTGCCTTGTCGTGGGCCTGATATGGGGTTTTTTCTTCACCCCGGATGATTTCCGGCAGGGCTCGACTGTGAAGATCATCTATCTGCACGTGCCCTCCGCCCTGATGGCGATCAATGCGTGGCTGATGATGCTGGTCTGTTCGCTGATCTGGATCGTGCGGCGGCATCATGTCTCTGCCTTGGCGGCGCGCGCAGCGGCACCCATCGGCGTGACGATGACGCTGATCGCGCTGGCAACGGGCGCGCTTTGGGGCCAGCCGATGTGGGGCACCTATTGGGCCTGGGACCCGCGGCTGACCTCGTTTCTGATCCTGTTTTTGTTTTATCTGGGCTACATCGCGCTCTGGGAGGCGATCGAAAACTCCGATACCGCCGCCGATCTGACTTCGGTTTTATGTCTGGTGGGCTCGGTCTTTGCGCTCTTGAGCCGCTATGCGGTGAATTTCTGGAATCAAGGGCTGCATCAGGGCGCGTCGCTGTCACTCGACAAGGAAGAGAATGTCGCGGATGTGTTCTATTTCCCGCTTTTGGTCTGCATTGCGGGCTTCGTTTTGCTCTTCGTGGCGCTCGTCCTGATCCGAACCCGCACCGAAATCCGCGCCCGCCGGATTTCCGCCTTGCGCGCACGGCAGCGCTTGAATGACACGAGCCCCTCAGCCACTCCGAAGGAGGCCTGATCCGATATGCCTGATCTTGGGAAATATGCCGATGCGGTACTGGGCTCTTACGCGGTCTCCATCGCCCTTATTGTCGCGATTGTCGCGTTGAGCCTGTGGCGTTCCAAGCGGGTGAAGGCCGAGCTTGAGCGGGTCGAGACCGAGACGTCCGGCCAGGCCAACACCCGTTGAGATTTTCGGATCAGTAAATGTAGCGGATCTGGTCGGACCAGTAGCGCTCCATCCGGCGCAGGGAGCCGTTGATCTCGTCAACACCGTTCACACCCAGAAGCCCGTTGCGTTCCAGACCTTCAGCGTGGCGTTCGAAAAGTGCGGCCACATGATCGCGAACCTCGCGGCCCGCCTGTGTCAGTTTCACGCGCACTGAGCGGCGATCAATCTCGCAACGTTGGTGGTGCATGTAGCCCATTTCGACCAGTTTCTTGAGATTGTAAGAGACGTTCGAACCCTGATAATAGCCGCGCGATTTCAGCTCGCCCGCCGTCACTTCGTTGTCGCCGATATTGAACAAAAGCAGCGCTTGCACCGCGTTGATGTCGAGAATGCCGAGCCGTTCGAACTCGTCCTTGATCACGTCCAGCAGCAGCCGGTGGAGCCGCTCCACCAATGACAAGCTCTCCAAATAGGAGCTCATGAAATCTTGCATCACCGGAAGCGTTCCGGGTGCGCGCACAGGTTCCTGTAAACTCATTTTTTATTGTCTCCGCCTTAGCTGCTCTGAGCGGAAACTGGCGGTAAAATCCAAACATTCGGTTAAGCCCAAATGGGCAAATCGCATTCTTCTATAAGTGTTTGGAATTTCTCATGATATTTTCGATCAAATCGCGATATTTTTCAGGCCGGGGCGCCGCGTCGCTGCACCAGGCGTAGAGATCGTGATCGTTTTCCTCCAAAAGCGCCTCATAGAGATCGAGATCGGCAGCTGACAGCTGCGCCAGACCTTTCGGTGCGAAACCACCGAGAATCAGGTCCATCTCCTTGATGCCACGCCGCATCGAGCGCATCGCGAGGCGCTTTATGCGATGCTCGGGGCGTTCGCTCATGCCAGGCGCACGACCTCGGCCAGGCGTTTCTCCAGAAGTCCCATGCGATCCGTCAGACGCTGGCTTTCGGCGCGGGTGCGGCGCATTTCGATGAGGATTTCGTTCACATCCGCCGGGATTTCGGAGGCATCGACCGGCCCGCTAAGACCATCGCCTTCTCCGGTCAGAAGCCACATGACGGAGACATTCATGAGACCGGCCATCATTTGCAGCTTGTTCGCCCGCGGCTCAGCCAAGTCCTCCTCCCAGGCACGCACTGTTTTCAGCTTCACGCCGAGCTTTTTGGCAAAAGCCGCCTGATCCAGACCCACTGCTTCGCGGGCGGCATAAACACGGTCGCCAAAGGTCGCACTTTCATTGCCGAAATAGTCGTGATCCTGAAAATCTTCCATCTCAATCTCTCTGCAGTGGACCCGATCTCTGGGCCTTGTGGGGGACGCGCGCTCTTCGTATGAGAGCCAGCATAGACATTCAAACTGACGAGGCGTCGCATGTCCTTCCTGTCCGAGACAATTTCCAGCGTAAAACCGTCATTGACGATTGCTGTGACGCAGAAAGCCGCGGAATTGAAGCGCGCGGGCAAGGATGTGATCGGGCTCGGCGCCGGTGAGCCGGATTTCGACACGCCGGAGAACATCAAAGCGGCGGCGATCCGGGCGATTCATGATGGCAAGACGAAATACACCGCACCTGACGGCATTCCGGAGCTGAAAGAGGCGATCTGCGCGAAGTTCAAGCGCGACAACGGGCTCGACTACACGCCCGCGCAGGTGTCCGTCGGCGGCGGCGGCAAGCAGATCCTCTTCAACGCGCTGATGGCGACGCTGAATGAGGGCGATGAGGTAATCATTCCGGCACCCTATTGGGTCTCCTACCCCGATATGGTTCAGATTGCGGGCGGCACGCCGGTGATTGCGGAGGCCTCCATCCAGACCGGGTTCAAACTGACTGCGGATCAACTGGAAGCCGCGATCACGCCGAAGACGAAATGGCTGATCTTCAATTCGCCCTCGAACCCGACCGGGGCGGGCTATTCCTGGGACGAATTGAAAGAGTTGACGGACGTTCTTCTGCGCCACGCGCATGTCTGGGTGATGACCGACGATATGTATGAACATCTCGCCTATGGCGATTTTGAATTCTGCACGCCGGCGCAGGTGGAGCCGCAGCTCTATGACCGCACGCTGACCTGCAACGGCGTCTCGAAGGCCTATGCGATGACCGGCTGGCGGATCGGTTATGCCGCCGGACCGGAGCACCTCATCAAGGCGATGCGGTCGATGCAGTCGCAATCGACCTCGAACCCCTGCTCGATCAGCCAATGGGCCGCGGTCGAAGCGCTGAACGGAACGCAAGACTTCCTCGCCCCGAACAACGAGAAATTCGTCCGCCGCCGCAATCTGGTGGTCGAGATGTTGAACGCGGCAGAGGGCATCTCCTGTCCGATGCCGGAAGGGGCGTTCTATGTCTATCCATCGATTGTGGGCTGTATCGGCAAGAGGACCCCGAACGGCAAAGTGATCGAGACCGATGAGGATTTCGCGACAGCCCTTCTGGAGGATCACGGGGTTGCGGTGGTTTTTGGGGCCGCTTTCGGGCTCAGCCCGAACTTCCGGGTCTCCTATGCGACCTCGGATGAAGCACTGAAAGAGGCGTGCACGCGGATCCAGAGCTTCTGCGCCTCGCTAAGCTGAACGCTCGGGGAACGGGGGTTTCGCCGTCGCTTGCGCGACGAGCGACCCGGCCCAGTTGCAAGCAACTGGGCTTGGCAATGGCGGCCATGGCGCTAAACTCTTCGACGCTGGGAAGGATATGATGGCTGATCTCAAGTCACATGGTGAATTGGTTTTGTCCTATCACCGGGTGCGCCGCGCGCTCGGGCTTTTGGGCTTTTGCCTGCCGTTCTTTCTGATTTTCGGCGGTATGCTGGCTGAAACAGCCCCACAGCCCAGCCTGTCGGACTATTACCACACCATCCAACGCGACATCTTCGTCGGCGTGCTATTCGCCATCGGCATTTTCCTCTTCTCCTATCAGGGCTATCCCAAAACCCGCGAAGAGCTGTTCTCGGACGACTGGATCACCACCATCGCCGGAGTGGCGGCCTTCGGCGTCGCGCTGTTCCCAAATGAGAACCCGGCGCAACTGGTCTCAAGCCCCTGGCATGTGATGTTCGGGCTCTACCCGACGGCTGTTCTGCATTACGTCTCGGCCTTCGTTTTTCTGTTATCGCTGGCCTATATCTGTCTGGTGAAATTCACCCGCGGTGCCAATCCGGTGCGCCGCCGCATATATATCATCTGCGGCTGGACGGTGATCCTGATGACCATCGCCACATTCGTGGCATCATGGTTCAAGGTCATGGGCCCTGCCTTACCGCAGCGTCTGGTGATCGACTACAACCTCGTCCTGTGGGTGGAGAGCATCGCGGTCTGGGCCTTCTCTTTCTCCTGGATGGTGAAGGGCAAAGCTGAGCGGATGTTGCGCTTGCAACGGCTTGCGGTGAAAAAGTGAGGATTTCTCCCTTCGCGCTGGCACGGGCTTTGTGCTAGCGTCTTCCGAACGTATAAGGGGCCGATAACAGGCCGGGACAGTCGATATGGCAGGCGAACTTCCAGAGTTCTATTTCCGCGTGCGCGAAAATGGCGCCACGGTGTTTCGTGTGGATACCGAAAACCGACAGCGGCGCATCGATATGGAAGAGATTGCGGTGGTGAATATCCGCAATGGCCAGATCAGGCAGCATGGGGATCGCGAGCTCTCACCCGAAGAACTGGAGGTGATCGAGGATTGGATGGAAGAGCGCCGCGCCGTACTTGCGGTGCGTGATATCGATGACATCTATCGCGCCGTCGACTACCTGAACCTCACCACCCATTGGGCACAGACGCGGGCCGAGGATGAGCAGTTGGAAGAGGTCACCGATGGGCTGCTTCTGGCGATGCATGATCTGCGCTCAGTGCTGGTGCGCAAAAAGGCGGATCGGCTGCTGAAAGGTAGCAAGGATTAACTTGCTCTGACCGCAGTGTGCTGGCGGTCTAGGATGGACCGCCGGGCGGAAGCGCCTACTGGATCACCTCGACCGTTGCCCCCATAGCATCGGCGAGCGACAGGAAACGCGCTTCGGCCACCTCACCAAACAAATCCCGCGTTGCCGCATTGAGACGCAATTCCAGATGTTTCTTCTTCGGGCGCCATTTCAACGCGCCCATCAACTCGGACCGCTCCGCCGAAAGCATCGCTCCAAACCGCATCGCTTTGCCAAGGATTTCCGCCTGTTGCAGCGCCCGGGCATCGAGCATCTCGTAATAATCGTCAAACCGCGTTCCGCTGCGGCTGTTCTTATAGCGGTGCAGCAGGGCAACCCCGAGGAAGATACGGCCATTGTGATCGAGCCCGCCCAGATTGGCGCGGGTGGCATTGTCGAAACACACTTCGGCCCGGTAATCGGGATGCGCCCGCCAGGTCACGTCATGCAAAAGGCAGGCAGCCTTGGCTAGGCGTTTCAATTCCGGTGAGGCTTTCGGGAAGAGCGGCTGGATAAAATCAAAGAGCGATTTGCCAAAGCCCGGCAGCCGCGCATTTTGCGCCTCGTTCCAGCGACAGGCCTCGATCAGCGGATCGCGGCGTTTCAATTCAAATGGCATCTGCTCATAGAGCAGCCCCTCGCGGATGCCGTAGCTCGACACCGCAACGGATTTCGGCCGGAATTGCTGGACAAGCGATTTCAGAACCTCCGCCGCAATGGGCACCAGCATCATCCGCGCCTCGGAATTGCCGGTGATACTGCGCAGCTCATCCACCGATTTGCCGCGGATCCATTTCACGGTCGAAAGGATCGATTTCGAGGTCATGCGGTACTCATGCAGCACTTTCAGCGGGTAGCCGCGCCGCTCCATATCGAGCCGCGCAATCGCGCGCCAGGAGCCGCCGACCAGAAAAATCGTCTCGTAATCGCCATCGATCTGTGCACGCAGATCGCCCACGGTCTGATCGATGATGATCTTGCGGCCCTTCCGCCCGCCCTTAATCTCGGCCAGTTTCAGAGGCCCCAGTTGCGAACTGACGCGTCGCCCGACCGTGCCGTCACCAAGCTCGGCAAGCTCCAGGGACGAGCCTCCGATGTCGCACATCAGCCCACGCGCCGTGGGCCAGCCGAGGAACACGCCTTGGGCGGAGAGCCGCGCCTCTTCGAGGCCCGAGGCGACCCAGAGTTTCAACCCGGTCTCCTGCCGGACCTGATCGCAAAACTCCGGCCCATCCTCGGCATCGCGCACCGCGGCGGTGGCCACGGTCGTGACCGGCGAGACGTTCAGCGCTTTCACCAAAAGTGCGAAGCGTTTCAGGGCATTCAAAGCCCGCTCCCGCCCTTCCGCGTGCAGCCGACCTGTCTCTGACAGACCACGCCCGAGACCCGCCATGATCTTCTCGTTGTAGAAATAGGCGGGCGAACGCGCCGCGCCATCAAAGACAACCATCCGCACCGAGTTCGAGCCCACGTCAATCGCGCCGACGCGCTTGAGCGCCTTGGCTTTGGGATCGTCAAAAAGCGGACGCCCGAAGGGTCCGTGATCTTCTGGCAGATTGTCAGAAGCGCCATCCATGGATGCGATGCGCGGCCTCCCCAGGGCTTTTGTCGGCGAAACAATGGCTTGGCGGGGGGTGTTTCGTCAATGGTGCTGTGATGGCGCAGACCGGTTTGTGGCCAGCGCGGGCAAAGGCCGCTCGAACGGCCTTCCCCACGCGAGTTCGAAGCAGCTTTGCGCCCTCGCCCTAGTCGCGCGTGTGGGTGAGTTCAGGCACGTCCCCGGCCCCTGCCGAACCGCGACCCGAGAGAGACGGGTTCTCCATGAAAAACCGATGGCAGTTAAAGGCTTGCGTGCCTTCTGCAACCGGCAGGCGGTGGAACTGGCCGGCACCGTCGAGAACCCAGCTCTGCGCGGTATCGGCGAGGTTGGCGGCCATGATCTGGCTCATCACCTGCGCCTGCACGGTCTTGTTGGTGATCTCCACCAGCGTCTCCACCCTGCGGTTCAGGTTGCGGCCCATCCAGTCGGCCGAGGACATGTAAACCCGCGCTTTCTTCGAGGGCAGACCCTTGCCATTGCCGAAACAGACGATGCGGGAATGTTCCAGGAACCGACCCACAACGGATTTCACGCGTATGTTCTCGCTCAGACCCTTCACGCCCGGGCGAATGCCGCAGATGCCGCGCAGAACGAGGCTGATCTTCACGCCTGCCTGGCTGGCTTCGTAAAGCGCGTCGATCACATCCGATTCAATGAGCGAGTTCATCTTCGCCCAGATCTCTGCCGGTTTGCCCGCACGGGCATGTTCTGCTTCCGCCTGAATGCTCTCGATGAGGTGTGATTTCATATTCACCGGCGAGATATGCAGGTTTTCCAGCGTATCGGGCTGGGCATATCCACCGACATAATTGAAGACTTTCGTCGCATCGCGGCCCAGAGCCGGATCGCAGGTGAAGAGGCTGAGATCGGTGTAAATACGGGCGGTTATGGGGTGGTAATTGCCGGTGCCGTAATGAGTGTAGGTCACCAGCTCATTGCCTTCGCGGCGCACCACCGTGCTGATCTTTGCATGTGTCTTGTAGTTGATGAAGCCATAGACCACATGCGCCCCGGCCCGCTCCAGTTTGCGCGACTGGCGGATATTGGCGGCCTCGTCGAAGCGGGCTTTCAACTCCACCAGAGCGGTCACCGATTTGCCATTCTCGGCCGCTTCGCAGAGCGCATCCACAATCGGGCTCTCGTTCGAGGTGCGGTAAAGCGTCTGCTTGATCGCCACCACATCCGGGTCGCGCGCCGCTTGCGCGAGGAAGCGGATCACCATGTCGAAGGTTTCATACGGGTGATGCAGCAGCATATCCTTCTGGCGGATCGCGGCGAACATATCGCCTTCGTGGTCCGTCACACGCTCGGGTACGCGCGGGGTGAATTGCGGCCAGAGCAGATCGTAACGCGCTGCTTTCACCAATTCGCCCAAATCAGCGAGACCGATCATGCCCTCGACCTCAATGACATCGGCATTGGTCACTTCGAGGCTTTTCATCACCAGATCGCGCAAATGCACTGAGACCCCCGCGGAGAGCTTCAGCCGCACCACCTCGCCGCGGCGGCGGCGTTTCAAAGCGACTTCAAACTCGCGCACGAGGTCTTCCGCCTCGTCCTCAACCTCCAGATCGCTATCGCGCAACACGCGGAAGCCTGCATGTTCGGAAATCTCATAGCCCGGAAACAGGTCCTCGATCTTCATCAGCAGCAGCTCTTCGAGCGGCAGGTAGCGCTGCTCCCCACTTTCGCAGGGCAAATTGATGAAACGGTTGATCTGCGCCGGGATCGGCAGCAGCGCCTGCAGCGGGCGTTTGTCGCGCTTACGGCTCAACTCAAGGATCAGCGCAAAGCCCGCATTGGGCAGGAAGGGGAACGGGTGTGCCGGATCAATTGCCAAGGGTGAGAGCACCGGAAAGACGTTCGACATGAAATAGCCGTCGAGATAGGCACGATCCGCTTTCGTCAGCGTTTTGCGGTCCAGAAGTGAGATGCCGGCTTTCTCGATCTCCGCCGTTAACTCGCGCCAGACCACATCCTGATGGGCGATCAGCGCGCGCGCATCGGCATCAATCAGCACAAGCTGTTCGGCAGGCGTGCGCCCATCGGTCGAAGGCGTGGTGTTACCGGCATTGGCCAGCTCCCGCAGGCCCGCGACGCGCACGGTGTAAAACTCGTCCAGATTGGTGGCGGAGATCGCCAGGAACCGGACCCGCTCCATCAGCGGCACACGCGGGTTCTGCGCCTCCTCCAAGACGCGCCAGTTGAAAGCCAACCAGCTGAGTTCGCGATTGAAAAAGCGCTCCGGGCTTTTGGGATCAAAATCCTCCAGCTCGATGGGTTCCGGGAAATCGGAAGACAGGAAATCGGCCCGGTTCATGCCCGACGTCTTGATCTCTGATTGTAACGTCATCGCGACAATCTAAAGATTTTCATCGGGATTTTCCAGACTTGTGCTGAGAACTTCACCCGCCAGACGTGGCCCGATGGCGCGATCTTCCGCCAGGGCACGCTTGTCCATCTGCTCCACAAAGGCGCGGGCGGCGGCGAAGGAGCGTGGCAGGCGTGGAAGCACATAATCAAAGAGGCTTGGGTCGGGATTGATCTGACGATCCTCGAAAAGCTTCATCAGGATCACGCGCAGGAGCATGTCGTCAGGCGGGGCGATCTCAATGACAGACGTTCCGGCAAGGCGACTTTGCAGGTCTTTCAGCTCCAGATTCAGATGGTTAGGGGCCGTTGTTGAGGTCAGCAGGAGTGGATGGCCACGTTCGGCCATCAGGTTGTGGATGTGGAAGAGCGCCCGTTGCGCCGTGTCCTGCCCTGCGAGGTCCGGGAGGTCTTCAACAGCGAGCGCGGCTGTGGCCAGGGCATCGGCATCCGCTTCCCTCAGATCCGACGCGGCGACAATCTTCGCCTGCTGGTCGCTGGCCCAAACATGGGCGAGATGGGTCTTGCCCGCACCGGTCGGGCCCAAAAGCACCATTTTGCCAAGCGGCCAGGCGCCTGGGTCGACAAGAGCTTCGACTGCTAAACTGTTGGCATCGGACACAAAAAAGTCCTCGCGGCCCAAAGCCGGTTTGGTGGGCAATGGCAGGGGCAGTTGCTCGGGCATCAGTCGTCTTTGTGCAATCCGCGATAAAGGCGGCTGCCCTGATATTGACCGACCGCGAACCGTGCGATGACGCCGAGCGCCGCAGCGACCGGGACAGCCACCAGCATGCCGACGAACCCAAAAAGCGTACCAAAGGCGGAAAGCGCCAGAAGCAGCCAGACCGGATGCAGGCCAACGCTTTCGCCGACGAGTTTTGGCGTCAGGATATTGCCTTCGAGGAACTGTCCCGCCGCGAAAATCGCTGCGACAGCGGCGATCCAGATTGGATCGGACCAGAACTGGAAGAGCGCCAGACCGATGGCGAGCGCCCCGCCGACCAACGCACCGACATACGGGATGAAGGAGATGAGCCCGGCGATCACTCCGACCACAAGGCCGAACTGCAGGCCAACAATCGCGAGGCCCACAGCGTAAAAAGTGCCGAGGATCGCGCAGACGGTCAGTTGGCCGCGCACGAAGCTGGCGAGCGTTTGGTCAATCTCTGACGCGATGGCGCGGATTTGCGGGGCATGGTCGCGGGGCAAAAGCGCATCGATCCGGGCGACCATATGGTCCCAATCGAGGAGCAGGTAGAAAGCCACGACCGGCACCACGACAATAAAGACCACCGCATTCACGACCCCCAGCGCAGAGGAGAACACGCTTTGCACCAGCTCGGCTCCACGGGATTGGATCGTCGCTCCTATAGAGGCCAGAGACTGACGAAGCGTGGAGCCTTCATCGGCGATCGACGGGAACCGCTCGGCCAGAAACGCTTGTAATCGTTGGATAAGGTCAGGTGCGAATTTGAAGAGCGCTATGGTTTGTTCCACCACCATCGGGATGATCAGCACCGCCATGAGTACAAAAATCAGGAGCGCGATCAGCGAAATCGTGGTCGTGGCCAGCACCCGCGAGAGGCCCATCCGCTCCAAACGGTCCGCAATGGGATCCATCATATAGGCAATCGCGCCGCCGACGATGAATGGCAGCAGCACATCCCCCAGAAACCAGAGCGCCGCGACGAGCACCGCCGTGGCGATGCTCCAATATTTCACCTGATCTCGAACCGGAAGCGCCATCTGTCCCCTCTTGATTGCACAAGATGTGGCCTAAGTCGCTCTGGGTTTCAACGATGCTTCTAGGCGCGGATGTGGAAGGTGACAGAAATTGGACCCCTACTCGAGAATTTTTCTCGCCTTTCCAGTTCGTTATGACCGTTCAAAGGAAACGGCATGTAAACAATCCTCAACTGAAAATTCCCCAATTAGGTGTTGACTTACCGTCAAACGGTCCGTTTCCATAAACTTGGGGGGAGAAAGAGGTTTTCTGTGCTTGTCTTGCTAGTGCCTGGATGCGACTTGCGCCAAGAGCTTACTCCCTGATTTCAGTCGCAATTCCGCGGCAAGCTCAACGTCAAGGGAGTCGTCATGAACCTTTTAAAATCTGTTAGCGCAGTTGCACTTGCGGCGTCGGTCGCAATCGGCGCACTATTGTCACCCAGCCAAGCCCCTGCTCAAGCGAACGACCAGTATCTGGGACAAATGATACTGGTACCCTACAACTTCTGTCCACGAGGATGGTCCGCTGCGGACGGCCAGCTGCTCTCGATTGCGCAAAATTCAGCCCTGTTTTCGCTGCTCGGAACGATATACGGCGGCGATGGCCGCACGACATTCGGTTTGCCGGACCTGCGAGGGCGTGCGCCAATCCACTTCGGTAGCGGCCCCGGCCTTCAGACCCGAAATCTCGGAGAGCGCGGGGGTGCTCAAACGCACACTATGGCGGTCAACGAAATGCCGAGCCACAACCACATCGTCAATTCAACCAATGCGACCGCTGATAAGCACGGCCCGGGAACAGATTTTCTGGCAGTTCCCTATTATCAAGATAATACAAAATTGAATATCTACCACGAAGGTCCACCCAACAGGACAATGGACCCGGCAATGATACAGCACACAGGCGGTGGAGCGGCGTTCAATATCCAGAGCCCGTACCTTGCTATGCGGTGGTGCATTGCAACTATCGGGATCTTCCCCTCAAGAAACTGATTTTCTTGTATTGACCTGATCACATTGCGGGCGAGGTCGACACGACGGCCTCGCGCGACAACAACGCGCCTGATCAAACTAGGAACCTTGGCGCTACGTCACTTACCCTGACCGAGCAGCGCGGATCAGATCGAGGATCTCTTTCGCAGCCGCGGGGATATTGGTGCCGGGGCCGAAGATGGCCTTCACCCCTGCCGCTTTGAGGAAATCGTAATCCTGCTGCGGGATGACGCCGCCGCAGATCACGATGATATCCTCGGCATCCGCCGCCTTCAGCGCCTCGATCAGTTTCGGTGCCAGCGTCTTGTGGCCCGCCGCCTGCGACGAGATGCCGACCACATGCACGTCATTGTCGATCGCATCCTGCGCGGCCTCCTCGGGGGTCTGGAACAAGGGCCCCACATCGACGTCGAAGCCGATATCGGCGAAGGCTGTGGCGATGACTTTCGCGCCGCGGTCGTGGCCGTCCTGCCCCATTTTCACCACCAGCATGCGCGGACGGCGGCCTTCGTCTTCGGCAAATTGCTCCACGTCTTTCTGGATTTGCGCGAAACCCTCATCGCCCTCGTACGCTGCGCCATAGACGCCCGCGAGGGTTTTCACTTCGGCGCGGTGGCGCCCGAACACTTTTTCCATCGACATGCTGATTTCCCCCACTGTCGCGCGGGCGCGGGCGGCCTCGACCGCGAGCGCCAAGAGATTGCCTTCACCGGACTTTGCGCCCTCTTCGAGCGCTGCGAGTGCCGCGTCACACGCCGCCTGATCCCGGGTGGATTTGATGTTTTCGAGCCGTTCGATCTGGGCCTTGCGTACGGCGACATTGTCGACATCGAGGATGTCGATCTCGTCCTCCTGCTCCAGCCGGAACTTGTTGACGCCGACGATCACCTCGTCGCCGCGGTCGACCTGTGCTTGACGCAGGGCGGCGGCCTCTTCGATGCGGAGCTTCGGCATGCCGGAGGCCACCGCTTTGGTCATACCGCCCATCGCATCGACCTCTTCGATGATCTTCCAGGCCTCTTCGGCCAGATCGGCGGTGAGTTTTTCGACGTAATAGCTGCCTGCCAGTGGATCGACGACCTTGGTGACCTTGGTCTCGTTCTGCAGGATCAGTTGCGTGTTGCGGGCAATGCGCGCCGAAAACGGTGTCGGCAGTGCGATCGCTTCGTCAAAGGAATTGGTGTGTAGCGATTGCGTGCCGCCGAGCACCGCCGACATCGCCTCGTAAGCCGTGCGCACGATGTTGTTATAGGGGTCCTGCTCTTGCAGCGAGACACCAGAGGTCTGGCAATGGGTGCGCAGCATTTTCGAGCGTTCGGATTTCGCGCCGAACTCGGTCATGATGCGATGCCAGAGGAAGCGCGCGGCGCGCAGTTTGGCCGCCTCCATGAAGAAATTCATGCCGATGGCGAAGAAAAAGCTGAGCCGCCCGGCGAATTTATCGACATCCATGCCGCGCTCAATGGCGGCGCGGACATATTCCTTGCCATCTGCCAGGGTGAAGGCGAGCTCTTGCACGAGGTTCGCGCCCGCCTCTTGCATGTGATAGCCGGAGATCGAGATCGAGTTGAATTTTGGCATGTCGGTCGAGGTGAACTCGATGATGTCCGAGACGATCCGCATCGAAGGCTCGGGAGGATAAATATAGGTGTTGCGGACCATGAACTCCTTCAGAATGTCGTTCTGAATTGTGCCGGACAGAACCGAGCGGTCATGGCCCTGCTCCTCGCCCGCGACGATGAAAGACGCCAGCACCGGGATCACCGCACCGTTCATGGTCATAGAGACGGAAATCTGATCGAGCGGGATGCCGTCGAAGAGGATTTTCATGTCCTCGACCGAGTCGATGGCGACACCCGCCTTACCGACATCGCCCACGACCCGCTCGTGGTCGCTGTCATAACCGCGGTGGGTCGCCAGATCGAAAGCCACAGAGACCCCCTGCTGCCCGGCGGCAAGGCCCTTGCGATAGAAGGCGTTGGACTCTTCCGCCGTCGAGAAGCCCGCATATTGCCGGATCGTCCAGGGGCGCCCAGCATACATTGTGGCTTTGGGACCGCGGGTGAAC
This sequence comes from Paracoccaceae bacterium, assembly GCA_028284705.1. Taxonomy (GTDB): domain Bacteria; phylum Pseudomonadota; class Alphaproteobacteria; order Rhodobacterales; family Rhodobacteraceae; genus Litoreibacter. Next base: position 245,988 of record JANQRE010000004.1, on the reverse strand, counting down.
GGGGCAGTGCCCGGCATCGCGCCCATGTGGTCAAGCTCTTGCGCGTCCTCCGCCGTGTAGACGGGCTGGATCGGGATGCCCTCGGGGCTGTCCCAGGTCAGGTCGTCGAGCGGACGGCCACGCAGCTCTTTTTCAGCCAGTTCCTGCCAGTCGGCTTTCTTCGATGTCATTGGTCATGCTTCCTTTGGGTCTGTCGAACCCGCCAGATGTGCCTCTGGTCGGGTCAAGATAGGTCGCCAGCCCATCGGCTCCGGCCTGCAGCCAGTCGATGTCTTGGCGATAGTCGTCTCTGAGTTTGTCTTTGTGCAGTTGTGGAAAGGGTTGAAACGGTCCGGTCAGACCGGCGAGGATTTGAGCCGCGTCACGGTCACCGCCATCTCGCAGAATATCGCGGAGGGTGCTGACATCAGTAGAAGCGTTGCAGCGTTCGGCAAAACGCACGAGCCCCACGGGCACCGGCCATCCAAGCATCGCGGAAACAAGTTGCTCCGGCTGACCGACCCAGCTTTCAAACGGCCAGACGATCAGGTTTGCATTTGGAAAGACCTCGGCGATGTCTTGAATGACATGCCGCCAACGTCGCGGTTGTGTGGCAATCCGGTCGAGCATCTCGGCGTCCGGCAAGCCTGCGCCCATCTTGATGCGATGCGCCATCTGCGAGGTCCAATGGGTGTCGTAGGAGCGAATGGAGAGCGCGATGCGCACGGCCTCCCCCTCAAAAGCGGGCGCAAGGCGTTTGAGGCGCGCATAAGTTTGCGGGTAGAGGCGCTGCTCGGTTAGATTGAGCTGCATCGTGCCGATCAGGTTCTCTTCGCTGATCACCAGCGTGCCGTAGCCCTTCTGCCGCAACCGCTTCTGTTCGACTTTCACCTGTCCGATGCTGCGGCGCGCCAGTTTGTGATCCAGCGCGGTCAGATGGTTGGGATTTTTCATCACACCGTCCAGCAGGCCAGCGCGGGTGCGCTTTGGCCCCCAGACCGCAACCCCATGATCTGACAAGGATTTCCGGTTCAGATTAAGATAGCGTTGCAGGCTGGTTGTACCGGTGCGATGGGCGCCAAGATGCAGACAAATATCCAAGATGGTGCAAACTCCGCTCGATGGGGCTTTGTGCCCGTTAACCTTGTGGGATGTATGCCTGCGAGAGGTGGCACAAGGATTAACGAAAGGATGATTGGCACAGATCGGTGATTTACCCTTAGAATTGCCCGCAAGCCCCCCTATATGAGGGGAAAGAGGAGCCCCAATGAAACGCGCTATCACCTTTGTAATCGCTGGATTTTTCGCAACCGGCCTATGGGCTGCGGATGGGGCGTCGACGGATGTGGAAGAGATCACCAATCCGCCGAAATACGATGCATTTGAAGTAAATCTGGCGGATTTTCTGTGGGAAAAGCGCCCTGTCGTGGTCTTTGCCGACACCGCGGCTGATCCACGATTTACCAAGCAGCTCGAACTTCTGGATGCGCGCCTCGATGCGCTGGCGGACCGCGATGTGGTGATCATCACGGACACCGATCCCGGAGAGCTGTCCGAATTGCGCAGGAAACTCAGGCCACGTGGCTTCATGCTGGCGCTTGTGGGCAAGGACGGCCAGGTAAAACTGCGCAAACCCGCGCCTTGGGACGTGCGCGAATTGACCCGTGTGATCGACAAAATGCCTCTGCGACAGCAGGAATTGCGTGACCGGCGTGCGGGCGCAGGCGGCTGAGGCCTGATTTGCAGATCTGTTAGAGAATCGGTATAATAGACCGCAGAAGACGGGTTTCTGTGCGTCTGTGCCGACACGTGCGGTGGACTGGAAATCTTGAAATTCGACGAATGATCGGCTAGATAAGAGACATGAGCGATATTCCTAAGAACCCGACCGAGAAAGATATCCCCAAGCCGCCGATCTCCGGTCGGTACGGCATGGGCCTGTTTGGCTGACATAACGCCGAACGGGACGGTCATTCGTCTCCCTCCCCATCTTTGTCATAGTCCCGCACGCGCTGCCATCGTGCGTCCGGTACAACCTGTTCGATCCGGCGCACGGCAACAAGGCCAAGCCGAATGGCCAGGCGCTGCATCTCGACATATTTGATCAACCAGTCGATCCGGGTCGCGCGCGTTCCGATCTCCTTGAACTTCTGTCCGCCGATATCTTCCGTTACCGCGGAAATGTCGTCGAGATGCGCATAGAACTGCACCGCAAGACTGAGGGAGACATCGTCGATGAGGGGGAGATTGCTCAGCACCGAGCGATAGACCACGGGGTCTGCCTGACCGAAAATGAAGTTCACCGGCAGGCGTTTGCGGCTATCGGTTTTGCAGGCTTCAAGTTCGTCCAACACTTGGTCGAAATCGACCTGATTGAATTTCCAGACGAAGTTGAGGATTTCCGCCCGCAAAGCGAGCAGTAGATCGATCTCTTGTTCCCTGCGATCCTGCGCCAGACGCTCCTCCTGAAAGAGGAAGGTCGAGACCCAGCCGAGCACGATCACAAACCCGGCCAGCAGCCCCTGCCACAGGCGAATATCGGATCCGTTGAATGCAAACACCGCGAGGATCGGAACAAGCGCGACCAGAAGCACTGGCGCGATCACTTTCACCCCCCGCCAGAGGCTCCCCAGCAGGCGATCCTCGCCGTTCCAGAAATACAGAGCGAGGATTGCCACGAGCAAAAGCAGGACAATCGAAACCGCTTTCAGAGGATCGAATACGAAGGTGCCGAGGAAAATCGACTGCAGCGCCAGGAACACCACAAGGAAGGCCCCGATCCAGATCAGAGCGGTATAATGCGCGCGCGCTTGCTCTTCCGCGGATTGTGGCCCGAGCCACAGACGCAGGGACAACACGCCGAAAATCGCAAAAACCGCGAGCGCGAGCCAGAGCGGCACAAAACCTGTAAGCCCCAGAAGCAGGGTGCCAAGCGATACAACCCCGAGATATGCGGCACCGATGCGGGCGTCCCTACGTCCCATCGAACACCTTCCGCATCAGAAAGAAGGAGGCCCAGAAATGCACCGCGATCGCGATGATCAAACCTTCCAGCGGGGTCACGACGCCCTGCATCATCATCGACAGCGACAGGACCGCGACAAGGCCCGTGAGGCTGATTGCGAGGGCCCAGAAGCCCAGTTTAAGAGCCTTCCGCGTCAAGAGCATATAGACGAGGGCAAAGACACAGAGCGCGACAAACAAGGGCAGCACATAAAGCGACCAGACCGTAAGCCCGCCCGGTGCGCCGCCAAAGGCGTTGGAGGCTGACAGCGCCAAGCCGCCCCAGAGGCCGAGGACCCCTGCGGCATAGCTTATGGTGAAGATCAGCCAGCCGGGCATCGCGCCTATTCGAACTCCATGATCACATCATCCACGGCGAGGTTGTCGCCCTCGCCCGCGTTGATCTTGGAGACCTTGCCTTTGCGCTCGGCGCGCAGAATGTTCTCCATCTTCATCGCCTCGACCGTGCAGAGCGCCTGGCCTTCCTGCACCTCCTGCCCCACCTCGACATCGACCTTCACAATGAGGCCCGGCATCGGGCAGAGCAGCATCTTGGAGGTGTCGGGCGGCAGTTTCTCGGGCATCAGGGCGGCTAGGTCCGCCTGCCGCGGCGTGCGGATATTGACCTTCAGATCAGCGCCGCGGGTGCGCAGGCGGAAGCCTTGGGTGATCTTGTCGACTTTCAGGACCAGCGGTGCGCCGTCGATCATCAACTCGGCCAAACTGTCACCCGGCGTCCAGCTTGAGGTCACACGATGCTCCGGACCGCCCTTATGCTTGACGGTGGAGCCTTCCTTGTCGGCCTTGATCTTCAACTCGAAGGTCTCACCTTGCATGGTGACGACCCATTTCGAGCCCACCTTGCGGCGATGATTGTCCATCGTGCCGGAGATACGCGCGCGGCGGATTTCGGCAACGCGGTGCATGGCGGCGGCAGCGGAAGCGACACGCTCCAGCGCCCCACGTTCCAGTGTCACGCCTTCGAACCCATCGGGATATTCCTCCGCGATGAAGGCAGTCGTGATATCGCCGGAGACGAATTTCGGGTGATCCATCACGGCTGAGCAGAATGGCAGGTTGTGGCCGATCCCCTCAACCTCGAAACTGTCGAGTGCGACGCGCATATTCTCGATCGCCTCGCCCCGTGTCGGCCCCCAGGTGCAGAGCTTGGCGATCATCGGGTCGTAGTACATGCTGATCTCACCGCCCTCATAGACGCCGGTGTCGTTGCGCACGACGACCTTTTTCTTGGCGATCTCTTCCGGTGGGCGGTAACGGGTCAGGCGCCCAATCGACGGCAGGAAGTTCCGGTAAGGGTCTTCGGCGTAGAGGCGGCTTTCCATCGCCCAGCCGTTCAGTTTGATGTCTTTCTGCTTAATCGTCAGCTTCTCGCCATTGGCGACGCGGATCATTTGCTCGACCAGATCGACGCCGGTGATCAGCTCGGTGACCGGGTGTTCCACCTGCAAGCGGGTGTTCATTTCGAGGAAATAGAAATTCTTGTCGCCATCGACGATAAATTCGACGGTGCCGGCGGAGGTGTAGCCCACGGCCTGCGCCAGCGCGACCGCCTGCTCGCCCATCGCTTTACGGGTTTTGGGGTCAAGGAAGGGCGACGGCGCCTCTTCGATCACCTTCTGGTTGCGGCGCTGGATCGAACATTCCCGTTCGCCTAGATAGATGCCGTTGCCATGGGCGTCGCAGAGCACCTGGATTTCGATATGGCGCGGTTGGGTGACAAATTTCTCGATGAAAATCCGGTCATCGCCGAATGAAGACGCAGCTTCGTTCTTCGACGACTGAAAGCCTTCGCGCGCCTCCTGATCGTCCCAGGCAATGCGCATGCCTTTACCGCCACCCCCGGCGGAGGCTTTGATCATCACCGGATAGCCGATCTCTTTGGAAATCTTCACCGCCTCATTAGCATCCTCGATCAGCCCCATATAGCCCGGCACGGTGGAGACCTTGGCCTCCTGGGCGATCTTCTTGGAGGTGATCTTGTCGCCCATCGCTTCGATCGCGCCTTTGGGCGGGCCGATGAAAGCAACTTTGGCTTTCTCAAGAGCTTCCGCGAATTTGCTGTTTTCGCTCAAGAAACCGTAGCCAGGATGTACGGCCTCAGCGCCGTTCTGTTTGATCGCCTCCATCACCTTGTCGATGACGATGTAGGACTGATTGGCGGGCGGCGGGCCGATATGAACGGCTTCATCCGCCATCTCCACATGCAGGGCCTGCGCGTCTGCATCGGAATAGATCGCGACCGTCTTGATGCCCATTTTTTGGGCAGTCTTGATCACGCGGCAGGCAATCTCGCCACGATTGGCAATCAGGATTTTCTTGAACATGGATGTCCCCCTTCAGGCCCCGGTTTCGGGTGCGCAAACGAAAAGAACCGCCCGCCGAGGCAGTGCCCCGACGCGCGGTTCGTGATTTCTGATCGACCCCGAGAGGTCGTGATGATGTTACTTACAGATGCCGACGTCGTCGCAGAAGGCACCGGCTGCGCCGCCCAGGACACCGCCGACAAGCGGATCGCCTCCGGTTGCGACAGAGACGGCAGCCCCGGCGCCGGCACCAACAAGCGCGCGCTCGGTGTCTGAGTCACAGGCCGCAAGTGCTGTGGTTGCGGCAAAAAGGCTCGCGATAAGTACGGATTTCCGCATCGTTTTGCTCCTCGATTAACTCGGTCACAAAACCTGTGACCCGACCCAATAGTTTCGATGCCTCTCCGGGCACCTTGGCCTGATATATGCGCTCTCGCGCGCCCCAGATCAATCGCGGTCACAAAAAGATGAGAATTTACGGCGGGTTGTCGCCCATAGTTCAAGAGACGCCCTGCGCGAAAAAAAGGAGGTCTGCCAGGGTGGGCAGACCTCCTCAGAGGGGAAGGGTAACGGTTTTGTACACGCAAGCACGTACCTGTGCTGGAGGGATATGCTTGCCCGATCACACTGGACCTGCGGGTCCCAAAAACAAAGCCGCACCCGGCGATGGGGTATTTTTGGGCCGAATTCTGCTCATATTCGGAGGGTAAACGCGGAAACATGCCTAAACCTCCTCCGCTGAGCCGTCAAAAGCGCCCGGAAATGAGGCACTTGCGCGGGAGACATCGATTCTCAAGAGAGAATCGTAGCTTTCAGGATCAAACGGCTCCTCCGCAGGCACCACCTCGCGGCCAAAAAGCCAGCTGAGACGTCCGGCATCGAGATTTCCGCGCGGGAACGGCTCCTCGCCAAAATGCTCCCACAGCGCCCACATGAAGCCTTCATCGGCGCGCCGGTCGGCGGGCCTGCGGTCGGCATAGCGTTCACGCGCAATAAGACGGGTCGGGCCCTTCTTGTTGTCGCGGCGTATTGTGAAGTGGAAATCTGTTCCCGGTAGTCGGGAGGGAAAACCTTTGTGTTTCAACATGTTGCACCCCCAAAGGCAAAGGGTGCAGCAGTGGATTGCGGGGTGGCCTCAGCGGCCAACCCCGCGAGTAGCTTAGAACTTGCTGGACACCGGGTCAGCCACAACTGGCTCAACGATGACAACTTCTTCTTCTTGCTGGCCGCCGCAAGCTGCGACGATTGCGACGAAGCTAAGTGCAACGAGTGCTTTGATGCTCTTGGACATCTGAGTCTCCTAGTTTGATCTGGCGGCCTTCTCCCCGAAGAATCTCCGGTTCGTCCCCCGCACGAATTATGGGTCACAGAAAAGCAACCTCGATGCAAGTTACCTTTTTCTCGGACAAAAAAACACTGGTTTGCAGCGGGTTTGCGACCCTGTGACGGGTTTGCATCAGGTGCCTGAAAATTTGAGCGAATGTCCGCCATGCTCACAACCCCGCCCAGATGCAGGCACCGTTTTCCACAGTAAAGGCATCGATATATTGCACGACATCCGGCGCGGTCTCTCCAAAGGCCACCGGGGCGGAGGCGATTGAGATAATAATTTCTTGTGCGTTCGGAGCCGATTTTTCCTTCTGTGCAAGGCCCTCAGTGTCGCAGAGATGCTGAAAATCGGGCTCCAGTTTTTCGAAGGAAATCGCGTCTTCACCGACCAGAGCCGGCTGCACGAAACGCACACGCACGACCCGCACCGCGCCCATATGGGCGCCTTGCGGTTCGAACACCACATCTTGAAGCTCATGGGTCAACCCAGAAGGCAATTCCCCCTCGCCCCCCGCCGCGTTTCCGGAGTCATCGCATTGGGTCAGCAGAACCAGGAAAGTGATGCCAAGCGCACGAATCACGGAGCCTGCTCCTCCTCGGTGTCGAACGCGGCGGGTGAGGTGATTTCGATGAGTTCCATATCGTCGGAATGCTGGACTTCGCGGTGTTTAATCCCTGGCGGTTGCAACACGCAGGAACCTTCGCGCAGCAGATGTTCACCCGCCTCCTCATACTCGAAGACGACCCAGCCGCGGGTCACATATACCATCTGGAAATCCAGGTCATGGCTATGCCAGGCACCCGGGCTCTCCATACCCGGAACAGCCCGGATCACATGGGCCCCGAATTGGCCTTGGGTCGCTTCGGCAATGCCCAACTGGCGATATTCGAAGAAGGCGCGCAGGCCCTGCCCTTCGAATTTGCCGTCATCGGCATGGGAAATGGTGAAAGCCTGGTTCTTCCAAAGCGTCATGGCCGCCTCGCGATGCAATCGATTTCGACCAAAGCGCCGACGGCGAGCGCTGTGACACCCACGGTCGTGCGGGCGGGCAAGCGGTCGGCGGGAAAGAAGCGTTTATAGGTTTCATTGAACGCCGCGTAGTCACGGTCAAATTCGGTGAGAAAACAACGGCATTGCACGATATGTTCAAGCCCCAGCCCAACCCCCTGCAACACGATGGCCAGGTTCTCCATCACGCGCGCAGTCTGGGCTTCAATCCCCGCCTCCAGCGGATCGTCTTTCGAGCCACCCGGCTTGGTCGGCATCTTTCCGGTCACAATCACCCAGCCATCGCTCTCCACCGCATGGGAGAACGGCGCCACATGTTCGGGCGCTGCATCTATGTTGTGAAAGACCGGGCTCATGATTGTCTTCCCATGTTTCAGAAATACTTCAGGGGGTCTGGGGGACTGGTCCCCCAGCCGGGTCGGTCGTGGCGCGAGCCAAGCCGAAAGCCCCCTCTCCTCCTCAAAGCGGAATGTTGTCGTGTTTCTTCCAGGGCCGCGTGGCTTTCTTGGTGCGCAGAGACGCGAAAGCGCGGGCGACGCGTTTGCGGGTCGAATGGGGCAGGATCACCTCATCGATGAACCCCTTCTCGGCGGCCACAAACGGGTTGGCGAAGCGGTCCTCGTAATCCTCGGTGCGGCTCGCAACTTTCCCCGGGTCATCCAGTTCCGAGCGGTAGAGGATTTCCACGGCGCCCTTCGCGCCCATCACCGCCACCTCGGAGGTCGGCCAGGCATAATTGAAATCACCCTGCAGGTGTTTGGAGGCCATCACCACATAGGCCCCTCCATAGGCTTTGCGCGTGATGACGGTGACTTTCGGCACGGTCGCCTCGCCATAGGCGAAGAGCAGTTTCGCGCCATGTTTGATCACGCCGCGATATTCCTGAGTAGTGCCGGGCAAAAACCCGGGCACGTCAACGAGCGTCAGGATCGGGATTTCAAACGCGTCGCAGAAGCGGACAAACCGCGCGGCTTTGCGGGACGAGTCGATATCCAACACCCCGGCCAGCACCATCGGCTGGTTCGCAACCACACCCACGGTCTGTCCTTCGAGGCGGATGAAGCCGGTGAGAATGTTCTTGGCGAACTCCTCCTGGATCTCAAAGAAATCGCCCTCATCGGCGATCTTCGTGATCAGCTCTTTCATGTCATAGGGCGTGTTGGGGTTGTCCGGCACCAGCGTATCGAGGCTCATCTCGATCCGGGCCGGGTCGTCAAAGAAGGGCCGCACCGGCGCTTTTTCACGATTGTTGAGCGGCAGGAAGTCGATGAGGCGGCGCACTTCGGCGAGCGCTTCGACATCGTTCTCAAAGGCGGCATCGGCGACAGAGGATTTCTTGGTATGCGTGCCAGCCCCTCCCAGTTCCTCGGCCGTGACAACCTCATTGGTCACAGTTTTCACCACATCCGGGCCGGTGACGAACATGTAGGACGTGTCTTTCACCATGAATATGAAATCGGTCATCGCAGGCGAGTAAACCGCGCCGCCCGCGCAGGGGCCCATGATCATGCTGATCTGCGGCACCACGCCGGAGGCTTCGATATTGCGCTGAAACACTTCGCCGTAGGCGGCGAGCGAGGCAACCCCTTCCTGGATGCGCGCGCCACCGGAATCGTTGATGCCGATCACCGGCGCGCCGTTTTGCATCGCCATATCCATTATCTTGCAGATCTTCTGACCATGGGTCTCCGACACCGAGCCGCCCATGACGGTGAAGTCCTGACTGAACACATAGACCATGCGCCCGTTGATCGTGCCCCAACCCGTCACCACGCCGTCGCCAGCGGGGCGGTCTTTCTCCATGCCGAAATCAGTACATCTGTGGGCCACGAACATGTCGAACTCTTCGAAACTGCCTTCGTCGAGCAAAAGTTCGATGCGTTCGCGCGCGGTCAGTTTGCCTTTGCCGTGCTGCGCATCAATCCGGCGCTGGCCGCCGCCTTTGCGCGCAACATCGCGGCGCGCTTCGAGTTCGTTCAGAATGTCTTTCATATCGCGGCTGCCCCCCTTTGGATTTCCGGGAGTATAGTTCGACCTCACGTCTGCGGGAAGGAAAGAGGTGCAAATTTGCAAATCTAGTGAATACTGACGCCGAATAATTGCAAATCTGCGAACCCTGCCCTGCATAATGACCCTGCATCGCAGCCCATGGACCCGGCATTTACTCTCCGATAGACAGGCATCATGTCCACGCATCCCCCCGCGCGGTTTCTCGACCGAACCACACCTCCGCATATCATCACGCTCGTGCTGCTGGCGGGTGTGTCGGCGATGAATATGTCGGTGTTTCTGCCATCGCTGCCGTCGATCTCGGAAGATTTGAACGCGGAATATGGCGTGGTGCAACTATCGGTCTCCGCCTATCTGGCTTGCACCGCTGTGTTGCAAGTGCTGATCGGACCGATCTCCGATAAGCTTGGCCGACGCCCGGTCATGATCGTGGCCTTGGGCGTTTTCGTTCTGGCCTCGCTTGGCTGCTACTTCGCGCAGACGATCGAAGTGTTTCTGTTTTTCAGGATGTTACAGGCTGTCGTTGCAGTTGGCATGGTGCTCAGCCGCGCGATCGTAAGGGACATGTTCCCACAGAATGAGGCGGCCTCGATGATCGGTTATGTGACCATGGGGATGTCGCTGGTGCCGATGATCGCGCCCTCCATCGGCGGCGCGCTCGACACGCTATTTGGCTGGCGCGCGACATTTCTGTTCCTGGTTTTTGTGGGGCTCGGGCTAATGTGGCTCGCCTGGCGCGATCAGGGAGAAACCAACAGCACGGCAGGCATGAGCTTCCGCGAGCAAGTCATCGAATATCCAGAGCTTTTCCGCTCTCCGCGCTTCTGGGGGTATGCCTGGGCCGCGGCCTTCTCTTCCGGCACGTTCTTCGCGTTTCTCGGCGGCGCACCCTATGTGGCGACTGAGGTCTATAATCAGCCCGTCGCCATGACCGGTTTCTTCCTCGGAATGCCCGCGATTGGCTACGCGTTTGGCAATTTCCTGTCGGGACGCTTCTCGGTCCGCAAGGGGATCAATTGGATGATCATGGCGGGCTGCATTTTGCAAATGCTGGGCCTCGGCGCCTCCCTCGCCGTTGGTTACGCGGGCTTCAGCGGCGCCTGGCTGTTCTTTGGCTTCGTGACCTTTGTGGGGCTCGGCAATGGCCTGGTTTTACCGAATGCCAATGCCGGGCTGCTCTCCGTAAGGCCGCATCTGGCGGGCACCGCAAGCGGGATCGGAGGTGCGATCATGATCGGTGGCGGCGCGGTTCTGGCGGCCTATGCCGGCGCGATGCTGGAAGGCGGAAATGGCGCTTTCCCGTTGAAATGGATCATGTTTTTGAGCTCGGTCGCGGCGTTCGGTTGCATTCTCTACGTACTGTATCGCACGCGGGCGATCCAGGAGAGCTGAGCTTGCGCCAGATGATTTGCAAATCTATGCTGTCACAACAGCAAACTTGCAAAGAGATCCCATGGCACAACCCAAACTCTATGCCGGGGCAAAGCTGCGCGAACAGCGCACCCGACTGGCACTGACGCAAAAGGCCTTTGCGGCAAAACTCGGTGTCTCCCTGCCCTATCTCAACCAGATGGAGAACAACAACCGACCGGTCTCCGCCGGGGTGGTTCTCGCGCTGGCGCGGGAGTTTGGCTATGACGTGGCCGAACTGGGCACCGGCGATGCAGAGCGGCTGGTGACCGATATGGCCGAGGCCATGGCGGACCCGCTGTTTGACGATCTGCCGGTGCCAATCGCCGATTTGCGCCTGACCGCGTCCAATGCGCCAGCCTTTGCCCGCGCGTTTCTGGAGTTGCATCGGGTCTATCGGCAAAGCCAGGAAAAGCTTGCATCGCTGGACGAGGCATTGGGCCGGGAGGGGTCTTCGATCCAGCCCAGCCCCTGGGAAGAGGTGCGCGATTTCTTCCATTACTGCGACAATTATGTGGATGCTGTGGATCGTGCTGCGGAGCGCCTGGCGTCGCAGATCGATGGCGACATCCTGCGCGCGATCGACCTGAATTTCGCTGTGGAACGCGTTGAAATGACGGACCTTCGGCGGTTCGATGAGGGTGCGAATACGTTATATCTCTCGACCAAGGAGAGCCTACCGACGCAGCGGTTCCAGATCTACTATCAGATCGCGTTGCTCTCCCAAAACGACCTGTTGGATGCGACGCTGGATCTGGCGCGGTTTCAGAGCGACGCGGCACGCAACATCGCCAAAGTCGGGCTGGCGAATTACTTCGCGGGTGCGGCGCTGATGCCGTATGGAAAGTTTCTGGATGCGGCGCAGGAGGTCCGACACGACCTCGATCAACTCGCCAATCGGTTTGGCGCGTCCATCGAACAGGTCGCGCAGCGGCTCTCCACCCTGCAGCGCCCTGGCGCAAAGGGCGTGCCGTTCTTCTTCGTGCGGGTCGATCAAGCCGGCACGATCACCAAGCGCCATTCGGCGACGCATCTGCAATTTGCCCGCTATGGCGGGGCGTGCCCGCTTTGGAACGTGCATCGGGCGTTTGAAACGCCGGGGCGGTTCCTGCGGCAATTGGCGGAGACGCCGGACGGGGTGCGTTACATCTCGCTGGCCCGCGATGTGTCGAAACCGGGCGGCTCCTTCAAAGCGCCGACGCGGCGGTTTGCGATTTCGCTGGGCTGTGAGATCGACCATGCCGATGCGCTTGTCTATGCGGACGATCTGTTGCCTGCGAAGCCAGAAGCCTTTGAACCGATTGGAATTTCCTGTCGCATTTGCCCGCGCAAGAATTGCCATCAACGCTCGGTGCCGCCGCTCGAAAGCCGTCTCAGCATCGATCCGAATGCGCGCCACGTGCTGCCCTATTCGGTAGAAACATGAGATGGCTCATCCGCGCCATCGTGCTGCTGGCGATGGTGATTGGCGGTTTTGTCCTCGCCGAACGGCTGACGCTTTACGCCTTTGATCCGCGGCGGTTGCCGCCGCAGGTTCCGGGCGTCGAGGACCGCGTGATCGAGAGCGCGACCGGCAAGGACATGGTGATCTGGCTGGCGGAGGCAGAGCCCGGGCGACCGACGATCCTTTATCTGCATGGCAATGCCGGGGGATTGGAGGATCGCTCCTTTCGGTTCCGCAATTTCGTCGAACGGGGCTACGGGCTTGTGGCGCCGGGCTATCGCGGATCGTCGGGCAGTGCCGGCTGGCCGGTGGAGGCGCTGATCCTGCGCGACATGCGCGCGCTTTACGGCGATCTGGTGGCGGGGCGGCTGACCGGGGAACCGGTGCGGCCGATCCTTTATGGCGAGAGCATCGGCGCGGCGGTGGCGATCCAGGTGCACGCGACGGCATCTGTGGCGCCTCGGGCGGTCGTGCTGGAGGCGCCGTTTACCTCGATCCGGGATATCGCGAAGGACGTTCAGCCGGAATTGGTCCTGCTCACCGGATTTCTGATGAGCCCCTGGCGCAGCATCGACCACGCGCCTGCGCTGACGGCGCCCCTGCTGGTCTTGCATGGGCGTAACGACAATCTGGTGCCGATTGCCCAGGGCCGCGCGATTTTCGAGGCGGCGCAGAGCACGGACAAGACGTTCGTCGAGGTGCCCAATGCCGGGCATATCGATGTCTGGAAACGTGCTGCACAGAAGAAGCTCTACGCCTTTTTGAACCGGTTCTGAGCGAGGCCAAACTTTCTCAGGAAAGTTTGCGTTCAGGCTTTCTGGGAAAGCCTGCGCGCAAAATCTCCGGGAGACTTTGGGCCCTCTACCGTTGTGCCGTCGCCCAGTTGGGATGCACCCAGGGCTCCAGATTCTCCCGCGGCAACGGATCACGCCCGAGGATGTGGTCCGACACCTTCTCCCCCACCATGATCGAGGGCGCGTTGAGATTGCCATTGGGGATGCGCGGGAAAATGGAACTATCGGCGACACGCAAAGCCTCGACGCCGATCACACGCGCCTCGGGATCGACAACGGCGTGATGATCCTCGGGGGCCCCCATGCGCGCGGTGCCGCAGGGGTGATAGGCGCTTTCGGCATGCGCGCGCACGAAGGCGTCGATCTCTTCGTCGCTGTCACACGCCGAACCCGGTTGCAGTTCCGCACCCCGCAGCGCGTTGAAGGCCGGTTGGGTAACGATCTCGCGGGCCAGCCGGATGGCAGCGCGGAACTCGGTCCAGTCAACCTCCTCCGACATGTAGTTGAACTTGATCCGCGGCGCGGCGGCGGGATCGGAGGACCGCAGAGTCACCGCGCCGCGGGACCGCGCGCGCATCGGCCCGGTATGGATCTGGAAACCGTGGCCGCGATGGGGGACCGTGCCGTCATAGCGCACCGCAATGGGCAGGAAATGCATCTGGATATCCGGGTAGGCGATGCCCGCGCGCGAGCGGATGAAGCCGCCCGCCTCAAACTGGTTCGAGGCCCCCGGACCGCTGCCACCCATCAACCATTGCACACCAACCTGCGCCTTGCCGATGAGCGACCAGTATTTGTAGAGGCTGACCGGCTGGGTCGCGGCGTATTGCAGATAGACCTCCAGATGGTCCTGCAGGTTTTGGCCGACGCCGGGGCGGTCGGCGATCACATCGATGCCGTGGCTTTGCAGGTCCAGACCGGGGCCGATGCCCGAGAGCATAAGGAGCTTTGGTGAGTTGATCGAGGAGGCGGCGAGGATCACTTCTGCCCGCGCTTCGATCACCTCGACAGAACCGTTTCGCTCGATCTCGACACCGGTCGCACGGCCCTCGGTGATCACAACGCGACGCGCCAAACCATTGATCAAAGTGCAATTCTCGCGCCTGAGCGCGGGTTTGAGATAGGCATTCGCAGAGGACCAGCGCTGGCCCTTGAAGATCGTCGCATCAAAGCCGCCGATCCCCTCCTGCCGTTCGCCATTGTAATCCGGCGTGATACCGTACCCGGCCTGCTCGGCCGAGGCGATGAAGGCCTGGGTCAGCGGGTTTTGCGCCGCGGCGCGCGTGACATGCAGTGGACCGTCGGTGCCGCGCCAGCCATCCGAGGGCGCGTTGGCGGGCCCATGCCAATGCTCCATGCGCTTGAAATACGGCAGCACGTCGGCAAAGCCCCAGCCTGTGGCGCCCATCTCTTCCCAATGATCGAAATCGCCCGCATGGCCGCGCACATAGACCATGCCGTTGATCGAGGAGGACCCGCCGATCACCTTGCCCCGCGGACAGGCGAGTTGGCGCCCGCCGAGATGAGGCTCAGGTTCCGAGCGATAGCCCCAATCGTAGCGCTTCATGCTCATCGGATAGCTAAGCGCGCCGGGCATCTGGATGAACGGGCCCGCATCCGAGCCGCCATGTTCGATGACGATGACCGAGCGCCCCGCCTCGCTGAGCCGGTAGGCCATGGCGCAGCCCGCCGAACCCGCCCCGACAATGACGTAATCGGCCTGCATCAGAAGGGTGCCTCCACCGGCCCCATGCCGACATAGACGGATTTCACCTGGGAGTAGTGGTTGA
The DNA here is from genome assembly GCA_028284705.1 of Paracoccaceae bacterium. Taxonomy (GTDB): domain Bacteria; phylum Pseudomonadota; class Alphaproteobacteria; order Rhodobacterales; family Rhodobacteraceae; genus Litoreibacter. The sequence continues at coordinate 230,896 of JANQRE010000004.1, read as the reverse complement.
TCGCTTCTTTGGAGTTTTCCCGCCCCACGCCGGACATTTTAGAGCCGCCAAAGGGCGCTTCGACGGGTGCTAGATTGTAGGTGTTGATGTAGCAGGTGCCCGCCTCGAACCCCGTCACGACGCGGTGCGCGCGGGCGAGGTCCTGCGTGAAGACGCCGGCGGCAAGGCCGAATTCGGTGGCATTGGCACGGGCCATGACCTCTTCCTCGGTTTCGAAATTCAGCACCGACATGACGGGGCCGAAAATCTCCTCCCGTGCGATGGTCATGTCGTCCGTGACATCTGCAAAGACAGTCGGTTCGATGAAAAACCCGTCCCGGTCTGCGCGCTTGCCGCCGATCACAAGGCGCGCGCCTTCGGACGCCCCTTTGTCGAGATAGCCCAGCACGATATTCATCTGGGCCTCCGACACCAACGGGCCGAAATTCACCGTCTCATCAAAGGGATCGCCCATTTTGACATCCGTGAGGCGCTCGGTCAGGCGGCTCAGGAACGCCTCTTTGATGCCCGATTGCACAAAGACCCGCGTGCCGTTCGAGCAGACCTGCCCCGAGGAGTAGAAATTGCCCAAGATCGCGCCGGAGACCGCATCCTCCAGATTGGCATCGTCGAAAATGATCAGGGGCGATTTGCCGCCCAATTCCATGGTGACATGCTTCATGCCATCGGCGGCGGCGGCGTAGACCTTGCGGCCCGTCGGTACGGAGCCGGTCAGCGAGACCTTGTCGACCCTGGCGTCTGCGATCAGCGCGGCGCCAACCGCACCGCGGCCTTGGATGACATTGTAGAGACCCGCCGGAAGCCCCGCCTCATGTAGGATTTCGGCGACCTTCAGGGCGCTGAGCGGCGTGGTCTCGGAGGGTTTGAACACCATCGCGTTGCCGCAGGCGAGCGCCGGGGCGCCCTTCCAGCAGGCGATCTGGGTGGGGTAGTTCCAGGCACCGATCCCGACGCAAAGCCCCAGCGGTTCGCGAACCGTGTAGACGAAATCACCGCCAAGCGGGATGTGCTCGCCGGTGATCGCGCCCGCCAGCCCGCCGAAATACTCCAGCGCATCGGCGCCGGAGGTGGCATCGGCCACCAGCGTTTCCTGCAACGGTTTGCCGGTGTCTTTCGTCTCCAGAACCGAGAGGTCGTGATTGCGCTCCCGCATGATGTCGGCGGCGCGGCGCAGGATGCGCCCCCGCTCCGTCCCCGTCATCGCGCGCCAAGTCACCTGCGCCGCTTTCGTCGAAGAAATCGCTTGCTCGATGATCGCGGGCGTCGCTTCGTGCAGGGTCGCGATCACCTCGCCGGTGGCCGGGTAAATGCACTCAATCACATCGCCCGCATCGTCCTCCACATAGGCTCCGTTGACGAAATGGCTGGCGGTCGGCTGCGCGTTCATGGGCGGGGTTCCGGTGACAGAAGTGCGGTGAGTGTTGCAACGGCGATGCGTTCCGATCTCTCGGTTTGCGCCGGATCGAGGGCCGCGCGGATGTAAAGGCCGTCGATCAGCGCGGCGAGTTGCGCGGCGGTCTCGTCTGGGCGCTCCGTCAGGGGGCGCAAGGCGTGGCGCAGGTTCGACTGCAAGCGTTTCTGGTAGATCATCAGAAGCCGGTGCGCCTCGTTCGAGGAGCGCGCCAGCACGTAGAAGTTCAGCCAGGCACTGATCGTCGCCGGTTTGAAATTCTCCGCCGAAAAACTCGCGGCCAGGATCGCCTCGACCCGGGCCAGCGGCGTCTCCGCCCCCTTCAGCCGCATCGCGGCCTCGGACCCGAAAGTCTTCAGAATATGGCGCATGGCGGCGAGAAAAATCTGCTCCTTCCCGCCGAAATAGTGGTGCGCAAGCGCCGAGGACATGCCCGCCCGCGTCGCAATCGCCCCGACCGTCACGTCGAGCGATCCGGCATCGCCAATCTCTTCAATCGTTGCCGCCACAAGCGCCGCGCGGCGCACCGGTTCCATTCCGATCTTGGGCATGGTGTTCTCCAATTCTGACGGGTCATTTTATTTTAATTGACTGGTCAGTCAAGAAAAACACAGCGAAAATTTTTCTAGACCTTTGTCGCTGGTTGGGCGGGGGTGGATTGCCGCTTCAGGACCGCTTCGCGCCAGGTGATGAAAGCGACCGAAGCCATGATCAGGGCACCGCCGAGAATGACAAAGATATCAATGCCTTCGTTGAAAACCGCCCAGCCCAGAAGCGTCGCCCAGACAAGCTGCAGAAACGTCACCGGCTGGGTCACCGTTAAGGGGGCGGCGCGAAAGGCCAGCGTCATCGTGTAATGCCCCGCAGTGGCGAAGATCGCGACGAGGAACATCCAGCCCATCTGCGCCAAAGTCGGCGTGACCCAGACGGCCCAGGCCAGAGGCGCGAGCCCGATGGTCACCGTGATCGACAGCATGCCGACCACCACCGCCGGGCTCACCTCGTCGGTCATGATCTTGGCGGAGAGGTATGAGCCCGCGAAGAGCACAGCGGTGAAGAGCATCGCGAAATGGCCGTCATTCAGCTCCCGAAACCCGGGGCGGAGAATGATCATCGCGCCCAGAAACGCCACCCCGATGGCGATGATCCGCCGGGTGGCCAGACGCTCGCCCAGAAACAGCGCCGCACCGATGGTGATGTAGATCGGCGCGAGGTAGTTCATCGCCGTGACCTCGGTGATCGTGATCCGGGTCATGGCGTAGAACCAAAGGGTTACGCCGAGCGTATGCACCACGCCGCGAAATCCGAAGATTTTCCAGAGCTTGGGGGTGAATTTCGTGGCCCGGATGGCACCGATCATCGGGATCAGGAAGACCAGTCCAAGCAGGTAGCGTAAAAACGCTGCCTCCGCAGCCGGCAGTGCATCGCCGACATATTTCACCACCGCCGTCACGGCGACGAAGTTGGCACCGGTGACCAGCATCCAGAAGACACCAAGGACCGGGTTGTGATGGGAGGCGTTCATGGGCGCACCTGACCGCGCGGGCGCGGGAGATGCAAGGCTCAACTGGTGAGTAATTTCAACGCGATGGCCCACATGATCACACCGACGATCACATCCAGCACCCGCCAGGCCTGCGGTCTAGCAAAGAACGGCGCCAGCAGCCGCGCGCCATAGCCGAGCGAGAAAAAGAACGTGAAGGACGACGTCACCGCCCCGGCCCCGAATTCCAGCCTTTGCCCGTCGTATTGCGCAGCGATGGAGCCCAGAAGCACGACCGTGTCGAGATAGACATGCGGGTTCAGCCAGGTCAGCGCCAGACAGGTCACGAACGCCGCCTGCCAGGAGCCGACCCCCTGCCCCTCCGCCTGCAACGCGCCTGTGCCGCGCCAAGCCGCCCAGAACGCCATCGCGCCATAGACAAACAGAAACGCCGCGCCGCCATAGAGCATCACAGTTGTCAGCCAGGGCGCCATATCCGAGAGTATGCCGAACCCGCCAACGCCAACCGTGATTAACGCCGCATCCGACACCGCGCAGGTCAGGCAGACCAGAAATACATGCGCGCGTTTGATGCCTTGCCGCAGCACAAAGGCGTTTTGCGCCCCGATGGCCAGGATCAGCGAAAACCCAAGCGCAAAGCCCGCCACGAAAGCGCTCACGCCTTGCTCTCCATCTGGTCGAAAATGCCCAAACGCCACCCAGACCAAAGGCACGACGATGCCAAAATGTGTCGCGCCCGCCCTCCTGCAATATAGTCTTGCGCGGTAGCGCGCCGCCGGATCACGCCTCCTCAGAGAGTTGCGCCATCACATCATCGGAGGCTTCGAAATTGGCCGTCACGTTCTGGATGTCGTCATCATCTTCCAGCGCGTCGATCAGCTTCATCAGTTTCTGCATGCCGTCGAGGTCAAGCTCGGTCGTGGTGGTCGGCTGCCAGATCAGTTTCGAGCTTTCGCTCTCCCCCAACTGTTCTTCAAGCGCGTTGGACACTTCGTTCAGATCGGTATCGGCACAGATGATCACATGGCCGTCCTCGGAGCTTTCGCAATCCTCTGCCCCGGCCTCGATGGCCGCCATCATCACCGTGTCGGCATCGGCCGCCTCGACCGGATAAAGCACCTGGCCCTTGCGTTCGAACATGAAGCCGACCGAGCCGGTCTCGCCCAGGTTCCCGCCATTCTTTGAGAAGGTCGAGCGCACAGTGGAGGCCGTGCGGTTCTTGTTATCCGTCATCGCTTCGACGATCACCGCAACGCCTCCGGGGCCGTAGCCTTCATAGCGGATCTCGTCGTAATTCTCCGCGTCCCCGCCTTGCGACTTCTTGATCGCACGCTCGATCACGTCCTTGGGCACGGATTGCCCTCTGGCCTCTTTCACCGCCAGCCGCAGGCGCGGGTTCTTGTCGGGGTCCGGATCGCCCATCTTCGCGGCGACCGTGATCTCTTTGGCAAGCTTCGAGAAGAGCTTCGAGCGCGCCGCATCCTGACGTCCCTTACGGTGCTGAATATTCGCCCATTTTGAGTGGCCAGCCATGTCTCTGCTCCCTGATCGTCGTGTCGAGGTGTCCACCTCTGAGGTCTCTTACCCAGAGCCAGAAAAAGAGGCAATCCCGGCAAAAACCCCGCAAGTCGACCCTGTGAATTTGATCTATGTCAAGTTTGACTGACATTTTAGCTGTAAACTTCAGTTGACATTCAGGGAGTCGGATCATGCGCATTGTCTTCGTTCACCCGAATTATCACTCCGGTGGGGCCGAGATTGCCGGCAACTGGCCACCTGCCTGGGTCGCTTATCTCGCGGGCTCGCTGAAACGTGCGGGCTTCGAGGATGTGCATTTCATCGACGCGATGACCAATGACCTCTCGGAGGAGGAATTCACCGAAAAACTCATCGCGCTGAACCCCGATCTGATCGGCTGCACCGCCATCACGCCCTCGATCTACAAGGCCGAACGCGTGCTGGAGATCGCCAAGGAAGTGGTGCCCGACGCGCTGCGGGTGCTGGGCGGCGTGCATGCCACCTTCATGTATAAACAGGTCCTCTCGGAAGCGCCCTGGATTGATGTCATCGTACGCGGCGAAGGCGAAGAGATCATGGTGAACCTCGCCAAATGTGTGGCCGAGGGCCGCTGGCCGGAAGATCGCAACGCCATACACGGGCTGGCCTATCTCGATGGCACCGAGATCACCGCCACGCCTGCGGCCTCCACCGTGAAGGACCTCGACGGCATCGATCCCGACTGGTCGCTCCTGGAATGGGAGAAATACATCTACATCCCGCTGAACAAACGCGTCGCGATCCCGAACCTCGCGCGTGGTTGCCCGTTCACCTGCTCCTTCTGCTCCCAGTGGAAGTTCTGGCGCGACTATCGCGTGCGTGACCCGATCAAGGTGGTCGATGAGATCGAGAATCTCGTCGAGAACCACGATGTCGGTTTCTTCATCCTCGCCGATGAGGAGCCAACGATAAATCGCAAGAAATTCATACAGTTTTGCGAAGAACTTATAGCCCGCGGCCTGCCCGAAAGAGTGCAATGGGGCATCAATACCCGGGTCACGGATATCTATCGCGACCGGGACCTTCTGAAGTTTTACCGCAAGGCCGGGCTGGTGCATGTCTCGCTCGGCACCGAGGCCGCAGCGCAGCTGAAACTCGACCTCTTCAACAAGGAAACCAAGGTCGAGGAGAACAAGGAAGCGATCCGGCTGTTGCGCGAGGCCGACATCTTCACCGAGGCGCAATTCATCGTCGGGCTCGACAATGAAACCGAGGAGACGCTGGAAGAGACCTTCCAGATGGCCTGGGACTGGCAACCTGATCTCGCCAACTGGTCGATGTACACGCCCTGGCCCTTCACGCCACTGTTTCAGGAGTTGAAGGATCAGGTGGAAGTCTTTGATTTCTCGAAATATAACTTCGTCACCCCGATCATGAAACCCGAGGCGCTGACCCGCGGCGAACTGCTGGACGGCGTGATGAAAAACTACCGCCGTTTCTACATGCGCAAGGCGCTTTTCCACTATCCCTGGCGCGGCACCGGCTACCGGCGGCGCTACCTGCTGGGCTGTCTGAAAGCCTTCCTGAAGGCCGGCGTGGGCCGCACCTTCTACGACCTCGGCAAGGCGGGTTATTGGGGGCCGCAGACCAAGAACAAGGTGCAGTTCAATTTCGACGAAACCCGTCAGATCGCCGAGGCCCAGATGGAGGATTGGGAGGCCGCCGCCGACCGCGCCAGACGCGCCGCGGAGCGCCGTGAGGCGATCCGCAAACAGGGGAAAGAGCGCGCCGTGGAACGGTCGGCGAATTTCAAGATGCCGAACGGCGCGGAGGTGAAAGCCTGCGGCGGCGGCACCGAGCAGATGGATGCCTGACGAGACCGGGCCGCTGGTCGGCCCGAATGCCATTCTCCAGATGGAGGCACCGTTGCGGCGCCATCTGGGTGAGAAAGGTGCCTTAAGGGTCTGGCATCAGGCGAAAATTTCGACGCCGAGCGGGAACAACATGATCCCGCAAGCGGATGCGCTGGCGCTGCACAAGGCCCTGTATGAGCTCAGCCCAAAGGAGGCGGAGCGCGTTTCCCGCGAGGGAGGTGCCCGAACGGCAGCCTATATCGTCGCCAACCGGATCCCCAAAGTCGTAAAGCTCCTGTTTCGTATCCTGCCCACGGCGCTGGCGGGACCTCTCCTGGCCCGGGCCATCGCCAAACACGCCTGGACCTTCGCCGGCTCGGGCGATTTCAGCGTCACGTCCACAAACCCGCTGGTATTCGAGATCGACGCCAACCCGCTGGCCTTCGACAAGGGCGAAGCACCGTCGGGCTGCCATTGGCACATGGCGGTCTTTGCGAGCCTTTTCTCGATCCTTCTGCGCCGGCCTTACATCGCCCGCGAGCCGACCTGCTGTGGCCGCGGCGCCAAGACCTGTCGCTTCGTCCTGACGCAAAAGTCCCAGGCTGCTTGCGCAACTCACGGGTGACGCGCCCGCCCGCCCGCGCTACAGCTAGCGGATGACGCAAGACCAGATCATCCTCTTCACCCTGTTTGGCGCCGTATTCGTCTTCCTGCTCTGGGGGCGCTGGCGCTATGACCTCGTCGCTTTCACCGCGCTGATGCTAGGCGTCGTCCTCGGTGTGGTGCCGACCAAAGACGCGTTTTCCGGCTTCGGCCATCCCGCGACGCTGATCGTGGCCTTGGTTCTGGTCGTGTCCGCCGGGCTGGTGCGCTCCGGCGCGGTCTTTCTGATCACCCGCACGCTGGTGGACAGTGCACGCTCGCTGGGCAGCCATATCGCGCTGATGGGCGCAATTGGCGGGGTCTTGAGCGCGTTTATGAATAATGTCGCAGCGCTTGCCCTGCTGATGCCCGTCGATATCCAGACCGCGCGCAAAGCCGGTCGTGCCCCGGGCCTCAGCCTGATGCCGCTCTCCTTCGCCACCATCCTCGGCGGCATGGTCACCCTGATCGGCACTCCGCCTAATATCATCATCGCCTCGATCCGCGAGGATGCCCTGGGCGCGCCGTTCAAAATGTTCGATTTCGCGCCGGTGGGCGGGGTCACAGCCATCGCAGGGCTGGCCTTCGTCGCCCTGATCGGCTGGCGGCTGATCCCGCAGAGCGGCAATCAGACCAATTCCGGCAATCCGATGGATGATTATGCCGATTACATCGCGGAGCTGACGGTGCCGGAGAAATCGAAACTGATCGGCCAACGCGTGGGCGAGCTCTACGAGGTCGCGGAAAAGAATGATGTGGCGATCCTCGGCCTCGTGCGCGACGGCAAACGCCGCTACGGCACCGCGCAGAACACGGTGCTCGCCGCCGGAGACGCGCTGGTCATCGAAGCCACGCCTGAAGCGCTGGACGAGTTTCGCGCCGCCCTCTCCCTCGATTTCGCCGATCAGAAGCGGCAAGAGCATCTGCGTGCGGACGGCGCCGGTCTGACGGTGATCGAGGTGGTCGTCACCGATCAGTCGCGGATCAATGGCAAGACCTCGCAGAGCATTGGCCTCGCCTGGCGGCAGCAATCGGTGCTGATGGGCATTTCGCGACAGGGCAAACCGGTGAGGAACCAGGTCCGCAAGACCGTGGTGCAGACCGGTGACATTCTGCTGCTGCTGGTTCCACAAGACCGCGCATCGGATGTCACGGAATGGCTGGGCTGCCTGCCGCTGGCCGAGCGTGGGCTGGCGGTGACCGAGGACAAGAAGGTCTGGCTCGCCATCGCGCTTTTTGCCGGTGCCGTGATCGGTGCGAGCCTTGGCCTGATCTACCTTCCCGTCGCCCTTGGACTGGTAGTCGTGGCCTTCGTGCTGACGAAAATTATCCCGATTTCAGAGATTTACACCCATATCGAATGGCCGGTCGTAGTACTGTTGGGCTCAATGATCCCTCTGGGCGCCGCGCTGGAAACCTCAGGCGGCACGGAACTCATCGCCGGATCTCTCATTGGGATCACCGAAGGTCTGCCTGCCTGGGCGATTTTGACGGTGCTGATGGTTGTGACCATGACGCTCTCCGATGTGCTCAACAACACCGCGACCACCATCGTCGCGGCCCCGGTCGGCATCCAGATGGCGCAGTCGCTCGGCGTTTCCGCCGATCCGTTCCTGATGGCCGTCGCCGTGGCGGCGAGTTGTGCGTTCCTTACGCCCATCGGCCATAAGAACAACACGCTGATCCTCGGTCCCGGAGGTTATGGCTTCGGGGATTACTGGCGCATGGGGCTGCCTTTGGAAATCTTGGTGGTGGCGGCGTCGATCCCAGCCATCCTAGTCTTCTGGCCGCTCTAGGTCACGTGCCGCTGGTATATCTGAAACGGCGCGGCAGCGCCTCCGCTGGATTACACCTGCCTCAAAAACCCTCGATGCTTTCGAAGCGATAACTCCTCCCGATGGTGTCTGTCATCAAAACCACGGCAATCGGTCGAAAGGGCGGCGCGTCCTCGTCCACCACACCGCCAAGGGCCGAGACCTCCTGCAATTGCAATTGACCGGACACCGCACCGGCGTTGAGTTGCACCTGATAGCTGTAGGGATAAGCGCATTCGGTAAGTTTGCCGGTCCAGCCCTGCCCCGTGCCAGCGCGCTCCCGGGCCGGGCCGATGCATTGTGCGCCATCATCCATGACGATGATCACGGCAGCGGTTTCCAGCACCACAAGATCGGGCCGGGCATCGCGTTCAACAGCCGGTTGCAGGTCCTCAAGCGTCGGCGCAGGAGGCTGCGGAAAATAGCGGTCGCGCAGCCGGTCACAGGCTGCGAGGCTCAAGACTAAAGAGATCAGGATCAGCGCGCGCATGGTGTTTTATAGCGGCCAGAGAAACGGGATGACAGCCGAGGCCAAGAGCCCGACCGAGAGGTTCAGTGGGATGCCCACGCGCATAAAATCGGTGAATTTGTATCCCCCCGGCCCGTAGACCAGCATGTTGGTCTGATAGCCGATCGGCGTGGCGAAACTGGCCGAGGCCGCGACCATGACCGCCACGACCAAGGGCCGCGCATCGATGCCCATGGCGGCGGCGAGGCCGATGGCGATGGGGGTGACGACGACTGCCACGGCATTGTTGGACACCAACTCGGTCAGGACCGAGGTCAGAAGATAGATGCCCCAGACCAGGAAGAAGGGCGGCAGGCCCTGCAGATACGGGGCCAGCGCCTCGACGATCAGCGACACCGCGCCGGAGCTTTCCAGCGCGACACCGATGGCCAACATCGCAAAGATCAGCGCCAGCAGGCGGCCATCGACCGCCGCAAAGGCCTCATCGGCGTCGATACAACGGCTCAAGAGCACCAGGGCGACCGCAAGGATCGCCAGCAGGAAGATCGGCGCGACCCCAAATCCGGCCAAGGCCACCAGCCCGATCAGGCCGAAGATCGCAATCGGTGCGTGAGAGCGGCGGAATGCCCGGGCCGAGGGTTTGGCGACATCGACCAGGTCCATATCCGCCGCCAGCCGCGCGATATCCTCCGGCGCACCTTCGAGCAGCAGCGTGTCGCCGACGCGCACGGTCAATTCGTCGAGCTGCGTGCCGATATTCTGGTTCCGCCGATGCACGGCCAGCGGATAGACCCCGTAGCGCCGCCGCAGCCGCAAGGAGCCCAGCGTGCGCCCCACCATGCGGGCACCAGGCGTGATCAGAACCTCGACTGTCGTGGTCTCCACTGAAGACAGCTGATCGACGCGTTTCAGCTCCTTGTTGGCTTGCAAAGACAACAGCTCGGTCATTTCGGTGCGCAGGACTACCCGGTCGCCCACTTGCAAGGTCACGTCCTTTAGGTTGCGCCTCAGCGAGGTATCGCCACGCACAACGTCGACCAAACGCACGCCCTCGCGTTTAAAAAGCTGCACATCGAGAACCTCGCGCCCGATGAGATTGCTTTCGGGCGGGATCGCGGCCTCGGTGAAGAATTTCATCTTCGAACGGCCCGAGAGCAGCGTCGCCATACTGTCTCGATCCGGCAGCAGGATCGGGCCGATAAAGCGCAGATAGATCATGCCCCAGATCACCAGGATGATGCCCAGAGGAGTAACTTCGAAGATCGAGAAGGCCTCCAACCCATTGGCCCGAGCCACGCCATCGACCAGTAGGTTTGTGGAGGTACCAATCAGGGTCAGGGTTCCGCCGATAATCGCCGCGTAACTTAAGGGAATCAACAGTTTGGAGGCCGAAAGTCCCATGGTTTTGGCAAGCTGCACAAAGACCGGGATCATCACCACAACCACGGGCGTGTTGGAGACGATGGCCGAAGACAGCACCACAAACCCCAGCATTGCGCCCAAGGCCACGGCGGGTCGGGCCGCGGCATTCCGCTCTGCCACTTGGGTGAACCAGTGCAGCGCGCCGGTGCGCACCAGAGCGCTCATGACGATGAACATCGCGGCGATGGTCCACGGGGCTGGGTTCGACAGCACCGTCAGAGCGCCCTCATAGGGTAAAACGCCGGTGATCAGGAGGAACGCGACCCCGCCAATGGCCACGACCTCGGTCGGATAGGTCTCGCGCACAAACAGCACGAACATCGCCAAAACCGTGCCCATGGCAACGAAGGCTTGCGTCGTTTCGTTGAATTGGAACAGGTCCATCTCGGTCTCGTTGCACTACTCGCGTTCAGAGTGGACCGGCAGTCCGGGCGCTGCAAGTACGCCTTTCCGCTTCGGCTGCACCAGCGTTAGCCCCACCATGAGCACACCGAACGCCGCCCAGACCCAGATCGAATAGCGTTCGCCCAAAAGCACCATGGCCCAGAACACGCCGAATGCGGTCACCAGATAGCTCACTTGCGCGGCAAAGACCGGCCCCGCCTGCCCCACAACCCAGACATAGGCCGCATAGACGCCCACATGGATCACAGAGCTTGCGATCAGAGCCCATTCCGGCGCGCCCCAGGGTATAAGCGGGTTGATCCAATGCCCCGCACCGATGGCCAAGGGCAAGGCGATGACCGCGCCGATGATCGAAGCTCCAGTGATCACCTGGATCGCATCGAGCCCCGCGGTGCCCCAACGGGCCACATAATTCCCCTCAAAGGCGTAGAAAAGCGGCGAGACAAGCGCCAGCGGGATGAAGAGCAGCATGGCCGGGTCGGGCAGGCTCGCCTCCGGGGCAACGATCAGCAGGATGCCGATGAAGCCGCAGAGAAGGCCTAAGAGCCGCACCCAGGCAAAACGCTCATTGCCCAGCACGATGGCGACCGGGAAAGCAAAGATCGGCACGAGGGACAGAAGGATCGACATCAACCCCGCGGGCAGATGGATGATCGCGCGATAGGAGGCCGCCTGTGGAAGGATGGTGCCGATGAGCGCGATGATGACATAGACGCGCAGGGCCGGGACGCTCCACGGGATCTTGCGGCCGGTCGCTGTGCATATGAGCACCATCAGGACCGCGCCAATCACCAGTTGCCAGAAGATCAGCCCGTAATGCAGGTAGCCTGTGCTGACCGCGATCTTTGCGAACGGCTGGGTGATCCCCCACCCGGCCCCCATCACCACGAGCACGGCGAAGAAGAATCTGGCCGAGTGCATGTGTTTCAGTCCGGACCGGCATTTGTGAGACGCCCGCCCTCGCGCACCATCTCGATCCGGGTGGCTTTGCCGGTGCGGTCGTCGGTCTCGACATAGACGCCCGAGAGCGTGGCCTCCTGCGTTGCAGGCTGGAAGCGGCTTTTGACCATGCCGGTCACGAAACGGCGCATCGGCTCTGCCTTCTCCATGCCGATGACGGAGTGATAGTCACCGCACATGCCGGCATCGGTCAGGTAGGCGGTGCCGCCGGGTAGGATCATCGCGTCTGACGTGGGCACATGGGTGTGCGAGCCGACGCAGAGCGAAGCGCGCCCATCGCACCAGTGGCCCATGGCCATCTTCTCGGAGGTGGCCTCGCAATGCACATCGATGATCGAGGCGTTCACGAGGCCGCCCAATGTGTGGGTTTTCAAGACCTCATCAAGCCGCCCGAACGGATCATCGAAGGCGCGTTTCATGAAGACCTGGCCGAGGATCTGCGCCACAAGCACTTTGCGACCGCCCGGCGCATCAAAGACCCGCGCGCCTTTGCCGGGCGCGCCCTTAGCGAAGTTCAGGGGGCGGAGGATGCGCGGCTCGGTTTCGATGAATTGCAGCATGTCCTTCTGGTCGAAGGCGTGATCGCCGAGGGTCAGGACATCGATGCCCGCGGCCAGCAATTCGGTAGCATGTGCGCCGGAAAGCCCGGCCCCGCTGGTCGCGTTCTCGCCATTGACGACGACAAAATCGAGCTTCCAGCGCTCGCGCAGCCCACGCAGTCGCTCCTTGATCGCCGCACGGCCCGCACGGCCCATGATATCACCAAGATAGAGAAGTCTCATGCCTCACGCCTAGGCTGAATGGCGGGAAAGAGCAATGTCAGTTGCGCAGGTGGTGATCGCTGAGTCCGCTCAGCGGATCATGCCCTCATCGGTCACGATCATATCGAGCAGCTGGTCGGTGGTCTCGAGCGGCAAATCCTCTGCCTCCTGAGCGGCGTATGCGAAGCCGATCGCAGTGACGTCGCCCGCGGCGCGCAGAGCCTCCAGCGTGCGGTCATAGAAACCTCCGCCATAGCCCAGCCGCCCGCCTTTGCGGTCGAATGCGACGAGCGGGACGATCATGACGCGCGGGGTGATCCAGACGCCAGCCTCGGGGATTTGAGCGCCGAAGGGACCGTCGATCATGGCGCAACCCGGGCTCCATCGGCGGAATTTCAGCGGTTGGCCCTCACCTTGGATGACCGGCACAGCGACGGCTCCGAAGGCTGCCATCGCGCTCATGACAGGCAGCGGATCGACCTCGGTGCGGATCGGCATGTAACCCGCCAGCGGGGCGCCTTGGTGCGGCAAGACCGCTTCGAGCAAGTGTTTCGCAGCCTCGGCATCCCGCGCCGCAGATTTCACGGCTTTGCGGCGCGCAAAAGCGGCTTTGCGGGCGGCGGCTTTTTGATCAGCAAGCGCTTGGTCCATGCGCCTCTTTCCCGCCAAATGCGGGGCTTGGCAAGCGTTTTGACAGCTCCTACGCTTGCACGCATGAACCTTCTGCACCTCGATCACATCGCGATGGCCTGCACCGATCTGGCGGCGGCAAAAGCCGCGTTGGAAGAAACGCTTGGCGTGCCGCTGATGCCGCGCGGAGAGCACCCCTATATGGGAACCCATAACCACCTGCTGAGCCTGGGGCCGGAGATTTATTTCGAGCTGATCGCGATCAACCCGGACGCGCCTGGCCCCGATCACCCCCGCTGGTTCAATATCGACAATTTCGCGGGTGATGCGCGGCTAACGAACTGGATTGTGGCAACCGACGATATGACGAGCGCGCTGAAAACCCTGCCCGAGGGGTTTGGGCGCCCCATCCTCATGGAGCGTGGGGATTTTCGCTGGCAGATGGCGGTGCCGGAAAGCGGTATTCTGCCCTTCGATGGCTGGGCCCCGGCAGTGATCGAATGGGGTGGCGAAGCGCATCCCGCACCTCGGTTGGAGGATCATGGCGTTCGGCTGCAAGCGCTCACGCTGCATCACCCACAAGCCGCTGAAATGGCAGAGGTTTTTGCGCCACATATGCCGCGTGACACGATCCTGTTCATGGCCTCTGAAACGCCCTGGATGGAGGCGCTTTTGTCGACGCCACAAGGTGATGTGCGCCTGACATGACCCGGATCCGGCCCGCAACTGACGGTGATATTGAGGCGATTGGCGCGATCTGGAACCCGCTTATTCGCGAGACGGATATCACATTCAATCCGGTGGAGAAAACGCCCGAGGCCATCGCCGCCTTTCTCAGCGATCACGCGCGAGACGGCGACCCGGTTCTGGTGCTGGAAGATGCAGGCGCAGTGGTCGGGTTCGCCGCATATCACCCGTTTCGCGGCGGGCAGGGATATGCGCGCACGAAGGAGGTTACCATCTCGCTGGCGCAGTCCGCGCAAGGGGCAGGTTATGGCAAGAACCTCATGCAAGCGCTTGAAGATATTGCGAAAGAGGCAGATATCCACGTGCTGGTCGCGGGCATCACCGAGACCAATATGCGCTCGCGCAAATTCTTTGCGGGGCTGGGCTACAACCATGTCGGCTCGATGCCGCAAGTGGGGTGGAAATTCGACCGGTGGCACAATCTTGTGCTGATGCAGAAAATCCTCTGACACTCCCCGCGCAATCCGCTACACCTCACCCCATGTCGATCTGGGAACGCATAGCGGACGCCATCGCAGCCCTTGCCGCCGGCGAAGGGCTGTCGGAAGTTTTCGAGCGCCTGCGCCGCGCACCGGAGACCACCGTGGCCTTCGCAATCGCGGTGATTGCGCTTGGCGCGAAGATGGCCAAGGCGGACGGTCAGGTAAACCGCAACGAGGTCGCCGCGTTTCGCGAGGTGTTTTACATCCCGCCCGAGGAAGAAGCGAACGCAGCGCGCGTCTTCGATCTCGCGCGGCAGGATGTGGCCGGGTTTGACGGCTATGCGCAGCAGATCGCGCGCATGTTCGGGGACCGCAAGGAGCCGTTGATTGATCTGGTCGAGGGGCTTTTCCACATCGCAGTGGCAGATGGCGACCTGCACCCGGCGGAGAACGAATTTCTCAGCACAGTGGCAGAGATTTTCGGCCTGCCAGAACGCGCATTCCGGCGTATTCGCGCGCAGTTCTCTCCCGATCACCACCCCGACCCTTATGACGTGTTGGGGGTCGAGCCAGAGACGCCGATGGCTGAGATACGCAAGAGATGGCAGGCCATGGTGCGCGAAACCCATCCTGATCGCCTGCAGGCGCGTGGATTGCCCGAGGAAGCGATCCGCCTCGCCGAAAAACGCCTCGTGATCATCAATGAGGCCTGGAAAGAGCTGCAGGAAATTCACGCGCTATGAGGCTTGCGACCTATAATGTCGAGTGGTTCTCGAACCTCTTTGACGATGACGGGCAACTCATTGAAAACAATAGCTGGTCTGGCCGTCAGGATGTGACGCGGGCAGAGCAGATCAACGCGTTAGGCACCGTTTTTCGGGCCATGGATGCAGATGGGATCATGGTGGTCGAAGCCCCTGATACCTCGCGGCATCGCGATGGTGTGCAGGCCCTGGAAAACTTCGTGAAACACTTTGGACTGCGCACGTCGAAAGCGCTGATGGGGTTTGCCAATGAAACCCAGCAGGAGATCGCCTTTCTATACGATCCGACTGTGCTGACGGCGCGCCACGATCCGTTGGGAGAGGAGACCGGCAAGAAAGGCTCTCGCGATGCGCCGCGGTTTGATGGGGTGTTTCGGCTCGATCTGGATATCGATGCAACCGAAGACCTGATCACCTTTTCCAAACCTCCCTTGGAGCTTGCCGTTGAGACCGTGGGTGGCACGGAATTGCGCCTGATCGGCGCGCATCTGAAGTCCAAAGCCCCCCATGGCGCGCGCAGCAAGAAGGAGATCATGCGCGTCTCTATTGCCAATCGTCGCAAGCAGCTCGCGCAATGCATCTGGTTGCGCGCCCGTGTGGCGCAGCATCTCGAAGCGCAAGACAGTCTGATCGTTCTAGGTGACTTCAATGACGGTCCGGGCCTCGATGAATATGAAAAGCTTTTTGGCCGCTCAGGCGTTGAGATTGTGCTGGGCCATGCCGAGGAACCCGACCAGCAACTCTTTGATCCGCATGCACAATCTGCGCTGAACCAGCGGATCGGCGCGCGCGTTTCAACTTCTCGTTTCTACGTCGCCCACGAGAAACGCTACCTCAATGCGCTGCTCGATTACGTCATGGTGTCGCCCGATCTCGCCGCCCGCCATCCGCGCTGGCATATCTGGCATCCCTTCGACGATCCCGCCTGTTGGGGGCGGGATGATCTGCGTCAGGCGCTGCTAACAGCTTCCGATCATTTCCCGGTAACACTGGATATCGAGCTGTGATTTCCCCATATTGGAGCCATGAAAGCGCTTATTCCTGCTTTGATCGCCGTTAGTCTGGCGAGCCCTGCTGTGGCGGAGGAGACCAAGCCTGAGCCCTATCTCGAAGGCTTAAACGAGTTCGCCGAGGGCATGCGCAAACTGCTGGAAGGTTTTGCGGATGAGTTGGAGCCGATGATGGAGGATCTGGCTGAGCGGCTGGAAGGTCTGCGCGGCTATCACCCGCCCGAAGTTCTGCCCAATGGCGACATCATCATCCGCCGGAAGACCCCCGAAGAACTGAAACAAGAGCCGCCCGCTGACGAGGGCATCGAGCTTTAATTCGCCGCGTCTTTCAAGCCGACATCCCAGAAACGCTTCTCGGTCGGAAGCGGACCCTCATAGTAGCGCGAGGCACTGTAATAGTTGGCCGGATCGAACACAGGGGTCGCCTCGCAGCCAGCCAGGATGGCCAACGCGACGCCGATTAGGGCGAGTTTTGTCCGGAACATGCGTCTCTCCGCTGATGAGATCGATTTGCGGAAACGGTGCCATGCCGCCGCTACCAACGCAATCTTGCGGTCGCGACTTTTTCACCTTTCCGGGCGTTTTCTCTCTTGCGAGATCAGGCATGGATCGCTAAGTCACTCGCTACCTAAGGATGCGGGCGTAGCTCAGGGGTAGAGCATAACCTTGCCAAGGTTAGGGTCGTGAGTTCGAATCTCATCGCCCGCTCCATTAGGAAGCCCTCCAAAATCGGTATCGAAGCACCAGCAGTCTCAACGTGATCGAGGCTGGTTGCATCGAAACTGCTTTGTGCTAACCCTCTAGAAGTTCGTAACTGCACTTGCGTGCGCGGATCGACGAACCGCAGCGCAGTATTTTAAGTCTTTCTCAGTGTTCGCCTGGGCCGCCCATTGAAACCGGCGCCAAAGCACAGGCGGAATCAAATTTGACACAAATCGATGCGATGAGAGCTTTGATCAGATTCCAATTTCAAAATGAGGATTTAGTGTGGGCCGTTTTTCACGAAATTTCATCTTCGGAGACAACCAATCCAATGAGCTGATCGGAACCGATCGGCGGGACGTCGTATTTGCCTTTGGCGGCGATGACATCATCTCGACCGGCGCGGGGCGTGACCTGATTTTTGCCGGATCAGGCAATGACAGGATAAATGCGGGCGCCGGGAATGACCGCGTCTTTGGCGGTTGGGGTTTCGACACCGCCATATATGCCGGATCGATCAATGATTACGACATTCAACGTGGGCCATGGTGGGCACCGACCGTCGTGACCTCGGTGACCCCGGATGTCGAAGATGCCGGGCGCGACAAGCTCTTCAGTGTCGAGGCGCTTTATTTCGAAGCGGATGACTACACGCTGTTTCTCGATGGCACGAACAACGCGGTTTTGGCCGGCGACGATGAGGTGACCTCCGAAGAGAACGGGGCGACCTTCAGTGCCGCGGCGCTTCTTGCCAATGACCAAGACTTTGACGGTGACACGATTGAAATCGTCGCGGTCTCGGGGACCAGCGCGCAAGGGGTCTCGGTTTCCCTGGTCGGCGGCGAGATCGTCTATGATCCGGGCGATATGTTCGACGCGCTTGGTACGGGCGAGACGGTCACCGATACCTTTACCTACACTGTCGATGACGGCAATGGCGGCACCGATACCGCGACGGTCACGGTCACGGTTGAAGGCCAGAACGATGCCCCTGCCCTTTTTGCCGTCGACCGTGCCAGCCTGCTTGAGGGCAATCAGGATGTTGCTGTGGTCATCGCGACCCAGGATGTGGACAGCGACGACCTGATCTTCTCGATTTCAGGCGGTGCCGACGCATCCCTCTTTACCATTGATGAGACCACCGGGATGCTGAGCTTTGTGAGCGTGCCTGCGTTCGCGACCCCGATGGATCAGGGCATGGACAATATCTATGACGTCCAGGTTCAGCTGAGCGATGGTGACGGCGGGTTCGTCACCCAGGACATTGCCATCGAGATTGAGCGCGCCGGCGAGGCGATCCAGCCGCGGATCAACGAAATTCACTATGACAACAGTGGCAGCGATGTCGGTGAGTTTGTGGAGATCCGGGTTGAGGCCGGGGCGGATGTCTCGGGCCTGTCGATTGAGCTTTACAACGGCAGTAATGGCGCGCGCTACAACACGTTCACTCTCAGTGAGCCGCCAACAGGGACCGATGGCACCTATGATTACTACGTTGTTCTCACGCCGGGCATTCAGAATGGTGGCCCCGATGGCCTTGCCCTGATTGAAAACGGCGAAGTCATCGAATTCCTGAGCTATGAGGGCAGCTTCACGGCGACGAGCGGCACGGCGAGTGGTCTGACATCCGCCGATATCGGTGTCAGCGAGACGAGCAGCACGCCCGACGGCCAATCGCTCCAACGGGGCGAAGGTGATAGCTGGAGCGGACCAAGTGACGAGACGCCGGGCACAGAGAATACTGGGAGTGCACCCCCGCCGAGCGGACCGAGCTATGCGCGGATCAATGAGCTTCATTATGACAACACCGGCGCGGATGCCGGTGAATTTGTCGAAATCCGCGTCGATCTGGGCACCGATGTCTCGGGCATGTCTGTTGAGTTCCACAATGGCAATAACGGCACGGAATACCTTTCGTTGCCGCTATCCGCTGCAACCATGTCCAGCGATGCGCTTTATGACTACTACGTCATCACAGCATCGGGCATCCAGAACGGCGCTCCCGACGGTCTTGCCCTGATCGACAACGGAACGGTTCTGGAATTCCTGAGCTATGAAGGAAGCTTCACCGCCACCGAAGGCGCTGCAAACGGCTTAACCTCGACGGATATCGGGGTCAGCGAACCCTCCGATACGCCGGTTGGGCAATCGCTGCAACGCGCAAATGACGGATCGTGGAACGCCGCCGCTGCGTCAACCTCCGGTGCTGCCAATGAAGCTCTGCCGACCACGCCTGCCGAGACCGGGTTCTCCATCGCGGCGGTGAGTGAAGATACGTTTGAGGGGGACGAGGGCACCACCGGCTTCACCTTCGAGGTCACCCGGTCCGGCGATGTCAGCGAAGCCGGAAGCGTCGATTTTACCATCGGCGGTGATCTCGAAGACAGTGAGATCGGCAGCATTGTCACCAGCGGCACAATTAACTTCGCGCCAGGCCAGACCTCCGCGACTTTCACAATCGACATCAATGGCGATTTCGCGATTGAGGATGACGAAAGTCTGGAGGTGACCCTCTCGAACCCGGTTGGTGGTGACATCGAGACCGGCTCGGCGAGCGTTCAGGTGCTTGACGATGATGACGTTACCTTGATCTCGGAGATCCAAGGCGACGGGGCCGAAAGTGATTTGGTCGATCAGGTCGTAACCGTGCGGGCCATCGTCACGATGATCACCGAGGACGGGTTCTTCATTCAGGAGGAGGATGCCGACAACGATGGCAATGATCTGACATCCGAGGGGATCTTTGTCTTCACCGGGGGAGATAACCCTCCTGCGGTTGGCGATGAGGTTCTGGTGCGTGGCTCGGTCGAAGAATTCTTCGGCGAAACACAGATCGATATGACCGCGATGCGCATCGCCTCTTCCGGCAACGCCCTGCCAAGCGCTGCTGCGATTTATCTCGATGGAACGGAACAGAATTTCGAGGCCATCGAAGGCATGCGCTTCACGCTGGAAAGCGGGATCGAGGGCGAAGAACTCACCATCATCGAGAATTTCAACTTCGATCGCTTCGGGGAAATCACCGTCTCCGCCGGGACGCAGACGCAACCCACCCAGCTTTTTGATGCCCAGACAGAGCAAGCCGAAATCGAAGCTCTGAGCGAGTTCAACGCGAATAACCGACTGCTCATCGACGATGGAGTTTCGGCGCAAAACCCCGATGAGTTTCTCTACATCGCCAATGACTCTGCGGGCGACAACGGGAACGGATATCTCGATGCTGGCGATACCTTTACCGAAGATGGTCCAACTGTGCGG
Source organism: Paracoccaceae bacterium (assembly GCA_028284705.1). Classification (GTDB taxonomy): domain Bacteria; phylum Pseudomonadota; class Alphaproteobacteria; order Rhodobacterales; family Rhodobacteraceae; genus Litoreibacter. The sequence continues at coordinate 210,625 of JANQRE010000004.1, read as the reverse complement.
CTCGGGTCGGAGATCGACGGCCCCGTCTCCGGCGTCATGTCGTTCGGCTTTGGGGATTACCGGATGCTCGTCGAAGGCCAATTGAATATCGATGAAAGCACGAATTCCGGCGCTCGCCCGGATGAGCCCGCGGATGTGGGCGGCGACCTTCAGGTCGCGTCGATCAATGTGTTGAACTACTTCACCACCCTGCGCGGCGAAGGCACGTCAGGACCCAATGGCGCCAATCCGCGCGGTGCGTCGACCCCGGAAGACCTCGAACGCCAGACCGAAAAGCTTGTGGAAGCCTTCTTTGGCACCGGCGCTGAGGTCTTTGCCCTGCAAGAGATCGAAAACGGCGGCTTCGGCGAGGGATCAGCCATCGACGCCCTCGTGGATGCCCTGAATGCCGAGGCGGCGGCGACGGGCTCCAGCGCGGATTATGCCTTTGTCGATCCGACAGCAGATGCGGGCTTTATCGGAACGGATGCGATCACGACCGGGATCATCTATGACAGCACCTCGGTCAATCTGCTGCATGCGGAGTTCCTCGTCTTCGATGAAACCTCCGCCGATACGACCTTTGCTCTGGCGGAGGTCCTAAACGCGGTGGTGCCTCCTGGTGATCAGTTGGAGGACTTCCAGCGCAACCGCCCTGCTATAGCGGCAACGTTCGAAGACCCCGAAACCGGCGAGACCTTCACTATCGTGTCGAACCACTTCAAATCCAAGGGGGACAGCGGCCTTCAGGACTTGGTCGAAGCGGCGCAGGACTATCTCGACAATGGCGGGACCGGCATCACCCAGGCCGATATCGACGCTTTGATCAACGACCCCAACTATGATCAGGGCGACGGGCAAGGGTTCTGGAACCAAGTGCGCGCTGACGCGGCGGCTGAAGTTCAGAACTGGATCGAGACAGAGTATAATGGTGGCGGTGTCAGCGACTTCCTGATCCTGGGCGATTTGAATGCCTATGCACAGGAAGACCCGGTTCAGACATTGACCGATGATCCCGATCTTGTGGACCTGATCGACGAGTTCATTGGACAGGAAGAGGCCTACAGCTTCGTCTTTGACGGTCAGCAAGGCGCGCTGGATCACGCCATTGCGTCAGACGATATCGCAGACATGGTCACCGGGGTCACGGAATGGCATATCAATGCCGATGAGCCGGATTTGCTCAATTACAATTCGGTGTTCAACAATCCGGCCTTCTTCGAAGGCAGCCAGTTTGCGTCGTCGGACCATGATCCCCTTATCATTGGGCTCGACCTGAACCCCAGTGACAACCCGATCAGCTAGCTAGGTCCGCTCTTCGAATTGAAAGGAGCGCTGTCGTCAGATTGAGCGGGGAAGGATTTATTCGACGCGATAAAGCGTAAACCGACCGGCCTGCGCTATCTGCGACAGGCGCGGGTCGGTGTGAATGTCGTTGGTGTCGCGATCCAGCAAGAGCACATGGGTGAACTTCTGTTCCCAATCTTCGAGGAACGGGACGTCTTCGGGGATTGGATTGGTTTCCTGACGAAGAACAAGCCGCAGATCGACGGCAAAGAGCGCTGGATGCGCATATTCCGACCAATCCGGGTTTACCTGAATGGCGTGAACGCCTTGAAACAAGGTCGGGACAAACACATCCCGCTTTGCCACCAGATATGCTTGAGCGTGCGACAGCCGATAATCCTCCTGCAGACCCGGGCCGCGCACCGGCAGGACACGGGCGCCCGCGGGCAGAACCTCGGCCATGTCGAGAAGGGTGCGTATGTCGTGGTCGTATCGCGCGATGAACCGTTCGACGTAGAAGCTGCGCGCGCCGACAAGCATTGCGACAATGAGCGACAACACCACAAGCTGACGTTGATTGAGACCCTGCCAACAGGTCGCTGCGAACAAGACGGCCAGAAGAACAAGCGGCACACGAATATGGACCAGCGCGACCCCGTTTAACCAAATCGGAGCCAGGAGCGTGGCGAGGGTCAGCACCACGACCGCGCCTCTCAGTTTGCGGTGAAGGACCAGATGCGGGCCCCGTTTCCAGAACAGCGTCGCAAAACAAAGCGCCAAAAATCCTGCGGCGAGATAGCCGATCAAATTGATCTGCGGCATGCTCTCGGTATTCCAGGCCATGAACGGTGATGTCACGGCCCCGAACCGGTTGATCAGTTCGCCGAACTCTGTGCGCGTGCCCGCCGGTGTTTCCGGTCCGGTGAGAATGTTGAGCGCCAACCAGAATACTGGAACCGCAAAGGGCAGCATGTTCAGGACCAAAAGGCCAAATCTCCGGCTGAGCGGTCCCTTGTCCTCAAGTTGAACCTGAGCCTCTCGCCCGAAAACAGCGATGCACAGGATCGCAAAAGCGAAGAAATGCATGAGATAGAGCATCGCCGCAAAGGCGAAAAAAACCAGCAAACGGGCGCGCTTGCGATCTTCCAGCAGGAGCCAAAGCGCCAAGCCAAGCAGGCAAAACGGCACAGAAAAAATGAAGTTTTGAAACCCCCAGAAAAACGGCCCACTGAAGGTGACAATGCCAACGACGGCTGACCAGCCGGTCCACCTGCCCCAGAGCACCCGAGCCAATATCATCGTGGCGCTGACAAACAGCACGGCATAAAGCGCCATGATGCGGTTCGAGAAGAGGACCGGATCACCGGCCTGTCCTGTGAAACGCCAAAGAAGGTCCACGGCCGAGTTCGGCACCAGAGAGAACGTATAGGTGTAGTATTGGGCCAGCGGACCGTCGCCATGCGCCGCGATATGGTGACGCGCGATGTGATTGGGCAGATCAATCAGCGGAAGATAGGTGTGCGCGAGAATTGGCCAGAGGCCCATCGCAACCATGAAACCGAAGCCAAGCAGCGGCACCCAAGACGCAAGACCCGCCTTGCGCTCACGCTTTGGCATGACTGCTTCGGTCAGCGCCACTAGGAGGCCGCTTTCTGCGCCACAATCGGCGTTGTGGAACGGGCCGCGCCGGATGAAACGACCTGATCAATGATGAACCGTGGGCGGCGTTTGGTTTCCTGATAAATCTTGCCGATATATTCGCCGATGACGCCGAGTGCGATCAAATGCGCCCCACCCAGCAAGTAGATCGGCACGACAATTGAGGTCCAGCCGGTGATTGTCTGACCGAAACCCCAGGCAATGATGGAGTAAAGCGTAAAGAGGAATGCGAGACCAGCAATCGCGAAGCCAAGCATCGTGATGATGCGCAGCGGACGGATGGAAAACGAGGTGACGCCTTCCAAAGCCAGACCGATCATTTTGCGCAGCGGATATTTGCTCTCGCCCGCTGCCCGCTCTGCCCGATCATAGTAGACGGTTTCAGATCGAAACCCGACCTGGCGCACCAGACCGCGCAGGAACAGATTGGTCTCCCCGAACTCCGCAAGCGTTTCCAGGGCCTTCCGGCTCATCAGTCGGAAATCCGCGTGATCTGGGATCAGATCGACGCCCATGGACGACAAGAGCCCATAGTATTTCTGCGCTGACCATCTCTTGAACCAGGTATCGGTGTCGCGGGAGCCGCGCACGCCATAGACAACTTCCGCGCCTTTTGAATAGGCGGCGATCATGTCCTTGATCGCGTCGGGATCGTCCTGGAGGTCAGCATCCATGCTGACGATCACATCTGCATCTGCATTCATCAAACCGGCAAACAACGCGTGCTGATGCCCGTGGTTTCGGGACAGCCGAATGCCGGTGACGGCCAAACTCGTTTTCGCGCTTTCGACTAAGGACCAAGTGTCGTCGGTGGACCCATCATCCACAAGAACGACATCCATTGGCCCGACGGTCGCTCTTGCCGCCTGCAAGTCCGCATCAAGCCGCTCAAGCCGCGCAAACAGCTTTGGCAGCATCTCTGCCTCGTTGTGGCACGGGATGACGAGCGCCATGTGTGGACGGGCACGCCGCGGGGCACCCTCCGCCCGGCTCACGAACTCAACGGGGGAATACGACATATTTCGCTCCGACAAAGACAAGGACGCTATAGGCAGCGACGCCCGAAATTTGGGCAAAGACGTAGGGAACTGCGGCAGCCTGCAGCGACGTTATGAGGGCCATGTTCACGGCAAAGGCCACGGCAACAAGGGCCGCGAATTTAAGCCCGCTCGACACAACATTGGCGTTGGAGGCAAAGGTCCAGGCGCGGTTGAGGGTGAACGCAATGAGAAGTCCCACCCCATAGCCCGCCGCGTTGGAGATCAGTAACCCTGCGCCAAAGCCCATGTGGAGGATCAGGATCACCGCAAGGCCCACCCCGGTGTTGACCATGCCCGTCAGCCCGTAGCGCCAAATCTGGCGCCAGAGCGAATTTGCATCGTCTTGGATCGAAACGTCGCTCATGATGCCTTCACCGCATGTGCCGCATATTGCGCGCCGATCCCACACCAGCGGAGATAGGCTTCAAGCGGTCTGAGGCGTGCAAGTGCCGCCGGAAAGAACAGGTGGTAATCCGTTTGAGGTGATTGCCATCCGGCCTGCTTTAGGCGTTGGCGCATCTGGGACGGCCTGATCAGCACAGCATTTTCGTCAAACGGGCAATTCTTGACCGCGTGTTGGGTCAACGGATTGAAGGGGTTGTGTTCAAACACGACGATCCGCCCGCCCGGTCGCGTGACCCGGCGCAGTTCCTCAAGCCAGGAGATATGCTCCTCCTCTGGAATGTGATGAAAGACGCATGCCGTGAACACTACGTCGAAACTCGACGGCTCCGCGGGGATTTGACCGTCGGCGATCAGAAGCTGCGTCTCTTGCGCGCCATGCCGTTCGACTGCGGCCTTGAGGCTTTTGGAAGACACATCGGAGGATGTTGTCGAGACCTCGGGGAAATACTTGCGGAACGCAGGGATCGAGTTCCCAATTCCGCTGCCGAAATCCAGAATATCGGGCTGTTTGAACTGCCAGACCGAGGTCAGACGGGCCAACTCACGGATCTTGTAATCCGCAAAGTAATCCGGCTGCTCGCCAGACAGCCGAATGCTCTGACTGTGCTGGTCAGCATATTCAGAAACATACGCGTCAAACTCCGCGTCCATCATGCCCTTTGCCCCACTTCGAATATTCTCGACAATTTCATATTTTGAGAAAGTGACGAAAAAGAGGCCGCGCCGTGACAATGTTGGCGCTTGGAGTGGATTGTTTCCAGATCGATGCACTGAATGTGAAGGGCTCGATTAACCATCCGCGACCTGACCTTCAGACTTCACGTCGCAGCCTTCTGAGCGGTGGCAATTCCTCCCACAGAGTGCGAAAGTTACAGCCGGATTGTCAGTCATGCGGGATGGGTCTTTGGACAGATTTTTAAGGGTTTTTGGCATCATCGCCTGCCTCTTAGGCCCCGCCTTTGCGCAGAGCCTGCCCAAGGGGCTGACGGATCAGGATTTTGCGCCGGTCAACGAGGCCGAGGCACAGCTTGGGCGTCTGCTGTTTTATGACCCGATCCTTTCCGGCAACAAGACCGTCGCATGTGCGACCTGCCACCATCCCGATTTCGGCACCTCCGATGGGGTGTCGCTCTCCATCGGGGATGGTGGGATCGGGTTGGGTCCTGACCGGCGCATCGATCCCGACAATCCACCAGAGCAGCGCATCCCGCGCAACTCCCCTGCCCTGTTCAATCTCGGCGCGCGGGAGTTCACCGTGATGTTCCATGACGGGCGGCTTGAGGCGGACCCGAACCATCCCGGCGGCCTGCGCTCCCCCTTGGATGCGGATATGATGCAGGGCTTTGCCTCGGTTCTGTCCGCCCAGACCATGTTTCCTGTGCTCAGCCGTGACGAGATGGCGGGGTCTTACGATGAAAACGAAATTGGGCGAGCGGTGCGGCAGGGTCTGGTCACCGGTGACGGTGGCGCGTGGGATTTGCTGTCGCGCCGGGTTGGCGAGATCGACACCTATGCGGTACTTTTTGCGCAGATTTACCCGCATATCGAGACCGGCGCGGATATCGCCTTTACCGACATCTCCAACGCCATCGCTGCCTTTATCGAGATTGAATGGCGCTCCGACACCGCACCTTTCGATGCGATGTTGCGAGGTGAAACAACGTTGGACGGCGCAGCACAACGGGGGCTGGAATTGTTCTATGGGGATGCGGGATGTGCGCGTTGTCATTCCGGCCCGTTCCTGACCGACCACGCGTTTCACGCCATGGGCGCGCCGCAGATCGGCCCCGGCAAGGCGGCCACTTTCGAAGACCATCAGCGCGATGACGGACGGTTTCGGGTGACGGGTCAGCGCTCCGACCGATATGCCTTCCGCACGCCGTCTTTGCGCAATGTCACGCTGACGGCTCCTTATGGCCATGCGGGCGCGCATAAGGACCTGGCGAGTTTCATTGCCGCCCATGCCGACCCGAAAGCCGCACTCGAGACCTACGATCCCACACAAGCCGTTCTGGTTGACCCCGTCGACGCGGATTTCGCGGTGATGCGTGATCCTGAACAGCGCCGCCAGATCGCAGACGCCGTGACAACCGATGCGGTCGCGTTGTCGAAAGCCGATATTGCTGCTCTGGTGGCCTTTCTCGAAACATTAACCGACCCGATCGCCATCGAGGGTCGGATGGGCGTGCCGGACAGCGTGCCGAGCCGGCTGAAAGTGCCCTAAGGTTTTGTGAGACGGAGCGTCTCGCCTGCCCTTGCAACCGCCGCGCTTCGAGTGCCATCAGGCCAGGTCACTAAGATATCGGCCTCATCCGCCGCACCGATCCCAAAATGACGTGGCAAAAGCTGCCCACCGGCATGCCCGCCACCGATCACCTGTTGCACGGATTGCGTGCGCCCATCGCTGGTCACTGTGATGCGGGCGCCGATGGCGTCGCGATTGGCATTGGTTTGGGACAGCTCGACCCGTACCCAATTGCCGATCTCAGGCGTGACGTTGCGATAAAGCTCCAATGGCGCGCGCCGGTTGGACACGATCAGATCGAGCCGTCCATCCCCGTCAAAATCGGCCAGAGCGCCACCGCGGGACCGCGCGAGGGAGGCGACGCCAGCGGCCACCGAGACCTCCTCGAACCGGCCATCAGGTTTTTGCAGGAGCAGATTATTGGGATCGCGGGTCGCCATGCCCGGCATCTGATCGACATTTCCCTTGGCGATGAAGAGATCAGCGCGACCGTCATTGTCCACATCGCCGAACTCAGCGTGCCAGCCGGTCGAGGGACGCCCATCGTCACCCACATGGGGGCGCTGGGCGTAAGTTCCGATGTCAAATGGTGCCGCGGCATAGGTGCCATCGATCTGCGCGATTTGCATCAGCTGGTCGCCCATGGACGTTAGCATGACCTCGTCGCGGCCATCGGCGTTGAGATCGCGACTGGCAATACCCATGCCCCAGAGCGCCACGGTCTGCCACCCATCCGCCTCGGTCAGAAACCGCTGCTCCTGAATGTCCCACATCTGCTCATAGCCACCGCGCACATAGTAATGCCGGTCGTTGGAGAGGCGCAGCGTTTGGCGTCCGCGCGCATCCTCTGCAGTCAGGATCGACAGGGGACAAAATCCCGGGCTGAGCGCCTCTGCGCGATAACCCTCCGGCGCGGGCCTCAGCAGTTCATTGTCATCGCAAGCTTCAAACGGCCCGTCTGGATCATCCCGGTCCACATAATTGCCGATGACGAGATGTGGCCTTGTCTTCTCATCCTCCCACCAGGCCGTGAAGGCCGTGCTCCACGCATCGCTGCCCGGCAGACCAAATTCCGCATCCGCCCGCGCGAACCGACAATTCCCAAGCCCTTTCAGAATTGCATTGGCACCGACCCTGAGAACAAAGAGGTCCTTGATCCCGTCGCCGTCGATATCGATAGGATATGCGCCGGTGACATCAGTCAGCACGGGGGTCTCGGCCACTTCGAAGGCAAAATCACCGAGATTGACGATGAGCGTCGCGGGATTGCTGCCACCCGCGGCGTAAATGTCGGGCAATTGATCAGCGTTGCAATCGAACACCGCCAATCCTCCGCCGACAAAATGTTCCCACCCGCCCTCGTAACGGTGCTCCGGCAATCTGTCCGAGACATCCTCAAACGCCACCTCGGCCCAGAGCGGGGACACGCTCAACAGCAGCGGAAGCAGGAGTGGTCTCATGCCGCCTTGGCGTGCGAAATCAGGGAAGCCGTGATCGAACTGAGAGCCAGCGCCGTCGCGCCGCGCGCCCAGACAAGACCGTCCCAGGCATTGACTTTCACCTGACAGGATTTGCGGCCTTCGTTCAGGATCATCGCATCCATCGCTGTCATCACCTCATCGGCATAGAGATAATCATACTGCATCCGTTCGCCCGAGAGGATGATGAGTTCCGGATCGAAAAGCTGCACGACATTGGACAGCGCCAGCGAGAGGTAGCGGCTGGCACGGCGGAAAATCGTCTCCGCCGCCTGGTGACCGGATTTCGCCTGCTCATATAGCGACGCGAGGATATCTTCAGGGCCCTGCGCGGGATCATATGCGCTTCCCAGCGCGGTGGCGGCCTCGCGGATCAGCGCGTAGTCGGCCAGATAGGCCTCCAGACAGCCGCGCTGCCCGCATTTGCACAAGGCACCGTCCAGTTGAACTTTGGTGTGCCCCAGTTCCAAGCCCATGCCATGCGCACCGCGATAGAGCTGGTTGCGCAAAACGAGGCCCATACCGACACCGCTTTCCACGGTGACGACCGCAAAATCGGAAATCGAGCGCCCTTCCCCGAACCAAAGTTCGGCCAGGGTGAGCATATTGGCATCATTGTCGAGCAGGAGCGGCACCGAGAAATGCGCGGTCAGCGCTTGTGACAACTCCTCCGCCCCGGATTGCAGAAGCGGCGACCAGACAACCGTTCCTGTCTCATGCTCAACCAGACCGGGCAATCCGATCCCTATCGCTTTGATCTCGTGCCAGGATTTCCCGCTTGTCTTCAGCAGCGCCTCGATCAGGTCAGAGGTTTCCTGCACAACTTGGGCCACGGAACGCCGCTGATCACTGGACGCAATCGACACATCCGCGATCACATTGCCCGCAAAATCCGCAAGGACAGCGGTGTGACGGTTGAACGCAAGCTTGATGCCGATGACGTAGGCCGCTTCCGGCACGACCTCTAAGGCCACCCGCGGGCGACCCCGCCCGGATTCGCGATTGGCGCTCTCGATCTCTCGCAAATGACCCGAGGCGATGAGTTCCGCGGTGAGCGTTGTCGCCGTGCCCGGGCTGATGCTCAATGCCTCCGTGATATCCGCGCGTGCGGCGTGGCCATGCGACCGAACATATTCAAAAACCTGCTGGCGCAAGGGCATTGAGGACGTGGAAAGGGCTTGGAGCAAAGGTCCGCAGCCAACGGTTTCGGCTCCCTCATCTTGGGCTATATTTATTTCACTACCCAAATTTATTTCCTCCCTAGCGTCGAGAATTACGCTAATTCCGCCCAAATACAAGCGCTCAATTTCGCGGAATCCCATCCATAGTCGATATTCGATCATTTTTTATTTTGACAATCGAAATAAATTACGAAAGACTGCGCGGGCAAGTTGTTAATCGACTCGCCCCGCGCCAACGGAAGGCACGGGGTCAATGGGAGGAAAATATGAAAAGACTACTTATGGCAGCGACGCTGTCTATGACTGCAATGGCGACAGCTGTCTTTGCGGATGGGCATGGCGTGACGGTCGGCGTCAGCTGGTCGAATTTCCAGGAAGAGCGCTGGAAAACCGATGAAGCGGCAATCAAAGCAGCGCTTGACGAAGCGGGTGCCACTTACATCTCCGCCGACGCGCAATCCTCGTCCGCCAAGCAGCTTTCAGATGTGGAAAGCCTGATCGCACAGGGCGTTGATGCGCTGATCATTCTGGCACAAGACAGTGCCGCCGTTGGCCCCGCTGTGGATGCCGCTGCTGCCGAAGGTATCCCTGTTGTGGGCTATGATCGGCTGATCGAAGACAGCCGCGCCTTCTACCTCACGTTCGACAACGTGGAAGTGGGCCGCATGCAAGCCCGCGCGGTGCTCGAGGCGCAGCCGAAGGGCCGCTACGTGATGATCAAGGGCTCGCCCACCGACCCGAACGCGGATTTCCTGCGCGGCGGTCAGCAGGAAGTTCTGCAAGCCGCGATTGATGCGGGCGACATCACAATTGTCGATGAGGCCTATACGGATGGATGGCTGCCGGCCAACGCCCAGCGCAATATGGAGCAAATCCTGACGGCCAATGACAATGGCGTCGACGCAGTTGTGGCCTCCAATGACGGCACCGCTGGTGGCGTTGTCGCCGCGCTGACCGCGCAAGGCATGGAAGGTATTCCGGTGTCCGGTCAGGATGGTGACCACGCGGCGCTGAACCGCGTCGCGCTTGGCACCCAAACCGTGTCGGTCTGGAAAGATGCCCGTGACCTCGGCAAAGCGGCAGGCGAAATCGCCGTCGCGCTCGCCGGCAATGACGGCGATATGAGCGCTGTTGACGGCGTTCAGTCCTGGACCTCTCCGGGTGGCACCGACATGATGGCTGTCTTCCTCGAACCGGTGCCAGTAACCGCGGCCAACCTCTCCACCGTTGTGGATGCAGGCTGGATCACCAAAGAGGCGCTCTGCCAAGGCGTCAGCGGCGGTCCTGCACCGTGTAACTGATCGCAAATCCTGTCGGCCCGCCGCGGAACTATGCAGGCGGGCCGATCCCCTTTACCCTCTCTCCCAACCCTTTCGTTGAGCAGCCCTGACACGTGAGCGTGCGCCGACAGGAGATATGTCATGTCCACAGACACGACTGATACGACACAAACCGCCCCCGCCCCGCGCAAGCGCAGCATCTTTGAGACGCTGGAACTCGACACCCGTCTGTTGGGGATGATCGGCGCGTTCATTCTGGTGGCGCTGATTTTCAACACACTGACAGATGGGCGGTTTCTGACACCGCGCAACATTTTCAACCTGACGATCCAGACGGTCAGTGTCGCGATCATGGCGACCGGCATGGTCTTCGTGATCGTCTCGCGCCACATTGACCTGTCGGTCGGCGCGGTGCTGGCGGCCTGCTCGGCGCTCATGGCGATGACCCAAGTGAGGTTTCTGCCCGGGACGGTCGGGTTGGAAATCGGGCATTGGGCCATTCCCTGGATCACCATTGCGGTGGGCATCGCGCTCGGCGCCTTGATCGGCGCGTTCAATGGCTGGCTCATCGGGTATCACGGCATCCCGGCCTTCATCGTCACGCTTGGCGGCTTCCTGATCTGGCGCAATGTTGGCTGGTATCAGACCGGCGGGCAGACGATCGGGCCGCTTGATCAGACCTTCATGATGTTTGGCGGGATCAACGGCACGCTCGGCGGTACGATTAGTTGGGTGATCTGCGCGATTGCCGTCATCTTCACGATCTTCGCCATCTTCAATGCGCGGCGGACCAAACTGTCCCACGGTTTCATCGTGAAGCCATTGTGGGCCGAGGTGACGCTCGCGGCGATCTCCACCGGCGCCATCGTGGGCTTCGTCGCGATCCTCGCGAGTTACAAAGTCCCCGACCGCGTCGTCGCCCGCGACCCGGGCCGGTTCGGCTGCGAAGTCGCCGAAGGCTGCGCGCCGGTTTATGGCCTGCCGATCTCGGTGCTTCTGCTCATCGCCATCGCAGCGATCATGACGGTGATCGCCCGCAAGACCCGGTTCGGGCGCTATATCTTCGCCACCGGCGGCAACCCTGACGCCGCGGAACTCTCCGGCATCAATACGCGGCTACTGACGGTGAAGATTTTCGCACTGATGGGCGTGCTCTGCGCGATTGCCGCGGTAGTCGCGTCCTCTCGGCTGGCGAACCACTCCAACGATCTGGGAACGCTGGATGAGCTACGGGTGATTGCAGCTGCCGTCATTGGCGGCACCGCGCTCTCAGGCGGCGTCGGCACGATCTACGGCGCGATCCTTGGTGCGCTGATCATGCAGTCCCTGCAATCCGGCATGGCGATGGTGGGCGTGGACGCGCCCCTGCAGAACATCGTGGTCGGCATGGTCCTGGTCGCCGCCGTCTTCATCGACATCCAATATCGCAAGCGTTTGGGGAGCTGATTGATGCAACCTCTTGTGGAAATGAAGAACATCTCCATCGCCTTTGGCGGCGTTCAGGCGGTCGATGATGTGAGCATCACGCTTTATCCCGGCGAGGTCGTGGGCCTCTTGGGCCATAATGGCGCCGGCAAATCGACCCTGATTAAAATTCTATCAGGTGCCTACAAAATGGACAGCGGCGAGATCTGGATCAACGGCGAACCGGCCCGCATCCAATCGCCCCGCGATGCGCGTGATTACAATATCGAGACGATCTACCAGACGCTTGCGCTGGCCGATAATCTCGATGCGGCCTCCAACCTGTTTCTGGGTCGCGAACTGGTCACCTCGCTGGGCTTTGTGGATGAAGACCGGATGGAGGCCGAGACCCGCAAAATCATGGCGCGGCTCAATCCGAATTTCCAGAAATTGAACGAGCCTGTCTCCGCCCTCTCCGGCGGTCAGCGCCAATCGGTCGCGATTGCCCGCGCGGTCTATTTCAACGCCAAGATCCTGATCATGGATGAGCCGACCGCAGCGCTTGGTGTGCATGAAACCGCCATGGTCGCCGACCTGATCCAGGAGTTGAAGAAGCAGGGCCTCGGCATCTTCCTCATCAGCCACGACACCCGCGAGATGATGGAGCTTTGCGACCGCGTTGCGGTGATGAAAAACGGGCAGATGATCGGCACCGAACGGGTGGAAGATGTCACCGAAGATGACATTCTGTCGATGATCATTCTTGGAAAGAACCCCAAGGCCGCCGCATGAGTTTCATCGGCCTTGATCTGGGCACCTCGTCACTCAAGGCCATCCTGATCAGCGAGACGCAGGAGGTTCTGGCCGAACACACGGTGGGATTGCGTGTCGAACGCCCCCATGACGGCTGGTCGGAACAGGACCCGCAAAGCTGGTGTGAGGCGGCGAAAGAGGCACTTGCTGCGCTGGCCGCATCATCGGATTGCAGCGGGCTTAAGGGCATCGGACTGTCCGGGCATATGCATGGCGCGACATTCGTCGGCGCGGATGACCAAGCGCTGCGCCCATGCATGTTGTGGAACGATACGCGCAGCCATGCCGAGGCTGCGGCAATGGACGCCGATCCGCAGTTTCGCGACATCAGCGGCAATATCGTCTTCCCCGGCTTCACCGCGCCGAAGGTCGAGTGGGTGCGGAACAACGAGCCGCAGGTTTTTGAGAAGACGACGAAAATCTTGCTGCCGAAGGATTATCTGCGCCTGTTTCTGACCGGCGAGTACGTGTCCGAGATGTCTGACGCGGCGGGCACAGCCTGGCTCGACACCGGCGCGCGGGACTGGTCGGACGCACTTCTGAGCGCCTGTCATCTGAGCCGGGACCACATGCCATCCTTGGTCGAAGGATCGGAAGCCTCGGGCACATTGCGTACAGAGCTGGCGGGTGAGTTGGGACTGCCAGTTTGTGTCGTTGCAGGCGGCGGTGGCGACAATGCCGCTGCCGCGATCGGAGCCGGGGTCGTCGCAGACGGCTCCGCGTTTCTGTCGCTTGGCACGTCCGGCGTGCTCTTTGCCGCCAATGACGCCTATCGCCCTGCCCCGGCCTCCGCGGTGCATACGTTCTGCCACGCCTTGCCGGGCACCTGGCACCAGATGGGTGTGATCCTTGCCGCAACCGATGCGCTGGAATGGTTGGCGCGACTGACTGGCCAGACAGCAGCAGAGCTGACCTGGGACCTCGGCCCCGTCGAAGCCCCCGGAAAGACGCTGTTCCTTCCCTATCTCGGCGGCGAGCGAACACCGCATAATGACGCAAATATCCGCGGGCAGTTCCTGCATCTCGACCAAGCGACAGATGTGAAAGCTGCCGCGCGTGCCGTCTTGCAGGGCGTCAGCTTCGCCTTCGCCGATTGTCAGGAGGCGCTGGCGGCGACCGGAACGACACTGACCCGGGCGCTGGCTCTGGGAGGCGGCGCAAAGTCGGACCACTGGTGCGCGATGCTGGCCTCGATGCTCAACATCACGCTCGACATTCCCAAAGCCGGCGAGTTCGGCGCGGCGCTCGGCGCAGCACGGCTTGCGATGATGGCAGGCGGCGGCGCGGGGCCGGACATTGCCATGCAGCCGCCCCTCGCCCGCAGCGTCGACCCCGACCCAAAGCTTCACTCCGCAATGACCGAGGCCCATGCCCGTTACAAACGTGCCTATGCCCTCCTAAAGGACCTTTGACCGATGACCGAGTTTTTCAAAGACATCCCCGCCATCCGCTTCGAGGGCCCCGAAACGGCCAACGAGTTTTCCTTTCGGCACTACAATCCCGACGAGATGCTGATGGGCAAGACGATGAAGGACCATCTGCGCTTCGCCTGCGCCTATTGGCACAGTTTTGCCTGGCCGGGCGGCGATCCGTTTGGCGGGCAGACCTTCGAGCGCCCCTGGTTCGGTGACACGATGGACCTCGCCCGCCTCAAGGCCGATGTGGCCTTTGAGATGTTTAACATCCTGGGCGTGCCCTATTTCTGCTTTCACGATGCCGATGTGCGGCCCGAGGGTGCGAGTTTTGCGGAAAGTGCGCGCAATCTCGAGGAAATCACCGATTATTTTGCCGAGAAGATGCAGGCCAGCGGCACGAAGCTTTTGTGGGGCACGGCGAACCTGTTCTCGCATCGCCGCTTCATGGCCGGCGCGGCGACCAATCCGGACCCGGAGGTGTTCGCCTACTCCGCCGCGACGATCAAATCCTGCATGGACGCCACCATGAAGCTCGGCGGCGAGAACTACGTGCTTTGGGGTGGCCGCGAGGGGTACGAGACGCTTCTCAACACCGATATGGGCCGCGAACGCGCGCAAGCCGGGCGCATGTTGCAGATGGTCGTGGAGTACAAACACAAGACCGGCTTCAAGGGCACGATCCTGATCGAGCCAAAACCGCAAGAGCCGACGAAGCACCAATATGATTACGATGTGGCGACGGTTTACGGGTTCCTGAAGGATTTCGGCCTTGAGAACGAAGTGAAGGTGAATATCGAGCAGGGCCACGCGATCCTGGCGGGCCATTCCTTCGAGCACGAATTGGCCACCGCCCGCGAATTGGGCATCTTCGGCTCCATCGACATGAACCGGAATGACTACCAATCCGGCTGGGACACCGATCAATTCCCAAATAACGTGCCGGAAATGGCGCTGGCCTATTATGAAGTCTTGCGCGCAGGTGGGTTTGACACGGGTGGGACGAATTTCGACGCAAAGCTGCGCCGTCAGTCGCTCGACCCGACCGATCTGATCCTCGCCCATGTCGGTGGCATGGACGCCTGTGCCGCAGGATTGAAAGCCGCCGTGGCGATGCTCGAGGATGGCAGTCTGGAGGCGATGCGTCAGGCGCGCTACGCCGGATGGGACGAAGATTTCGGGCAGTCGCTAATGTCATCGGACCTGCAATCGATCTCTGACATGGTTCTGGAGAAGGGTCTCGACCCGCAACCGAAATCCGGTCGTCAGGAGCGTCTGGAAAACCTCGTAAACCGGTTCGTCTAACGGGATCAGACACACATTTTTCGACTGGCGCGGCGTCTGATGGGCCGGAAAGGGGACTACAAACCAGATGTCGGCTGGAAAGGTCCTCCTGGCAATCCGGTCGAATTCCCTTGAGATTTTCCAACCGTGATGCAGATTTAGGCGAACAAGAAAAACGTCGGGTCAGGAGCTTACGTGTCCCTCTTCTTCATTGTCGCTTTGCCGTTCTTTGGAGCGCTTCTGCCCGGATTGATGAACTCAGCAGGACGTGCGGCCTGCGGTGGCGTGACCTTTACCGTGTCGCTGGTCGCTTTCATCGGCTTGCTGACGAACTTGCCCTCGGTCCTCGCCGGTGAAGTTGTCATGGCCCGCGTGGAGTGGATTCCATCGCTGGGCCTGAATTTCACTCTGATGCTCGACGGGCTCGGGTTTTTCTTTGCGTTTCTGATCCTTGGCATCGGTCTTTTGATCATCGCCTATGCGCGGCATTACCTCAGCCGCGACGATCATATGGGGGAGTTCTTCACCTATCTGCTCCTCTTCCAGGGCGCGATGGTGGGGATTGTTCTGAGTGATAACATCCTGCTTTTGCTGGTGTTTTGGGAACTTACCTCGCTCTCCTCCTTCCTGCTCATTGGCTATTGGAAACACCTGCCCGAGGGCCGTCAGGGCGCGCGCATGGCGCTGGCCGTGACCGGCATGGGCGGGCTCGCGATGATCGGTGGCATGCTGATCCTGGGTCAGATCGCGGGCAGCTATGACCTGAGCGTCATCCTGCAGAACAAGGAGCTGATCCAGGCCTCGCCCTATTACGTGCCCGCGCTGATCCTGATCCTGCTGGGCTGTTTCACAAAGTCGGCGCAGTTCCCGTTCCATTTCTGGTTGCCGCATGCGATGGCTGCTCCGACCCCGGTATCGGCCTATCTGCACTCCGCGACCATGGTGAAGGCCGGGATTTTCCTGATGGCGCGCATGTGGCCGGTGCTCTCGGGCACATCTGAGTGGTTCATCATCGTGACGACCGCCGGCCTTGTGACCATGGTGCTAGGGGCGGTGATTGCGCTCTTTAAACACGATCTGAAAGCACTTCTGGCCTTCTCCACCGTCAGCCATCTGGGCCTGATCACCATGCTTCTGGGCACCGGCACGGCCTTCGGTGCGATGGCCGCGATGTTCCACATCCTCAATCACGCGACTTTCAAGGCCGCGCTCTTCATGTCGGCGGGCATCATCGACCACGAGGCGCATACGCGCGATATCCGGCGCTTGGGTGGGTTGCGCAGGTTGATGCCTGTGACTTTCGTGATCGCCGTTCTGGCCGCACTTTCCATGGCGGGCATTCCGTTCCTGAACGGGTTCCTGTCGAAAGAAATGATGCTCGAGGAAACCACTCACACGGTGCTGTTCGGGATGCCCTGGCTGGTTCCGGCGCTGGCGACATTGGGCTCGCTCTTCTCCGCCGCGTATTGCTTCCGGTTCATCGGTCATGTGTTCCTCGGGCCGGTGCGCGAGGATTACCCGTCGAAACCCCATGACCCGGGTTCAGGGCTCTGGTTGCCGCCTGCGATCCTCGTCGTGCTGGTGGTCGTGATCGGTGTCGCGCCCTTCCTGGCGGAGCCATTCGTGAAACTCATCACAGCCTCGGTGCTCTATGGCGAGGCGGAGGTGCCGAAGGCCTATTTCAAGATTTGGCACGGGCTTGTCCCCGCGCTCTTCATGTCGATCGCAGCCGTGGTCGGCGGTTTGGCCTTGATGGCGGTCTTCAAGCCGCTGCTCCGGCTCTGGGAGACGACGCCGCGCCCAGAGGCGAAAATCATCTTCGGGGCGATTGTTGAGGCCGCTGCGAGCCTTGCGCAAAAGCTGATCTTGCCGCTCCACAATGGCGCCTTCTCGCGCTACGCGGCCATCGGGTCGATTGCCATTGTCGCCGCCGGGTTCCACGCCTGGAGCACCGGGACCATCGCCGCGCCGACGCGCGAGATGCAGTCCGCGGGACCCGTGCCGATTGCCGGCTGGATCATGTTGGTCGCAGCCACTGGCGGCATGGTCTTCCTGCATCGCAACCGCTTCCTATCCCTGATCCTGATCGGCATCGTTGGACTGATGGTCTCCATCGGGTTCGTCTTTTTCAGCGCGCCGGACCTCGCGATGACGCAGTTCACCGTGGAAGTGGTGACGATCATCCTTCTTTTGCTGGCGCTCAACTTCCTGCCCAACCGCACGCCAGTTGAAAGTTCGGTCCTGCGCCGCGTGCGGGATGTGGGCGTGGCTGTGGCGGGGGGTCTGGCCGCCTTCACACTGGCCTATCACTACCTGCTGCGTGACGCTGTCACGACGCCGATCTCCGAGTTCCATCTGGCCAACTCTTACAAGGGCGGTGGCGGCACCAATGTGGTGAACGTGATCCTCGTGGATTTCCGGGGCTTTGACACCTATGGCGAGATCATCGTGCTCGGCATCGCAGCCCTTCTGATCTACGCGCTGACGGAGACACTGTTGAGCGGACCCGTGCGCGCCAAACTACTCAACCGACTGCCCGATCAGCCGCGTGCGGGCGACATGCATCCGATGATGATGGTGGTGCTAACCCGGGTGATCATGCCGGTTGTCCTGATGGTCGGCTTCTACATCTTCCTGAGGGGTCACAACGAACCCGGAGGTGGTTTTATCGCAGGCCTCATCGTCTCCATCGCGGTTGTCATGCAGTACATGGCGAGTGGCTTCGCCTGGGCGTCGGCGCGGCTGAAATACCCCTATCACGGGGTGATCGGTGCGGGCGTGTTGGTGGCTGGTCTGACGGGCATCGGGTCGTGGTTTGTCAGCAAACCCTTCCTCACCTCCGACTTCACCTATGTCCGCATCCCGCCCTTCCAGGAGTTCGAGCTGGCGACAGCGGCGCTCTTTGATGTCGGCGTGTTCCTCGCCGTCGTGGGGGCCGTGATGCTGTCGCTGGAAAGCTTCTCGCGCCTTGCGCGCCGTAGCGAAGTGCCGGAGACCGAGCACGCGATGGATATCGATCCGTCGAGAGACGACCCGCCAGAACCGGTCGAACCTGCAAAGGCGGGGGCGTAAGATGGAGTTTCTCGTCGCTTCCGCCATTGGCGTTCTGACCGCAGGTGGTCTGTATCTGGTGCTGCGTCTGCGCACCTTCCCGGTCATACTCGGGATTTCGCTGCTGACCTATGCTGTGAACGTGTTCCTCTTCGCCTCCGGGCGGCTGACCCTGGGCGCGCCGCCGGTGCTTCGGGATCATATGGAGACCTATTCCGACCCGCTGCCCCAGGCACTGGTTCTGACCGCGATTGTGATCTCATTCGGCATGACGGCAGTGGTGGTGATGATCGGCCTGGGCGCATTTCTCGGCTCCGAGGACGACCATGTGGATGACCAGATCGAAGCGCCGGGGACCGGGGCGGAGGACAAGCCATGACCCATTGGATTGTCGCACCGGTCGTCCTGCCCGCGCTGCTCGCTCCGTTCATCGTTCTGGCTGCGCGTTTCCATATCGGCATTCAGCGGGTGTTTTCCGTGGCCGGCGTTCTGGCGCTGATCGCCATCGCCGCCGGTCTCGCCTGGGAAACCTCGGACGGCACCATTCTGCTCTATCAGCTCGGCGATTGGGCCGCCCCCTTTGGCATCGTGCTCGTCGGCGACCGGCTATCGACCATGATGGTGCTCCTCACTGCGATTCTGGCGCTTTTTGTCCTGCTCCACGCCATCGGTTCAGGATGGGATGATCGCGGATGGCATTTCCACGCGCTGTTTCAGTTTCAGCTCATGGGCATCATGGGCGCCTTCCTCACAGGCGACCTCTTTAACCTCTTCGTCTTCTTCGAGGTCCTGCTGATCGCCTCCTACGGGTTGATGATCCATTCCGGCGGCAACGAGCGGCTGCGGGCAGGTGTGCAATATGTGCTCTTTAACCTGATCGGATCGACGCTGTTTCTCTTCGCGCTTGGCTCGATCTATGCCGAGACCGGCACGCTCAACATGGCCGATCTGGCAAACCGCGTGCAGTTGATCGGTCCCGAAGAGACGGTTGGTATTCGTGTCGCCGCGGTGCTTCTGCTTCTGGTCTTTGCGATCAAGGCGGCGGTCGTGCCGCTGCATTTCTGGCTACCCTCGAGCTATGCCGAGGCACCGGCGCCGGTCGCCGCGCTCTTTGCGATCATGACCAAGGTCGGGGCCTATGCGATCATCCGGGTCTATACGATGATCTTCCCGCCGGAGCTTGAGGTCACCTCCGGGCTGCACGATCTCTGGTTGCTCCCGGCCGCGCTGATCTCACTCGCCATCGGCATGATCGGCGTGCTCGCTGCGAAGAAACTCGACCGGCTCGTGGCTTTCTCCATCATCGGGTCGATGGGGATGGTGATGGTCTCCATCTCGCTCTTCACGCCGGATGGCATCGCCGCGGCACTTTATTACATCGTGCATTCGACGCTGGCCGGGGCCGCACTGTTCCTGATTGCTGATCTGGTTCGTGCCGGTCGCGGCGATCTGAACCTGACCTTGCGCCCCGCGATGGCCGGGACTGCGCTGACCGCCGGGCTTTTCTTTCTAGGTGCCATCGCGATGGCGGGCCTGCCGCCACTCTCGGGCTTTCTGGGCAAGCTCATGGTGCTTGAGGCCGCGTTTGAAACACCGCTGATGGTCTGGATCTGGGTGATTGTCCTCTCTTCCAGCCTGATCAGCATTCTGGGGTTTGCCCGTGCAGGCAGCCTGTTGTTCTGGAAAGCCCATAGCGTCGATCACCCCGAAGATGTGGAGCGGCGGTCCCGTCCTGCAACCATGTCCTATGTCGCCGTGGGCGGGTTGGTCTCGCTTTTGACCGCACATACGGTCTTTGCGGGGCAAGTGCATGGCTACACCACGACCATGGCCGCGCAGCTTTTTGCGCCTGAGCCCTATATTTCCACGGTGGTGGACACGCCCGGGAAGCTCAGCAAACCGAAGACGGAGGAGAACTGACATGTCGCGCGCCATTCGATGGCTCCTGCCACACCCTCTGCTGACGCTGCTTCTCGCCGTGGTCTGGGTGCTTCTGCAAAACGAGGTCACCGCAGGCATGATCGTCTTCGGCATCATCCTCGGGATCATTATTCCCAGCGGCACGTCGATCTGGTGGCCCGACACGCCGCAAGGCTTCCGCATGGGCAAGATGATCTCCTACAGCTTCATGGTGATCTGGGACATCATGGTCGCCAATGTGCAAGTCGCCTGGATTGTTTTGACGGTGCCGAACGCCAAACTGAAGCCGGCCTGGATCGTGGTGCCGCTCGACCTTCTGCAACCCGAGGCCATCACCGTTCTGGCCGGGACCATTACCCTGACGCCGGGAACGGTGTCGGCGGACCTCTCGGATGAGGGCCACAGCCTGCTTGTCCATGTCCTGCACACCGATGATCCCGACGCCGTGCGCGATGAGATCAAGTCCCGCTACGAGGCCCGCCTGAAGGAGATTTTCTCATGAGCTCGTCCCTCGCCCTTCTGGACATCGCCGTGGCCATCGCCTTCGTGACACTGGCGCTTGGTCAGATCCTCTCGATGGTGCGGCTGGTTCTCGGTCCGACCTCAGGAGATCGCATCCTCGCCCTCGATACGATGGTGATCAACGCCCTCGGCCTGATTGTTGTGCTGGGCGTGCACCAGGGGGTTCAGATTTACTTCGAGGTGTCGCTGCTCGTGGCCATGCTTGGGTTTGTCTCCACCGTCGCGCTCGCGCGCTTCGTTCTGCGGGGAGATATCATCGAATGACCTCTGAAATCATCCTCAACTACGCCACTGCACTGTCCCTTCTGGTGGGATCAGGCTTCGTCTCGGTCGGGGCCATCGGGCTTTTGAAGTTCAACGATTCCATGACCCGCCTGCATGCGCCGACAAAGGTCGGCACAGTCGGCATCGGCATGTTGCTGCTGGCCTCCATGCTGCATTCGTTTGCCTTGGGCGACACGTCCTTTCACGAACTTCTGATCATGGCGTTTCTTTTTGTCACCGCGCCGATTTCCGCCAATTTCATCGCGAAGGTGAACATCCACCGCCAGGCTTGTGAGACACCCCCCTCACCGCCTCGCGACGACACTTGGTCGACGCTAAACTCTCCGGAGGCGAGTGAAGAAACGGCCGAGAAAGTAGAAGCTTAGGCACCGTCTGCTTAGATCATCCGGGTCAGGACACGCCCGTGAAAAAGGATTGGGTTTTGGGGTCGTCTTCGTGGCAACGACCTTTTGCTGACACCAGTACACCCGCCTTCCCAAACAAGATGACTTATTTGTCCCAGATTGTGATTTGGAAATTCCCCCACAATTCGTAGCATGGTCACACAAACCTGCGAGACCGCAAAAAGCCCATGCGCAATTGGGCACCAAGACACAACTGGGACAGATATGAACAAGACAGCCATTCACAAGCTCAGCGAGCTTGAAGATCGCCAACCCAAATATGCAATCGTCGGCGAGGTCGATCTGGTTGTGGTGCGTTTTGACGATGAAATTTCAGTCTTTTACGGACGCTGCCTGCATCGCGGTGCGCTCATGGCGGACGGCTTTGTACGCGGCAAGAACCTGATCTGTGGCGTGCATGACTGGGATTATCGGCTCGATTCCGGCGTCTCGGAATATGCCAATGACGAGGCATTGCCAAAGTTCAAATCCTGGGTCGAGGGCGATGACATTTGTGTCGATGCCGATGAGATCAACGCCTGGGCGCTCGAAAACCCGCAACCCTTCAATCGCGAGGCGTATCTGGGGCTCTATGCCGATACGAGCCACGGCACCGAGGAGGAACCCTATAACGGCCTCATCCAGGGCTATGCCCGCAGCGGCCTGAAACGCACCGGGCATCACGGTGTGGTCGAGAGCATGGGCGTGCCGCGCGGAGACTTACCCGATTGGGATGACCTGCAGCTTCTGACAGGCCAACTCGCAACCCCACCTTTGCTGGACGACGACCCTGTTGGCACCGATGTCGTGATCGGCCCTAACGCTCAAAAGCCGCTGACCCTGAAAATCCCGCTTTTCGTCTCCGATATGAGTTTCGGTGCCCTGTCCGAACCCGCCAAAGTTGCCCTCGCGACGGGCGCGGAACTGGCAGGCACTGGCATCTGTTCCGGCGAAGGCGGCATGCTGCCAGAGGAGCAGGAAGCCAATTCGCGCTATTTCTACGAACTCGCCTCTGGGCGGTTTGGCTTCTCATGGGACAAGCTCGACAAGGTTCAAGCCTTCCATTTCAAGGGCGGCCAAGGCGCCAAAACCGGCACCGGCGGTCACCTGCCCGGCAACAAGGTGAAAGGCAAAATCGCTGCGGTGCGTGGACTGGATGAAGGCGAGGCGGCGATCTCTCCTCCCCGTTTCCCCGACTGGACAGAGGTTGCCCAGATCAAGGAGTTCGCCGACGAAGTACGGGACAAAACCGGCGGTATACCAATAGGTTATAAGCTCTCCGCGCAGCATATCGAGAAGGACATCGACGCCGCGCTCGAAGTCGGGGTCGATTACGTCATTCTCGACGGGCGTGGCGGCGGAACCGGGGCCGCTCCGATCATTTTCCGCGACAATATCTCCGTCCCGACGATCCCTGCCCTCGCCCGTGCGCGACGTCATCTCGACGTCTCGGGACGCAGTGACGTCACGCTGGTCATCACCGGCGGCCTCAGAAAACCGGCAGATTTCATCAAGGCCATGGCGCTTGGGGCGGATGCGGTTGCGGTGTCGAACTCGGCGATGCAGGCCATTGGGTGCCTCG
This sequence comes from Paracoccaceae bacterium, assembly GCA_028284705.1. GTDB lineage: Bacteria > Pseudomonadota > Alphaproteobacteria > Rhodobacterales > Rhodobacteraceae > Litoreibacter. Next base: position 187,415 of record JANQRE010000004.1, on the reverse strand, counting down.
CCATGCGCGCCTGCCACACCAACAATTGCCCGGTCGGGATCGCGACGCAGAAACCGCATCTGGTCAGCCGCCTCGTGGTGGAGAAATCGGCGAAGCGGTTGGAGAACTTCTTCAACGCGTCCGTCGAACTCATGCAGGTCATGGCGCGGGCTTGTGGTCACGACCACTTGTCAAAGTTCAATCAGAACGATCTGACGACCTGGAAAAAGGACATGGCTGAACTGTCGGGCGTCGCCTATGGCGGGGTCGCATGAACACAGCAGAATTCCTTCTGATGGTGGTGAAATGGTGGGGCGCGATCGGTGCGCTTGTGGCCCTTGTTTTCCTGACCGTCGGCATGGACCGCATTGATGAGGATGCCGATGGCGCTTATGTCTTCCGTCCGCTTCTGATCCCCGGCATCCTGTTGATCTGGCCGCTGGTGCTTTGGCGCTGGTACTGCCTCGCATTCGAGACCGATCACTGGGCGCATCGCTACAAACCGCGCCGTCACAATCACAGGATTTTCGCCTATGTGATGCCGATTGCAATCGTGCTTGTCATCGCCGCGGGTCTGTCGGTCCGACAGCAATGGCCTGCCCATATTGCGCCCGAGCAGCTCTCCGCCCCGGAGGCCAGCCAATGAGCGTGAAGTACATCCCCGTTCAATGGAACCGCTCGAAATGGGTCTATGACGCGTTGATGCTGATCGCGGTGACGCTGTTTCTCTATGTCTTCCTCTTCGTCTCGCCGGAAGTCCTCAGCCACGAAGCGCCAATCAACCCACAAGTCCATAACGCCCGCGCCTTCGGGGCCTGTGCGTTTTTGATGCTGACCGTCATTCTCTGCATCGGCCCCCTCGCCCGGATCGACCGCCGCTTCCTACCGCTCCTCTATAACCGCCGCCATTTCGGCGTGATGACGGCTTTCGTGGCGATCACCCATGCGGGTTACATCCTGAACTGGTACTTCGCTTTCTCAAACTCGGACAAATACGAAGCCCTGCTATTTGCCAACACGAGCTACGGCCAGTTGGCCGGTTTCCCCTTCGAGGCCTTCGGCATCTTCGCCCTGATCTGCCTTCTGATCCTCGCCGCCACGAGCCATGATTTCTGGATGAAGTTCCTTACGCCACCGGTCTGGAAACGGATCCACGCCTCGATCTACCTGGCTTACGTCGCCGTGGTGGCGCACGTGTCTCTGGGCATCCTGCAGGATCAGCAGAACCACGTCTTCACTGTCATCTTCATCGGCGGCGCTTTGACGGTGGCGGGACTGCACGCCTATGCCGCTTGGCAAGAGGATCGGCGCGGCGATGAGCTTGGCGCGGATCAAGACGGCTGGATCGACATTTGTGACGCTTCCGAGATCGAGGAGGGCCTCGCAAAGATTAAAATCCTGCCCAATGGCGAGCGTGTGGCCGTGTTCCGCCATGAGGGCAAACTGAATGCAATATCAAATGCTTGCGCCCATCAGAACGGTCCGCTGGGCGAGGGGCGCATCATCGACTGCCTCGTCACCTGCCCCTGGCATGGCTTCCAGTATGACGTGCGCAACGGGCGCTCGCCCGCCCCGTTTACCGAGAAGATCCCGACCTACAATCTGCGGATTGAAAACGGCCATGTGCAGGTCCACCGAGATGCGAACCCGCCGGGCACGCCGGTTGAGCCTGTGGAGGTGCCCGCATGAGCCGGAAAGACGAACCGTTCTTCGTGGGTTATCTGCCCCTGCCGGCTGGCCTCAAAGGCTTCACCCTCTTCATCTCGCTGGCCGTCTTCGTGCTCTTCTTCGGCGCGGGGCTTTTGATCGGCGCGACGCAAGATGCGCCGGAAGACACCGGCTTCCGCTTCGATTTCGGGCGTCAGACGGTCACCGGTGTGGTCGAGCTGACCCCCTACCCGATACTGCGGGTCACCGAAGGCAATGACCGGATCGCCCCTGGCAAGACCATGATGCTCACCGCCGCTGGGAAATCCGGCGTCGATATGCGCGCGATGGGTCTGGAGGGGCAACTCGCGCAAATCTCGGGCATCGTGCTGGAGCGCGGCACGATCGACATGATGCAATTGCGTGGCGGGCGGAACGGGATTTCCCCGGTCGAGGGCAACGCCCCGGCGATGGAAATAGAACCGCTCGGGCGCTGGAAATTGGCCGGGGAGATTTGCGACGGCAAATGCCTCTATGGCGCTATGCGCCCCGGACGTGGCCTCGCGCATAAGGCCTGTGCCAATCTCTGCATCACCGGCGACGTGCCTCCTGTCTTTGTCTCCACGCAACCCGTGGAAGGGCAGGAATTCATGCTGATCACCGGACCGGAGGCCACGCGGATGCCGCAAGAGGCCTACGACTTTGTCGGTCAATTTGTGACATTGGAGGGCGACATCGAACGCCGCGGTGATCTGCTTGTTCTCCAAATCGATCCGGCCACAATCGCTTTGGTGGACGAATGAAACGGGTCCTCATTCTCCTCATTGTCGCGTTGATCGCCGTAATCCTGCTTTACCTGTCGCGCTTCTGGCTCTTTGATCTCTGGCCGCGTTCCGGCCTATTCGGCATTGAGGAATTGCGCCCCGGCGGAGGGCTGTTGGGCCGATGGCTGCGCGGCACACAATTCGCGCCATTTGAACTGCTGATCTGGGCCTGCGGCGGCTTTCTGATCCTGACCTTCGTGCAAAACATCATCGACCGCCTGACAAAGGCTCCTGAGGAGGACGACACCCATGATTGACGAGACGCTCGACTGGATTTCCGTGGGCCATGTGGATGATCTGCCCGAGGGTCGGGTCAAAACCGTCACCGCACGCACCACCTCGATCTGCCTTGTCCATTTCGACGGCCAATGGACCGCGATGGACAACCACTGTCCGCACCAACGTGGCCCCTTGGGCGAAGGTTCCATCGAGAAAGGCGTCGAGGGCAAATGCTGGCTGCGTTGCCCCTGGCATGGCTGGGATTTCGATCCGCTGACCGGGGCCCCTCCGGGCGGACATGAGGATACCGGCCAGAAGCTCTTCCCGCTCGATATCCGCGACGGCGAAATCTTCGTCGGCATTGAACCGGAACCGCCCCATGAGCGCACAACGACGGATGTCATGGTCGAGACGATGAGCAATTGGGGCGTGCAGTCCGTTTTCGGGATGGTCGGTCACTCGAACCTCGGTCTTGCAGATGCCATCCGCCTCGCCGTCGCCGACAAGAAGCTGAAATATTACGGCATCCGCCATGAGGGCGTCGCCGCCTTCGCCGCCTCGGCCTATGGCAAACTCACCGCCGAGCCCGCGGCGTGCCTGACCATCGCGGGCCCGGGTGCGACGAACCTGCTGACCGGCATGTGGGACGCAAAAGTCGACCGCGCGCCAGTGCTTGCGCTGACGGGCCAAGTGCAAACCCAAGTGTTCGGTCCCGGCGCGTTTCAGGACATCGACCTCTCGTCGGCCTTCGATGCGGTCTCGACCTTCTCGCAGACCGTGCTGTCGTCCTCGAACCACGCCGAGCTCATGTCACTGGCCTGCAAGAATGCGCTGGTCGAACAGAATGTGGCGCATCTGATCTTCCCCGACGACACGCAAACCTTGCCATCAGACCAAGAGGCCGGATCGCCCGAGGGCCGCATGGGCGGCACCCGCGTGACGCCCTCGGCGGAGGATGTCGCCGCCGCGGTCGATCTACTCAACAGCGCAAAACGCCCGGTGATCATTGTCGGCCATGGCGCTTATGGCGCACGCGATCAGATCATTTCGCTCGCTGAAAAGATCGGCTCGCCAGTTCTGACCACTTTCAAAGCCAAGGGCCTTGTCCCCGACAGCCACCCGCTCGGAGGCGGCGTTCTGGGCCGTTCCGGCACGCCCATTGCATCCTGGTTCATGAACGAAGCCGACCTGATCCTTGTGCTCGGCGCGAGCTTTTCGAACCACACCGGCATCGCGAGCCACGAGAAGATCATCCAGGTCGACTACGACCGCATGCAGCTTGGCAAATTCCACGCGGTCGATCTGCCGATCTGGGGTGAAATCGGGGCCTTCTGCGACGCCGCTGGCGGTCAGATCAAAAAGAACCCCGACGCGGTGGACCAAAAGGCGGAAATGGCCGACCGCTGGTCGATCTGGCGCGCCGAGAAGTCCCGTCGACTTGCCGAAGAAGCGGGCCGCGGCATCCACTCCTTCGCGATTTTCGACCTGCTCGGCCAACTCGTGCCTGACGACACGATCTTCGCGGTGGATGTCGGCAACAATACCTATTCCTTCGGGCGCTATCTCGAGACAAAAGGCAGCCAGCGCGTGCTCATGTCCGGCTATCTGGGCTCCATCGGCTACGGCTTCCCGGCGGCCATCGGCGCCTGGGCCGCGACCCAGGACAAAGCGCATCTGAAAGGTCGCAAAGTGGTCTCGATCTCCGGCGATGGCGGGTTTGGCCAATACCCCATGGACCTCACCACGGCGGTCAAATACGGCATGGATATCACCCATATCCTGCTCCACAACGGCGAGCTTGGGAAAATTTCCAAGGAGCAGCGCTCCGGCGAATGGCCCGTCTGGGAGACCGATCTAGTGAACCCCAGTTTCGCCGCCTTCGCCCGCCTCTGCCGCGCGCATGGTCACAAGGTGACAGACAGCGCTGAGCTACCGGATGCACTGACTGAGGCTCTGGCCCACAATGGCCCCGCGCTTGTCGAAATCATGACCGACGCGGAGCTGGTTTGACGTTCGCAGGGGCCAAAATCGCCACAGAACCACCAGCGCCAACCGCATTTCTCGCGGTATCAAATCTTCGGTCGAATTCGGTCGGCAATTAATGGTGCCCCCACACGGACTCGAACCTCGGACCTACTGATTAAAAAGAAGACGGTGACACATAACACCCAACACCATGAAGAATTCCTATAATTTTCTCAGGACACCATTGCCCAGATACTTCTGTTCGTTTCGTCAGGTTACGAGAACTGCGCAAGGTTACTGCACCAAATTTGCACCAAATTCCGCCTGACAAACCGTTACGCTAGAAAGTACGGCCCAAACCTGCCTTTCATGGAGTGGTCAGGGTGCTGCGGTTGCAGCCCGCATAGCGGACGTTGGCCGCGAGACCCGGCGAAGAAGCTAAGTGACTGAAATGCGGATCGTCAGCAGGGATTGTGACCAAGCTGCCCGCCGGATAGAGATGCTCTTTGGCTTCATCGATGGTGTCGCCATCGCCCCAGGACATGTCACCGGACACGACGGTCAGCAAACGCACTCCACTCTTGGCAGAATGCGGTGGCACGACTGCGCCGCTTTCGAGATCGAGAAAGACAACCGCCGGCGTCCCCTTGCCAGTGACCGCGAGCGGCGTTAGTTGCACGGCACCATGCACCTCCTTTGAGGCGAGGACCGAGGTGTCGATCAGTCGAGACTCTGCGAATACTGTGCTTGGGATGGCCAGCGCAGCAAGTAACGTAATTCGTCGTAGCATCGAACGTTCTCCATGCGTTTCTTGCTGGCCATCATGCTTGCTGTTTCGGTTTATCCGCCCGGTTGGGTCGGGAGAGAATGAAGACGGCGGCGGCGAGGATGCAGATTAGCTGTGCCACCAGCGCGTAGTTCGGAACGGACACAACAACACTGGCAACGATGGCTGCGACCATCATCATCAGCGCGAGCGTTTTGTAGCGCGGAGCGATTGCACCATTGGTCCGCCAATCAGCGATGATCGGCCCGAACGTGGCGCTTTCCTCCAATAGAAACTGCAGTCGTCTGGAACTCTTACCAAAGGCAAAGGCCGCCAGGATAACGAAAGGTGTTGTGGGCAAGACCGGCAATACGATCCCGATCGATCCCAGGGTGAGCGCGAAAAGGCCCAAAGCAAACCAGATGCTGGATTTCACGTTAGACAACACAGTCGCACCTTCTTTCGATTGATGGGATATACCTGAGTCCGCTCGTCGATCTTTGATCCTGATCAAAATTGTAAGATATTGCTCCAATCGAACACAGAATAGAGGGTACAAAGGCGGTACATTCGATCTCTGGCTCTGACGAAGCCAACTCGCCTTGGTGGGTCCGGGATAGTCCGCCGATAACTTGTCAGGATAGCGTCACTGCTTGGGACTGAAACCTCCGCTTGTCCGTGGCTTTTCAGCCGCCGCGACGGCAGCCCCTGCCAATATCAGGGGTGTCGCAACTAGGAATGCCGTCGAGAGCTCTAACTTGAATATGAACACGTCGGCCAGAAGCGGCCAAAGCAGAGCCAGATATTCGAAAGGAGCAAGTTGAGAAGCTTCAGTGTAGCGGAACGCCATCGTCATCGCGATATGGGCAAAACCGCCAAATAGACCAGCGGACATCAACAAAACCAAGGTCCAATCTTCCGGCATTACCCAACCCCAGGGAAGCGTAAGCAATGCACCGATCATGGAAGCCAACACGAAGTAGAGGGCGATTGCGCCCGGACTCTCGGTCCTGTTGAGACTTCGCACCATGATTAGTGCCAGTGCGGAGAGCGCGGCGGAAACCAAGCCGATGACGTAACCAAATAGTCGGTCACTGTCAGTCGAGCTGCCATCAAGTTCCGGCCAAACCAAAACAACAACGCCGAAAAATCCCAGTGCTAGTCCGCCTACACGCCAAACCGTCAACTGCTCGGAAAGCAAAAGAGCGGCAGCAACGGCCATCAGCACAGGCGAAAGTTGTGCAATGAGGATCGCCTCCGCCACGTTTAGTCGAGCGATAGCGGCAAATGACGAAAACAGCGCCAGGGCCCCAAAAGCGGACCTTATGAAGTGGGCTCCTGGCCTTTTGGTTGCAAGCCCGCTCGGAAACTCATTCCTGATCCAAAGGAAAATAATCAAGGGAATTAGAGCGAAGAAGGAACGAAAAAAGACAATCTCGCCTAGAGGCACAGCGTCGCTCACCGCCTTAACGCAAATAAACATGCCTGCTCCGAGAATGCCGGACAAGATACGCAGGCTAATCCCAAGTGATGGGCGGTCCATCAGTACCTGGCTCCACGTGAGATTTCTCGCTTATGCTCAGATTTCAACTGACGAAATCTCGACTACTTGACGCGATAATTGCCACCGAAGTGACCCTCACTTTTTTGAAATCTGTTTCGATACATGAGTAATGTACCCAAAGTCATTCTGAGAACGTTGGACGTGCTGAAGACAGCAGCTCTGAACCATCTGGCCTAAGCGGCGTCTTGTCGGCTGCCAATCACGCATTTTGCCTTTTTCTTTTTGCACTTCTTTGCGTAGGCCTTCTCCCAATGAGTGTACGAGCCATGTTGCGCTTGCTGCTCAAGTAACATCAGTACGAACGCTTCGCGGTGCTTGTCCTTCTTCAACGATTTGAAAAGCGACTTCTGAGCCTTCGTCATCGAACAGCCGATGCAATGGCCTTGGCGTTTGTATTTGCAAACGTCGATGCAAGGACTGGGGATTTTTGCCATCGCTTTGGTGTACCTGATCAGGGGCTGACATCGGTGGGGCCATGAGGCGGGCCCGGAAGATCCGGGACACATGCGGCGCGCGTCCCGGAGAATTTGTTTAGCACTCCATATTATTGGAATACAGCGTCGGGATTATCCAGGCTGTCGGAGCCTTCAAACTCGATTTGATCGACGCCAAGCGCTGCGACTGCCCGCTCGATGGACTTCGTCTGATCGATAAGCGCATTCACAGCCCCCATGATCAGCGCCTCGCCTTCGGCATTGCCGCGCTGAAGCATCATGTCATAGCTGAACCCGGCTTCGGCGGCGGTTTTCATCTCCGACATCTCAAACATGGTGGCGTCGAGCTTCGCCGCAAGCTCAGCGTCAACAGCCGCATCTGCCTCAGCGACAAGCGAGGACAGCGAGGCACCGGACACCACCGTGCCATCGACGCGTGTGTAGCTACCCAAATAAACATTCCGGATGCCTTTAGCGTCATAGAAATGGTCGTTATGGGTGTTGTCGGCGAAACAGGAATGCTCCTCTTCAGGGTCGTTCAACATCACGCCGAGTTTCATGCGTTCGCCAGCCTGTTCGCCGTAAGACAGCGATCCCATGCCGGTAAGGATCGCTGCAATCCCGGCATTCTCATCGCTCATGAGCGTCGTGCGGGCCTCGCCGCCCGACTGCCATTGCGCGGTCATCCATTCCAGATTGGACACCAGAAGATCGGTGGCAGCTTTGAGGTAATCGCCACGACGGTCGCAATTCCCATTCGTGCACGCGTCGCCTTGCGCAAAATCGGTCCAAGGACGGTTGCCCGCGCCGAATGCATGGCCATTCAGGTCTTGCCCCCACAATAGGAACTCGATGGCGTGATAGCCGGTGGCGACATTGCTCTCGACCTCGTCGGCCTCATGCAACTGGCCTTCCAGAAGTGCCGGCGTGATAGAGGTGGCATCCACCTCCTGACCTGACAGGGTGAAGCTCGAATTCGCAACAACGTTCAGAACGGCATATTCGTTCTCATCGGTCGCGCCGCCATAGCTGGGATCGACATAATCGATCAGGCCCTCATCGAGCGGCCAGGCGTTCACCTTGCCCTCCCAATCATCAACGATGGCGTTGCCGAAGCGATATACCTCGGATTGTTGGTAGGGTACGCGGGACGCAAGCCAAGCGTCCTTGGCCCGTTGCAGCGCTTCGGCGGAGGGATTTGCAGTCAGATCATTCACCGCAGTCTGCAATGTTTTTGCCGTCATCAGGCTGTCTTCGTATTTCGCCGCCGCGATATTGGCATAGTTTTCCAGAACGGCTGCCTTATCCGCATAGGCCGGAAGCGCAAACAAAAGCGTCGTTCCGAGCGCTGTCGCAAATTTGGGTGTCATGGGTTGCAGTCCTCTCAAGTTCACTCATGTGTTTTTGGTCAGTGAAGACGCACGACATTGTCGTGGGTCGGATTTTTCCGGCGCTCGCCGGAATTCGGATGTGTCATCTTGCGGGCATTTTCGCCGACATGGGCGGCCAGCATGGCGACGCGTTCGGCCTGCGCCGGGCGCACCAGAAGCGCGGCAACCAGTGCGGCGTCATGCAACTCGCCGGCGCTCGCTGTACTGACGAGATGAGCTAAGACGCATTCATCAGCGCCTGCGCAGTTGCACTGGACAGGGTGACACGTAAGCGGACGGTTGGCGTTCTCGTTGATCACAGTGAGCAATTCGTTGAGGTGGGACACCTCGTCCGACAGCGTGTCGAGTGGCAAGTGTTTTGCAAAATCTTCGATGACGCGCGCCTGCCCGGCCGGGCTGTGGCACCAATTTCGAATACGCCGGATCAGTGCAGCCTCCCAGGGCTCCATAGCCGACAGATGAGCTAGCGGCGTTGCACCGCGTTTTACCGCAGCGCCATTCATTTGGTCAAAATCAGTTTGCCGGCGCGGGTAATGCGCAGGAAGTAGGTGGTCCCGTCGAGAACCAGGCAAGCTTGCACCCCGTTTTTGCCCACCATTTCGCGGGCGTCGTAAGTCGGCAAGTCTTCGCCGCGCGACGTCGAGTCAAGTGTTGCGGAGGACGAAATCGCGGTCATGGCATGCTCTCCCAACGGTCAATCAGCTCTTCGAGTTTCTGATCGCTTGGGAAAAGCCCATCCATGGCTGACTGCAGCAACTCATAGAGCTGTGAGGGTTCTTTCTCAGGCAAGGCGACGCCAAGTTCTGGTTCAGTTTCAGGTTCAAATTCCATTGCAGACCTCCAAAGAGTTCATCTGAGGTTCCGGGCTGCGCGGACGTGGCTGGGAATCGTCTAATTGTTGACAAGAATAGTAGGATAAATCAATCCTGACAAATTCAATCGACTACTTTTCTCAAAAAAGGGGGTGCCGCATTGCCGCAGCACCCCCCTCCACTCACGGTTGAAGGACTTTACTCCCAACCAACCTCGTTGAAGATTTTCTGAGCGGTCGCCACGTTCTTGGCAACTTTCGACAGATCGACCTCATCCGCTTTGAAGTCACCAAGGCGCTCGACACTCGGGCTCACCGGCACGCCCGCCACGACCGGGAACTCGTCATTGCCAGCAGAAAAATACTGCTGCGCCTGATCTGAGGCAAGATATTCCAGGAACTTTATCGCGTTCTCCTTGTTCGGCGCATTGGCCGCAACGCCACCGCCAGAGAGATTCATGTGGGCACCCTCTGCCTCTTGTGCTGGGAACACCCAACCGATTTTATCCGTATCGGAAGACAAGCCATCGACATCTTTACGCAGAGCGCGGGCGAAGTAGTAAGTGTTTGAGATCGACACGTCGCACTCACCGGAGACGAGGCCGCGCAGCTGATCCGTGTCACCGCCTTCAGGAGGGCGAGCGAAATTGGCGACAACACCTGCCGCCCAATCCTTAGCCGCCTCTTCGCCATGGTTCTCGATAACAGCCGATAGCAGCGTCTGAGAATAAACATTGCTGGACGAACGGTGGCAGACCTGACCTTTGAATTTGGGATCCGCCAGCGCGACGTAATCCATCGGTGGCTCGGTCACATCCGCCTTATCGTAGAAGATGATCCGGGCGCGTTGCGAGAAGCCGAACCATTGGTTGTCGCTGTCCTGCAAATTGGCCGGGATTTTCTCTTCCAGCAGCGCGCTGTCGATGGATTGCAGCACGCCCGCATCCTTCGCACGTTCGAGACGCGAGGTGTCAACCGTCAGAAGGATGTCGGCAGGCGAGTTCACACCTTCCGCCTTCATCCGCTCGATCAGCTCGTCTGCTTTGCCTTCGATGCGGTTGATGGTGATGCCGGTGGCGTCAGTAAAATCAGAATAGAGGCGCTCATCCGTGTCGTAGTGGCGCGAGGAATAGAGGTTCAGTTCACCTTCCGCGAATGCCGCGACGGTTGTGCCGAATGTGGCGACAGCCGTCATGGCAAGGAAAGATGTTTTGCAGGTCCGGATCATAATTCACTCCCAGTTGAATATCCTTACAGAAATACTCAGTTACCAAATTTTCGCCTCAAGACAAGAGTACTTGACTAATTTTGTTGGTTTATCTTGCATTTTCCTGATTTTTTTGATCAGAATAGCGGACCAAGCCGCAATCTCTGCATGCCCGGCGTCAATATTTCGATGATCGAGGAACTGTAGAATGGCTGAAGATTTCCCATGGATGTTGGCTATGCACCGGATTGCGGCGCGATTTGGCGATGGCCTGAAACCTGATTTGGTCCGGGTGATGACGGTCCCATGGGATGGGTATGCACATCGCCTGCATGCGATCGGAGCGACGCAGCGTTCATCCGGTCCGAAACATCAGTTTTCAACGCCAGAACAGTTGGCCGAAGCTGACATTCCCACCCTGCCTCGGCACTCAGTTCCCCAAGGCGCAAGGGCAAAACCCCATGCCGGATAGTCGCCCACCATGTCATGGACCCCGCGGCCCGGGCGACAGCTCATTGGAAGAGCTTGACCTTGATGCCACCGAGTATGGATTTCTGACGGCTGCGCGGTTTTTTTTCGTGTCCTTCGCCGAGCCAAACAGTTCCGTTTGGCTCTCGACAATCATCTCATCGAATTGCTTCTTTTATGGCCCAAACCATGCTGAGGCGATGCGCCGCGCCGTCAAGATGGTGCACGAGATGCGTATTTCGCGCAGATCGATGTTGCGGTTTTCCAATCCGAGGTGTCAGGGCTGCTCGCGAGTGATTACTGAGCCTGAACGCCATATGATGCAGCTCCTGAAGCATGCTCGCCGTGGCCAAAACTCCCGCATGGCATCGAGTGCGATGCTTCTATGCGAAGGAAACCCGATTGAGGGACTGATGCAAGCGACCCGCGAGCTTTGTGAGATGCTACCCGCGCCTGCTGATTTGCCGATCCAAAAACCTGCTGGCGTCCCTTCTTAAGTCGCCAATTCCTCCAAGCTTGAGAAGGCAGGGCAAGGTGATTGTGCGCGTTGGATGACGTCTTTCAGAGTCATCTGATGCAAGTAAACGTGGACATGTGCACTGAGACCCTCCCACATTAGACCGGCCAGGACCTCTGCCTCGGATCCGCTTTCCGGGCGTCTGGCGCCGGCCCCATCCTTCAGCGAATCCACCGTCTCGCCAACAGCCTTCAGAATGTCGATGACCCGAATTTCCTCCGGCGCGAGGGCAAGCTGAAACCCACCATTTGGCCCGCGGATGGATGTCAGGATTCCGGCCTTGCGCAACCCGACGAAGAGCTGCTCAAGATAGGTGAGTGACATGCCTTCTCGCGCTGCCAACTCCTTCACTGTGACCATATTCCCCCCGCGAGCGAGCGCCAGATTGACCATGGCGATCATTGCATATTTGCCGCGGGTGCTGACCTTCATTCCGCGGCCTGTGCGATGGTCTGGATCGACGAAAACCCTTCGAATTTTGGCGCACCCTCGTGCAGCTTTTTCGTATTGCCAGCGTTCTTGTGCGCCTCGCGGAACGCCTCGCTACGGGTCCAGGCCAAAAAGGAAGCCTCTGTTGCCCAGACCGTGTGTGAGGCGTAAAGCCTCACGCCGTCCTCTTCGGGGCCTTTGAGCATATGAAACTCCACGAAACCATCCATCTCTTTGAGATGACTATCACGTCCCAGCCAAAGCGCCTCGAACGCGGCAGCATTCTCGGTTCGGACGGTGAAACGATTCATGGCGAGATACATGGCGAGGTCCTTTCAGGGTCAGGCCGATTTGGCCGGTACGATGTCATTGAGGGATGCTGCATGCGGCAGCAGGAATCGGGCATCGGTCTCTGATGGTTCCGTGTTCACTTGCAAGGTGCAGCCATAGGCTAGTGACAATGTCTCATTGGTCATCACTTTGGCTGGTGGGCCTTGCTGCAAAAGACGCCCTTGGCTCAGGATCGCAACACTGTCGGCAAACATAGCTGTGAGGTTGAGATCATGCATTACGGCCACGACCCCGCCACCAGCGGTTGCGAAATCCCGCGCGATATTCATCACTTCGAGTTGATGGGCGATGTCGAGGCTGGCCACGGGTTCGTCGAGAAAGAGCCACCGCGGCTCGCCTCGCTCAACCGGATGCCAGACCTGTGCCAGCACACGCGCGAGTTGAACGCGCTGCTGCTCACCGCCGGAAAGTTCTTGGTAGAACCGGTTGGCATAGCTGGCGAGCCCCACCTTGGCGAGGGCCGCCATCACGACCTGCGCATGATCTCCGGAGGTCCCGGACCGCAGACCGATGCGCACCACCTCCACCACCGTGAACGGGAAGGCTAGCACCGAAGCCTGCGGCAGGACGCCCCGCATGGCCGCCAGTTCCCAAGGTTTTAGTTGCGCAGGATCACAGCCGTTCAGTCGATAGGTGCCGGACGCCTCGATATCTCCGGTCAGCGCCTTCAGAAGTGTCGTCTTGCCCGACCCGTTGGGGCCCACAATCGCTGTAACCGCCGAATGTTGGGCGCTGAAATCCAGCCCGTGCAGGATTTGCGTCGACCCGATTGTGACTTTGACATTCTCGGCGCTCAGCATCGGCTACATGTCCACGATGCCGCGCCGGCGCAGCAAAATCCAAAGGAACACCGGCGCGCCGATGATCGCTGTGACAATGCCAATGGGAAGCTCCGCGGGAGAGATGATTGCGCGACCGATCACATCCGCGGCAAGCAACAGGCTGGCGCCCAGTAGCGCTGAATTGATCAGGAGCGTGCGGTGATCCGGCCCTGAGGCCAGCCGCAGCAGATGCGGCACCACGATGCCGATGAACCCGATGCCGCCCGACACCGCAACTGCGGCACCCGTCGCTGCAGCAACGCAGAGGATCGCGAGGTTCTTCATGCGTTGTACCGAGATGCCGATATGTGCAGCCGTGGCCTCTCCGAGCGCCAGCCCGTTGAGACCGCGGCCCAGAAAGAACGAGGCGATGAGTGCGGTGACAATGATCGGGGCGGCGGCGACGAATTTTGTCCAGCTCGATCCGGCGAGGGAGCCCAGCGCCCAGAAGGTCAGATCACGCAGCTGCTGATCATCGGCCATATAGATCAGCACGCCGGAAAATGCCGCCGCTAGAGCCGCCAGGGCGATCCCGGCCAAGAGCATCGTCGCAACGGACGTCCGCCCACGTCGGGTGGACACGCGGTAGAGGATCAATGTCGTGCCCCAACCTCCGAAAAAAGCCGCAAGCGGGATCAGTTGGTTGCCGACCAGATCACTGATCCAGACCGGCAACAGAGCACCCAGGACAATCGCCACGATTGCACCAAATCCTGCGCCGGCGCTGATGCCGACGATGCCAGGGTCGGCCAGAGGATTGCGGAAGAGGCCCTGCATCACCGCGCCGGAGACCGCCAAAGCGGCGCCGACGCAAATCCCCAGAAAGAGGCGCGGTAGGCGAATGTCGAACAGCACGACCGCCTCGGTCCGCGTCAGCTCTTCGCCCGCCCAGAGCTTGGCCAATGTGCCCCAGAGCGTCACACCCGTGGCGCCATAGGTGAGGCTAGCCAGACTGACTGCGACAAGCAGGAGCAACAGCCAGACATGTAGCCGCCGCGCATGTTGCATGCGGTCGACAGGCGCCTGATAGTCGATATGATCCGCGCCCGCGACCATCCCCTACCCGCCGTAGAGCGCCGCGCTGAGTTCGGAGACCGCCTGGGCCGTGCGCGGACCAAATCCCAGAAGCAGAAGACCATCGATCCGCACCACGGCCTCGCTGTCAGCGGCGGGTGTGGTGCGCAGGGCGGGCATGGCAAAAAGCTCATCATTCTGAGCACCATGCGAACCACCCCGATCCATCATCAGGATGACGTCCGGCGCGGCGGCGGTCACCGCTTCATCGATGAGCGGCTTGAAGCCCTGAAACCCGGTCACAGCATTCACGCCGCCGCTCATCCGGATGATCGCCTCTGCCGAGGTGTCCTCACCCGCGCTCATGATCCGTCCGCTTTGGGTCGAGAGGATGAACATCACGCGTTTGGGTTCGACCGCTGCGGCGCGGGCGCTGGATTTGGCGGCTTCGAGCGATTTGCGGACATCCGCGGCCAGCGCATCGGCTTTCTCGGGCACCGCAAGCGCATCTCCGACGCGCCTGATCTTTTCGACGATCCCGTCCGCCGTATATTCGTCGGGCACCGTCACGAAGGCAATCTTGGCCTCCTTGAGAACGTCGATGGCTTCCGGAGGTCCTGCTCCCTCCTCAGAAATGATGAGCTCGGGTTCCACCGACAAGACGCCCTCTGGCGAGAGCGCACGCATGTATCCGATATCGGGCAAGGCCTGGGCTTCGGGCGGATAGGTTGATGTGGTGTCCCGGGCCACGAGCCGGTGCTCCTGACCCAGCGCGTAGATGATCTCTGTCACAGTGCCCCCGATGGCGAGCACATCCGCATGCGGGTTCTCGGCACGTCCGTTTGACCCTGTTGCAACAAAGATCGCAACCGCGGCGACCCAGAAACTGGTCAGCACCGCATTTGGCAGTGCCAGTGATTTCGACCTGCAGGCGCGCAGCCACTTCATTGCGCCGGCTCCAAGTCGAGGGGCTCTAGGCCGTGCACAATCTCCGCCCAGGCGGCGCGATCGTCGCGACCTTCTTTGCCGAGCCCGAAGAATTGCAGGATCAATCCGCCATCGGCATCAAAGGCCTCAAGCGAGGTCGCCATGCCACGTTGGGTCGGTTTTTCCACCGCCCAGACCTCGGCAATGTGGTCGAGACGCAGATGCAGGTTGAAACGCGGGTCCATCACGTTCTGCCAGGGGCCCACGGCTTTCAGCGATTGGATCGGCCCGGAATGGATCTGAATGCAGCCGCGATTGCCGGTGAAGATCATGATGCCGATCCCGGCATCGCGAATGGCGTGCAAAGCGGCATCCACGGCCTCCACCCGCAACGCGCGCACAAACGGGTCGCCGGCAATGCGATAGGCGCCGAGCCGGTTCATTTTCAGCTTTGAGGTGAGGCGCAGGAACTGATGCGTATCGGTCATCCGGGCCCATTCCTTGCGCAGGATATCGATCTTGTCCGGATTGCTTTTGGCGCCTTCCACCGGTTGGCGTGGGCTGACCTCCAGGCCTGGGCTCTGATCTGGCAGCGCCAGGTCGGCCTTCATCAGATCGAAGGTCTCGTGCAGGGAGCCGTCTCGCAGGAAAATCTTGTGCACCGCATCGCCGGCCGCATCGAAGACCTGAATGCTGCGCCGCGGGCCGTTTTCGGTCTCCCGGTCCACCACGAAAGCATGTCTCCAGTGGGACGGGAAAATCCGCAGATCGATCTCTTCGGTCAGCACCATCGCCGCATGGGTGCCCGGATGGTAATTGTCATAGACGCCGACCTTCTCGTTGACACAGGACGGGTTGCGCGTCAGGGCCATCACCTCGCCCAGGTTTTGCGCCGCCTGCATGACGACATCGGGATGGGCGTCAATGCGCACGGCATCGCTGCCGCAGTAGGCAGCGACCAGTTGCGCTTCCGAGATGCCGTGCTTATCGGCAAAATCGCGATCTCGGAGTTTTGGATCATCTACCCTGAGAGCGCGAATCTCGTCAGGCGATAGGGTTTTGTCTTGCAGCATGTCTACCAGCTTTCTGTCAGTGTGCGTGCTGGCTGAGCGTGAAATGACACGCTTCTGGCTGCGAGACTTTGGTCTCACTCGAATATACTTGACACTTTTAGTCGAGTTTAAGTAGGCATTCAACACGCGCCTTACCAAAAAGCGCGAAAATTCCGAAGAAGCGCCGGCCAGCCCTTTGCAAGCAGCGAACACATATCTGCATGCGAGGGAACCATGCTCAATATTACGGGAAGGCGCGCAGCTTTGTGCGCCAGCGCTGCCATTTGTGCACTTGCACAACCGGCATCTGCACAAGCCATCGAGGGGGAATCGTTAGGCGTCCTGATTCTCGGTGAAAGCCGCCGGGACGTTCAAACCGACACCGCCGCGCCGGAAACGATCCTCGACCAGGACGAGATTGACAGCCGCCAAGCCAGCACAACCGGGGAACTGCTCGATTCGATTCCCAATGTGACACTTCTGAACGGCAACACCCCGCAGGGTGGCGGCGTGTCGATCCGCGGTCTCGGCAGTCAGGCGGGCCTATACTCAACGGACGGCACGGTGTCGGTCGTGGTGGATGGCGTGGTCAGCGGCGCGGAGGAGATTTACCGCAACGGCTCGGTGCTGGCGCTTGAACCTGAACTGTTCAAGGAATTGCGTGTCACGCGCGGCCCCGCTGGCGGGTTCCGCTATTCAAGCTCCGCCTCAGGCGGCACCATTGAGGCCACGACCAAAGACGCGCGCGACTTCCTGAAGGACGGCGACCGGTTCGCCTTCCGGCAGAAGCTGGGCTGGGAGAGCAATGGCGATGGACCACTTTCGACCTCAATTCTGGCCTTCGCCCCAAATGACCAGTTCGAAGCGCTGTTGTTCTACGGATATCGCGAATCGAATGACCGCACAGATGGCGCCGGCAATCGGCTCGACGGCACGGCCTTCCGGCAGAAATCGGCTCTGGCGAAAGTGACCTACCGCTTCAATGCGGCCAGCACTCTGACGTTCTCCTACATCACCAACGAAATCCCCGAGCGGGATGTGTTCTATAACGTTTTCGATCCCAATATCGACAGCTTCTTCGGGCGCGTCGATCGCGATATCGAGGACACCACCGCCTATCTCGAGTTCAACCATGCGCCGGCTGACAATTCGTTGATCGACGTTACCGCACGTGTCCAGTTCAAACGTGAAGAGATCGCGCTGAGCCCGGTGTTCAACCCGTTTGCCACCGATCTGCTGGAAGCTGATCATGTGACGGAAACCACGTCATTCCTGCTCACCAACGTCTCACGCTTTCAGTCCGGCAATGCCAGTCACGAACTGACCGTCGGCCTGGAGATCGGCGAACGCGAGCGCACCGCGCTCACCAATGCCGGCATCAACGACACCGCCGCACCCGGCGGAACCGATGAATTCATCGCCTTCTATGTGGTCGATGAGATCGAGATCGGCGAGCGGTTGACGATCACCCCGGCGCTGCGCATTGAGCGTCAGAAACTGACCTCGATCAACAACCCCGCTCTGGCCGATGGCACCTCCTTTTCCGATACCAGCCTGACCGGTGGGATCAGTGTGCTCTACGATATCACCGATGCGTTCTCGGTCTTCGGAACCGTTGCCTATAACGAGAACATGCCCATTCTCGACAACCTGACGAATGCCAACATCACCGAGACCGAACGCGCCAAAACCTTTGAAATCGGTGCGTCCTACGACGCGCTCGACGTGCTCACCCAGAATGACCAATTGTCCGCCAAACTGACGCTCTATCACACCGAAATCAGCAATGGTCGGACTTACTCACTGGGTGCAGGTGGACCCTTCGCCTCGGAGATCGAGCTTTATGGCGCAGAGTTCGAGGCCTCCTACGTGCACCCGCAATTCTACGTCGATCTGGCGGCAGGGCTAAACCGGGGCAAGATACGTGGTTTGTCCGATGGAACGGTCGTGACCCAGGACTTCAATTTCACCACAGCCGACAATGTGGAGCTTACGATCGGCAAGAAATTCATGGATGAACAGCTCGATGTGAGCCTGTCCATCGACCACAATTTCTCCAATGATCGCACGACGGCGACCACCGGTCCGCTGCGCCCCTCGCAAAGCTACACGCTCTACGATCTGAGTGTCGGATATGTGCCGAAAACCGGCAATCTCGAAGGGCTGGAGTTCAGGGCCTCCATCGAAAACATCTTCGACAAGGATTACCGCCAGTTCGGCTCGTCGCGCCAGGGCACGGGTCGAAACTTCAAACTGTCGGTGGCGCGCACATTCTGAAACATCCCGACCCCTCGTCTCTGATCTGCGACTTCCCAACTCTCTCCGTCGCAAGATCACCGGGTCGGATGAGCGACCGCCCATCACTGCCGCTGTGTCTTGGTGCACTTCGAGTGAGATGTAGGTGATGGGCGGTCGCGACGAAATCGTTCGGATGCCAAGGGGCTTAGATCGCGATGAGGTGATTGTCGAAAGCCAATCGGTGCGAGGCCAGTTCTGTCAGGGAGCGACGCCCGAGGCGGTAGATGCGCCCGGTGCCATCGCTGGCGAGGCCGCCCGAGGGCGTCTCGGCCACGCCGCAGATATCGGGCTGGCGGTATTGCGTGATGAACTGCCCTTGGGCATCGAACACCTGCAATGTCCCGCCGCGGGGAGAGGTTATGGCAACCTCTCCTGTGGCCAGAAACCCGACACTTCCGGCATAGGCGTTCATTGCGCGGCGGGTGATCTCGTCCGGGGTCGCAAGGCGAAGCCCCTGCCCCGGTCTGTAGAGCGCGAGCAAGGGCGGGGCGTCGAACGGGTCACCCTGCCATTGGAAGGCACAGGCCACGGTGCCATCGGCGCGGGCGGCGATATGGCGGAGCGAGTTCTGGTGCAATGCGGGGTTGAGCGCCACGTGATCGAGTATTGATCCGTCGGAGGCCATCAGCGTCAGATTGGGGCGCATGGTGTCGAGGTTCAGCTTCTCGCGACCGGTGTCGGGATGGGTGTGGATGCCGCCATTGGCAACCGCCAGCGTATCGGTGCCGGGCAGGCGCAGCACCTCATGCGGCCCGATCCCGCCCGACGCGATCTCGCCGATGCGCTCAAAACCTTCGTCCCGGGCCCAGATGCCGATCCGGCCCTGCCCGGTGTCGATCTGGTTTTCCGTGGTGTAGAGCCGCGTACCATCCTGCGCATAGGCGCCGTGCCCATAGAAATGCCGCCCCGCGGGCGCGTCGAGCCGGTGCCGCACCGCCCCGCTGACACAATCGAGCACCAGGGCGAACCGCCCCGGGCGGCGGGCGAAGGCCACGGCCTCGGGATACGTCGGGTGGGCCGCTGCGGCGTGGCCACGTCCGGGCAACGGGATGCGGAACGCGCGTGCGCCATCCGCCCGCAGCCCGTAGAGCGCATAAGCGCCATTTGGGTCCATCGCCGCGCTCAGATGGGTCGGATGTCCGGCATCGGCCCAACTCAGCCGCGGTGTGAGACCGCTGGCCAGAAGGCCTGCCAGAAATCCGCGCCGCGAGGGCATCAATCCCCGTCGAGCGAATTGAAGCCGGTGCCCACACCCAGTTCCGCGCCGATCTCGGCGGCCACGGTTTGTTGGATGATCCGGATATCCTGCCGCAAGGCCTCAATCTTGAAGCGCTTGCCCGGGTCCACCACGCCAGCCAGTGCCGGATCGTCAATGCCCTCCAGGCGCGAAAACGCGACGTCGAATGCGCGATCGGTACGCGGCGTTGGTGCATCGGCCAATCTGGCGCTCAAATCCCTCAAGGCGCGTAGGCTCAGCTCGATGTTGCGCTGGCTGCGCTCGGATCGCCGGGCTTCCGCCCGTTTGGGTCGTGGCTTCTCAAAACTGCCCAATGGACGCCCCAGGCGTTGATCGTAGAGAAACTGCAACGCGGTTGCGAGGCTGGTATAGAGCGCGCGTTTGGCCTCGTCGTCACTGCGGATGGACGCGTTCTGAGCGTTTGGGCTGCGCAACTCCTCGACAAAACCGGCGTTCCAATCGGCGCTCAGATCTGCTGCGTTCAGCGCCGCGCGCTTGGCAATCGCGCGGGTCAGTTGGCACGCATAGTCGCCCTCCACTGGCGGCGCGTAGAGCAATCGTTCCAGCGCGAGAAATCCCTGCGCCGCCACCGAGACCGCCGCGTAGGCGTCACTGTCATTCACCACCGGGTCTTCCGCGGCGGCGAGTTTGCGCAGCGCCTTGTCTGTCTGGTTCTTGGGGTCCGGCCAGAAGGCGAAACTCAAGGTCAATCCACGCGCCTCGATCGGGCCGAATTGGATGTGGGAAATGCCCAGCCACGCGTCGTAGGCGGTATGATAGGCCTGCGTGACCTCCGGTCCGCTGCAGGTGCTTTCGAGCGTTTCGCTCAGCCGCGCGGTCGCCTCGACCAATGTGGCGTAACCGGGCAGGACATGAGCCTCAACTGCCTCGGTCACATCGGCACTGACCGGTGTCGCCAACAGGGCAATTGAAATCAAACAGGGTCGGATCATGTCAGAGGCTTTCCAGAAATGAGATGAGGGCGTCGCGGTCGGCTTTCGCCATGTCGATGACCCGCTGGCGGTGCGTTGCAGCCTCACCGCCATGCCAGAGGATGGCCTCCAGCAGCGAGCGGGCGCGGCCGTCATGCAGAAAGTAAGTGTGGCCCGAGACCTGCTCGGTCAGCCCGATGCCCCAGAGCGGCGGCGTGCGCCATTCCTGTCCGTTGGCCCGCGCCTCGGGCCGATTGTCGGCCAGACCGGGGCCCATATCGTGCAGGAGCATGTCGGTGTAGGGCCAGATCAGCTGGAAGGATTGCGCGCGATCGTCCTCGAGTCGGTGGGTGACGAATTTCGGGGTGTGACAGGCGATGCAGCCGGTCTCATAGAAGACCTGCTTGCCACGCAGTACGGTCGGATCACTGACATTGCGGCGTTTCGGGACGGCGAGATTGGACGAGTAGAAGGTCACAAGCTCCAGACCTTCAGCAGAAATCTCGACCCCGTCATGCACATCCGTGTTGCCATCGGGCGCCGTGCGGCAGGCTTCCTGGGCCTCGGTGCATTCGCCAAAGCCAAACGGGTTCACCGTTGTCGAGATACCAATATCCCCGAGAAACGCGTTGGCCGATTGCTCCCAGATCGACGGCGCGCCGGCCTTTAGCCCGAACCGCCCGAGCGCGGGCTGGTTATAGGCCTTCGACCAGACGATATTGGCGCGACCCGAGATGCCATCACCGTCCAAATCGTCCGGATCGGCCTTTGCTAAAATATCCGCTGCTGGGATCGCCTCCAAAAGCCCCAGCCCGATCATCTGAGGGGCGACACGCGGGCTCATCATGACCTCGGGGTGGAGCGGTCCGTAGCCAAGTTCAACGAGCTCATATTTGGGGGTGCGCAGTGAGACCGTTTCGCCCTCGCTCAGCTCCACCAATTCCTCGCTATAAATGATCTTGATCTGCGCTTCTGCCGGGTGTCCCTGCACCGACAAATCCTGGATTTGGCGGCCGTATACAGGATGTGGTTGGTCGGCCAAATATCCTTCGATCTCGGCAATCGGGTCGCCGCCCGGAATGGAGACGCGCATCAGCATCGAGACCGCAGTGTCATCCGGTCCTTCGGGCGGATGTCCGCGCCCATCTTTCAGGTGGCAGCGCTGACAGGAGCGCGCGTTAAAAAGCGGTCCGAGCCCGTCGGAGGCCAACGTTGAGGACGGCGAGGAGACCCAAAGTTTGCGAAAGAGACCGTTGCCGACCTTGAAGTCCAACTCTTTGTCGAAACCGAGATTGTCCGAGAATTGGCTGAACGCATTGGAGTTTTCGATGACGCGTACAGTGGTCGCTCCAGCCTGGTTCTGCTCGAACTGTTCGGCCTTGGTGAAATCCGTCGTGGGCTGGGTGACCGCTGCGATCCTGTTTGCCTCTGCATCGGTTCGCGGCACTATTGGCAGGTGCAAGTCGTCCAATGCAAATGTCGGCGATGTAAAGATCAGATAGAGCAGTGCGGATCGAGAAAGACGGGTCATCGGAGCGCGACATCCTGTGTATTGCATTTAATACCTTATAACTATACTCAGGAATTGAATAGTGGCTTCTGTCCACGTTACCTGAAACGAAAAGTCGCATGTTTAACGCTGTTTACGCCGAATCCCGCCCCACTGAGGCCCGCCCTCACTTGCGAGCGGACTTAAGCGAAAACGGGACAGCCTTTCTCAATCACTTGCGGATGTCCGGCCTCTCCTGTCGATCAGCGGCGCGGACAGATGTATTTGAGGCTTGCGCCGTTCTTGCAAGTGACGGCTCCACTGCACGGCAGGCCAGCGCCGATGTTCTGATGAAGTGCCTCAGTACGCTTCTGGGCCGTCAACCGGTGCTATACCGCCCCGGCGAGCAGGAGACCTCCTTCGACGAGGTTTGGCTGATGAGCATGGTCGAGGCAATCGAGCGAGATGATATCGACAGTCTGACGTTCCTGCTGCGCTCTCGCTTGCCGCGGGAAGCATGTCGAAACGTTGGCTTTCTGATCCGCTCCGTTTCCGAGCATTTCCGTCAGATTTAGAATTATTCTAAAAAGTTCTTGGCTTTGGGAGCGATGGCCTTATGTATGGTGCATAGCAAGCCAGCATGCCGCCAGCCAGCCATTCCCGAACGCAGATTAACGGAGTCCAAAATGACCCAGACAGCCGCCGCGCTTTCGACGGATGCACAGTCAGCTATTGCCGATGCCCTGAACCAAGCCGTCGCAGAAACCGCTGTGACCACAATGCTCGCACAGAATTTCCACTGGAACGTCACTGGCATGGCCTTTGGGCCTCTGCATGACCTGTTCCAGAAGATTTACGAAGACCATTTCATCGCACAAGACGATCTGGCCGAGCGCATTAAGGCACTGGACGCCCATGCCGAGGGCACGCTTGCGGGTATGCTGAAACGCTCCAAGGTGAATGAACATGACGGCCACGGGTCGGACAAAGTGATGATCAAGGCGATGCTTGATGCGCAGCGCACACTTGCCTCGACTTTGGCCGGTGCTGGTGAATTGGCGGCAGGCCATGGCGATACACTGACTGAAGATCTCTGCATTGAACGCGGTCAGGCACACGAGAAATTTGCTTGGTTCCTGGCCTCCCACCTGAAGTAATTTCCAGACAATTCCAGCCCCAGACTAGCCCTCGCCGATTTCGGCGGGGGCTTTTCACTTTTGAGCAATCGTCTTTCGGTGTCGGCTTGCCGCAAGAGGCATTCTTTGAACACCTCAGCGACGAGCCCACATCACATTCGCTTGCATTTCCCGAGCAATTTAATCAATTATGACGTCACCCAGCCGGTGCCTTTTGCCACTGCCAGGATCCCAGCTCGCATTTTCACGAGGATCGAATGGCACATGGGTTCCAATAGACCACTCCGAAGCGCTCTGGAGCCAACGGAATTAGGCTCAAATCCCGGATCGATCGGTCCAGATGGTCCGACGCTTTTCCAGCATGTCCGCCGACCGGAGGTGACACGATGCACGGATTGACCCGCCTCACAGCTAGCGCGGCAGTGCTGCTTGTCGCGGCGTTCGCTCACGCCGATGAGCAAGACCTGACCGGCAAGATCGGCGTCGAACTCAACGCCGCGCAGACAGCTCAAGGCAAATGCACGCTCAGTTTTCTGGTCACGAATGGCACCAAGTCAGACATCGAAAAGCTGGTTTACGAGACCGTGCTCTTCACCAAGGCCGGACAGGTCGACCGCCTGACATTGTTTGATTTCGGCCAATTGCCGGTCGGTCGCCCGCGCGTGCGCCAATTCGTCGTGCCCGCCACCGCGTGCGAGGGGCTTGGGCGCATCCTGTTCAATGGCGCCAGCACCTGCACCGGTGACGGGCTGGCATCAGACGCGTGTGAGAAGGGGCTCGTGTTGACCACACGCACCGAGATCGAGGCTCTGGGCTGATGGATAAAACAATCGCAAGCATCATCGAGCCGCTCCGCCAGATCACCGAGATCGGCGGTCCGGTGGTGATGATCCTGCTGGGCGTCTCGGTGCTGACACTCGCCGTTGTGCTCTACAAGCTCTGGCAGTTTTCCGTCGCGGGCGTGGGGCGTCACAAGGCCCTATCGCAAGCCGTTGCGGCCTGGGATCGCAAGGACGAAGCCGTCGCGCGCAAGACGTTGCGAAGCTCCAAGAGCTACCTTGCACCAGTCATCGCCCTGGCCTTTGACGCCAAGCCAGAGGCCACGGAGCGTTTGCAGGCCGAGGCAGAGATGCGCTTTGCGGCTCTAGAACGCGGCTTGAGGTTCCTTGACTCAGTCGCCCAACTCGCCCCGCTTCTGGGTCTTTTCGGCACGGTTCTGGGCATGATCGAGGCGTTTCAGGCGCTGCAAGATGCCGGCGCGCAGGTCGATCCGTCGGTGCTCGCCGGTGGCATATGGGTGGCCCTTTTGACCACAGCCGTGGGGCTGGTCGTCGCCATGCCCACATCGCTGGTCCACAGTTGGTTCGAAGGCCGGATGCAAGCGGAGCGCGTCATTGCCGATCAAGCGCTTCTCACCGTCCTCTCGCCCGCCGGACGGGCACTGGAGCCCGACGCCCGCCCGGTTGCCGGATTGCGGCCCGCCCATGGCTAAGGTGCGGGTGTCCAGACGCAGATTGTCAATGACGCCGCTAATCGATGTCATCTTTCTGCTGCTGTTGTTCTTCATGCTGACCTCGACCTTTTCGAAATTCTCCGAGGTTGAACTCTCTGCTTCAGGCGCTGGCGGCACCACGCCACCAGATGTGCCACCGATTTTCCTTCAACTGATGTCAGAAGATCTGCGCCTGAACGGCAATAGCCTGCCGCTGAGCGCCTTGCCGGTCTCCGACCTCTCAACTGCCGAAATCGGTACACCCGTTCTGATCAGCCTAGGCGATTACGTCGATGCGCAACGACTGACCGATTTGCTGGTCGCCCTACGCCAGCTTGAGGGTTTGAAAATCACAGTGCTGGGAGCCTCCTGATGCGCAGGCTTGCCAAACTCAAACGGCAACGCGAACCGACGATTGCGCTGATCAATATTGTATTTTTGATGCTGGTGTTTTTCATGGTGGCGGGCACGCTCAGCCAGCCGATCGACCGAACGATGACCCTTGTTCAGACGAAAGAGCTCGAAGGCCGCGCGCCGCCCGATGCACTGCTAATCCATTCTGATGGTCGGTTGACACTGCGCGGCGAAGTTCAAGCCGACGCCGCGAGCTACTTTGCAACGCTAACAGATGCACAAAGGGAGACCGTTCGTCTCGTACCGGACCGAGCCTTATCGGCAGAAACGCTTGTCGCCATCGCCCGTGACTTGCGCCTGGCCGGGGCAAAATCTGTGATGGTCGTAACCGAGCGAGGCCTGAAATGATCGCCACCTCCCGCAGCGCGAAACTGATTGCCCTGACATTGGCCGCCGGTCTGCACATCGGTGGCGGGATCACACTGATGCCGCATCAGACCGTTGAGATCGAGAGTTCGGCCGGGGCCTTTGAGGCCCGCTTGGGCAGCTCGTTTGCGGATATGGCCACTGGCACGCTGACCGCCGAAAAGGCCTCCGATTTGGCCGAACGTGCGCCACCCACTTTGGAACCTTTGAGGGCCGAGACGCCCGACTTGGTTCGGCCCCTCACAAATGCGGACACAGCCGTAAGGGCCGCGCCCCCCGAACCGACAGAAACGCCGCAGCCGGTGGAAACTGTGCCCCAACTGAATGCCAACACGACACCAACGACCGCGGAAGTTCCCGAGCCGACGCGCGTGGCGCCCGAACCTTTGCCTGACGCCATCGTCCTTGCACCTGTGCAACGCAGCTTAGCTCGAACTATCACATCCCCACCTCCACCCTCCGAGATGATCGCGGCTCAAGATCCTGAAGTGACTGCGCCCGTCGCGTCCAAGCGCCCTAAGAAGCGCACACGGGTGATCGTCAGCGAGGTGGCCGCAAAGGCACCGCCAAGGTCGAAGACGCGAGCCAAGGAACCGCAGAATGCGGCGCCCAAAGGCAATGCACCACGAAATGCAACCGCGGGCTCGGCCACAGGCTCGAAAACTGCCAAAGTCACACGGCAGGGTGCCGGAAAGGCCGCGAAGCAGGCCTCCGGCAATGCCGCCGCCAGCAATTACGGGGGCAAGGTGCGCAGCCGCATCGACCGTGTGCGCCCACCGCGTGGGATTGGCAGCGGCGAGACAATTGTGGTGGTCCGGATTGCGTCTAACGGTGGTCTGAGTGGCGTTTCGGTGGCTCGAAGCTCCGGTTCCAGCCGAATTGACCGTGCAGCGCTCGGTGTGATCAAGAAGGCCGCACCCTTTCCACCCCCGCCAAGCGGCGCGCGACGCACATTCAACATCACCATCCGAAGCAAATAGACATTTTTTGCATCGGGTCATCTTTAACCAAATCTGCAAATTGCACACGGTTCATGATCGATGTGCATTCCAATGCGATGTAGGTGATGACTGTTCAACATAGATAGCGTCGGCACTTCGTCCCAAGATGTGCCCACGAAAACAAGAAAATCTGTCTGCTCAAGGACCAAAAACCGCCGTTCAGCTCTGCTCTTAAAGTGACGCCAACTCGTGCTTGAGCGCCTCTTGAAGCAGCGGTGCGGTATCATGAACCCATTGCGGTTCGCTGTTTCTAACGATTAGCCAAAACCTAGTGCCTTCCTTCCAGAAGGTGGCGTCGATCAACCCGGGTTCTTTCTTGTCCCTCTTAAAATGCCAATGGACAGAATTGGGGTATTTTACACGCGAGTACCCCCCAATGTGTGATATATACAGTCCAGTCGCCTCCGCCGCACGCTCGACCACACCCATCATTTCATCCTTGGTGATCTTTTTGGTAATGCTCAATTTAAGATCATAGGATTTCTTCTCTTTTGCCACGCTCGAAGCCCTCCATGGAGTTGAGAAGCACAACCGATAGATACTTTATTGGTGGGTCAAGGGGCATGATTTCGGTTGTGGTTTTTGGGCTCGGCGCTGACATCCGCTTCCCTACCGAAAGAGACCATCTCACCCAGCGGCACCTCATCGCTGACGGCCTTTACGCTGACGAACATACCAGCGCCCAGCACGCCGGATAGGATGCGCAAGCTGATCCCAAGCGACGGACGGTCCACTGCCGTCACGAATGATTGCCCTCATCCGCAAGGGCATCCCTCAGAGCATCTCCCGCCAGATTGATCGCCAGAACAGAGGTGACGACCGCCAGTCCGGGCCAGATCATTTGAAACGGTGTTGATCGCATGTGGATGCGGGCATCGAGCAGCATTGTGCCCCATTCCGGCATCGGGGGCTGCACGCCAAAGCCGAGGAACCCGAGCGTTGAGATGCCAAGGATCGCGCGGGCGAACATGCCGGTCCAGACGACCGTGAGAGATGGCAGGAGAGATGGCAGATAGTGCCAGCGGGCAATGTACCACGGTGACAACCCCGCGAGTTTGGCCTGAATCACGTAACCTCGGCTTTGCAACGACAGGCCGATGCCGCGGGCCACGCGGGCGTAGCGCATCCAGCCGGTGACGCTCAGAGCGAAGATCAGGTTCCACGTTCCGGCTCCCATAAGTCCGGCGATCACCACCGCGGCGACAATTTCCGGGAAAGCGAGAAACGTATCTGTCGTCCGCATGACTGCCCAATCTGCCAATTTTCCGCCGAGGGCCGCGACAAGGCCGATCACCGTGCCAATGATCAGCCCGATGAGGGAGACCAGGAACGCCAGCCCCAGCGACCAACGCGCCCCATGAAGAAGTCGGGACAGGATGTCCCGCCCCAATGCGTCAGTTCCCAGTAAGAACTCCTCGCCGGGAGGGGAAAGACGCTCTGGAATATTGATAGCCGTTGGATCGTGAGGCGCGAGAAATGGCCCGACGAGAACAAATAGGAAAATGGCTCCGCCAAGAACAGCAACGCTACGCATCACGCTCTCCGATCCGGGGGTCAATCTGCCGGTAGATCACGTCAACGATCAGGTTGACCGAGACGAAGACCAGCGCCGTGAGAACGACGACGGCCTGCACATGCGGGAAGTCTCTGTCCAGGATCGCCGATGTCAAAAACGTGCCGAGGCCCGGTCGCCCGAAGATCACCTCGACCACCACAAGGCCTTCGAGGAGGAAAGCCAATTCCAATCCGACCACCGTGACAACCGGAACAGCAGCATGTGGTGCGACGTGGTCTCGGCCAATCGCCTTTGGAGACACACCTCGGCGACTGAGCGCAGGAAGGAATTGCTGACCTCGGGCCTCCAGGATGCCGGAGCGTATGATCCGCGTCAGCGATGCTGCAACACCGAGACCCAGGGTCAAGGCCGGCAGGATGGCGTGAGCCGGTGTGCGGGCACCCATGGCCGGGAGCCAGTCCAGTTGCACCGCAAAAAGCAGGATAAGGAGTAAGCCAAGCCAAAAGGCTGGGATGGCTGTGCCGAGCGAGGCAATGGCAACGGCGAAACGGTCCAGAAGCCGCCCGGGGTGCTGTGTGGCGAGGATCGCCAGCGGAAGTGAGATGACGAGGCCGATTGCCAAACCTGCCAAAGCCAAAGGAAAGGTATAGGTGATTGAAACCCAAAGATCGGGCCATACGGGACGACCGGTGACGGCGGAGTTTCCGAAGTCGAGCACAAGGAGCGGCCCAACCCAATCCACGAAAGCCCCCCAGAAATTGGCGTTCAGGCCAACCTCTTCGCGCACCTGGTCGATGACGTCTTCCGTGAGAAGTGCGTCGAACCTTGCCATGGCGATGGCCTGGGCTGGGTCGCCCGGAGCGTTCCAGAGAAGCGCGAAGGTCAAGACCGCTGTCCCTGCAAGAACCACCACCGCGCGCAACAGCAAGGAGAGTAACGTGGCGATCATGCTGCCGTATCCAAGGCGCCAAGCGAGATGGCGGCATCTCTTAGTGTCTGGCCATAGCTTGACTGCGGCGACGCGGCGAAGGACCGCGCTGTGGCAACCTCTTCGATGCGACCGGATTTGAGAACCGCGATCTCATCGGCATGGGCAACTGCGTAGCCGATATCATGCGTAACAATAAGGGCTGCGAAGCCTTCTTCGCTCCGCAAATCTGTGATGAGCTTTGCCGTGTGTTTCTGCGTGACGGCATCAAGTGCCGAAAGAGGTTCATCGAACAAAACCAGTGGCGGCGCGGCAATCAGAGCCCGAAGAATGCCCACCCGTTGAGCTTGCCCGATGGAGACCTCGCTCGGTCGTCTGTCGAGAATTTCTGCCGACAGTTCGAGACCGTCGCAGAGACGCTTGATCCGCTCACCCGGAACACTCGTACCCTGAGCAGAAATCGGCTCCAGCACGGATCGGCGTAAGGATAGTACCGGGTTGAACGCCGAGCGCGGCTCCTGCATGACCAGCGCGGGGCGGCAGGAGCTGACAGCAGCACCGGCCCAAGTGATCTTTCCTTTCCACGGTTTGATCAGACCGAGGATCGCGGCAATCAGTGTGGATTTTCCAGCTCCGCTTTCACCGACGACGGCAAGAGTTTTCGCATGCGGAATTGAGAGTGAAATGTCCTCAAGAGCAACCGAAGACCCGCGTCGGACCGAGACCTGATCGATCTTTAGCATGGCAGCGCCATCCAGTTCCGATGAGCGGTCAAGGATTTGGAAGCACGCGTTTTTGGGCGCTCCAAAATTTCCGCTGTCGGAGCCTGTTCCACAATCCGCCCCTCTTGCATCACCATCAGGGTTGAGACACGCCTGGCGGCAAGTCCAAGATCGTGGGTGATCAGCATCATGGCCGTGGCCCGCCCCTCAAGATGTCGGTCGAGCAGGTCCATGGTCGCGGCTGCAACTACCGGGTCCAGGGCTGAGGTCGGTTCATCTAACACGATGAGGTCGGGCGATCCGATCAAGGCCATCGCGATCACGAACCTTTGCTGCATGCCGCGACTCCACCCCCAGGGGCGTTTGCGCAGATCGCCGCCTGCGATCTTCAGTGCGGTGAACAAGGTCTTCTGATCCGCTGAACCGGGTTGCAGCCCCAAGGCCCACTCCGCCTCGCGCCAATGAAACGCCATGCTACGCAACGGGTCGAGGGCTTCGTCAGGGCTTTGCGGCACATGGGCAACGCTGTGGCCTTGTGCCCGCAAGTCGTCGATCAAGGCGTGACCCAGAGTGGATTTGCCAGACCCCGATGTCCCGACAAGCCCGATGCGGGCACGGGGCTCAATCGTAAGGGACGTGGGATGAAGGATGGTCCGGCCCGAGCGCATCGCACTTAGGCCGGAAACTCGTAGCGTCATTCAGCGAACTTCGTCTCGTGTGTGATCCAATAGGTCTCGGTCGGATGCACCGCGTAGCCGGTCAGCCCGGGCTTGGCGACATTGGTTTGAGCCACATGAAAGACAGGGATCATGGCAGCGTCAGCCGCGATGATCTCCTGAACTTTGTCATAAATTGCTTCGCGTTTCTCCTGTTCAAATGTCAGACGACCGTCGTTGAGGAGTTTGTCCAACTCAGGGTTGGAATATTTGCCTGAGTTCGAGCCACCATCCGACTTCAGAAGCGTCTCCAGAACAGCGCCGGGATCACCCTGCGGTGTGGTCACCCAGGCTTGAAGAAACAGGTCTGCCTCCCCTGCAGCGATCAGATCATTGCTGGCACCCCACTCACCGACCCTGATATTCGCGGTGACCCCGATGGCTGCGAGAAAGGCTTGAGTCAGTTCCGCTGTTGGAGGCAATGCCGCGCGAGACGAATAGGTCACGATGTCGATTTCCAGCGGCTCCCCGTCAAGCATCCAGCGACCACCTTCCTTGACAGCACCAGCCTCGGCCAAAAGCTCCTCGGCTTTTGCGGG
The DNA here is from genome assembly GCA_028284705.1 of Paracoccaceae bacterium. GTDB lineage: Bacteria > Pseudomonadota > Alphaproteobacteria > Rhodobacterales > Rhodobacteraceae > Litoreibacter. The sequence continues at coordinate 156,243 of JANQRE010000004.1, read as the reverse complement.
ATCGTAGGGCACGGAAATATCCGCCGCCCAGCCTTTGCCCTCCGGGAAAACAGTCTCGGCAGGGACACCCCCGACGCCCGAAAGTACGGCATCCACCACGCCCTGACGGTCAATCGCCATGGAGACAGCCTGACGGATCAGCGGATTGGCCATAGGCCCGCTCGCCGCATTCACAGTGTAGAAATAGAGCCGCGCTGTTGGGGCCGAGAAACCAAGTGCACCGGTTTCCTTGATGCGATCGAAATCCGTCTCAGGATAGTTGATCACCATATCGACCTCACCCGCCTCAAACGCCAATGCTGCCGTAGCTGGATCGCCCGCAACCACAACACGAACCTCTTCCAGGCCGGGCGCGCCAAGGCGATAATTCGTATTGGCTTCAACGCGATAAAGCTGCTCCGGCACAGCTTCTTTGAAGACGAACGGCCCCGTCGCGTTGATCGGGAATGCGTCTGACGGTTCGCCTAGTATCGCGATGCCAGGCTCGGACAGCGTCCATGGGAAGGCAGCGTTTGGGCTGTTCGTCTCGAACACAACCACGTCTTCGCCATCCGCGGACATGCTTGCGAGATCCATAAGCTTCGCCACACGGGCGTTATTGCCCGGGTGGGTCTCATCCGAGATCGGCGCGATGGCATCAACAACAGCCTGCGCCGTAACAGGCGAGCCGTCATGGAAGGTCAGACCATCGCGCAATTTGACCCGCCAGGTTGTGGGGGAGGCTTGCTCCACGCTCTCAGCCAGACGGGGGTAGAGGTTCAGATCATAATCGATGCCCATCAGGGTCTCTGTTACACCGGTCTGGTTGGACATCCAGCCGTTGTAGCTTGCGCGGGGGTCAGGGACTTCGGCAGTCGGGCCGAACCCGATTGAGATCGTCAAGCTACCCTCTTGAGCCGCCGCAGGGAGGGCTGCGTTGAGTGCCATGAATGCGGCAAAGGCGAGCCGTGAAAAGAGAGACATGGGCGTTTCCTTCAAGTCTGAGAATTTAGTTTGAAAGTGGTGGATTGCTGGTCGCGGGCGAGCGTGCGTGCTTCGGTCTGGCTCAGCGATAGGAGTATCTCTTCCGGCGACAGACCATTGGCCAGGGATGTCGACCAGATGCGTCGCACCGACGAAGGGGACCAAGGCAATGCTGCATCAGATAGCCATCGCCTCAGCGGGGCTGGAAGGGCGTCATACGCTGCCATTGGATCGCAAGTCCGGCGCTTTCGCCGAATGCTCGTGGCACCAAGGTTGTTGATTTTCTTCATCGAACTCCTTGGGACTAACTCTTCAGTTGGGGCAGGGCAGCACATTTCTGTTATGATATAACATTATGCTCGACAAGCAATTATCTTCATGAGCGTGTTCCGCGCGCGTTAAGGTGCCTGAACCCACCTAGCTGCTTGCAGCCGGGCCAAAAGGTTTAGATCTTGCTGCGCCGACAACGCGGGAGAACTGGTAGCTGTGAGCCAAGCATTTCACGAACACGACTGTGTTACGGTGTGGCGTCAACTTCAGGTTGGCGTTTAGGGAGGGTTTGGCGGATCGGAGGATCAGTCATGGAAACACCAAACCTACCTGCCATTCGCGCGCTACGCCCCGCCTAGAACAAAGGACGTATCGTCGGCCAGAAGCGTCCCCTAAAGCGGAAGCACGTTTGGGCAATAAGAGTCCGCCTCGAACTGGCCGAAAACCATCGGGATCTCGCCCTATTCAACATGGCGATCGACAGCAAGCTCCGAGGCTGTGATTTGGTAAAGATGAAGGTCGTCGACATCATGGCATCCGGTCAGATCAAGGAGCGAGCGTCGATCTTGCAAAGCAAGACGCAAAAGCCAGTACGCTTCGTGATAACTGAAGGTACACGTGCCTCCGTCGAGAAATGGATGGAGGATGAGCTCATGATCGGCTCAGAGTACCTGTGGCCTGGCCGCTTCCATGAGCGTCTGCATATCTCGACCCGCCAGTACGCGCGGATCGTTCGCGACTGGGTGACTTCGATTGGCCTAGAGGCGAGCGCCTACGGCACGCATTCGATGCGTCGAACCAAGGTCACCCAGATCTATAAGAAGACCGGCAATCTGCGAGCAGTACAACTCCTTCTGGGCCACACGAAGATGGACAGCACCGTTAGATACCTGGGCGTTGAGCTTGAGGATGCGTTGGCCATCGCAGAAGCCATTGAAATCTAGTCCAATTGGGTCGCTTTCACGGGGGCGGCCCATTCCAGACATTGACCTAAGTACTTCATCGCTGCAGTGCGTCCGTCGAAGGAGACATTCGCCGCAAGCGCGATATCGAGCAAACTGCGAATTGGAAGTCAGCGGAATAACCTGACTTGCGAGGAAGCTGAAGTGACTCCCGCCGCAGCAGTCGATCTCAAGATCACGCGCCATGACGAACTCTGGCTATGGCTGTAGTCGCCTCAAGCAACGCAAACGAGACATGCACCGGCCCAACAATCAAGTTCAATGGTCCCGACACCTTGCGCATGAAAGGGATAGTGCACGTTGACGACATGCCTTAGCCTTTCGTGTTCTACGGCGTGCAGCACATCTTTGATGCGCCTGTTCCGCTGAAAAACTGGACGGATTCAGACAAGAAGACCCGTGTTGTGGTCATCGCTCGAAACATGTACAACGGAGAATTGAAAGAAAACCTCAACATGCTGCTCTTGCAACCCAAAGAGGTTGTGGTGTCCGCGAATGACTTGATCCCAGAAACCGCTGAAATGCCGTTCTGACAAATGCTGCACCAGTTCAATTCCATGGGCCGCAAGGTGGCGGGACCAGCTGCTGGCCCTTGGTGTGGAAGTTGAGGACTCCGGCGGCGAGAGCCGTTGGAGGATGCGCGCATGAGGGGCGTTGCGATGTGTCGGTGCATTTGCCTATCCAATCGCCGTATCTCGGCCATTTCCGCCGAGCCGGAACCACTTTTCCGACGCGAAATAGCACTTTTTGAGACAAGGAGTTCATAATGGCAATGCAATGCGTAACGGGTGCGATGTGTAAATGCACATTCGGAACAACGCCCTCTCCGTTGACGGCAATTCCCAAAGGCTCGCTCGTGACGGCGGAAAATTGCGTGGCAGCTACTATACTGGATCACATTCCGTCTGCGAATGTGGCGCCCTTCGGCATGTGTTCGTCCTTGGCAAATCCTACGGTTGCGAGTGCGACGTCGGCCGCGGCGGGAGTTTTGACCCCTATGCCCTGTGTCCCGGTCACACCCGCCCCTTGGACACCGGGAAGCCCGACCATATTGATCAACAACGCGGTAGCTCTCAACGACACTTCGACCCTGATGTGTAGCTGGGCGGGTGTAATTTCGATCACCTATGCGGGCCAGACATCAGTTACGATTCCATAACCACGAACTCTCCGGGAACCCATGACATGTGCCGGGTCTCGGCACCGGTTGCCACGCTCCGCTACGGCCGTTCAGCCGCCGAGGTCGAGGTCTGGCAAGCAGGCAGTGCAAGCCGGTTGCGAGTGCGCTAATGAGGGCCGTCCTGACATGGATCTTGATCTTGCCGATGCGCGGCTACCGGCTGATCCTTTCTCCTTGGCTTGGCCACTCCTGCCGCTTTCAGCCGAGCTGCTCGGCATACGCGACAGAAGCTCTTGAGACCCATGGCCCTCTTCGCGGCCTGGGTGGAAAGCATGGATCAAATCCACCCGCAGAATTAAAATATTTATTTCTCAATTACTTATGCGGACCGGATTGGGTTTTTTTGTCCGCCACTGGGTTACTCAAACAACTTCGCACGCCATTTAGAGAAACTCTTCCTCAACGTCTCGGGCTTAGCGCTATATTTCTCGGTCTTGATTCTGTCGGCGAGCAGCTTGGCCAATTCACGATCTGAAGTCTGGTCATACTTAGATCCCATGTCGTTTCGCAATTGAACAAAAGCCTCGCGCCGCTTAGCGTCGTTCAATGACCCTTTAGTCTGACCAATTGCGCCGAGGTGGCCGGATATAGAATTCGCCTTCCTGTTTTGCCTCGCCTTCCAAGCTGACTCGAAATGCATTGTCTGTTCTGGCCAACGCTTCAATACCCATTCCACGAAGACGGTAGCATCCAGTAGCACCGAATTTCCATTCACCAATGGAGTATCGACACGGTGCGCGTCCAGCTTGGGTTTCTCGAACTCGAATAGATCTGCTTCCGACCTCGCCAAAATCGAACGCAAAGCAACCTGAAAGGGCCTTCTTGTATAGTCTTTTTCGCTTTCCAGATCATCTTCGCTCCAGTCCTCGTAGCCTGCGCCAACGCCAGGATGTGTCTGCGGATTGACCTTGGCAATGAGACAACAACCTTCATGGAGGCTCCAATACTTCTTCTTGAAATACGGTAGCGAGATATCCACAAAGTCGACATCTGACATGAGTCGGTCCCACACTTCCGGCTCAGTCATTGGAAAAAACGCCCTTCATAGTTTTACTCAAAAGCTCACGTGTATGACCTTCGGTAAGATGTGCGTAACGGCTCGCCATTTTGAACGACTTATGCCCCAGAACCGCAGCGATTTGGGGAACCGATCCACCGCTCTTTGCAATCATGGTCGCTGCCGTATGCCTCAGATCATGAAAACGAAAATCCTTTAAATCGGCGCGTTGAACAACCTTTTGCCAAGTCTTCTTGAAATCCCAAGGCCCGGTCAGTGTTTTGTTGGGAAACAGGTAACCAATGCGTCCTTCTTCATCTTGTAGTGCTGATAACCGGTTCACCACCTCCGGTAAGACAGTCGCAGTCCTTCGTTCGCCGTTTTTGGGTTCTTCAATTTTAACTATTCCTTCGTCTAGAAACACCCTGTCCCAGGTGAGGTTCATAATCTCACCTCGACGCATTGCAGATGTCAGCGCCATCAAAACAATCACTTCAAGCCTGCTATCCTTCAGTTCGGCACACGCATCTAGGAGCCGTTGGATCTCTGCATCACTGAGCACTCGATCCCGACCTTGAGCTTCCTTGAGCAACGGAACACGCCGCATCGGGTTTTCGGAGATCCATTGATACTGGTTTTCAGCGATATTGAGGACGTGCGACAGCACCGCTAAGTATCGGTTAACGGTAGCATTGGAGACCGGCTTGCCATATCGCGTCGTGCGCCCGGCTATCCTTCGCCTGGCTTCCATCAACGTCGCAGAAGACAGGCTAAGCAACTTTTCATGGCCAATTAGCTCCCTCCAAACCACAAGTTGCTGACGCTGGTCCCTTCGAGATTTTTTTTCGGGCAGAATATCAGCTTCGTAGCGCTCGATCAGATCGGATACAGTTCTTTTCTTTGAGGCTCCGTCAAACAGGAACCGACCAGCGTCCAATTCCATTTCAATTTTTCTAATCCAAGCTTTCGCGTCTTTTCGGCGCGCAAAGTACTCCGACTGTTGCGGGTGGCCCTTTCGCCTGACTTGAGCCCGATATCGCGTTCCCTTTGCGCCCTTGATTGCCGTGACGGTTCCCACGCGGTTCACTCCGTTGAACGTGGTGTCGTTAAAACCTTTTGCTCTAATATAGTTGATGTCGCAGATTTTTGCACCAAATTTGCACCATTCCGAACCAGATCCATGCAATTAGTTGCACGCAGAAATCCCAGGAGCTCGACAACACATTGATTTTATGAAGATTATTATGGTGCCCCCACACGGACTCGAACCGCGGACCTACTGATTACAAATCAGTTGCTCTACCAGCTGAGCTATAGGGGCACTTGGCCTGAACGGTCAGGTGTCAGTTTCTCAGACGGAAACTGAGCGGGCATATGCCAGAACAGAGACGCGCGCGCAACATTGAAAGAGGGCGTCTTGGCAACGTTCTATGAGAGGACCACTGTGCCGAAGCGACCTTTCCGCCCACAGGGTCGTCAACCGGCCCGTTCGCCGTCGGAGTCGAAGAAAACGGTTCGATCCGCGTCGAACGACAATCCGACCGTCTCGCCCACTTTCAACTCGCTTTCCCCCGATATCCGCACATTGATCTGGCCAGCAGCGCCGCAGTTGAAAAGCACAAACGTGTCCGCGCCGAGATATTCGATCACGTCCACAGTGCCATCGCACTCGCCCTGCCCGTCCTTCACGACCGAAATGTGCTCGGGGCGGATGCCCATCTGGGTCGCAGGCGCGCTGCCGGGATAGGGACCGGTCCGTCCACCCGCAACGGTGTAGGTCGCGCCTTCGGTCGTGCAGGGGAAGACGTTCATCTTGGGGCTGCCGATAAACTGGGCGACAAAGACATTGCCGGGGTTGGTATAAAGCTCCCGCGGTGTGCCCACCTGCACGATGCGCCCGGCCTCCAGAACCACGATGCGATCCGCAAGCGTCATCGCTTCGACCTGGTCGTGGGTCACATAAATCATCGTGGCATCAAGAGCCTGGTGGAGTTTCGAGATTTCGTAGCGCATCTCGACCCGCAGAGCAGCATCGAGATTGGAGAGCGGTTCGTCGAACAGAAACGCGGTCGGTTCGCGCACGATTGAGCGTCCGATGGCCACACGCTGACGCTGCCCGCCCGAGAGGTCCTTGGGACGCCGCTCGAGATATTCTGTCAGCTTCAGCGTGTCCGCCGCAGCCTTCACCTTCTCATCGATCTCGGCTTTTGGCGCACCGGCGGTTTTCAAGGCAAAGCCCATGTTCTCACCGACCGACATATGCGGATAGAGCGCGTAGGACTGGAACACCATCGACAGCCCGCGTTTCGAGGGCGGCTGATCGGTGACATCACTGCCGTCGATATCGATCGTGCCGCGGGATATATCCTCAAGCCCGCCGATCATGCGCAGCAGCGTCGATTTCCCGCAGCCAGAGGGCCCCACAAAGACGACGAACTCGCCGTTTTCAATCTCCAGATCAACGCCCTTGATGACCTGAATCTCGCCATACCATTTCTCGACGGCGTTCAGTTTGATCGCGCCCATCTTACGCGGCCTCCGCATTTGGGGACGCCCAGCCAAGCCAGATGGCCGCCGTCCAGGTGAAGGATTTCCCGCCAGCGGGTTCGCCGGTGCGCGGGTCGAAATATTCGGCAAATCCGTGTTCGCTCAAAAGATCGGCGGTCGATTGGCGCAAGGCCTCGCCCTCGAGGTGACCCATTTCGGTCAGGCCGGTGCCGATCATCATGTTCATGATGCCCCAGACCGGACCCCGCCAATAACGCATCCCGTCGAAGCGCAGATCGCGTGCGTCCAGCGATGGAACGCCATATTGCACAGCCTCCAGAACTTCCGCGAGGCGGTCGCGCATCTCCGGCACATCGAGCCCGGCATACCAGCAGAGGAAGGACGCGTTAGAGATCGCGTTCGACCACGTGCCCGTGCGGGTGTCGCGACTGTCGAAACATTGCGTGTCGGGGTTCCAGAGGGTCTTGGCGCCGTCTTCCAGTTCCGCAATCCAGGCCTCGATCTGTGATGTGTCATGCCCAAGCACCGCGCCGAGTGCCGCCAGATCGCGATGTGCGCGGAGCAGCGTGAAGGTCATGGTCGGATCGGCCACGCGGAAGGGCGTGTCTTTCAGCATCGCCGCTTCGTCCCAATTCAGCCGCGCCCCGCGCTGTACGAGGAACAGATAGCGGTCATAGTCGTATTTCGTGGGCCGCATGGAGCTGTCCACATGGGTGATATCGCGCCGTGTGTAAGGTCCGACATCGCCCGGATCGAGCGCCGCCATCGCGTTGTCCCAATCTGGCGCATTGTCGCGACCGGCTTCCCAAGGATGGGTGATGCAGGCGGCACCCCGGTCCAGCCGCCAATCCATGAACCACCCATGCCAGGCGAGCATTTTGTCATAAAGAGCCGCCACACGGGCGCGACCCTGCTCGGGGTCGCGGTCATAAACCTTGCGCACCATCGTCGCTGCCACGGGCGGCTGGCTGATGCCGGAGGAAGCCACCGGCCCAACGCCCTGCCACACATCGGGACCCGGGAAATAGCCCTCATCCTCCTGGTGGAAGATAATATGGGGGACCATACCGTTCTCCCATTGGCCGGAGAAAAGCGTCTCCAGTTCTGACCAGGCGCGATCCACATCGAACTGCGCAAAGCCCAGAGCGGCAAAGGCGCTGTCCCAGTTCCACTGATAGGGATAGAGACCGGCGGTCGGGATCGTATAGCCACCCCGGTCGTTCAGCTTCAGGATCCGGCGTGCCTCGGTGTCGAGGTCTGTCACATTTGTCATCGGGGTTATCCTTTCACCGAACCGGCGGTCAGGCCCTTGGTCATGAAGCGTTCCAGCCCCAGGAACAGGATCATGATCGGCACCGTTGCGATCACCGCCCCTGCCATCAGGTGCTGGCGCGGAATTTCGGAGGAGTTCAGCATCGCCACGCCCCGTGTCAGCGTGAAGATCGACGGATCATCGAGCAGCATGAAGGCGAGCAGGAATTCGTTCCAGGCGATCATGAAGACGTACAACGACACCGACACCATCGCAGGGAGGGACAATGGCAGCGTAATCTTCAGGATCACCTGGAGCCGCGACAGACCATCCATCAGCCCCGCCTCTTCGACCTCTACCGGCAGGCCTCGGAAGTAGCCTTGCAACATGTAGAGCGCGACGGGGATGGTCGTCACAGGGTAAATCAGCACGAGGCCGGGGATGGTGTTTCTCAGCCCCGTCATCGAGAAGACGATGTAGATCGGCAGGGCAAGCACGATCATCGGCACCATGTAGATCAGCAGGATCGAGCGGGAGAAGGCTTTCTGCCCCTTGAACCGCAGCCGCGCGACCGCATAGGCCCCGGGCACAGAGAAGATCAGCGTTATCAGCACCGTCAGGACGGAGACATAGAAACTCGTCCAGAGATAGCCGCCGAACCCGAACTGGCCGAACAGCTCGGTATAGCTGCGGAAGAGGTCCAGGCCACGATCCAGATCGATGGAGAAATCGAGCGGGTTCTGCAAAAGCGCCTGCTGCGATTTCAGGCTCGTCATCACCATGACGTAGAAGGGGATCAACACGCAGGCGGTGAAGAAGATGAAGCCGAAGCCGGTAAGGAACCGGATCACCGCTTCCTCGAACTCATGCCGGCTCAGCGCGCCTTTCGGCATGCCCGCGAGGATCGTCTCCAATGACCAGAGGAACAGGCCCCCAAGGGCCAGCGCCGCAATTGCGCTCGACCAGACGGAGGCGCCCTCGCCCACGAGGATCGGTCCGATCCCTAAGAGAACCAGTCCCGCCAACGCGACTGCGCCCAGCACGGTACCGGCAAAATCCCCCAGACGTTGCGAGATCGTGTAGCCAACAATCGCGCCCCAAAGGATGCTCCACAGCATCGACGGCTTGAACGGATCGCCGGTGGCAAAACTCATCGCCACTGCGATCGTTACCGCCAGAATGATCATCCACAGTGCCCCGATGACGGGACCCGTGACATATCCGAAGCGAAGCGCGCTCATAGCCCTTCCTCCCGGCTGACATATTTGAAGAAGAAGATCGAAAAGAGGATCAGGCAGGCGAAGATCACCACGGCCACCGCCGCCCCTGCCCCGATATTCGACACTGCGAAGGCCTGCTCATAGACGTTCACCGTCAGGGTCCGCGTGCCCGCATTGCCGCCCGTCAGCAAGAAGATGTCGTCGAACTTGTTGAAAGTCCAAATGAAGCGCAGCAGGAACAGAACGCTGAGGATGCCCATCAGCATCGGTAGGCTGAGATACCAGAACTTCTGGAACGGCGAGGCGCCATCCATATCCGCCGCCTCATACATATCCGTGTCGATGGATTGCATGCGGGCGAGGATGAAGAGGAAGCTCAGCGGGAAGTAGCGCCAGATTTCAAAGACCGTCACCATGATCAGGGCCAGTGGGCGTTGTCCGAAGAAATTGATCGGGCTGTCGGTCACACCCATCTGGATCAGAAGCGCATTGAGCGAGCCAGAAAACGGATCAAACAGCGTCACCCATGTAAACGCGACCGCGATCACCGGCGCCACGTAAGGGAAGAGATAAAGCCCGCGCAGCACACCTTTGCCGCGGAAGCTCTTGTTGAGCAGGAGCGCTGCAAAAAGTCCCACGGCCAGCGCCCCGATGGTGCCCACAACCGTGTAGAACACTGTCGCCCAGAGCACTGACAGGAACTCCTTGCTGTCGAAGATGCGCACGAAATTCTCTGCGGTGAACTCGGCATTGGTCAGAACATTGTCGCCTGAGCCCCTGCCCTCCGGCTCACTCTCTTCGGCCAGTTCTTCGATGGCATCGGCGTCGCCGTCGATCTCCACGGGAATGCGCAACCGTTCGTTGAACCCGCCCTCGACATCGCCAAACTCACAGGCGAACGTCCGGCCCGACAGCTCACAGCCCTCCGGCACCTCCAGAAGCGTCAGACCTTCGGGCAGCGTGTCGCTGAACCCCATGCCGACGATCTCTTTGTCCTGCGACGAGTTCCGCACGCGGTACTCGATCTGGTAATCCCCCTCGGAGCCCCGCAGACGCTCTCGCACAATCGGGGTGATCGGCCGCAGATCGGATAAGCCCACGGGCTTGAAGCTGATCCAGAAGATCGCCAGAAGCGGCAGGATGATCACGAGCGAAACGATGGAAATGGTGGGCAGAAGCAGCCCCCAGGCCAGTCGCGCTTCGCGTTTTTCGAGCGCACCTCGGGTGGTCGGTGGGGTTGGCACCGTCATGATGAGCCTCTTGGGATCAGGGGAGAATGGGCGGCGGCACGTATTGCGCCGCCACCGGTGAAGTTTAGTTCACTTTCGACAATTCGTCGTTCATCGCAGCTACAGCCGCAGCCGCATCGACCTCACCATCGATATATTGCCGCACGATGCGGTTGATCGCCTGGCTGTTGATGATCTTGGAGGCCAGCGACAGCTGTCCTTCGGTCACACCCCAGCGCTGCGCGACTTTCAACCCGCCGACAATCTCGTCCAGCATTTCCTGGCTGTAAAGGTCAGACAGCGGTGCTTTGCGGTCCACACCCACGTCAAGCTGCGCCCAGCCATCCTGGAACTTGCTCGGCGCATCATTCGTGCCATTGCGCACTGGGAACTTGCCTTCCGGCGCGATGGAAAGCGTCTGCATGTAGCCCTCATCCATCGAGAACTTCACGAATTCCTGTGCAATGTCCGTATCCGCATCCGAGGTGATCCCGAAATAGCGGACATCGCCCCAGGCCGCGCCACCGGGGTTCGACGGGCCGGCGAAATTCGTCACGATGCCCGTGGCCGCGGCCAACTCACGGGTCTGCGGATCATCATTGATCGTCGGTGCGGCGCTGTCACGCAAACCTGCCAGCTCATCGAGGATGAAGGGCGACCAGATGATCATCGCCGCATCACCTGCAAAATAGAGCTCGCGCGATTGCTTCCAATACAGCTCCCCCGGAGGCGATGCTTCGGCGATTGCCTTATAGAAATCAAGCACTTCCGTGGTGGCAGCTTCATCGAGCGGCTTGAACCCATCGGGTCCGACCGGCGAGACACCATTGGCGAGGAACACATGCTCCAGCACCTGGCTCATGAAGTTCTCATCCACTTTCGTGGCGGCCACAAAGCCATACATCTCTGGCGGGTTGTGCAGCTTCTCGATCGCGGCCAGCACATTTGCGTAGGAGTTCGGAGCTTCCAGTCCTGCCTCGTCAAAGAGGTCCTTGCGGTACACAACCATTTGCGTCCAGCCATCGACCGGCACCGAGGCGATACCATCCTCAAAAGCCGCCATCTTGATCGCGCCCGAGGCAAAGGTGTCCTGACCCAGATCCTCGACAACTTCTGTCGCCGCATCCGCATCCAGGATGCCCGCTTCCGCCCAGGGCAACGCGTATTGCAGCGTGTGATAGATCACATCCGGCAGGTCACCGGCAGCAAAAGCGGCCGTTGCACGTGTGCCAAGATCGCTTTCGGTCACCGGGATCACTTCCACCTCGTTGCCGGTTGCCGCTTCAAACTGCGCTGCCATCTCCTGCTGTTTGGCGAGGCGTTCCGGCTGCTCTTCAGTGGTCCAGAAACGGATCGAATCCGCGACCGCGGCACTTGCCAGAAGCGACAGGCCAAGCGCCGTGCTCAGCATCAGTCGGGTCGCGTGTTTGGATGTGGATGTCATGAGGTTCTCCTCCCTATGGACGCTCATAATGACGAATTCACTGGGGGTCGAAACACATGGCCCCCGGATATGTTGCTATATCCTGCTGAAAAAATTGCAACGATGCAACAAATTCTTTTCACCACGAAATTTTCGACTGATTTCAGATATTTCTCATAATTTTCTGGTGATTTTGCGAAGCGATGTACGGTCGCTGTTTTGCAAGAAATGCAACGATACAACTCCGAAACTGCTTGAAGATTCGCAGGCGTTTTGTAACCTCCCCCTAAGCAACTGACTGGGGAGAAACGTGCAACAGGGCGCAAAACCACCAACGCTGAAAACCATCGCAGAGATGACGGGCCTCAGCCTGTCCACCGTCTCTCTATCGCTGCGTGACGGCAGCCGCCTGAAGAAGGAGACCCGCGAGAAGGTTGCCAAGGCCGCGGCGGAGATCGGCTACGTGCCAAACCGCGCGGGCGTGCGGTTGCGCACTGGCAAAACCAACGTGCTCTCCCTTGTGCTCTCGCCCCAGCGCAATGCGGTGGATTACACGCGCCGGCTGATCGAGGGGATCGGCGCGCATCTGCGCGGCTCTCATCACCATTTAAACGTGATCCCGGAACTCGACAGTGACGATCCCACCACCGCGATCCGCTACATTCTGAACAACCGGACCTCGGACGGTCTGATCCTGACCCACACCACCCCGCATGACCCTCGGATACAGCTCTTGATGGAGGCGGATTTCCCCTTCATCTCGCACGGGCGCACCGAGTTTTACACGCCACACGCCTTTCACGATTTCCACGCCGAACGCTTTGTCGAGATGGCCGTCGCACGGCTTCTGGAGAACGGTCGCCGCGACTTTCTGTTCCTGGCCGAAGACAATGGCACAATGAATTTTGCCAATACGCTCAGCGGCTTCCATGCGGCCACGGCGAAACATGGCATCGCCGGCCGGATCGAAACGAAACCGGAGCTTCTCTCGACGACCACCCAGGCCCGCGCCTATGGCAAGGCGCTTGCCGGTTCAGACACCCGCGCTGACGCCATCGTCTGCAACAACGAATTGACGGCCATGGCGGTGATCGCGGGTCTGACCGATGGCGGGCAAATACTGGGGCAGGACTATGAGCTGATCTGCAAGCAGACAACGGAAATCCTGCCGACCCTGCATCCGCATATGGACACCGTTGCGGAGGATTGGTTTGAGACCGGTCAGGAGCTTGCCCGCATGCTGGTCGCACGCATCTCCGGTGAGGCGCCCCAGGATTTGCAAATCCTGCAGCCGCCGATCCCGAACTGGGCGGCCTAAGCCACCAGCAGCGCTGCTTCCCTCCGCCGGGCCACATAGCGCGCCGCAGGACCAAACCCCGCCTGACTGCGCAATTCCGGGAAGAGATCAAAGACTTCCGCACGACCGGTATCGTCCAGGCCGTCCAGTGCGATCTGGCCGGGATAAAGGCTCTCGGAGCAGAGTCCATTGGCGCGGATCACCTCATGGCGGTCAAAGAGCAGGTGAATATAGGCCACATCCTCACGCGTCTCGTCCCGCGAAATTCCGGGGCGATTCACAAGATGATCCGCTGCGCAGAACACCTCGCTGTCGCCGAAGAGCAGGCTGGCCTCAGGCGATTTGATCAGGATCTGATGGCGTGGCGACACCCACATGTCCGCTGCGGGCAAGTTCGGGCCAAGCGCACCTTTGCGGATGCGGATCGGCGTGAATTTCTCCGACTGTGTCTGTGAGGCCAGATCGACATCGCGCCGCCCGACCCAGCGCACCACCTGCACCCCGTTGTCGCGGGTGATGACCTGATCCCCGGCGCGAAGATGCTCCACCGGGCGCGGCCCGAACGGTGTGTCGATCAGCACGCCCGGTGTGAAACAGATCGGTTGCGCATCAAAGGTGACAAAGGCGCTGTCGGTGTTCCCATCCGTGTCTGACACCGTGTAGCTGAACGAGGTGAGCCCGACATTCTCCGGCACATTGATCAAGGTGATCGTGCCATCGGCGTTCAGGGTTACCGTCTCGCCGGTGTTCAGCGTCACGGTCTGTCCGGCGACGACGTTAACCCCGTTGATCTGCGTAATGGTCAGCGGCTGCCCGTTCGGGTCACTGTCATTGGCAAGGATATCAACGGTGCGCGGATTGGCTCCGAAGGTCTGAATGCCGGTGTCATCGGTCGCGATCGGATCGTTGTCCTCGGTGCCCGTCTGCTGGTTGGAAGCGATCACCAGCGAGCTGTCCCAGGAACTGTCGCCCACATCCGCGATGCCGATCATCAGCGTTTGCTGCAGGCCAGGTGTGACGGGGATGTCGAGCGATAGTGTGACCGTGAACCCGTCCATCTCGGTCGCATGGGTGCCGGTCGAGTTGTCGATATAAAGGTTCGGGTTTGAGCTGTCGAACTGCCCGTTGCCCGGGTTCGGGTCGTTGGCCTCACTGCCATTTGCAGGGTTGAACGTGGCCGCATCATTGATCGAATTCACCGAAATCTCGCCCGTGCCGACCGAGATGGGTTGCGTCACACCATCCAGCTGCACCAGCGCAATGTCGTTGAAGTTCGAATAGACATATTCGTTGTATTCTTCGGAATAGAACCGGAACTCGATATTCAGCGAGGTCTGGCCCGGCTCAGGCGTGAAGGTGATCACCAGATAGCTGGCATCAAACGTGCTGGAGCCCGCCGCCGCATCGAACGCAGCATTGCCATTGACGCCGCCGGTATTGGTGGATGTGCTGCCTGATTGGTTGTTCGCCCCGGTTGCATTGGCAAAATCGCTGGTATTGCCGGTGGAGAGAATGACGCCCGTATCGCTTGGCAAAACGCCCGGATTTGAGGTGTCCCCGCCCGAATATGTGCCCGAGGAATTGGCATCACCAAAGAAGAAGGCAGAGTCGATGGAAAACCCCAGCCCCAGAATCTCACTCGCCATTTGCGTGGCGGTGGCGCTGTTGTCGACGGTTAACGCCGGCATGTCTTATCCCTTCCTCGGGGGCCGTTGTTTCCCAGCACCGCGTTAATTCTTTGACGCAGACGAGATTGTTTAGTGGCAAGATCAAGGCGCGGGGCCGCGCCTTTTTCGTGACATTCAAAGGATTTAGCGGATGTCGGGCTTGGCCGGTCTGCATTCGCGCCCTATACACCCGAGGCAATAATTTGATGGGTGACGACATGCGCAGCGCGACGATCACGCGAAAGACTGCTGAGACCGATATCGCTGTCGAGATTAATCTCGACGGATCAGGCACTTATGACAATCAGACGGGTGTTGGCTTCTTCGATCACATGCTCGATCAGCTGGCCCGCCACGCGCTCATGGATATGAGAGTGCGCGCACAGGGCGATTTGCATGTCGATGACCACCACACGGTGGAGGATACCGGGATTGCTCTGGGTCAGGCGCTCAACGAAGCGCTCGGCGACAAGCGTGGCATCCGCCGCTATGGCGAATGCCATTTGCCAATGGATGACGCGCAAGTGCGCGCCGCGCTTGATCTGTCCGGACGTCCTTACCTGATCTGCAATCTCGACATCCCGACGCCCAAGATCGGAACGTTTGACACGGAGCTCGTGCGCGAGTTCTTCCAGGCCTTCGCCACCCATGGCGGCATCACGCTGCATATCGACAAGCTGCATGGCTTTAACAGCCACCATATTGTCGAGGCGGCGTTCAAGGCGGTTGCACGGGCGTTGCGTGACGCGCTTGAGACCGACCCGCGCAAGGCGGATGCGATCCCCTCCACCAAGGGCAGCCTCTGAGCGGCACAAAGTTTCCCGGAAACTTTGCCCTCAGACCCTGCCAACAGGGTCTGGTTGTCCCAAAGCGCAGGCTGGGGCCAGACACGATTTTGGAAGATCGTGGCACCAAGATTTTTCGAAAAATCTTGTTCGCAGGGTTTTTGAAAACCCTGCCCCGCTCCATTGACGCCCTCTCGCCCGCCGACTAGAGACCAAGCGCGCGTTTTTGAGGAATGCCTCTATGCTCACTGTTCTGGTCGACTACGATAGCGGCAATCTGCACTCCGCCGAAAAAGCCTTTCAGCGCATGGCGCTAGAGGTCGATGGCGGTGAGGTGATCGTCTCGTCGCGTCCGGAGGATGTGGCGCGCGCCGACCGGATCGTGTTGCCCGGCGATGGTGCCTTCCCCGCCTGTCGGGAGGCGCTGACCCGCGACCACGCGGCACTCTACGAGGCCATCGTCGAGGGCGTCACGGCCCAGGCAAAACCCTTCATGGGCATCTGCATCGGCATGCAGATGATGGCGAGCGTGGGACATGAGTATCGTGACACGCCCGGGTTTGACTGGATTGCGGGCGACGTGGTGCCAATAACGCCCTCCGATCCGGGCCTCAAAGTCCCGCATATGGGCTGGAACGATCTGATCCTCTCCGGCAGCGGCCCTACCTACAGCGATGGAAACGCGGAAGCGGTCGATGCCGGCCCTACGTCTTCCGCCTCACATCCGGTCCTCAATGGCGTTGAAACCGGCCATCACGCCTATTTCGTGCATTCGTTCCACTTCCGCGTCGCTGACCCGGCCCACCGTCTCGCCCATGTCGATTACGGCGGCGAGGTCACGGCCATCGTGGCAAAAGACACGATGATCGGCACGCAGTTCCACCCGGAAAAGAGCCAAAGCACCGGGCTGCGCCTGATCGCAAATTTCCTGACCTGGCGTCCCTAGACCCGTCTAAAACGGCATCGACTCCAGCATCAGAAGAAAGGTTCCGATTGCAACCAACATCAGTTTCATAACAACTCTCCACCTCACGCCCGAGCACACATGCCCGAGCGGCCTAGTCGCTATCTTCCTGGCCAATCACTACAATTCGGTTAAGCGCGATCCCTGGGAGCCGCTCGAGTTTTAAGAAACGCGCTTCCAGGTCTGGCCGTCACAGACGCCTGCCTTGCAGCCGCGCACGGTCAGTGTATTGCCCTTCATCGCCATTTTTGCCCTCACTTTCACGTTCAGAAACGGGATGTCGAAGGTGCCGCCATCGTAAAGACCGCCACCTTTCGCGGACATGTCCCAGAACAAGGTACGACCAACATTCTTGGTCTTCACTTCACGACCAGAGGCATCAAACGCGCGCAGAACTTTACCGCAGATCTTCGCGCCGCATTGCTGAACCGCGATGTGGGAGGTGAGGTTCTTGCGGTCCGGTTCAGTCTTCCAAACGCCCAGGATCGGATCAGCAAAAGCCGGGGCTGACAGCATCACAACGCTTGCAACAAGAGCTGCGATGCCGGATTTCAGAGAGGTTTTCATGGCTCAATGTCCAAAACAGACTCACCTTGAGTCCGTCCAAGAACATACGCTGAAATGATCGCTCGGTCGATTCAAATCGCCGATTGAAATGATTCCGTGATGCTCAAGAAAACAAGGGCTCGGAGGCCTCCCCAAGCCCTCGGAAACTTACCTCAGTTCACACGCCGGAACGTGCCGCCACGGCACACAGCGCCGCCTAGCACACAGCCAGAGACCTTTAAGGAATTGCCGTTCAATTGCAGCTTGCCCCGGTAGACTTTGTCCTGATCTGGCGCCCAGACTTTGCCACCCTTATAGGCACCTCCGCCCGCAGGCTTCATGCCCCAGATCATGCGCTTGCCTTTGCTGGATTTATTGTCGTTGTTGAACACTTCGACAATCGTACCGCAGATATCAGCGCCGCATTTCGAAACCTTGACGTGGACAAACCCACCATTTTCACCTTCGGGCGACTGCCAGGTGCCGAGAATGGGATCAGCCATTGCAGCTGAAGTCATAGCCAGCAGCCCAGCCGCTGCGAGTGTTGCGAGTTTCATGCGTGTTCCTCCCTGATTGGGCGGCACTCTGGCAAAACCGCCCGCCCCCAATCAAGCCTGACGTTGGGTCCAATCCCCCTTCCCTCACGGGGAATTCCATGAAATAGAGCGCAAAATTGACGCCACTGACGAGCCTTCCGAAGATGATCCTCTACCCTGCCATCGATCTCAAAGACGGCCAATGCGTGCGCCTCTACAAGGGCGAAATGGATCAGGCCACCGTCTTCAATGACGACCCGGCGGCCCAGGCCATGGCCTTCGTGGAGGCTGGCTGTGAATGGCTGCATCTCGTTGATCTCAATGGCGCTTTTGCCGGCGAGCCGGTCAATGCCGCTCCCGTCGAAGCCATCCTCAACGCCACGGATGTGCCCGCTCAGCTCGGCGGCGGCATCCGCGATATGGCCACGATTGAGACGTGGCTCTCCAAAGGGCTTCAACGCGTGATCCTCGGCACCGTCGCCGTCGAAAACCCCGACCTCGTGCGCGAGGCCGCCCGCACCTATGAAGGTCACGTCGCCGTCGGCATCGACGCCCGCAATGGCATGGTCGCTACAAAGGGCTGGGAGGAGGAAACCGATGTCGAGGTTACCGATCTGGCACGCCAGTTCGAAGACGCCGGCATCGCCGCAATCATCTACACGGACATCAACCGCGACGGCGCGATGCAGGGCCCGAATGTCGAGGCCACCGCGGCCCTCGCCAACGCCGTCTCTATCCCTGTCATCGCCTCAGGTGGCGTGTCTTCTCTCGACGACTTGCGCGCACTGAAAACCTCCGGTGCCCCGCTCAATGGCGCCATCTCCGGTCGCGCGCTCTATGACGGCGCGATCGACCTCAAAGAGGCGCTAGGTGTCCTGAAAGCCTAATTCGCAGCCTTCTCTGTCAAATTCGCCAAGGCCCCCTGCATTTTTCCAAGAAATTCAGCATCCTCCGGGATCACCAGATGTGACAGCGTATCGAGCGGGTCTTCGTAAATGAACACCACGCCAGCCTCGGTCTCCACCACCGCCACCTTCAGCGGCAGATAAAGCGCCGCGCGAATGTCGCTTTGCATCGCAGGCGTGCCCAACTTCGGATTGCCGAAAACCAGCGTCTGGGCCGCTGGCATCTCAAGATCGACACTCTCCGCCCCTTTCTGATGGTCGATCCGGGCAAACACCGTCGCCCCGGCCCCGGTCACGGCAGCCTCAAGATCGCTCATCGCCTGATCGACACTCTTATCAGTCTCGACCGTCAAAAGAGTCGTGGCTTCAAGGGCGGCTGGCATCGCCGCTACCCCAAGGGCACTGGCGACCAGAATAGGTTTCATCATGGCGGGTCCTCCGGTTTTGTCGTCTTGCCTCACGGTGATCCATGCCAAGGCCCGCAACCAATCACTTCTCTGGCATCATCGGCAAATTGGCGCTAAACCGCCGCCCGGAAGGACTTGGCTCATGCTCAAAACCCGCATCATCCCCTGCCTCGACGTAAAAGAAGGCCGCGTTGTGAAAGGCGTGAATTTCGTCGATTTGATCGATGCCGGAGACCCGGTGGAGGCCGCCAAGGCCTATGACGCCGAAGGGGCCGATGAGCTTTGTTTTCTCGACATCAACGCCACGCACGAGAACCGCGGCACCATGTTTGATGTGGTCACCCGTACGGCGGAGGCCTGCTATATCCCGCTCACCGTCGGCGGCGGCGTGCGGACCCATGAGGACGTGCGCAACCTGCTCCTTGCCGGGGCCGATAAGGTCAGTTTCAACTCCGCCGCCGTGGCCAACCCCGATGTCGTGCGCGAAGCCGCCGACCGCTTCGGCTCGCAATGCATCGTGGTCGCCATCGACGCCAAGACGGTCACCCCGGGTAAGTGGGAGATTTTCACCCATGGCGGGCGCAAGCCCACCGGAATCGATGCGGTGGAATTCGCGGAAACCGTGGTCCAGAAAGGCGCCGGAGAAGTTCTGCTCACCTCCATGGACCGCGACGGCACCCGTGCGGGTTTCAACCTGCCGCTCACCCGCGCGATCTCCGACGCCGTCTCGGTCCCTGTCATCGCGTCCGGAGGCGTCGGCACGCTCGACCATCTCGTCGAAGGCGTCACCAAAGGAGGTGCCGATGCCGTTCTGGCCGCCTCGATCTTCCATTTCGGCGATTTCACCATTGCCGAGGCGAAGGCACACATGGCCGCCGCCGGTCTCAACATGAGGATGGGCGCATGAGCACGCTTCACGATCTGGCCAGAACCATCGCGGCGCGCAAATCCGCCGATCCAGAAAGTTCTTGGACCGCAAAACTGCTCGCGAAGGGCCCCGAGAAATGCGCCGAGAAGTTCGGCGAAGAGGCCATCGAGGCGATCATCGAGGCCACCAAGGGCGACCGCGCCCGCCTCACCGCCGAAGCCGCAGATGTCCTCTACCACCTCCTCGTGATGCTCGCCGCACGCGACATCAGCCTAGAAGAGGTGGAAGCCGAACTCGTCCGCCGCGAGGGCACCTCCGGCCTCGACGAAAAAGCCGCACGATAGAGACGTCGCAAACGTCAAAGATCATCTACTCAAAATCAGCGCTCATCTCACTAATCAGCGATTGCCGCGCGACACGATTAGGAAACTTAAGAACTCCATCCGCTTTCATGATGTCCACAATATATGGACGGTTCAGCGGAGGCTCGGGCCAATTGGGACGATCATACATCTGGTAGTAAACTGATCGCCGGATCAACCACGTCCGTTCCACGAAAAACGTTCCAGCCTCCGTGTTGGCGAAACTTCTGAACCGCGCAAGATCCAGCGGAGATAGAAAGCCTCTCCATCTGTCGATCGGGCCGCCCCCCTGAGATTGCGAATGCAGTCTTGCAAATAGGTTGTGTTTCTTCGCGATGGCCAACATCTGCTCTCCGGTTGGAGTGCGAAAGAAATCCGCGATCTCGGACAGATGCTCAGCCCCGTAGCTGTCGATGATAAATTGAGCGATATGGGTTTTCAGTCGTGCAACGGACTCATCAGCCGCAATTTCCGGCATCATTTCGTTGAATCGCTTAGGATCTAGGACGGTGATATTCCTCGTCCGAAACGGCTCGCGATAAAGCCGCTCTACGTTGTATTGGCTGGCACGATGAGCCCGGTCCCAGTGTTTCTCGTGGATGAAATGCAACATGTAAAGTTCCGCATCATCTTCGCGGTTCGCAAACGCCGCCGTTCCCAACAGGGACAACATCAGGATCAAAACGTATCTCAGCACAGAATGCCTCGCGATGAACTGAAGCGGCTTACTCCACCTGTCGAAGGCAATACCGCCCGCTTATAGCTTACTGCATAGTTTCGCGAAACAATGTGGCCAGATTACGGAGAGTAGCCAACTCGGTTGCCGAGATCAGGCCCATTTCTGGAAATTTACCTGGGTTTAGATTTTCTTAATCCGCTCCGCATCTGCGCTTGGAATAGTCTATTCTCAACGGAATGCGTGACCTTACGCACCGAACACCAGACAGGTGCCATACTAAGGCATCCCGAAACGAGATGTCCGTTTTCTCACAAAATACGGGGTTCGCGGCGGCTCCGGGCAAAAATGCGTCCAGCCCAACGAACGGTGCGCTACCTTTCTCTATCGCATCCAGAGGTTGTTGCGTTTGATCTTGTTGCGGATCGCTTGCTCTTTGCGTGGCAGGTTCTCGCGGTCAAACAGCGCCCTGACCTTATGCCCCCGCGACTGGTACACCATTCGTTTGATCGGGTCGTATTGCTTCAGGACTTTCTTCAACCGATTGGGCGCCGCGACCTCTTCGAGGAGATCCACAACGGCGTCACGTTCCCGCGCATAAAGTAACGGCAACACCCTGTAGTGGCAGGTAATTTCGTGATCCAGCGCATCCGAAACCTCGGGCACACGCCCCCCATCCAACGCATGGATCGTCAGCGGCAACGCCACCTGATCGAGCCAAGGGCGCATCTCCTGGCACACCAACTCTTCGGGAGGGTCATCGCGGATTTCTTTCGCGTGTTTGAGGAACAAATCCCCAAACAATTTCGGGCACTTATAGTAGAAGAAACCGGCGTTGAAATAGAGATATCGCTGCCAATATTCATCCGGTTGCGACAGGTCTAGCGAGCTTTCAAAATCCAATCCGAACTTGTCATAAAGCGACTTCCAAATCTGCCCGTAGCCCGGGCCATAAAGCTCGAGTTGCGGCCAGGTATTCTCCCGCTTCATCGATGCCGTCGGTCGCGCAAAATCAAAGGGCACCGAAGTCAGATCGCCTAGGATCAGTGTGTCGGTATCAAGAAACAAAAACGGCTCGCCCTCGGGCAGAACCTGTAAGCCCTCGATCTTGTTGCCATAAGGGTATCCTTCGCCAAACACCTGATTTTCAAAGGGAATAATCTCAGCGCCCAGCTCCTCCAAAGCACCGCGCACCTGCTCGTTGCCGATCCGAGGGTCACGATCCCAGCGGTGATTGGGCTGCGGTTCTGCAAGGATCAGACGGCCCTGAAACCCCGGATTTGTGTGGCGCAAAGAGGCCGCCAACAAAAGTGCCTCGAAGGACAGCCGCCCGCCCTGCACCACCGCCATGATGTTGAAGACATCTGTCTTGACCGGTTTGGGGGCTTTGGGTTTCGCGCGCGCAGGAGGCTTCCGCTTAGCTACTGTTTTCGCGGGTTTTTTCGGCTTGGTCGCCGCCTTGGGTTTTGCTTTTGCTGTGGTTTTTTTCGCCGGTTTCGCCATCGGGCTCACGTCTGTCTGCTCTCGGCTCAGACTTAGGATAAATCCGACCAGCGCGAAACCACTCCCATCGCAATTTACAGATTTCGTTGCACAAATGGCGGCTCTCGCGCGATAATTCCTTCAACAACTCGGGGGAGACAAATTATGCGACGCTTTTGCACTGCAATTCTGGCCACGGCCTGCCTTATTCAACCACTGGCCGCGCAAAACTTCACGACCTCGGCGGAAGTGAAACCAATCCTCGAATTGATCAAAGGCCAATGGGCAGCCGTGCGCGAGTTTGACGGCCAGGACCTGCTCTATTTCACCACCATTCTGTCCTATCGCTGCGGCATCTCGGAAATCCGCTTCGCCTATAATGGCGGCCCCTACCAGACGTGGGAGGCCGAACCCTGCTACCGCGATGAAGCGGCCCCGAATGCGATCAAGTCCGAGACCCATTTCCCCTATGCGGTCGCGCCTCTGAACTCTCTGCAAACCATTGACGTACAACTGGTTTTCGACGATGGCACGTTCAGTGTCGCGAATTACACGCGCAAGCAAATCCAGATCAACTGACGGAGAGCCCGATGGCGCGGGACGACACCAAACGCTTCATGGCGATGAAGGGCGCGGGTTATTATTCGAAAGCCACGCTCGGCGCGAAACATGTGATGGACAATGCTGCCGAAATGGTGCTGGCGGCTGTTGATCGCATGGCCCCCGTGGATGGTCCGGAGGTCTTCCGCTGCACCGATATGGGCGCGGCGGATGGCGGCACTTCGATGGATATGTGGCGGCGTGTGCTCGCCCATATCCGCGCAAAATGCCCCTCCCGCCCCATCGAGCTTATCTACACCGACCTGCCGCGCAACGATTTCAGCCAGACCTTTCAGAATGCGCATGGGCTGACCGGTGAGGCCACCTATATGAAGGAGGTCAAGGGCGTCTATCCCCTTGCATCTGCAACATCTTTTCACGATGCCATCCTGCCACCCGAAACGCTGGATCTGGGCTTTTCCTCGACCGCATCGCACTACATCACCGCGGCTCCCTGCACGATTGCAGATCACGTTCACATGGTCGGCGCAGCGCCTGATGAACGGGCCAGGTTCGAAGCCAAAGGCGCCGCCGACTGGGCCAATATGCTCGCCATGCGCGCCAATGAAATGAAACCGGGTGCGCGGCTATGCCTGTTCAATTTCGGCATCGACAATGAGGGCCGCTATCTCGGCAATACCGGCGGTGTGAACATGTTCGACACCTTCGCCGCCCTTTGGGCTGGCCTGCGCGATGACGGCATCATCACGGCAGAAGAATTCACCAATACGAACTTCCCGCAATGCTACCGAACCGAGGCCCAGTTCGTCGCTCCACTCAAGGATGAAACCAGTACCGCTCACAAAGCAGGTCTCAGACTGGAACATGTCGAAGCCCGCGTCGTGCGCTGCCCGTTTGAAAAGGACTTCACAGAAAACGGCGGCGATCCGGCAGACTTCGCCAAAACCTACATCCCGACCTTGCGCTCTTGGTCTGAACCCACCTTCGTGAACGGTCTTTCCGAGGACCGCTCACCCGAAGAGAAGACCCAGATTATCGACAGCTTCTATGGCAGATACGATGCACTCGTCGCGGCGACCCCGGAGGGTCACGCGATGGATTACGTGCATATCTATCTGATCTGCCGAAAAATCTGAGCGTTTGGGAAGTGGTGGGCGACCCTGGAATCGAACCAGGCGTGCGTCTCCGCGAGGGAGTTACAGTCCCCTGCCACACCTTGCGGCCTGTCGCCCACTAGAGCGCTCAGATATAAGCCGCACTCGCTTGCGTCAATACGAAATTCCAACGTGAGCGCGGCGACAAACTATCACCGCATTCTTGCCCCGCTTTTGGTGGATCATACCGGTATCAGCGCAAGCAAACTGTTGTGTGAGAGGTCAGAAATGCGTCCGGCAAAGATCATTGTCTTCACGATCATCGCGCTCCTGATTGTCCTTGGGGCATTGGTCGGGGCGAATGCGCTTGTCGCGCTGCTCTTGATCGCTATCGACCAGGCCCTCGGCCTCAATCTCACAGAGAAACTTGGCGGATTTGGGGGCAGTATCCTGTTGCTGTGGCTCATCTGGATGATGCCGAAAGACTGGTTGTCCTGGAACAAAACCTACGAATGCCGCGGCACGGCGCATATCGCGGCAAAGCCCGAAGATGTCTGGCATCAGATGCGGCTGCGGGAGCGCGAGAATTATTTCACGCCGGGCATTGGACAGATCCGCGCCATTCCCGGAAGCGACGATGAGTTCGAGATGCATTTCGTCGAACAGCTCGAAGACGAGGATATCGGCTGCCCGAAATTCGCCCATGCAAAGCTCGTCGATGAAGTGGAGAACGAATATCTCGCCTATCAGGTTCTGAATGTAGACGAGATGCCGTCCTTTGGGCGCGACCATCTGATGACGGAAATCATCCTTGAACGGCAAGAGGATGGCACGAAAGTCACCTATATCGACACGCTGTCGCGCATCCGGCCGACGACTTTCCTGGCGCTCCTGTTTCTCAACCCGGCCCGCGACGCATTGCGGTCGCTGAAAGCGCAGATGGAGGGGACGGAAGACCCCTCGATCCTGGTGAAACTCGTGAACAGCGTCGATGAGAACGGCGCGCCGACCGGTGAAGTGAAATCCGCCCTTTGGGTCGCGGGTGCCACGGCCATGGTTGTGACGACGGGTCTGGTGGCGGCGGTGCTCTACCTCATCTTCTACCTGATCGACAAAGCCTGATCCTTGGCAATCCCCGACCCGTGGCCTAAGCGTGTCAGGTGATGTGAGGGATCGGCGCGATGAAAAAGCCCAAATGGGTCATCCAGAAAGAGCGTGAAAAGCGGGCCGCTACAGCGGAGACAGTCTGGCTCTTCGGTCTTCATGCCGTGCGCGACGCGTTGCAGAACCCAATGCGGGAGAGGTTGCGGCTGGTCGTGACGAAGAACGCCTCTGATCGCCTTGCGGACGCGATTTCGTCCTCCGACATGACACCCGAAATCTCCGACCCCCGCAAATTCGCTGCGCCCTTGGACCCGCAGTCGGTCCATCAGGGGGCCGCTTTGGAGGTGAAACCGCTCGATTGGGGAAAGCTCCCCGACATTTGTGATCCAAGGGGAGAAACCTCCCGGGTGATCCTGCTGGACCGCGTAACCGATCCGCATAATGTCGGAGCCATTCTGCGCTCTGCAGAGGTGTTCGGCGCCAAGGCCGTGATCGCTCCGCACCGCCATTCGGCCCCAGAGACTGGGGCGCTTGCGAAAACCGCCTCTGGCGCTTTGGAGCGTCAACCGTACTTGCGCGTGAAGAACCTTGCCGCGGCCATGGAAGAGCTGAAATCGCTCGGCTATCGCCTCTTTGGCATGGATGGCGAAGCGCCCGCAGACCTTGAGGAAGCCCTTGAAAACACGCCGAAAGCAACCGGGTTGGTCCTGGGGGCTGAGGGGCCGGGCCTGCGCGAAAAAACCAAAGAGACCTGCGACGAATTGGTCCGTATTGACCCCGCAGGCGCGTTCGGCTCGCTCAACGTCTCGAATGCCGCCGCAGTCTCCCTATATGCAGTGAAACGCGCGCAAACCGAGAGCTGAGATGCCCTATCAGACCAAGATCGCCACTTGCTGCTATTGCGGCTCCCGCACAGCGTTGAAGCTGACCGCGCGCAAGGGGCATGAGCTGGCCTGCGGAAGTTGCGGCGCGCCGCTGCACGAGATGAAGGCGCTCAAGCTTGATCCGACGCCGGAGACGCCCGCGAAGAAAGAGAACCTTTTCGCCGACGCTCCGTTTCGCGCAAAGCAGGCTATGTACAAGAAACCAAAGAAGAAAAAGCGTCGCAAAGGGTTCCTGCGGCGGGCGTTGGAGGAGGTCTGGGACGAGGTCGAGGATATTTTCGACTGACCCCTTGTGATCACAATCTTGTGGGTTTGCTGGAAGCCGTCGCTCAAATACATAGATGGATAACCATGGAGCGGACACCGGAACTGTCCCCTCCAACTTCACTGTCCCTCGTTCCGTAACTGGCGCCCGCTTCGTTGCGGGCGCTTTTTTCTGGAACTGGGACAGTGAATCCGCCTAACTGCGGCGATGGCCTATTCCGACGAGCATCTGAAATCCGTGCTGACCTCGACTAAGGTTGTGGCCTGTGTCGGTGTGTCGATGAACCCGGTGCGACCGAGCTACTACGTGGCGCGGTATCTGTCGCTGAAGGGCTTCACCGTGATCGGCGTCAATCCAGGACATGCCGGTAAGAGGTTGTTTGGAAATCAGATTTACGGCGCCCTGAGCGATATCCCGAAGGACGCGAAGGTCGATATGGTCGACATCTTCCGGCGCTCAGAGGCGGTGCCGGGGATCGTCGAGGAGGCCATAGCCGCCCTGCCCGACCTCAAGACGATCTGGATGCAGATCGGCGTGGAACATGCTGAAGCCGCAGCAAAAGCCGAGGCTGCGGGTCTCAATGTGATCCAAAACCGCTGCCCGAAAATCGAGTATCAACGGCTCATTGGAGAGCTCCGAATGGGTGGGTTTGCGACCGGTGTAATCTCGTCCAAATTATAGGCGTTTGCCCAATTTATGTGCAAAAATTGAAATATTATGTTAAGTTTAGCGGCCGAAATTCCTCGGCCCTCAGAGTCCTAACGAAATCCTAACCGATGGGGCTTCCGGGCGCGATCGTACCCCATGTGAAGGGCAATGAGACGGCCATTTGGTGAGGTCATCGGTCGCGGCGCTATTGCCCTCTCTCCTCCCGAGATTTCTTGATCGCAGCAGGGTCTCGACCTAGAGTATCTGACAAATTTCATCAGAAAACCGACGCGAAGATTGGCCAAGGCAAGACGCGGCCTAACCTGCGTCCATGAGTGAGAGGCCGACATGTCCGATCGCCGGGAGACTATTGCCCATGTAGACGCCCTGATGCCGCAGCAGATGGCGCAACTGGCCGAGCGCGTCGGCGTCAAGAAAGCGGAGCAGGATTGGCATCGCCTGCTCGCGCTGAGCACCCTTGCGGGGGCCTTCGTGGCCTTCGGGGCCACCTTTGCCGCGGCGGTGACGGCGGGCGCGGAGACATCGCCTGCCGGGCTCGTCCTTCTCGCCGGAGGTCTGGCGTTCACACTGGCCTATGTGCTGGCCATTGTCGGCGGAGCGGAGCTTTTCACGACGAACAACCTCATGGTGATGGCCTGGGCGCATGGGCGTCTGTCCTTGCGGCGCCTGGTCCGGGCCTGGGGCATCGTCTTTATCGGCAATCTCATCGGGGCGGTCAGCATGGCAACGCTTCTGATCCTCTCGGGCCGACATGAAGAGATTGGCGGCGGTCTGGGCGAGAAAATCCTGTCCTCGGCGCATCAGATCAATGGGCTCAGTCTGCATGAGGCGCTGTTGCTGGGCGTTCTTGGAAACAGCCTGCTTTGCCTTGGTGTGTGGCTGACCTATAGCGCACGCTCGACGGTGGATCGCATTCTTGCGCTCACCCCACCCGTCGCGGCCTTCTACGTGCTCGGCCTGGAACACGCGATTGCCGTCATGTTCTATCTGCCCTGCGCAACCCTGATCAGCTTGCTGGCCGCGCCGGAGTTCTGGGCGGTTGTGGAGTATGACCCTCTGCTGGTCTCTCCCGCGGAGTTCCTGCGCGTACTTCTGCCGGTCACCGTGGGCAACGTGCTGGGCGGCGGGGCGCTTGTGGCGCTGGTCTATTGGTTCGTCTATCTCAGACCAGAGCGCCAGTGACCTACGGCGACCTCGCCGGTCACTCCGCGGCTGTGGCCGTGTTCAGCATCTCCCAGACGCGGTGCGGCGTGAACGGCATATCGACCTGGCGGAGACCCAAATCCCAGAGCGCGTCCTGCACGCCATTGGCGACAGCGGCCAAAGCGCCGACCGTGCCAGCCTCACCGCAGCCTTTCATGCCGAGCACATTGGCCGTCGAGGGCACCGGCTCGGAATAGAAGGCGATCATCGGCATATCACCGGCCCGTGGCATTCCGTAATCCATGAAGGTGGCGGTCAGAAGCTGGCCGTCCTCGTCATAGACCACATGTTCGGAGACCGCCTGCCCGATGCCCTGCACGACGCCGCCATGGACCTGGCCCTCGGCCAGCATCGGGTTCATCAGATTGCCGAAATCGTCGACCACCGTGTATTTCACGCATTGGGTGACGCCGGTCTCCGGGTCGATCTCCATCTCAGCGATGTGGCAGCCATTGGGGAAGGAGCGACCGGGAAGTTCGGTGGTTTCCTCGGTGATCAGTAGGTCCACGCGACCCTCCTGATGGGCGAGCTCTGCCGCCTCGATCATGGTCATCACCCGGTTGGAGCCCCCGGCGCGGAATTGACCCTCCTCGAACGCGACCTCGGGCACATCGAGTTGTTCAGCGACGAAGGGCTTGAATTTCTCGACCGCCGAGAGCGCCGTCGCCCGTGTAGCAGTGCCCTGCGTGGTGACCGAACGAGAGCCGCCGGTGCCGCCGCCCTTGGCGATGCGGTCGCTGTCGCCCTGCACCATATCGACCAGCTCGATCGGGATGCCGGCATATTCGTTGAGGAACTGGGCGTAGACGGTCTCATGCCCCTGCCCGTTGGATTGTGTGCCGACATAGAGGTTCACGCGACCCGCATCGGTGAATTCGATTTTGGCGGTCTCACCGGGATCGCCGAGAATGGATTCGATGTAATAACAAACCCCTAGACCGAGTTTCTTACCCTTCGTCTCAGCTGCGTCGCGGCGCGCCGGGAAGCCGGCGAGATCGGCTTCGACCTCGGCGCGAGCGAGGACCTTGTGGAAATCGCCAACATCGTAAAGCTCACCTGTGACGGTCTTGTAGGGGAAACTGTCGGCGGGGATGAAGTTCTTGCGGCGCAACTCGAGCGGGTCGACACCCAGCTCTCGCGCAGCGAAGTCGATGACACGTTCCAGCGTGAAGATCGCCTCGGGCCGCCCGGCGCCGCGATAGGCGTCGACCTGCGTGGTGTTCGTGTAGATGCCGGTGTTGCGGTAGTAGGCGGTCTGCACGTCATAGACGCCCATCAGCACGCGGCTGGCGAGGTCGGACTGGATGTATTGCGCGAAACCGGAATTATAGGCGCCCATGTTGGAGGTGGCGTGGGCGCGGTAGGCGGTGATCTTGTTGTTTTCGTCGAAGGCCAGTTCCGCCTTGGTCACCAGATCGCGACCTGAATTGTCGGAGAGCATGCTTTCCGTGCGTTCAGCCTGCCAACGCACGGGCTTGCCAAGCGCACGACAGGCCTGGGCGACGCAAAAATATTCGGGGTAGTTGAAGGCCTTCATGCCGAAGCCGCCACCGACATCGGGGGTGGTGACCTTCACGGCCTCCTTCTCCATGCCGAGGGTCGACGCGATGGCGTCGCGCGTGCCCCAGACACCCTGACCGGAATAGGCGAAATGCAGGCGGTCGTCTTTCATCTCGGCATAGCAGCCGCGCGATTCCATGGAATTGGCGATGATGCGGTTGTCGACGATATCGAGGCTGACGGTCTTGGCGGCAGCCTCGAAGGCTGCGTTGGTGGCCTCCTCGTCGCCGATGCCCCAGTCATAGGCGACATTGTCGGGCGCCTCGTCATGTAGTGCGGGACCGCCGGGGGCGACCTCCATATGCACATCGAGATCGTCGGTGTCGAACAGGATCGCCTCGGCGGCGTCCTTGGCCTGCGCCATGGTGTCGGCGACGATGAAGGCGACGGGTTCGCCGACGAAACGAACCCGGGTGGTGGCGAGGATCGGGCGGACGGGAGCTGCACCCTTCGTGCCATCGCGGTTGTCGATGATCGAGGCGCCCATGGCGTTCTTCACGCCCGCCTCGTCGAGGTCAGCGGCGGTCAGGATCAGATGCACGCCGTCCATTTCGCGCGCGTCATCGACATCGAGTTCGCTGATTTCCCCATGAGCGACGGATGAGCGGAACATATAGCCGAAAAGCGCGCCTTTGGGCGTGGCATCCTCGACATATTCACCGGTGCCTTTGAGGAAACGGTCATCCTCCTTGCGCAGGACCGGTTGAGAGGTGCCGAATTTCGATTGGGTGTTCATCGCGTGCTCCTGCGCTGTCTTGGGGTGACACTAGCGGCGTGACGCGCACTGTCCAGAGCCTAGGGTTTGCGCGGTTTGGCGCGCAGGGTCGGGTCGGCCTGAGTGGGGTCCTCGGGCCAAGGATGTTTGGGGTAGCGGGCCTTCATGTCCTTGCGCACATCGGCGTAGGAGCCGGCCCAGAAACCGGGCAGATCGGTGGTGACCTGGACGGGGCGTTGCGCGGGGGAGAGGAGCGTGATCTGCACCGGCAGGCGTTCAGGGCCGATGGTGGGGTGCGTGGTGGTGCCGAACATCTCCTGCAGACGGACCGCGATGGCGGGGGTGTCGCCGGAATAATCGAGCGCCAGATCGCGGCCCAAGGGCGTGGTGATCTTGGGCGGGGCGAGGCGGTCCAGCTCGGCCAGTTTGTTCCAGCCGAGACCGGCTTTGAGAGCCTCATGTGGGTCGAGCGCCTTGATCCCGGCGGCGTCCTTGATCCCGGTGAGAAAGGGCAGAAGCCAGTCTTCGAGCCGCGCGGTCAGGCCGTCATCGGACCAATCGGGCAGCGTAACCCCTTGGGCGCGCAGGGTTTCGACGCGGGCGCGCAGGAGCCGGGCGGCTTTGCTCCAATTGAGGGCCGAAATGCCGAGGTCACGCACGCCCTCAAGTGCTGCGGCGGCGAGCGCGTCAGGTGTCGCGTCGCGCCAGATCTCGTCCTTGAGGATCAGGGCGCCGAAACATTCCTGCCGCCGCGCGGCGACCTTACGGTCGCGTTTCGACCAATGGCATGTTTCAACCCATGTGATCTGGTGGCCGTAAAGCCCACGCAGCTCGCTTTCGGTGAGCGGCGCGGCGAGACGACAGCGCGCGTCCCGCCCCTCACCGCCGAGATCGAGCGCGACGATGAGGCGCTGCGCGGCGAGCGGATCGTCGGCAGTGAGCGCCGCGCCTTTGCCGCCGGACAGCACATAGCGCGGTTCGCTGCCCTTGCGCCGGAGACCCACGCGGTCGGGATAGGCCAGCGCCGCCATCTCACCAAGGGAGCGGGTCGGGCCAGCGCAGAAGCGCTGCAGACGTTTGGCCTCCTGCCGGATGCGGGCGAGCACGCCGCGATTGGCGGTCTCTGGCGGGTGTTTCAGGGCCTTGAGGCGCAAGTTTAGGTCGGCGCCCGCGCTGCGCGGCAAAGGATCGCGTTCACCAAGGATTGCGGCAACCTCGGCCGCTCGCTTCCCAGAAAGGCTGAGCATATGCGCCAAGCGTGGGTGAGTCGGCATGGTCGCGAGGCGTTTTCCATGATTGGTGATCCGCCCATCTTTCAGCGCGCCCAGTGCAGTCAGGAGGTTCTCCGCCTCCGCTAGCGCCTGGTCCGGCGGCGGTGTCAGGAAGCTCAGATCGGCGGGTTTCGCGCCCCAGGCCGCGAGTTCGAGGGCCAGCCCGGTGAGGTCCGCCGCCTCGATCTCGGTCGGCGGGAAGGCGGGCAGCGCGCCCTCTTGTGCCTTGGCCCACATCCGGTAACAGACCCCCGGCGCCACACGACCCGCCCGGCCCCGGCGCTGATTGGCCTCGGCACGGGAGACCGGCTCGGTGATGAGCCGGGTCATGCCCGCGGCGGGATCAAACCGCGCGCGGCGGGCGCGACCGGCATCGACCACGACGCGTATGTCCTCGATGGTGAGCGAAGTTTCGGCGATGGATGTGGCAAGCACCACTTTGCGGGATTGTGAGGGTGCGATGGCGGCGCGTTGCTCCTTGAACGGCAGCGCGCCGTAAAGCGGGCGGATGTCGGTGCCGGGCAGGTTAAGGAGAGCCGCCACGCGCCGGATTTCGCCCTCGCCCGGCAGGAAGACGAGCACCCCGCCCTCTTCTTCCGTCGCCGCTTTGGTGATCAGATCGGCGGCGGCGGTCTCGAACCGGGTCTTGCCCAAGGGGCGATCCAGCCAGCGGGTCTCCACCGGGAAAGCGCGGCCCTCGGACGTGACGATCGGCGCGCCCAAAAGCGCGGCCACCGGGTCTGCGTCCAGGGTGGCCGACATCACCAGCAGTTTGAGGTCAGTGCGCAGAGCGGCGCGCACCTCCTGCACCAATGCGAGACCCAGATCGCCGTTCAGGGAACGCTCGTGAAACTCGTCAAAGACCACGCAGCCGATGCCGGACAGCGCCGGGTCGCTCTGGATCATCCGGGTCAGGATGCCTTCGGTGACGACCTCGATGCGGGTGGCCGCACTCACCACGCTCTCGCCACGCATCCGGTAGCCCACTGTTTTGCCGGGCTTTTCGCCAAGCATCTCGGCCATGCGCTCGGCGGCGGCGCGGGCAGCCAGACGACGGGGTTCGAGCATCACCAGGCGGCCCTCAAACGCGCCCGCCTTCAGAAGCGCCAGGGGCACGCGCGTGGTTTTGCCCGCCCCGGGCGGCGCCTGCAGCACGGCGACACCGCCCGCCATGGCGGCGATCACCTCCTCCAGCACGTCTTCTATCGGCAAGCGCTCCATCGCGACGGGCTTACTGCGTTGCCGCGTTGCCTGCCAGCCCTTGATCGAAAGGGATGCACCGATTGCCACCCCGAAAACGCTGCGCCATAAGGGCTGATATGACCGAGTTGGCTCAAAAGATCATCGCAGGCGACCGGCGGGCCTTGGCGCGCGGGATCACGCTTGTTGAGAGCCAACGCGCGGATCACAGGCAAGACGCTCTGGCGCTGCTGGATGCGCTGCGGACAAGCGGGCGCGAGGCCTTACGTATCGGGCTTTCTGGCACGCCAGGGGTTGGCAAATCGACCTTTATCGAAGCGTTCGGGACGTTTCTGACCGACCAGGGGTTGAAAGTGGCTGTTTTGGCGATTGACCCGAGTTCGACGCGGTCGGGCGGCTCGATCCTGGGCGACAAGACTCGGATGGAGCAGCTGTCGCGCAACCCGAACGCCTTCATCCGCCCGAGCCCGTCGAACACCCAGCTTGGCGGTGTCGCCCGGCGAACGCGGGAGGCGGTGGCGGTCTGCGAGGCCGCCGGGTTCGATGTGGTGCTGATCGAAACCGTGGGCGTGGGCCAGTCGGAGACCATGGTGGCCTCGATGTCGGACATTTTCACGCTGCTGATCGCCCCTGCGGGCGGCGATGAGTTGCAGGGCGTGAAGCGCGGGATCATGGAGATCGCCGATCTGATCCTGGTGAACAAGGCGGATGGCGAGTTGAAGGCCGCGGCGACGCGCACCTGCGGGGATTATGCCGGTGCGCTCAGGCTGTTGCGAAAACGCCCGCAGGACCCGGATTTGTTTCCCAAGGCGATGATGGTGTCGGCCACCGAGCAGGACGGGCTGGATGCGGCCTGGGCAGCGATGGTGGAGCTGTCGGAGTGGCGCAAAGCCGAAGGTCACTGGCAGAAAAACCGCGCCGATCAGGCGGTGCATTGGTTCGAGGAAGCGGTGAAGATCGGGCTGATGGCACGGCTTGAAGCCTCGGATGCGGCGCAAGATGCGAAACGGGCTGAAACGGACGCGGTGTCCTCTGGCACCACCTCGCCGGATGCCGCGGCGGCACGGGTGCTCGACGCACTGAAATAGCGCCATCTTGGCCTTGACGGTCGCAGAATCTCCTACTAAACCGCGCGAACGGATTTCGAGGGCACTGCCGACGCGGTGCCTTTCATGTTTTAAGCACGAGGAATGGACCCATGTCGCGCGTCTGTGAACTTACGGGCAAAGGCCCGATGGTTGGCAACAATGTCAGCCACGCAAACAACAAGACCAAGCGCCGGTTCTTGCCGAACCTCAATGATGTCACGCTGACCTCCGACACTCTGGGTCAGTCCTTCAAGTTTCGCATCTCTGCCGCCGCCCTGCGGACGGTGGATCATCGCGGTGGGCTCGACGGCTTCATGGCGAAAGCCAAGGACAGCGAGCTGTCCGCCAAAGCGCTGAAAGTGAAGAAAGACATCGCGAAAGCGCAAGCCAGCGCTTGACCGCTGGCAGTCTTGAGTTTCCAAAGAACCGGCCTCAGGGCCGGTTTTTTAATGCGCCATTTAGAATTGTTTCAGAACTGTGACTGTAGTTTGATGCCAAAACGCGCGTCCTTCGGGTATGTTGCGTTTTGAGGGGGCGTGACGAAGGGCAACGCTCGCATGAGTAACAAAGTGTCAAACCTGCGCCGATACGCGAGCGAGATGACCTCTCGCTTGCGGCAACTGGCCGGGTTCGGCCCGGCTCCCACCACCATTTCAACAACGCGGGCCCGGGGTCCGGTGACCCATGTGGTGATCCTCGATGGGACCATGTCGACGTTGGAAGAGGGTCTGGAGACCCATGCGGGCAAGACTTTTCGCTTGATGCAAGAAGTGGCCCGTAAACACCCGATATCGCTGCATTATGAGGCCGGTATTCAGTGGCAGGGCCTCAGGCGCGCGGTCGATGTGATGGCCGGTGTGGGGATCAATCGGCAAATCCGCCGGGCCTATGGGGTGATCGCGTCGCGTTACCGCCCCGGCGACCGCATCTTCCTTTTCGGCTATTCCCGTGGCGCTTACGCGGTGCGCTCGCTCGCAGGCGTGATTGACCGGATCGGGCTTCTGAAAGCGGATTGCGCGACGGAGCGCTATGTGCGGCTCGCCTATCGGCATTACCGGCGTGGCCCTGACAGCCCCGCGGCACGGGAATTTCACGATGCGCATTGCCACAAGGAAACCAATATCGACATGATCGGGGTCTGGGACACGGTGCGGGCGCTTGGCTTCCGCGCGCCGGTTTTCTGGCGCTTCTCGCCGGTTGAGCATGAGTTTCACAACCATCAGCTCGGCTGTCATGTGCGCCACGGCTATCACGCGATTGCCCATGACGAGATGCGGCGCGCCTTTGAGCCGGTGCTCTGGCAAACGCGTGCGGGCTATGAGGGCGATCTGGAACAGGTGTGGTTTCGCGGCACCCATGGCGATGTAGGTGGTCACCTGCTGGGGTTCGAGGCAGCACGCCCGCTGGCGAACCTCTCGCTTGTCTGGATGCTCGACAAGGCCGAGACTGTGGGCCTTCCCCTGCCGATGAATTGGCGGGCACATTTTGAAACGGACGCGGAGGCGCCGTCCGTGGGGATGAACCGGGGCTGGGGCAAATTGTTTCTGCTGCGCCGTCGTCGTGTCATCGGGCGCGATCCGTCGGAGCGCATTCACAGCTCGGTCAAGAAACGCCGATCCTGGCGGCAAACCGTCGGCGAGCGGTTTCGTTGGACTCAGACCAGCGGGACGGGGACGTAGCGGAACCCCTCACCATAGCGCATGACCCGACCCACGCCGGGGAAAGGGAAGTGATATCCGGCGATTAGAAGCCGTTCCTCAACCGCCTGACTGAGAAGCCGACGCCGGGTCTCTACCGCCCGCGGTTTGTCGAGATCGGCCCCCACCGTCCATTCGGGATGTTCGAGCCCGGCGATGTAATGCACCGCGGTATCGACCAGATGCAGGAGCTTTTGTCCCCGACTTTCAAGTCGTACCGCAAAATGCCCATGGGTGTGACCCGGTGCTGACACAGCGAAGACCCCGGGTGCAATCTCCTGCTCATCCGCATAGCTTTTGATCCCGTGGGCAACGGGCAACAGGTGACGGCGGCATTCCTTGATCATCTCGCGCAGGCCTTCGGGGGCGCGGTCAGGTGATTGCGTCCAGAACTTGAACTCGATGTCGGGGATGTAGTGGTCGGCGGCGGTGAAGACCCGCTCGCCACCGATCGTCAACCCGCCGACATGGTCCGGGTGACCATGGGTGAGAATAAGAATGTCTATATCCCGGGGGCTTAGGCCGATACTTTCAAGTGAACGCACCAAGCGCCCCGAATCCTCCTCATTGCCATGGAAGGTGACATCGCCCATGCCTGTATCGATCAGCACGCGGGTGCCTTCGGTCTCGACCAGCATCACCTGCAACGGGATTTCGGCCATCTTGCCGTCGAGCCCATAGCTCTCCAGATAGGGGCCGATCTCCGCCTTGGCGTTAGAGGCAAACATCCCCACGCCCATCGAGAAGCTGCCATCGTCGATTACGGTGATGCTCATATCTCCCAAGGGAAACTGGCGAATGGCGCGCATGGGCATCATTCCAGCGGCCGTGGCTGGACCTGAGGGCAGGAAAACGGTGCTGGCGAGCCCCGCCAGCATGTCGCGGCGTGTGATGTGCATTGTCTCTGGTCCCTCCCGGTCTTTTCCGCGAGAGTAGCGGGCGAGACCGGCCTCGTGAAATCACATTCTTGAGGCAAAAAGGACGAGGGAGACGCGCCGATGCGCAAATTCATGGTGGTGCTGGATGACAGCAAAGAATGCCTCAACGCCATGCGCTTTGCAGCGATGCGGGCTGCCAAAACCGGCGGCGGTGTGGAGGTGTTGGCGGTCATTCCACCCGAGGAGTTTCAACACTGGATCGGGGTCGGAGATATTATGCGGGCCGAGGCGCGGGAGCGGATCGAAGCGCATTTCGAAGTCTTCGCCAAGTGGATGCGCGACAAGGAGAATATCGACCCGGAACTGGTGATCCGTGAGGGCGAGCCGGTGGCGGAAATCCTGGCACAGGTTTCCGATGACCCGGAGGTTGGCGTGCTGGTACTGGGGGCGGGCACGGGCTCCGGTGGGCCGGGGCCATTGGTGACGCAATTGACGCGGAGTTCC
The DNA here is from genome assembly GCA_028284705.1 of Paracoccaceae bacterium. GTDB lineage: Bacteria > Pseudomonadota > Alphaproteobacteria > Rhodobacterales > Rhodobacteraceae > Litoreibacter. Next base: position 119,051 of record JANQRE010000004.1, on the reverse strand, counting down.
GGTACCTTGCCTATGCCGATCACGATTGTGCCGGGGGATTTATCTAAGGAACGGCTTGAGGCGATCAGCTGAGCAGCGATGGGATTGATTTAGAATAGTTCTAAATCATTGACCTTTCCGGGGTGGGTTGCCATATTGAAGCTAATCCTGATCAGAAAGGTCGACTTCTCATGTTCATCCAGACCGAAAGCACCCCGAACCCGGCCACATTGAAGTTCCTTCCGGGCCAGAGCGTTCTGGGCACCGGCACCGCGGATTTCCCAAGCTCGGACACGGCGGACAAATCACCCCTCGCCTCACGGGTCTTCGGCGTTGAAGGCGTGACAGGCGTGTTTCTGGGCAGCGATTTCGTGACGGTGACCAAGGCGGATGCGACCGAATGGGACCACATCAAGCCAGCGATCCTGGGCGCGATCATGGAGCATTTTCAGTCCGGGCAGCCTGCGCTTGAAGGCGAAGCCGAGGCGTCGGGTCATGCAGAGCACGACGGCGAAGATGCTGAAATCGTTGGGCAAATCAAGGAACTGCTTGACACGCGCGTGCGCCCCGCCGTGGCGCAAGATGGCGGGGACATCACTTTCCACGGTTTTGATCGCGGCGTTGTCTATCTGCACATGCAAGGCGCCTGCGCGGGCTGCCCCTCCTCAACACTCACGCTGAAGATGGGCATTGAGAACCTGCTGCGCCATTACATTCCCGAAGTGGTTGAGGTGCGCCCCGTCGCCGCCTGATCGGTTCGGAGCGCTGCCTGCAGATGCGGGTTGAGGTCCGCGAGGCGGCAGCCTAAACCCCGGCCATGAGCGATCCGACCATTCTGGCTTTTGATACCTCCGGGCCCCATTGTGCCGCAGCCTTGCTGTGTGAGGACGCCATTTATGGTGAAGCGCAGGTGACGATGGTGAAGGGGCAAGCAGAAGCGCTCGTGGGCGTTCTGGAAGATACCCTCGCGGCCAAAAGCAAGAGCTTTCAGGACCTGGACGCGATTGGCGTCGGGATTGGGCCAGGAAATTTCACCGGTATCCGCATTTCGGTCTCTGCCGCGCGGGGGCTCGCGCTGTCGCTTGGCATCCCGGCGATTGGTGTCTCCACTTTTGAAATTATGCGCGATCCCAATGGGTTGGCGGCCTATCCTGCCGAGATCGTCGCGGTGCCTGCGCCGCGCGGTCAGGCCTATGTGCAGGCGTTTCGCTATGGTGTCGCGCAAGGCGCGCCGCGCGTGATTGACCCTGCCGCACCGCCTGAGGACCTACGCTTGCCTACGAATATGCGGGTGCGTGGTTTTCGCGCCGCGGAAATTGCGCGGCCCTGCGAAGCGGAGGCATCCGAAGCCGCGCTGGAGGAGATCGGTCCCCGCATCGCGCGGATCACAGAGGCGCGCTTGCAGGCAGGTGGCGAGATTCTCCGCCCGGCCCCGCTCTATGTGCGACCTGCCGATGCGGCTCCGCCGCGTGACCCCGCGCCGGTGATCCTTGATGACGCCTGAAGCGCTCTCCGCCCTGCATGAGTTGTGCTTCACAACGCCCAAACCGTGGTCGCCAAAAGCTTTTGCGGGTTTGCTGGATGGCCCGGGCGCGGTACTGCTGACGGAGGAGCACGGCTTCCTGTTGGGGCGTGTCGCCGCCGATGAGGCAGAGCTTCTGACCATGGCGGTGCATCCCAACCGGCAGCGTCGCGGGATCGCCGCGCGGCTGGTGCAGAGCTTCCTGACTGAGGCGGCGGATCGGGGCGCACAATCGGTCTTCCTAGAGGTCGCGCAGACCAACAAACCGGCCCGCGCCCTTTACGCCAAATTCGACTTTGTCGAGACGGGCCGTCGTCCGGACTATTACCGCACACCGGAGGGCGGTCGGGTCGATGCGATCCTTCTCAGCCGCTCGGTTTCGCCTGCAAATCCGGCGTGACCCGGCGTAACCGCCTGATTTGACTGCACCGAGGGCCCAATTCGCGGAAGAATCGGTTGACCCTCCCTGCGCTTGCCGCCCTTAATAGACGATGATCTTTTGAGAGATCTCTGCTCAACCCGACCCGCAGGCGCGGTTCGGCGGGGGAAGAGCCCCTCGACAAACAACTGGGAGACTATTCATGACACTCATGCAGAAATTTCTGGGCGCAGCTGCTGGTCTGGCACTGAGCGCAGGCGCTGCAGCGGCTGAGCCCGCCATCATTTTTGATCTCGGCGGCAAGTTCGACAAGAGCTTCAACGAAGCTGCCTACAACGGCGCCACCCGTTGGGCCGAAGAGACCGGCGAACAGTTCCGCGAGATCGAACTGCAATCAGACGCCCAACGCGAACAGGCGCTGCGTCGCTTCGCGGAAGCCGGGGCCAACCCGATCGTGATGGCAGGCTTTGCCTTTGCCTCGGCCCTTGGTGAGGTGGCGGGCGATTATCCCGACACGTCCTTCGTGATCATCGACATGGTGGTGGATGCGCCGAACGTGCGTTCGGTTGTGTTCAACGAGCATGAAGGCTCCTACCTCGTCGGAAAAATGGCGGCGATGGCGTCGGAGTCGAACACCGTCGGCTTCATCGGCGGCATGGACATTCCGTTGATCCGCAAATTCGCCTGCGGCTACGCACAGGGCGTGAAAGCGGCTAATCCAGATGCGACCGTGGTGGCCAATATGACCGGCACGACGCCCGCAGCCTGGAACGACCCGGTGAAGGGTGGCGAGTTGACCCGCGCGCAGATCAGCCAAGGCGCTGATGTGGTCTATGCGGCGGCTGGCGGCACCGGTGTGGGTGTTCTGCAAACCGCAGCCGACGAGGGCATCCTCTCCATCGGTGTGGACAGCAACCAGAACTACCTGCATCCGGGCAAGGTCCTGACCTCGATGATGAAGCGCGTCGACAACGCTGTTTACAACGCGTTCAAGGACGGCCCGGGCCTGTCCACCGGCTTCAACGTCATGGGGCTCGCCAATGAAGGCGTCGGCTATGCGCTGGATGAAAACAACGCGGCTCTGGTCTCTGACGAGATGAAGGCCGCCGTGGATGACGCGGCTCAGAAGATCATCTCCGGCGAAATCACCGTGCATGACTACATGTCCGATGAAAGCTGCCCGGCCCTGAGCTTCTAAGCAGCGCAAGAGAAAAGGCGCGCCGATAGGTCGGCGCGTCTATGTCTGAATTCGGGGGACAGACATGGCCAATTCCATTGAGACATTTTTTGAGGCCTGGGGCATGGCGGACGACGTAGCCCGCGCCGTGGCGATTGCTTCGGTTTATGCGGATGATGGCACCTATGCCGATCCGCGTTCGCCGGATGTCCTGACCGGCCCTGCGGCTATCGCGGAATATGTGAACATGTTCAGCGAAAATGCCCCCGGCTGGACCGCGAAAGTCGTGAAATCTGACACGGTCGCAGGCGTGATCCGGGCAACCGTTGCGTTCGGCGGCACGGGGCCAGATGGCAACGAGATGGTTCAGCACGGCCAATACGTAGCCGACCTCGACGGCAACAAAATCACCCGCATGGTGGGTTTTGTCGGCACTGGAGCACCTGAATGACGGCTCCGGCGATTGAGCTGAAAGGCATTTCCAAGGCCTTCGGGCCGGTGCAGGCCAATAAGGACATCTCGATCCGCGTCATGCCGGGCACGATCCACGGGATCATCGGCGAAAACGGCGCTGGAAAGTCCACGCTGATGTCGATCCTCTACGGGTTCTACAAAGCGGATCGCGGCGAGATTTTTATCAATGGAAACAAGACGGAAATCCCCGATTCTCAAGCCGCTATCGCGGCGGGGATCGGTATGGTGTTCCAGCATTTCAAACTAGTGGAAAACTTCACGGTTCTGGAGAATGTCGTGCTGGGCGCCGAAGACGGGGCACGCCTTGGACCGTCCCTTGCGAAAGCACGCGAACAGCTGGTGCATCTCGCCAAGGAATATGAGCTGAATGTCGACCCCGACGCGCTGATTGAAGAGATCGGCGTCGGCATGCAGCAGCGGGTCGAGATTTTGAAGGCGCTTTATCGCGAGGCGGAAATCCTGATCCTCGACGAACCGACTGGCGTGTTGACCCCTGCCGAAGCAGACCACCTGTTCCGCATCCTTGAGGGGCTGAAGGAGCAGGGCAAGACGATCATTCTGATCACCCACAAGCTGCGCGAGATCATGGATGTGACCGACAGTGTCTCCGTGATGCGGCGCGGGGAGATGACCGATACGGTGAAGACCTCCGAGACCTCGCCTGAGGAACTTGCGGAGTTAATGGTGGGCCGTAAGGTCTTGTTGCGGGTGGATAAAAAGCCTGCGGAGCCTGGCGCGCCGGTGCTGGAAGTGAACAACCTTCAGGTCGTCGATGAGAAGGGTGTGCAGCGCCTGAAGGGCGTTTCCTTAAATGTCCGAGCTGGCGAAATCCTCGGTATTGCCGGCGTTGCGGGCAATGGTCAGTCGGAACTGCTCGAAGTCCTGGGCGGCATCCGCACCGCCACGGGCAGCATCAAGATCAACGGCCAGGAGATTGATCTGTCTGGGAAATATTCGGATGGACGGTCGCGGCGTGAACGCGGCATCGCCCATGTGCCCGAGGATCGGCAGCGCGAAGGCCTGATCATGGATTTCAGAGCCTGGGAGAACTCCGCTTTCGGCTACCACCACGACCCGGCCTATCAGTCCGGCCTCTTGATGAACAACGCCGCGATCAGGGCGGATACGGAAGGCAAGATCGAGCGGTTCGACGTGCGCCCGGCCAATCCTCTGTTGGAGGCGAAAAGCTTCTCCGGTGGCAATCAACAGAAGATCGTGCTGGCGCGGGAGATCGAGCGCAATCCCGATCTGCTGCTGGTCGGTCAGCCGACCCGCGGGGTGGATATCGGTGCGATTGAGTTCATTCACCAACGCATTGTCGAGTTGCGGGACGCCGGTAAAGCGATCCTTCTGGTCTCGGTCGAATTGGATGAGATTCTGTCCCTAAGCGACCGGATTGCCGTGATTTTTGACGGCCACATCATGGGCGAACGCCTGCCCGCCGAGACCGATGAGAAAGAGCTGGGGCTGCTCATGGCTGGGATCACTGACACAGAACATGAGCATTCGATTGAGGAGATCGAAGCCAACCTGGCTGAGGCCGCCGGGGAGGTGCATTGATGGACAAGATGCCGAAATGGGCCGATCTTTTCCTGATCCCCATCATCAACCTGATCCTCGCCTTCATCATCTCCGGCCTCGTCATTCTAGCCATCGGGGAGGACCCGATCGCGGCGTTGAAGCTGATGGTCGAAGGCTCGGTGATGTCGACCTATGGCTGGGGGTTCACGCTCTATTACGCGACGAATTTCATCTTCACAGGGCTCGCCGTCGCCGTCGCCTTCCACGCCGCGATGTTCAATATCGGCGGCGAGGGACAGGCTATGCTGGGCGGGCTTGGTGTGGCCTTGGTCTGTCTCTTCGTGCCCTGGCCGCATTGGAGCCTCGCGATCATCGGCGCGATGTTTTCGGCAGCCATGTTCGGCGCGCTCTGGGCCGCCGTGCCCGCTTATCTGCAAGCGAAACGCGGCAGCCATATCGTGATCACGACGATCATGTTCAACTTCATCGCGGCCTCTCTGCTGAACTATGTGTTGGTCAACAACTTGCGGCCCAAGGGGGCGATGGACCCCGCGACGGCGAAGTTTCCTGAGCCGACCCACCTGCCCTCTCTCTCCGACATTCTGAACGGCATCGGCATTCCCTTTGCCGAACGCACACCCGCCAATGTCACGCTGTTCATCGCGCTTGCCGCCTGTGTGTTGGTCTACCTTTTGATCTGGCGCACGCGGCTTGGCTATCAGATTCGCGCCTTCGGCAAATCCGAACCGGCGGCGATCTATGCTGGCATCTCGCCGACGCGGATCATCATGATCTCGATGATGATCTCCGGGGCGCTGGCCGGGATGATGGCGATCAATAATGTGATGGGCGAGGCGGAGCGGCTGGTGCTGAACTCCACCGAGGGTGCCGGGTTCATCGGCATCGCAGTAGCGCTGATGGGGCGCTCGCATCCGTTTGGTGTGTTGCTGGCCGCGCTGCTGTTCGGGTTTCTCTATCAGGGCGGGGCCGAACTGGCGCTCTGGACGACGATCCCGCGCGAACTCATCGTCGTGATCCAGGCGCTTGTGATCCTGTTCACCGGCGCTTTGGACGGCATGGTCCGCGCCCCGGTCGAGCGCATGTTCCTCGCGATGCGCCGGAAGGAGGGCTGAGATGGATTTCGTCACCCTCCTGCAAATCCTCGACTCGACCCTGCGGCTGGCCACACCTCTGCTGCTGGCCTGTCTGGCGGGGCTTTTCTCCGAACGAGCCGGCATTTTCGACATCGGGCTGGAGGGCAAAATGCTCGCTGCCGCCTTCCTGTCAGCCGCCGTTGCCGCCGTTTCGGGCAATGTCTGGGTCGGGCTTCTGGCTGGCATCGCGGCCTCGATGGCCCTGTCGATCATCCATGGGCTGGCCTCGATCACCTTCCGTGGCAACCAGCTGATCTCCGGCGTCGCGATCAATTTCCTGGCAGCGGGCATCACAGTTCTGGTCAGCCAGAGCTGGTTCAAACAGGGAGGGCGAACGCCGTCGCTGGAGGGTCCGGCGCGGTTCGAAAGCTGGACCCTGCCGCTCGCGAACACGCTGGAGCCGATCCCGATACTCGGGCCGATCTACAAAGAGCTGATCTCGGGCCATACGCCGCTTGTCTACGTCGCGCTCCTAGCCGTTCCTTTCACTTGGTATGTTCTGTTTCGCACCCGGTTTGGCCTGCGTCTGCGCGCGGTCGGTGAGAACCCGGCAGCGGTTGATACCGCGGGTGTCAGCGTTGTCGGGCTGCGCTATGCCGCCGTGGCGATCTGCGGCGTTTTGTGCGGGATTGCAGGGGCTTACCTTGCCACCGGACTGCAGGCGGGTTTCGTGAAAGACATGAGCGCGGGCCGCGGCTTCATCGCGCTCGCTGCGCTGATCTTCGCCAAATGGCGGCCCTGGTATGCGCTTTGGGCGTGCCTTCTGTTCGGTCTGTTCTCGGCCATCGAGACACGACCGGATGTGATTGAGGCGCTGATCGGCGTGAAGGTGCAGGTCCAGCTTCTGGGCGCCCTGCCCTATATCATGACCGTGGTGATCCTCGCGGGCTTTGTGGGCAAAGCGATTCCACCCCGCGCCGGCGGTGAGCCTTACGTCAAGGAGCGCTAGGCGGCGGCTCATCGCGCCTTTGCGGGCCCGCCTCGCCACAGGCGCGTGGGCGTCGCTCCGATTTGTCGCATCTGGCCTTATGCAGCTGCAGCAATTGGCCGTTGCAGGCGCGGCGAAACAGGCGTAGCGCGGCTGCCATGCAAATCTACCTGCCCATCGCCGAAGTTTCCGTGAACGCCTTCCTCCTGCTCGGGCTAGGCGGGCTTGTTGGCGTGCTCTCGGGCATGTTCGGCGTGGGCGGCGGGTTCCTGATGACGCCGCTTCTGTTTTTCATCGGCATTCCGCCTGCGGTGGCCGTCGCGACGGAGGCCAATCAGATTGTCGCATCCTCCTTCTCGGGCGTTTTAGCGCATCTGAAACGCAAAACGGTTGACCTGAAAATGGGCACCGTTCTCTTGATCGGTGGTCTGGTGGGCGCCGCGCTTGGCGTGCAGATTTTCGCCGCCCTGCGGGAGATCGGTCAGGTCGATCTGCTGGTGCGGCTTTGTTATGTCGTTTTCCTCGGCATTATCGGTGGGCTGATGTTTCTGGAAAGCTACCGCGCAATCCGCCGGTCGAAGGTGCAGGGCGCCCCGGCTCCACGCAAGAAACACACCTGGGTGCATGCGCTGCCGCTGAAGATGAAGTTCCGCACCTCGGGGCTTTATATCTCGGTCGTACCACCGGTTCTGGTGGGCGTGTTTGTCGGCATTCTAGCCGCGATCATGGGGGTTGGTGGTGGCTTCATCATGGTGCCCGCCATGATCTATCTCCTTGGAATGCCAACGAAAGTTGTGGTTGGCACCTCGCTGTTCCAGATCATTTTCGTCACCGGCTTCACGACGCTGATGCATGCCACGACGAACTACACGGTCGATATGGCGCTGGCGGTTTTGCTTTTGGTTGGCGGCGTGATCGGTGCGCAAATTGGCACGCGGATCGGCACCCGGATGAAGGCTGAGCAGTTGCGGATTTTGCTCTCGCTGATGGTGCTGGCCGTCTGCTTCAAACTGGCGCTTGATCTTCTGATCATGCCCTCGGAGCTCTACTCTCTGGGTGCAGGAGCGGGCCATTGATCCGGGTTTTGCTCCTCCTTTTGACCTTGGCGACGCCCGCTTTTGCGGAGCAAGTCGTCGCTGGGCTGTCGCGCGACGAAGTGGCGATCACGGCGAATTTCGATGGCTCCGACATCCTGATCTATGGCGCGGTGAAACGCGAAACCGAGTTGCCATCGAGCGAAGAGCTTGAGGTGATTATCACCGTCTCGGGCCCACGTCAGCCGGTCACGGTGCGCAAAAAGGATCGGCGGTTCGGCATCTGGGTGAATACCGAGGCCGCGGCAGTGGACCTGGCCCCGAGTTTCTATGCCGTTGCCACCACGGCCCCCCTGCCGGACATCCTCAGCCACACGGAGGATTTGCGCCATCACGTGTCGATCCCGCGCGCGATCCGCGCGGTTGGCGTGGCTGAAGAGGTCGAAGAACCGGTCGATTTCACCAAGGCGCTGATCCGCATTCGCGGCGACAAGAACCTCTATCAGTACCTGAACAGCGATGTCGATCTGCGCGACCAGACGCTGTTTTCGACCCATATCGACCTGCCCGCCAACCTCGTCGAGGGGCCCTATGAGACGCGGATTTTCCTGACCCGCGGCGGCGAGGTTGTGGACCGGTTTGATACGGTGATCGACGTCAACAAGGTCGGGCTGGAGCGCTGGATTTACGACCTCGCCCATGACCGACCGTTGGTGTACGGGCTCTTGTCGCTGTTCATCGCGATTGCGGCGGGCTGGCTGGCCTCCGCCATGTTCCGCGTGATCCGCGTCTAGCCGTCGGTCTCGGTTTCCAGTTTCAACTGTGCCGGGGCCGTGCGCAGATCATCCGTGATCAATGGCCCCGAGGGGCGCGCCAGCCGTGCGCGTGTCACCCAGAGCAGCCGGTTCTCGGCTCGCGTGATCGCCACATAGGCGAGGCGCTTCCACAACGGTGTGCCCGCCTCCTCCCGCCCCGAGCGCGCGGCGGCATAGAGGTCGGGTGCGAAGACCTGCACCGTATCCCATTGAGATCCTTGGGCTTTGTGGATTGTCACGGCAGACCCATGCAGGAACGTTGCCCCCATATGGGCAGCGAATGGAATGAAGGGCTCTTCCTCATCGGGCGCTTCAATCTTGATGATCGAGGCGGCGGAGACCTGCGGGTCCTCGGCGCCCATCACATGCAACCGGGAGAACCCAGGGCGTTTCCCGGGACCAAGATAGATCACCTGCGCGCCCTTGATGAGACCGCGGGCCTCAAGATCGATGCGTTTCTTGCGGTGTTTCAGCGGCAGTTCGATGCCGTCACAGATCAGTGGTTCGCCTTCCAGAAGCGTCTCCACCGTCGCGCCGTAAGCTGCGCGCCAGGCCTGAATGAGGCGGATGCGCGTGACATTGCGCCAGACGAGTACGGGCGAGCGCGCCATCAGAGCGGCCTCGACCCGACCCGCATAGACCACGCGGTCGTCGTCGCGCGCCTTCTCTTCCACCAACCGTTCGAAAGCTTCGAAGGACAGCGCCGGGTCGGACAGGGCATGGGCGAGATCAAGGATCGGATTGTCCTGCTCCTGCCGGTGCACGCGGCTGAGCTCCAGTTTGCGCCCGTCTTTCAGCGTGTCGAAAACCATCTTGCCGGATTGGCCCACGGGAGCGAGTTGTGCGGGGTCTCCGAAGAGCACAAGCGTTGAGAAGATATCGCGCAAATCCTCGTACTGCTTCTCATCCAGCATCGAAGATTCATCAACAAAACCAATATCTAACGGGTCTTCGCGGCGCTTCCAGCCCTGGATGAAATCGGAGCCCTTGAGGCCTGCGGCGGCCAGGGCGCCGGGGATGGATTTGTGGGCGTCGTAGAAGGCTTTGGCCCGGTCCAGCGCCGCATCGGTGAGCCCCTCGACCTCTGGCCGGTCGCCGGTGCCGACCAGCCAATCGGCGATCTTTTCGTATTCGGGATCGTACATCGGCGTGTAGATGATCCGATGGATCGTGGTCGCCGGCACACCACGAGTTCTGAGCACGCTCGCTGCTTTGTTGGTCGGGGCGAGTACCGCCAGAGTACGGCGATCCTTGCGCGCCCGGCCCTCGTAATCGCCGGAGATCAGATCGACGCCTGCGGCCTCCAACGCCTCGACCATTTTTGCCAGCAGCAACGTCTTGCCAGACCCCGCTTTGCCGACAATCGCCATCACCTGGGAGCGGTCCTCTTGCAGGGGCAAGAGTGTGCTGTTCATCAGATCGATGCCCGCCCGCGCCAGAAGATCCGTCAAGGCATCGTAGGCTTCTGCCTGATCGTCGGAAAAGGTCACCGGGCTCATGGCCCGACACTAACTTGCCCATGCAGGTCCTTCCAGCGCCGCTTAAGCGGCAGACGCAATTTCTTGTGCCGGTGCACCGAAAGCACGCAAGAACCAGTGGCGGGAAAGCTCCGGGCTGATCCCGGCGCGACCGGCCATTTTCAGACGGATCTCGCCGCCAAACTCCCAAAGCCCGGCGCTGATCGCCTCGCGACCCGTGCCGTCGGTGCCCAGAATATCGGGCTCCCAGCCGAGCTTGCGGTAGATGCGCACCATGCGGGCATCGAAGACGCCAATCGCGTGGCTGAGGCCAAATCCGACGCCTAATTCCGCGCCCGCCAGCATCAGATGCGCGGCGATCTTGCCGCCATCGGGCGCATCGGGAGAGATACAGAACCGCGTCGTCTCCCAGATCGTCGGGGCACAAATGGCGCCACCGCCTGTCAGGTGTTCGAAATGATCGTTCACCATCGTATCGCCGGTCGTCGGCAGAAACCGCATCGAGCCGCCATGGCGCCCCATCTGGGTTTCCCAAATGACATAAAGCGGGTTCAAAGCATCATATTGGTCGCGTTCGAAGCCGTTTTCATCCACCGAAACATCCCATTTCAGGCGCGCATGAAACTGCGTGGCGCGGTCGCGCAGCATGGTATCGCGGAGTTTTGGAAATGCGTCGAGTTGGTCGGCATACAGATATCTGATCATCAGGTCCCTCCATCAAAATGACGGAGGGCCTGCTTTCATGCCTTGGTTAACAGCTCGGAAACGACGCGCGCGCGCCATATCGCCCTGGCGCAACGCGCGTTAGACGACGATCAGCCCGTGAATGAGGGCCATAGCAACGGCGTGAGTGGTGTTTGCGGCGCCCAATTTGAAGCGCGCGCTTTCGATATAAACCCGGAGCGTGTTCTCCGAGATGTTGAGTTGTTCCGCGATGGCGGCGCGGTTATGTCCAACCGCGAGCAGCGTGAGTGTGTCCTTCTCTCTGGGGCTAAGCGCGCGAACCGGTCCCCTTTCTGTCGCGCCCTCAATCTCCAGAGCTTTTTCGTTCAGATAATGGGCGATCAGGATAAGATCGGCTGACCGCTCCGATGTGTAATTGGCCCAAGCCTCATCCTGGCATTTCTGATTGGCCGAAAACAGCGCGAACTGGCCGCTCGGCCCCCGGATCGGGATCGAAAATCCCTGATTTCCCAACCCGTTATCAATCGCTTCCCCCAAGAAACTGCTGGTCGCCTTGGCCGACCAATCAAGCGCTTTCCAGTCGACGGGATGAAACCGGCGATAGGCGCCTTGGACCACCGGATCGATGCGCGCATAATCCTTTTCAAGATAACGATCCACCCAGCTTGGATCGTAGGTCAGCGCCGCGTATTGTCCCCCTTTGGAATTGACGGAATGGTAGACCAGATGTTCGATGTCATAGACATCGCGCAGGTTTTCGACAAAGTCCTGTAGCCCCTCAAGCGTTGTTGCTTGAGACAGGACCTCCTGCATGTCGACGAGTTTGTTCAAGTTCACCTGCCATTGGGCGCCGCAGAGGAACTTGGGGAGACAATTCGGTGGTGGCCACCATGATCGTGTCTTCCAAATGCTCGGCCAGATGATCCATCCGATTTTTGACCGAGAATTTTTTCAAATCCATCAGGACGTCGATAATCCAGTCATTCGTCATCGGCAGTTTCCTTCCCAAATGGTTAATCAACCGTTAATCAACAGTCTAACAGAGCGGGGGTTTAAAAAATATTCACGGCATTACCCTCACCCAAAATGGTGAGGTCCCGTTTTCTAAGCTGCTGTTTTGATGGCGGGCGGGACTTGTCTTTAACGAAAACACCCTGCGAATCACTTGGATCGCAGGGTGCGTCAACGCCGAATTTTGTGCACTTGTCAGGTAGGGAAATCTTAACCCGTTAAGATTTACGCCTGACGGCTCGCTTCCAGAGTATCTTCAAAGGTTGAGAGGCCCGTACGGGGTGCGGTCACCAGCACCGCCATATTTCCCGGCTTGTGCTCGTTTTTCATCATCTTGGTGTGCGCCTGCGGGATTTCGGTCCAGGGGAACACTTCCGACATGCAAGGGTCCAGACGGCGCTCCACCATCAATTGGTTAGCAGCCGACGCCTGTTTGAGATGCGCGAAGTGAGAGCCCTGCACACGTTTCTGGTGCATCCAGACGTAACGGGCATCCATCGTCAGGTTGTAGCCCGTGGTACCCGCACAGATCACGACCATACCGCCCTTCTTGCAGACGAAGGTGGAGACCGGGAAGGTCGCCTCGCCGGGATGCTCGAAGACCATGTCGACATTCACACCTTTACCGGTGATGTCCCAGATCGCCTTGCCGAATTTGCGGACCTCGGCAAACCATTCCTTGTATTCGGGGCTGTTCACCTTAGGCAGCTGACCCCAGCATTTGAAGTCTTTGCGGTTGATCACGCCTTTCGCACCGAGACCGAGCACGAAGTCGCGCTTGTCCTCGTCGGAAATCACACCAATTGCGTTCGCACCCGCCGTGTTGGCAAGCTGGATGGCGTAGGAGCCAAGACCACCCGAGGCGCCCCAGACCAGAACGTTCTGACCGGGTTTCAGCTCATGCGGGTGATGGCCGAAGAGCATGCGATAAGCGGTGGCCAGCGTCAGCGTATAGCAGGCCGCTTCTTCCCAGCTCAGATGTTTGGGACGTGGCATAAGTTGTTGAGATTGCACGGTTGTAAATTGCGCAAAGGACCCGTCCGGCGTCTCGTAACCCCAGATCCGCTGCGAGTTCGAATACATCGGGTCGCCGCCGTTGCATTCCTCATCATCGCCATCGTCCTGGTTGCAGTGGATGACCACCTCATCGCCGACCTTCCAGCGGGTGACCTTCTCACCGACCGCCCAGACGATGCCAGACGCGTCGGAGCCTGCGATGTGATAAGGCGCACCATGTACATCGAAGGGCGAGATCGGCACGCCGAGACCCGCCCAGACGCCGTTATAGTTCACGCCAGCGGCCATCACGAGCACGACCACCTCGTTGCTGTCGGGCTGTTTCACATCCACCACTTCCTGCTGGAAGCTTTCCTCCGGCTCGCCATGGCGCTCGCGGCGAATGGCCCAGGCATACATTTGCTTCGGCACATGGCCGAGCGGCGGGATTTCACCCAGTTCATAGAGGTCTTTTTCTTCGGCGTTGTAGTCCATCACGCTGTCTCTCGTATCCAGTGCCATGCCTGTCTCCTTGGCAGTCTTTCCGCGTTTCTATCTCGCCGCAACGCAGAATCACATTCTGCGCTGCAATAACGTGTCGATATAGACCGGAAAGTAAGATTACAACCCTATTTGGGTCATTTTTGTAATTTTATGTCGCAGAGAATTTTTGCAGCACATTCTGTGGTACATGCGCGATTGAGGCGGCGTAGTAATTCATCAGCGGCATGAAGGTTTCCGGCACGGTGATCCGGTCGCCTTCAATCTGCACGACGCCGCGCACCTCCAGCATGCGCAGCGCGTCGTGCATTGGCTTTGCCGGACCATCAACGGGCAGATGCACCTCGGAGGCTGCCTTCTCCGCACCCTTAACATCCTGCGTGAAGGCCACGCGGAGTTCCTGCAGAGAGGCCTCTCCGTCACTCAGCACCAGATGCCGCGCGATCAGGGGCACGGGCAGGATCGGCACGGCACGCCCGACCTCATGCATCAAATGAGCCGCAAGCTGCTCTGGGTCACTGCCGCCATGTTCAGCCACAAAGGCCTTGAGCGAGACCGGCTCGCCAAAAGAAACGGCAGCAAAGCCAAGGCGATGGAACCGGCCCGAAACCCGCTGCAGCAGGTGACGACCGATATAGCGAATGACGGTGATCCAGCGGAACCGGAACCGCGCCTTTCCGTTCCCCGCAGCCGCGATCAGCGTGCGGTCCTCCAGCACCCGATCATAGTTGAGACCCACCGGGAGAAACACGATGTCGCGCGGGCCGTCGGGGTCGAACCCGTTGGTGATGTAAGAGAGAATGCCAAGCTTCGGCGCGATCAACCCACCGGTGCGGCTGAGCCCGCCTTCCGGGAAGACCGCCTGCACAACCCCTTCTTTCGTGGCCAGTTGCACATAGCGGGCCAGCACTTTGCGATAGAGCGGGTTGAGGGATTTGCGACGGATGAAATAGCCGCCCATCATCTTGATGAGCGGTCTTAGGGGCCAACGCCGCGCCCATTCACCGACAGCATAGGAGAGTGGTGTGTCCCCCGCCACCAGGTAGGTGACCAGCACATAATCCATATTCGAGCGGTGGTTCATGATCGCGACCACCGTCGCGTCGGGATCGATCTCACGGATGATGTTGCGGTCTTGGTTCACCACGCGGACACGATAGAAGGCAGTTGCCAGCCATCGGGCCGCCCGCGCCCCGAACCCGTAATAGACGGAGGCCGAGAAGGCTGGCACAATTTCGCGTGCGTAGCGCTCGGCAGTCTCGAAGGCGACATTGTCGGGCACGCCATTTTCATCGGCATATTCATTGACCGCGCGGATCACCTCGGGGTCGTAGAGGATCTGCTGGATCATGTCGTGGCGCCGCGCCAGCTTGAACGGCTGGATCGGACGGGTCAGCCGTTCATTCAGGCGTGCAACCACACGTTCGGCCCGCCTGCGGAAGAACCAACGCACTGAAGGGAAAAGCAAATGCGAGGCCGCGGTAACGGCGGCCAGAAGGCAGATGAGAACCAACGCCCAGATGGGCAGTTCGACCGTTTGGAACATAAACCCGACCCTTACAAAGAATAGTCGCGGGGAAAAGCGGCTTCGAAGCCGCTTGGAAAAAGCACATTGAAATGTGCTTTTCATGCGTTTTCGAAATCGCATGGGCCAAACCGCTTCGAAGCGGTTTGATTTCTGCGTTGCAGCGAATTGACATTGGTATAATGTTCCGCCTATCTACCGTCACGCGAAATAAAATTACGCCAACCGATTCACGAGGCCACTCATGTCCGAGACCGAAACTGCGCCGAAAAAGGACCGTCCCTGGCTGTTTCGAACTTATGCCGGGCATTCGACGGCGATGGCCTCCAATGAGCTCTATCGGGGCAATCTCGCGAAAGGTCAGACGGGGCTCTCTGTGGCGTTCGATCTGCCGACCCAGACGGGGTATGACAGCGACCACGAACTCTCCCGCGGCGAGGTCGGCAAGGTCGGCGTGCCGATCGCCCATCTGGGCGATATGCGCACGCTCTTTGACCAGATCCCGCTGGAAGAAATGAACACATCGATGACGATCAACGCCACAGCCCCATGGCTGTTGGCGCTCTACATCGCGGTGGC
Source organism: Paracoccaceae bacterium (assembly GCA_028284705.1). Taxonomy (GTDB): domain Bacteria; phylum Pseudomonadota; class Alphaproteobacteria; order Rhodobacterales; family Rhodobacteraceae; genus Litoreibacter. The sequence goes on along the minus strand of JANQRE010000004.1, from coordinate 103,294 downwards.
TGAGGAGCAAGGCGCGGATATCACAAAGCTGCAAGGCACGGTGCAGAACGACATCATCAAGGAATATCTGTCGCGCGGCACTTATGTCTGCCCGCCAAAACCCTCGCTGCGCATGATCACCGATGTCGCCGCTTACACCCGCGAGCACCTGCCGAAATGGAACCCGATGAATGTCTGTTCCTACCATCTGCAAGAGGCGGGCGCGACGCCGGAACAGGAACTGGCCTACGCACTTGCCACCGCCACCGCCGTGCTCGATGACCTGAAAAACAAGGTGCCCGAAGACAAATTCCCGGCCATGGTGGGCCGGATTTCGTTCTTCGTAAACGCGGGCATCCGGTTTGTCACCGAGATGTGCAAGATGCGCGCTTTCGTGGAGCTGTGGGACGAGATTTGCCGCGAGCGCTATGGCGTGGAAGACCCGAAATTCAGACGCTTCCGCTACGGCGTTCAAGTGAACTCCCTCGGTCTGACCGAGCAGCAGCCGGAGAACAATGTCTACCGCATTCTGATCGAAATGCTGGCGGTGACCTTGTCGAAGAAAGCCCGCGCCCGCGCGGTGCAATTGCCTGCTTGGAACGAGGCGCTCGGACTGCCGCGACCCTGGGATCAACAATGGTCGCTGAGGATGCAACAGATTATGGCCTTTGAGACCGATCTGCTTGAATATGAAGACCTTTTTGAGGGCAACCCTGCCGTCGAAAAGAAGGTCGAGGCGCTGAAAGAAGGTGCCCGTGCGGAGCTTGCCCAGATCGACGGGATGGGCGGGGCCGTGAACGCAATTGAGTATATGAAATCGAGACTTGTGGAGAGTAATTCAACTCGTATAGTCGGCATCGAAACGGGAGAGACCACCGTTGTTGGGGTCAATCGATATACCGGCGGCGAAGCCAGCCCGCTAACAGCTGGGGACGACGCCATCATGGTCGCGGACGCGGACGCGGAAGCCGACCAGATCGCCCGTCTGGTCGCGTGGAGGGAGGCCCGCGATCAGACGGCGGTCACAAAAGCACTCAATGATATCAAAGAGGTAGCCCGGTCGGGCGGCAACATCATGCCCGCCACGATTGCCGCTGCGAAAGCTGGTGCGACGACGGGCGAATGGGGCGATGTGATCCGGTCTGTCTTCGGTCAGTATCGTGCGCCGACGGGGGTTTCGCCCAGCCCGTCGAACCGCACGGAAGGGCTCGATGATATCCGCTCCGCCGTCGATGCAGTGTCGGACAAACTGGGGCGCCGATTGAAATTTCTCGTTGGAAAACCCGGACTTGACGGCCATTCCAATGGTGCTGAGCAGATCGCCGCCCGCGCCCGCGATTGCGGGATGGATATCGCCTATGAGGGCATTCGCCTGACGCCTGCTGAGATCGTCGATGCCGCGTTGAACGAAGAGGCGCATGTCATTGGTTTGTCGATCCTTTCCGGTTCTCACATGCCCTTGATCGAGGACCTTATGACCCGTTTGAATGAGGCCGGTCTGGGCCATATTCCTGTGGTCGCAGGCGGTATTATTCCGGATGACGATGCGGCCAGATTGCGAGCCATGGGCGTGGCGAAGGTCTACACGCCGAAAGACTTCGAATTGAACCGGATCATGCTTGATCTGGTCGAGCTTGTGGACCCCAAGGCGGTGGCCGCGGAATAGCCGAAAACCGCCGTATGGTTTCCGTACAGCATCCGTATGGCATCCGTCCCGACACGTGTCGGAACTTGGGATTTAAAACCCGCCCTATCCCTTCGAAAGGCCGTTCAGGGCTCGCGCCAAAACAAGCATGTCTGCGGCGTAAAAACCCGCAGCATTGATGCAGTTTGTTTCCAGCATTCGGAGCCCCTCCGCAGTGCGGCAAATATCCAAGACATAAGCCGGCGCGTAGCCCGGGTTCAGCCGCGCGAGTTCCTGGGCGAAGGTCAGCGCCTCGGGTTCGATCTCGTGACGATAGACGACGCGCCGCCCTTCTTTGTAGAGGGAATATGTTACGACCTCGCCATCAACCACCCAGAGCCGCCACTCACGTTCGATGCGGACCGGGTCTGACAGCATCAGTTGCGTATCATGCCGCAATGACCCGCCGGGAATTTCGTCCTCATCCAGTGCAAGCACTTTGCCAGCCATCTGATGGATGTCTTTCGCAGAATGAACCCGCCCCGGCACCGCCTTGCTGTCATCCACGGGGCGCATGAACCAGTGCCGGTCATCACGCGGGAGGTGGTCTGGGATGTCGCGCAACGTCAGTAGGCGCGCATCACTTCCATTCACCAAAAATGGATGCCACACCGCCTCGTCGATGAACGGCTTGATCCGGAAGACTCCCGGCTTAAACCCTTTGGCCGCAGAGTATTTCCACAACGTATAAGAGCCGAACAGGATTACGGGGTCGCCATCGTCGACCTCCGGCGCGGGCGAGAGGTCTCCGACGAACGGAATGACTTTGTGCCAACTGTAGGGATACCCGAGCTGGTCGAGGGCCTCCGCCAGTTTGTGAGTGTCTTCAAACTCTTGCAGCAGCCAGTGCATCGCTGCATCTCCTCTTGGGGTTGGTTCGCGCGAGCCGTCCGGCGTTTCGATCAATCCTGCTCCCAGCGGAAGGCCTCACCCTCCTCTCGCACACGCCCGATGGACGGAAGAAGGAAATGCGAGCCAAGCACCCGGCGGTTCGCGTTCGCAGCATCGCCCAAGAGCGCAATGCGGGAGGTGACCGCCTCCACCGGATCGCTGTCGAACGTGAAGTGCCAGTCGGGGTGCCAACACTGCGCCGTGGAGTGCAGCGCATCGCCGGTGATCACCGCCTCTGCCCCGCTGCTCTGAATCAGGACCGAGACATGGCCCGGTGTGTGACCTGGCGTCGGGATCAGAGAGACCTCGTCGCCGAGTTTGTGATCTGATCCGGCAAGCTCGGCCTGACCGGCTTCGATGATCGGCAAAACACTTTCGTTTTGTGTCTCGCGGCCTCGGAATTCCACCTCATCGGCAGCGGGCAGGATGTAGCGCGCGTTCGGGAAGGTCGGCACCCAGCGCCCATCGACCAGCATCGTGTTCCAGCCAATATGGTCGTTGTGGAGGTGGGTGCAGAGCACGTAATCGACATCGCCCGGTCCGACACCCGCGGCGGTCAATGCGGACATGAAACGACCTGAGGAGCGCCCGGCCCATTCCGGCGTGGTGGGGTTGGTCTTGTCATTCCCGACGCAGGCATCGACAAGAATTATGAGTTTCGGCGTCTTCAAGAGGAACCCCTGGATCGGCAGGATCAGGTTTCCGGTCGCTTGGCAGATGCTGCCCGGCGCATGGGCCTCGATGATCTTGGCAACCTCAGGCCCGGCCGTCGGATAGAGCATCTCCGGCGGTCGAAAGGGGCCGTTGATCTCGAGGATGCGCCAGACTTCTACGTCACCAATTTTGCAGAGCATTGGATCGCCTCCCCTTTCTGACGGCGGTGGTGCTGTTCTGATCTGCAAATCGCCAAATGCTGGCGCATCTCAGCGGTGTGATGTCAGGATACCATCCTATTGCTGCGAAACACCGCCGAAAATCTTCCGTGGCTGTTCGTCGCTCGTGTGACCAGTGAAATAGAAACTGTAATTTCCGATGTCCTGAAGCACGAAGGACCCGGTGCTGCTCAAGTTAAAGGAGGCAACGCGTTTTCCGGCGATATTGCTGAGTTCGACCATGCAAGAGGCGGGATTGATATCGGCGCACTTTAACGTGTAGCGCGGCACCTCGCCTGCACAGAGGAGCGCACCGCTTTCAAACGTGATCCCGGTCATGGCAGGGTTTCCGTCCTGTATCGGCAGGCATGCACCGCTTTTGACATAGGTGAGGGCAGGTGCAGGCGGTGTCGTGGGAGCGACCGCTGCTTGTGATCGCTGCATCTGGCTGACCGCTGCTGCGATCTGCTCTTTCATGCCGTCGAGCAGCTTCGTCATATCCACGCTTTTGCCGTCCGCGCCGTCGCGCCCCGGTGCACCGCGAAGTTGGTCGCCATATCGCGAAACCACGAGAGCGGCGATTTCTTCCGCCGTTGGAACCTGTGTGTCAGAGCGGGCACCATCTGCTCCGGGTTCCCCGGCCGGACCGCGAAGCGCCTCCGCGTGGTCGCGGACCAAGGTCGCTGCAAGTTCCGCAATATCTGGAGCCTCTGCGCCAGCCAATGGACGCGAGGACAATTCTTCGACTTTGGACCTGAGGTCCTCTAGCTGCTCGCCAAGGAAAGTCAGCTCATCGACCGGATCGCTTGCGGAGAGATCACCGACTTGTGCCTGCAGTTCAGACAGTGTTTTTTCGGCGCTGGCCAGGCTTACGCGCAAGCTTTCGATGTCGGCCAACTGCGCAGTGCGTTGATGTTCCAGCGTATTGATGCGTTCGACATATTGATTGTCATTGAGATCGGCCTGTTGTCCGGTCGTCAATTGCGCGCCAACAAAGCCCAAGATCGCAGCCGCCAGCCCAACACCACCGGTGATGCTTAGTTCCGTCCATTTATTCATGCTTAGGCACTCAAAACATTCCCTTCGCTGGCCAGCCTACTGACAGAGTGGGAACGGTTCCAGCCCAGAAATGTCTGCTGATTTCCGACTTGCTGCCCGACTGACCGAGGGGCTATAAATGCCCGCGTTTCTTAAGGTTTCTCGCTTTTCACCGTAACCAGACATCGAGCCGTCATGTCCCATCCTCAAGAGACCCGCGACTGGATCCGTGTCCTCGCCAAATATCGCGAGCCCGATCTGCTGCGCACGTGGTGGGTGATCCTCAACACGCTGGTCCCGGTGGTCGCGCTTTGGGCGGTGGCGTGGTGGGCGCTGGATGTGAGCTATTGGATCAGTTTAGCCTGCGCGATTGTCATCGGGTTCTTCCTGATGCGCACCTTTTGTTTGCAGCATGATGCGGGGCATGGGGCACTGTTTCGCTCGAAGCGGGCGAATGACTGGCTGGGAAGGCTGTGCTCAATCTTCACGATCACGCCTTATGCGGTGTGGCGCAAGATGCATGCGGTGCATCACGAGACCCATGGCAATCTGGAGCGGCGTGAGATGGGCGATGTGCGCACGCTGACGGTGGAGGAATACTACGCGCGCGGGGTTTGGGGGCGGTTTGCCTATCGCGTCTATCGCTCCGGCCTGTTTTTGTTCGGTGTCGCCCCGGCGCTGCTGTTTTTCCTGCAATACCGGTTGCCGGTGGGCCTGTGGCATGAGCGGAAATACTGGGTGTCGGCGATAAGCCTGAATGTCGTTCTGGCCCTGATCCTTGGGGCGATGTTCGTGGCGAAGGGCTGGGCACCGATCCTCGTGATCTTCGTGCCCTCTGTTCTTTTGGGCGCCTTGGCCGGCGTCTGGACCTTCTACGTGCAGCACCAATTCGAGGACACCGCCTGGTCGCGACCCCCCGATTGGCAAGTGCATGACGCGGCCCTTTATGGCTCGTCCTATGTGGAGCTGCCCGCCTGGTTTGCCTGGTTCACCGCCAATATCGGCATCCACCATGTGCATCACCTCTATGCGAAAATCCCGTTCTACCGCCTGCCGGAAGTCATCCGCGATTACCCGGTTTTTGCGGAGACCAATCGGATGAATTTCTGGGACTCGCTGAAATGCGTGCATTTCCATCTTTGGGATGAACGGCTGGGGCGGATTCTCAGCTTCCGCCAGGCCCACGCGATCTATGGGCGCGGGCCGGAGGCGGTTGTGCCCGCAGAGTAGTTTTCAGATTTCTCTTGGGAAAATCAGCAACTTGCGATTAGCTTGGGCGGTATTTTACGACCGCCAATTCAGGAGCTCCCATTGTGCTGACCAAAGACACAGACATTCCCTTTCTGAAAAAGGACAAATCCACGCCATTGATGACGGCGGGTGCGTCGGGGCCGATGCCGCTGCCGGGCTTCACCGACATCGGGAAGGGCATCGACGTTGTGAACCAGCCTTACGGGGTTGGCGAAAGTCTGCGGCGCAATCTCTTTGACATCACCGACCGCATCACCAGCGACGACGAAGAGGATCGCGATCTGGCGAATGCCTATGCGGAATTCCTGCGCAATTACGGACAGGAGACATGGGGGTTGCGCGCGGTGCGGCCCGAGCGTGTCGGACGCTCAAAACAACATTTTTGGTCCGGCTCATCCTTTGCGAAGATGCAGGAGAGCGTGCAGAACAGCGCCTCCATCGAAGGCTCCTACAAAGGCTTCTCGGGACAGGTGGACGGCATTGCGAATTTTGACGATGCCAAATCCGTCTCCTCCTTCTTTTGCACGTATCACGGGATGTTTCCCAAATACCGTCTGACGCTCGACCCCCAAGAGGGCTTGCGCGATCTGCTGAAAGAAGATGTGCGAGAGGCGCTCGACACCTGGGATGCCGGGAAACTGAAATCGGATTTCTTCCCGCGCTATGGCGGCTACTACCTGCATAGCGGCTTTTTCGGCGGCTATATCCATTACACGAAAATCCGCAAAGCGACCTCGACCATGAGCAACAGCGCGTTTTCGGTATCGATGCGGGCGTCATACGAGTTTGGCATTGGGGATGTTTCGGGCTCCGCCAGCCACGCCAATCAGAAAAAGCATGAGGCCTTCACGGAGCACACACAAACCATCATCTACGCCGATGGCGGAACCGTGGTCCCGAAATTCGCCAATGTGGACAGTCAGGACGCGTGGTTGAACTCGATCATGGACGATCCGCGCCTGATCGGGTTTTCCGACAGTGATGAAGCGAAAGGCTGCCAGCCGGTCTGGAGCCTGGTGGAGGACACGGCACGCAGCGACGTGATCCGGGATGCGTTTTTCAGCTACGCCAAGGAGCGGGAGAAAACCTATGCCTTTCACGACCCGTTTCTGGTGCCGCTTTATGCCTATAGAGACTGGACATCCTACGATCTGCGCCGGTGGTTCTTCACAACCAACCCCAGCTACAAAGCGTCAAAGCCATGGAAACGGCAAAAGGTTCTCGCTCATGTCTACAAAGAGCCGCGCATCGGCTGCGCCGAGTTCCATTGCGTGCGCAAGAAAGTGAAGATGAAGACCGGCATGTTCAAGAAAGAAGAGTTTTACTACCACAAGATCGTGCAAAAAGTGCCGTCGGGCTGGACATCGATTGCCAAATTCTATGCGCCAACGAAACCGCTGACCGGGTCGCTCGACAAATGGGTCGGCTTCTACCCGTGGACGCGCAACGAGAAGGGCGAATATTCCGGCCAGTTCTACGATCTGAAAAACGCCAAACCCGGGGCCTGGACGCAAAAGGGCAAACTCACCTTTTACGGCGTGCGTAACTAAGCGGCTACATGATAGGCATGGGGGACATGACTTCAGGAGCTGCCCCATGACCATTCATATCGGTGCCAAACCCGGTGAGATTGCCGAAACCGTTCTTCTGCCCGGCGATCCCTATCGCGCGAAATGGGCGGCGGAGACGTTTCTGGACCATGTGAAACTCGTCAATGAAGTTCGCGGTATGCTGGGCTTCACGGGGACCTGGAAGGGAAACCGGGTGACGATCCATGGGAGCGGTATGGGGATGCCGTCTTTGTCGATCTATGTGAATGAGCTGATCAAGGACTATGATGCGCAGACGCTGATCCGCATCGGTTCCACCGGCGCGATGCAGGAGAAGGTGAGCCTGCGTGACGTGATCTTGGCCTCGACCTCCTCGACGCTTTCGACGCCCTCACGAGGCATCTTCAAAGAGCTGAATTTCGCGCCCACGGCCGATTTCGGACTTCTGCACAAGGCGTTTCACGCGGCGGAAGCGAAGGGTGTGACAACCCATGTGGGCGGCATTTATTCGTCGGATGTGTTCTATGACGAACGGCCCGATCTGAACGAGCAGATGACGCGTCACGGTATCCTGGCCGTCGAAATGGAAGCAGCGGAGCTTTATACGCTGGCCGCACGGTATGACCGGCGCGCCTTGGCGGCGCTCACGGTGTCGGACCATCTTCAAACCGGGGAAGCCTTACCCTCGGAAGACCGCGAAAAGAGTTTTGGCGAAATGGTCGAGATCGCGCTGGAGGCGGCTTTCGCCTGAGCGATACGCCCCTCGCACCCCTTCCCATGTTTCAAAAATACTTTGCAGGGGGTCCGGGGGATGCAAAATCCCCCGGCCGGTCGGATTGGCAAAGCCAATTCGAAACTAAACCACCCGCCCCACGCCTCGGCCTAAAAAGATGCATCCGCCCAGGAACGTGCCTTCCAGCGCGTTGTAGCCGTGATAGCCGCCGCCGCCGAAACCTGCCACTTCGCCTGCGGCATAGAGACCGGTGAAAGGTGATCCATCGGGCCGAAGGACCTGACCGTCGAGATCGGTGTGCAGCCCGCCGAGGCTTTTGCGGGTCAGGATATTCAGGCGAACCGCAATCAGTGGACCGTTGGCCGGGTCAAGAATGCGGTGCGGTTTGGCGGTGCGGATCAGTTTGTCGCCGAGATAGTTCCGCGCGCCGCGGATCGCGGTGATTTGCGCGTCTTTCGCATATGGATTGTCGATCTGGGCATCCCGTGCGGCGATCTGGGCGCGGATATGGGAGGCTTTCAGAGGCGCGTCAGGCGTGATCGCGTTCATGCCGGTCACCAGCGATTGCAGATCGTCGGCCACGACAAAATCCGCGCCCTTCTCCTTGAAGGCCTCGACCGCCGCGGTGGCGCCTTTGCCGAGGCGTTCTTTCAGCACCGCGCCCCATTGGCCGGAGGTCAGATCGGGGTTTTGTTCGGAGCCTGAGAGCGCGAACTCCTTTTCGATGATCTTCTGGGTGAGGATGAACCAGGAATGTTCATGCCCCGCGACCAGGATGCGCTTCAGCGTCGCCAGCGTGTCGAAGCCGGGCAAACAGGGCGCCTCCATCCGGTCGCCATTGCCGTCGAGCCAGATCGAGGACGGGCCCGGCAGGATGCGAATGCCGTGATTGGGCCAGATCGGGTTCCAGTTCTGCAGCCCCTCGCAATAATGCCACATGCGGTCGCCATTGATGGCCCCTGCCCCTGCAGCGATAGCCATTTCCTGTCCCTGCCCATCGACGTAATCCGGCACGCCCGAGACCATGGTCTGCGGCGCAGGGCCGAGGCGGTCTGTCGGCCAGGCCTTGCGGACCAGATCGTGATTGCCGCCGATCCCGCCTGTGGTCAGGACAACGGCCTCGGCGCGGGCCTCGAAATCGCCGGTGACATCGCGATTGGTCGAGGCACCACGCTCGGCGGTGTCCTCGGCGAGGGTCTCGCCGCGCACGCCGGTGACAGCGCCGTTTTCGACGATGAGATCGGTGACGCGGTGGCGGAATTTGCACGTGATGTTGGAGTGCTCGGTGACGCGGGCGGCAAAAGGTTTCACGACACCGGTGCCGGTGCCCCAGGTGATGTGGAAGCGTGGCACGGAGTTGCCATGGCCATCGGCGCCTGCCCCGCCGCGTTCGGCCCAACCCACCACAGGGAACCAGCGCATGCCGAAGCCGGAGAGGTAGTCGCGCATCTCACCGGCGGCGAAGTGCAGATAGGCCTCGGCGACTTTGCGGGGATTTTCGTCCTCGGGCCGGTCGAACTGCGCGGAGCCCATCCAATCGCTGCGCGCCAGCTCCAGCGAGTCGCGAATGCGCAAACGGCGTTGCTCGGGCGTATCAACCATGAAAAGCCCACCGAGCGACCACCAGGCCTGCCCGCCTAGGGATTGCGGGCCTTCCATGTCGAGAAGCAGAACCTGTCTACCCCGCTCAGCCGCCTCATAAGCGGCGACAAGCCCGGCGAGCCCACCGCCGACGATGATGACATCCTGTTCCATGGTGTCAAATTGCAGGATTTCGCCGCGTTGACCAGCCGCAGCGTTGCGTCACTCCGGCGTCAGGCCCCGATCCATCAGAAGGAACATGAGATACATCTGACGTTCGATTAATCTTACCCCGCGCACCGGATCGTCCTTAGCAGCCTCCAAATCGACCTGAACTTTTTTGTATTCTTCCAGCGCCTTCTCATCGCTCATCCAGGCGTAGCGATCGGGGTCGTAGACTTCCGGTTTTGGCGCGGTTGGCGTCGAGCTGGGCGTGATACTGGCATCGGAAAACTGCGGACCCGACTTGTATCCCCCGGCGGAGGTCGCGGTGCGGTGGCGTTGCGCGGCGTGATCGCTGGCCATTTTGCGATCAACGGGATCGTTGCGGTCGAAGCGGTCACGGGCCATGGGTCATGCGCTCCTTGTGAGGGTCTCAACGGACAGCACCGTCGGCAGGTGGCGGGCGATTTCCGACCAGCTTTCGCCCTCGTCAAAGCTGGCGAAGATCGACCCGGTATTGGTGCCGAAATAGATCGCGGCATCATCATCGGTGGCCATGGCCTGCCGGAGCACGGTGAAGAAGCAACTGCCTTGTGGCAGCCCGTCGCGCTTGGCCTCCCATGTTTCACCGCCGTCGGAGGACTTCCACACCGCAGCGGAGGCATCGGGCGGGTAGCGCCCTGCGGCATCACCGTTCAAGGGCAGAACCCAGATCATTTGGCTGTTGTCGGGATGGAGCGCGATGGGGAAGCCGAAAGTCGAGGGCAGACCTTCGGTGATATCGGTCCAGGTGCGCCCGCCATCAGGGCTACGATAGGTGCCGTGGTGGTTCTGCTGATAAAGCAAGTCCCCCGGGCCCCGCTGCATATTGTGCACGCAGTGGCCCGTATCGCCGTCGCGGGGCGCGGCGGGGTGATGATGCTCGCCGCAAGGGCTGTCATTGGAAAGGCGATTGCGCCGTTCCCAGCTTTTCCCGCCATCCTCGGTGGCAAAGACCCCCGCCGCAGAAATCGCGAGCCAGAATTTGTTCGGGTCATCCGGATCGGAGACCAGCGTGTGCAGCACCAGCCCCGCCGCGCCAGGGTTCCATGTCTCGCGGGAGGGGTGGTTTTCGAGTGCGGCGTTCTTTTCCCACGACTGACCGCCATCTTTGCTGGTGATCAGATTGCCGGGGTTGGTGCCCGCATGGAGAACCCCATGGGCGTGGTGCAGAGACCAGACGGATTTCATGTCCTCAAAGGGCGCATCCACCGGCTTCCAGTCGAAAAACGCGGCTGTGTCGGGATCGGAGGCCGCCCACTCATCGATCTGCCCCTTGGACAGTTTGGAAAGCTCCCAACTCTCGCCATCCTCTGAGCGCCAGACACCCGCGCCCGGCCAGTCGCCGCCGCCCCCGGCCCAAAGTGTTCCGGTTTCGGGATCGCCGATGACATGGTTGATGCCCCAGCCGTCGCAATGGGGGCCGGAAACCGACCAATCCTTGCCGTTGGGTTTGAGCAGAAAAGCGCCTTTGGTGGTGCCGATGAGGACGGTTGTGCTGGGCATAGCGGACTCCCGATTTGGGCTGATCGTAGCACAAAAGCGCAAAGCAACACAGTTGGCAGGGTTGGGACGCAGGCGCGCCTGTCTTTGCCGACGTCAGACCGAGGCTCGGGCCTGCAGTTGTTGGAATCGTGCGCGCCATGTTACCGTTCGAAGATGACCGGTCGCACGCGCTCTTTGGAACGGCCTATTGGGTTCATCAACAGAACCCTGATTTTGTGCGCTTTGCTCGCTGTTTTTCTGGCTGCATTGATGATGACTCCACTGCACGCGCAGGAAGCGGCACAGAAGCGCGTGGCGTTGGTGATCGGAAATGGCGCATATGAAAATGCGCCGGGTCTGAACAATCCCAAAAACGACGCCGCAGATGTGGCCGCGGCCCTATCGGATGTCGGGTTCGGGGTTCTGCTTCAGACCGACCTGTCCCAAAGCGTCATGCTCGATACATTGCGGAGCTTTCGCCGAAGTGCTGATGGGGCCGAGATTGCGCTCATCTATTTCGCGGGACATGGGATCGAGATTGATCGTCAGAACTATCTTCTTCCCGTCGATGCCGTGCTGGAACGTGACACAGATATCAATTTCGAAGCGGTGAAGCTGGAAACCATGATCTTCGCGGCGAGCGGTGCCGCCCGCCTCAGCATGATCATCGTGGATGCCTGCCGGGACAATCCCTTTGCAACCTCGATGAAGCGCGGCAATGCGAGCCGCTCGATTGGGCAGGGATTGCGCGCGGTCGAGCCGACACGCAACACGCTGGTGGCCTATGCCGCGAAGGAAGGGACGGTCGCCTTCGACGGGACCGGTCGGAACAGCCCCTATGCCAATGCGTTGATTGCGTCTCTCAGGGAACCCGGCCTGGAGGTCGGCCTGATGATGCGCCGTGTGCGCGATGATGTGCTCAAGACGACCGGCGGCAAGCAGGAGCCGTTTGTCTATGGCTCGCTCTCGGCGGATCAGATCTTCCTGAATGACACACGCAATCCGCCCTCTGGCCCACCAGAGATCGTCTCGACCGATGGCGCTTTGGTTGATGTCCCTCAGGCAAGTGCATCGGAAATCCTGTTCTGGAAGTCGATCTCGGAAACCTCTGAGGTCGCGGATTTGAAAGCCTATCTCGAGCTTTATCCTGATGGGTTCTTTGCCGAGACCGCCCGGGCGCGGCTGCGAGAGGCCGAGGATGCCGTGCCGCGCGGGGAAGCGATTGCATCTGTTGAACCCGAGAGGGTTCCCAGTGTGCAGGTCCAGAAGGCCGAGGAGACCCGCGCTCTGACCCGTGCGGAACTGGTCGAACTTCAGCAACGGTTGTCGGTTTTGGGTCACGAGCTCGGGCGCGCGGATGGCATCGCGGGCAGCCGCACCGAAGCTGCCATTCGCGCCTTCGAGACATCCGAAAACATGGCCGTCGCAGGGCTGGCCACAGTGGTGGTTTTAGAAGTTCTGCGAGAGCGGGTTTCGGAAACGGAATTGAAGAGTTGGCAGGCAAAGCAGGCCGCCCGTGTTCAGCCCAAGAAGACAACCCCGACCCGGCCGAAAACGGCAGCAAAGCCCAAGACGACAACCAAGCCAGCAGCGACCGCGAAGAAACCGAGCGCGCCGCCAAAGCAAACGACCACGACCGTCAAGAAACCCGATGCGAAATACAAGCAGTTCTGCGCGTCCAATCGGCAATGCGCGACGTCCGAATGTCGGGTTGGAAACAGTGGCCTGTCCTGGCGCAACACCAGAGCCTGCAAGATCTGCACACTATTCGTGAAACGCTGTCAGTAGGAAACAGAAGCGCGCCTGCTGCCCCAGCCTTTTCAGTGCAAAAGAGATTGCCGGCCCGCACCGCAGCATCCTCTGGGGAGAGATGAACTGCGATGCGGACCGGCGCCGGTACCAGGGGGGTCAGGTCACGTCAAGCCCGGGACGAGGCTTACGTGGCCCCCTGGGGTCCTGCCTCTTGGGGAGGGATGGCAGGTTTGGGGTTCGTTGTACCGTTCAGCCAGTCGATAAGCGTGCTGCCGGGCTCGCCGTACCAGTTCTCGTTGCGGGTCAGGTACATCGTGCCAGCAAGTGCTGCGAAGGCGAGGGTTGCGCCGGCGATCAGCGCATAGTCAGTGCTGCGCAGGATCAGGTAGAGTACGGCGTAGAGCACGATCAGCATCACACCCAGGACCAGTGAGCGTAGGCCCAGTTTCAGGCCCATATAGCCAAAGGCTGTGAGCAGCGCGATGGTCGCGCCCGCTGAGATCGCATAGGCCGCGCCGAAGCCGATCTGCTCGGCATAGGCGACCATAAGAAGCACGAAGATCGACTGCGCCAGACCGATGAAGATGTACTGCACCGGATGGGTGCCGCGACCGGTGCGATCCTCGATCAAAAGCACTGTCAGGAAGGTCAGCGCGATGAAGAGAATGCCGTGGGAGGCGGCGCGGTAAGCCTTCTGGTAGAAATCATTCGGCTGGTAGAAGGTCACGCCGAACGCGCTGAGATTGCGCGCCTCTGGATCGGCATCGTGGCGGGCGATCTGCGGCAGAGCGCGGGCCAGATGCGGGATCGTCCACGAGGCGGTGAACCCGTCCTCACGCACCTCCCGCTCGGTCGGCAGGAAGGTGCCGGAGAAGCTGGGATGCGGCCAGTCGCTGGCCATTTCCAGCGTGGTGTCGCGGCCCACGGGTGTCACCTCAAAGCGGCCCGCGCCATTAAATCCGAGCGTCAGGGCGAAATTCGAGATTTCCCGCGGATCACCGAGATCAGCGCGGATGCCCGCCTGATGGGTGGTGGTCAGGGGCTCCATCGGCACACGCCGCCCATCGGCGCGCAATTCAGCCGCACCGCGCAGCGCTTTGTTGGAGCGCAGGGTGACACGCAGTTGCGCCTCGTCCCAGAGGATCGTCTCGTCAGAATGGGCGGCTTCTGCAATGGCCTCGAAATCGAACCGGGCCGAGATGTCCGCCTCGGCCACGAATACAGGGACGTTGAAAATCCCCCGCGCGCGTTCTTCGCTGGTGGTGGTGAGCGCCATCTGAAATGCATCCGGATAGGCATAGATGGGCGATTTCCGCTCTACCCGCGTCACTTCCACATCCTGCAATTTGGTGACGTTCTGCCCGTTCTCTCGCACCACCACTTCGCGTTTTTCAGTGCGGGTGACCGGGCCTTTCACGGGGATGACGATCTGGGGCCCGGAGATGAGCTGCGCCCCGCCCCATTCTTCACCAAGCGTGCGGATGGTCTCGCGGCTGTAATCCGCACGATCATCGATCACTTCGCCCGCCAGAAACAAGGGAATAAACATCAGAACGGTCATCAGACCGACCATCAGGAAGCGGAAGCCGATAGATTTCATCACAGTCACCTCTGTTATTGTTGTCAGAGGTCAGACCATGGTTTTGTGCAGGAGATCGCGGAGAGGGTGTGCAGGAACTGTGCAGCCGGCGTAAAGGCTGAGCCGCGCGCCCGATCAGGCAGGTACGGCAGCGATGGCCTCATAGCCGGAATGCATGCTGAAGACGAGCCACTCGCGGAAGGTCCTGATGAGCCGTTTGTCGCCGCTGAGAAATAACGTGCCTTCGTCGATCTGGCACTCAAAGGAAATACGTCCCAGATAGATGCCGGTGAACACGCGCACGGTGGTCTCGACAAAGAGGTCGACGTCAAAGCCCGGGTCGCTGGCGCAAAGCTCGACCTCCTCCCCCGGTTTGGTGATGACCCAATAGGTCGATGCGGGCGAGGTCGCATCCGAGAAGTTGAAGCGGATCACGTTGCGCCGGGCGGGAAGCTTCGCCACGTTGATCTGACGCCGAATGTTCCACATCAGAAGATCGGCATCGCGATCCTCGAGCGCGACCTCGGCTTGCACGTGTTTCTGCGCCCATTTCGCCAGAGCAATCATGATATCATCCAGTTCCGCTGCCTTTTCGGTGCGAAAATAGTCGATTGCGCCGGTCGCCTTATCCTCGACCCGTTCCAGCAAGCCTTGCGCCTGCATGTCTTTCAAACGTTTCGTCAAAAGCGTTGGCGAGATACCGGGCAGGCCGCGTTTGATTTCGTTGAACCGCGACGAGCCGCCCCAAAGCTCGCCCAGAATCTGAATGGTCCAACGCGGCATCAGGATCTCGCAGGCCTTCGAGGTGGGACAATAAAGCCCATAGGGTTTTGCGGACATGGGGTCGATCTCCTCGCTCGGGGGACTTCGGGTCCATCATAGCTCAGGGAAGCGAGACAGACCTAGTACAGAAACTGTATCGGCGGCGGTTCATTTTCTACACTACGTCCCCGGTCAGCGCGCATGGCAGGTTTGCATCAGACGAATTCACAGTCTGACACAGGAGATTGATCATGACGTACATCGCACAAAATACCACGACCGGGTTTGGCAGCTTCTCAGCGGGCATCGTCCCTCACATCGCAGCCTTGCATACACGCGTGACCGCGGCCATGGGTGCGGCGGCCACTCGAGCAAAGCTCGCGGGGCTTTCGGATCGGGACCTCAAAGACATCGGCCTGACGCGGCACGACGCCCAGCAGGTGCCGACATCACATCACGCCGCGACATCTATCCACCTTCGGTCCTGCAATTGGTAAGCTCGTGGAAAGCGCCATCAAATGCGCTGACAATTTGTGAGGATTTCCCATGGCAACCGGGTCGAAACTGAACGGAACCTTGAAGCGTTTCATCGAAGAGCAGCCGATGTTCTTCGTGGCCACAGCGGACCGAACGGGCCGGGTCAATGTCTCGCCCAAGGGCCTCGATACCCTGCGGATCATCGATGACAACCGGATCACCTGGCTGAGCCTCAGTGGCAGTGGCAATGAAACCGCCGCACATGTGCAGGCCACTGGGCGCATGACCTTGATGTTCTGCGCCTTCGAAGGTGATGCGCGCATCTTGCGGGTCTACGGTCAGGCCCGCGTCATCCATCCGCGCGATGCGGCATGGGGTGAGATGATCGGCCAGTTTCCGAAACTCGCGGGCAGTCGGCAGATTTTCGACCTGGAGATCGACCTGGTGCAAACCTCCTGCGGGTCCGGCGTGCCGATCATGGAATTCAAGCGGGCGCGGGGTGAGGTCGAGTTGGAACCCTTCTACGCGGAGATGGGCGAGGACGGCGTGCGCGACTATTGGCGGCGCAAGAACACCGAGACAATCGACGGCAAGCCGACCGGGATTTTCGAGGACTGAAAGACGGGTCTAAAGCAGAAATCGGTAAACCTGAATCACTTAACGCTGCCTGAAATCATAGATTTCAACGCGTTAAGCGATGCATCCTGTTGCAGGGTAAACCGATTTCGCTCTAAACCACCCGTTCCACCATCATCTTCTTGATCTGCGCAATCGCCTTGGCGGGGTTGAGCCCCTTCGGACAGGTCTTCGTGCAGTTCATGATGGTGTGGCAGCGGTAGAGCTTGAACGGGTCTTCGAGGTCATCGAGCCGTTCGCCCGTGGCCTCGTCGCGGCTGTCGATGATCCAGCGATAGGCGTGCAGAAGCGCGGCGGGGCCGAGATATTTGTCACCGTTCCACCAGTAGGACGGGCAGGAGGTGGAGCAGGACGCACACATCACGCATTCATAAAGCCCGTCGAGCTTTTCGCGGTCCTCAATCGACTGCTTCCATTCCTTTTGCGGACGGTTCGTCTTCGTTTCCAGCCACGGCATGATCGACGCGTGCTGGGCGTAGAAATGGGTGAGATCGGGGATCAGGTCCTTGACCACCGGCATATGCGGCAGCGGGTAAATCTTCACATCACCTTGGATTTCATCCATGCCATAGATGCAAGCCAGCGTGTTGATCCCGTCGATATTCATCGCACAGGAGCCGCAGATGCCTTCGCGGCAGGAGCGGCGGAAGGTCAGCGTCGGGTCGATCTCGTTTTTGATCTTGATCAGCGCATCGAGGATCATCGGCCCGCATTTGTCGAGATCGACGAAATAGGTGTCGACCTGCGGGTTCTTCCCGTCATCGGGGTTCCAGCGATAGATCTGGAACTTGCGCACATTCGTGGCGCCCTCAGGCTTGGGCCAGGTTTTCCCGGTCTGGATGCGGGAGTTTTTTGGCAGGGTCAGTTGAACCATGGATGAGGCTCCTTAAGCGTTCAGGAACGGCGTGATGCCGTCCTCAAGCAGACATGTGATGGTGTCGGGACGGGTCGCGATCTCGATGATCAGGTTGACATCCGTCTGGCTGACGGTCGTCGTCCCGGCTTTGGCAAGTTGGATAATTTCCGACGCGCTGGCATTGTCGATCACGCAGTTTGTGGCGGGCTCCAGCGGCACGCCGGGGAAGCGTTGCGCGAGCACGGGGTTCACCGCCTTCTTTGCCTGATCGCGGGCGATCTGATCGGCAAGCGGCGTGTCGCAGGCGGCAAGGGCGAAGGGGATCAGGAGGAGCAGGTGTCTCATGTCTTGGCCCCGATGGTGATGCCCACAGTGGTCGGCGCCGGTTTGCCGCTGACCCGGCGGTCGATGCACTCGGCCAGGAATTCCTCTTCCGTCTGCGGGTTGAACACACGGTCGGTCACGGTGATCGAGCCCTTGGCTTTCGCCCCGCCCGTACCGACGCCGACACCAACCGTGCCGGAGACGCCATCGGCCTGACGCACCTCATCAAGACACAGCGCCTCGGCTTTGTCGCGGGTCACCGGGACCGGGGCGCAGGCCGCGAGCGTCAGGAGCAATATGAGCGCGGTCGATCTCACAACGTGACCCCGTTTCTGCTCATACAGGCCTGCGCCTCCTTGCGGGCGAAGACCGCATCGGCAATGGCGATGGAGGACGGCACACCGGGTCCGGCTGAGGCGAGGGTTTCGATCTCTGTCACGTTGGCGATGAGGATACCGCAATTGCCGATCACCCTGGCGTCCTGTCCGGGATATTTTGCGGCCGCGATGGCGCGCAGAGTTTGTTCGGCCTGACGGCTGACAGGGTCGGTCGGTGCCACATAGGTGTCGGCGACAACCGGTCCTGGAACGTCAGAGACGGTCGGCGTGGTCGGTTCGCAAGCGGCGAGGGTCAGGATCGATAGGGTGAGGAGCGGTCTCATAATGTGATCCCTTCCTTAGAAAGACACATAATTGTATCCGGCTTATTGATTACGTCCAAAGCGAGAACACGCGCCTCTGTCTCGGTATTTACGGCTTCCAAGCGCGAACGTTCCTCGCTCGATAGACTAGTGCCGCCACATGCCGCAAATGCCCAAACATCGCTTTCGGGATATTCAACTTCTGCGACAAACATAAGAACCTGTTCAGCCGTTACAGTTGGTGATTCCGTCTGTATAGGCGGGTACGGAGTGGCACAGGCTGCTAACGCCAAAATGGCTATCGCAAGGAGCGGTCTCATAGGACGATCCCGTTTGAGGCCATGCAGGCGCGGGTTTCGGGCTTGGACAACACACCCGCCGCGGTTGCCCGCGCGAGGAATGCATCGGTTTCGGTGGCCGAACCCGCCAAGGTCTGCAACTCCTCCGTTGTGGTGTTGAGGATACCGCAATTTGCAATCGCGCCTGTATCCTGCCCCGGAAACTGCGCCTCGGCCATGACACGCAGCGCCTGCTCTGCAGCTTGCGTCGGCTCGTCTTGTGGGGCTTCCAGATCGGAGGACGGCGCGGTTGCGCAACCGGCCAGAAAGACGATTCCTGTCAGAACGCCACTCCGCATCAATAGACCCGTGCTTTCGGGGCGATTTTTTTGAGATCGATGCCGCCCTCGTTGTGCGAGGTGAGCGGATCGAGATGCACGCCACGATAGT
Source organism: Paracoccaceae bacterium (assembly GCA_028284705.1). Taxonomy (GTDB): domain Bacteria; phylum Pseudomonadota; class Alphaproteobacteria; order Rhodobacterales; family Rhodobacteraceae; genus Litoreibacter. Next base: position 84,275 of record JANQRE010000004.1, on the reverse strand, counting down.
CGAGCTTGGGTTTGATGCCCTTGAACCAGGTCAGCGAGTGCTTGCGCCAGTTTTTGTCGTCGCGGTCGGGGTAGTCCTCATGCGCATGCGCGCCGCGGCTTTCCTTGCGGGCCTCGGCGGCGACGATGGTGGCGACCGCGTTGGGCATGAGGTTGGCGAGTTCCAGCGTCTCCATCAGATCGGAGTTCCAGACGAGGCTGCGGTCGGTGACTTCGAGGTCCTCCATCTTGCCCGCGACGCCGTCCATTTTCTTCACGCCCTCAGCGAGGGTCTTATCGGTACGGAAGACAGCGGCATCGGCCTGCATGGTCTGCTGCATTTCCAGACGCAACGCCGCGGTTGGTACAGCGCCTTTTGCGTGGCGGAGATTGTCGAAGCGATCCAGGGCCCGTTGGACTGAGATCGGGTTGACCGGCGGATTCGGCGCTTCTGCATCGACGATCTGCCCTGCGCGGATCGCCGCGGCGCGACCGAAGACCACGAGGTCGATCAGGGAGTTTGAACCCAGTCGGTTCGCACCATGCACGGAGGCACAGCCGGCCTCGCCCACGGCCATCAGGCCCGGTGCGACGCGGTCGGGATCGGATTTCGTCGGTGACAGCACCTCGCCCCAGTAATTCGTCGGGATGCCGCCCATGTTGTAGTGCACGGTGGGCAGAACCGGGATCGGCTCTTTGGTGAGGTCCACGCCTGCGAAGATGCGCGCGCTTTCCGAGATACCGGGCAAACGCTGCGCCAATGTCTCTGGTGGCAGGTGGTTGAGGTGAAGGTGGATGTGATCGCCATTCTCGCCGACACCGCGCCCTTCGCGGATTTCCAGCGTCATGCAGCGCGAGACCACGTCGCGGGAGGCGAGGTCTTTGTAGGTCGGCGCATAACGCTCCATGAAGCGCTCGCCTTCGGAATTGGTGAGGTAACCGCCTTCACCCCGTGCACCTTCGGTGATGAGGCAACCCGCACCGTAGATACCAGTGGGGTGGAACTGCACGAATTCCATGTCCTGAAGCGGCAACCCTGCGCGGGCAATCATCCCCCCGCCATCTCCGGTGCAAGTGTGGGCCGAAGTGGCCGAGAAATAGGCCCGGCCATAGCCACCCGTGGCCAGTACGACCATCTTAGCGGAGAAGAGATGCAGCGTGCCGTCATCGAGCTTCCAGCAGAGAACGCCAGTGCATTGCCCGTCCTCGGACATGATCAGATCGATGGCGAAATATTCGATGTAGAATTCAGCCTGTTGCTTGAGGCTTTGACCATAAAGCGTGTGCAGGATCGCGTGACCGGTCCGGTCCGCTGCCGCGCAGGTGCGCTGGACGGGCGGGCCTTCACCGAACTCAGTCGTGTGACCACCGAAGGGGCGTTGGTAGATCTTGCCTTCTTCCGTGCGGGAAAACGGCACGCCGTAATGTTCTAGTTCATAAACCGCCTTGGGCGCTTCGCGGGCGAGATATTCCATCGCGTCCGTGTCGCCCAGCCAATCCGAGCCCTTGACCGTGTCATACATATGCCACTGCCAACTGTCGGGGCCCATATTCCCCAGAGATGCCGCAATGCCCCCTTGCGCCGCCACCGTGTGGGAGCGCGTCGGGAACACCTTCGTCACGCAAGCCGTGCGCAGCCCCTGCTCCGCCATGCCAAGCGTCGCCCGAAGACCAGCCCCACCGGCGCCAACCACAACCACGTCATATTCGTGGGTCTCATATTCGTATTCAGCAGCCATATCGGCCTCCGATCAAAGCGCGATGCGGGCGATGGCGAAAAGCCCGGTGCCCGCCGCAGCGTAGGAAAGACAGATCATCGCGATGATCAGCGGTTTGCGAAGCGTCCCGTGCACGTAATCCTCGATCAGGACCTGCACACCGCCTTTGAAATGCAAAAAACCGACGATGATGGTGAGGCCTGCGACGATCGCCGGGAAAGGCCGCGCGAAATAGGCGAGCACTTCGGCGTGAGACGATCCCAAAATCCGCCCGAAGGTGAAGATGAAGAGCGGCACCAGGATCACCAAGGCCGCGGAGGACACCGTCATGTTCCAGTGATGCTCCGTCCCCGATTTGGCGGAGCCCATGCCCTCGGCGCGTTTGCGGTCGGTCAGATAAGCCATGGCGCGCTCCTCACAAAGCCAAGGCGGTCAGGATGGTCAGAACCACCGATCCGCCGATAACGACCCAGCCGAGTTTCTCGGCCTCTTCCAACTCCAGCCCGCGGCCTGAATCCCACCAGAGATGCCGCAGCCCCGCGAGCAGGTGGTACCAGATCGCCCAGAGCGAGAGGAACATCACCAGATCGCCGAACCAGGACGTGATCACAGCATTGGCGAGGTTGAAGTACTCCTCGGAGTAACTCGCCGCCAGAAACCACCAGACGATCAAAAGCGCCGCCACAAGAAGCGCGTTGCCGGTGATCCGGGTCAGGATCGACGTCATGGACGTCAGTTGCGGGCGATAAATCTGCAGATGTGGGCTAAGCGGGCGATTGCCCCTGTTAACATCGGCCATGCGGCCTCCTTGGCGTTGGCTACCGTTATTTTTCATGCCTTTATGCCCCGGCATTTTGGGAGTGTCACGCCATGTGAGCGGAAACAGGCGCGGTCAATTGGCGCAAATTGCGGAAAATTCGGGAAATCGTGATCACGGCATGGGGAGCGTGATCACAAATCAGGGCAAATCGAAGGAGGAGACCTGCTCGGTGATCTCCCGCAGAAGCTTCTGGCGAATCCGCTTGGGATATTCGTCAAACGTAGCCGCCGTCACCGCGAAAGAGCCTGCGCCCACGATCACATTGGTGCGGAAATACTCCGTGAGGCCGGTCTCGTTTTCTTCGATGACCAAGGCGTTGATGGTGGTCCCACCAGCGCCAAGGGTCAGTCGCACATCGTCCGGCTCCACACCTTCGTTGGAGAACCCGTCGCCGGAAACATCGATGACGCGGCGTTCGCAATTTGGGACATCCGTGAAAGCCTCCTGTGCCACCAGAAGCGCCTCGCCAATCGCCGTGGAAAAGTTGCGCCAGACCCGGGGGGTCGCCGCGACCCGGTCGGCCAGCGCGTCGGCGATGTCAAAATCGACAACCGGCGTCCAGGGAACCGAGACCCGCTGGCGGGAAGACCCCGTCCACTGCATCAGCATGACATGGGCCTCGGCACGCACCAGCGCCTCGGAGATCGCACCGTCGCGCAAAGCTTCCGCCAGCCCCTCCATCTGGATGCGATATTCGCGACTGTCGACGGAGCCCGAGACATCCACAGCCAGGATCAGGGCCAGATCGCAGGCGAGCAGTCGGGTTGGCAGGGTCAGCGCCAGAAAAACGGCGGCGGAAATCAGTCGCATAGGCGCGACTTTAGCCCGATCGCGCGGAATGTAACCTCAAAATCCGATGATCTGGCCGCAGCAGGTGGGTGCGCGATGACTCAGACGCGGATTACGCCGCAATCGGCAGCGTGTTGAAGTGATTTTTGAGGAACGGGAAATAGCGTTGGGCTTCCACGATTTCCTCAGGTGAAATCCACGCTGTCTTATGCGGTGTGCGGCTGTCGTTGAAATCATGCACCGTGCGCAGATAGAACGGACGGATCGTGTTCACGACATAACCCGGATGCCGTTCACCGACCGCCAAATGGCTGACGAGAAACGGGTTTTTCGACGTGGTTGGCGGCGCCACCAATGTCAGACCGAGATTGATGTAAGGTGAGTGCTTGGGCGAGAGGTTCTGCAGAACCCCATTCTCGACCTGCAAAGAGAAGCCGCGGGCAAAGCTGAGGAAACGGCTGTCATCCTCTTCATATTCCGAAGCTGCAAGCTTACGTGCCTCGGCCTTGCAGACCTCGACAAAATCCGCGCTGACGGCATCGTCATCGTCCAGCACCACCTGAGCCACCCAAGGGTGTTGGGCGTAGGTGTCGCGGACGTGATTGCGGAACAGACGACCCGCCTTGAAGGCGCCAAACTCAAGGATTTGCACGCGGTCCTCCCCGAGGAACCGGTGACAGAGGCGCCTCAGTTCTTCCTTGTGTTTTTGCGGCATGAATTTCGAGGTGAGGATCAGGAGATCAAAATCCTCATCGGTTTGCTCGGCGAGGCTTGGCAAGGTGATCTTGGAGAAAAGATCGAAGCGATAGGCCATACGATCATCTGCAAAAAGAAGGTCGGGATCCTTGCTCGCCTCGGATTTCCAGCCCGAGTGGCCGATATAGGAAAAACGCGTCTCAAAAACCAGTTTCATCTGATCCATATCCTATCTGCTCTGGACGTCTTCCGCGCCCTGAATTTGGTTCAGTATGGCCGCCCGAAATCCTGGACGGCATCGTTACTCACCTTGAGAGATTGGATTGGATTTTAGACAAATGCGTGGCGCCTTCCGGCCGATTTCGCGGAAATCTCAGGTCGGCATCAGGGCCCAGTAGTCGAGATCAAGCAGCACGCCGGGCGCGTATTTGCCGTCCTCGCCCGTCAGATCGAACGGTACCGCCGGATCGGCATAGGCTACAAGGCGCAGACGGATCGCCGCCATGCCCTCGCGGTTTAGGTCTGCCTTGTCGAGCACTTCGGACCAGGCCCCGACCGTCATGCCCGCCATGCAAGGTGCGGCATGGGCACCGGCATTCAGCCCGAGGATCATCTGGGCGTTGGCGAGCCCGTTGAAGCTGAGCGTGCGGGCCAGTGAGATCACATGCCCGCCATAGATCAGCCGCGGCGCGCCATCGCGGGCGGTCACGTCAAAATGCACCTTCGCGGTGTTCTGCCAGAGCCGGGTGGCCAGCATGTGATCGACCTCTTCCACCGTCACACGATCCACATGGTCGATCTTCTCGCCGATCTCATAATCGCCCCAGCGATGCGGCTCCCCACTTTGGGTGAAATCGTAGAGGTCAAAGCGCAGATCGTCGGGCAGCACCAGATCCTTGGGATCGACGACGCGTGCTAGTTCGGGCACGATCGGCTCAGGGGCCGCAGACGCCGCATCGCGCTTGCGCACCATGACCCAGCGCACATAGGTCAGAACATCCTCGCCCATCTGGTTGCTGCCGGTGGTACGAACATAAACCACCCCGGTCTTGCCGTTGGAATTTTCTTTGACACCAATGATTTCGGAGCGGGAGCGGATTGTATCACCGAGGAAAACTGGCCTCAAAAACCGCCCCTCCGCATAACCCAGATTGGCGACTGCGTTGAGCGAGATATCGGGCACGGTTTTGCCGAAGACCAAATGGAAGGCGATCAGGTCATCCATCGGGGCCTCATGCAACCCGCAATCGCGCGCGAACTCGTCGGAGGAATAGAGCGCATGGCGCGCCGGATAGAGCGCGTGATAGACCGCACGTTCCCCGCCCGAGACGGTGCGCGGCACGGCGTGCTCGATCACGTCGCCCACAGCGTAATCTTCGAAAAATCGTCCTGGATTGGTCTTGCTCATCGCCGTCTCGTCATTGGCTCCCGAGTTTCATATCGGGGCTATATGGCGCATCGACCTGTTTTGTCACGGCCTGCCCGCAGCGCATCACACCATTGGCGTGGTCATAGGCATAGGTCGGGTCGCCATAAAGCTCCCACCCCTTGGCGAGCGCGTCGGAGACCTTGTGGCAAAAGGCGGATGTGTCCTCCTCCGTCAGTAGGCGGTAGAGCATTGCCATCTAGACGCCTCCGAAGGGCGGCACGCCGAGCCAGAGATGGATCATCGAGACCACTACGAAAAGGACAACTGTGACCACGACCAGCGTGATCTCTTTCTTCACTGGTGCTTGCGGCGGTGGCGTCCAGGGCCCCTCGGCCCTGTTGATCACGATCACCTCGATGACCGCCCAGGCGAGCATGCCGCCGAAGAGGATGTTCGAGGCCAGATCGCCATTGGCAAGCAAATGCGCCAGGGCCCAGGTCTTGACCGCGGTGAGCTGCGGGTGGCGGATTTTCGTGCCGAGCCAGACCTTCGCATCCTTGGCCGCAGATGCGCCGAAGATGTAGAACGCCAGCAACATCAACAGGTTGTTGAGGTGGCCCATGAAGCTCGGCGGATACCAGACGGCAATGAAGTCGGCGCCGCGATAGCCGATGACCATCAGCACGATGGAGAGGACCAGCAGCACCGCAATCACGCCCTTGGACCCCTCGCCCAAACTGTCGGTCAGAGATTGGCGCAGTCCCGGTGCCAAGCGTTTCATCAGATGCACGCTGGCCCAGAGCAACAATCCGAGGACGAGAAGGGTCATGCCGCAGCCTCCATTTCTTCAATCGCTTCAACCTGCGCCAGCAGATGCCGGGCGGTCTCCACATGCAGGTTTTCAACGATACGGCCATCGACCACCGCAACCGCCTCGCCACGGGCAATGGCCTCTTCGTAAGCCTCGATCTGACGCCGCGCGAGATCGGCATCATCAGAGCTCGGCGCAAAAATGCGATTGGCGATCTCAAGCTGGGCGGGATGGATCAGGGTCTTGCCGTCAAAGCCGTAATTGCGCCCCTCAATGCACTCCGCCTCCAGCCCCTCAGCATCCTTGAAGGCATTGTAGACGCCATCGACACAGACGATCCCAGCAGCCCTCGCGGCCAGAAGACAATGTTGCAGGCTCGTGCGCATCGCCTCGCGCCCGTTGGAGCGCAACTCCTTGGCGAGATCGTTGGTGCCCATCACGAACCCTTCGAGCGCGGGCAATTGCGCCAGTTGCGCGGCGTTCAGGATGCCCGCAGGCGTCTCCATCATCGCCCAGACACTCGCCTCTGCGCCAAGTGCATCGGTAACTTTGTCTACCGCCTCAGGTGTTTCGAGCTTGGGCAGCAACACCGCGTCGAAGCGCGCCGTCTTAAGCATGTCCAGATCGCCCGACCCCCATTCCGTGTCGAACCCGTTGATCCGCACAATGCGGTAACGTTTGCCGTAATCCCGCTCTGCCAGGGCGGCCTTCAAAACGTCACGCGCGGCGGTTTTTTCCGCTGGAGCGACGGCATCTTCGAGGTCGAAAATGATGGCATCCGCTTGAAGGGATTGCGCTTTTTCAAGCGCCCGGGCATTCGACGCAGGGATGTAGAGAACCGAGCGAAACGGGCGAATGGTCTGTGACATGGGCCTCTGGGTCGTTTGAAATTCGTGCGGCAACGTTGTGGGCGGAAACGCGGCCCGAGGCAACCCCTAGTGCTGCGGTGCAGCGTCACGGGGCCGGTTAATGGATTAGCGACAATTTTGCGTAAATTCCCGAAGCTGCGCACGGTCGATTAACCTTATTTTTGAGCTTTCTGGCGCAGTGTCCCCATGCGCGTCACTGCTCCGGCACGTTTCAGGTGCAGGCCCCGGACAAAGCTAAGGGTGTTTGAGCCGCCGCGCAGATTTGAACCAGTCGCCCGCTCGATCTGGTGCCCCATTGGTGACCCTTGGGGCCGGCCCGTCAGGTTGTGCCACGACGTGGGAAAGGAAACGGAAATGAAACAGCAATTGTTTGGACTGTCCTTTGGGTTCGCGGCTCTTCTTCTGGCCGCCGATATGGCCACCGCTCAACAACGCGCGCAATGTGCCGAACGTTCACTCGTCATTGACCGGCTGACCGGCAAATATGGCGAAACCCGCAAAACCATGGGGCTTGCGGCCAATAACGGCATTGTCGAAATGCACGCCTCCGACGAAACCGGCTCGTGGACGATCACGGTGACCCATCCCAACGGCATCACCTGCCTTGTCGCTGCTGGCACTTCGTTTGAGACCATCGACGAGGAACTGCCTGCCGCGCTTGGCGCGCCCACCTGAGCGAGCTCACGTCAGCCCGTCATACAGAAGCTTGCCACCCGCACCCATGAGAAGCGTGTAGGTGATCGCAAAAAAGAGACGTTCCGGCACCACCCGATGTGCCGCAACACCCAACATGGCCGAGATCACTGCAACGGGTGCCAGGATCAGGTCAGCCAACAGTGTCTCGGCCGTGAAGATGCCCAGAAAGGCATAGGGCACCGCCTTGAAGATATTGATGACCCAGAAGACGATCACGGATGTCGCCTGATAGGTCGTCTTATTCATCCCCTGACTTAAGAGATGCATCGCCACCGGCGGCCCGCCCGCGTGACTGACGAAGCTTGTGAACCCTGCGACGACGCCTGTGAACATCGCTAGCGATGTTCGAAAAGCAAGCTGCGGCACCCGCAGAAGCCCCAGTTTGCGCGACATATCATAGATGACGAAGGCAATCGAAATAGCGCCGATCAGGATCCTGAGCATGTCCGCATCGGCCATCTGATAGAAGATCACTGCCAGCGCCACACCACCCGCCGCGCCAATGATCAATGTCTTCGCATTGGGCCAGTCCCATTTGCCCCAATAGGGCCGCAGCGCGGTGCAATCCATCACCATCAGAAGCGGCAGCAGAAAGCCCAGCGCGAATTGCGGCTCGTACTGAATGGCGAGAATCGGGGCCGCCACGAAAGCCGCACCGCTACCAAATCCCCCCTTCGAGATGCCAGCAATCACCACGGCAGGCACCGCCAGAAGAAAAAAGGTCAGATCAAGCTCCATCCGCTGCACCGTCCGAAAAAAGGTCAAAAGCTTCAAGGCGTAAACCTTTTGGGCAGCGCAGCCCGCCCGCCCCCGCGACATTTTTCTGCACCGCAGCAGGCTTGCGTGAGGGGGCCAGAGCAGATAGCGATTGCCGTCAACTGAAACCGACAAAGGACCTGTCCTCATGGCCAGACCCAAAATCGCCCTCATCGGCGCCGGACAAATCGGCGGCACGCTTGCGCATCTCGCCGCTCTGAAAGAGCTTGGCGATGTTGTGCTTTTCGACATCGCGGATGGTACGCCGCAAGGTAAAGCGCTCGATATTGCCGAGGCCGGACCTTCCGAAGGCTTCGACGCGGCGCTTAAAGGCACCACGGATTACGCTGATATCGCGGGCGCGGATGTCTGCATCGTCACTGCCGGTGTGCCTCGCAAGCCCGGCATGAGCCGCGATGACCTGCTGGGCATCAACCTCAAGGTGATGAAGGCGGTCGGCGAAGGCATTCGCGACAACGCGCCGGACGCCTTTGTGATCTGCATCACCAACCCGCTCGACGCCATGGTCTGGGCGCTGCGCGAGTTCTCCGGCCTGCCGCAAGAGAAGGTCTGCGGCATGGCGGGCGTTCTGGATTCGGCCCGCTTCCGCCACTTCCTCAGTCTCGAGTTTGACGTCTCCATGAAGGACGTCACCGCCTTCGTGCTCGGCGGACATGGCGACACGATGGTGCCGCTGACGCGCTATTCCACCGTTGCCGGTATCCCCCTGCCCGATCTCGTCGAGATGGGCTGGACCACGCAGGAAAAGATGGACGCCATCGTGCAACGCACCCGTGACGGGGGCGCTGAAATCGTTGGCCTTCTTGGCAATGGCTCGGCCTATTACGCGCCCGCCACGTCTGCCATCGAAATGGCCGAAAGTTATCTCAAAGACCAGAAACGCGTCTTGCCCTGCGCCGCTTATGTGGACGGCGCTTACGGCCTCGACGGGTTCTATGTCGGCGTGCCGACCGTGATCGGCAAGGGCGGCATCGAGCGGGTCGTGAACATCAAGCTCAACAAGGATGAGCAGGCGATGTTCGACAAATCCGTCGATGCGGTGAAGGGTCTGGTCAAAGCCTGCAAAGAGATCGACAGCGCCTTGGCCTGACGGCATCCCAAACCTCTCAAAAGGCCTGTCTCAATTGAGGCAGGCCTTTTCATTTCGAATCGACATTCCTCAATTTATTCCGGTCGCAAGCCCATCCTCACATCGACGTGATCACAAAATTTTTTCGTGTGATCACAAATGTCGGAAAATCCGCACCTGCGGCGAAAAGGCATTTTAAACCCTAGCAATACATGGCTTAGCTGAGCGGAACGCTGCACTCTCAGAAAGGCCATTTCCCCATGAACATCCACGAATACCAGGCCAAGGCGCTGCTGCGCAGCTATGGCGCTCCGGTCTCCGATGGCCGCGTCGTGTTGCGCTCCGAAGAAGCCAAAACCGCCGCAGGTGAACTCGATGGCCCGCTTTGGGTGGTGAAAGCGCAAATTCACGCAGGTGGGCGCGGCAAGGGCACCTTCAAAGAGGCCGACGCGGGCGATGCTGGCGGTGTGCGCCTGGCCAAATCCGTGGAAGAGGCCGCCACCGAGGCCAAGAAAATGCTTGGCCGGACTCTCGTGACCAAGCAGACCGGCGAGGCCGGGAAACAAGTCAATCGCATCTATATTGAGGATGGCTCCGGCATCGAAAGCGAGATGTATCTCGCCCTGCTGGTCGACCGGCAAACCTCCCGCGTCTCTTATGTCTGCTCCACCGAGGGTGGCATGGATATCGAGGAAGTCGCCGAGAAAACGCCCGAGAAAATACTTTCCTTCTCCGTCGATCCCGCCACCGGCTACCAAGCCTATCACGGGCGCCGCATCGCCTTCATGCTGGGCCTGACCGGCAAGCAGGTGAAGCAATGCGTCGGGCTGATGGGCACGCTCTACAAGCTCTTCATCGAAAAAGACATGGAGATGCTGGAGATCAACCCGCTGATCGTCACCGATGAGGGCGATCTGAAATGTCTCGACGCGAAGATGGGGTTCGACGGCAATGCGGTCTACCGCCACCCCGACATCGCCGAGCTGCGCGACACGACCGAGGAAGACCCCAAGGAGCTTGCCGCCTCGAAATACGACCTGAATTACATCGCGCTCGATGGCGAGATCGGCTGCATGGTGAACGGTGCGGGCCTTGCGATGGCCACGATGGACATCATCAAGCTCTATGGTTCGGAGCCCGCCAACTTCCTCGATGTCGGCGGCGGGGCCACGAAGGAGAAGGTGACCGAGGCCTTCAAGATCATCACCTCCGATCCGCAGGTGAAGGGCATTCTGGTCAACATCTTCGGCGGCATCATGCGCTGCGACGTCATCGCCGAGGGCGTCGTCTCCGCCGTGAAGGAAGTGGGCTTGCAAGTACCGCTTGTGGTGCGGCTCGAAGGCACGAATGTCGAAGAAGGCAAGGCGATCATCAACAATTCGGATGTGGATTGTATCGCCGCCGATGACCTGAAGGACGGTGCCGAGAAGATCGTCGCCGCCGTGAAGGGTTGAGGTCTATGCGTTTGTTTTCATTGGCATTCATGTCCAGCATTTGGGCGGTGTCGGCTCAGGCCGAACCCACAGCGGAAGAGGCTTGCGCATTCTTCGCGCGCAACGTTCCGGTCACGCTGGAACGCCAGGGCTTCGTCTTTGAGCCCATCGAAGCGCAGCCATTTGAGCTACGCGAGACCAATCTGGAACGCTATGCCGTCTATGCCCGCCCGCCGATCACGCAACGCTTCGGCACGGCCAACGATGACGGCACACTCAACGTCGTCGGTGCGCTTTCGGCGCTGATGCTCTGCGAGGTTGATATCGTCGAGCGTCGCGTTCTGACGGTTTCGGTGATCAATGGCCCGAGCGCCGGTGCGCCGCTCGAAATCGAAAACTCCACCGCGAATGTGCCTGACAAGACCGTCAGCGGCATCCGCCCCGTCTCCGTCCCGGTCGGCGAGGCCGTGCATCAAGGGAAATTCTGACGGCTCCCCCGTCGCCAATACAAGCGCTGCACCTGCGGCAAACACATCAGAGGAGCCATCATGGCCGTACTCATCGACGAAAACACAAAAGTCATCTGTCAGGGCCTTACCGGCAGCCAAGGCACGTTCCACACCGAACAGGCGATTGCCTATGGCACCAAGATGGTCGGCGGTGTGACGCCCGGCAAAGGCGGGCAGGAACATCTCGACCTGCCGGTCTTCAATTCCTGCCATGAGGCTGTCGCCAAGACCGGCGCCAATGCCTCCGTGATCTATGTGCCGCCCCCCTTTGCGGCGGACTCGATCCTTGAGGCGATCGACGCCGAAATCCCGCTGGTCGTGGCCATCACCGAGGGCATTCCGGTGCTCGACATGATGCGTGTCAAGCGGGCCCTTGAAGGGTCCGACACGACGCTCATCGGCCCCAACTGCCCCGGTGTCATCACGCCGGATGCCTGCAAGATCGGCATCATGCCCGGCCACATCCACAAGCGTGGCTCCTGCGGCGTTGTCTCGCGCTCCGGCACGCTGACCTATGAGGCGGTGAAACAGACCTCCGATGTGGGGCTTGGCCAGTCGACCTGCGTGGGTATCGGCGGCGACCCGATCAAGGGGACCGAGCATATCGACGTGCTGGAATGGTTCCTCGCCGATGACGAGACCCAGTCGATCATTATGATCGGTGAGATCGGCGGCTCCGCCGAAGAAGAAGCCGCGCAGTTCCTGAAAGACGAGGCCAAGAAGGGCCGCTCCAAACCCACCGCCGGTTTCATCGCCGGTCGCACCGCTCCTCCGGGCCGCCGCATGGGCCATGCCGGCGCAATCGTTGCGGGCGGCAAGGGTGGCGCCGAGGACAAGATCGAAGCCATGCGCTCCGCCGGGATCGTGGTCTCCGAAAGCCCCGCCGGTCTGGGTGAAGCGGTTCTGGAGGCGATTGGGTAAAGTGCGAAACGCGCGGACATATGCGCTGAGGGCCGCGCCCGACCTGGAGGGCGTTCGCTTAATATGTTCTATGTGTGTACCCCAAAGCATCCATGTCGCGCGGGCTGTAAGTGACATCGCCAACGCGCCCTCCGGGGGGAGGGTGAGAGCCGCCTCGGAAAGCGTCCAGTGGACGGTTTCAGGCACGAACGCGCGGAGCGCCGGACGTGGCGCGGCCCGTCGTTGCCTCCGGGCGGGAGGCGTGTGATGGGGCCACTTGAAGCCATAAATGCCGGACTTACAGGAACTTGGTCCCTGTCTGGACGCGCCACGCGACCCGAGTTTTGGTGGTTTGTGCTGTTCTTGTTTTGTGTCGGGGCGATCTGCGGTTACTTTCAAGCGGTCGCAATGCACGAAAATGACAGTAATACTTATCTTGTGGCGGGCCTTGTTGCGATGTGTTTCTTTCCGGCTGCCGTTTGCGCCACACGAAGGAGGCAGCGCGATGTATTCCCCCAAGTTCCGAATGTCTCATTTCTGATTTTCTACGGGATTGGAAAGCCTGCCTTTTATGACACTTTTGATGTTTTCCGCTTAGGCGGGTGCGTCTGCGTTGGCATGTTGCTCCTATTCGGCCCGATGATGTTTCTTTCCGTGCTGCTGAACCCAAACCAACCGGAAAACGCACCCTCTAGTGCCCTCGCCATGGCGATAGGCCTAGTCGTCCTTTTTGGGTGGCCATTGCCGAATTTATTGCGGGCTTCTGCCAAACCAAATCAACCACCTAAACCGTCCCCGAAAAGCCACGAGGTCCCCCAATGACCGACCAATCTCCCAACGACCAGTTCCATGCCTCCTCCTTCCTGCAGGGGCATAATGCGGAATATGTGGAGCAGCTTTATGCCCGCTACGCCAATGATCCAAACGCGGTCGATGCGGCCTGGGCGGAGTTCTTCCGCCAGCTTGGCGATGCGGAGATGGATGTCAAAAAGGAAGCCTCTGGTCCAAGCTGGGCGCGCACCGATTGGCCGCCGCAACCCAATGACGACCTTACCGCCGCGCTGGATGGGCAATGGCCTGCCGAGCCGCAAAAGGCGGCCGAAAAGATCAAGGCCAAGGCAGCGGAAAAGGGCGTCGAGGTCTCCGACAATGCGGTGCAGAGTGCCGTGACCGACAGCCTGCGCGCGCTAATGATCATCCGCGCCTACCGGATCCGGGGACATCTGGTGGCCGATCTCGACCCGCTTGGCATGCGCGACCAGACACCGCATCCCGAGCTTGATCCAAAAAGCTACGGCTTCACCGAAGCCGACATGGACCGCCCGATTTTCATCGACAAGGTTCTCGGCCTGGAAATGGCCTCGATGCGCGAAATCCTCGCCATCGTGAAGCGCACCTATTGCGGTACCTTCGCGCTGCAATACATGCATATTTCCGACCCCGAACAGGCCGGCTGGCTGAAGGAACGCATCGAAGGTCTGGGCAAGGAAATCGCCTTCACGCGCGAAGGCCGAAAGGCCATCCTCAACAGCCTCGTTGAAGCTGAAGGCTTCGAAAAGTTCCTCCATGTCAAATACATGGGCACCAAACGCTTTGGCCTTGACGGCGGCGAGGCGCTGGTGCCGGCGATGGAGCAGATCATCAAACGCGGCGGGCAATTGGGCCTGCAGGAGATTGTCGTCGGTATGCCGCACCGGGGCCGCCTCTCGGTACTCGCCAATGTGATGAGAAAGCCCTACAAGGCGATCTTCAACGAGTTTCAGGGCGGCAGCTTCAAGCCCGAGGATGTGGACGGCTCGGGCGATGTGAAATACCACCTCGGCGCCTCCCATGACCGCGAGTTTGACGGCAATAATGTGCACCTGTCGCTGACCGCGAACCCCTCCCACCTTGAGGCGGTGAACCCGGTTGTGCTTGGCAAGGTGCGCGCCAAGCAGGACCAGCTCAACGACACCGACCGCACCGCGGTGATGGGCATTCTGCTGCATGGCGATGCGGCGTTTGCCGGTCAGGGCGTGGTGGCCGAAGGCTTCGGCCTCTCCGGTCTGCGCGGCCACAAGACCGGCGGCACGATGCATATCGTGGTCAACAACCAGATCGGCTTCACCACGGCCCCCCACTTCTCGCGCTCTTCACCTTACCCCACCGACATCGCCCTGATGGTTGAAGCCCCGATCTTCCACGTGAACGGCGACGACCCCGAAGCCGTGGTGCACGCCGCCCGCGTCGCCACCGAGTTCCGCCAGAAATTCAAGAAGGACGTGGTGCTCGACATCATCTGCTATCGCCGGTTTGGGCATAACGAAGGCGATGAGCCGATGTTCACCAACCCGATCATGTACAAGAAGATCAAAGGTCATAAGACGACCCTGACGCTGTATACCGAACGCCTCGTCGCCGATGGGCTGATCCCCGAAGGCGAGATTGAGGACATGAAAGCCGCCTTCCAGGCGCATCTGAATGAAGAGTTCGAGGCTGGCAAGGATTACCGCCCCAACAAGGCCGACTGGCTCGATGGCAAATGGTCCCATCTCGATAAGCGTGATGAGGAGACTTACGAGCGCGGCAAGACCGCGATCTCCGATGAGACGCTGGCCGAGATTGGCGCCGCGCTGACCCGCGTGCCCGAGGGCTTCCCCCTGCACAAGACCGTCGGGCGGCTGCTCGAAACGAAACAGAAGATGTTTGAAACCGGCGAAGGGTTCGACTGGGCTACCGGCGAAGCGCTGGCCTTCGGATCGCTTCTGACCGAGGGCCACAAGGTCCGCCTTGCGGGCCAGGACTCCACCCGCGGCACGTTCAGCCAGCGCCATTCCGGCCTTGTGGATCAGAACACCGAGGAACGCTTCTACCCGCTTAACCACATCCGCGACGGGCAGGCGCAATACGAGGTCATCGACTCGATGCTCTCGGAATATGCGGTCCTTGGCTTCGAATACGGCTACTCGCTGGCTGAACCCAACGCGCTCACCCTCTGGGAAGCGCAGTTCGGCGATTTCGCCAATGGCGCGCAAATCATGTTCGACCAGTTCATCTCCTCGGGCGAGAGCAAATGGCTGCGCATGTCGGGCCTTGTCTGCCTGCTGCCGCACGGCTTCGAAGGCCAAGGCCCGGAACACTCGTCTGCTCGGCTGGAACGCTTCCTGCAGATGTGCGGTGGCGACAACTGGATCGTGGCGAACTGCACGACCCCCGCGAACTACTTCCACATCCTGCGTCGGCAAATCCACCGCGATTTCCGCAAACCGCTCATCATGATGACGCCGAAATCGCTGCTGCGTCACAAGCTCGCGATCTCGAAGGCGGAGGAATTCACTAATGGCTCCTCCTTCCACCGGGTGCTCTGGGATGACGCCCAGCACGGCAATTCCGAGACCAAACTCGTGGCGGACGACAAGATCAAACGCGTGGTGATGTGCTCGGGTAAGGTCTATTACGACCTGCTGGAGGAACGCGACGCCCGCGGCATCGACGACATCTACATCATGCGGTTCGAGCAGTTCTATCCCTTCCCAGCGATCTCGGCGGTGAAGGAACTGGAACGCTTCAAAAGTGCCGAGATGGTCTGGTGTCAGGAAGAACCCAAGAACCAGGGCGCCTGGACCTTCATGGAGCCCAATATCGAATGGGTCCTGACCCGCATCGACGCCGCCCATAAACGGCCCAGCTATGCCGGTCGCTCCGCCTCCGCCTCGCCCGCCACCGGGTTGGCCTCTCGTCACAAAGCAGAACAAGAAGCGCTGGTGAATGTCGCGCTGACCATCGAAGGGAAGTAAACCATGTCAGAAGTCCGTGTCCCCACCCTGGGCGAAAGCGTCACCGAGGCCACCGTCGCCACCTGGTTCAAGAAACCCGGCGATGCGGTCGCCGTGGATGAGATGCTCTGCGAGTTGGAAACCGACAAGGTGACCGTCGAAGTGCCCTCACCCGCCGCAGGGACGCTCAGCGAGATCGTGGCCGCAGAGGGCGAGACCGTCGGCGTCGACGCGCTTCTGGCGCAAATCTCCGAAGGGGCCGGGGCCCCTGCCCCCGCGGCAGAGCCCGCGCCCGAGCCCAAAGCCGCCCCCGAGCCTGAGCCGGAACCAGAGCCCGAGCCGGAACCGGCCCCCGCTCCTGCCGAGGCCGAGGCGGCCCCGCAAGGGGGCGATGAGGTGCCCGTCATGGTCCCGACCCTGGGCGAAAGCGTCACCGAGGCCACGGTTTCCACCTGGTTCAAGGCCGAGGGCGACAGCGTCGCCGCCGATGAAATGCTCTGCGAATTGGAAACCGACAAGGTCTCCGTCGAGGTCCCCGCCCCCGCCGCCGGTGTGCTTGGCAAAATCCTCGCCCCCGAAGGCAGCACCGTCGCTGCAGGTGGTCAGCTTGCGACTTTGTCCGGCAGCGGCGCGCCCGCTTCTGCGGCACCGGCCCCGGCCGCCGCCCCCGCGGCAGCACCCGCCAGCAATGGCAAGGATGTCGAGGACGCGCCGTCGGCCAAGAAGATGATGGCCGAACACGGGCTCTCCTCCGATCAGGTGGAAGGCAGCGGCAAGGATGGCCGCGTCATGAAGGAAGACGTGCAAAAAGCCGTCGCCGCTGGCGCCCAAGCCGCCGCCGTGGCCACCGCCCCCACGCCCGAGCCCGCCGCCATCCCGCGTGGCCCCGTCACCGCAGATGATGCCGACCGCGAGGAACGGGTGAAGATGACCCGTCTCCGCCAGACCATCGCGCGCAGGCTCAAAGACAGCCAGAACACGGCCGCCATGCTGACCACCTATAACGAGGTGGACATGACCGAGGTTATGGCTTTGCGCAATGAATACAAAGACTTGTTCCTCAAGAAGCACGGCGTGAAGCTCGGCTTCATGTCCTTCTTCACCAAGGCCTGCTGCCACGCGCTGAAAGAGGTCCCCGAGGTCAATGCCGAGATCGACGGCACCGATATCGTCTACAAGAACTACGTGCATATGGGCATCGCCGCTGGCACGCCCACGGGTCTCGTGGTGCCGGTCATTCGCGACGCGGATTCGATGTCTTTCGCTGCCATCGAGAAAGCCATCGCCGAAAAAGGCGCCCGCGCCCGTGAGGGTAAGCTCTCCATGGCTGAGATGCAGGGCGGATCCTTCACCATCTCCAATGGCGGCGTCTACGGCTCGCTCATGTCCTCGCCGATCCTCAACCCGCCGCAATCCGGCATCCTGGGCATGCACAAAATCCAGGAGCGCCCCATGGTCATCAACGGTGAGATCACCATCCGCCCGATGATGTATCTCGCGCTCAGCTACGACCACCGCATCGTCGATGGCAAAGGTGCTGTCACCTTCCTCGTGCGCGTGAAAGAGGCGTTGGAGGACCCGAGAAGGTTGTTGATGGATTTGTGATGGAAATTACGGATCCGTACTATCAACCACTGCTTAGGTATTTGAAGGCCAGCAATCCTGAGACCGATCGAGGAAGAGTTCTTGTCGCAGCAGCGCAAGTTGACGAAATGCTAGCTGAAATACTGAGGGCTTTTCTTTTACGTGATCCAGCAACCGACGCGCTTTTTTCCGGACCGAATGCGGCCCTCAGTTCGTTCTTCAACAAAGCCAATATTTGCCGTGCGCTTGGTCTAATTGACAGTGAGGAATTCGAAGAAATCTCGCTCATTCGGAAAATCCGAAATGATTTCGCTCACTCGATCTCCATTAGCATGAATGATGACAAAATTCGCACACGAGTCTTGGGCATGTCGTTTGGGCTCAAGGAGCTAATCGAAAAAGAAGATAGTTCGATCGAAGAACCTCAGGTACGTTTTAATCTGGTGGCTGTTTCAATCATCCACGCACTCTACAACCGCGCGCACTACGTCGCAGAGAGCCCGACCAAAGACAAGAATTGGAAGCTTTAGCCATCCAAGCAATCGTAGGGTGGGCAAATCTGCCCACCAAAACAACCAGATGTAGGGCCGGAGCCACCCCGCCCAACCAAAGAGGACAAAATGCTCACCGACGAACTCTCCATCCTCGCCCTTTACGGCCTGCTCGTCGCGATCACGCTGGTCCTGCAGGCCACCGGCGCCATGAACCAGCTTGGCATGGGCTACCTGCTCTCCTCCCGCGACGAAGGGCTGACGGCACAGGGCATGGCCGCACGGCTCGACCGGGCGCTGTCGAACTCCGTCACCGCCATGGCGCTCTTTGCGCCTGCGGTGCTGATCATCGCCTTCCGCGAGCAATCGAGCGCCGCCAGCCTCACCGCCGCCCAAGCCTTCCTCGCCGCCCGCGTCGTCTACCTCCCCGCCTACGCGTTCAAGATCACCGGCATCCGCTCGCTTGCCTGGACCATCGGCTTCTTCGCCACCATCGCGCTCTACTTCATGGCGCTCTGATCCCATGGCGATCCCGAACCGCACCACCATCACCTGCCCGAAATGCGGCACGTCCGAGAAGACGATCATCGCCGACAGTTCCGTCGGGCCCGGTGGCCGGGTCAGCGACACGCCGATCTATTCCATGTTCGGCGGCGATCTCTGGGAGGTGACGCGGGTCGAGGGCGAGCCATATGTCAGCTGCAAGACCTGTGGCGAGACCGAATTCGCCACGCTCGCCGATCTGGCCAAAAGGAGGATCTGGTAACCCCATGACCACCGAGCTTTACATCCTCACCCTCGCCGCCCTTCTGCAGGTCGCGCAAATCCTGCTTTTTACTGTGGTCGGCAACATGCAGATCGACCGCAAAACCGTCTTCGGTCCCCGTGATGATGTCGGCAAACTGCCCATCGCCTCAGGCCGTCTCGACCGGGTGATCAAGAACCACACCGAAGGCCTCGTGATGTTCGCAATCGCCGCCATCGTGATCACCCTCACCGATCAGTCGACCCCGGTCACGCAAGCCTGCGCCCATATCTACCTGATCGCCCGGCTGCTCTACATCCCGGCCTATGTCCAAGGCCTCGCGCCATGGCGCTCGCTAATCTGGATCGTGGGCTTTTTCGCGACCATCATCATGCTGATCGCGGCGCTGTTCTGATGGTCGGCGTTAACCAGATATTCACCATGCAGCGTTCGCAGGTGCCATACACCTGCCATACGCGAGCCATACGCTTGCCAGACCACGTCTGGCAGCCGAAAAAGGTAAGGAGATACCCAAATGTCCAGCTATGACGTCATCGTAATCGGCTCCGGCCCCGGGGGCTATGTCTGCGCCATTCGCTGCGCTCAATTGGGTCTGAAAACCGCCTGTGTGGAGGGTCGCGAGACCCTCGGCGGCACCTGTCTGAATGTCGGCTGTATCCCCTCCAAGGCGCTCCTGCATGCGAGCCATCAACTGCACGAAGCAGAGCATAATTTCGCCAAGATGGGCCTTAAAGGGAAGGCTCCCTCGGTCGACTGGAAACAGATGCTGAAATACAAAGAGGAGACCATCGAGGCCAACACCAAAGGCATCGAATTCCTCTTTAAAAAGAACAAGGTAGACTGGTTGAAAGGTTGGGGGTCGATCCCGGAGGCGGGTAAGGTAAAGGTCGGCGACGAAACCCATGAAGCAAAGCATATCGTCATCGCGTCCGGCTCCGAGGTCTCCTCCCTGCCCGGTGTCGAGATCGACGAAAACGTGGTTGTTTCCTCCACCGGCGCGCTCGCGTTGACCAAGGTGCCTAACCGCATGATCGTCATCGGTGCGGGCGTGATCGGGCTGGAATTGGGAAGCGTCTATTCCCGCCTCGGTTCGGAGGTGAAAGTCATCGAATTCCTCAACGCCATCACCCCGGGCCAGGATGGCGAAGTGCAGAAGATCTTCCAAAGAACCCTAAAGAAACAAGGACTTGAGTTCCAACTCGGTGCCGCCGTCTCCGGCGTCTCGGTGAAGAACAAGAAGGCCACCGTCACCTACAAACTGCGCAAGGATGACAGCGAACATACCGAAGAGGCCGATATCGTCCTCGTCGCCACGGGTCGTTCACCTTACACCGAAGGCCTTGGCCTCAACACCCTCGGGATCGAGATAGAAGCTCGCGGCCAGATCAAGACCGACGCTCATTGGCAAACCAACATGCCCGGCATCTACGCCATCGGCGATGCCATCACCGGCCCGATGCTGGCCCATAAGGCCGAAGACGAAGGCATGGCTGTAGCCGAGACCATCGCGGGCCAAAAACCCCATATAAATTATGGGGTTATTCCTGGTGTGATCTACACGCATCCGGAAGTTGCGAGTGTCGGCGAAACCGAAGAAACACTGAAAGAACAAGGCCGCGACTATAAAGTCGGCAAGTTCTCCTTCATGGGCAATGGCCGCGCGAAAGCCAATTTCGCCGCCGATGGTTTCGTGAAGATCCTCGCTGACAAGACCACGGATCGTATCCTCGGCGCCCATATCATCGGGCCCATGGCGGGCGATCTGATCCACGAGATCTGCATCGCCATGGAGTTCGGGGCCGCGGCCGAAGATGTCGCCCGCACCTGCCACGCCCACCCGACCTATTCAGAGGCGGTCAGGGAGGCAGCCTTGGCTTGTGGAGACGGCCCGATTCACGCCTAATCCCTTCCCATGTTTCGAAAATACTTCGGGAGGGGTCTGGGGAGGGCTGGCCCTCCCCAGCCGGGTCGGTCCTCGCGCCAGCGCGGCCGAAAGCCCCCGTTTCAGGTCGCCAGCATCCGCAAGCCATGCGTGACATCCGCCCGCACCGAGACGCGCAGTCCCGGCTCATCCCCGGCCCTCAAAGCCGACACAATCAGCTTGTGATGGCGCGGCACTTCGGTGCGTTTCAGCTTGCCGTAAAGCGAGGCCATGGTGGGTCCCATCTGCAGCCAGACCGTCTCGGCCATGGCCAGCATGGCCGGCGCCTGGGCGCGCAGATAAAGCGTGCGGTGGAACTCCAGATTGGCGCGGATATAGCCCTGCGCATCATTGCGCGCGACCACTTGCGCAATCGTGCCGTTGATCGTCTGTAACCGCTCGATCAAAGCGATATGCGCCCGCGGCAGGGCGCGCACGGCAAGCTCCGGTTCCAACAAAGCGCGGATCGAGGCCAGTTCCTCGATCCGGTCATTCGACAATTCCGGCGTCGTGATCCGCCCCGAGGAGGACAGCGACAGCGCCCCCTCCGCCACCAGGCGCCGCACCGCCTCGCGCGCGGGCGTCATTGAGACGTCGAAATCCTTGCCAATCCCCCGTAATGTCAGGGCTTTTCCCGGCGGCAGCTCGCCGTGCATGATCTGCGACCGCAGGCGGCGATAGACCATGTCATTGGCCGCACCCGTGGCCGAGACGCCACCACCTTCGGAGGATTTGTTCTGGATTAGCATGGGGCGATTGTGATCACAAAAACCACGACCATCAAGCCTCAAACTTGAAACGATGCAGAGCCGCGCCATTCTCGCGCAGCCAATTGCGGTGGATTTTGTAGTCCGGCATCATCCGCTCCACCGTCGCCCAGAACTGCGGTGAGTGGTCCATGAAGGCAAGATGCGACACCTCATGGGCAGCCACATAATCCAGCACCTCAGGCGGGGCCATGATCAGCCGCCAGGAATACATCAGATTGCCTTCGGAGGTGCAGGACCCCCAGCGCGAGCGCGTGTCGCGGATCGTCAGGCGCTTGTAGTCAAGCCGCATCGGCTCGGCGAACCGCTCCGAGGCATCGGCCAACCGATCCCGCGCCATGGTTTTCAGAAACGCCCGCACACGGGAGGGCGCCCGCGCCGCACCTTTCGGCACCAGCAGCGCACCGGGATGCAGCAACACCCGCTTGCCGCCATATTCGATGACCTCGCGCGCCTCGCCTTCGACGGGGATCTGCGCCCCGACGCCCGCCAATTCGATCTCCGGGCGCTCGTCAAGATGCCTGCGAATCCAGCCCTCTTTTTCCCGCAGAAAATCCTGAGCTTCCCGCAGTGAAGAATAACGCGGAACGGTCAGCGAGACCTTCCCATCGAGCCCCGACACACGCAGCGAAATCCGCCGCGCCCGGGTCGAGAGACGCAGGTTCACGTCAATCGGCGGCGTGCCAAATGTGATGATCTCACCCATATGCGAAACTGCTCTTGTTTTTCTGTTTTGCACAGCATAGATGCGGCGCTCTGACAAGGAAACCGCCTTTTGCTTTGACACTGCCCTACCCTTGTGGCAACTGGCGCAAATCCACTTTACGTGACCGAAAAATGAGGACCCGGATGCCGAAGGAAGAATGGGGCGTAAAACGCGTTTGCCCGAATTGTTCGACCCGCTTTTACGACCTGCAGAACGATCCGATGACCTGCCCGGCCTGCGGCCATGAATTCTCGCTGGAAAGCCTTACGGGCAACAAATCCCGTACGATGACGGCGGACAAGCCGGACGCGCAGAACAAGGACAATGACGTATCGGATGACTCCGATGACGTGGTTCTCGACGACGACGATGATGACGCAGAGGTCGATCTGGGCGATGACGTGCTGGAAGAGGATGATGACGACGATACGGTCAACCTCGACGACATTGCCGATGTCGCTTCGGATGACGACGACGATTAACGCGCCCGGTGCGGATTTCACTTGAAGTGAGGACCGCCACCTCATAAAGACATTTTCGCGCGACGCTTAACGTCCCGGTCGCGCGGTTCGGGGCCTTAGCTCAGTTGGGAGAGCGCTTGCATGGCATGCAAGAGGTCAGGGGTTCGACTCCCCTAGGCTCCACCAAAACCTCCCGACAAGATACTGTATTTTAATGATAAACTGAGGAACCGCGTATTCTGTCCCACCATTTGCCCCACCAGGCAGACTGAAAAACCGGCCATTCCACCCGATTTAGTTCAGTATTGCGAGTCTGGGGGACATATGGGGGACGATCCTCAGCAACCGGCCGTTGCCTCGATGCCAACCAAGCCGATAATCTGATTTAGTTTGTAACTCGGAGTTTCGAATTTGAGCTTGTGGGACGATTTGATTGCCAATGGCGAAAACGCAGTTGATGCACTCCTAGGCGTTGCAGAGAACTATCGCCTGGAATTCAAAACCAAGGCAGAACCTAATCACCCCAAGTTGACTCCGAAGGACCAGCAAATTCTTGGACGTGCAATGTCCGCATTTTCAAATGCTGCCGGTGGCGTTTTGATTTTTGGAATTCAAACCGAGCGAAAAAACAGGGACGACGTCGCAGTCAAACTATGTCCCATCGAGGATATTGGCAGGTTCAAATCCAATGTTGAGTCTTGGATATCGCATTTGCTGACCCCGGTTAACGAAGGTATTCGCGTTCACGCCATTCGTTGCATGAAGGACGAAAATCGGGGTTTTGTTGCAATCCAGATTCCGGAATCCGGCGACAAGCCTGTTATGAGTATCGCCAAATCTCATAGTAGTTATTTTTTGCGAACGCTGTCCGGCACTATACCAATGGATGACAGGTTGGTCCGACAAGCTATCCTCGCCAAACAATCCGCTAGGTTTGAAGTTTGGCTGGAGCCGCGGAGAACCAGAAAGGAAACGCTACGCAAGGGTATTGATTTGTTTCGACTTAGATTCCACATCATTTTGCGGAACGTTTCCAGAGTGTCCGCCGTCGCTCCCTATGTTCGGGTCGCAGGCTGGTGGGAACGGCAAACACAGAGTTTTCATCCATTCGAAAGATACGGCGAGCCTGGGAACAAATCAGTCGCGTTGACCACCGGAGGCAGCTTTTTGATTCACCCCGATCAGAGTTGCCTTGTGGGTTCGCTTACATGTGTGGGGATACTGCAATCGGAACAACGACGCCGTGAAATGGGTAGCAGCGTAGAAGGGTACGAGGAAAACCATGACTTATGGCAGTTTGCCGGAACCACTCCGATACCGAACCAACCTCCTTCGGATCTGATTGAGAACGAGACAATCACCCTAAGAATTGGCGCGCAAAACTCGCCTCAAGAAGATTGGCCGATTTTGCTTTCAAAAGGATACTTGATTTCTAAGTGCACGAAAGCCGGCGTAATTTGACTACAGATATTCTTGAGTTTTTTCGGCTAAGCACAGGACCGTTTAGCGGACTCGGGCCTACTTTGTGATGAACTGCTCTGTCTTGCCCCCTTCAAACTAAGCCCACTATGGCACAGTTTTAAGAGGGCAAGACAACCGATAACCATTCATTAACCATATTTCGCCAGACTCTGGCTATGCCAGTCGAGCACGAACTCCGTACACTTTTGCTTGGTGGCCTTCTCGGAGGCCTTCTCGGTGCGGCATACTTCTTCTTACATGGGTATGGGTTCTTGGCTGTATTTCTAGCCTATGCGCTCTTTGGAAAGCTGAGCCTGTTCGCCACAGGTTTCTTCATTGCCGTCACGTTTCCCGAGCGGGTCAGCGATGATGAATAGGGAAAGCGTGACGGTGCTGATCGATTGGCACCCAGAATACCGTCATTTCCCAGTGCCATAACACGCGATTGCCTGACCGGACTTCAACTCTAGCTCTGCCTTATGACCTATCTAATGGCAGGGAACGGGTGTGGATCAGCATTGGATATTCGACCTGGCCGAGAGAGACCCGGAGCAATTGCTCGCCATGAGCGAGGAAGAGTTTCGTGATGCCATTTCCGATGCTGGCTACGATGCCGATGAGTTGGTTGCGCAGTTCAACAGGACGGTGACCGAAATACTATCGGGAAAATCGGACCGTTAGCCCTTCAGATGAATGTCTGCTTCGGCTGGCACCGGTCAATTGACTGAATTCCACGGATGTCAGCACCGAGCCCGGAATTACGGATGTAAATGGACGATGCATGACCTATGCGGCTGAAACTATGAACCGTCCTTAACAGAAACAATGCCTGCATAGGCTTCACTGACATTGATTGAGAATGCTCCGGCTTTGCCCTCTTGGAATGCTGAAAGCCACTGCGAATAACCGTCTTCGAAATCTTGTCCGAGAGCGACGTCTTCCTTTGCAAGTCTCAATTCGCTCATCCGGAATGCATCTTCAAATACTGGCATATGCGAGACAGTTGGCCACCCCGCCTTCTTCGCTTCAGGATGAGGTGTGACGCACACGGATACAATTCTCGGCACCTCGTCAGCATCGGAGAATTGGTCTATTCTCCCGACGACGCACATCAACGGAGGTGTTGACCCAACAGCACCACAGACCCAGACTTGTCCCATACTCAATACAGTCATTTAGGTAACTTCAGTCTTTGACAATGTGCTGTCAATGAACGCTTTGTCCGCATCGCATTCATCGAAATCCAGGAATGAATGTCCGCTTCGGGCTGTCACCGAAGCCAATACGAAGCGGACAAGGGGCTGCCGCGGATGCTTTGATGTTAGCAGTTAGCCCTTCCTGGGCATTCGCGAGGGCAATGAAAGAGAGTTTGCAGTTCGAGCCTTCAGTCGTATTTTGACTTGGCATTTCTGAATGAGGAACGTGGTTAAATGCCATCTGAGTATTCTAGCTTAATAGCCGACGGCATGAAAAGAATATGCTCTGACCTACACCAACATTTAGCTGAACGGCATTTCAAAAAAAAGGGACGTCGGAAATGGGTTCGACAACGGGGTGATTGTCTCGAGCAAGTCTATCTATTTCGCCTCGGAAGCACCTACGGAGCCTCGACTAACTATTCCGTTGACATCATAATTGAGGCATGGGTTTCGAACACGAATGCTCCTGACAAAAGACAACGCTATTTCTACAACAATGCCTCGGTTCGAAAGCCAGATGGGTATTGCTACCACCACCGGTTCAACGCGAAGACGTGGAGCACATATGACCGCTGCTTGGACGAAATAGTTCTCTATATTGAGAAAGAACTAGAGCCTTGGTTTTTGGACTCAGCCGCGTCCGATCAGCCGTGAGTCCGCTTTGTCCGCCACAAGGTAGGTTCACCAGTCCATCGAATTTGCATATGCGGCGAATGTCTCTTTTTGCGGCGCACCGCCGCATAGAGGTGACAGGCTAAGTGTCGGCTAGTCACGGCGGGAACGTTTTGCTTAATGGGATCGCGTCAAACACCCGCCTACAGAAATTGATCTCTACTGTGACGTTCATCGGTGTTCCGGTGATCCGGAATGTCTCAGACGTCTCCGAACAGATTGGTCGAACACGTGAATCATACAGCTCGCTTCTCACTAAGACCGCTTTGTTAGCACTTGTTTTGATATCTGCATTTGCCTGGCAGCTCGAGCTCGGATTTTGGGTAGGATTGCTCCTGTTCTTTGTCGTTGCGTTGACAATAATTGTTCTTTTTCAGGCCGTTGCGCCCGACGTCAAGGTGAAAAAGGACAAGATCAAGGCCTCAAATATCATCTCGCGATACGACGAAGCGAGTGCACTGTTGCGCGAAGCATCACTTCTGCGCTTTAGCAAGGTCGACCTCAGTGGCATTGCGCCTTTCAAGCTTCGGTATTTTGTCTGCGATCAGCTTCCGGGGGCACGTATCCTGGCACGCCAAATCTTAAGAGAACCAATTAGGACAATCCTTGATCACGGTCGGAAAGATCAAAGTGGCTACCTTGAGCACTTTCGGATCGCTTCGGAGGCCCGTGAAGCAATGGGTATCTTCCGCTTCTATTGGTTGTTCGACGTGGCATTTGTAGGACGTCTACTGACTCTCCTTGTTGAAGGTTGCCGGATCGTACTGCTCAGCACCTTGATTCCGCTTCTACTCATCGACCTCGCGCTAGGAACGATTAGTGCAGCAATAAAAACTATCGTTAAGCGCAAAGGGCTTAGAATTGGCATTCGCGCGTCGGCCGAGGCCATTTTGGGGGATGACTACTCTTATGATCGCGTTTTGAGCACCGACACGGGAAAGAGCTTCCATTTCGGCATGCGCCAGGTCTCCGAGGTGCGGCTGACGGACGCCCAAGAGGAACGAATGAAGCAAGCAGGCAAGGCCTTTGCTGCGTCAATAGTCAGCGAAATGTACGAGACTGCCGGAAATGCTTCCCCGGAGTTTGATAGTTTGCATGATCGCATGTGGGCTGCAGTCAATTCACAACCGAAGGCCTCAGCAGTCAGCCCCGTGCACAGCCAGTACTATCAAGACAATGAGCTCATTGCTTTGATCGCCGAGACGATTGCAAACGCAGCTAGGGAGCAACAACAGCACGGCGGTTAACCGACCGAATTCGTCGGATATCGGCTAGAAACCCAACGGCGTGCAGAAATCAACAATTCTTCGCGTCAGAGGCCCAGGCAGTTTGTGCTCTGCGATCACATGCGCCAGACGGATGTTGGTAAGAAAGTGCTACTTCCAAGTGATTTTTGTAAGAACGCGCGCTAGCCTGATCGGAATTTCTGTTTTTTTGAGGCGTGATCCAAATGCACATTACTGGTTCCGAAGAAGAATTTACTGATGAACAGTGGGAATACCTATTTGCCCTCGCCGATGAACGCATCGATTTAGATTTTGCGCTTGTTGAATCAAAAATCAGCAAAAATGCCTTGGCTCTTCTAGAAGAAAAATGGGTGGAAAAACGGGGGAAAATTCCACTAGATATCATAAAGTTAGCCGTAAAAATGAGGAAGGCGGCTCGAGAGGTGGAGGCAGTTAAGGACAAAACGCAGGAGAATGTCGCAAAACTACAGAAAGCGAAATTAGAGCTAATCGACAAACTGGTCGAGCAAGGACTTGAGTCGGATGTGAATGACAACAGTAGCTTCGAGCGCTTTCGCAAGACTCACCTGAGCAAACACTCTCTCAGCAGTGGGGATATTGACCTTATTCGCGTTTCAATCGAGGCTGAAAACGGCGCTTTTCCCACCTCCAAAGATCACAACGAACGCGGTTGGCTTCAAGTCGCACAACCAGTGGCTTCCAGAGGAAGGCGAATTGTTGTGTTCTGCGACGGTACCTGGAACACACCAGAAGAACTGGCATCCATTAAAGACAACAACCTTATGAACCCGCCTCCGATTACGAATGTCGTCAGGCTGCTCAGAAGTGTTGTCACCGACGACCGAGAGACAGACATCCCGCAAGTTATTGGCTATTTCCGAGGCGTAGGAACCGACGGGTTTTTGCCGTCTCGAATTATTGATGGAGCAACCGGGCATGGGCTCGCCCGCATAGTTTTGGACGCATACCGGTTCATATGCCACAACCTGGAGTGGCGAGGCCCCGGCACACATTCACAAGTCGTCGACGACGAAGTTTTTATCTTTGGGTTTAGTAGAGGAGCCTACGCTGCCCGCGCATTGAACGGCTTTTTGTCGCGATTTGGGTTGATAAAAAAGGACAGCCTTTGGTTGCTGCCATTTTTCTTCGACAAGTACATGCGAATGCTCTCAAATGGAGAACCGTTGGATACGCGAACCGACAAGTTGTGGAGAGACAACGTTCACCCGGAATATCAGTCCATCAAGGTTAAATTCCTGGGTGTGTGGGATACCGTCGGCGCACTGGGAGTTCCTGTCAAAGGAATTTCGTGGTTCACGAAAGACTATCATGCCTTCTTCAATACGGACCTCACTCCAAATGTCTCTCATGCTTTTCAGGCATTGGCGATTCACGAGATGCGCCGACCGTTTAAACCCGTTTTCTGGACTGGGTTAGCGAGGGCTAATCAAGTGGTAGAGCAAGCGTGGTTTGCAGGCGCACATTCGAATGTTGGCGGAGGATATCGCAGGACAGGTCTATCAAGTCATGCACTTGATTGGTTAGCCTACAAAGCTTACCGCGCAGGATTACGAGTTGATCTGAACTACCTAATTCAAGAGATCAAAACTCGGAACTCAGAAGAACAAATTGCGCTCTCAAGGAAAAAAGGTCACGGAGAACGAGGTTTCATTAATCAACGGAATATCTATCGTCGGTTGTCCAGGCCCGTGGAAATCTCAAAGATACAAGCCTATCTCGACACCCACTTCAATGGTCAGCGAATGAGTTCTGAAGTTCAAGCGAACATCAAGGTTCACTGGTCAATCGATGACCGCCCGAATGGGGCTACTTTGTACACAGACGACCAAGAGCACTTCACAGAGTTGGACAGGCAAGCGAAAACCCTCGCCAGAATTGCAAGAACAGAAACTCTTCTTTTGGAGCCGTGATGTGGGCATCCAGGTTCTTCCGTGCTCCGGCTTTGCTGCAGTGTTTACTCAGCGAGTCGTTTGTAACTCAAAGGAAGCCGTCCATACCAAATTGCGCGCCAGGAGAAACCTGGATAGACAGCCAATGCCTTCGTCGAGCCCGAATCCGGACATTCGAACGGTTGTCGCGCAGCCCGCTAGACCGGTTAGAGCCGATCAGGCAAATCGTTTAGGCGCCAAACTTGCCAATCGTCGTTTTCCTGTTGGCTCAATAGAAGTCTGCCTCGTTCAGGCTCTGTCCAGGGTGCGCTCTTCACGGCTTTCAGAACGACGTGGGTATCTAAGAAGTTCGCCGCGAGACCGTACACACCGCGCTCAGGAAATTTCGTTCCGCCCCAGCTGTCAGGATCAAGCTCAAGAAATTGCTGATCACCCGTCGCATCCACCTCTACGAGGCTCTGATTGACCGCTTCTATGGGGCCATCTGGATCGTCGTCCATCAGGGGAAGCAGCAACAACCAATTGTCGACAATACTCATGATCTTGCCTCGCCTATTCTGCATCCAGCCGCACGTCTGAGAAGATACGGTCCACAATTAGTGACGGCAAGCAAACTGCAGCATGTTCCGCAGACAGACCAATGTCCACTCCAAGCCCAAAGTGACCGACACGGCGCACTGCAGCTTTGAGGATAGGTCGCTCCAATGGGTCATTTTTTGAATACTATAGTGGAGGGCCGCACGTACGGTTCTAACCGCCTCGTCGTGCATAAATCCATTGGGCAAATTTCCATGCACATCCACCGCAGAGAACGACGAATCCAGTTAATACGAGCTTGTTCGCAATGTCTTTTTTACGAAGCCATTGCTCTTGCATGGTTGGGGTCGGGTCTTGGAAAGGCAGTCCGGCGAACATCACGTCGTACAAGAAGCCAACAATTACCAGCGCTGCGCCAAGCACGACCAATTTGCCCGGACTAACAAACCGCATGTGTTATGTTTACTGGAAGAGACCATGAGGCAAAAGCTATCTTTATCCGCAACAATACATGTGCTTCGACTCGAGGATTCGCTTGGGTTGGAGTCCGGGTGTGGAATTCGATTGCCCGAAACTCTATCAGCCTTTTTTGAGGCCCGCCTGAAGCAGCGATACCATTTGCGCGGTTGGAGGTTCGGCAGATTTGTCAAATCCGATCGAGTCAGGCGAAAGAAGATTGGTTAGATCGGTCAGCGACAGGTCGTCAAAAAGTGCAGTTTTGTTTTCTGAGACGGCCAGCAACGAAAAGGCCTGGGCTCTGGCTTGATAGAAGCCCGCTATTCTTTGCAGATATCTAAAACGATTTACGACAATCTGAACCAAGTAGACCAGCAACGCGATGACCGCTAGACGAGTTGCAACCTGACCAACTTGACGCACAGTATCCGAGCTCTCTAGCGCCCGTTCGAGTTCGATGGTGAGTTGATCAAGGTTTCCAACGGCAGTCTCTTGACGTTTTTGGGAGGACTCCGTCGTCTCTACAAATCGAAGTTGTTGCTCGTAGTCAGCTGTACCTTTCTCGACTGCCGCATTGGCCAATCTGAGCGCTTCAATCTGGGTCGCCACGCTCGCGGGCAATTTGTGCCCGTCCGGAATGCTCATGTTTTCGATCAGTTGGCGGGAGATTTCCTTTTGGTCTTCGACAGAAATCGACAACAGCAAACTGTTGGCTGCAGAAAAAATAAGTTGATCATCGCCATATTTGATAAGCGAACCGACACCCTGAGCAGCACTCGGTCGTGACTTGCCATCTGTCAGTATAATACGGCTCCAATTCTTAAGGTCATTCTGAGAGGTCAAGATTGCATGACTGCGGGAGGTTTGGTCATAGCTCGCGACTACAAGTGTTCCGTCTTGCTCAAAATGCGCACCAATAGCGTTACCCATCGCTAGTTCATCATTTAGGAACGGCCGGAGCACCTCCCAACCGGACTGGTCGCTCTTTCTTAGTATGAGTAAGCTGGAGTCCCTTGCGGTTCCTTCATAACCAAGCGCAAGTAGCTCTCCATCCTCACTCTTGGTGAAGGACAAAAGCGAACCTGTAACTCGCTCCCCGGCTATTTGGGGGCGTTCAATTTCCCAACTTCTCCCGTGATCTATTGAGGTAAGTATAATTGTGTGGAAATTCCCGTCTGTGTCGGTCTCAAACCCCAAGGTCATCATGGTGTCTGCGTCAACGTAGTCGATTTGATAAAGAGTTCCGCTTGAGAACGATGGCGGAAGGACGCTGACGGCTTTAGCCGAGCGGTCCTCCTTTCTTAACAGCAATGGTTGAGGTTCGAATAGTGATCCCGAGCGCCCGGCGATCAACAGTTCATCGCTGTCAGTTGATGTAATGCCGAACAAGGTGCCAGTTGATGAGACCCCATCCAAAGATATCTCCTCAGGGACCCAAACCGTTTCTCTTGGGATCGAATTCGGAATCTCGTTATCTGGGAATACCCGGACAGTCTGTCCGTTTTCATCCTGTTTGAGATATATCACCTGCCGACCTGAAAGAGTCTGAAAGTCACGACTGAACAATCGAGTGGCGCCGAAACGAATAGACCCCATCAGTGGCGTTCCATCAGTTGTAACGTCGGATGGCAGCGTTGCCTCCCCACTAACCTCCTGCACCTGCACCTGCACAGCACGAACAATGATAGCCTTTGAGTCGCCAAATCTACCTTCGTGGCCTACCGCGATAACTTCGCCATCGCTTAGGCGCGCAAAGTCAAACAGAGTACCTGTCGAGTCAGAGGCGGAATACCGAATTCGACCGGGAGTCGCCCCAGTCTCCGGGTCCAAAATCCCTGCGACCAGGTCTCCCCTTGCAAGGTCGCGGATCGTACCGACCCCATAGATATCTCCTGTTGGCAACCGCTTCACCTTGGGTAAGAAAAGCCCATCAGTCTCAGAGGCAACAGCCAAGTCTTGCCAGATCCTGAATGGCTTTGCCAACTCGGCTTCGATTTCAGTCGCTATCTGTTCATAGTTCACTTCCTGAAAGGTTTTTATGGCCGAAAGTTCCTCCAATCTGACTCTCGCTGCTGCAACCTCTTCACGCATTTCATTTTGGTTCAGCCTGAGAAGTTCCGAAGAGTCCTCTGCAACTCTCATAATTTGGTCGGGAAGGCTGGTCTCTCTTCCTAGGAACTCAATCTCCTGGATCACCCTTGGCAGGAATAACAGCAAGAACAGCCCCCCAAGCAACAACACCCAAACAACCATGATTTGCTTGGCTGCCAGAGCCTCTGCACTTTGTCTTTGGGCCTCACACCAATCGGCAATGGACCTGGCCGTACCGAGTGCTTCCTCGGGAAGCAGGGCGCGCTTGGGCTGGTCTACGTTCTCCTTTTTTTCGCCAACTTTCGTCAAATGTAAAATCCCACGAATCAAGATAAAAAATGTTTGCCGTCAATAGACTGTATAAACGCCGTTCGAATTTCAACTCGCCGGACATACATGTCGGAGCAAGTCGTATTGTCCAACTCGGGTTTCCGGCGCAGTCTATCAGGATGTGTAACCTTCATTCCAACCTCACAACCCACGAAGCGATGCGTCAGCTCTTTGATGTCAGCGTCGAAAACGCGAACCTCGGAAATATGCCCGCCTTGCCTGCGATTTACCCAAAAGGCGAAGCACCAATTGTCGCCATAGGAAAATCGGGTGATCGCGCGCTTGTACGGTCGAGCTGGGGATTTCTGACGCCGAACAAGAGCAAGAAGACTGGCAACTGGATCAAACCTCAGGCCTGGAACAACACCCGCGACGACAAGATCAGAACGTCGGGTCTCTGGCGCAAGTCATTTGAAGAACGACGCTGCCTCATCCCGGCCACAGGATATGCCGAAGCGACAGGTCGTAATCCTGCCACCTACCACTGGTTTCGAACATCGGGAGCCGAGGCATTCGCCTTCGCAGGGATATGGCAATATCGGAAGGGTCTCGTTGGCGACACCGAGGTGGACGGTGTGTTCCATTCGATGGTGACGACATCGCCCAATGAAATTGCTTCGAAATACCACACGCGGATGCCAGTGATCCTTGACCCTGAGCAATACGAAGCCTGGCTGAGAGCAGAGGCAGACGAAGCCTTTGCCTTACTGCAACCCTATCCCGGAAAGCTTTCGCTGATCGGGGAAGGCATTGGGATGAAGGAGGAGCCGGTCTAAGCTGGCCCGACCGAAGTGCTCAAGAGCACGCTCCAACACTTGCTTTTGTTCCTGTTATGTTCTTACTCACACACATGGGTGGAGCACTGCGGATTCGAGACCTGAAAGACGAGCCAATCGTCATTTTGTGCTGGGAGTGCCAGCGCATTGCAGTGTGTTCACGGTTTGAATTGGCACGAGTCTATGGGCTGGATGCGTTGGCGCCCGACGTGCTTGGTCGGATGGCATCGCGCCGGTGCAACAAGGCGTTTGCCGACACCCACAATCTGCACACCCGCTGCAAGGCGTTCTTCTACAGGGGTCCGCCGTGAGGTTGCGTCTGAGATGGACGTTCAGGACATTTTCTCGTGTTTGGCGGAATTGAGGAAAAGCGGGCTGATGGAGAGTGAAACTACTACTCTCCGACAAGATCAATCGCGCGGAACAGCGTCGTGCATTTGCAATTCAGAAGGTGAGACTTTTTTCTTGTTAAGAATTTGGTTGAGGTAATTTACGACGCAATATTTTGCGGCTTACCTTAGGTAATCTCAAGATGTGGTGATCCGCCTTGAGCAATAGGCGAGATTTAGCTCATGCGAACGGTGCGTTAACGACCGGTTAAGGATATTCGGTAAGTTTGATTTCAGTTTAGGAGAAAATGCTATGTTGGAAACGGACTTGATCAACCGCACCAATCGAGCAATCGAAGATGCGGAAACCCACGGATTTCCGAAGACCGCAGAGACGCTCAAAGAAGTTCTTCGGAACCTAGAACTAAACTACAAACGCACTTCCGATGATCGGCGTGATGCACCGCCAACATCTCGGGTCCGCGCTGTCGGCTGACATATGGAAGCCTAAGGTTCGGAGATGATTTTGGGACCAAGCGATATCTGGAGATTCTCGCCGACCCTTTTCTGTCGAAGTTCTGCGGTGTAGGCGACCTTTGCCGCTTTGATCTTTCTCAACAAGGCAACGTCGCCGCTGCTCCTCGCAAACGCCTCCAATTCTCGAATAATCTCGAGAATCCAATCCAACTTTTCCATTGTACCCCTGTCTGTGACAAAGCCTTTAACCCATCGAATCCCACGGAGTAATCTTTGCCACAATGGTTAATCATTGGTTAAACCGTCGTTCTTGGCACGCCTTTGTTCGAATCACCGATGCGGTTTTTGGAGGCGGAGTCGTCTCTCGAGAGGCCATCTTCATTAATGTGATGCGCAATATCAATTAGCGCCTCGGCTGTCTTTTCGAACCCATCAAGGTCGGCTTGTTTGGCAGCCCGCAATAACCGCTGAACTGGCGTTTCTTCGACCATCAAAAGGCCCCCCACTTGTTATCCCGATGACTCCTTCGCCAAATTGGTTAACGACTCGTTAAGGCCAAAGACTACATGCGCAATTTTCGAACTTTTGCACAGTTTTTCAGCAGGTTGTGGACAACTTCACCGCGCGTCTTATCGATTTTTCAGAACAGCTCAGTAGAATTCGATTCCTGATACGGTGTTTGCCGATACCCACAACCTGCATGACCGCTGCAAGGCATTTTGGGGAGACATGGCAGCTCTTCATAAGCCACTAATTCTGGTCAGCGGAAGTCAGCAAGTCCAAACTAATAGGGCAGTGGTCGCTCAACCCTCGACCTCCTTGCGCGGCTTCTTGATCGGTCTGTGTCCATCGTCTTTCGAAGAATGATCCGGGCACCACGTGTTCGGTCAATTTCAAGTCGATCAGAATCCAGTCGATGGGTTCCAGGCTTGTGCCTTTCTTGGTCGGGCACTTCCTCGTCACAGTTTCGGGGTGCTTCTCAAACAACGGGACATCAATATCTGCCTCAGCCGCAGTATCGTTCAATGCTTTCCAAAGCCCAAACCGGTCCTGCAATTGACGGAACCGCCGATTGAAGTCGCCGGCAATGACGATAGGGGTTCCAGTCTCCCGCTTCTTCACTACCCAATCTCGAAGTACCAACGCCTGTCGCCACAGTGTTTCGCACGCCACACCAGTGGACTCGTGGATGCGCTTTGTATCCGGGCATCCCGACTTCATGTGCACAGACAGGAACCAGAACTCCATTTCACCCGCCTTGAGAAGCGCGCCCGTGCCAGCTCGTGAGAAACCACCGTCACGATCCATCATTGCCAATTGCGGCAAGTCCGCACGTTCTAGAAGCTCAACGCCGCTATCCTTTCGAATCGCGACCGCAGTATGAACCTCACCCTCGCCTTCAGGCGCGCTGTCATCCTCCCAACGGGATGACATCAGGGTCAGGTATGTGTCACTCGGGAACAACCTGTCCAAGGCTGCTCCAGTGCCGATTTCCTGTAGCGCGATAACATCAGCGGGTGTTCCGTCAGACCCGAACAGGTCGCGGTACTTCTCCAATAGGATGAAGTCGGTTGTGTTGCGCCTGACTGAGGGAAAGTTCCCGAACTTTCTAAGGCTGTGGCCCTCTTGGTGGTGCAAGTCCTGAATGTTCCATGCACCAATCCGCAGAGTTTCCCCGAAGACCTGAAACGGACCGCAGCAAATGAGTGCCGCACAAAGCAATAATCTAGCTGAAAAAACTCGCTTCATCGAAAATGACCTTTAATGACTCATCCTACCAATGACGAAGCCGATCAGCTTGAAGCTGGGCGAACGCGATTGTGACTTTCTCCCACTGATCTTTATGGTGCTGTTTCAGATAGTAAACTAGATGAGACGCGCTACTCCTCGCGTGGTTTAAGAGATCAACGTCATCCTTTGCGCCGGGCTTCGCCACATCCTGAAGCGCTTCTAGCACAGAAGTCGCACCAGAACTCCCACCCCAGTACCTTTCCTCGTTTTCAACCCGTTCACCCAATCGCAAGAAGGGTTTCATTGAGCCATCTGGAAAATAGTTGAGCACCGCACGCATGAAGGCATCGCCACTCGTGCCAAGTGACACCTCGCTCATAGTTTGAGCAAGCGACCTGAGACGTATCCGCACAGGCTCATACTGAATGCGCGTTTCTCGAACGAAAGCGATCAGGTCTTGAAGCGCCAGAAATGCGCATTCCTCATTCGGTGGTTCGTACTTTCTAGGGGGGTCTTGGAGGCCGAGCTCGTCCGCAGCCGCATCGGCCGCAAAGCGTTCGCGAAAGA
This sequence comes from Paracoccaceae bacterium, assembly GCA_028284705.1. GTDB lineage: Bacteria > Pseudomonadota > Alphaproteobacteria > Rhodobacterales > Rhodobacteraceae > Litoreibacter. Next base: position 47,607 of record JANQRE010000004.1, on the reverse strand, counting down.
TGAGCACTATAGGGTCCTCTCCATCCGGCGCCGGATAGTCTATGCAATACCCTCTGGCGACCAAGGTATGATGCAACGTCTCATCATCGAGTTCCTCTAGTTTGAGGAATCTCAATGCGGCCTCTTCAGTGAGAAAGTTCAGATAGCCTTTCCCATCGCGCCATTTTGTCCCCGGCTTACTCAGAAATTCGAATGACGGGAGCTTAGCTTCGACCTTGTCATAGAGGCCCAGGTAGTCTCGGTGGATCTGTTCAAGGTCATGGAATGCTGGTTCCAAAATATCCTGAAACGCCAGCTTCTTTCTGTTGTCCTTGAGCGACTTCAACTTCATTAGGCGGTCGAGAATACTGAATGCCGTATCGATCAATGCAAAGCCTTCGCTGGAAACCATTAAATCAAAGCTTGTCTCTTATCGGTTTAGCACGGGCAGTCCGACACCCAAAACGAAACTAGAATTCGCCTTTTGAACCTGTTCTGACCCGGTTTTCAGGAACGACTGGAGCAGCGGGATTACCCCAAGCCATATTGTGACGACCGCGCTAGCCCGAAATTAATCTGGCCCGCCTAAGACCGCTGACAGAACTCAGGCTTCATTTTTTTCTCCCAATACTGTCAGAAGCGTGGGGTCACGGGTGAGAGCTGGGTCGCTAGATTTGGTAAGCCTCCGATGCAAGTGCGGCTCAGCTCTCACTGGCAACCCAAGATGCCAGTGGCCCATGGACGGGCGGCTTTACCCAAAACCCGCTCCGATAGACTACCTGCTGTTGTGTTTTCCTTGGCGACCACCGCCGTTATTACCCGTCACAAAACGGCCAATCTTTAGGTCATGCTTGGGCTGAAATAGGTGAGACTTCGCTCTGTTTTCGCCTGTAGGATCAGGGCCTACACGGCTGGGCCGCCTTATCCAGAAGCCGCTCCGATAACATGCCTGCTGGTGTGTTTTCTTTGGCGATGATCGCCAGCTTGTCACTAACCAGTTGGTCAGGTGGCCAGTCCCCGAATAGGGCGACGGATAGCACGGTGATCGGTGACTGCCTGTTGAGCCATTCTTCGGTGAAATCGTCGACGTCAATCCTTGCGAACGTTTGCTCAAGATGCCGATGCAGCCGAGTGTGCGGAGACGCGGTGTCCTTCATGGGCCGCGAGTGCGCTCAGGGCGTTCTGATCGCCCGCCACAATGCCTGGGCCATGCTGTGCATAGAGACTGGCTAAGGCGTTCTGACGGCCAAGCTGTTGGCCCCGTGCCATCTGGCCAATGATGTCCGGCTGACGGCCTTGGAAGATGAGTGAAGGATTTAAACTGCTCATTGAATTGTCTCCGTTGAATTGTGGGTTGGTTTCGGAGGACGGCGAAGGATCTCAACGATTTCGCGCGGAAAGAGCTCTTCGACGGTTTGCCGGTCTGTTTTGGGGTGTTCGCAATCACTGCACGGATCGCTGCTTGAGGAGACCCGCTCCCCTCCCTTCCCGCCCTTCGAAAGCGGGCGGTCGGGTCGCTCATGCTGCGGGCCATGGCATGGGAAGGTCATTCCGAACCTCCCGCGGAAGACACCGCCAGTTTTGCGTATGGGGTATGGCTAGATGTTAGATTGGGCACATTTTTGGACCAGGCTAATGCTCTCGCTTGGTCACAAATTTGGACCACATTCTCATGATTTTCGCGATTTCCCGGTGGTTGCTTGGGCGCTTTTTTGGACCAGGGCGTCACAATATTTGTGCCGGGGTTTTGTTTTTTCAGAAAGTCGTTGCTTGGTGCCTTGCCCTCACAAGCCAAGTGGGTCAGACGCCATTCGGTTGCCCGGCCAGTACCTTCTGAGCCCAAATGCGCTGCTTTGACTGAAGCAATGAAACCACTCGCTTCAAGTTCCTTAAATGCGCGCAACACGGTGTTCTTGTGTATGGTGAGCGCCTTTGCAGCTTCGCGTGATGGAAGGTAAATTCGACCGTTATTCCCGCCGTTGTGGCGCCTGACGAGCATCACGTGCACGCTTCTTGCGGCACACGAGAGCTCTGCCCATGCTGGCGTGTCTATCAGCGAATTGGGGAGGCGGACAAACTTGCCGCCTCCTTTCTTTCCCTTGGGGCGAACGCTCATGCCGCAGCCTCCATCTCAGAGGCCTTCGTGAGCGCATCCAGGACGTCAGGAAGGAGGGACGTGCGGAACGCGACCCCCTGCTTGCCTGGGCGCATCTCGCCTTCTCCCGCGTCAAAAAATACGCGCACATTGACCAAATCCGTTCCCTTGAAGGTTTCCCGTGAGATGCGGATTTCCTCGCGCTTGTTCTTCGGAATTCGAGCGAATTCAGCCATTGCGCGACCCTCCATAGTGAAGACGCGCAACAAGCGCTGCGTGAGGAGGCGTGGGTTTCGGCAACAAGTCGGATTCAACGTCCCGGTAAATTGAGGAACGCGAACGTCCGCCAAGTTTGTTCGAGAGCTGACCCAAGTTGAGGTACTTCATCAGACTGCTCCATGATTACTCATGGAATGATGAGTGTCATATTCAATCCAGAAAAAATAACGCCAACTCGATTTCAGCGAATTCCCATTGGCGAAACTATCGAGACAATTGCTTTGCCTTCGCATCGCGGTATTTACCGCGTCGGACTTCATACTCGTCCAAGGCTGCTTCCGCTGCTCTTCTCCAGTCGGCCTTGATGTTGAATGACCCTAGTGCGTATTCGACGGCCTTTGCATATTCAGAGTTTGGTATCCCGCTCACATGGGAGATTGTGATCCTCTTTTCCAGAATCCGAAAGACCCTGAGAACAATCTTAGCAACAACTAATGCATCCAAACGACGACCACCGGCTCTCGGATTCTCTCGAATGAACTTTTCCCCATAGCCCTTACTGGAATAGAGGTTGTGCGCCAGATGCTCGATTTGTTCCGCTGTTACACAACCATTAGAGATCAGATTGCTCCGCTCGTTCTGCGAGATTTTCTTCATTTCCTGCGCTAATTCGGAAGCCAAGTTTGCGCATCTGTTGTGTGAACGGACACTTTCCTTCAAAGCGCTGAAGTTATTGGGAGAAACCCAGTTTGGTGGCTCCAGCCCCTTGCAAGCAGCGTGAATGATGTCCGTTCCAATGCCAAAGTAACGAGCAAGATCAACAATGGCTTTGTCCACACTGTCATCGTCAGGGAACGGCTCGTCGGGTAGATGTGCGTCAGCCATATCAGTTCCGTTCCTTTCCTGACCTACAATGGCTGGCCCAAAGCTCCATCAACTCCCGCCTTTGCTCCAAATAGTCCGTCCTCCGATAAGCCCGCTCCATTTGGCATTCCAAAAAACGGATACTTGCAATCATCTTTGTAGCCTCACAACAGCCCCGACCTCTCCTGAACAAAATTGCCCCCAGCTATCCATCAAGCCTCTACGACGCTCGAACAGATCAGAACGCGCATATGCCCGTTCAACCTCATTCCCAGAGGAGTGTGCAAGAGCCGCTTCGGCGACTTCGCGAGGCGCGTGAGCGCTTTCTGATGCCCAGTCCCGGAACGAACTCCGAAAACCGTGCACCGTGATCCCATCGACGCCGAGGCGATTGAACAAGCTCTTGAAGACCATTACCGACAGCGGTCGGACCGCCCCTCCCCTTGCGATCACCGACGACGGGAAGCAAAACCGATCATCTAGGCCCTTAACTTGCTCCAGCACGTTCTCGGCGTAGCAGGAGAGAGGAACCCGGTGTTCGAGGCCACGTTTCATGCGGCCTCCGGGAACGGTCCAGCAATCCGCTTCGATTTCTGACCACATTGCCCCACGTGCTTCGCCAGACCTACAAGCAGTAAGGATGATGAATTCTAGAGCCCGTGCTGAGACCCCTTCCCTGTCTTGCAGAGAAGCCATAAACCCGGGCACCTCTTGCCAAGGCAATGCCGCCATTCGCTTCGGTTTGCGGACAACTCTTGGTAAGGCTTTCTTCAGTCCGTTGATCGGGTTTTCGTGGTGATAAACCTGCGAACCCTTCGCCCAGTCGAAGATAGCACCAATTCTCTGCTTGATCCGTTTTGCGGTCTCGTTCTTCTCCACCCAAATTGGCGACAACACCTGAAGAACATCTGCGGATTCAATCGTAGTGATGTCTCGGTTGCCGATGGTCGGAAACACGTAGCTCTCCAGGGACGCAAGCCACGTCTGCTTGTGCTTCTCATTTTTCCAGGTCGGCGCATTGATCTCGTAGACCTGCTTAGCGGCTTGAGCAAAGGTCAATACGTCGCCGCTTCGCAGTATTGATGGATCACCGCCATTGCGAGCAACCTTTCGAAGCTCATGCGCCTTCTCTCGCGCTTCAGCCAACGAGACTAGCTTGGTGGAGCCTAGACCGCCTTCCCACCGAAGCGGCTTCCCGGTGCTGGTCAATCGGCCACGAATAGTTGTCCGCAAAATCCATGACTTGGCACCGGTCGGTCCAACTCGGAGATAAAGCCCCTCACCGTCGCCATACATGCCTGGATCCTTGAGGTTCTTGACTTTCGCTGAGTTAAGCTTTGGCATGATCTGTCCCACCGTTTGTCCCACCATAAATTGCGGAATACGGTGGGACAAGCTGAAACAGATTGAAACAGCATGCTCCGCTATGTATCAGAAATTATTTGCATTTTGGTACAACCTGGAGCGGCATGAAACACAAGTTTGGTGGACCTAGGCTCCACCAAACCTCCAGCCTTCGATTTTCAATCCAACGGCCGTACCGCACCATCCTTGAGGTGGTTCAACCGATTCACCGGCCCATCAATCACGCCATATCCCATGGTGTCAGTCAGAAGGCTCACCGGAACCGAGGTCGCCTTTGCGACTGCCCGGGCCTCGGACACACCCGCCGCCATCATCACACCAATCGCCTGCATCAGATCGAGATCGGCACCCGCCAACGTGCCGTCTTCCAGGGTCAGCCGCCCGCCAGCACGGGTGATCTTGCGTCCGTTCAGGGTGAACTCGGTCAAACCGGTGCCCGCGGGGGCCATTGCGTCGCTGACAAGGAAGATGTCTGTCTCCGGGGATTTCGCCCGCAGCGCCAAAGCCAGAGCGCTTGGGTGCACGTGAATGCCATCAGCGATGATGCTCATAAAGATGCCGGGATGATCAAACGCCGCGCCGACAAGGCCGGGATCGCGGTGATGCAGCCCGCTCATCGCGTTGTAGAGATGCGTCACCGCGCGTGCACCTGCGTCGAAGGCGTGGGTCGCGCGCACATAGTGAGCGTCCGTATGGCCGAGCGAGACGATGACGCCCGCCGCCGCCAGCGTGGCGATCTGGGCCTCGGTGGCGCTTTCGGGTGCCAGCGTGACCATCAGGTTCGGCAGGGTTTCGGCGGCCATCAGAAGCTCGGCGAGATCGGCCTCTCCCATGGGGCGGATCATCTCTGCCGCATGGGCGCCCTTGCGCGCGACGCTTAAATGCGGGCCTTCGAGATGCAGGCCGAGGATGCCGGGCACGCCGTCCTCCAGCGCCGCGGCCACGGCGGCAATGGCGCGGGTGGTCATCTCCAGAGTGTCAGAGATCAGCGTCGGCAGAAACCCGGCTGTGCCGAGGCCACGATGGGCCTCGGCGATCTTGCGCAGCGTCGCGACGCACGGGTCGTCATTGAACATCACCCCGCCGCCGCCATTGACCTGCAGATCGACAAATCCCGGCGCGATCAGCCCGCCATCGAGATGGATCGGCCGGCAGCCTTCCGGGATTTCGTCGAGATGGACCATCGACGCCGCACCATCGGCGCCAACCAACAGAGCCTGCCCGGCATGCACCGCGACACCGTCATGGATCTCGGCACCCAGATAGGCATGGCTGTCTGATGTCATGAAACCGCTCCCCTTGCGCTCAGCCGCAGGTTACGGCGTCGCAAGCGCAATGGCACGGGAAAATGAGCGGCGTCAGTCGTCTTTCGGCGGCGCGGCCTCGTCGTGATCGCCGATGCCGCTGGGATCGAGCAGGATGCGCTCGGCATCGCCCTCAAGGTCTTCATATTGATTGGCGCGCAGGCTCCAGAGGAAAGCCGCCAGCGCCAGACCTGACAGGAAGATCGAGACCGGAACGAGGATCACAAGCACGTTCATGGGCTCACCTTATCCGAGCGGCGTTCAAAAGGACAGTGATCGAGGAGACCGACATCGCAATCGCCGCCATCAGCGGTGTGGCATAACCCGCCAGCGCGATGGGGATCGCGATCAGGTTGTAGGCCGTCGCGATAGAGAAGTTCTGGCTGACCCGCAGCCGCGCGGTGCGGGCGACCGAGATCGCGTGGCCGAGGTCTTCCATGGAGCGGTTCAGGAGCACGATATCCGCGGCTGTGCGGGATGCATCGAGTGCCGAGGCAGGCGAGATTGAGGCGTGGGCCGCGACGAGGGCAGCGGTATCATTCAAACCGTCGCCGACCATCAGAACGCGTTTGCCCGCGGCCTGCATCTCTTCGATGGCGGCGAGTTTTTCTTCGGGCCGCAGCTCGCCACGGATATCCGTGATGCCGAGCGCTTCGGCCACCTTGCCTGTGGCTCGCGCGGTGTCGCCGGAGAAGACAGCACCCGGCAAGCCCAGTGCGTTCAAGGTTTTAACCGCTGCCCGCGCTCCGGGGCGTAAGACCTCCTCAATCGAGAGGGCCTTCGCCGGAGCAGCACCGATCCGCAGAGCGGGAGAGGACGCAGCCCCACCGCACCAGTCGGCGCGGCCGAAACGGACGGTTTCCCCGTTCCAGATCGCCTCCATGCCGTTGCCGGGCACCTCGCGGATATCCTCCAGCTTGGCGGGCACAACGTCATCAGGGATCGCCTGCGCCACGACCCGCGCGACGGGATGCGCGGATTGGCTGGCCAGCGCAGCCAGAACGCTTTTCTCTCCGGCACTCAGATGCTCCATATCCAGCACCGTGCCGCCCTCTGTCAGCGTGCCGGTCTTGTCGAACACCACCGCGTCGCATTCGGCGAGGCGTTCCAGGGCGGTGTCGTCCTTCACCAGAAACCCGCGCGAGAACAGGCGGCGGCAGGCCTGCACCATCACCGCGGGCACGGCCAGGCCGAGGGCACAAGGACAGGTGATGATCAGCACCGAGATCGCGATGTTGATCGACAGCATGACATCGCCGGAGAAGAAGACCCAGGCGAGGAAGGCGGCGAAGGCCAGGATATGCACGAGCGGGGCGTAGAGTTTCGCCGCCTTGTCGGCCATCGCTGTGTAGCAGTTGCGGGCGTTTTCGGCGGTTTCAACCAGAGCGGCCATGCGTCTGAGCGTGGTGTCCTCGCCCACCGCAGTCACCTGAAGAGTGAGCGGCGCGCCAAGGTTGATCTCGCCCGCACAGAGCGTGTCGCCAGATGTCACTGCGACCGGCAGGCTCTCTCCGGTCAGGAAGGAGCGATCCATTTCGCTCGACCCGCCGGTCAGGGTTCCATCGACCGGCACGCGCATGCCCTGAGGCACCTCGATCCGGTCGCCAATGCTGAGATCGGCGACATTCACAGTCTCGCGGCCCTCCCCGGTCAGGCGCGTGCAGCGTGGAATTTCCAGCGCGCTCAACTCTTGCGCCGCAGAGCGGGCCGCCACCCGCATCCGGTGATCGAGATACCGCCCGCAGAGTAGGAAGAAGGTCAGCGACAGCGCGGCATCGAAATAGACGTGATAGGTTCCGATAATTGTCTCGTAGAGCGACATCAGCGCGGCCAGAACGATGGCCAGCGAGATCGGCACGTCCATGTTCAACTGCCCGACGCGCAGCGCCGACCAGGCCGAGATGAAGAAGATTTGCGCCGAGAACATCAGCGCGGGCACCGAGATGCTGGCGGAAATCCAGTGGAACAGATGTTTGGTGCTATCCGAGGCGCCGGACCAGACGGCGATGGAGAACAGCATGACATTCATCATCGCAAAGCCCGCCACGGCGAGCTGGGTGAGCATCTTGCGACCGGCGGGGTCGGTCTCCACCGCGGCCATCATCGCGCCGTCGAGCTCGTTGGCCTCAAAGCCGATCGCCTCGAGCGCGTCGATCACGGTGTCGGCGCTGAGGTCGGGATCGGCGGAAATCGTTACTCTCTTGCGGCTGAGATTGACCCGCGCGGCGCGCACGCCGGGCATGTTCGCTAAGCGCGCCTCGACCTTGCCGATACAGGCGGCGCAATGGATCGTGGGCAGCGACAGGATCAGATCACCCGCCTGCGCAGCGGGTTCTGCGACACGCTCCGCCAGTGGCGCGGCAGAGCAGGCCGGACAGGCCGATATCGCGGTCGTATCGCTCACTCAGCGGCCCCCACAACGATGCGCTGACGGAACATGGTGCCATCCTCGGACATCGCCACCAGACGCAGGTTCCAATTGCCGTCCGAGACCTCGACCGGTGCGGTATAGGCTTCGCCATTGAACGTCAGATCAGGGCGCTGATCCTGTCCCACATGGGTGGCGCGCCCGAACACGGCGGAGACGATGGTGGCCTCCACCGGATATCCGTTCCTCTGGATCGAAAGCTGCAGCTCGTCACCCTTGAGCACCGCCGCGACATCCCAACCGAGCGCCAGTTGGGCAGCACGGTCGCGCTCAAAGCTTTGCGACGCGACATAGGAGTTTTTCACCTCCAACCCCGGAAAGGTGCTGACCGCGTTATAGGCCAGTGTCAGGTTGACGGTAATGATCACACCGAACGCCGCCGCGAAGATGAAGAACACCTTGCGTCCCGTGAGTGGCGTGCCCGAAGTCTCAGCATTCATATCAGCCATCAGTTCACCTTTCCGTTGAAGGTTGTATCGCGATAGGCGCGCTCATTGTTGAAAACATCCTCGACCCAGAAGCGGAGTTCCGTGCGATCCTCAGACGAAGCCGGGTCCTGTGGGCGCGCCAGCACATAAACCCGCTGTTGCAGTGTCTGCTGGGGCGGCACGTTGACGATGTTTTCCTCGGTGCCTTCCAGATCGATGCGCAGGATCGTGTCTGCGGTCAGCGAAATGCGGAAATCGCGCGGCTCGCCATGTTTGTTGCGCAGCCGCACGGTGTAAGCGTTGCGGATCGTACCATCCGAGAGCGTGACAAAGGTCGGGTTGCGGATCGGCTCCACTGTCAGGTCGATATCGGCCCGGATGAAGAGCGCAAAAAGCAGGCCAACGCCGATGGCGGACCAAAGCACCGTGTAAAGGATCGTGCGCGGACGCAGCACATGGTGCCAGATCGGGCGCGGCGCATTGCCTTCGCGTTCACGCGGCTCGTCGGAGAGCGCGAGATAGTCGATCAACCCACGCGGCTTGCCGATCTTCTCCATGATGTCGTCACAGGCATCGATGCATAGTGCACAGGTGATGCATTCCATCTGCTGGCCATCGCGAATGTCGATGCCCATCGGGCAGACATTCACGCACGCCATACAGTCGATGCAGTCACCGGTGGTGTTCTCATGCTTCTTGCCACGCGGCTCCCCCCGCCAGTCGCGATAGGCCACAGTCAGGGTGTCATCATCCATCATCGCGCCCTGAATGCGCGGCCAAGGGCACATGTAGATGCAGACCTGTTCGCGCATGAAGCCGCCGAAGATGAAGGTCGTCGCGGTCAGAATGGCGATGGTGGCATAGGCAATCGGGTGCGCATTGAACTGCACCAGATCAACCGCGAGTGTCGGTGCATCGGTGAAATAGAAGACCCATGCCCCGCCCGTGGCGATGGAGATCAGAAGCCAGGTGATCCATTTCGTTACCCGCAGCCGCCATTTGCGGAAATCCCATTTCGCGTTCCAGAGGCGGACGCGAGCGTTGCGGTCCCCCTCGATCCAGCGTTCCACAAGGATGAAAAGATCAGTCCAGACGGTCTGCGGACAGCCATATCCGCACCAGACGCGGCCCAGGGCGGAGGTGAAAAGAAAGAGCCCCAGCCCGGCCATGATCAGAAGGCCAGCGACGAAATAAAACTCATGCGGCCAGATCTCGATCCAGAAGAAATAGAACCGCCGCCCGGCCAGATCGACCAGCACCGCCTGATCCGGCAGTACCGGACCACGGTCCCAGCGAATGAACGGCGTGAGATAGTAGATGCCCAGCGTGATGGCCATGAGCCACCATTTCAGGTTCCGGAATTTGCCCGAAACACGGCGCGGGAAAATCGGTTCTTGCGCCGCATAGAGAGACTGAGGTTCTTGAGAGCTCATGAGTAATACCGGACCTGTTCGCTAATTCTGTTGTAACCCGCTGTGTGCAAAGGTGATTTGACCCAGATCAAACCGCCTAAAATGAGTTGGCCCCACCCCAAGAAATGCGCGAACAGGTCCTTGGGATGGGGCCGATATCAGACGCGTGCGCCCGATAATCCTCCCTGATAAGGGATCACTTGGATCACTCACCTCCTCCGAGCTGGTGAACGTAAGCCGATACCGCATTAATCTCGGCTTTGCTGAGCTTGTCTGACCAGGGTGGCATCACGCCGAAGCGGGAATGCACCACCGTTTCATGCACGGTCTCGCGGTCGCCGCCGTAAAGCCAGATCGCATCCGTCAGGTTGGGCGCACCCTGTTCGATATCGCCCATGCCCGCCTCACCATGGCAGGAGGCACAATTGTCCTCAAAGACAACCGCTCCGGGCCCAGCGAGGGCCGCATCATGGTCCGCGCCGGAGAGGCTGAGCGCATATTCGACCACCTGATCGATCTCTTCCGGCTCCAGGATTTCGCCGAAAGCGGGCATCTCGGAATAGCGCGGATCATCGCCAGTCTCATTGCGGATACCATGCTCCACAGTGTGCACGATGGCTTCCATCGTTCCGCCCCAGAGCCAGTCATCGTCGAGCAGGTTCGGATAACCGACCGCCCCGGCAGCACCTGATCCGTGGCATTGCGAGCAATTGTTGCGGAAGACCGAAGCACCGGCAGCCGTCGCAAAGCGGTTCAGATCAGCGTTGTCGGCCAGGGTCGTCAGGTCCACTTCCGCCAGGGCCGAGGTCAGCCCGGCGTTCTGGTCCTCGAAGCGCTGGATTTCGGCAGCCACTTCGGCCCGGGTCGAATAGCCCAGCATGCCCGCGGTGGCGCTGTTCAGAAGCGGCCAGGCGGGATAGGCGATGGTGTAGCCGACGCCCCAAATGATCGTGAGGTAGAAGCACCAGAGCCACCACCGCGGCAGCGGGTTGTTCAGTTCCTTGATGCCGTCCCAAGTGTGGCCGGTCGTGTCGACACCGGTTACGTCGTCTTTATCGATGTCACTCATTTCACTGTCTCCAGATTTGCAGCAACGCGCTTGGCTGCGCAGTCGTCACAAGAATTGTCGCAGTCGGATGCGGCGGTCTCGTAGCGAAACGGAATATCCGCCGTGTCCTTGTGAACCTTCCAACTGCCGGGCCGGAAGGCCCAGATGATCGTGCCGATGAAGAAGCTGGTCATCGCCAGCAGAAACCAGCTGTCTGCGAACTCGCGGAGGATCGAATATGTGTCCATCTCTCTCCCCTCCTCAGCGGTTTGCATCAGGCGTGAAGGTCGAGAAATCGACCAGCGTGCCCAGCATCTGCATGTAAGCCACAAGCGCATCCATCTCGGTGATGCCCGGCTCGCCGTCGAAGTTGGACACAACCGCGCCGGGATAGCGTTCCAGCATCGCATCGTAATCCTCGTCCGGGTCCGCCTGCACCGTGAAGTCCGCACTTGCGTTCTCGATCATCTCATCGGTGTAAGGCACGCCGACGAAGCGGTGCGTCTTCATGAGATCCTGGACATATTCGCCATCGATCTCCCGCTCCGCGAGGAACGCGTATTTCGGCATGATCGATTCCGGCACGACCGATTGCGGGTCTTTCAGATGATCCACATGCCAGGCGTCCGAATAGCGCCCACCGACCCGGGCCAGATCGGGCCCGGTGCGTTTCGACCCCCATTGGAACGGGTGGTCATACATCGATTCTGCCGCCAGCGAGTAGTGGCCGTAGCGCTCCACCTCGTCGCGCATCGGGCGGATCATCTGGGAGTGGCAGACATAGCAGCCCTCCCGGATGTAGATCTCCCGACCTGTCAGTTCCAGCGGCGAGTAAGGCCGCATCCCCTCCACTTCCTCGATGGTATTTTCGAGGTAGAAGAGCGGTGCGATCTCGACAATGCCACCCACGGAGACCGTCAGAAGCGTCCCAACCAGAAGCAGGGTCGGGCTCTTTTCGAGAATTTGGTGTTTGTTCAGAAATGCCATCTTCCCGTCTCCTTATTCTGCGGGGACGCCGACCGGGGCGGTGACTTTCTCACCGCCGCGGATGGTCATCCACATGTTCCAAGCCATGATCAGCGCACCGGCGAGGAACAGAACCCCTCCGAGGCCACGGACCACATACATCGGGAATTTGGCTGTCACGGTGTCGGCGAAGCTGTTCACGAGGAACCCTTGCGCATCGACCTCACGCCACATCAGACCTTCCATGATGCCGGTCACCCACATCGAGGCCGCGTAGAGCACGATGCCGATGGTGGCGAGCCAGAAGTGCCAGTTGATGGCCGACATGGAATACATCTCCTTCCGACCCCAGAGTTTGGGTGTCAGGAAGTAGAGCGCCGAGAAGGTGATCATACCGTTCCAGCCAAGCGCGCCGGAATGCACGTGCCCAATCGTCCAGTCGGTGTAGTGCGACAGCGAGTTCACCGCTTTGATCGACATCATCGGACCCTCGAAGGTCGACATGCCGTAGAAGGCGAGCGACACAACCATCATCCGAATGATCGGATCGGTGCGGAGCTTGTCCCAAGCCCCTTGCAGGGTCATCAGACCGTTGATCATGCCACCCCAGGAGGGCATCCACAGGATCACCGAGAACACCATGCCAAGGGTCGAGGCCCAATCAGGCAGCGCCGTGTAGTGCAAATGGTGCGGACCGGCCCAGATATACAGGAAGACAAGTGCCCAGAAGTGGATGATCGACAGTTTATAGGAGAAAACCGGTCGACCGGCCTGTTTGGGCACGAAGTAGTACATCATGCCCAAGAAGCCCGCCGTCAGGAAGAAGCCCACCGCGTTGTGGCCGTACCACCATTGGGTCATGGCATCCTGCACACCGGCGAAGACCTGCACCGATTTCGAACCCCAGATCGAGACCGGGATCGAGATATTGTTGACGATATGCAGCATCGCCACGGTGACGATGAAGCTCAGGAGGAACCAGTTGGCCACGTAGATGTGCTTCTCTTTCCGCGTGAAGAGCGTGCCCATATAGACCGCCAGGAAGGCGACCCAGACGATGGTCAACCAGAGGTCGATATACCATTCCGGCTCGGCATATTCCTTGGACTGCGTGGACCCCAGAAGGTAGCCCGTCGCGGCCAGAATGATGAAGAGGTTGTAGCCCCAGAACACAAACCAGGCGAGATTGCCGCCCCAAAGGCGGACCCCGCAGGTGCGTTGCACAATGTAGAACGAGGACATCAGAAGCGCGTTGCCCCCAAAGGCAAAGATCACTGCCGAGGTATGCAGTGGCCGCAGACGTCCGAAATTGGCGTAGGGCTGGGCCCATTCCAGGTTCAGAACCGGAAAGGCAAGCTGGAAGGCGATCACGACGCCGACAAGAAAGCCCACAACACCCCAGAAACAAGTCGCGATCGCGCCATAGCGGATCACACTGTCCATATATCCGTTCGTATCCACCTGGACCGCAGGCTCATCCGTCCCACGCAGCACCCAAATGAACATCCCCGCAGCGACCGCCAATATGATGATCGCATGCACCTGGTACGCCAGATCACGCCCCCAGCTCGCCGCCAAAGCGGCCAGCAGAGCGATCGCGCCCAGAATGATCAGTTTTAAGTAGTTCATTGTACAACCTCGGTTCTTCACTGCCCGCAGAGGCGCAGGCACCTGTTCGCAGCGTCTGCCTATGGGAGGAGCGCGGCCAGCCTCTTTGATCTGAATCAATTTTTTCGTTTGGAGTGGACGTCTTAGGGACGCTCTGCCCGGCCGACGGGTCTGCGGCGCGGGCGAATTCCAGCCAGCGAGGCGTTAATTCTAAGGAGAAGCGCGGCAGTGCAGCATCGCGCCGTCAGCCCGAGGCGGCGTGCCCTGCTACAGAATGACGCGTCTTTGATTTTTGTTAGGACAGGATCAGAAAATGACCCCGCCATCGGCATCGTCGCCGGTGGCTTCCTGTAGGGCCGCAATGTCTTTGACCTCAAAATGCCGTCTGTCGGTGAAGGTCAGAACGCCATCATTCTTCAGCGAGGTTAGCTGGCGGCTCACCGTCTCCAGCGTCAGGCCCAGATAGTTCGCAACTTCCTCACGGGTCAGCGGCAGGGCCAGGTCGGGGCTCGCCCCGTCGAGGCCTTGGATGTTCTGCCGCCGCACCAGCATTTCGATAAAGGTGGCGATCTTCTCACGCGCGGTCTTGCGCCCCAAAAGCAGCATCCAGTCGCGCGCTGCGTCGAGCTCATCCAGCGCGATCTCCATCAGGCGCTGTGCAATGTGGGGTGTCGTCTCGATCAGCCGCTCAAACGGGCGGCGCTCAAAACAGCAAAGCGTTACATCGGTGGCCGCGACCACATCGAACTCAATCTCATTGCGACCGGGGCGACCGATGAAATCGGATGGCAGAAGCAGGCCGACCATCTGTGTGCGCCCGTCTTCCATGGTCTTGCCGAGCGTGGCCACACCATTGACGACAGAGGCTACATATTTCAGTTCGTCACCGCGCCAGAGGATCGGTGAGCCGGCCTCGAAACTGCGATAAATCTTAATCGCTTCAAGGGTTTGCAACTCGTCGTCATCGCAGCGCGCACAGACGGCACGGTGCCGGATCGGGCACTCGCTGCATTTGATATGCGCCGTAAAGGAAACGTTCATCGAGGTTGATCTGTATCAAAGTGTCCTGTTCGCCTGACGGCTAGCTTAAATCCATGAACCGTATCGAGCAACTTAAAGGCTACGGACTTTTTGACGCAAAGGTCCCACGCTACACGAGCTACCCGCCGGCGAACCATTTCTCACCGACAGCGGGTCGGCAGCATCAGGCGACCTGGCTGGCCGCCGTGCCGCAGGGCAAGGATATCTCGCTGTATCTACACATCCCGTTCTGTCGAAGGTTGTGCTGGTTCTGCGCCTGCCGAACGCAAGGCACGCAATCGCTGCGCCCGGTCGATGATTATGTCGGGCGGCTGATTGCAGAGGTCGATCTGGTGGCGGACCGGTTGCCCGACGGGCAGACGCTCTCGCGGTTGCACCTGGGTGGAGGTACGCCGACGCTTCTGAGTCCCGAAACGATGGCCGCGCTGCTCGACAAGATTTTTGCACGGTTTGCGCGCGGAAGCGAGTTTGAGTTCTCCGTCGAAATCGATCCCACCGAAGCTGCCGAACCCCTGCTGGCCGCGCTCGCGGATTACGGGATGAACCGCGCCTCCATCGGGGTGCAGGATTTCGATGAGAAAGTGCAAAAGGCCATTGGACGCGAACAATCGGCGGAATTGACCCGGCAAGTGGTCGATACACTGCGCCTCTTCGGCGTCGGCTCGCTGAATATGGACCTGCTATATGGTCTGCCGTTCCAATCGGGCCGCAGCCTCGACATGACCTTGCAAAAGGTGATCGAGATGCGCCCCGACCGTCTGGCGCTTTATGGCTATGCCCATGTGCCCTGGATGTCGAAACGGCAAGTGATGATTGACAGCGCGACTCTTCCTTCCCCGCAATCGCGCTACGAGCTGTCGCAACTGGCCCGCGCCGTGCTTGTGCGCGCCGGGTACGACGCCATCGGCATCGACCATTTCGCCCTGCCCACGGACAGTCTCGCCATCGCGGCGGCCAACGGCACATTGCGCCGCAATTTCCAGGGCTATACCGACGACACCTCCGACACGCTTGTGGGTCTTGGCGCCTCGGCGATCTCCAAATTCCCGGAGGGCTACAGCCAGAACGCCTCCGCCACCTCCGCCTATGTCGAGCGCATCGAGGCGGGCGAATTGGCCGGCACGCGCGGTTACGCCTTCACCGGCAACGATCTGCTGCGCTCGGTGATGATCGAGCAGATTCTCTGCGATTTCCGCACTGATACCGAGGCCCTGCTGGCGCGCTTTCCGGACGCGAAGCCCGAAATCGACGCTTGCGCACAAAGGGTCAGTGAAAGCTTCCCCGATCTATGCGCACTCGATGGCAATGGCGTGGTGCTAAGCCCCGAGGCCTATCCCCTGTCGCGCGTCATCGCTGGCGTACTGGACGAGTTCGTCTCCACCGGACAGGCCCACAGCCAAGCAGTCTAGGTCACCGCCGCCTTCGTTTTGAACTCCGGACGATCCCACGCGCGCGTCTCGAGAATGTCGGCCATTATCTCCACCGCGCGATCCACATCCGCCTCATCATTGTAGAGTGGCGCGAAACCGAAACGCATGATGTCGGGCGCACGGAAATCGCCGATCACACCACGCGCAATCAGGGCCTGCATCACGGCATAACCCTCCTCGAACCGGAACGAGACCTGCGACCCGCGGCTCTCCGGGTCGCGTGGACTGGCGAGTGTCACACCCGGGCACAAGGCCTCGACGCCTGCGATGAAGCGCTCGGTCAATGCGATGGAGCGCGCGCGCAGTTCCGCCATATCCACACCGTCCCAGATATCCAACGCCGCCTCCAGAGCGGCCATCTGGATCACCGGCGGCGTGCCGACGCGCATCCGCGATATGCCCTGGCCCGCGCGATAGGAGGGCTCGAACGCAAAGGGCGCGTCATGACCGAGCCAGCCGGACAAAGCCGGGTGTACACGATCCGCCAGATCGGGGCGTACATAGATGAAGGCTGGCGCGCCGGGGCCGCCATTGAGGTATTTGTAGGTGCAGCCAACGGCGAATTCTGCTGACACTGCCGTAACATCCACCTCGAACGCGCCTGCGGAATGGGCCAGGTCCCAAACGACAACCGCGCCGACCTCATGCGCTCTGGCCGTCAAAGCGGCCATGTCATGTTTGCGCCCGGTGCGATAGTCCACTTCGGTGATCAGCAGGACAGCCACAGTCTCGTCGATGGCCTCTGCAACCTCGTCCGGCGCAACAGTTTTCAGCGCGTGCCCCTGCCCCAGTGACCGGATCAGCCCTTCGGCCATATAGAGATCGGTCGGGAAGTTGCCGGTATCGCTGAGGACCACCTTGCGCTCCGGCACCAGTTCCAGCGCCGAGGCGAGCGCCTGATAAACCTTCACCGACAGTGTGTCGCCCAGCACCACGGAGCCCTCGGGCGCGCCGATCAGCCGCCCAATGCGATCCCCGAGCGCGGCGGGCTGCGCCATCCAACCGGCCTTGTTCCAACCGGTGATCAGCATCTCGCCCCATTCGCTGCGCATCATCTCCGCAACCCGCGCCTCAGCCGCTTTCGGTAACGGGCCCAGAGAGTTGCCATCAAGATAGGTCACGCCCTCGGGCAGAATGAACTGATCTTTTCTCACACCCGCGTCTCCAATTGCGCTCTGCCGATGCGCCGACAAAGCAGAATGACCGGCAGAAGTCCAATCGCCGCGATCACCAGGCTCGGCACCGCCGCCCCTTCAAGGCGTTCGTCGGAGGCGAGGCGAAACGCCTGCACTGCCAGCGTGTCATAGTTGAAAGGCCGCATGATCAGCGTCGCGGGCAGTTCCTTCATCACATCGACAAAGACAATCAAGGCGGCAGTCAACAGGCTGGGCCTGAGCACCGGCACGTGCACGCGGCGCAACATCTTCCAGCCGCCCTGCCCCAAGACACGGCTGGCAGCATCGATATTGGGGCTGACCGACGCGATCCCGCCCTCATAGGCACCGATTGCGGCGGCGAGAAAGCGGATCATATAGGCCGCGATCAAAAGCCAGATCGATCCGGTGAAAAGCAGCCCGGTCGAGATATCGAAGGTCTCGCGCATGAACCCATCCAGCGCGTTGTCAAAGGCCGCAAACGGCACCAACAGCCCCACGGCGATCACCCCGCCCGGCACCGCATATCCGAGCCGCGCCACATAAAGCGCTGTCGCAGAACCGCGTCCTGGCACCAACCGGTTCACGCTGCCCAGGATCAACGCTGCCAGAACCGTGGCTGCAGAGGCAATCGCCGCCAGCGTCAGCGAATTGGTGATGAAGCCGATATAGCGGCGGCTGAGCAGGTTTTGCTCCGATCCCACCGCCATGAAGGAGAGCGCGATCACCGGGACAACGACACCTAAGACCACCGGCACGGCACAGAGCAGTGCCGCCCCCCATTTCTGCGCCCCATGAAGCTCGATCCGTGAGAGCGCCGCCTGCCCCCGCGCGTCATAGCGCGCCTTGCCGCGGGAGAACCGCTCCATCAGCGCGAGCAGCAGCGCGAAGGCCAAAAGGCCCAGCGAGAGCTGGCCCCCCGCCGCACGGTCAGCCATCGAGAACCAGCTCGTGTAAATGCCCGTCGCAAAGGTCTGCACCCCGAAGAAGGACACCGTGCCGAAATCCGCAATCGTCTCCATCGCCGCCAGCAACATGCCCGCGGCAATCGCGGGCCGCGCCATCGGCAGGGAGACGCGGAAGAACGCGCTCATTGGCGTGCGCCCCAATGCTCGGGCGGCCAGAAAGGTCGAGGCGCTCTGGCTGATAAAAGCCGCCCGGGCCAGCAGGTAGACATAAGGGTAGAGCACCAGCGTCAGCATCGCCGCAGCGCCGCCCAACGACCGGATTTCGGGGAACCAATAGTCGCGTGGCCCCCAACCCATCATGCTCCGCAGGGTCGATTGCACGATGCCGGGATGGTCCAGCACATCCGTATAGGCATAGGCCAGCACGTAAGCCGGGAAGGCGAGCGGGATCACAAGGGCGATCTCAAGCCATTTGCGGCCCGGAAACTCGGTCATCGTCACCAGCCAGGCGGCACCGGTGCCAATCGCAAAAGTGCCTAGCCCTACGAGCAGCACCAGATAAAGCGTCGCAGCCGTGTATCGGCCCAGGACCGTTTCCATCAGATGGCTGAGCGTCTCGCCCGACCCGGTCAAAGCCGCGGCGACCACGCCCAGATGCGGCAGCGCGCAGATCACCGCCACGAGGATGGCGGGGATCACGAGACTGCGCTCGCTCAAAGCTGCGGTGAGACGTGACATGGGGCGTCGAGGTTCCCAATCCATTGCGCCCAGAGGCGCGACCCATCGAGACCTAATTAATCCGACAAATCCAGTCAAGTTTAACCGCCCACGCCCCACCGCTCATCGCACCCTTCCGGGCACGCCTGCCCCTTCATTGGTCCAAAAATACTCCAGGGGGTCGTCATTTGGGGCGCCATTGGTCCGAGGCCCAATGGACGACGGGGGACTGGTCCCCCACCCGGTCGGATTGCCTAAGGCAATTCGAAACACGGGTTCCGTCGAAGGGATTTACCGCCTAGCGTCTCACTCCATGTCCATCGCGCTTCTCAAAACCCTGCTCACGGTCTCCGAGGCCGGCACATTCGCCGCCGCCGCGGATCGTTTGGGTGTGACGCAGGCCGCAGTGGGTCAACAAATGCGGCGGTTGGAGGAACAGAGCGGCCAGACCTTGTTCGACCGCTCCTCCGGCAAGCCCGTGCTTCTCGCGGAGGGACGCGATCTCGTTGCCCGCGCCCGCGATCTGGTCGCCGAGTATGACGGGCTGATGACGTCTGAGCCGGCCGGACAGGCCCTGTCCGGCGAGTTGAAACTCGGTGCTGTCCCCTCGACCCTGACCGAACTGGTCCCGGTCGCCATCAAACGGTTGGTCGAAGCGCACCCGGATCTACAGGTGCGCATCGTCTCCGGGCTTTCGGTCGATCTGCTCGATCAGGTCGAGCGTGGCGCACTGGATGCCGCCATCACCTCGCGACCTGCCGCGTCGGCCACGCATCTCCGCTGGCAACACTTGGCGCGTGAGCCCTTGGTGCTGATCACCTCGCATCCAATCAAAGACCAAACCCCGAAGGATATCCTGAGCACGCAGCCCTACATCCGCCACACCCGCCGTGCGGATGCCGGGCTGCTGGCCGATGCCTGGCTGAAACGCAACAAAGTCACGGTGCGCACAGCCATGGAATTGGAAACGCTCGAAGCCGTCGCGCGTATGGTGGCCCATGGTCTCGGCGTGGCACTTGTGCCCGATATCTGCGTGCCCGGAGCAACGTTCGACGGGCTGACACGGGTCTCCCTCGGCAGCGATCCGCCGGGGCGTGACCTCGGCGTTCTGAGCCGGGAGCCAAACCGGCTGACGGATGAATTGGTGGCGCAGATGCTCGGTGTCATCGGCTAAAATTTTCCTTTAGAATTGTGAAGAATAGTTTTTCTTGAGAAAACTTCGTATTTAGGCGAAAGACCTCCCAATCTTACGCCAGAGGAGGCAACCCCCCATGTCGATCAATGACAAGATCATTGAGGATTTCGTGAAGCACAAGGTGGAGTTCATTACCACCGTGCCCTGTAAACAGCTTGGCGGCGTGATCGACGCCGTAGAGGCGCATCCGGATATCTACCACATCCCCTCCAACAAGGAAGATGAGGGCATGGGGCTCTGCGCTGGCGCCTTCATGGGTGGTAAACGCTCGGCGATCATCATGCAAAACACAGCCATCGGCGTGACAATCAACACGCTGGTGACGCTGATCCAGTATTACCGGATGCCGCTGCCGATGCTGATCTCCTTTCGCGGCGAACTCCTGGAGCCCGTCGCCTGTCAGGTCGAGATGGCCGTGCACACCAAGGCGCTGCTCGCCCAGCTCAACATCCCGACCTATCACTTCCACAAGCAGTCGGATGTCGAGGAGTTCGACAAGATTCTGCAATACACCTTCATGTGCAACAAACCGGTCGCGATCCTGACCGATGCGTCCTTCTGGGGAGGCTACTGATATGATCCGTTCCGACGTCCTGAAATCGCTCGTCCCCGTCCTCTCCGACCACCTGACGATCATGAATATCGGCCTGCCGAGCCAGGAAATGCACCTGCTCGACGATCAGCCGACCAATTTCTACATGCTGGGCACCATGGGTCTGGCCTCTTCGATCGGTCTCGGTGTGGCGCTCGCACAGAAAGAGAAAGTCGTGGCCGTCGACGGCGATGGTTCGATCCTGACCAACATGGGCACCCTGCCCACCATCGCGAACAATGTCGCCGACAACTTCGTGCTGGTGATCATAGATAACGGCTCCTACGGCTCCACCGGTGACCAGCCAACCTATGCGGGCAAAAAGACCGAACTGGCCGATTGCGCGAAAGCCGCAGGCTGCGAGAACGTGCATATCGTGCAAGCGGAAGACGCCGCGAAGGCGCTGCAGGATGCGCTCGACAGCAACCAGATGACGATCCTCGTGGTGAAATGTGAAAGCGGCAATATCAAGGTGCCGGTGATCACGATGGACCCTGTCGTCATCAAAGACCGCTTCATGAAAACCATCGCGGCGCGCAACGCCTGATGAAGCGCGTGGTGATCTCTGAGTTCATGGATGAGGATGCCGTCGCTGATCTGGCGACGGACCATGACGTGCTCTATGACCCCGCGCTTGTCGATGACGAGGCCCGGCTCATGAGCGAGATCACCACCGCCGACGCCATCATCGTGCGCAACCGGACGCAAGTTCGGGGCGCGCTTCTCGATGCTGCGGTGCACCTGAAAGCCGTAGGCCGGCTCGGGGTCGGCCTCGACAATATCGACCTCGACGCCTGCAAGGCACGCGACATCTCTGTGCATCCCGCTTCTGGGGCCAATGACCAATCGGTCGCAGAGTATGTGCTGACTTCGGCAGCGATCCTGCTGCGCCGCTCCTATGACGGTTTTGATGCCATGCTCGCGGGTGACTGGCCCCGCCAAAGGATGGGAGCCGGGGGTGAGTTGGGAGGCAAGACCCTCGGCCTGATCGGCATGGGCTCCATCGCGCGTCAAACCGCGTCGCGCGCCCACGGGCTGGAGATGACCTCCATCGGCTTCGACCCCTTCGTGCCCGCCGACGACATGATCTGGCAAACGACAGGCCATCGCGACACGGTGAAGGAGGTGCTCGCAGAAGCGGATATTGTCAGCCTGCACGTACCTTTGACCGACGGCACAAAGCACCTGATCGACGCAAAATCGCTGGCCGCCATGAAGCCCGGCGCGATCCTGGTGAATGCCGCCCGCGGCGGTGTGGTCGACGAAACGGCTTTGGCGGAGGCCTTGCGCGGGAACCTCGGCGGTGCGGCGCTGGATGTCTTCGAGACCGAACCACTCACGGCGGAGGCTGCAGAGAAATTCAAAGGCCTCACCAACCTGATCCTCACACCACATATTGCGGGTGTCACGGCAGATTCGAATGTGCGGGTCTCCGCGGTGACGGTTCAGAACGTGCGGGCGGCGTTGGACTGAGCTTTGTTTCGAATTGTGCTGCGCACAATCCGACCGTTTGGGAGGGGCCAGCCCCTCCCAAACCCTCCCCGGAGTATTTTCACCAGAATGAAGGGGCTTGCAGCGAATCTTCTTCGGTCGTATGCAGCGGCATACATGTCGGGAGAACCAGCTTGCTGGTGCCGAAGGAGCAACCGCCCCGGAAACTCTCAGGCCTCGAGGACCGATATGTAAGACCAAAACTCTGGAGAGAGGCGCCAAGGCGTCCGCCGAAGGGATAACGATCTCAGGCAAAAGGACAGAGGGGGCATCAAGGTCGTGCTTGCATGGCCGGGGATGCCGCGCTTTTCTGACACGGGAATGCCGGCCTAAAGGAGGAACGGCATGGGTGATCTGAAGCGCACGGGTCTGCACGATCTGCATGAGAAGTTGGGTGCCAAAATGGTGCCCTTCGCTGGCTATTCCATGCCGGTGCAATACCCGATGGGGGTGATGAAGGAGCATCTGCACACCCGCGCCGCTGCCGGGCTCTTTGATGTCAGCCATATGGGTCAGGTGATCCTGCGTGGGGAAGATGTGGCCGGGGCGCTTGAAGCGTTGATCCCGCAAAACGTGGCTGAGCTTGGCGTAGGCCGCCAACGCTACGGCTTCTTCACCAACGAAACCGGCGGAATTCTAGATGACCTGATGTTCGCCAATCGCGGCGATCACATCTTCATGGTCATCAACGCGGCCTGCAAAGAGGCCGATCTGGCGCATATGCGGGCGAAGCTTGAAGGCGTCGAGATCGAAGAGATCACCGACCGGGCCTTGATCGCCCTGCAGGGCCCGAAGGCCGAGGCTGTGCTTGCCGGACTGAACCCCGCTGCAGCGGATATGCGCTTCATGGATGTTGCGACGATGGATTTGAACGGCGCGGAATGCTGGATATCACGATCGGGTTATACCGGCGAGGATGGGTATGAGGTTTCGGTACCCGAAACACAGGCTGTCGCCCTCGCCGAAGCTTTGCTGGCCAATGACTCAGTCGAACCCATCGGCCTCGGCGCCCGCGATAGTCTGCGCCTCGAAGCCGGGCTCTGCCTCTATGGCAACGATATCGACGAGACAACTTCGCCCATCGAGGGCGGCCTGACCTGGGCCATCCAGAAGCGTCGCCGCGAGGAAGGTGGCTTTCCCGGTGCAGATCGCATCCAGAGGGAACTGGCGGATGGCCCCGCCCGCAAACGCGTCGGCTTGAAACCGCAAGGCCGCGCGCCAATGCGCGAAGGTGTCCCGCTCTTCGCCAGCGAAGACGGCGCCGACCAGATCGGCCTGATCACCTCGGGCGGATTTGGCCCGACCGTCGAGGGACCGGTGGCCATGGGCTACGTAATCGCTGACAACGCCGAAACCGGCACCGAGATTTGGGGCGAGCTCAGGGGCAAACGCCAACTGCTGACCGTCACCGCCCTCCCCTTCACGCCCGCGAATTTCAAACGTTAAGATCAAGACGACCAACAGGAGACCAAACCGATGAAATTTACCGAAGAACACGAGTGGCTGCTGCCCGATGGCGACGTGGTGACAGTCGGCATCACCGATCACGCCTCCGAACAATTGGGCGATATCGTCTTCGTGGAGCTGCCCGAAGTAGGCACCGAGGTCTCCAAAGATGACGAGGCCGTTGTGATTGAGTCGGTCAAAGCCGCCTCCGACATTCTCGCACCTCTTGACGGGGAAATCATCAAGGTCAACGAGGCACTCGCCGACAACCCCGCGCTCGTGAACGAAGACCCCCAAGGCGACGGCTGGTTCTTCAAGATCAAAGCCTCCGACCTGTCGCCGATGGACGACTACATGGACGCGGCTGCCTACAAGGCGATGATCGAATAAACCCTTTTTGGAGCGCGACAGATGAGTTTCAAACCCACCGACTACCTGCCTTATGACTTCGCCAATCGCCGCCATATCGGGCCCTCGCCCAAGGAGATGGAGGCGATGCTTGAGACGGTCGGCGCGAAGGATCTTGACGCTCTGATCGATGAGACGGTGCCGAAATCCATCCGGCAGAAAGAGCCGCTCGATTTCGGCAAACCCAAATCCGAACGCGAACTTCTGCACCATATGCGGGTCACTGGCGCGAAGAACAAGGTTCTGACCTCGCTGATTGGGCAAGGTTATTACGGCACCGTCACACCGCCCGCGATCCAGCGCAACATTCTGGAAAACCCTGCCTGGTACACGGCCTACACGCCCTATCAACCGGAGATTTCGCAAGGCCGGCTGGAGGCGCTTCTGAACTACCAGACGATGGTCTCTGACCTCACCGGGCTTGAGATCGCCAATGCCTCGCTTCTGGACGAAGCCACGGCCTGTGCCGAGGCCATGACCATGGCGCAGCGTGTGGCGAAATCGAAAGCCACTGCGTTCTTTGTCGATGAGAATTGCCACCCGCAGAATATCTCCGTCATCAAGACACGTGCGCAGCCTTTGGGGATCGAGGTGATTGTCGGATCACCGGATGACCTCGAGGCCGACACGGTTTTTGCGGCGATCTTCCAGTATCCCGGCACATACGGGCATCTGCGCGACTTCACGCCCGAGATCGAAAAGCTGCATGAAAACAAGGCCGTAGGTATCATCTCTGCCGATCCCTTGTCGCTCTGCCTTCTGAAGGAACCGGGCGCAATGGGCGCCGATATCGCGGTCGGTTCCACGCAGCGGTTCGGCGTCCCCTTCGGCTATGGCGGCCCGCATGCGGCCTATATGGCGACGAAACAGAGCTATGCGCGCAACATGCCGGGCCGCATCGTTGGCGTTTCCGTCGACAGTCATGGCAACCGCGCCTACCGGCTATCCCTGCAAACCCGCGAGCAACACATTCGCCGCGAGAAAGCGACTTCCAATGTCTGCACGGCGCAGGCGTTGCTGGCGGTGATGGCGGGGTTCTACGCCGTGTTCCACGGTCCCGAAGGCCTGAAAGCCATCGCCCAACGTATCCACCGCAAAACCGTGCGGCTCGCGCGCGGGCTGGAGGAAGCCGGGTTCAAGGTCGAGCCGGAACACTATTTCGACACGATCACCGTTGATGTTGGCCTGCTTCAGCGCGGCGTCATGCAGGCCGCTGTTCAGGAAGGCATCAACCTGCGGCGCGTGGGCAAAACCAAGGTCGGGATCACGCTGGACGAAGCCTGCCGACCGAAGACGCTTAAGGCCGTCTGGCGCGCCTTCGGCATCGACCGGGAACCGGGGTTGACGGAGGAATATCGCATCCCCGATCCGTTGCTGCGGCAAAGCAAATATCTCGAACACGACGTCTTCCATATGAACCGGGCCGAGACCGAGATGATGCGCTATATGCGCCGCCTCGCCGACCGCGATCTGGCGCTCGACCGGGCGATGATCCCGCTCGGCTCCTGCACGATGAAGCTGAACTCTGCGGCGGAGATGATGCCGGTCAGCTGGCGCGAGTTTTCCCGCCTGCACCCCTATTGCCCTGACGACCAAGCCCTTGGATACAAAGCGATTATCGACGATCTCTCGGCGAAGCTCTGTGAGATCACCGGTTACGATGCGCTCTCCATGCAGCCCAATTCCGGCGCGCAGGGCGAATATGCCGGTCTTCTGACAATCGCGCGCTATCACCGCGCCAACGGCGAAGATCACCGCAACATTTGCCTGATCCCGATGAGTGCCCATGGCACCAACCCGGCCTCGGCGCAGATGGTCGGCTGGAAGGTCGTGCCCGTCAAATCCGCCGAGAATGGCGACATTGATGTCGAGGATTTCAAGGCCAAGGCCGAGCAGCATGCCAAAAACCTGGCAGGCTGCATGATCACCTACCCGTCCACCCACGGGGTTTTCGAGGAAACCGTGACCGAGGTCTGCCAGATCACCCATGACCATGGCGGCCAGGTCTATATTGATGGGGCGAACATGAACGCCATGGTGGGTCTCTCCCGACCCGGTGATCTGGGCGGCGATGTCAGCCACCTGAACCTGCACAAGACCTTCTGCATCCCCCATGGCGGCGGAGGTCCCGGCATGGGACCGATTGGCGTGAAGGCGCATCTGGAAGAGCATCTTCCCGGTGACCCGAATGGCGGCGAAGGGGCGGTCTCAGCCGCGAAATATGGCTCGCCGTCGATCCTGCCGATCTCTTACGCCTATATCCATCTGATGGGCGGCGCAGGACTGACACAGGCCACGCGTGTCGCGATCCTCAACGCCAATTACATCGCCAAACGGCTCGAAGGGGCGTTTGACGTGCTCTACAAAGGTCCGACCGGTCGCGTGGCCCATGAATGCATCATCGACACCCGGCCTTTCGCGGAGAGCGCGGGCGTGACGGTGGACGACATCGCCAAGCGGCTGATGGATTGCGGCTTCCACGCGCCGACCATGAGCTGGCCGGTGGCGGGCACTTTGATGATCGAACCGACCGAGTCGGAGACCAAGGCCGAGCTGGACCGTTTCTGCGACGCCATGCTGGCGATCCGGGCGGAGATCGCGGAGATCGAAGACGGCAAAATCGACGCGGAGAACAACCCGCTGAAAAACGCGCCGCACACGATGGAAGACCTCGTCAAGGACTGGGACCGCCCCTACTCGCGTGAACAGGGCTGCTTCCCGCCGGGCGCCTTCCGGGTCGACAAATACTGGCCACCCGTGGGCCGCGTCGACAATGTCTATGGCGACCGCAATCTGGTCTGCATCTGCCCACCTATGGAGGACTACGCCGAGGCGGCGGAATAGCCCGACGGAGGCAAGTCCGGCAAAGTCGCTCAAAAGTTGGAGATGCTGATCCCACCACCCGTTGCACGCCCGCTCGACTGGTTGCGGGTGCGCATCTTCAACGCCTCGAGCGAGGTCGGATCGGTCTGCTCCTGAGCGACGGGGCCCGGCACCAGGCCAGGCAGATAGGTCAGATAGAAATCGACCCACATGTTCGTGGCGTAAGCCTGGACGTCCTGCCAATAGGTGGTCTCGATCCGTTTTTCGCCGATCCGTGTGGGCAGGTTGTTCTCAAGTGCCGTTCGTTCCAGATAGGCGCCCACCGCGGCGACCCCCAGAATGCTCATGGCAATAACCGCCCAGACGAGGCGGAAGAGGTTTCCAATCCGTCGAAACATCGTCGCGACCCGAACCGCTTACGGTCCGGTGATCCCGATTTTGCTGAAAAGGCCCGTCCAAAAATCCGTCTCGGAGTTGACCGAACGGATCTGCCGCTCTTCCGGTGAGTAGTAGTTGAACGCCTGACGCTTGCGCAGCGCGGCCAACCCGTTTTGCGGCTCCTCCTCTTCTCGGCCCAGCAGGCCGTTGAGGAAAGTCTTTGCGGTATCCACAACACTCGGCTCCGGCTGCCCCATCCGGTCGATCTGACCAGTCGTGCGTACGAATTTCGACTCAGAGCCCGTGCCGTATGCGGCCTCGTGCTGGCCTGTGTGATACGCGTGTGCGACGAACGCCAGCAGGCCAAACCCGCCCAGCGCGATCATCAGTCGAAGTGCTTTCAGGACACCCATCTTGGCCCCTCACAACCAATTCCTCACGGGTGTTTATGGTGGGAAAATGCGGCAGAGTTTTGCCGAAACTTCTGTTTTTCTGAGGAAATCAGAGCAGACCGCGCTCTTCCAGAACCTTGCGCGCAACGCGGAAACACTCCAGTCCCAAAGGCACGCCACAATAGATCGCAACCACATGAATGATTGCCCGGATTTCCTCTTTCGAGACGCCGTTATTCAGCGCCCCACGGCAGTGGATTTCCCATTCATGCATGCGCCCCAAAGCGCCGATCATCGCGAGGTTCATCATCGAACGCGTCTTGGCATCAATAACATCGTCGGCCCAACCAAAACCCCAGCACCAAGCGGTCATCGCCTCCTGAAAAGGCCGCGTGAAGTCATCGGCCGCGGCTAGGTTTTTCTCAACATATTCAGCGCCTAAGGTGGATTTCCGCTGCTCCAGCCCTTTCAGAAACAGGTCTTCGTCGAACAGGTCTGCCATGGCTCACCCTCCCAGCTTGATTGCGATGTTCTTGGTCTGCACGTAGTTCCAAAGCGCCTCGCGGCCCTTCTCACGCCCATAGCCCGATTTGCCGTAGCCGCCAAAAGGGGTTTCGACCCCGCCCGCGTACCACTCATTGACAAAAACCTGCCCCGCTCTGATCTGCCGCGCGGCTTGCATGGCCCGGTCGATATCCTTGGTGAAAACGCCGCCCACAAGGCCATACTCCGTGGAATTAGCGATCTCGATGGCCTCTTTGTCGTCCTTGAAGCTGAGAACCGACAGAACCGGCCCGAACACCTCCTCCTTCGCGATAGTCATGTCGGGGGAGATACCCGTCAGTACGGTCGGTTCCAGAAATGCTCCGGGCTGGTTCATCTTGCGCCCGCCGGTGGCCACTGTCGCTCCCTCTGCCACGGCATCCGAGACCATACCAGCCGCGCGGTCGCGCTGCCCGTCCGAGACCATCGATCCCATATTCGCCCCGAATTCCGTGCGTTCGATCCCCGGTCCCACCGACAGGCTTTCGGCAATCGCCACCGCGCGATCTACCAATTCCGACTGACGGCTTTCATGCACGATCACGCGGCTCATGGCCGAACAGACCTGCCCCGCATTGAAATAGATGCCCCACCGGATGTCATTCTCGAACGCGTCTAGATCGGCATCCTCATGCACGATTGCCGCCGATTTCCCGCCCAGTTCTAAAACGCAAGGCACAACGTTCCCTGCCGCTGCGGTGGCAATCGCCTGGCCCGTGCGCACCGAACCGGTAAAGACGATCAGGTTGACGCTCGGATGCGACGCTAACGCGGCACCAGCGTCCTGCCCCAAGCCGCAGAGCACATTCACCGCTCCGGCTGGCAGACCCACATGCTCGGCGGCCAGCGCGAACCAGCGGTTTGTGACGGGCGTCATCTCCGGGCTCTTGATCACGCAGGCATTCCCCGTCGCCAGCGCCGCAGAAAGCGACCGCGCCGTCATCTCGACAGGGTAATTCCACGGGATAATCTGTGCAGAGACGCCAAACGGTTCATAGGTCGTGAAATCATAGTAGCCCGCGCCAAGCGGGATCGAACGGCCCTCAACCGTCTCAGCCTGATTGCCGTAATACTCAAAATACCGTGCCGCGCCTTCGACTTCTATGACACTTTCCCAAAGCGGCTTGCCCTGCTCAAGCGTTAATTCCTGCGCAATTTCTGCCTTGTTCTCAAACAGATACGCGCCAATGGCCTGTACCATCCGGGTCCGCTCAACGGGCCTGAGATCGCTCAAAGCACCTGAGCGATGCACCCGCTCTGCGGCCAGAACAGCGCGGTCCACATCTGCCGCATCGGCCAAAGCATGGGTCGTCAAATGCTCGCCCGTCCCGGGGTTGGTCACATCGATCCGGCCCGCACCGCCATCCACCCATTGGCCATCGATATAGTTCTGAAAATAGTCCTGCATGTCAGGTGATCCGATGCTGATAGAGGTGGTCGTAATGCGGCTTCATCCGGCGGTGAACACGCCGCACCCGCTCCGGCGCATCTTCCAGCGACACATACCGCCGCTTTTGAGGCGTCAGTCCGGTTGATTTCGCCAGATTGGCGTGGAACGAGCCGCCATCCCACCAGCTATGCGCTGATGGATCGCCGCCAGGCTCCCAGGTCAGCGCTTCTTTCAGGAACGGGATGCCGACGCCCTCACAGAATTTCGCCACCATGTGCTCGGGGTTCTCCAAAAGGTCATCGCTGTCGATCACCGGTGGCGCGGTGCCATTCAGCGCCGTCAAAAGATCAAACAGCGCGCGTTGTTCCGGGAAACCAACTTCAGTTTCATCGAAATCCGGCCACTTGTCATACATCGACGTGATCGTCTTCGCCGGATCGCGGATCAGGAAGGCGTGGGTGAAGTGCGACAGGAACTCAGGCGTCCACATGTGGTTGATATAATGGGGAAAATCCTTCAGAAAGACCGGTCCCTTCGCAGCCCGCGCCCTAACGTCATCCCACACGCTTTCGAGCGTCAGCCCCGGCGTTGTGACGTCGCCTTCGCGAAACCGCGGCCACAGCGGATCCTCGCCCTGATACCACGCCTCCCCGAACGGCTCGTGCAGGCAGTCCATGTCGCCACGCTGTCGCATCATCCATTCGAACGCCGTCGAGGTGGAGCGCGGCACCGCCCATAACGCCACGATCTTGTGCATCACAAACTCCCCAGCAGACGCCCATGTGCACCGTTCGGCGCAAGCCCCAAACTCTTGAAAATCCGCCAATAAAGCGCGGTGTCATGGCCGATCACGGGCTTGCCCAAGCGCTTTTCCAGCATCGGGGTCAGGTGCAAAGGCCGTTCCGGCACACCTCCGTCGCCCGAGCGAAAGTTGCACATCCCGTTGATCAGGTAGGCATCCGCATCCGGCGCTTGCTCCGCCACGTAATCAAAGGATTTTACCGCCAGGTCGCCATCGAAAATCCACCGCAGCGCGTTCACCTCGTCTTGGCTCTCAAACCACCCCTGATCGACGAAATTTCCGGCCCAGATCACGTCAAACCCGGCCTCTTTCAGAAACCCAACCGTGCCTTGCCACCAGTCGGGCCAGTGATAGGCGGCGTTCAAGGCGACCTTCTCGACATTCATCGCCCGCAGCGCCTCGACCATCGCATATCCAGCCATGTGGAACGCGACGCCGAACTCGTCGGACAGGTCCTCGCAGTGCTGCCGAATGCCCTCAACGCCGAGCCCGGAGGCATGCACCCAGTTCGAGCCCACCTGCCCGGCCACATCGCATCCATTGCGCGCACAGACGTGGCAAAAGTCGCGCATCATGCCGAAATTCTGTTTCCGCTGATCCAGCCCGTGCGCGTAGTCCGGCACATGCAGCATCCAGCCATGCACACCGACGGATCGCGGCGCGATGCGCAGGAAATCCGACGGCGCCGCATCATAGTCAAAGGGCGGACAGGTGAAGCCAACCTGATGCGGGAACAGTTTCTGCTCCGGCGTCCATTTTTTGGGCATCATGGCAGCGGCTCCGTCGCATCCGCAGAGCCCGGATAGCGTGGCAGCTCGTCGCGCAATTCCACCCAAGGCAGTTTCTCAGCATAGTGATAATGCGCTTCCGGTTTGAACTGTGCCGGGTCCTCTAAAGACGCGGCGTATAGATGCGTTTCATCCGGCCAGCCGTCAGATTGATAGGCCATTTGCGTCCCGCAGGCCTTGCAGAACAGACGCCTCACGCGGCCGTTCGAGGTCAGGCGTTTGGACATCTCACCGGTCCAAGTCACACCCGCCCGCGGCACTCCGAAAAAACTGGTAAAGGGCGCGCCCGTTGCCCGACGGCAGGAGTCACAATGGCAATGCCCGGCCCAGAGGACAGGCCCACCGGACACCCACGTCACCGCACCGCAGAGACAGCGCCCACGCATCATGGCTGTTCCCCCGGCGCGACGGAAAACCCGTCGAACCCCTCAAAGCCATCGGCCGGGTGGATCCATGGAATCTTCTCGCCCATCACCACGTGTCGATCCGGGACGTAAATGCCCGGATCACCCAAGGCGCCGACATTCATGAACACTTCGTCCGGCCAGAGGTCGGACTTGAACCACAGCCGCGTGCCGCATTCGGGGCAAAAGCCCCGGCTGCTTTCGGGCGTGTAGCGATAGTCCTGCCACTTCCCTTCGATGCTGAGATCGTTCACGGACAGTCCCATCCCGGCAGAAAACGCCGAGGCGATCCCCCGCCGACACTCATCGCAATGGCACATCAGATTGCGCGTCTTCGGTCCCGGATGCGACCAACGCACCGCGCCGCAGGAGCAACGACCCGAAACCTCACTCATCAGTGCCACGCCGATAACCAACGCGCCAAGCGGGAATAAGCGTCCGCCCATGAACTTCGCCTGCCACAAAGTACCCGTCGCTGACGTGTAAGCTTGGACCGCAACCACCCACCGATTGAATTTTGAGATAATAAGTTTCGCCTTCGATGGCCCCGGCGATCGCGTCCACGACTTCGACCAAAACGACCTGGAATTGCAGGAGGCGCACCTTGATGATTAACCCGTGCCTAGGGTGAAAGTGGTGCGGGTGATCATATGGCCTTTCGACCCGCTTCAAAACTCTGACCTTCGCTTTCACCGGGCTGTCCGCGTATTTGGCTGGTATCTCGCCAAGCAGTGTTTCTGGTGTGTCCGATAGCCTTAAACAGGCGTTTGAATCCGACACTCCAAATGCCCAGACAGCCATTGAAACTAACATTGCCAGAGGTTTGAACATCATATCTCACCTCGGAGCGACGGCAGTCCGACACCCGTGCTTTCAAATCCACCGTCCACGGCCAGCACCTGACCGGTGATATAGCTCGCCTCGTCCGAGCACAGGAAGCGGATCGCATTGGCAATCTCATCTTCCGAGCCGTAACGGTTCAACGGGATCGCATCGTGATAACTTTGGATGATGTCAGGTGTATGCACCGCCATCGCGAGCTTCGTGCGCACGGGGCCCGGGCAGATGCAGTTCACCCGGATGCCGTATTCGCCCAGTTCAGCGGCGTATTGCTTCGTGAGTTGGATCACCCCGGCCTTGGACGTCCCATAGGCAACCCGCAGGGTGGAGGCCCGCAGGCCAGAAATCGAGGCGATATTCACCACCGCACCCTTGGTCTTCTTCAACTCCGGCAGCGCTTCCTGAGTACAGAGGAAAATCCCGTCGAGATTGGTCGCCATGACCTCCCGCCAGGTCTCGAAATCGCAGCCCTCCAAGGGTCCGAATTTCGCGACGCCGGCATTGTTCACTAGATGGTCGATCTGCCCGAACGCGGCGACTGTCTCGGCGACCATCTCGGCCACTTGCTCTGGCACCGAGACATCGAGCTTCAACGGCAACACGGCGTTCAACCCGCGGCTCGCCTCCTCCAGGGCAGCACCATCGCGGTCCACCATAGCCACTTTTCCGCCCGCCGCGATCAACTGCTTCGTTGTCGCCAAGCCGATCCCGCGCGCGGCCCCTGTGACGATGGAAACCTTGCTCATGCCGTATCGATTGCCTCCCGCATCCACTTTTGCAGATGCAGGATGGAATGTTCGGAGTTCACTCCGCAAGTCGGATCAACAACCAGCGGCCCCGGCACATATCCCCGCGATTTCAATCCACGCTGCACAGACTCTACCAACGTGATGTCTTCCGCCACCGTCGTCTCGCGATCCTGAACTGCCAATTGCCGCGCCACTGGGTCCTCTGCACCACCAATCGAATACCACCCGCGCCAGACAACCACGTGATCGGCATCCACCGCGCGCCAGTGATACGTGTTCAAGACATTGCCGGGATAAACCTGAAACGAGAACATCGGCCACAAAAACCAGCTTGAATATTCTTGGCTGTGGGCAAACCCCGAATTGATGTCATAGGTCATGTCCTCAAGGTTCTGGCACTCCGTCGTGTGGCGCAGACAATACCCTTGCGGCTGAATGTCATAGGTCTCTGGCTTCACTACGCCGGTTGCAAAGGTCGGGTGGTTGAGCGCGCAGTGGTAGCATTCCGAATAGTTCTCGACCGAGACCTTCCAATTGCAGTTCTCCGGGATTTCCACCCATTCCAGCGGCTTCAAATCGCGAAACTGAGGCACCCATTCTTCCAGTTCCGCCCGCGCGCCGGGGAACCAGTCCTCCATCGGCGCGGCATCCGGATCAAGATTCACAAAGACGAAGCCCAGAAACTCTTCCGTCCGCACTTCCGTCAGACAAATCTTCTCGCGGTCGAACCCCGGTACCGACTTGATGTTCGGCCCGGCGCGCAACTGCCCGGTCAGCTCATAGGTCCAGGCGTGGTAGGGACAGACGACCACCCGCGTCGATCCCTTCCCTTGCACCAATTCATGCGCCCGGTGCTGGCACACATTGTAAAACACACGCACCGTGTCGTCCCGTCCTCGCACCGCGAACAGGCTCTCGCCCGCCAGCTCAAAGGCAAAATAATCGCCCGCGTTCTCCACTTCGGACGCGTGGCAGGCAAATTGCCAGGTGCGCGCCAGGAGCCCGGCTTTTTCGACCTCGAACACCTGCGGATCAGTGTAATACCGCGCCTCCAGCGACCGGACCGGCTCGACACTCATGCGCCCTCTCCCGTGTAAATGCCCAGCTTGTGCCGCCGCTCATGAAACCGTTCCACCCGGCGCACGATCTCCGGGTCTGCCACCGCGATCACAAAGCTCAAGAGAACTTCCAAGAGTGCGATGGTCGAGACCGAGGATGGAAAGAACTGCGGCGTATCTGCCGAGATCACGAACCCATGGTCGGCCGCCCGGATGATCGGGCTCGCCGGGCTGTCGGAGATGCCGACGATCTTCATGCCCTGCTCCCGCGCCACTTCGACCGCATCGACCACCTCCGCCCGATACGGCGCGCAGGTGATCGCAATCAGCACATCCTGATGATCCGCGAAGGCCAATTCGTCCGCCGCCGTATGCCCCGGTCGCGGAATGGCGTGAAACCGGGTCATGCCGGTCGCAGCCAGATAGGTGAAGTTCTGTGCGTTGGCGTTGTTAACCCCGACCCCCAGCGTGAAGACCTGGCGCGAGGCCCAGATGTCTTTCGCCGCCGCCACCAGCGCCGCTTCGCCGATACCCGCGAATGTCTCCTCCACATTGCGGATCACCGAGGAGACCATGTCGCCATAAAGCCCGCCCATTTCGCCTTCGCGCGCGATGGATTGCAGCCAGCGTGCCCTGTCGGGGAAGCTCGCCGCCCCCGCCCGGATCGCCTCGCGAAACGGTGCGCGGAAATCCTCATAGCCTTCGAACCCCACTTGGCGGGCCATTCGCACGAAAGTGTTCGGCTTCACCTGCGCGGCCTCGGCAATCTCTCGTACGGTGGACACACCGACATCCGCCGGGTTCTCCAACACATAGCGCGCGGCCTTTTGTGCCTCGGGCGTCAGCGCGTCCCATTCGGCGCTGATCCTCTCTAACACTTTTGATGATACATTTGTCCCATTCATGATTGACGATGGTATAAATGTTCCATTAGCCTGTCGAGAGGAAAAATGGAGTCGGGGCGCATGTCAGACAAATCTCTCCCTTCCCAAGCCCGCGTGGTGATTGTCGGCGGCGGCGTCATGGGCGTCGGCCTCGCTTATCATCTGGGGCATGAAGGTTGGGGACCTGAAACGATCCTTCTTGAGAAGGCCGAGCTGACCTCCGGTTCCACCTGGCACGCGGCGGGGCAGATCACGCATTCCACGTCCAGCTTCAGCCTTGGCAAGTGCGTCGATTACAATATCGACCTCTATTCCGGTGGCCTTGAAACCGAGACCGGCCAGCCCGTGACATGGCACGGATGCGGCTCTTTCCGGCTGGCCTATGATGAAGACGAGCTCGATTGGCTGAAACACACGCTGTCCGTCGCTCAGTCTCTCGGTTTCAACATCGAGCTCGTTGGCCCGGAAGCGGTCGCCAAGCTGCACCCGTTCTACAACCTCGATGGCGTGATCGGCGCTTTGCACACGCCCGATGATGGCCATGTCGACCCCACCAATGTCACCATGGCCATGGCGGCGGGCGCCCGAGCAAAGGGCGTACAAATCCACCGCCACTGCCGCGCAACAAACATCACGCAGCTCGAGACTGGCGAGTGGCGGGTCGAGACGGAGAAAGGCACGATCATCTGCGAACATGTCGTCAATGCGGGCGGTACCTATGCCCGCCAGATGGGCGAATGGTCGGGCCTGCAGCTGCCCATGACCTCGATGACGCATCATTACTTCGTCACCGAACCTGTGCCGGAGTTTGAGGCCCTCGACAAAGAACTCCCCGTCATCCGCGATGACAAAAAGGTTTCCGGCTATATCCGCATGGAGCAGAAACGTGGATTGATCGGCATCTACGAAAAGGAAAACCCCAACTCCGTCTGGCACGACCACTGCCCATGGGACTATGAAAACTGGCTCTTCGACGCCGACTACGACCGGATCATGCCCTGGCTCGAGGAATCCCTGAACCGCATGCCCATCTTCGCCGAGCTTGGCATCCAGCGCGAAGTCCACGGCGCGATCTCGCACCCGCCCGATGGCAACCCGCTCATTGGCCCCGCGCCTGGCGTGCAGAACTATTGGTGCTGCTGCGGCACGCAAATCGGCATCGGTTGGGGTCCGGGTCTCACCCGTGAACTTGCCCGCTGGTTGGTGCATGGTTCCGCCGACATCTCCATGCGCGACTACGACCCGCGCCGCTTCGGCCCCTACGCCACGAAGGAGTGGCAGGTCACCAAAGCGCATGAGGATTATTGCCTGCGCCACGAAATCCCCTTCCCGCATTTCAACCGCCTCGCCGGGCGGCCCGTGAAACCCTCGCCGCTCTATGAGACGCTCAGAGCCAAAGGTGCGGTCTACGAGGAAGTCTTCGGCCACGAACGCCCGCGCTTCTTCGCCGACGGGATCGAGCAGCGCGACCACTACGGATTCAAGCGCACGCCGGTGCATGACATGGTCGCCGCCGAGTGCAAGGCCGTGCGGGAGGCCGTCGGCATCATGGACATCTCCGCCTTCACCAAGGTGGAGGTCTCCGGCCCCGATTCCGAAGCGCTGCTCAACCGCCTCTGTGCCAACCGGTTACCGCAGAAGGTCGGTGGCATCGCGCTCACCCACATGCTCAACGAACGCGGCCGGATCGAGATGGAACTGACCATCGTGAAACTGGCCGAGCAACGCTACTACCTCGTCTGCGCCGCCTTCTTCGAGCAACGCCTGATGGATCATCTGCGCGCCAATTGTTCCGACGAAATTCAGCCGGTTTTCAGCCGGTTTTCAGACAGCCATTCTGCACTCTCGCTAAACGGTCCACGCGCCCGCGATGTGCTGGCGAAATGCACCTCCGCTGACCTTTCAAACGCAGCGTTTCGGTGGCTCACGGCACAGGAAATCGAGATCGCTGGACACAAGGTTTGGGCCTTCCGGATGTCATACGCAGGCGAGTTGGGATGGGAGCTACACATGCCCCGCGAGGCTTGTCTCGACGTCTACAACGCCCTCTTTGAGGCTGGAAAACCATTTGGAATCAAAGACTACGGCTCCTTCTCAATGAACAGCCTTCGAATGGAGAAAGCCTTCAAAGGCGCGGGCGAGTTGACCAACGAGGTCACTCTTGCCGAGGCCGATGTCTTGCGCTTCGCCCGTCGCGATAAGGAATTCCTTGGCCATGACAAGACCTTCAACGACGACCTGCCATGGATCTGCGCCTATCTCGAGATCGAACCCGATGGCATCGAAGACGGCCACGGTGGCGAAGCCGTTGTTTTCGAAGGGAAAGTCGTCGGCTCCACCTCCTCCGTCGCCTATGGCCACACGGTCGGCAAAATCCTCGCATTCGCCTATGTCAAACCCCGCGCCGCCGCCCCGGGAACGGCGTTGGAGGTCATCATTGCAGGCCAACCTCGCGCCGCTAAAGTGCTCGGCGAACCAGCTTACGATCCACAAAGCGAAAAGCCCCGCACCGACGCGATGGAGGTCGCTGCTCAATGACGGAAATCCCCAAAGAAATGCGGGCAGTTGTCCTAATGCGCCACGGCGATTTGGACGCTTTGGAATACCGCACGGACTGGCCCGTCCCGATGCCCGAAGGCCGTGAAGTCCTCATCAAAGTCGCCGCTTGCGGCATGAACAATACCGACGTGAACACCCGCGCCGGCTGGTATTCGAAATCTGTCACTGAGGCCACCACCGGCGGCGCTTATGAGCTCGACGCCACCGCCGACAACACCTGGGGCGGTGCCGGCGTGCAGTTCCCCCGCATCCAGGGCGCGGACGTTTGCGGTTATGTCGTCGCCACCGGCGCGCAAGCCGATAAGTCCCTGATTGGAAAGCGTGTTATCACCGACAACTGGCTGCGCGATTGGGACGATCCGCTCAACATGCACAAGACCGGCTATTTCGGATCCGAGGCCGATGGCGGTTATGCCGAATACACCAAGATTGACGAGCGCAACGTCTACCCGATCGAAAGCACGCTCAGCGACGCTGAACTCGCGACCTTCTCCTGCTCCTATTCTACCGCCGAGGGGATGCTCGATCGGGCCAAGGTCGTTGAAGGTGATCGCGTTCTAATCACCGGCGCCTCCGGCGGTGTCGGCGGCGCGCTCATTCAACTGGCCAATCGACGCGGGGCGATCACCATCGCCATGGCCTCGGAGACCAAGCATCCCGAGGTCGCAAAACTCAACCCGACACACATCCTGCCGCGTGGCCCGAAGGACCTCAAAGCTGCGCTCAAAGATGCAACGGGCCATGACAGCGTCAATGTCGTCGCCGACATCGTCGCGGGCGATTATTTCCCGACGCTCATCGACGCCCTCGACCGCGGCGGCCGCTATACCACCTCCGGTGCCATCGCCGGACCCATTGTCGAGCTGGACGTGCGCACGCTTTACCTCATGGACCTGACCTTCACCGGCTCCACGGTTATTCCACCGCGTATTTTCAACGACTTAGTGGGTTACATCGAACGCGGCGAGGTCACGCCTATCGTCGCCCAAACTGTCCCGCTTGACGAGTTCCATGAGGGCCAGAAAGCCTTCATCAAAAAGACCCATACCGGCAATTTCGTCGTCATCCCATGAAGATCACGCGCATCTCCGTCTTTCATGTCGACCTGCCTCTGGAGCATCCTTACTGGCTCTCCGGCGGTCGTCTGAAATTTGAGGTGCTCGACGCGACTTTCGTGAAACTCGAAACCGATTCGGGCCTGACGGGCTGGGGCGAAGGCACGCCCTGGGGGCACACCTATGTGCCCGCCCATGGCCCCGGCATCCGCGCCGGGATCGAGACCATGGCGCCTTTCATTCTCGGCCTCGATCCGCGCCGAGCCCTCGACATCGAACGCGCCATGGACATGTGCCTGCCCGGCCATCTCTATGCCAAGGCGCCCATCGACATGGCCTGCTGGGACATCGCCGGTCAGGCCGCCGGTCTGCCCATCGCCGATTTGATGGGGGGTGGGTCGCGCACGCCGCGCCCCATCGCCTCCTCGGTCGGCGCGAAAACAATCGAGGAGACCCGCGAGGTCATCAAACGCTACCGCGACCGGGGCTACATCGCACATTCGGTGAAGATCGGTGGCGATGTGGAACGTGACATCGCCCGCATCAGGGACGTTGAATCCATTCGAAAACCCGGCGAGATCGTGCTCTATGACGTCAATCGCGGCTGGACTCGCCAACAGGCCTTGCGCGTAATGCAGGCCACCGAAAACCTGCACGTTTTGTTCGAGCAGCCTTGCGAAACACTCGACGATATCGCCGCCATCGCGCCACGCCATGCTGCGCCGGTGAGCGTCGATGAAAGCCTCGTCACCCTGCAGGACGCCATCCGCATCGCCCGTGACGGCATCGCCGAGGTTTTTGGCATCAAACTCAATCGCGTCGGCGGGCTCACCAAGGCCGCGCGTATGCGGGACATCGCACTCGCCCATGGCATCGACATGTTCGTCATGGCCACCGGTGGCTCGGTTCTGGCAGACACCGAAGCTCTACATCTGGCAGCCACGATCCCGGATGCGAATTGCCACGCCGTCTGGGCCTGTCAGGATATGATCACCGTCGATGTCGCAGGCGGGCGTGGGCCTCGAAATCGGGACGGACATCTGCATCTGCCCGAAGACCCAGGGCTCGGTGTGCATCCAGATGAAGAGGCGCTCGGTGACCCCGTGGCGGTCTACCCATGAAGACCACGAAACTCACCCTCT
Source organism: Paracoccaceae bacterium (assembly GCA_028284705.1). GTDB lineage: Bacteria > Pseudomonadota > Alphaproteobacteria > Rhodobacterales > Rhodobacteraceae > Litoreibacter. Next base: position 7,702 of record JANQRE010000004.1, on the reverse strand, counting down.
GGCACGTACCGCTGACCAGCCATGAGACCTATTACATGGCCGCCGGAAAGGCCTGCGCCACCGTCGAAACCGCGGTCCTGCGCATCGACACAGATGAAGGCATTGCCGGTTGGGGCGAGGTCTGCCCGATCCCCCATTACCTGCCCGCCTTCGCGCGCGGCGCGGCCTCGGTCGTGACCGAATTGGCCCCGGTTCTGCTCGGTGCTGACCCCGTCGGACCCGAGGCACTCATGGCCCGGCTAGACACCTATCTGCAAGGCCACGCCTACGCCAAATCGCTCATCGATACCGCGCTGTGGGACATCACCGGGCAGGTCGCCAAATTGCCGCTCTATGCGCTCTTGGGCGGGCGCCACGTAGCGAACATGCCGCTCTACCACTCCATCACCTGCGTCGCGCCAGAGGAGATGGCGCGCATGGCCCGCGAGGCGCAAGCCACTGGAATCAATCAGTTTCAGGTGAAACTTGGTGCTGATGCGAACTGGGAGGCTGATGTTGCGCGGCTCACCCAGGTCCGCGAGGCGGTCGGCAGTGGCCCGCTGGTTTATGGCGACTGGAATTGCGGCACCGACAGGTTGACCGCGATCCGGGTGGGGCGCGCCGTCGCCCATCTCGATGTCATGCTGGAACAGCCCTGCGAGACCATCGAGGATTGCGCCCGCGTGGCCGAAGCGACCGGTCTGCCGATGAAGCAGGACGAAACCGCCCATGACACCGAAACCCTTCTGAAAGCGCACCGCCTCGGTTGTATGGAGGCGGTCGCCCTGAAGCTGTCGAAATTCGGCGGGCTGTCAAAGACGCGTGCCGCGCGCGATCTCTGCCTGCATCTCGGCACGAAGATGTGCATTGAGGATACCTGGGGCTCCGACATCACCACTGCCGCCGCGCTGCATCTCGCCGCCGCCACGCCGGCCAAAGGCCTACTGAACACCTGCGATCTTTCAGGCTATGTCGGCCCCCGCCTCGCCCCGGAAGCGCCTGTCCGCAAAAATGGCCGCATCGCCCCACCCGAAGGGCCGGGCCTTGGGATCGAAGTGGATGAGGATGTCCTCGGCACGCCGGATTTAGAGCTGTCATAGGGACCGAACGGATGCTCAAACTTCAGACACAAGAGGAATGGATCGCCCGCGCCAAAGAGGTGCTGCCGGCAGGCGGTTTCGGCAATTTCGACCCCGGCATCATCATTCGCGAGGGCAAGGGCAGCCGGGTCTGGGACGAAGACGGGCGCGAATATGTCGACTATCTGATCGGGTCAGGCCCGATGCTGCTTGGTCACGGCCACCCGGAGGTCATGGAGGCCGTGCTGGAGCAACTGCCCAAAGGCATGACCTTCTTTGCCAATAACGCCGCGGGAATCGAATTGGCCGAAGAGATTTGCCGCGCCGTGCCCTGTGCCGAGCAGGTGCGTTATGTCTCCTCCGGCGGCGAGGCGGATATGTATGCGATCCGGCTGGCCCGCGCCTTCACGGGACGGTCGAAGCTGATCAAGTTCGAAGGCGGGTATCACGGCATGAGCGCTGAGGCGCAGATGTCGCTTGCGCCCGAAAGCCGGGTGAATTTCCCGCAAGCTGTGCCCGACAGCGCGGGCATTCCACAGGGCGTGGCCGATGAGATGCTGATCGCGCCGTTCAACGATATCGACTTTCTGCGCTCGCTGATGGCGGAACATGGCAAAGACGCGGCTGCAGTGATTGTCGAGCCTTTACAACGAGTTATCCCGCCCGAGCCCGGCTTCCTGCAAGCCCTGCGCGAGGAATGCGACAAATACGGGGTGCTCTTGATCTTCGACGAGATCGTCACGGGTTTCCGCTTCGCCTATGGCGGCGCGCAGGAGCTTTATGGAGCGACGCCCGATATCTGCACGCTCGGCAAGATCATCGGCGGGGGATTCCCCCTTGCCGCCACCGCCGGTCGCGCCGACATCATGAGCCATTTCGACAAGGCCTCGGTCGGGGCCGACAAATGGCTGATGCAGCTTGGTACGCTCTCCGGCAATCCGGTCGCCTCGGTCGCTGGTTTGAAAACCATGGAGGTGTTACGGCGCGACGGTGCCTTTGACACGTTGAGAAACAACGGGCGGCGGTTGCAAAAGATGCAATCCGAGGCACTGACGGAAGCGGGCATCGCGCATCAGGTGGTCGGTGATCCGACACTGTTCGATATCGTCTTCCTCGACCGCCCGGTGCGCAACTATCGTGACACGCAGGCCGCCGATCACGCTAAAAATGCACAATATAACAAGGTGTTGCGGGAGAATGGTGTGTTCAAATCACCCGGGAAACTCTACCCGTCCCTGGCACTGACCGAGGAAGACTTCGCCCTGACTGAGGCAGCGGTTGCCGCCGGCGTCAGGGCGATTTCCTAGTTACTCAGGCACTCGGTAAAGGTGTCGCCCAGGTTCACCAAAAGCGCCTCGTAAGCGCCGGGGCCGGGCTCAACCTTCGCGCCGAGCGTGTCCAGTGCCGCCGTTTTGACATCGCTGCCTTCGGTCGCCGTCCCGATCAAGCGATCGCTCAATTGCACTTCGGAGAAGACGCATTTCACGTGCCCCTCAGCAATCTCTTCCTGCACGCGGGCAATATCGGCGGGGCTGGGATCTTCAGCTTCGTTGGAACTGATCGCACCTTCGAAAGCCAGGTCGAAACGATCAATCCAATAGCGGTAGCCGTCATGCTGCGTGACGAAGCCAACCTCGTGGAGTGGCTCCAGCTTCTCGGCCAGATCGTCAGTCAGCTTGTGCAGGCGCTCCATCGCCGCCTCGGCATTGGCTTCGTAGATCGCCGCGTTGTCCGGATCGTGCTCTGACAGTTCTTCAGCAATTGCCGCGATCCAGGTGATGGCCGCTTCGGGGTCAAGCCAGGCATGGGGGTCGAACTCTCCGTGATCATGACCGGCATGGTCATCATGGCCATGCTCTTCCTCACTATGGGAAGCATGCTCTTCCTCGCCATGATCGTCATGCGCATGTTCATCATCGCCGTGGTCGTCATGGGCATGCTCGTCATGATCATGATCGTCATGTGCGTGCTCTTCGTGATCATGCTCGTCTTTGTGCTCGGCATGCTCCTCACCGTGATCATGGTCGTCATGATCATCATGGTCCTCGTGATCGTCGTGACCTTCACCTTCAGCATAGGCGCGCGGTTCAAAACCTTCGGCTTCCATCAACTCGATCACATCCGCCTTCTCGGCAATCGCCTCGATCGGCTGGACCAGCCAGGGTGTCAGCCCCTCCCCGACCCAGAACACGATCTCGGCGTCCGAGAGCATCTGAGCCTCCGAGGGACGCATCGAATAGCTGTGCGGATCGGCACCGGGCGGCAGGAGCAGCGAAGGCTCTCCGACACCCTGCATCACGGTCGCAACCATGGAGTGAACGGGAAGAATATCCGCCACCACATTAGGTGCCTCGGCGACCGCAGCGGTGGTAGACAGCAAAAGGGCGGGAAGTGCGATTCTGTAAGTCATGAAGAGTTGCTATCTGTAATAGTATAACATATCAAGCCTACGCTAGAGGAAACCATGACGCGCGCATTCGACAGCCACGATCACACCCATTGCGAAAAAACCGGCCTTGCGGAGCTGGAGCGTCATTGCGCGGACAACAAGCTCAGGCTCACGCCGGTGCGTCGGCGGGTTTTTGAGATACTGCAATCTCAGCACAAAGCCATGGGTGCCTATGACATCCTCGAAATTCTGCAGAAGGAAGGTTTGGGGTCCCAACCGCCGGTTGCCTACCGTGCCCTGGATTTCCTGGTGGGCAACGGCTTCGCCCACAAGATCGAGGGGCTCAACGCATTCATCGCATGCTCGCATCCCGGAGATAATCATATCCCCGCCTTCCTCATTTGCCGGAAATGCGCCCGTGTGGCTGAGACCGATCCTCAGACCAACGCGCTGCGCAGACAAGCCAGCGACGCCGGGTTTTCCATCGAACACACTGTGGTAGAAGCCATGGGTGTTTGCCCCGACTGCTCGGAGACCGCCGCGTGAATTTACTGAAAATCGACCGCCTCTGTGTGAGACAGGGTCATGGTGAAGTGCTGCATGATGTGAGCCTCACTCTGGACCCCGGTGAAATCGTCACCGTGCTGGGCCCAAACGGGTCCGGGAAATCCACGCTGTTGCGTGCCATTGTCGGTGCGGTGGAGCCCGCCCATGGCTCCATTACCCGCAAACCCGGCCTGAAAATCGGCTACGTCCCGCAGAAATTGCATATCGACCCGAGCCTGCCGATGACGGTGTCGCGCTTTCTCGCTCTGCCCGGACGCCTGTCCAAATCCACCGTCGCGGAAGCGCTGGCACAGGCGGATGTTCCAGACCTCGCCGACCGTCAGATGTCCAAATTATCAGGTGGGCAGTTCCAACGAGTCCTTTTGGCACGGGCGTTGATTGGCAAACCGGAACTGCTGTTGCTCGACGAGGCGACGCAAAGCCTCGACCAACCGGGATCGGCTGCGTTCTACAAGCGCATCGAAGAGGTGCGCGATGAAATCGGCTGCGCGATCCTGATGGTTAGCCATGAATTGCATGTGGTGATGAGCGCATCGGACCGGGTGATCTGTCTCAACGGCCACGTCTGCTGTCATGGCACGCCGGAGGTTGTGGCCTCCGCCCCGGAGTATCGCCAGCTTTTCGGCTCCGGCACCGAAGGCACGCTCGCGCTCTATCGGCACCAGCATGATCATGAGCACGATCATGATCACGACAATCACCACCACGATCACGCGCACTGATGCTCGACGACTTCTTCACACGGGCGGCCTTGGCCGGGATCGCAGTTGCGCTTGCGGCGGCTCCGTTGGGGTGTTTCGTCATCTGGCGGCGCATGGCCTATTTTGGTGATGCCACCGCCCATGCCGCAATCCTTGGCATTGCGCTGGCATTGGCCTTCAACATCGCCCTGCCCGTCGGCATCCTTGCCTCTGCACTGGCCATGGGCCTGGCGGTCTCCTCGCTCTCGCGGCGCGGTTTCAGCTTTGACTCTGCCCTTGGTGTTCTGGCGCATGGCTCCCTCGCGGCCGGTCTCGTCGCTATCGTGCTTCTGACCGACACACGGGTCGATCTGGCGGCCTATCTTTTTGGCGACATTCTGGCCGTCAGACGGGTGGACCTTGGCGTCATCTGGGCAGGTGCCGCAGCGGTGATCGCGCTCATGCTGTGGCGTTGGTCGGCCCTTCTAACCGTAACGCTGAACCCCGACCTGGCCCGTGCCAGTGGGATCGATCCGAAACGAGAAGAACTGATCGTGATCCTCGCCCTCGCGCTGACCGTCGCGGTGGCCATAAAAGTCGTCGGCGCGCTGCTGATTTCCGCGATGCTGATTATCCCCGCAGCCGCCGCGCGCATGATAACCAGCACCCCGGAACGTATGGGGCTTGCCGCCGCGGCGATTGGCGTGACGGCGGTTTTGACAGGCCTCCAGGCTGCCTTTATCCTCGACACACCGACCGGCCCTACAATTGTCTGCGCAGCGGCTATTATTTTCACGGTATCCGGCGTCATTTCGCGCCTGCTTTCAGCGTCACAAAACTGAAACAAAACTGTCATGTGACCCTTTCAGAATCCCGCTAGCGCAGGGGGCATTAACTTTAATCGCCACCGAAGAGTGAGGAAGCTGCCATGAAAGATAATCACGACGATCTGAGCTGGGATGAGTGGGACGAACTCAACGATCCCCGTCCCGAAGAGAACGATTTTGAACGCGTAGTCGCAAGCGCCATGTCCCGCCGCAATTTCCTTAGCGGACTGGTGGTTATGGGCTCGGGCGCAGCTGCCATGGGCACCGGCCTTCTGAGCACCACCTCCGCACAAGCGGCCTCCACCCGCTTCGGCTTCACTCCGATCCCGATCCAGACCGATTTCTCGGTGCATGTGCCGGAAGGGTATAGCTGGCAAGTGCTGGTTCGTTGGGGTGATCCGCTGTTCTCGGACGGGCCTGAGTTCGACCACGCGACCGGCGGCACTGCCGCCTCAACCGAGCGCGCGTTTGGCGAAAACACCGACGGTATGGAGCTGTTCAACATCGGCGGCAAGGAAGTGATCGCCGTGAACCACGAATACGCCAACCTGAAGACCAACTTCCCGAACAATGAAGATGGCAAGCCAACCTCCGCCGAGGACGTGCTGAAAACGCAGAACCTGCAGGGCATTGCGGTGTTTGAGATCGCCGAAGGTGACGGCGGCTGGTCAGTTGTCAAAGACAGCCCCTTCAACCGTCGCATCACCCATAACACGCCCATGACCATTGCGGGACCAGCTGCGGGGCATGACCTTCTGAAAACCGCTGCCGATCCTGACGGCACAACGGTTCTCGGCACCATGAACAACTGCGGTGCAGGCAAAACGCCCTGGGGCACCTATCTGACCTGCGAAGAGAACTTCAACGGCTATTTCGGCTCCACGGACGAGGCCGTCGAACTGCCCGCAGACTTCACCCGCTACGGCATCAACACCGAGAGCCGCTACGACTACGAAAAGTTCGATCCGCGCTACGACCTCTCGCAGAACCCGAACGAGCCTTATCGCTTCGGCTATGTCGTCGAGATTGACCCCGCAGATGCGTCCTCAACCCCGGTCAAGCGCACCGCTCTGGGCCGCTTCAAGCATGAGAACGCCGCCTGCACAGTGGCCGCCAATGGCCAGGTTGTCGTCTATATGGGCGATGATGAGCGCGGAGAGTTCCTCTATAAATACGTCTCCAACGGGGTCTACAGCCCGGGCAGCGATACATCCGAGCTCTTGAACGATGGTCAGCTTTATGCGGCCCAGTTCCATGACGATGGTCTGGGGGAATGGCTGGCCCTGACCGAAGAGGCCACCGGCATGTCCAAGGCGGAGATTTGCGTCCTGACCCGTCTGGCCGCCTCCAAGGTCGGCGCAACCACCATGGACCGTCCCGAATGGGTCGCTGTGAACCCGATGGCAGCGGAGGCCTATTGCTGCCTGACCAACAACAAAAACCGCGCCGTGAAGCCAAACGCTGGCGGCGATCCGACCCCGGTCAACGGCCCGAATCCACGTGCGGAGAACAACTATGGTCAGATCGTGCGCTGGTACCCGGCAGACGACGATCACACCGCGAATGTCTTCAAGTGGGACCTCTATGTGATGGCCGGCAACCCGACCGTGCATGAAGACGCCTATGCCGGCTCGGCGAATGTGAAAGAGGGCAACCTCTTCAACTCGCCCGATGGCATGATGTTCGACAGCGCAGGTCTCGTTTGGATCCAGACGGATGGCAATGACGGCAACGAAGGCGACTTTGTCGGTATGGGCAACAACCAGATGCTGGTGGGTGACCCCGTCACCGGTCAGATCGAACGCTTCATGACCGGTCCGAACGGCTCGGAGGTGACCGGCATCACTTGGTCCTCAGATCGCCGCACGGTCTTCGCTGGCATCCAGCACCCGGGCGGGTCGTTCCCCGATGGTGAAGGCCTGCCACGCTCGTCCATCGTGGCCATCAAGCGCGACGACAACGCCGTGATCGGCTAAGGAATTTCCATGACGCGAGGAAGGGCGGCCTTCGGGTCGCCCTTTTATTTTGGCGGCAGCCGCGTGGCCGCATCAAGGCGGATGACCTCACCGTTCAGATACGGGTTCTCGACAATCTGAGCGACCATCAGCGCGTATTCTTTCGGGTCGCCGAGACGGCGGGGACCTTGGATGTTGCTGACGATCTTGTCCGTCACTTCCTGCG
>JANQRE010000018.1 GCA_028284705.1 Paracoccaceae bacterium | reverse complement strand
GATAACGGCCTGACCTTCGGCGCCGTGATCGACATCGACGAAGCCGCCGGTGGCGCAACCGGCAACAACCAGGATGACGGTGGTGCTTACGCATTCATCTCCGGCGCTTTCGGCACCGTGACGATGGGTGACACCGACGGCGCTCTGGACTGGGCCCTGACCGAAGCTGGTAACGTTGGCAACCCAGGTTCTTTGGCCGATGATGAAACCTCACACGCCGGTTACTTGGGTGCCTATGGCGACGGGCAAGCTGACGGTCAGATCATGCGTTGGGACTACACGACCGGTGCGTTCGGCGTTGCTGTCTCTCTGGAAGATGATAATGGTTCGAGCGCCGCAAATACCGGCATCGGTTACGCGATCGGTCTGAAATACAACCTCGCAATCACTGGCGGCACTGTTACCTTCGGCATCGGACATCAAAAAGCGCACAACAATACGGCTGCAACCGGGTACAACAACTTCTTGAACGGTGCGGCTGGTTTGCCCGCTGGTACGGAAGCCAAAATCACCGGTGTTTCCGTGTCCGGTGCGTTTGATAACGGTCTGTCCGCTGGCATCACCTACACGGATCATGAATTCGAAAATGGTGGTGCAACGATCGGTATCGATCATGTCGGTGTTGGCCTCGGCTACACCACAGGTGCAATCTCCGTTCACGCCAACTGGGGTAAATATAGCCCAGACGCTGGTACGGGTCTGCCTGACTCCGCAGGTTTCGGTGTCGCTGCAGCCTACGATCTTGGCGGTGGTGCAGTTATCAAAGCCGGTTGGAGCAAAGACAACATCACCGGTGCGCCGTTTGATATTAAGCGTGGTTCCATCGGTCTGGCTCTGAGCTTCTGAGCTTCTAAGCTTCAAAGCCTATAGCAGTTATGAAGAGCGGACCATTTGGTCCGCTCTTTTCTTTTTGGCGCATTCATGTTGGATCACTGCAAAGCCAAAAGGAGCCCAAGATGTCTCTGTCCGAAATCCTTGATCGCATCGAAGAGGCTGCAGATCGCGCGGGTCGCAATGTGAACGGTATTAGACTGATCGCGGTCTCTAAGGTCCAGCCAAACGAGCGCGTAGCGGCCGTTTTAGCGGAGGGACACAAGGTCTTCGGCGAGAACCGCGTGCAGGAAGCGGCGGGGAAATGGCCTGACTTCAAATCGCGATACGAAGATATCGAACTGCATCTCCTCGGCCCGCTGCAAACCAACAAGGCCCGTCAGGCGATGGAGCTTTTTGACGTGATCCACACATTGGATCGACCGAAGCTTGCCAACCGCCTCGCGACGCTGCGAGGTGAGTTAGGCCACTGCCCCGACCTCTTCATCCAAGTGAATACCGGTAAGGAACCCCAAAAGGCCGGAATCATGCCGGAAGATCTCGAAGCTTTTGCCAAGCAATGCCGGGATCTGGGCCTTCCAGTCATTGGTCTCATGTGCCTGCCCCCGGTGGACGAGGAACCCACGCTCCATTTTGCGCTTCTGGCAAAACTGGCCAAAGAGCTCGACCTGCCCGAGCTTTCCATGGGCATGAGCGGCGATTTTGAGAAAGCGATCATGCAGGGCGCCACACAAATCCGCGTCGGCTCAGCGATCTTTGGGGAACGTCCCTCCCATTAACCGCGCACGATCAGCCGGGTTCCATACCCAATACGCTGGGCGATCCAGAGAAGATGCTCGGGCGCAAAGGCGACACAGCCTTCCGTTGGATGTCCCGGCTTGCGCCAGCGATGCAGGAAGATCGCCGATCCGCGCCCCTTGACCGGATATGGCCAGTTCCAGTCCGTCAGAATGACCAGATCATAAAGCCGGTCCGCCCGGCGCAGCACCTCATGGCTGAACGAGTGGGGGCGGCGGACCATCTGGTTGTAGTCAGGGTCTGTCATATCGTCCGACCACCCATCCACGGGTCTGATCGGCAGCGCCCAATCGGCTGGCCGAGCTAGTCGATCAGGGCGATAGAGCATGCCAACAAGTCTGTGCGTCCCGATCGGGGTCGCCCCGTCATCCTCTTGTTTATGGCAAGTCACTCCGGATCGACCAATCGTGCAGGGGAAGACCCGACCGCGAAACCACGCACCACTTGGCGTGACAACAATATCCTCTGGCGTCACAGCAGATGGCCGGACTTTTCGGCCTTAGTGCGCAGATAGGCATCATTATGCGCCGTGCGACCAACCTTCAGTGCCACGCGCTCTGTCACATGCATGCCCTGCGCCTGCATCATCTCGATCTTGGCCGGGTTGTTGGTCATCAGGCGGATTTGCGAGAAGCCAAGCCGCGCCAGAATTCCCGAGCCGATCCGGAAATCGCGCTCATCATCCTCAAATCCCAGCCGATGATTGGCCTCGACCGTATCGAACCCCTGATCCTGCAGCGAGTAGGCGCGCATCTTGTTGGCAAGCCCGATGCCACGCCCTTCTTGGTTTAGGTAAAGCAGAACGCCTGCGCCCTCCTGACCCATCTGCGCAAGGGCTGCGCGCAGCTGCGGGCCACAATCGCATTTCAAAGAGCCGAGCAAATCGCCCGTGAAACAGGCCGAATGCAGACGCGCCAGAACTGGCGCCTGTCGCGACGGAGTGCCGATCTCAATCGCATAATGCTCTTCACCACCATCCTCGGGGCGGAACACATGCAGACGGCCCTTTTCACTCACTTCGAGCGGTAGTTTCGCGCTGACAATGGCCTGAAGCGCTCCCGACGTATCCAGTGCTTCTTCAAGCGCTGGCGTCATCTCCAACCTCGTCAGGACATTCTCCGTCGCAAAGTCGCTGGCCTCCGAAAGGTCCACCATCACCGCGCTCGGCAGCAAGCGCGCGTCCTTGATGATCCGCAACGCCAGCCGGGCGGCGCTTGCATCGCCACCGCGCAGAGCATCAAGCGGCCCTTTCATCGGCGTGTTCAGATCATCCGCCGGATCGGCAATCGCGTGCACCCAGGCCAATGGCGCATCCTGCGGCATGCGCAACCGCGCCAGATCGCCGTCATAGGCCCGCGCTTTCAGGGTCTGAGCCCGCCAGGAGGTCACGACAAGATAGGGCGCATGTCCACCCACTTGCAGCGCGGTCAGGCGTTCAGAACTCAGCGTTTCCGTCGCGAAGACCAGCGATCCGCCCAAAACGACAGGAACGCCGGCCCGCAAGTCGCTGCGCGCGCGCGCGATCAGCTCTGGCAATGTCGGGTGGAATGTCACAAATACGGACCTTTTGTTACAAGTCGGACCTTTTCCATATCCCGAATGCCGCGATTTTGAAACATTTCCCTCTTTCGCGACACGTCGGCGTGAATAACAGGCCCGTGAGTTGTTCATTTCACGTCGAGACCACATTTTCATGATCAAACGAGAAGGACCTAACCCATGGCGACTTTGAAAAAAATTCTGCTGGTCGATGACGATGAGGACCTGCGCGAAGCGCTCTCCGAGCAACTTGTGATGACCGAGGACTTCGATGTGTTTGAAGCCGAAAACGGCGCAAACGCGATGGAGAAAGCGAAGGAAGCGATCTATGATCTGGTCGTCCTCGACGTGGGTCTGCCCGATACAGATGGTCGCGAGCTTTGCCGCCTTATGCGTAAACAGGGCGTGAAATGCCCGATCCTGATGCTCACCGGCCATGACAGCGACGCTGATACGATCCTTGGCCTCGACGCTGGCGCGAACGACTACGTGTCAAAACCGTTCAAATTCCCGGTGCTTCTGGCCCGCATCCGCGCACAGCTGCGCCAGCACGAACAATCAGAAGACGCCGTCTTCCAGCTTGGGCCCTATACGTTCAAGCCTGCCATGAAGATGCTCCTGACCGAGGATGAAAAGAAAATCCGTCTCACCGAAAAAGAGACGAATATCCTGAAATTCCTCTACCGTTCCACCGATGGTGTCGTGGCCCGCGACGTGCTGCTGCACGAGGTCTGGGGCTACAATGCCGGCGTGACGACCCACACTCTGGAGACGCATATCTACCGTCTGCGCCAGAAAATTGAACCAGAACCGTCCAATGCCCGCCTTCTTGTGACCGAATCGGGCGGCTATCGTCTGAACGTGTAACGCAATCCCCTGGGCACAATGGGGTTATATTGTGCCATCCTCCCTGTTGGACTTGGCCCGAGCGAAAGCTCGGTCTCTTTTTTTGTTCAGTTGGCGGTTTTTGGCCTTAGTCAGCCCTTGCTTACAGCACAACCTGCAGTTGCATGCTGTCCAACGCTGGACGTCCCTACTCAGACAGCAACCCAGGCACATGCTCTTCAGCCAAGGAAATCGCAGCGTCGATCCGCGCAATGCGCCTTGCGCCCGGGCGGTAGGCTAGGAACACCGGGAATGGGCGCGACGTGTAATCCGGAAGGCACCTGACAAGGACGCCGGTGCTGAGGGCATCGCCCAGCATGAAGTTCGGCAAAAACGCGACTCCGCGACCCGCCAGCGCGAGGTCCAGAAGGACCGTGAAGTTCTGAACTCCAAACCGGCCAGCTACGTCTACGACGGTTTGCTGGTCTCCCTTGTGAAGCGTCCATGTCGTCGTCGACTGATCGCCTCTGAATACCAGACACGGGACATGCGAAAGGTCCTCTGGCGTGGCAACCCGGTGATCCCGCAAAAGCTCCGGCGAGGCGACAAGCCATGCGCGGAAGGCGCCAAGTTCCCGCGCCACCAGGCGATCATCTTTGAACGTGCCAACCCGAAACGCGATATCCGTTCTCGGGTCTTGCATGTCCTCAAACGCGTATCCCGTCCGCATCACAAGTCTCAGCCCCGGGTGGCGCGCCTGAGCAATGGGAAACAGGGTCGAGGCTACAAGACCGCCAAACTCGGGCGTGGCGACAATTCTCACCTGCCCCGAGACGCCGAGGCTCTCCTCACGCGCGATGTCGTTTAGTAAGTCAATCTCCGCCAAGATCGATTGGATGCGGTGATCGAGAAGTTCGCCAACAGGGGTCAGTTTGACAGACCGTGCGCCACGTTCGAGGAGCTTCACGCCCAAATGCGCTTCAAGCTGAGCCACATACCGGCTGACACCGGATTTGGCGATGCCCAGTCTCTCTGCCGCCGCACTGATCCCACCAAGTCGGGCGACAGTGCTGAAGCAGCGCAGCGCGGGCAGACCCATCGTTCCAATATCTTGAACCATAGTTTCAAAATTATCCGACTGTTCTGATTTGTTGGCAAGTCGTATTTCAAACTTACGACATGTGCCCCGTCAGAGGGGCGATCAATTGGAGAGAGAAAATGAACATTCTAATAACAGGTGCCAGCAGCGGTTTCGGAGCCTTGATTGTGGGCGATCTCATCAAGGCCGGTCATCGCGTGGCGGGAAGCGTCCGTGACCCGGAAGGCCGAAACGCCAAAGCCGTGCAGGACTTGCACGACCTCGGCGCGGAAGTTGTTGAAATTGACGTGACGGACGATGTGTCGGTTGAGAAAGGTGTGGCCGAAGCACAGGACGCTTTGGGTAGCATCGACGTTCTGATCAACAATGCCGGTGTCGGCGCGCATGGCCTGCAGGAGAACTTCTCGGCTGACGACTTCCACCGCTTGTTCGACATCAATGTCTTTGGTGTTCAACGCATGATCCGCGCTGTCCTGCCGGCGATGCGGGCCCGGGGCTCGGGTCTGATCCTGAACGTCTCAAGCCTGTTGGGACGAGTGGTTCTGCCGTTCTACGGACCCTACAACGCCACGAAATGGGCGGTGGAGGCCCTGAGCGAGAACTACCGCGTGGAACTCAGCCAATTCGGTGTCGATGTTGCAATCATCGAGCCCGGTGGCTTTCCGACAAGCTTCCTCGGCAATCTCATCAGTCCAACCTCTCGTGACCGCGATGCGGGTTATGGAGATATGGCAGCAGCACCGAAAGCAGCGCTGGACGGGTTTTCAGAATTTCTGTCGGCGAACCCGCAGCAATCCCCAAAACTCGTCGCAGATGCGGTTGTGTCGGTGGTGAATGCGACCCCGGGCACCCGTCCGTTCCGGACAGAGGTCGACACCGTCGGCATGGGAGATCTGGTCAAGCCAATGAACGACCAACTGGCGCAAGTCACAGAAGGCCTATTCACAAACTTCGGGATGGCGGACATGCTCAAACTGAAGGTGACTGAAGCCGAGGCCGCTTAAAATCAGCGCTGGTCGGCGACAACGTCGGCCAGCCACTCAAGAAAACGACACACCCTACAGGAGAACGCACCATGACACATCCCGCTTTCACATCTGACTCCGTTGCCGTTGTCACTGGCGGTGCCTCCGGGATCGGGCTCGCCGCTGCCACGAAGTTTGCGACGATGGGCATGCGCGTGGTGATTGTCGACCGCTCCGAGGACAAGCTGGAGGCCGCGGCCGAAACGGTCCGAAGTGCAGGCGCTGCCGATGTCATGACCGCATCCACCGATGTCGGCGATCGCGCCCAGGTCGAGGCGTTGGAGGCAGACGTGGCGGACCGTTTCGGCGGCACCGACATCCTGATGAACAATGCCGGGATCGGCATGCGCTCCTCGACCGTTGGCGCGCTCGACCCCTGGCAATCCACATTGGGCGTCAATCTCTGGGGGCCGATCCATTGCACGCAGGTTTTCGCGCCCCGCATGATCGAGCGAGGCCGTCCCGGTGCCATCGTCAATACCGGCTCCAAACAGGGCATCACGACACCGCCCGGCAATCCGGCCTACAACGTCTCGAAGGCAGGCCTGAAAGCCTTCACCGAAGCGCTCGCGCATGAACTGCGCAACATCGAGGGTGCCGCACTCACTGCCCATCTCTTGATCCCGGGTTTCGTGCATACCGCCATGATCGGCGCGCCCGAGAAACCACCCGCCGCCTGGACAGCCGAGCAAACCGTCGAGTTCTTCACCGACAGTATGAACCGCGGAGATTTCTACATCCTCTGCCCCGACAACGACGTCTCCCGCGCGCTCGACGAAAAACGCATCGCATGGGCCGTCGGTGATATCATCGAGAACCGTCCCGCGCTCAGCCGTTGGCATCCGGACTATGCGGAGGCCTTCGCCGCCTATGTCGAAAGCTGAAAATGACCGATGCGATGGGTGTTCAGTGCGCGGCGAACTGATGCCGAACGGCTTTTTTTGTTTGAGATCAGTGATATGATCACTGCATGAGGCGAGTATTTCGTGTTCTTTTCTGGTTTCTCATCCTCATTGTCCTGCTGCTGGTTGGGCTGCGCGGGTTGGCAGCTTTGCGGGAGACCGACAGCGTAGACGAGGGCAAGCCTCCCGATGGTCGCCTGATCGACACCGCAATGGGACAGGTCCATGTGCTCGAGACCGGTCCTGAGACTGGGATTCCCCTACTTCTCATCCACGGTTCCGTCGGGTGGTCCGCTTTCTGGAGCGAAACGCTCAATGCGCTTGGCGATGCAGGCTACCGTGCGACGGCCATCGACTTCTCCCCGATGGGTTACTCCGAACGCGATCCAAGTGGTGACTACGGTCGTGTAAGGCAGGCAGAGCGCCTTATCGCCCTCATCGACGCCATGGAAACCCGACCCATTCTGATCGCCCATTCCTTCGGTGCCGGACCGGGTATGGAAGCGCTGTTCCGCTCGGCAGATCGCTTCCAAGGCGCTGTGATCGTGGCCGGTGCCATTGGTGTGGGCTCGGATCAAAATCCCAAAACCTTGCCGGTTGTTCTGAAGCCGAAGATCATGCGCGAACTCGCCGTCTCCGCGACGATCACCAACCCGTATGTTCTGAAACCGATGCTGCAGCTCTTTCTCGCGAAGAAAGACCGCGCCCTGCCGGAATATCTCGACATTCTGAGACGTCCCAATACCCGCGCAGGCACAACCTCCGCCATTGCCGACTGGCTGCCAACACTGCTCGAAACGCCAAAAGGCGCGATCAGCATTTCGCGAACGGACTATCCAAATCTCGATTTGCCCGTCGCCTATATCTGGGGCGAGCTTGATACGGCGACGCCCCTCCCTCAGGGCGAGGAGCTGCACGGCATCACTAAGAATTCGACCCTCACAGTTCTGCCCGGTCTTGGCCACATCCCGCATATTGAAGACCCCGACGCGTTTAACGCAGCACTTCTTTCAGCACTTTCCGGGGTGGTGGAGCGCAGCGGCTCGAATTAGGGTCAGGCCAACCTGACGGAGACCTGCCCATGCCCTTCACCCTCGCCACCTGGAACATCAATTCCGTCCGCCTTCGCGAGGAGTTGGTTCTCAAGCTCCTGCGCGAAGAGGCGCCGGATGTGCTGTGTCTTCAGGAATGTAAAAGCCCGGTCGAGAAAATCCCGACCGAAGGCTTCCACGCGCTCGGCTACACTCACATGGTTGCCCGCGGCCAGAAGGGCTATAACGGCGTCGCGATCCTGTCGAAAATGCCAATGGAAGAGGCTGGCTCGGAGGATTACGCCTCCCTCGGTCACGCCCGCCACATCGCCGGGCGGTTTGAGAATGGCGTGACGATCCACAACCACTACGTGCCAGCCGGCGGGGATGTCCCCGACCGCGACGTGAACGAGAAGTTCGGACAGAAGCTCGACTATCTGACCGAATTGCGCGACGCTTTTCATGCCGAGAACCCGAAAAAATCCATTCTTGTAGGGGACTTAAACATCGCCCCGCGCGAGGATGATGTCTGGTCTCACAAACAGCTTCTGAAAGTCGTCAGCCACACACCCATCGAAGTCGAACATCTGGCCGAGGCTCAGGACGCCGGAAAATGGACTGACATTACCCGCAAGGACATCCCCGACGGCAAGCTCTATAGCTGGTGGTCCTACCGGGCCCGGGATTGGGATGCCGCCGACAAAGGCCGCCGTCTGGATCACATCTGGGCCACGCCCGACATTGCCAATGCGGGCCACTCTTCCCGTGTCCTGCGCGAAGTGCGCGGGTGGGAAAAACCCTCCGACCACGCGCCTGTATTTGCGACATTTGATCTTTGACCTTTGAGCGCCCATATACCGGGCGTTGACACATTATCCGACGAGGCCACCGATGCTCGAACTGAACGCAGGACCCGCGCACTCCGATCTCATCAAAGATAGCGACGAATCCACCTTCATCGTGGATGTCATCGATGGCTCGCAAGATGTGCCGGTGATCGTTGATTTCTGGGCGCCCTGGTGTGGCCCCTGCAAGACGCTGGGACCTGCGTTGGAAGAAGCCGTCACCGCCGCCAAAGGCGCGGTGAAGATGGTCAAAGTCAACGTGGACGAGAACCAACAGATCGCCGCGCAAATGCGCATCCAGTCGATCCCGACCGTCTATGCCTTCTATAAAGGCAAGCCGATTGATGCGTTTCAGGGTGCGCTCCCGGGCTCCGAGATCAAGGCGTTCATCGACAAGCTCGTCGCTGAATCCGGTGGGGATGCGTCTGGTGGTCTCGATGACGCGGTCGATGCAGCCGAAGCAATGCTGGAGGAAGGTGCCGCGGTTGATGCCGCCCAGACCTTCGCCGCGATCCTTGGTGAGGAACCCGATCACGCAGCGGCCTATGGCGGCCTTGTGCGCGCGCATCTCGCCATGGGGGAGTTGCAGCAGGCCGAAGCGCTTCTGGACAACGCAAGTGACGCCCTGGCCGACACCGCCGAGGTGGAAGCCGCGCGCGCGCAGTTAGAACTGGCCAAGCAAGCCGAGGATGCCGGTCCCATCGCCGAATTGACCGCACAGGTCGAGGCCAATCCTGATGATCATCAGGCCCGCTTCGATCTCGCAACCGCCCTGCACGCTTCAGGCGATGCGCAGGGCGCGGTCGATCAACTCCTTGATCTCTTCCGCCGGGATCGCGAGTGGAATGACGGTGCCGCCAAGACCCAGCTCTTCACGATCTTCGATGCGCTCAAACCCGAAGACCCCGTCGTTCTCAACGGTCGCCGCAAACTGTCCTCAATGATATTTGTCTGATCGCCGTGACGGTCTATCTGAACTGACATGTTCCCTGCGACCGATCTGCCAGAGACAATCCCCGTCTTCCCCCTGCCCGGTGCGCTCCTGCTCCCGCGCGCGCGTTTGCCGCTGCATCTCTTCGAGCCGCGTTACCTGCAGATGTTTGAGGATTGCCTTAAAACCCAGCATCGGTTCATTGGCATGGTGCAGCCGCATGAAGGTTCCGCAGGCAAGGGCAAACTCCACACCATAGGGTGCGCGGGTCGCGTGACGCAGTTTTCTGAGACCGAGGATGGCCGTTATATGATCACGCTCTCCGGTATTTCCCGGTTCCGCGTTGTCGAGGAGGTCAATGGTTTCACGCCTTATCGGCGCGCCAATGTGAACTGGGATGGTTTTGCGCGCGATCTTGGTCCCGTTGAGGAAGACCCCGGCTTTCAACGCGACAAGTTCATGAACCTGCTGGCGCGGTTCTTTCATGCGCAGGACCTGAAGACCGATTGGGAAAGCCTGAAAGACGCCGAGGACGAGATGTTGATCAATTCGCTGTCCATGCTGTGCCCGTTTGACCCCGAAGAACGTCAAGCTCTGCTCGAGGCGCCATCGCTGTCCACCAGGCGAGAAACACTTGTGACATTGATCGAGTTCGCGCTCCGCGGCGGCGCGGGCGAGGAGATCCTGCAATGAGCACACCGCAGTTCGATCGGCATATGCTCGAAGGGCTCGTCTGCCCGATCACCCAGGGCGTACTGAGCTATAACAGTGAGACGCAAGAACTGGTGTCCAAATCCGCGAGGCTCGCATTCCCGATCCGGGACGGCATTCCGATCCTCCTGGAAGACGAAGCCAGACCTCTCGACGACGATTGATCCGCAAATCCGACCGCTCGAAGCCGTGACAAACTTGATCGCGGTCAAGTTTGCGTTGGCCATGTCGCGCTAGTTTTTGAAGGAATCGCTCCTCTTTCAACTTGCGTGAGACATGAGCACCCAAATGACGACGATGGAACAGATGCGGGCATGGCAGGGGCCTGCGGTTTTCAGCTACGGGTTCCGGATTTTCTTTCTTAGCGCCGCTGTCTGGGCGTTTGTGGCCATGGCGTTTTGGATTGCCATGCTGCGCGATTGGATCGAGCTATCCTACGGGATCGATCCGGTCTCCTGGCACGCGCATGAATTCCTCTATGGCTATCTCGGCGCGGTTATGGCGGGGTTCCTTTTGACGGCGGTTCCGAACTGGACCGGACGTATGCCGGTCGCGGGTTGGCCACTTGTCGCGCTCTGGACGCTTTGGGCATTGGGGCGCTTCGCGTTCCTCTTTACCCAAGGGTTGCCGCCTGCCCTGATCGGCCTTCTCGATCTGTCCTTTTTCATCGGTCTCGCGATGGTTTTGCTGCGCGAAATCGTTGCCGGGCGGAACTGGCGCAATCTCATCATTATGGTCCTGCTCGCGATCTTTGCCCTGGGCGATGCGCTGTTCCTGAGCGACGTCTTTGCAGGTGAGCCTGCCCATTCCGGGGTGGGTATCAGGATCGGTGTTGCCGCCGCCCTGATGATGATCGCAGTTGTTGGCGGTCGCATTATCCCGTCCTTCACCCGCAACTGGCTGGTCAAACGGGGCCGCGACAGCCTTCCGGTGCCTCCGATGCAACGCTTCGACCTGCTTTGCCTCGCGACGCTTTTTGCGGCCCTTCTCTTCTGGGTCGCGCTGCCGGATGGTTCGCTCACCGCAACGGCGCTCGCGGTTGCGGGCGTACTGCACGCAATCCGTCTATCGCGATGGCAGGGACAACAGACCCTCTCGGAACCGCTCGTCTGGGTCCTGCATTTCAGCTACGCGTTTCTGCCTATTGGCGCACTTGCCGTCGCACTCGGGAACTGGCTGAACGACGAATTTCTATCGGTCGCGGCCCAGCATATCTGGATGGCCGGAGCCATTGGTGGGATGACCACCGCCGTGATGAGCCGTGCGATCCTCGGCCATACCGGTCAGCCGCTGACGGCGAATAACCGGGTGACGCTGATCTACGTCGGTATCTTTTTGTCCCTGGTTTTGCGGCTCGTCGCGGGCCTTGCCCCAGAGAGTGCCAACACGCTCTACGCCCTGTCTGCTGCGGCCTGGATGCTGGCGTTTCTGACGTTTGTCTACGCGCTCGGGCCGCTGGTCATGAGGCCAAGGGAAACGCCGAGCTGATTAAACCGCCGCGCCGATGGCGGGATCGCGCAGTGCGCCGATCTCGCAGATCAGAGACCGGATCGCAGCAACACCTTCCCGCGCGCGCAGATTGGTGAAGACAAATGGCCGCTCCCCGCGCATCCGAGTTGCATCGCGGCGCATCACCTCCAGATCGGCACCCACATGTGGCGCCAGATCGGTCTTGTTGATCACCAGAACATCCGAGCGCGTGATCGCCGGGCCACCTTTGCGCGGAATTTCTTCACCCGCGGCCACGTCGATCACATAAAGCGTCAGATCGGCCAGTTCCGGGCTGAACGTGGCCGACAGGTTGTCACCGCCGCTCTCGATCAGCACGATTTCCAGATCGGGATGCCGCTTCACGATCCGATCCACCGCGGCGAGATTGATCGAGGCATCCTCGCGGATCGCAGTATGTGGGCAGCCGCCGGTCTCCACACCGATCACGCGGTCGGCTGGCAATATCTGCATGCGCATCAGGGCCTCGGCATCCTCCTGCGTATAGATATCGTTGGTGATCACAGCGATGGAATGGGTATCGCGAAAAACCTCCGCCAGCGCGGCGGTCAGCGTCGTCTTCCCGGCACCGACCGGGCCGCCGATGCCAATGCGCAAGGGACCGTTGAGCTCCGTCATGTCTGAAAAATCCTGGAATATTGCGTTTCGTGTTTCATCGCCGCGATGTCGGTCATGAAGGCGGTGCTCGACAGCGTCGTGAGATCGCCCGAGGCGGTCTCACCCGCGATCTTTTCGCAAAGCGGTGCGAGAGCCTTGATCATCCGCTGCGCCTCGGTTTGTCCCAGACCGGTCAGCCGCTGCGCCGCGCTGACAAGGTTCGATGCGAAGGCGTGCAGATAAAACGCCGCCGTCGTGACTTGTGGAAGTTCACAAACCTGCGCGGCCCAACCGACCGCAACCGGATAGGTCAGCGACCCCATATCCGTCCCCCAGACCTCCGCGGTGATCTTGCAGAACGCTGCGCCTTGGCGTTCGGTCTCCTGCAAGCGCTCCAGCGATGGCGCAAAGGCGCGGCACATTGCGTCGATCTCTGCCAAAGCCTCCGGTCCCGATGCCCGGTAACTCGTTGCCAGAAACAGCGTGTCCGCACGCCCGGTCCCGTCCTGCAACACCGCCTCGATCCAAGCCTGTACCTCGGACGCGCTTTGCACCTGCCTCAATGCCACCGCGCCCTCGAGCCCGTGCGAGTAGCTGAACGCGCCCAGCGGATAGGCGGGCGAGAACCACTGCGCCAGCGTCAGAAGATGCGCGTCAGTGGTCATGGGAATGGGTGCGCCCGTGGCCATAAGCACCCCCCTCCGGCGTGAACGGGTGCTCGACCATCTCCACGGTTGCGCCAAGCTGTTCCAGCATGGCCTTGATCACGTCATCGGGTCGGATCAACAGATGGCCGTCGCAAATCTGGCACGGCGTATGGCGGTTGCCGATATGCCAGGCCAGACGGGTCAAATCAGAGCCGGAAATCATCAGCAGGTGCTCGGGCGCTGCCACGACCGACACCCGGCGCCCATCCGAGAGCGGTAGCGCATCGCCGTCATTCAGGCTCTGCACCGAAGGCAGATCAAGCAGGAAACGTCCGCCGGTCTCTGTCGCCAACACGCGCCGCCGCAGGAACCGGTCTTCATAAGTCAACGGGCAGGGCTCGGCCGGACCCGACCAGGTCCCGGCCCGTTCAATCACTTGTGCCACGGGCAGATCAGCCATGCCGACCCCCGCCGCCAGAGCTTACTTCATCAGGTCGAGCATCGCCTTGCGGGTCTCGGCGCTTTGCATTCCGTCCGGCCCGGTCCGTTCGTAAAGTGCCAAAGCGGCGCGCGCTTTGGCCAGGCTCACACCAAAGCCGTGCAACGCGGCGAGGATGGCTCCGAGGACGGGAATATTGACTGATCGGGAGACAGTTGTCGTCGCCATGGCTCAGTCCTTTCATGTCATTCTGTGGATGACACATAATATAAGTCTTCGTGCTACATCGCGGCAGACCTATCTCTGCATTGCCGCAATGCGTTTCTTGCAAGGATCGGATCAAAACAGGAAATACCTCTGCGCCATCGGAAGTTCTTCGGCGGGCTGACAGGTCAAAAGCTCGCCATCGGCGCGCACTTCATAGGTTTCGGGATCAACCTCGACCTCTGGCGTCGCATCGTTCAAGACCAAGTCCGCCTTGCTGATGTCCCGGGTGTTCTTCACCGCCGCCGTGGTTTTGGCGAGGCCGAGCGCGTCACCAATCCCCGCCGCTTGCGCGGCCTCCGACACAAAGGTCACCGCCGAGTGTTCGACCGAGCGGCCATAGGCCCCGAACATCGGCCTCGAATAGACTGGTTGCGGGGTCGGGATGGACGCGTTCGGATCACCCATCTGCGCGCAGGCAATGGTGCCGCCGAGCAGTACCATCTCGGGCTTCACGCCGAAAAACGCCGGGTTCCACAGCACAAGATCGGCACGTTTGCCTTCCTCCACCGAGCCGATCTCGCCCGATATCCCATGCGCAATCGCCGGGTTGATCGTGTATTTCGCCACGTAGCGCCGCACGCGGAAGTTGTCGTTCTCGCCGGTCTCTTCCGGCAACCGCCCGCGCTGTTTCTTCATCTTATCCGCCGTCTGCCAGGTGCGGATCAGCACTTCGCCCACACGCCCCATCGCCTGACTGTCCGACGCGATGATCGAAAACGCGCCCATGTCATGCAGGATGTCCTCGGCGGCGATGGTCTCCCGCCGGATACGGCTCTCGGCAAAGGCCACATCCTCGGGGATCGATTTGTCGAGGTGGTGGCAGACCATCAGCATGTCCAGATGCTCTTCCAGCGTGTTCACCGTGAAGGGCCGGGTCGGGTTGGTCGAGGAGGGCAACACATGCGCCTCACCGCAAATCTTGATGATATCCGGCGCATGCCCGCCGCCCGCGCCCTCGGTGTGGAACGCATGGATCGTACGGCCTTTCATGGCTTTAACGGTGTTCTCCACAAATCCGCTTTCGTTCAGTGTGTCGGTGTGGATCATCACCTGCACATCCATCACATCGGCGACCGAGAGGCAGCAATCGATGGCGCCCGGCGTCGTGCCCCAATCCTCATGCAGCTTTAACGCGCAAGCCCCTGCCTCAACCTGTTCCTCCAGCGCGACAGGCATGGAGGCGTTGCCCTTGCCCGCAAAGGCCAGGTTCATCGGAAACGCATCCGCGGCCTGCAACATGCGCCCGATATGCCAGGCCCCGGGGGTGCAGGTCGTGGCCAAGGTGCCATGCGCCGGTCCGGTGCCGCCGCCGAGCATGGTGGTGAGGCCGGAATGCAGCGCGTCCTCGATCTGCTGCGGGCAGATGAAATGGATATGGCTGTCAAACCCGCCGGCGGTCAGAATGCGCCCCTCCCCGGCAATCGCTTCCGTGCCGGGGCCGATGATGATATCGACACCAGGTTGTGTGTCCGGGTTTCCCGCCTTGCCGATCTTCGCGATGCGCCCGTCCTTCAGGCCCACATCCGCCTTGTAGATGCCGGTATGGTCCACGATCAGCGCATTGGTGATTACGGTGTCTACAGCGCCTTCCGTACGGGTCACCTGAGACTGCCCCATCCCGTCGCGGATCACCTTGCCGCCGCCGAATTTCACCTCTTCGCCGTAGGTCGTGAGATCGCGCTCAACTTCAATGATCAGATCGGTATCGGCGAGCCGCACCTTGTCGCCCGTGGTGGGACCGAACATCGCCGAATAATCGGCGCGGGAGATGTGTGTCGGCATCAGAGGTATCCCATGATCTGCTGGTTGAACCCATAGACCCGTCGCTCACCGGAGATCGGGATCAGTTGCACATCGCGCCGCTGCCCCGGTTCGAACCGCACCGCCGTGCCCGCGGCGATATCGAGCCGCATGCCGCGCGCCGCCGCACGATCAAACTCCAGCGCCGCGTTGGCTTCGGCAAAATGATAATGGCTGCCCACCTGCACCGGACGGTCGCCGGTATTGGCGACATTCAGGGTGATGGCCTCAGCGCCCTCATTCAGGGTCAGCATGCCATCGGCAGGGAATATCTCTCCGGGGATCATCTCGGCACCTCAGCGGATCGGATTGTGAACTGTGACAAGCTTGGTGCCGTCCGGGAATGTCGCTTCGACCTGCACCTCGTGGATCATCTCGGGCACCCCTTCCATGCAGTACTCCCGGGCGATCACCTGCGCGCCGGCTTCCATCATGTCAGCCACGGATCGTCCATCCCGTGCGCCCTCCACCACCGCATCGGTGATCAGTGCGATCGCCTCGGGGTGGTTCAGCTTCACGCCGCGCGCCAACCGCTTGCGCGCCACTTCCGCGGCCATCGCGACCAGCAGCTTGTCTTTTTCTCTTGGGGTCAGGTTCATCTCAAAGCATCCATGGTCGTGGAAGAGGTGCGCCGGAGAGGCGGCTCAATATCGGCATCAGAGTCTGGCGCAGGGCAAAACTGTCATCCGCCAAGGCTCGCAGGACCAGCACGTCCGACTGCACAAGGCTCGCGCCCGCTTTTGGCCCAAGGCGTTCCCGGATCGGTGCCAGATGCGCCTCCGCATTCGGCGCCACATAGACAAGCGTCGCCAAAGCGCCCGCTTTCGCAGCGATCGGTGCGCGCGCGAGGTGCGCTGCAACATCGCCATCAAGCCGCATGGCATCTAGGAACAAAGGCCTGCCTGAGCGGCGAATTTCGATGCGATCCTCAAATCGCATATCCGTCAGCACTTCGCCCATCGCAGTCCGCCCAAAAACCAGCGGTTCACACAGAAGAAGACGCGCATGGGCATGAAGATCGACCGTCAGATGCCGACGCAAAGCAGAGCCTTGAAACAAGATCGTCTCTTGCGGCACCCATGTCAGTTGCCCTTGGTCGCCAACACGCATCTGATTGCGGATCAGGCCGGTTTCTTCTGGCTGCGCGCGATAGGCCCTCTCGGCGGCCTGCGTGCTGACGGTCAATGCCGTGCCCGGCGCCACGTCTGCCATCAGCGAAAATGCATCGCCACCCGTGATCCCGCCAGCCGTATTCACCAACACCGCCTGCAAATCCGGTCCGGTATTGCGCGGGAACAGGACTTTCAGCGACCCGGCTTGCCGCAATCCACCGATGACCGACCCGGTGCGCCCCGGCTTCGTCGCCAAAACCACATCGCCCCGCGCCCGCGGCGGCGTGGCCCGAGGGTGAGAAACTGGCTCGGCTTTAGCGATTTCAACAGGCGCGGCAGGCATCGCCCAGAGTTTCGCCAGATTTCGTTTGGCGGGTAGGGAATATCAAGCGGTGTGATGCGCATGAAGGCCAGGCCCAATAGGCCGGATCATTTCTTAAGCGAAATGCCTAAAATTTAGGCAACTTTTGGAGCGGTGCGACTGGTCTGTTTCGCAGCCCAATCAATCATGCAGGAAAAAGGGAATGGTGAGCCCTACAGGATTCGAACCTGTGACCCACTGATTAAAAGTCAGTTGCTCTACCAACTGAGCTAAGGGCCCACGAAGCGTCTATCTAGAAAGGTCGCCCCACTGGGTCAAGCCCCAAATCCCCTGCACTCTTCCCATATTGCCAAGCCAGCGCTATATCGCAGCCATGCGCGATCAAACCGCCTCCATCGGCCTGCCTTTCATGAAAATGCATGGGCTTGGCAATGACTTCGTGGTCATCGACCAGCGGAGTGGTGATGCCGTTGTGACGTCTGATCTCGCCCGCGCATTGGGAGATCGCCATCGCGGCGTAGGATTCGATCAATTGGCGGTTCTGACCGATGCGGAGGATGCCGATATTGCGCTGACTTTTTACAACGCTGACGGATCGACGGCGGCCGCCTGCGGGAATGCGACACGCTGCATCGCAGACCGCGAGATGCGCTTGCAAGAGCGCGGCGAACTGACCCTGAAAACGGAACGTGGTCTGCTTCAGGCCCGCCGCTCTGAAAATGGTATGACGGCTGTAAACATGGGCCATCCCTTCCTAGACTGGAAGGATATTCCTCTCGCAGAGGCGATGGACACACTTGAACTGCCCATCGACGGTACGCCGACCGCAACCGGTATGGGCAATCCACATTGCTCCTTCTTTGTCGATGACGCTGATGCTGTGGATCTGGAGGCGCGGGGCGCTGCCATGGAGCATCACCCGCTCTTCCCAGAACGCACGAATGTGCAGTTCGCTTCGCTTGTGGGGCCCGATCACCTGCGTATGCGCGTCTGGGAGCGCGGCGTCGGTGTGACGCTTGCCTCGGGCTCCTCCTCCTGTGCGGTCGCAGTCGCGGCTGCTCGCCGAGGTTTGACCGGGCGCAATGTGACGCTCGATCTCGACGGTGGTCGGATCTTCATAGATTGGGCCGAGGACGGCGTACGGATGACCGGCCCGACCGCCCATGTCTTCACAGGTACTTTGACACCAGAGTTTCTGGAGGCGATCTGATGGATCGCAAAGCGCCCGTTTTTTCGACCTTCGGATGTCGTCTCAACGCCTATGAAACCGAGGCGATGAGAGAGCTTGCAGCGTCCGCTGGCTTAGGCGATGCGGTCATCGTGAACACATGCGCGGTGACGGCCGAGGCGGTGCGCAAGGCGCGCCAGGACATTCGAAAACTCCGTCGAGAGAATCCGAAATCGAAGCTCATCGTGACCGGCTGTGCTGCCCAGACTGAGCCAAAAACATTCTCTAACATGGAGGAAGTCGACCTAGTTGTCGGTAATCTGGAGAAGATGAAACCCCAGACATGGCGTGGTCTTGCTGCAGATTTTATCGGCGAAACCGAGAAGGTTCAGGTCGACGACATCATGTCGGCAACGGAGACGGCCGGGCATCTGATCGATGGGTTCGGCACCCGCTCCCGCGCCTATGTCCAGGTGCAGAACGGATGTGATCACAGATGCACCTTCTGCATCATTCCTTATGGCCGCGGCAATTCGCGGTCTGTGCCAGCGGGCGTCGTTGTCGACCAGATCAAGCGGCTGGTCGATGCCGGATATAACGAGGTGGTCCTGACGGGCGTCGATCTGACCTCCTGGGGCGCCGATCTGCCGCGGGAGCCAAAACTCGGCGATCTCGTCATGCGCGTCCTGAAACTCGTGCCCGATCTACCGCGCCTGCGCATCTCGTCCATCGATTCCATTGAGGTCGATGACATGCTGATGCAGGCGATTGCGACCGAGCACCGTCTGATGCCGCATCTGCACCTATCTCTGCAGGCGGGTGACGACCTGATCCTCAAACGTATGAAGCGCCGCCACCTGCGCGACGATGCGATCCGATTCTGCGAAAACGCCAGAAAGCTGCGCCCTGACATCGTCTTCGGTGCCGATGTCATCGCCGGTTTCCCGACCGAGACCGAAGAGATGTTCCAAAACTCCCTGCGGCTGGTCGAAGAGTGCAATCTGACCTGGCTCCACGTCTTCCCCTATTCACCGCGGCAAGGCACGCCCGCCGCTCGCATGCCGCAAGTCGATGGAGCAGCGATCAAGGATCGCGCCGCGCGGTTGCGAGAGGCCGGTCGGGCTCGGGTGCAGGCCCATCTGGCGGCACAAGTCGGAGCTTCCAAAAAGGTGCTGACCGAGAACCCGACTATGGGCCGGACGGAGCAATTCACCGAAGTCTATTTCGAGGTTGATCAACCTGTTGGGAAAATCGTCGAGACTGTGATCACAAATCACGATGATTGTGGTCTGTTGGTGGAATGACCCGCCTCATCCTCTATTCTTTTCGTCGCTGCCCTTATGCAATGCGTGCGCGACTAGCGCTGAATTCCGCTGGAATAGAGACTGAACTGCGTGAAATTCTACTGCGCGACAAAGCCCCTGAATTCCTTCAAACCTCGCCCAAAGGCACGGTGCCGGTGCTCGATCTTGGGGATCACGTTCTAGAGGAAAGCCGTGACATCATGGTCTGGGCCCTGGATCAGAACGACCCTGAAGGTTGGATGGAAATGCCGGACGAGGGTTACGCATTGATTGACGAGGCGGACGGTCCGTTCAAGACCGCGCTTGACCGCTACAAATATGCGACGCGGTATGACAGCGATCCGCAGACAGAACGCGCCAAAGGGTCCGCGTTTCTGCAAAAGCTCGACGATAGGCTCGAAGCGGATTTTCTCTTTGGCCCAAAACCATCACTCGCAGATCGGGCAATTCAGCCATTCGTGCGCCAATTCGCGAATACGGACCGTGCTTGGTTCGACGCGCAACCCTGGCCACGCTTGCAGCGTTGGCTGAAGGATTTTCTGGACAGCACGGAATTTGCGGCGATCATGCGGAAATATCCGGTCTGGAAGGCCGGAGATCCCATCACGATCTTTCCAGAGACCCAAAGCTGATGCATCCCAATCCCGCCTTTCGCACGGCTGAAACCGCTCGAAACATCGCTTTTGCGCGAGATCGCGCCTTTGGAACGCTTGCGATGAACGGGGACGACGCGCCTCTAACATCGCATATCCCCTTTCTGTTGAGCGCTGATGGCGCCGAGATCGAACTGCACCTGGTGCGGTCCAATCCCATCGTCGCGGCGACGAAATCGCCGGTTCCTGCTGTCATCACCTGCCTCGGTCCGGACGGTTACGTTTCGCCCGATTGGTATGGTGTCGAGGATCAGGTCCCGACCTGGAATTACGTGGCCGTGCGCATTCGAGGCACGTTGGAACGCTTGCCTCAGGAAAACCTTCATCCACTGCTGGATCGCCTCTCCGCTCATTTTGAGGAGCAGTTGCCAAAGTCTCCCTGGACCTCTGACAAGATGAGCTACGGAGTCATGGAGCGCATGATGCGGATGATCGTGCCGTACCGCATGCGCGACCTGACAATCGATGGCACGTGGAAATTGAACCAGAACAAGGATGACACTGTTCGGATGCGTGCCGCGACCCATATTAGTCAAAGTCTCGGCGTGTCGCTGGATGATCTTTCGGAATTGATGAAATCAGCTAAATAGACCCTAATAAGGCCGAAATGGGAGGATTCTGATATGAAACTCTTTGATAACCCCGCCTCGCCCTTCTGCCGCAAAGTGCAGGTCATGGCGCTTGAAACCGGTCTGATGAAAGACATCGAGATTGTTTATTCCATCGGTCATCCGCTCGCATCGGAGAAGATGCCCTATGCCGAAAATCCGCTGGCTAAAATTCCCACAATGGTTTTGCCGGATGGCAAAGCGCTGTTCGATAGCCGGGTCATTTGCCGATATCTCGACGATATGGCCGGTCACCGGATGTATCCGCAGAACCGGATGTTCGACATCCTCACCGGGGAAGCCTTGGCCGATGGGATCATGGATGCTGCGATCCTGATGATCTACGAGGGACGCTGCCGTCCGGAAGAGCTTCAGTTTTCAGACTGGGTGGAAAGCCAATGGGCAAAGATCGAGCGCGCGCTCGATCATCTGGAGCAACACCCTCTGCCGGGCGGCTTCGATGCAGATCACATCGCAGTAGCCTGCGCGCTTGGCTATCTGGACTTCCGGCTCCGTGATCGGGACTGGAGGTCGACGCGCCCGGCGCTGGCGGCCTGGTTCGCCGAAGTCTCCAAAAGACCGTCATTGTCAAAGACGGAACCGTCCGCATGAAGATCGGCTATGTTGGTGCAGGGGCCATGGGCTGGCCCATGATCCAACGCCTGAATGAAGCCCATTCGGGCAATGTTAGGGTCTGTGACACCGATAAAGAGCTGGTTGAACGTGCTGCGCAAGAGCTCGGTGTTGGAACCGCGTCGTCCCCTGCCGATCTCGCTGCGGATAGTGATATTCTGTTCTCATGCGTGCCAAACAATGACGTTGTCCGGGAGGTCTACCTTGGCGGAGAGGGTGTGATCACGAGCGCATGTCCCGACACCGTCACGATCGATTGCTCGACCGTTGGTCCGGACGTGACGCGCGAGGTTTATGACGCGCTCAGGGCGAGCTCGGTCAGCCATCTCGACGCCTCCATGCTCGGCTCCGTGACCCAGGCGAATGAAGGTACGATCAGCTTTGTCGTTGGCGGTGACGAGGAGGCCTTTGAGCGGGCCAAACCTGTCCTGGAAATCTGCGGAAAGATGATCCGGCATTGCGGACCCTCAGGTGCTGGCAATCATATGAAGCTCATCCATCAGACGCTGGTGGCGGGTCATGCCGTGGCTGTTGCCGAAGCGATGGGTCTCTGCCTCGAAACAGGCGCGGATATCGAGACCTTCTACGACATTGCCACCCAAGGCACCGGTTTCGCCTATTCGCGCTATTTCGAGAATCGAGTTCCACGCATGAGGGAGGGCGATTTCTCAGCGCTCTTCATGCTGAAATTCATGCTCAAGGACGCGCGCCTCGCCCGCGAAATGGTTCCGAACGCCGACGAGAAGTTCCCTATGCTCGACAAAGTTATCTCCACATTGGAAGAGGCCGCCGCGGCGGGGTATGGCGACGCGGATTTTTCCGCTGCCATGCGGGCCATCGAAGCCAGGATCGGAGCAAAAATCGACGCTTAACCACGCTCAGGTGCGACAAATGGCGTACACGTCGGTAGTTTCGTGTCTGGACGAGCCTGAAAGATCGCTCTATCTAGCCGCGCTAAGATATGCGCGTACGTATGTTTTCAAAGCTATCCACGAATCCCGCAAGGGCAAGACAAGGGAGAAATTCTCGTGTCCCACGCAGATGACCATGGCGGTACCCGCCGCGACTTTCTCTACTATGCGACCGCTGGTGCGGGCGCGGTGACGGCCGGGGCCGCGATTTGGCCGCTGGTTCACCAAATGAACCCGTCGGCTGATGTTCAGGCTCTTTCCTCCATCGACGTTGATGTATCCGGCGTTGAGCCCGGTACACAGATCACCGTGAAATGGCTCGGCAAACCGGTATTCATCCGTCGTCGGACCGAGGAAGAAATCGCTGCAGCCCGCGATGTGAGTCTCAGCGATCTGCCCGACCCCGAAGCGCAAAACGCGAACCTGGCGGGCGCAGACGCCTCTGACGAGAATCGCGCGCTGGATGAAACGGGTGAATGGCTGGTGATGATGGGCGTTTGCACGCATCTTGGCTGCGTCCCGCTCGGCGACGCGGGTGATTTCGGTGGTTGGTTTTGCCCCTGCCACGGCTCCCACTACGATACGTCCGGTCGTATCCGCAAAGGGCCCGCGCCGACGAACCTGCCGGTCCCAACCGCGGCGTTCACCGACGAAACAACGATTAAACTCGGTTAAGGGAGAGAGACGATATGGCTGGTATCCCACACGACCACTACGAACCGAAATCCGGGCCCGAGAAATGGCTGCATAAACGGCTTCCCATCGCGGGTCTGATGTATGACACGCTGATGATCCCGACGCCCAAGAACCTCAACTGGATGTGGATCTGGGGCATTGTCCTGACTTTCTGCCTCGTGCTGCAAATCGTCACCGGCATCGTGCTGGTGATGCATTACACGCCACATGTGGATTATGCGTTTAGCTCCATCGAGCACATCATGCGCAACGTGAATGGCGGTCACATGATCCGCTATCTGCATATGAACGGTGCGTCGCTCTTTTTTGTCGCGGTCTATGCCCATATCTTCCGCGGTCTCTACTACGGTTCCTACAAGGCGCCGCGCGAGATCACCTGGATCATCGGCATGCTCATCTACCTTCTGATGATGGGCACTGCCTTCATGGGCTACGTTCTGCCCTGGGGTCAGATGTCCTTCTGGGGCGCGACCGTGATCACCGGCCTGTTCGGTGCCATCCCGGGCATTGGTGAGCCGATCCAGACCTGGCTTCTGGGCGGCCCTGCCGTGGATAACGCCACACTGAACCGCTTCTTCTCGCTGCACTACCTCTTGCCCTTCGTGATTGCAGGTCTCGTTGCAGTGCATATCTGGGCCTTCCACACCACGGGCAACAACAACCCGACCGGTGTTGAAGTGCGGCGCGGCTCGAAAGAAGAAGCCGAGAAAGACACCGTGCCCTTCTGGCCCTATTTCGTGATCAAGGACCTCTTCGCGCTGGCTCTGATCATGGCGATCTTCTTTGCCATCGTCGGCTTCATGCCGAACTATCTGGGTCACCCGGACAATTATATCGAAGCCAACGCTCTGGCGACGCCGGCCCATATCGTGCCCGAATGGTACTTCCTGCCCTTCTACGCGATCCTGCGCGCGATCACCTTCGACGTCCTTTTCCTCGATGCGAAGTTCCTCGGTGTGCTTGCCATGTTCGGCGCCATCGCAGTGATGGCGCTGGCCCCGTGGCTCGACACTTCGTCGGTCCGCTCCGGTCGTTATCGCCCGATGTTCAAATGGTGGTTCCTGATCCTCGTCATCGACTTCTTCGTCCTGATGTGGGCAGGCGCGCAACCGGCCGAAGGTCTGGTGCCGACGATCTCGCTGCTCGGCACGGTCTACTGGTTCGCTTACTTCCTGGTCATCCTGCCGCTTCTGGGCGTGATCGAGAAACCGCTGCCGCGGCCTGCGACCATCGAGGAAGATTTCGATGCGCATTACCCGCCAAAAGACAAAGCCAGTGGCGATGCCGCTGCGGCTCCAGCTGAGTAAGAGGGACAGACAGATGCTTAAGAAACTCTCACTCGCAGTGCTGATCTCCGCCGGTCTGGCTACCGGCGCCATGGCCGCCGGCGGTGCCGGCAAGGTCAAGGACAAGGCCTTCTCCTTCGAAGGCCCGTTCGGCACCTATGACACCAATCAGCTGCAGCGCGGCCTTCAGGTCTACACAGAGGTTTGCGCCGCCTGTCACGGCCTGAAATTCGTGCCGATGCGCACCCTGTCCGACCCAGGTGGACCTGAACTGCCGGAAGAGCAGATGAAGGCCTATGTGGAGCAGTTCCTCGTCGCCGATGAGGGCGCCAATATGCATCTCTATGATGCTGAGGAAGACGAGTTGCGTGCGCTGGCACCGACCGACAATTTCCCCGCAGTCGAGTCCGCCGGTGCGCCGGACCTCTCGATGATTGCGAAAGCCCGCGCCGGGTTCCACGGGCCCTATGGCCTCGGGATCAACCAGTTCTTCAAAGGCATGGGCGGTCCAGAGTACATCTACTCGCTGCTCACCGGGTATACCGGCGAGGAGAAGGAAGAGGCT
Source organism: Paracoccaceae bacterium (assembly GCA_028284705.1). GTDB lineage: Bacteria > Pseudomonadota > Alphaproteobacteria > Rhodobacterales > Rhodobacteraceae > Litoreibacter. The sequence goes on along the minus strand of JANQRE010000018.1, from coordinate 3,631 downwards.
GGCGTGACGCTCTATGAGAACACCGCCTTCCCGGGCGGCTGGATCTCCATGGCGCCGCCGCTTTATGGCGATGACGTTGAGTTCGCCGATGGCCATGACACCGACATCTCGCACCTCTCGCAAGATGTGTCGGCCTTCCTGATGTGGACCGCTGAGCCGAAGCTGAACGACCGCAAACAGACCGGCTTCATCGCCGTGTTCTTCCTGCTGGTCCTGACGGTTCTGCTCTACCTGACGAACAAGCGCCTCTGGGCGCCGATCAAGCGCAAAGAACAGGCCTAAATGCGTTCATAGGAATTCGAAGGGCGCGCGGGGCAACTCGCGCGCCTTTTCATTTCCCCAGATAGTCCCGCAGACTGTCCGGCGGATTGTCCAACAGTCCAGCCGTCGGCACAGGCGCATGGGCGCGACCGTCTGCCACCAGAATGGCGCTCTCACAAATCCGCAACGCATCCTCCGGGTCATGCGTGACCATGAGCAACGTGGTGCCATTTTCCGCCGCAATTGACTGCACCAGATCAAGCATCTCGACCTTCAACGCTGGCCCGAGAGCCGAGAAAGGCTCGTCCAGCAGCAACAGCGGCGTATCCCGCAATAACACACGCGCCAAGGCTGCGCGGCTTTGCTGGCCGCCTGATAACGCCGCAGGCTTGCGGTCTTCAAAGCCCGCTAACCCCACATTCTCCAGCGCTGCCATCGTGCGCGCTTGTTCTTCGGCGCTCAGCTTCAGATTGGGCCGAATGCCCAGCGCCACGTTCTGAAACACCGTCAGATGCGGAAACAGGTTGCTGTCCTGAAACAGGATCGAAAGCGGGCGTGCGCCCGGCGCGGCCCCGGTGACGTCCGCGCCTGACATCGTGAGGCGGCCCCGCACGGGGGCGATGAACCCAGCGATGACCGATAGCACTGTCGATTTCCCTGCTCCGGAGGGTCCGATCAGGGCGACCCGCGCGCCCGACTTGACCGAGAAATCCGCTGCGATCTCGAACGCACCCTGCCGGACAAGCACCTCCTCAAGCGTCAACATCGCGCCGCCCTCCCCGGTCGATCAGCCAGAACATCGCAAGGCTCAAGGTCAGCAGCAGCAACGCCGCGCCAAAGGCGCCCTCCATCCGGTAGGCACCCATCAATTGATACAGTGCCAGCGGCAGGGTCTGGTTCTCGGGGTTCGCAAAGAGTGCAATGACCCCCAAATCCCCCATCGACAGAGCGCCCGCAAGCGCCGCTCCGAAAGCCAGCGGTCGCCGCATACGCGGCAAAACCAGCCAGCGCAAACGCGCCCAGCCGCTCATGCGTAGCGAGCTTGCCAACCGTCCATAATCCGCCTCGACCTGCGCCAGCCCCGGCATCACCGCGCGCAGCGCAAAGGGCAGACTCATCGCGGCGTTCACCAGCATAGTGACCGGCAAAGCCAGTGAAACAGGGTCTATCCAGGCGAAAGTCAGGATGAACAGCCCGGTGCCCATCACCAGCGGAGAGGCCGCGATCGAGACATATCCCACCGCTTCCACCAGTCGACCTCCGGCTTTCAGGGACTGCGCCAGCAGCGCCAGAGGCAGGACGAGGGCGACGGTCAAAAGCGCAGAGGCTGTCGCCACCAAAACCGACCGCAGGGCCGCGCCCCAGATCGAGCCGGGCAACTCGGTCAGCCCCCCCACGCCACGCGCGGTGATCATGGCGAGCGGCACAAGCAGAAACGCCGCCGCCAGTCCGATCCACAGCCCATCGAGCCAAACCGATCCGTCCTGCCGCGGTGTCACCCGGTCTAGCCCGGCGCCCTGCCCGCCCGGCACGCTGATCCAGAGGGAGATCAGGGCGAGCGCGCCACAAATGGCAAATTGCAGCAACGCCAGAAGCGCCGCTTTCGACAGATCAAAGTCAAACTTGAACGCCTGGTAGATCGCGAGTTCAATCGTCGTGGATTTGGGCCCGCCGCCAAGCGCCAGCGCCACGGCAAAACTTGTGGTGCAGATCAGAAAGATCACCATGAACGCGCCCGGAACGACCCGTCTCAACATCGGCCATTCGAGGTGGCGAAACATGTCACCGGTGCCAAAATTTAGGCTCTGTGCCAGCCGAAACCGTTCTCCCGGCACATCGAGCCAGCCTTGCAGGATAAGCCTTGTGGCCAGCGGCAGGTTGAAGAAGACATGCGCCAGAACCACGCCGTGCAATCCGTAAATCTGCACCGGTTCAAAACCAAAGAGGCCGATGAATTGTGACACCAGCCCCGTGCGCCCGAACACTGCGATCAGTCCGAGAACAGCCACGATCACCGGCAATATGAAGGGCGCACCCAGAAGCGTGATCAGGGCCTGCCGCCCCCAAAACTGGCGCCGCGCGAAGGCGCGTGCGACGGGGATGGCTAAAACGACGGAGAACAAGGAGGACAGAAAGGCCTGCCACAATGTGAAGCGCACCGCGCTCCATTCTTGCGGGCCGAGGTTTGAGACCGCTTCCGCGCGCCAGGCCACAGCCCCCAACGTGCCGAAGCTGAGGCAGGTGAGTAGCAGGACGACCGCCCCGCCGCTCACCGTGATCCAGTTTATTGGCTGAAAGCGGTCAGCCATTCATCCAGCGTCTCATCGCGCAACGCGGCGGCTTCGTCTTCAGAATAGAACAGTGCCTTTGTAGGCAGGTTCAGTTTTTTGAACCCGTCTGGCAGTTTCTCAGGCTCTAACTTGGCTGGAAACGACCAGTTGGCCGTCGCGATCATGCCCTGAAAATCTTCCGAAAGTACAAAATCCATGAAGGCCTGCGCCAGCTCCGGTTCTTCGGTGTTGGCCGTCTGCGCAACGAGCTCGGTCATGAAATAGTGGCCTTCCTCGAAGATCGCCGCCGACTTGGTTTCATCGCCTTCTGCGATGATGTGATAGGCGGGCGAGGTCGTGTAGCTCAGCACCATATCCGCCTCGCCATCGGTGAACATGCCGTAGCTTTCCGACCAGCCCTTCGTCACGGTCAGGACTTTCGGTGCCAGCTTGCCAAACGCCTCTTCCGCTTGGTCGCCATAGACCGCCTTCACCCAGAGCATCAGCGCTAGCCCCGAGATCGAGGAGCGCGGGTCCTGCACGACGATCTTCAGATCATCGTCAGCGTTCAGAAGCGCATCGAAAGAGGTCGGCGCATCGCTAATCTTCGTATTGTCATAGATGAACGCCGTGTGCCCGTAATTAAACGGCAGGAACACATCGTCATTCCATTCAATCGGCAGCGTTAAGTCGCCTGTTTCCTGCCCATGCGGCGCAAAAAGCCCGGTTTCCCGCGCTTTCTTCGTCACGTCTGTGTTCAACCCGATCACAATATCGGCCTTGGTCCGTTGGCCTTCCAGCAACAGCCGCGGCAGCAGATCACCAGCGGAATAGACCAGGTCGCAGCTGCAGGTCGCCTCAAACGCTTCCTCGATTTTCGGGCCGGGGCCCCATTCGGATGTGAAGTAGTCAGGCGCATAGACCGTCAGCACAGGCGTTTCGGCCAAAGCCGCGCTCGCCATCAAGATCAGTCCACCGCTCAGAAGGGTCTGTTTCATCGTGTTCTCCTCTAAACGACAGACGGAGAACCGGGATGAGATTGTCTCAAACCTTCCCTCCGCCGGTCTTAACCGGTTCAGGTTCAACGGGTCAGCTTTCGC
>JANQRE010000006.1 GCA_028284705.1 Paracoccaceae bacterium | reverse complement strand
CGAACCTCCACGTCCATACGGACACTAGCACCTGAAGCTAGCGCGTCTACCAGTTCCGCCACCTGGGCAGGTGTCGTGAGCGCGGTGATTAAATGCGGCTGCGCGCCCTGTCAACGGGATTCGGAGTGCGGCAATGCGGTGATTTGCGCCTTGTCTGCTTTGGGTGCCACCGATAAACCTCGAAAGGGCAAACAAGGGAAGATCGCATGTCGAAACTGGTCACTATCTATGGCGGCTCCGGCTTCGTCGGACGCTATATCGCGCGGCGGATGGCCAAGCAGGGGTGGCGCGTGCGTGTTGCTGTGCGGCGCCCCAATGAAGCGATGTATGTGAAACCCTACGGCGTTGTTGGCCAGGTCGAGCCGGTCTTCTGCAATATCCGCGATGATGAAAGTGTCGCCTTGGTCATGACCGGGGCGGATGCAGTGGTGAATTGCGTGGGGACCTTCGACAAGGGCGGCAAGAACAACTTTGATGCGGTTCAGCATGAAGGCGCGGAGCGGATAGCCCGGATCGCTGCGGAAAAGGGCGTTGGGCAGCTGGTGCATTTTTCCGCCATCGGCGCGGATAAGAGGGGCGCCAGCCTCTATGCGCAATCCAAAGGGTTGGGTGAAGAAGGTATTCTGCAGCATTTCCCGAACGCGCTGATTCTGCGCCCCTCGGTCATGTTCGGACCAGAAGATGGTCTGTTTAATCGCTTCGCTTCCATGAGCCGGTTTGGCCCGGTTTTGCCACTGGTCGGGGCTGAGACGAAGTTCCAGCCAGCCTATGTCGATGATGCCGCTGCTGCGGCGGAACTCGGCATTCTTGGCCAAGCGACGCCGGGCATCTATGAGCTGGGTGGGCCAACCGTTTTGAGCTTCCGTGAGATGATGGCAGAGATGCTGGAGATCATCCGCCGTAAGCGTTTGATCGTGAACATCCCGTTCTGGGCTGCCAATATCATGGGCGCCAGTTTTGATATCGTGAAATTTGTCTCCGGCGGGCTGATCGATGGGCCGATCACCAAGGATCAGGTGGTCTCGCTGCGGTCGGACAATGTTGTCTCTGAGGACGCAAAAAGCTTTGCCGATCTGGGGATTAAGCCGACCGCGATGGAAGCGATCCTGCCGACCTACCTGTGGCGGTTCCGGCCCTCCGGTCAGTATGATGCGATCAAGGAATCTGCGGAAAACCTGCGCACAGACTAGCTGTAGGCGATGACCAGCAGCACGATGCCGAGGATGACGCGGTAGATCACGTAAGGCGTGAAACTCACCGATTTCAGCAAGCGCATCATCAACGCCAATGCAAAGAGCGCGGCGATGAAGGCAAGCGCCGCGGCCAGGATACTGTCCTTTGCCAATTGCGCATCGGCCGTCGCGATGATGTCCCAGCTCAGTACAAACCCGGACGCGATGATGGTCGGGATCGACATGAGCATCGCGAGTCTGGTGCCATCCTCGCGCGTGTAGCCCAAGGCCCGCGCGCCGGAGATTGTCGCGCCGGAGCGGGATGTTCCGGGGATCAGTGCAAGCGCCTGCCAGAGGCCCATGATCAGCGCGTCTTTCATGGACCAGCGGGCGGCGGTTTTCTCAAGCGCGCCTTTCTGATCTGTCCAGTACAGAACAAGGCCAAAGATCAGCATCATCCAGCCGATCAGCGCAACTGATCGTAGCATCTCGTCGAGCCCGGTCAGGCGCAGAAAAGCGCCGAAGATCAGCACCGGAATCGTCGCGATGCCCAGACACATGGCCAGCCACGCGCCTTGCGTGTCGACCTTGCCGCGCATCAGGCGCGGGACGCCGGAAGCGGCGATTTTGACGTCTGTCCAGAAGTAGAGGATCACCGCAAAAAGCGTTCCGACATGGACAGCCACATCGATGCCCTGCCCTTGATCCTCCATGCCAGTCAGGCCAGGCAACAGGATCAAATGCCCGGACGAACTGACGGGTAGGAATTCCGTAAGCCCTTGTATCAGCGCAACAAGGATAAGGTGGAAGAGCGACACGCGCGATGAACCTCGAATCAGTTTTAGGCAACCTAAAGCGCTGAATCTGAAAGAGAAGCAGTGATTTATGTAACTTTAGCTGACCTATTTTTCATCAGATTTTCACACGGGCGGACTTCAGAGAGCAAATAAAGTGAAAATAGGTCAGCATAAGTGACTTTTATTTCCGGCCTGCGCACAGTAATCAGGCGGTTCGAAGGTGGAGATGGATATGGCCAAGGAGCGCATGTTGAAATTTGTCGATGTGGATCGGGATATGCCTGAAAAACGGCCCCCTGATCTGCGTGCAAAGGATTTCCAAGAGATTTATGCGCAATACGCTGTCGAAAAAGCCGAAGAACAAGCCGGTCGCTGCTCTCAATGTGGCGTGCCGTATTGCCAGTCCCATTGCCCGCTGCACAACAATATCCCCGACTGGCTGCGCCTGACAGCCGAAGGTCGATTGAAAGAGGCCTACGAGGTCGCCCAGGCCACAAACACATTCCCCGAGATATGCGGACGCATTTGCCCGCAGGATCGGCTTTGCGAAGGCAATTGCGTCATCGAACAATCTGGGCATGGCACCGTCACGATCGGCTCGGTTGAGAAATACATCACCGATACCGCGTGGGAAGAGGGCTGGATCGAGCCGCCAAAACCCGCCGTCGAGCGCAGCGAAAGCGTCGGCATTATTGGCGCTGGGCCGGGCGGTCTGGCTGCCGCGGATAGGTTGCGGCGCGCGGGCGTTCAGGTCACGGTCTATGATCGATATGACCGCGCGGGCGGGTTGCTCACCTACGGCATTCCCGGCTTCAAGCTGGAGAAAGATGTGGTGATGAAACGCATCGACCAGCTGGAGAAAGGCGGCGTTGCCTTCAAGATGAATTGCAATGTCGGTGAGGATATCTCCTTCGCGGAATTGCAGGAGACCCATGACGCCATTCTCATCGCGACCGGAGTCTACAAGTCCCGCGAGTTGCAGGCCCCTGGCGTTGGGGCAGACGGTGTTGTACGGGCGATTGATTATCTGACCGCATCGAACCGGAAGAGCTTTGGCGATGATGTGCCAGAGTTCGACTCCGGCGAGTTGAACGCCGAGGGCAAACGCGTTGTCGTCATCGGCGGTGGCGATACGGCCATGGACTGCGTTCGGACCGCCATTCGTCAGGGTGCGACCTCGGTAAAATGCCTCTACCGGCGTGACCGCGCCAATATGCCGGGCTCTCAACGCGAAGTGTCCAATGCCGAAGAGGAAGGCGTTGAGTTCGTCTGGCTTTCGGCCCCGAAAGGCTTCACCGGGGATACGGTGGAAGGTGTCATGGTTCAGAAGATGCGGCTGGGTGCGCCAGATGCGACCGGGCGCCAAACCCCTGAACTCATTGAGGGATCGGACTATATCGAGGATGCCGATCTGGCGATCATGGCGCTGGGCTTTGAGCCCGAAGACCTGCCGACCCTGTGGGACGTGCCAGAGCTGGCGGTGACCCGGTGGGGTACTGTTCGCGCCGATTTCCAGACGCACGAGACAGCGCTGCCCGGTGTCTATGCCTGCGGCGATATTCAGCGCGGCGCGAGCCTTGTGGTCTGGGCCATTCGCGATGGTCGGGAGGCGGCGGACGCGATGCTTGACCAGTTCAGCGCCGCGTCTGCGGCGCAGGTGGCGGCAGAGTGATCGCGCATGGAGAACAACAAGAACCGGCTGCAGTTCAAGATGCTCTTGGACGAACATCCGCTGCGGATCGAGGCCGCGACGGGCACTATGCGGCGCCTGATGGTGAGCTTCACATCGGTCGGTCAGGAGCGGGACAAATGGCCGCCGAAAGAGTTCATCGGGATCGCCTCGCAGCAGGGCAAAAACCACGTGATGTGCATCACCGATATCAGCCGGTGCTGGATGAATGCCGATGGCATGGACCAGAAGATCGTCACGACAATCAGCGACTATATTCTCGACAATGGCATCACGCATCTGATGGCGATGGGGGTCTCGATGGGCGCCTACAATGCGCTCATTCTCGGGCGCATGATGCCGGTTCGGCGTGTGATCGCCTTCGCGCCGCAATACTCGGTCCATCCGCAGGTTGTGCCGGAGGAAAAACGCTGGTGGTTCTTCCGCAAGCAGATCACAAAATGGCCGCACCGGGAAATGAACCGCCTGCCGCGCGATCCCGCGAAGGTCTTTATCTTCCATGGCGACACGCCGGACGAGCGCATGCATTGGGAGAAGTTTCCGCAAGCCGAGAATGTGAAGCACTACATCTTCTCGGGTGCGGATCACAACTTCGTGCGGCAACTGAAGTCGAACGACAAGCTTCGCAAGATCACCGTGGCCGCGATCAACGGTCGGACCGTGCGCATAAACAAGATCGTCGGGCGCCTGGGCGGTCTGAGGCGAGAGGAATACGACGGGTTCGATGCCGCCGTTCGCTATTTCGACAAGTTTGGCAAAATCAAAAGACCTCCGTCCCTGGAGGCCGCGTCATGACCCGGCCAGACGATGTATGGAAAGCGTATGGCTTGCGTATGGTGCACGTATGGCACCCCACAGCCGCAACAGGTCAGAGTGACTGACCGGAATTGAGACAGAGATGAAGACCGGGTTAACGCCCGACCCCGGACCCCGGGGCCCGCATGAGGAGATGTGACCATGACCAAGTTTGATCAGAACTGGGTGCGCCACGAGGAAGAAAAGCGCCAGTTCATGGCGGAGAAGTCGCTGTATCGTGACAGCGATGAACATGCGTCCTGTGGGGTTGGGCTTGTCGTTTCGATCGACGGGAAAAGCTCGCGCAAAGTGGTCGAAAACGGGATCAACGCGTTGAAGGCCGTATGGCACCGGGGCGCTGTCGATGCGGACGGTAAAACGGGCGATGGCGCGGGCATTCATGTGCAGATCCCTGTTCCGTTCTTCTATGATCAGATCGAGCGCACCGGTCATGCGCCCAAGAAGGATCATCTGATCGCCGTGGGCCAAGTGTTTCTGCCGCGCACGGATTTTGGGGCTCAAGAGACCTGCCGGACGATTGTTGAGACCGAAGTCCTGCGCATGGGCTACTATATCTATGGCTGGCGCCATGTGCCGGTGAACATCGATTGTCTCGGCGAAAAAGCGAATGCGACGCGGCCCGAGATTGAGCAGATCCTGATCTCTAACATCAAGGGCGTGGACGAGGAGACGTTCGAACGCGAACTTTATGTGATCCGGCGCCGGATTGAGAAAGCAGCGGCTGCGGCGCAAGTGCCGGGCCTCTATATCTGTTCGCTGTCCTGCCGGTCGATTATCTACAAAGGCATGATGCTCGCCGAGCAAGTAGCCGAGTTTTACCCCGATCTCATGGATGAGCGGTTCGAGAGCGCCTTCGCGATCTATCACCAACGCTATTCGACCAACACCTTTCCGCAATGGTGGCTGGCGCAACCGTTCCGGATGCTGGCCCATAACGGCGAGATCAACACTCTGAAGGGCAATCTGAACTGGATGAAAAGCCATGAAATTCGCATGGCCTCGGCCACGTTTGGCGACATGGCGGACGACATCAAACCGATTGTGTCTACCGGGTCGTCGGATTCAGCCGCACTGGACGCGGTGTTTGAAGTGCTGGTGCGCGCGGGCCGCTCGGCCCCGATGGCGAAGACCATGCTGGTGCCGGAGAGTTGGTCCAAGCAGGCGGTGGAGATGCCGCAGGCGTGGCAAGACATGTACTCCTATTGCAACTCAGTGATGGAGCCGTGGGACGGGCCAGCGGCCTTGGCGATGACCGACGGGCGCTGGGTTGTGGCGGGCCTGGACCGCAACGGTTTGCGTCCGATGCGCTATGTCGTGACGGGCGATGGGCTGATGATTGCAGGTTCCGAGGCTGGGATGGTGCCGACTGATGAGGCCACGGTGCGGGAGAAAGGCGCGCTGGGTCCAGGGCAGATGATCGGCGTGCATATGGGCAAGGGTCAGCTATTCCATGACGCCGAGCTAAAGGACAAGATGAGCGCTGCCTTGCCGTTCGGGGAATGGGTCGGGAAGATCACCGATCTGGAAGAAGTGACGCAAGATATGCAGGAACAGGCTCTGTTTTCGGGCTCGGAACTGCGCAAGCGGCAGATCGCAGCCGGGTATTCGATGGAAGACCTGGAGCAGATTCTTGCGCCAATGGCGGAGGATGGGAAAGAGGCGCTGGCGTCGATGGGGGATGACACGCCCTCTGCCGTGCTGTCGAAACAGTATCGTCCGCTGAGCCATTTCTTCCGGCAGAATTTCAGCCAGGTGACGAACCCGCCGATTGACTCGCTGCGCGAATATCGCGTGATGAGCCTGAAGACGCGGTTCGGGAATTTGAAGAATGTGTTGGACGAGGATTCCAGTCAGACCGAGATTCTGGTGCTCGAGAGCCCGTTTGTGGGCAATGCGCAATTCGACAAGGTCTGTGAACAGTTCAAATCGGACATGGTGACGATTGATTGCACGTTCGAGGCCGATACCGGACAAGGTGCGCTACGGGCGGCGTTGAACCGAATCCGTGACGAGGCTGAAGATGCCGTGCGCTCCGGCGCGGGGCACCTTGTGCTGACCGATCAGGCGCAGGGGCCGGAGAAGATCGGGATGCCGATGATCCTTGCGACTTCGGCAGTGCATTCCTGGTTGACCCAGAAGGGCCTACGCACGTTCTGCTCGCTCAATGTGCGCTCGGCGGAGTGCATGGACCCGCATTACTTTGCAGTGCTGGTGGGCTGCGGTGCGACAACGGTGAATGCCTACCTGGCCGAGGACTCGCTGGCAGATCGCATTGAACGAGGCCTGCTGGATTGCACGCTTACTGAGGCGGTCGCGCGGTATCGCAACGCGATTGATCAGGGTCTGTTGAAGATCATGGCCAAGATGGGGATTTCGGTGATTTCCTCCTATCGCGGTGGATTGAACTTCGAGGCCGTGGGCCTCAGCCGCGCGATGGTGGCCGAGTTCTTCCCCGGCATGCATTCTCGCATTTCCGGCATTGGCGTCGCGGGCATTCAGAAGAAAGTGGCTGAGGTGCACGCGAAAGGCTGGCTTGGTGGTCAGGACGTGCTGCCCATCGGCGGGTTCTACAAGGCGCGGCGCTCGGGCGAAAAACACGCCTGGGAAGCGCAGACGATGCACATGCTGCAATCGGCGTGCGACAGGGCGAGTTACGATCTGTGGCGGCAATATTCCCTGACGATGAAGTCAAACCCACCGATCCACTTGCGGGATTTGTTGGATATCAAACCGCTCGGGGAGCCGATTGCGATTGAAGAGGTCGAGTCGATCACGTCTATCCGCAAGCGCTTTGTGACACCGGGCATGTCGCTTGGGGCGCTGAGCCCTGAGGCGCATAAGACGTTGAATGTGGCGATGAACCGGATCGGGGCGAAGTCGGATTCCGGGGAAGGCGGCGAGGACCCGGCGCATTTCATTCCCGAACCCAATGGCGACAATCCGTCTGCGAAGATCAAACAGGTGGCTTCGGGCCGTTTTGGGGTCACAGCAGAGTATCTCAACCACTGCGAAGAGCTTGAGATCAAAGTTGCGCAAGGGGCGAAACCCGGTGAGGGTGGTCAGCTTCCGGGCATGAAAGTGACCGATCTGATCGCGCGGCTGCGACACTCGACCAAGGGTGTGACGCTGATTTCGCCACCGCCGCATCACGATATCTATTCGATCGAGGATCTGGCGCAGCTAATCTATGACCTCAAGCAGATCAACCCGCGCTGCAAGGTGACGGTGAAGCTGGTTGCCGCCTCTGGCGTTGGCACTATTGCCGCCGGGGTGGCGAAGGCGAAGGCGGATGTGATCCTGATTTCGGGCCACAATGGCGGCACTGGCGCGTCGCCCGCAACCTCGATCAAATATGCCGGTCTGCCGTGGGAGATGGGTCTGACCGAGGCGCATCAGGTCTTGGCGATGAACAATCTGCGGGATCGGGTGACGCTTCGGACCGATGGCGGTCTGCGCACAGGCCGTGACATTGTCATGGCGGCGATGATGGGTGCTGAGGAATACGGTATCGGCACCGCCGCGCTGATTGCGATGGGCTGCATCATGGTGCGTCAATGTCAGTCGAATACCTGCCCTGTAGGGGTTTGCACGCAAGATGAACGTCTGCGCGCGAAATTTACCGGCAATGCCGACAAGGTTGTGAACCTCATCACCTTCTATGCGACTGAGGTGCGGGAAATTTTGGCCTCCATTGGGGCGAAATCACTGGACGAAGTTATCGGGCGGGCCGATTTGCTAACCCAGGTCTCGCGTGGCTCCGCGCATCTGGATGACCTCGATCTGAATCCGCTTCTGATCACGGTCGATGGGGCGGACAAGATTGTCTATGACCGCACGCGCGAGCGCAATGCGGTGCCCGATACGCTTGATGCGGAGATCGTGAAGGACGCGCAGCCGTTCTTCAAAGACGGCGAGAAAATGCAGCTGTCTTATGCGGTGCAGAACACACTGCGGACCATCGGCACGCGGGCGTCGAGCCATATCGTGCAGCGGTTCGGCATGCGGAACGATCTGCAGCCTGACCATTTGACCGTGAAACTGACGGGATCCGCCGGACAGTCTTTGGGTGCCTTTGCAGCACCGGGCCTGAAACTGGAGGTCTTCGGCGATGCGAATGACTATGTCGGCAAGGGCCTGTCAGGTGGGCGGATCGTTGTGCGTCAAGCGCAGGAAAGCCCGCTGCGGGCCGAAGAGAATACGATCATCGGCAACACCGTTCTGTATGGCGCGACGGATGGGCATCTGTTTGCGGCCGGTCGGGCGGGTGAGCGGTTTGCGGTGCGGAACTCCGGTGCGAAAGTCGTGATCGAAGGCTGCGGCTCGAACGGGTGCGAGTACATGACCGGCGGTGTCGCGGTGATCCTTGGGAGCATCGGTGCCAATTTCGGTGCCGGTATGACCGGGGGTATGGCGTATCTCTACGACCCGGATGGGGCCGCGCCTGCGCTTCTGAACATGGAGACATTGGTGACGTGCCCAGTGACTGTTGATTACTGGGAAGCGGAGCTGAAAGGCCTGATCGACGCCCATGTGGCGGAGACGGATTCGGTGAAAGCGAAATCCATCCTGCAGCACTGGGAAACTGAGAAGGCCAATTTCCTGCAGATTTGTCCGAAGGAAATGTTGGTGCATATTCCCGCACCGTTGGGCATCGAAGAGGCGGCAGTTCCGGCGGAATAAGGTCGAAATTCGCGCCGGATCGCCCCGGGCAGGCGGGGGCCTCCGGCGGAAGTATTTTTGAAACATGGGAAGAGGCGGCGCGTTAACCTTAATGGCCGGTTAAGTATGGGTGGTTAATCGCAGATGCCGCTTGTGTGGCAGTAGAGCAGGCGGTCGATTTGGTCCTTGGTCGGTTCATAGAAGACACGCCACGGGCACGGGCCTTCGTCCAGATGCAGGCCTGAGTCGGTCTGTTGAACAAAAGCAATTGCCTCAATGTCCGGTGTGACGCCACCACACCACGGGCCGGCGCAGCCGAAGGTGATGGTGAGCGGACGGGAGAAGGATGTGTCGAAAGTTTTGCTGCTGAGCGCGACGCCCTCGAAACGGGCTTTGATGGTTTGCTCCTTGGCGTCATTGCCGAGTTTTTGTGGCTTTGGCGGCGTGAACCGGAACTTGCCGCGTACAACGACATAAGCCTCGGCCGCTTCGGCGTGGTCCTTGTAGCTTTGCACAATGTCGGGCGCCATGCAGCTGAGCGCGTCGGCTTGACCGGCGATGGTCAACGACAGGATGGCGGCGAGGGCGGATTTCATATCAAATCTCCCAATTCAGCGAAGACCCGTGTGTAGGTCTGCTTCTTGAATGGGACGATCCGCGCGGTGATTTCCTTGGGCGTCATCCACTGCCACTCGGAGAATTCGGGAATTTCCGTGTCGATTTTTATGTCATCGTCCGTGCCGTTGAACCGCATGACGAACCATTTCTGCTCCTGCCCGCGGAACCGTCCACGCCAGAGATTGGGCACCAGGTCATGGCGCAGATCGTAGGGAATCCAGCCCTTTGTCTCGCCCAGAACCGTGACCAGAGAGGGTCCGACGCCGGTTTCTTCACGCAATTCACGCAGGGCGGCGATCCGAGGGGTTTCGCCCTCGTCGATACCGCCTTGCGGCATTTGCCAGGCGTCGTAATCGCTGTCGATGCGTTGCGCGGCGAAGACCTTGCCGCCTTGCGTCAGCACGATGCCGACGCAGGGACGGTAGGGGAGTTTTGCGATCTCCTCCGGCGTCATGCCCTAGTCGCGGGGACCAAGCGCGGTGAGACCTTTTAGAACGTCGAGGGCGTAGGCGAGCTGGTAGTCTTCCTCACGCAGCTTGGCGACATCTTCGGCCTTTTGTTGTTCGGCTTCGAGCAGTTTGCGCTCATCCTCGGAGATGTCATCGGTGTTGGAGAGCGAGCCGCGCAGATCGGCCTCGGAGCGACCGGGGCGATCCTCTTCCTCTGTCGCCTCTTCGGTCGGGTTGCGGCGCGGTTGCACGACGATGATATCGGGGGCAACGCCTAGCGCCTGGATCGAACGGCCCGATGGCGTGTAGTAGCGCGACGTGGTCAGGCGCATGGCGCCGTCGCCACGCACAGGCACGACGGTTTGCACGGAGCCTTTGCCGAAGCTTTTCTCGCCTATGACCACAGCGCGGCGATGATCTTGCAGGGCACCGGCGACGATTTCTGAGGCTGAGGCGGAGCCGCCATTGATCAGAACGACGATGGGCTTGCCGCCGGACAGATCACCTTCGGTGGCGTTATAACGTTCGCTGTCGCGCGGATTGCGGCCCCGGGTGGAGACAATCTCGCCCTTGTCGAGGAAGGCATCGGACACCGCAATGGCCTGGGTCAGCAGACCGCCGGGATTGTTCCGCAGGTCGAGCACGATGCCGTTGACGTTCTCGGCACCACCGGCCTCTTCGAACTGTTTCTTCAGCCCGGCTTCGAGATTGGGATAGGTCTGGCGGTTGAAGGTCGTCACGCGCAGCACGACGCTGTCGCCCTCAAGGCGGGAGCGCACGGCGGTGAGTTTGATCGTGTCGCGGATGATGGAGACCTCGAAAGGATCGCTGACGCCCTCGCGGATCACCGTCAGCACGATCTCTGAGCCGACGGGCCCGCGCATCATGTCGACGGCTTCCTCCAGGGTCAGACCCAGCAGGGATTTTCCATCCACTGCAGTGATGAAATCACCTGATTCCATGCCAGCCTCGTCGGCAGGTGTGTCATCCATCGGCGAGACGACCTTCACGTAGCCCTCTTCTTGGGTCACTTCGATGCCGAGCCCGCCGAACTCGCCGGAGGTCTGGGTGCGCATATCCTCGAAGTCCTCAGGCGCCAGATAGGAGGAATGTGGGTCGAGCGAGGTCAGCATGCCGTTGATCGCCGCTTCGATCAGCTCCCCGGCTTCGACTTCCTCGACATATTGCGCACGAATGCGCTCGAAGATGTCGCCGAACAGGTCGAGCTGCTCGTAAACTGAGGACTTTTTCTCGGCCTCCTGCGCCACAAGCGGGCCCGCGAATTGCGTGGTCACCAGGACCCCGACTGCTGTACCGCCAAGCGCGGCGAGCAAGAACTTTTTCATATGCGTCTCATTCCTCTAGTGCGGCAAACCATTCACCCGGATCGACGGGGGTGCCGTTTTGTCTTAGCTCAATATAAAGCGACTCTTGGCGAGAAGGGCCACCTCCTTCGCCCGCTGCGATCAAAAAAGCGTCAGGATTTGGGGGGATTCCGCCCATCAGACCCACCGGCGCGCCCTGTTCGAGGATTTCGCCGACCTCACCATAGCTTTGGTCAAGACCGGCCAGAATCAGTAGAAAGCCGCGGCCAGGCTCTAAGATTACGACATTTCCGTAGTGGAGAAGCGGACCACGATAGCGCAGGGTCGCAGGCCAGGGGGTGGTGACAAGGGTTAAAGACCCTGTGGCCAGTGTGATGCCGGGGCGCGTCAGACCTGCGGCGTCGGTCTGGTTGAATTTGGTGAGAAGTGTGCCGGCTGCGGGCAGATCGAGAGAGCCCCTTGCGGTTTCAAAATCGGCCGGGTTGCTAATCTCGGCCGGATCGAGACTGACAAGGCCTTCAGCAAAACTGGTGAGCGTGTCGCTGGACTCGGCTAGTGCGCTTAGCTTTGCGGGGTCTGAAGAGAAACTAAGCGGCAAGTCGGTGCGATCCGCGATGGCCTGGGAGAGGGCAGCCCGGGCCTCTTGAACGCCGGATAGACCCTGTTTCAGCGATTCTGCGGCGCTTTCTTGCAGCGCGCGCAGCACGACGACCTCTTCCAACTGGCGACGTAAGGCGCTGGCCTCCGCCTGAAGCGCGGGTGCCACATCCGAGATGATCATGCCAGAGCGTGCGGTGCCGAGCGCTCCGGAGGGGTGCATAAGCAGTAGCGGTGCGGGGGCGTTACCCATGGTTTGCAAAACACCGAGGAGGCGAGACAGACGATCTTCCTTGGCCTCGAAGGTCAAAGCGATGGCGCGCTCACGGATGGTGGCGCGGCGCAGCCCCTCGCGCAGAGCAGCGAGACCTTCTTCATAGGCGCGGATCGTTTGCGTGAGCGCCCTGACCCGATCAGATGACTTTTGCGCGTCGGCCAGGGCGGTTGCGGCGTTGTCCAGCATCTGGCTGGCGCGCTTTGCAGTGGTCACGGGATCGGATTGCGCAAAGGTCAGATGGCTTGAAATCAGCAGGAATAGGGTCGAGAAGAGCGTCTTTCTAAGCATGCTGGATGAGGCTCTGACCGGTCATTTCTTCGGGTTGATCGAGGTTCATCAGATCGAGCAAGGTTGGAGCCAGATCGGCAAGGCGTCCATTGCGCAGCGTCGCGTTTTCTGGCCCGCCGATCAGCGCGACAGGAACCGGATTTGTGGTATGCGCTGTGTGTGGATTACCGGTCTCGGGATCGATCATCATTTCGCAATTGCCGTGATCAGCCGTCAGAATCATCGCGCCACCAGTCTCGCGGAGCGCCTCGGTTACCGCTGCGAGGCCCTGATCGACCGACTCGCAGGCCTTCATGGCCGCGCTGAGATCGCCGGTGTGCCCGACCATGTCCGGGTTGGCATAGTTGACGACGATGAGGTCGTAGCCAGCCTTGATCGCCGCGACGAACTTCTCTGTGACCTCCGGTGCCGACATTTCGGGTTGGAGATCATAGGTCGCCACATCGGGGCTTTTGGGCATGTAGCGGTCTTCACCGGGTTCGGGGGGCTCGATCCCGCCGTTGAGGAAGAAGGTCACATGCGGGTATTTCTCGGTTTCGGCCAGACGGTATTGTTTCAGACCTTTTGCCGCGACCCAAGCGCCGAGCGTGTTGACGATCTGCTGCTTCGGGTAGGCGGTCGTCATGAAATTCGTGTGGTGGTCGGAGTAATCGACCATACCAAGGCAAGCCGCGAGTTTCGGGCGATCGGCGACGTCGAACGCATCAAAATCCGGATCTGCGAGGGCCGAGAGGATTTCGCGTGCGCGGTCGGCGCGGAAGTTAAGAAAGAAGATGCCGTCGCCACTCTGGATCCCATCGTAGTCGCCGATCACAGTGGCCGGGATGAACTCGTCGGTCTTGTCAGCCTGATAGGCTGCGTCGATAGCAGCTTGGGCGGATGCGGCCGTTTCGCCCGTGCCTTTCACCCAGGCTTGATGAGCTTTTTCGACCCTATTCCAGCGATTGTCGCGGTCCATGGCGTAATATCTGCCGGTGACGGTCGCGATTCTGGCAGCGTCGGGAAGGCTTTCCTCCAGCGCTCTCACATAGTCCTTCGCAGATTTTGGCGCTACGTCCCGACCGTCTGTCATCGCATGCAGCGCGACGGGAACCCCGGCGTCTGTCACCGCTTTGACCGCCGCCTGGATATGGGTGAGATGACCGTGCACGCCCCCGTCTGATACCAGTCCGGCAATATGTGCTGTGCCGCCGGTCTCTTTCAGCTTTTTGCAGAAATCTTGAAGTTCAGCGTTCTGAAAGAAGCTGCCGTCCTCTATTGCGAGATCGATCTGACCCAAATCCATCGCCACAACACGACCTGCGCCGATATTGGTGTGGCCGACCTCGGAATTACCCATCTGCCCCTTCGGCAGCCCAACATCCGGCCCATGGGTGATGAGCTGCGCGGTCGGGCATGTGACCATGATCCGGTCGAAACAGGGGATATTCGCCAGATGCGGGGCATTTCCCTTTGTCTCGGCGGACAAGCCCCATCCATCGAGGATACAAAGCACAACGGGTTTAGGTGTGGTCATGGCTGCTCAGTCCATTTTTTGGATGTTGTACCGGGGCATGGCCTGCGCTTCAACAGCTCATGATTTAGCAGTGTTCTTCGGCCTGAAATCGAATATGAGAACTTTCGACCGAGCATGAAGGACGAATTTGTGAAAAAGGCGTTTATCACAGGTATCACCGGCCAGGACGGATCTTATCTGGCGGAGTTTTTGTTGGGACAAGGGTATGAGGTGCATGGCCTGAAACGGCGCGCGTCTTCGTTCAATACTCAGAGGATCGACCACATCTACCAGGACATTCACGAGGAAGGTAAGCGGTTCTTTCTCCATTATGGCGATCTGACCGACACGTCGAACCTGACCCGGATCATTTCGGAAGTGCAGCCGGATGAGGTGTATAACCTCGGCGCGCAAAGCCATGTGGCTGTGAGTTTCGAATCCCCCGAATACACTGCGGATGTGGATGCGATCGGCACGTTGCGGTTGCTTGAGGCGATCCGGTTTCTAGGCATGGAAAGGAAGACGCGGTTCTATCAGGCCTCGACGTCGGAGCTTTATGGGCTCGTGCAGGAGATGCCGCAAAAGGAGACGACCCCGTTCTATCCGCGCTCTCCCTACGCTGTTGCGAAGCTCTATTCCTACTGGATCACCGTGAACTATCGCGAAGCTTATGGGATGTACGCCTGTAACGGCATTCTCTTCAATCACGAGAGCCCCAGACGCGGTGAGACTTTCGTGACCCGCAAGATCACAAGGGGGCTGTCGAATATCGCAGTTGGGCTGGAACAGTGTCTGTTTATGGGCAATATTGACGCTTTGCGCGACTGGGGTCACGCGAAAGACTACGTGCGTATGCAGTGGATGATGTTGCAGCAGGACGCTGCCGAGGATTTCGTGATTGCGACAGGCAAGCAGCTTTCAGTTCGCGAGTTCATCGTGATGAGTGCCAAGGAGCTTGGCATTATTCTGCGCTTTGAAGGGGAAGGGCTTGAGGAAGTTGGGATCGTGGAAGCGATCGAGGGCAATATGGCCGCTGCCCTGTCTCCGGGCGATGTGATCCTGCGTATTGATCCGCGATATTTTCGACCAGCCGAAGTGGAAACCCTGCTGGGCGACGCGGCGAAGGCGAAGGAGCGACTTGGGTGGGAGCCAGAGATCACCGTCCAGGAGATGTGTGCGGAAATGGTGGCCGAAGACTTCAAGACAGCGCAGCGGCATGCGCTTTTGAAGGAGCATAATCTCGACCTGCCGATTTCAATCGAGGATTGATCGATGCGGATTTTCGTCGCGGGACATGCAGGGATGGTCGGAGGTGCAATCCTTCGCCGTCTTAAGGAGGAACGAAAAGACGCCGAGCTTATCACCAGACGTCGCGCTGAATTGGATCTGACCGATCAAAGCGCAGTTCGCACGTTTTTCGGCGACGTTAGTCCCGATGTCGTCGTCCTGGCAGCAGCAAAAGTCGGTGGAATTCACGCCAATAATACCTACCCTGCCGAGTTCATCTACGAAAATCTGATCATGCAGGCCAATGTCATCCACGAAGCGCATAAGGCCGGGGTTGATCGTCTGCTGTGCCTAGGCAGTTCCTGCATTTATCCTCGGGAGGTTCCACAGCCCATGCGCGAAGACGCGCTTCTGACAGGCGTTCTAGAGGCGACGAACGAGCCTTACGCCATTGCCAAGATTGCCGGGATCAAGCTTTGCGAGAGCTATAACCGGCAATACGGGCGGGACTATCGCAGCGTCATGCCGACGAACCTTTATGGCCCGGGCGACAATTTTCACCCCGAGAACAGCCATGTTCTGCCGGCGCTGATCCGCAGGTTCCATGAGGCAAAAGAGGCAGGTGCCGACAAGGTTATAATTTGGGGCACCGGAACGCCCAAACGCGAATTCCTTCATGTGGATGACATGGCAGAAGCTGCGCTGTTTGTTTTGAATCTGGAGCGGGAGATCTACGACGCGAATACGCAGCCAATGTTGAGCCATATCAATGTGGGATCAGGGAAGGACATTTCGATCCTGGAGCTTGCGGAACTGGTCGCAGAGGTGGTCGGATTTGACGGTCGCATCGAAACGGATCCCAGCAAACCGGATGGCCCCCCTCGCAAATTGATGGACGTAGCCCGCCTCGCCCAGATGGGTTGGAAGGCGCAAATTGAGCTGAAACAGGGTCTAGTTGAGACCTATGAGTGGTTCCTGGCGCATCGTGACGAGCTGCGAAGCGCCTGAGAAAACCCGAGGATTTTGTCAAATGGAAAAGATTGTTCCGATCTTGTTATGCGGAGGCTCGGGGACACGGCTTTGGCCCTTATCGCGCAAGAGCTATCCCAAGCAGTTCGTGTCGTTCATCGGCGACGAGAGCCTGTTTCAGGCTTCCGCCAAACGGTTGAGCGGTGAGGGCTTTGCAGCGCCCCATGTCGTGACCGGCGCGGATTATCGGTTCATTGTGCGCGACCAGTTGCGGGACGTGGGCTGCGATGCCGATGCGATCCTGATCGAGCCCGAGGGACGGAATACGGCGCCAGCAGTGCTTGCCGCTGCGATGAACCTGGCAGAGCAAGGCGCGGACACAATCATGCTCGTCGCGCCATCGGATCACGTGATCCCGGATTCCGAGGCTTTCAAAGCCGCGTTGGAACGCGCACGGCCAGCTGTGTTGGCGGGCGATATCGTCACTTTCGGGATTACCCCGACGCGGGCGGAAACGGGCTACGGGTATCTGGAATTGGGTACGGAGACGGCGAACGGGACCATTTCTCTGCAGCGCTTTGTCGAAAAGCCCGATGCGGCGACGGCGGAGAAAATGCTGAAAGACGGTGGCTACTTGTGGAACGCCGGTATTTTCATGTTCACGGTTGGCACCATATTGGAGGCCTTTGAACTGCACGCCGCTGAAATGGTCGAACCCGTGCGGCAGGCAGTTTCACAGGCTAGAACCGACCTCGATTTCCTTCGGCTCGATGGTAGTGCGTGGCAGCGTGCGCCGGCTGAGTCGATTGACTATGCGGTCATGGAGAAGGCCAAAAACCTATCTGTTGTACCGTTTGACGCGCATTGGTCCGATCTCGGTGACTGGGAGGCGATTTGGCGCGAAGGCGCTGAAATAGACACTGAAACCGTGACGTCCGGGGCGGCGATTGCGATTGAAAGTGAAGGGACACTTTTGCGGTCTGAATCAGAAAGCCAGGTACTGGTTGGGCTTGGCTTGAAGGACATCGTTGCGGTTGCGATGCCGGACGCGGTCCTGATTGCGGATCGAAAGAAGGCCCAGGATGTGAAAACCGCCGTGACCATGCTGAAGGATCAAAAAATTGCCCAGGCGGAACAACTGCCCCGGGACTATCGCCCCTGGGGATGGTTTGAGAGCCTTGCCATCGGTCCCAGCTTTCAGGTGAAGCGGATTGTTGTCGACCCCGGCGGAAAACTATCCCTGCAATCCCACGAGCATCGCTCAGAGCATTGGATTGTCGTCGCAGGCATTGCGACCGTGACGATTGGCGAAGAAGTGAAAGACGTTCCAGCCAATGCGTCCGTCTATATCCCGCTTGGCGTCAAGCATCGCATGGAAAATCGGCAAAGCGAACCGATGGTCCTAATTGAAGTGCAGACCGGCACCTATTTTGGCGAAGATGATATCACTCGCTACGATGACGTTTACGCACGGGACTGAACCGAAACGCCCCCAGCATCGCCCGCATGCGCCAGAACCGCAGGCGGATGAGGGTCCAGCTGCCGAGGAGTCGCTCGGATGGACCGTTCAGTCGACCGGAGAACCAAACGCGGGGCAGATCAAGCAGGATGCTGAACGGCAGAGCCAGCAGCTTGGTGCCCCATCGCACCGCGAAAATTGAGGATTTGCGTGTGAGGGCGAATTCCTCGCGCACCAGTCGTCCCCATTTCGAAACAAGTGAGTCCCATGTGCCGCGAGACGGGTGCCTCACCCTCATCCTAGGTGCATAGGCGATCGAAAAGCCCAGATCGCGCGCCCGCAGGCACCATTCGCGATCCTCAGCAGTGCCCGTTGCGAACGGTCCTACCTGATCAAAGACCGAGCGCGTGGTCAGAAGGTTCGCGGTCGCGGCAAAATGGCGTTTCTGGACGTAGCTTTTTTGATGAAAGGCGAAGACAGCTTCGAACGCCTCGGCTCCGGTGCGATTCCCCGGTGTCTCATCGAAGAGATCAATCCGACCACCGACGATATCCGCCTTGTTGGCATGGCGACGGGCCTGAATCAGCAGATCCTTGTCCGGGCGGCAGTCGCTGTCCAGAAACAGAAGAAAGGGGGCGGTGGTCGCGGATACACCGAGATTTCGGGCCGGTCCGGCACCCGCAAGTGGTTCGTGCAGAAATCGAACATTGGTGTAGCGCCTCTCAAATGCCTGATCGTGAGCGGTCGTACCGGAATGGACGACAACAACATCCGTCCAATCGCGCCCCTCGCAATCTGCGAGTTCCTCAAGTAGCTGACCCAGACGGACGTAATCCTTGTAGTGCGGGATGATCACGGCAAGATCGCGGGTCATGCGGCCAATCCAGGGTCAAAACGCGATCCGATTGGGGCTGCGGCAGGTCCGGCGACGATCGTGCCCGGAGGCACAGATGAGGTCACAACGGCGCCAGCCCCGATCACTGCCCCGGAGCCGATCTCGATCCCCGGCAGGATGATGGCACCGGCACCGACCCACACGTCCGCTCCGATCCTGACATGCGCTTCCTGCATGCATTGAGCAGATACCGGAGCACCGTCACGGAAGCGATAATTGGCGGCTGTGACAAGGACGCCAGGGCCAAAGAGGCAATCGGGGCCGATCTCGATTCTGCCCGACTGAGGGCCTGCCCAGAGCATGCATTGCGCACCTATATGGGTGCGATCCCCGATGGTGATACGCTCGGCATGGTTGAAGGAAACGGTCGGGCTAAGCGCGACATTTCTGCCGAGGGTCAGCGCACGACGCGGCGTGACATGGGTGTAATTGTAGTAGTTCAGCAGCTTCAGCGCGTGCAGATAGCAACGAGGATCGAGGCAGGAAAGAACAAGTCTGAGTGCCCGTTCGCACTTTGTTAGGCTCTGTTTCGGAACGGGAGGCAGGTTGTCATCCATGCGCGATCTCTGGCACGTGCAGCAGGGGGTCGGGGAAGCGGCACTCCGTCAGTATCGTTCCAAAACAGGTGCAATGTTCGCCAATCGCACGCTCGGCGGCGTCGATCTGCGGCGCGGTACTTCGCCCAGCCTTTGCAACGATATACGCCCCGTCCAGCAGGTTCATTGCCATGAGAGTGTCCGGCATCGGAAAAAGTGGCGGCAGGTCGAAGAGTATGAGATCGGGTGCAAAATCCTCTTGGATTTGATCAAGCAAGTCATGAGTTGCGCGGGATGTCAGGCGTGTGGCCGGATCGCTCTCAGGCGTTGCGTTAAGGCTCAAGGCTAACCCGTCGGTAAGGCGCAAGGCTGTGCTGTCGAAATTACGGCGTGAGGCCGTCAGGGCGCTGAATTTCGGGCCGATGCGTTCAAGATCGAACATGTGAATGAGCGACGGCGTTCGCAGATCGAAATCGAAAAGGATCGTGCGGATATGCGACTGTCCGGCCAGTGCCAACGCAAGGTTTATGGCGAGATGGCTGGTTCCGCATCCGGATGTTGCCGATGTGAGCCCGATGCGGATTGCGCCAGCATTTGAGACGTGACGCACCAGCCGCGTTGCCAGGCGTTCGAAGGGAACGGCGCGGGGGTCGTAGCTGTCGGAGATGATGCCATTCCGTGCCAGCGCGCGGTGATTCAGTGCCACGTGATTAAGCCGCGCCCAGGCGCGCGCGGGATCAGGTTGGGCGATGAGCGGTGCCTGCTCGGCCTCCGCCGTGTCGATCATTCTTTTTGTATCAGTGATCTGTTCCATGCGGTGCCTTTCAAGCGGGCAGAGGTTGTTGCTGCGGGAGCGTCGCAAAAGGTGTGATGCCAAGATGGCGTTCGAGATCCTGCGAGCGGTGGATGACGTGATCCGTGCGCCACCGCAGCCAACAGGCCCCGGCTGCTAGCAAAACCGCAAAGAACACCGCCACAAACCGCGCCAATGAGGGGGATGGCAATGTCGGGCTCGTGGGCAGTGTGGGAGCTGCGATGACGCTGAGCAATGCGGCTTCTTGAGTAAAACGCGCTTCGGTCTGCCGCTGCAATCGCGTTTGGTCGCGTTGCGCCTGTGCGAGATCGCGCAGGGCCGAGGCATGTTCGGACCGGAGCGCTGAGAGGTCTTGGCGGGCCGATTGAACCTGCTGGAGACGCGCGCTGAGCTGAGCTTTTTCCTGCGCGATCTGATCGAGATCGAGCGGAGTGTTTGTACCGAGTGTCTGTGTCGATAAGGCCGCAAGCTCTTGCGTCAAAAGAACGACCTTGGGGTGAGATTTGGTGAATACGGTGAGCGCACGGTCAAGCTCTGCCTGAAGGCGTATTTGTTCTGGGCCGAGTGGAATCGATGCGTTGTAGGTCTCTTGCTGCCGCTCGACGATGGAGATTTGGCGCAGACGTTCGCCCATCTGTGCCTCGGCGCCATCGGGCAACAGCCCCACGACACCGCGCGCCAAAACGAGTCGCGCATCGAGATCATCAACGCCATCCGACAGGCTGCTGACTAACGCTTTCGCTTCCGTTCCGCTCTTTGAGAGACGGGCGCGCAAGCTATCCTCATAGGCGGTGCGCACGGCGGTGACGACTTGCTTGTTCAACGCCAAAGCTAGCGACGGGGTCACGGCATTTGCCTCAATGGTCAGAAGTGTGGCCTTCTCCCGCCCCGCCGTTACAGAGAGAGAGAGATCATCGGCAGCGATCGGAGCATCCAAGGCTGCCCTGATGTTTTCAATCTGCGGTGCGGCCACGACTTTTTGCGCGATGACCCGTAGACGTTCAGGAGCGGCATCGCCAGGGCGGGGGCGCGCGGTTTGTGTGTCGCCGGGCGCTTGTTCCAGCAAGATGGTTGCGGTGCTGCGAAAGGTTAACGGGACACGCTCGGCGCCCCACAATCCAAGCGCCGATATCGGCAGCGCAATCGCCAGAAACAGCGGTGCATTTCGGCGCAATTGCCAGCGGAGATAGAGCCAGTTGATCATGCCGGACCCCCGGCGAACACAGAGAGACGAGGCGCATCAACAGCACCTTCGTCATCGTCGGCTGGCATAAGGATCGCGCTCATGAATGTCTCGCAATGGATGCACAGATCAGAGCGCGCAAAGTTTAAGACATAATTAATAAAATTGGATGCATTAACAGACTCGCACCGCAACACGAGCGGTCGCGCTTGGTCGGAGACGTCGAGGTAACTCTCTGATTTAAAGCGTGAAATCCGAAGAAGGAATCGGACGAGATGAGCATTAGCTTTGATTATCTTGAGGCCACAACCGATGCGATTGCGGTTTCAGTGCAACATGATTTTCAACGAGATCACCCCTATCAGGACGGCGCCAAGCGCATGCTTGATCTTGGGCTGATTCTTCTCTTCTCGCCGCTTTGGATTCCAATCGTTGGGCTGATCGCTGGTACCATTGCGTTGCAAGGTCAGTGGCCGATCTTTCTGCAGGATCGCGTGGGTCGCGGTGGGCGCGTGTTTACGATGATTAAGTTTCGGACCATGGTTAACGACCCGGAGCGTTTTCTGGAGGTACATCTTCGCAGCAACCCACACGCGGCGCAGGAATGGCGGGTCAAGCAGAAGCTCACAAATGATCCTAGAGTGACCCCAATCGGACGCATCCTGCGGCGCAGTTCGCTGGATGAATTGCCGCAACTTATCAACGTGCTGATGGGGGACATGTCGCTTGTTGGTCCACGCCCGATGCTGGCCAACCAACGCGTGCTTTATCCCGGGAATGCTTACTATCGCATGCGCCCGGGAATTACCGGCCCATGGCAGGTCTCGAAACGCAACCAGTCCGAGTTTGCGGCACGGTCGCGGTTTGATGCGATCTATGATCTCCGGCAAGGATTATTCGTCGATTTGTCCCTGATCGCGCGGACCTTCGTTGTGGTTTGGAGGCAAACGGGATGTTGACCCTCTCGCGCCTCTTTGCCGTTCTTCTGACATGCCTCGCCCTGCCAGCATTGGCGGGCGATTACGCTTTGAGACCGGGCGACAAGCTGCGGGTTGAAGTGTTGCAGCAATCCGATCTGAACCGGACGGTGCTAGTCCTGCCAGATGGTTCTTTCACCTTCCCGATGGTCGGGCGCGTGGCGGCGCAGGGTCAGTCAGTGACCAGCGTGCAAGCGGCCCTGAGACAGGGTTTGGCACCGAACTTTGTTGCGCCGCCGGACGTCTATGTCTCGGTGACATCGCTAGCGCAAAGACCGAGGCAGGCGGCCACGCGCAGCCGCAGTCCAGCACCGAGGGCAGCGGTTAACCAACAAAACAGGATCGCGGTTTATGCCATGGGTGAGCTGAACAGGCCCGGTCGGCTTGAGGTCGCCCCGGGGACTACACTGCTCCAGTTCATCGCTCAGGCCGGGGGGATGACACCGTTCGCAGCGGATAAACGGTTGCGGGTTCAGCGGACCAACAAAGAGACGGGGCAGACGCAGATCGTCACCGTGAACATGCGATCCGTCATGGCTGGGCGCGCGTCCCCGATAGGTGCCCTTGCAGATGGCGACGTGATTATTGTTCCAGAGCGCCGATTATTTGAATGAGATTATGGGTCGCAATTGTGCTTCTTCTCTCGGGTCTGGCCCCGGCCTACGGGCAAGATGAAGAAGGCGGAATGCGGCATGAGCTGATGATGGCGACGGGCTTGCGCTATACCGACAATCCGGCCTTTGACGGGCAGGGCGATGCCAATTGGGCGACGCTCGCGTCTTTGCGCTACGTGATGACGACCGAGACGCGTCGGCAGAAATTGAGATTTTCCATCGAGGGCGATGCAATCGGTGCGCGGGTGGCGCGGGCCGAAGGGCGGCTGTCTTATCAAATCAGAAGCGCCTCGGCAAAAACACGGCTGACAGCTTTTGCGCGCCGAGTGGGTGGCGGGTATTTGGACCAATTTCCGCAAGAAGGCTCGATGCGGCGATTGGTTGACCTGAGTGAGCCCGGGCGAGACATCACCAGTTTTGGAACCGCTGGTCAGATCGAAACCGGGATTGGCAAGCCGACGGGGTTTCGGTTTTCATACCGTGCTTTGTTTCGGGAACGCTCAGGTGCGGCCGCCATAGCGATTTCCAAGAGCAGGCGCTTTGAAACACGTGCGGGTGTGATCCTTCGTCCGTCGCGTCGCATGGCTGTTACGGCTGATGTCGGCATCTTGCGACAACGGTTTTCGGGCAGCGCGGCCCGGGATGATCGCCACGTGACCACGGCTTTGGGCCTGCGCGCCGAGCTGACACGAAGGCTGAGCTTTGAGGGTGATGCCGGGTGGCGGCGGATTCGATCCGACGCAGGCGGCGTTCGCACCGAACGCTCGGGCCTGGAATGGTCCGCGGCCCTGAAACAGGACCATGGCGCAATGATCGCCTCGGCGCGTGCGGATCAGCGGCAATATCTGACCGGGACCGTGCGGTCATTGCGGTTCGGGCTGGAGTCGAAACCCACTGACGACGCGCGGGACCGTCTCCGCTGGTCCGTCTGGGTCGGAGGTCTGGACCTGCCCGGAAGCGGTAGCGAAGCCATTTACGGGCTGGAGGCCTCCATCGAACGGGAGAATAGTCGGCTCGGCTTGACGATGTCGCGCGACTATCTGGCCGGATTGACGGATGGGTTGGAACGTATGGCGACGTTTGCCCGGGTGACCTATCAGGCGGACCTGACCGCGCGTCATCGGCTGGATATATGGGCTGAACTGGCAGAAGTCGATGGAACGGCAGTGTCGCCCGCCCGCCGCGTTGCGGCTGTGGAAGCGTCAATCCTGACCCAGATTACACCCGCATTTTCTTTGCGGTCGGGCGTTACCGTTCGCAATCGCAAGGGCGGTCTTTCCGGGGCTGCGCGAGATCGATCGGTCTTCCTGACGCTTGAGCGATTGCGGATGGCGAAGCGATGAGCGTGTCTGTTCTTCTCGTGTCCTCAGGCGGCGGACATGCAACGCAAGCGCGGTTGCTGCGGCCGGCATTTCAGGGACATCGGGTCACACATGTGATCGCGGGAAGCCGTGGCGGTGATTTGGACGATTGTTCGCTTGCGACCCCGTGGCGTGTGCCGCGATGTTTCTGGCAGTCTTGGCAGATCATGCGGCGGGAGCGTGCAAATCTGGTCGTCTCCACCGGTGCGCTCCCGGGCCTAATCATGTTGATTGTCGCACGCGGCTTTGGAGCTCAGGCGATTTGGGTCGACTCGGTTGCAAATGCCAAGACGCTATCGCTGTCCGGAAAAGTGGCGCGCAAAGTGGCGCATCGCATTTTCAGCCAATGGCCTGACATCGCGGAACGCGAAGGGGTTCGATATGCAGGAGCCGTGCTGTGATTTTTGTGACCGTTGGCACTCAACTGCCTTTTGGCCGGTTGATCGATGCAATGGACAATCTGGCCGCCGATCTCAAGGAGTGTGTCGTGGCGCAGACCTTGAAGCATACGCCCTGTAACCGGATTGAGGTGATCGAGACGCTTGTGGAGGAGCGCTTCGAACAGCGCTGTGCGGAGGCGCGCTGTCTCGTTGGGCATGCCGGGGTCGGTACTTATCTGGCGGCCTGTCGACACCGCAAACCGGTGATCCTGATGCCGCGTCGCCGGGACTTTGGCGAGCATCGCAGTGATCATCAGATGGCCACGGCAGAAGTTTTGGCAAGCCGGCCTGGCGTTCAGATCGTGCATGATGCGGACGATTTGCGGCGCGCACTAGCAAGAGCGACCTCTCCAGCCATTCATGCTCCGAGAGGTTATGAGACGCTTCTATCGGAACTCGCTTCATTGATGGCGTAGCGATTGGCTTCAAAAGGATACTGCCAGCCAAACTGCCCGGCGAGCACAGCCCATCCCGCCTGCCAGCCCTGTATGACCGCGAGTTGAAGGGCCTTTGCGCATCCATAGGCCAGGCCCCAGAAGACCGAACGAGGGTGCCAACGTCGCAGAAAAATCAGACGGCTGCGATGCTTGTGGTAGAGCGAAAAGTGTGAAGCCGCACGGTCTAGTGATGGCGACCCGATTGAGGCACCGGCGACATGGTAGATTGGCGCGTCGGCGCAAAACACCAAGGGCAAGTCCCCTCGTCTAAGAGCCCAATCGACCTCTTCGTAGTACAGAAAATAGGTCTCCGGCATCAGGCCCGCGGTCTCCACGAAGTCTCTGCTGGCTATAAGACTGGCGCCCGAGATGAAGTCGATTTCGGCTGGAACGGGAGTTGGAGTGATTGAGGCTCTTTCACCCAGGTTGATGTTGGACGTGACCCCGAAGCGCGTGTCGATTTGGCCCGCATCGATCTGGATGATCTCGTCGGGGTCTGAGTAACAGATCCGGTTGCCCATAAGCGCGAAACCGTCTGGTTCCGCCATCAGCTTGGCAGGTGTCGCTGCAGGTACAATTGTGTCGGGATTGAGAAGCCAAAAGCGGCTAATCTCGGGATCGCGCTGAAGCACCCGAAGACCGACGTTGACCCCGGCTGCGAAGCCGAGGTTTTTGCCTTGTGGCAACAGCGTCAGGGGTTTTGCCAAGCGCGCCTCCGGGACTGAGGCAGCGACTGAGCCATCGGACCACTCTCGAACGCGGGCAACGGTGTCGTCGGACGATGC
Organism: Paracoccaceae bacterium; assembly: GCA_028284705.1. Classification (GTDB taxonomy): domain Bacteria; phylum Pseudomonadota; class Alphaproteobacteria; order Rhodobacterales; family Rhodobacteraceae; genus Litoreibacter. The sequence goes on along the minus strand of JANQRE010000006.1, from coordinate 19,914 downwards.
ATTGTCGACGATGACAATCCGCAGCCGAGCAGACCCGTCGGTTGCGAGCAGAGACTCGAGGCAGGGCAGAATCTCGTCGCGGGAATTGTAGGTCACAATCACCACGCCCATCAGGCTCATGCGGGCAGACCTTCTTGTGTAAAGCCCGGGGAGCCGAGGTTTCGGGTGTATAAGTGTTTTTGAGAGGATTTCGCTGTGTTGCGCTCTGAGGCGCTCTCCCCCGCAAATTGTCCGGCGCCTAGTAAGAAGAACAGGTAGGCATGGATCGCGGTCCAGACATGCACCGTGCAAAGTGCTAAGATAATGGAGACCATTGTCAGCATCCAGGCAAGGCGGAGCGGCGACGGCGTGGCGTCCATGAACATTGCGCGCCGACAAGCAATCCAAACGCCGGCGACGAGAAGTAGGAGTGTGGGCAACCCGTATTTCATGGCTGTGGCAAGCCAATAATTGTCGACGCTCCCCGAGACCATAAAAGACGGGCGCTCCCAATCATTGAAACCAATGCCAAAGATCGGATTGTTCCAGACATTCACCATACCCCATTCGAAGATCAACCCGCGCCAGAAGGCGTTATGAGCGGAGAACGTGGCGTAGCTCATGAACACGCGGATCGGCGTACGGTCAGAGGCCAGATCAATCGCGATGTAGAGGACTGCCAGCGTGATGATCAGGGCAAGCCAGGCTTTGCGCTCTGCGCCAAACAGCCAGACCCAGACGAGCAGGCAGGCTTGTACCACTAGGGCGAGCAGGGGTCCGCTGGAGAGCGAGAGGAAGGTGCTGATCAGCGCCACTGAGGCCAGCGCCACGCGCGCGCCGAGGTTCAGATGGGCGCGCAGCCCGACCAATGCCAGCGCGAAGCAAGTTGTGGCAAAGAGTCCGAAATGTATGGGATGCGCAAAGACAACCTGAGCGCGTTCGAGTCCGAGGCGAGGCTCGATGGAGACCACATCGACGCTGGTGATCAGCGGCAGATGCCGAATGGCCTGGATCAGGGGCGGCGCGCCGGTCTGGCTTTCGAACAGAGTGAGGGGCAGAAGAACCAGCAGAGCGATTGCTGCCGCGAGGATGAACCGGGCGAAGATTTGTTCGTAGCGGATGCAAATGCGACCAAGAAGATAGGCGCAAAACAGTTCAAGCCAGAGCGCACCGGTGTTCTCCAAAAGATGCGACGGCGAGGTCTGAGAGATGGCCAGCGCACCCCAGGTTATGGCAGCCGCAAAACACCAGGTGACAGGATCGCGGCGTAATGATGGGTTGCGCAACCAAATCCAGAGCAACGGGATTGCCGTGAGGGCAAGAAAGAGGCGCAGGCCCGTCATCTGAACAGGACCGATCCAGAAACGAACCGGCAGGCAGACGAGCAGCAGAAATGTCAGCGCGGCGGCGAGATGATATCGCGAAACTGTGGGCGATGAGGCTGACGCAGCAGCGGACATGATGCGACCGATCTGTGGGCGGATGACGTCAACAATCGGCGTTGAGAGTTACCAAGCTGTTAACGATTTGGACCCCGGCGCGAGATTGTCTTGCAGCGTCCAATCTCTTTGATCCTTATGGCCAGCGACTTTTGTGGTCACGTTTTGACTGATCATTACGCCGCGACTGTCGGGGTGCACCCGGATCGCGGGTGTCGAGTGACCGAGGCTTGCACCTGGCCGGGCGGCCTCACCGTGCCTGAAAAGCCTGTTGCCGCGGATCGTCAGGCCGCTTGATTGGCCGACACTGATCCCGTGCAGATGGGCGTTGCGGATGGTGTTGTTGATCACGCGGACATTGCGATAGGCCATGTGCCACGCCGTTGGGTCGCGGTCCATCACCTCGTTGCGCATGAAGATGGATTGCGTGAATAGGCCCGTGCCCGCGTCAAGGGTGTTGTTCCGGACCAGGATATCGCGACTGGCACGCGTCGTGCCTCGGGTCCAGAACTGGATCATGTCGGCGTGATCGTCAGAGCTCAGATCGCGGCGGAAATCTCGGATCGTGTTCCCTTCGATCACAACGAAAGAAACCGCACTAAAGTTCAGACCGTCCGACGTCATATCGGCAATGTGGGTGTTACGGATGGTAATATGCGCGCTTGTTGTGAACACAGCGGCGCGGTGCCAGAAACGGATTTCGGACGATAGGATCGCGATGTTTTTGCTGTCGCGCACGAAGAGAGCTTGGCCCATGGGGTGCGCCTGCTCTTGCGCTCCGAGGAAACGTACATTCTTGAAGCGGATATTGTCGCTGGCGACGAACTGAAACGGGCGGGAGTGGCGCTGCATCGGTTCGATGCCGATGAAGTTGACCTGCTCAAAATGCAGACCCGTAATGGCGTGCAATCTCAATCCGGTGAGGCGTGCAGGCTTGGCCGGATCAGCCGAGCGTAATGTCACCGGAGGATCAAACCGAAGATCGCGCAGGTCTAACGCGGCATAGGTGCCGGGGCAGAGAAACAGGGTCGCAGGGACTGCGGGGCTTTCGAGCACGTGGCGCAATTCGGCACTTGTGGTGACGAAGCTCTCGGAAATCGCCACTTCGTTCAGAGTTTCTTTACCAAGTTTCCCGATATCAGACCCTGCTGACGGATCGGGCCGATGCGAAGCGCAGGGTAACTCCATCGCCGCGGAAAGCGGTGTGACGAGGTTCAGAGAGAGAATGCAGCACGCAGCTAGAATGGCGCGTATCGAGCCGAGAGTTGTCATGAAAGCCCCATTCGTCAGCACGCAAAAACTGCTTACGTCCGAGAGCCTTAACATGACCCTTCGCGAACAAGACTAAGATGGCGCGATTTTCCGAAAATCTGAGCGATCCGCCGACCCGCTGGACCAAGATGAAACCGCAAGGCCTGAACCGGCTGGCACGTTTGAGAAATGCCCTGGTCTGGCTGAAGCGCCAATGGTTCGTGCGGGTGTTTGGCATGGATATCCATCCCAGCGTGCAGATATCGCTCTCGGCGCGGCTCGATCGGACATACCCCAAGGGTGTGCATGTGGGTGCCAACAGCTACATCGCGTTCGAGGCGGCTGTCCTGACCCATGATCGCACGCGCGGTCTTTATCTCGATACGGTCATCGGGCGGGATTGTTTCATTGGTGCGCGCAGCCTGATCCTGCCCGGCATTCGGATTGGAGATGGCGCGATTGTGGGGGCGGGATCAGTCGTCACAAAGGATGTCCCAGCTTGCGCGGTTGTTGCTGGAAATCCGGCGCGGATTGTGCGCGGGGAGGTCAAGACCGGGCGGTTCGGACGGCTGGCGTCAGCAGACGCGACCGAACATGGTCTTGCGCTGAACCAGTGATCTCGGATCGGCGTGCGGCATATTCTCGGTTTCCGCAACAGGCTAGGACTTTGTGATAGGAAGCGCCGCGTTTGGCGGATGCGAGGCATGCTCGATCTGCCTTTAATTCGAGACAATTGTATCGCCCCGATCAGGTGGTGTGTTGCCCATCTGTGTGACGTTGACCCGGACCGCCTCCGGGGCGTGGCACATAGAACAAAGGCGATACTTATGCTCTTCATGCTGGGACTGAGTGTGGCGACGGCGGCCGCGCCGAAGTCGACCTCGCAAACTCCAACCACCACGATTTCCATCAATGAATTCACCCGCGACAAGACGTTGTTTGATAGCGGCGTTGCGGTGGGACGCAACCTTGCGACCATCGGCCTGAGCGGCACGGCGACACCTGATGAACCCATCGAGGTTCGATTGTTGCCTGAGGGCGAGAGCCCCACAAGCTGGGAAACCCTGACAACCGCTGATCCGAATGGAGATTGGACCGCGACCGTGACATCGCCGCGACGCCCCGGCTGGGTGCGTGTCGAGGTGCGGGTGCAGTCCGAACCCTTCGTGCGGGCCATGACGACCACGCGGTTCGGCGTTGGACATGTCATTGCGCTCTGGGGACAATCGGAAGTCGTGCGCCTGCACAGCCAAGTCCATGACAGTCTGACCCCGGAACAGGTTTTGGAGGATGATGCGGTGCAGGCGATTTGGCTGGATGCGGGCACGCCCGTCGTGCATCACATCACCGATGCCGCGCCGCACAGCTCTGCCCTGGCCGCCTTCGCCAATACCCTGATTGGCGAACGCCCGGGTGAGAAATTCGCGCTTGTGTTCCAGGCGGTGTCGCGAGGCATGAGCGATATGCATCGCGAGAAACAAAGCGCGGCGTTTCTTTCAGGACTGGGTTAACAAATCTTAACCCTACCGTGCGGTAGTCAGGCGCGGTGATAGGGGCTGCCACTCAGGATGGTGGCGGCACGGTAAATCTGCTCTGCCAACATCACTCGGGCGAGCGCATGGGGCCAGACCAGTTTGCCGAAGGAGATTTGTTTCGCGGTGCCGCTCCGAAACTCTTTGGTCAAACCATCGGCACCCCCGATGGCGAAGCTGAGTTCACTGATCCCGGCATCCCGCAGTCTCGCGATGGCTTGGGCGAAATCGGGCGAGGTCATCTGCGTACCGCGTTCATCCAAACACCAGACCGGGTTTTGGTCGGGAATCGCGCGGCGCAGTAACTCCGCCTCGGCCGCCGATCCGGCACCGCGTTTGTCCTCAACCTCCACAACCCGCGCAGGCCCCAGCCCAAGCTGACGCCCTGCTTTGTCAAACCTTGTGAGATAGTTGGACACCAGATCGTGTTCCGGCCCGGTGCGGAGCCGTCCTACGGCACAGATCTGGATGCGCATTTAGCGATCGGTCGCAGCAGATCCTGCGGGAAGCCACATCTTCTCGAGCTGATAGAACTCGCGCACTTCGGGGCGGAAAATGTGAACAACCACATCGCCGGTGTCGATCAGCACCCAATCGCCTTGGGATTTGCCTTCGACCCGGGCCGTGTGACCGGTTTCTGCCTTGCAGCGCTCCACGAGTTTCTCTGCCAGAGCGGAGACCTGCCGAGTCGAGCGCCCCGAACAGATCACCATGTAGTCGGCAATCTCGGAGCGCCCGCGCAGATCAATCTGCACGATATCCTCGGCTTTGTCTTCGGTGAGAGAGGTCATAACCAGATCAAGCATCGACTTGGCTTGCGTCTGATCGCTCGTCCGCGCTGTTGCGGCACTGGGCGCGGTCTTTGTATCGACCGCATTCGCATGTTGAGACAGTGCTCAAACCTCCTTTGCAGCGCGCCGTTGAAAAGGGCTGCGGCGCTCAGCCATGTCCAAAAGATAACATCGCGATAGGCATTTCTCAATATCGCAGGCGTTAACCAAGGATAGCGTTGCGAATCAGCCGATTTACTTCTTCGGGCGCCTCCTCGTGCAGCAGGTGGCCATACTCCGCGACATGCACGACCTGCGCATTCGGCAACTTTTTCGCAACGATATCAGCGGTGTCGGGTGGCACGGCGAGGTCCTTATCCCCGGCAATCAGAACCACTTCGTTCTGAAGCTGTGGCAGTTCAAGAAGCAGGCGATCCAGTGACCAGTTTGCCATCATCGACAGCGTGTTGCCCACATGTCCCGCATCAGACATCAGCGCGTGATAGCAGGTCAGGCTCTCCTCCGAGACCTCACTGCCGGTGGAACGCAATACACTTGCGACCCGCGCCCGCGACTGCCCCATGGTCGAGAATAGCTGCGCAGTAAAGGGACCCGCCGCGAGCATCTTCGCAAAGATCGGAAAGAGCGTGCCGGCGATCCCGCGGAAATTGCCCAAGGCGCCGTTAAGGGAGACGATCTTTGTCTCGGCATATTCCCGATGATCCAAGCAAAGGCGCATCGCGATGGAGGCCGAGGCGGAGTGCGCAACGATAAACTCCGGAATCAGACCCTGTTTCTGCAGAAAAGTGTGCAGATCAGCGGTCATTTCATCTAAGCCTAGACGTTTCTTATCCGGTTGATCGGTGAAGCCATGCCCCGGCAAATCTAGCGCGGTCACTGTAAAATCTGGCGTCAGTTTCGCGAAAAGCGTAGCCATGCTGTGCGTCGACGCACCCGCACCATGCATGAGCAACAATTCGGGCCCCTGACCCTTCCTTTGCGTATGCCAGCGCAGCGCGCCGACGCTCACAAACTCACTGATATCGGCATTCGGCCAAGTATCGCGCCATCGTGCCCAATCCATGGGTTACTCAAGCACGGCTTCCACGGCCTGGCTGACGCGATGCGCATCGGCGCGCGGAAGCGGCAGATAAGTGGCGTCCAGGTCCTGAGCGAGGTCTTTCAGTGACGCCGTCGGGCGCATGCCCGTATCGATCACCAGCGCGGGCGTCTGCTTTGCCCGAATGAGCTGCGCCATCTTCTGGGCATCCTCCACAGCCTCCGTGCGGTTTGCATTCCCGTCCAAGGCGATATTGGCGCGCCCATCGGTCAGAAGGGCGATTGTCGGGGTCAAACCTTTCGATTTCGTCGAGGCCGCAAGGCTGAGCGCCGCTTCAAGACCCGCTGCCAACGGCGTTCCGCCGCCTCCCGGCAGACTTGCGAGCCGCCGCTTTGTTTGCACCAATGATCGGGTTGGTGGCAGCATCAGATCGGCGCTCTCCCCCCGAAAGGCGATCAGGGCGACATGATCCCGCCGCGCATAGGCCTCCGCCAGAAGCAGCTCGATGGCGCCCTTTGCCTCGGCCAGTCGTGCCAGAGCGGCTGACCCCGACGCATCTACAACAAAAATCAGCAGGCGATCGCTATGGTCCTCAAACTGTTTGAGCCGAATGTCCGAGGCCCTCACATGTACGGCTTTGTCGGGCGCAAATGGCGCATCGCGCCGCATCTTCTGCCAGGGTGCGGCAGCGCGCAGCGTTGCCACCAGATCGACTCGCGCGGCACTTCCCAAGCGCCCGCGCCGCGACGGTTTCGGTCGCCCCCGTCGATTACCTTTGCGCTTCTCGCCCGCGCCCGAGCCTGTGGCGCGACCCGCGGTCTGTTGTCTTGATTTCAGGCGATCTAGTACATCCGCAGGCAGAGAAGCGGCAATCGTATCGAGGTACACATCTTGTAATGGCAGAATCTCGTTTTCAGGCAAATTAGACTCTGTTTCTGTCTCTTCCTGCGGTTGCTGATCCGCTTGAGTTTCTGGCTCTTCCGCAGCCTCTGGCCACTGCATCGCGCGCGGTCCAAGGACAAATTGCATGACGTCCGCGAGCGTCTCATTTGTGATCACATCCCCGCGCTTCAGCGCCGTAAGCGCGCGCGCGGCGCGGAGTGTAAAGAGCGCGGCACGAGGGTCCGCGATGCCGAGTCGCGCGGCAACCGTCGTCGTGTCTGTGATCATCTCGGCGGGGATCGCAATCCGCGCCAGATTGCGTTGCGCGATCTCAAGAGCATCCGCATCAACCTCGAAAGCTAGGCAGTCGCGATGTGTCAAACCGTCAAAGTCGATATGAAACGCCAGTCGCGAGCTCAAACGGCCCGGCACGGCCTCTTCTTCTAATCCTTCATCGAGCGCGATCACGATCTGGCTGCGCCGATCCAGCGCGTGACAGATCTTTGCGGCGAAGTCTTCCTCGGACCGTTCGGCCATGGTGAGCAACAAAACCGAGCCATCATCGTTCAAAATACCGCGCGACATCACGGTTTGGCCGGCATCCAGCGTCGCAGTGAGGTCAACACCACCAAAAAGCTGATCGTCGGAGATTGCGGGATGCAATCGATGAATGTCCGTCTTTGGGAAAGCGCTGGCGAGTGCAGCGACAAACCGGTCCCGTGATACGCCAGCGCGTGCGCGCATCCAGATGCCGCCCAAGCCATCGGGATCGATCGCCAGCAGGGAGAGCGCCAGTCGGGCGCGGTCCCAGGCTGTTGGCGCGGATGTCACGCAAGCACCTCCTCGACCGCACGTTTCACCCGGGTTGTCGATCCCGCCTCGTCCAGCGGATCACGGCGCAACCGATGGCTCAGTGCGGAGGGTGCCACAAGGCGCAGATGATCGCGGGTCACCGCATCGGCGCCCTCGAAAGCGGCCAGAGCCCGCGCGGCGCGCAACAAGGTTAATTCGCCGCGCAACCCATCGGAGCCCAGCGCGATGCAGAGCTTCGCGCATTCCTCCAGGATCGAACCATCGGCTTTTACGGAGGCCAGTCGCTCACGCCCAGTCAAAATCCGCTTCCGCAGCTTGGTATCCTCGCCGCGCCAGCGTCGCATGAAGGCCTTGTTGTCGGTTTCATAGGCGTCGCGCCTGCGGATCACTTCAATCCGGGTTTTGATGTCCTCGGGCGAGGTGACCTCGACTGACAATCCGAACCGATCTAGCAATTGCGGCCGCAATTCACCTTCTTCGGGGTTGCCGGACCCAACCAGCACGAACTTCGCCGCATGGCGGATCGATAGCCCTTCGCGCTCAACGACATTCTCGCCAGAGACAGCCACATCCAGCAGCAGATCAACGACATGATCCTCAAGCAGATTGACCTCGTCGATATATAGATAGCCGCGATGCGCGCGCGCTAACAATCCGGGTTCAAACTGCTTTTTGCCTTGTGTTAGAGCCTGTTCAATATCCAATGCGCCAACGACCCGATCCTCGGTCACACCCAGTGGCAGATCGACGACCGGGGTCGGTTTTTCGACGATTTTGGTATCTTCCAAGATCTCAGGATCGGGGCATTCGTGCAGATCCTCCGAGTTATAGGGGCAACCTTTGACGGCTTTGATCGGGGGCAGAAGAGCCGCGAGCGCCCGCACAGCGGTTGATTTCCCCGTGCCGCGGTCGCCAAATACCAAAACGCCCCCAATCGTTGGGTCTACCGCGGTCAGTATCATGGCGCGCTTCATGTCGTCCTGACCGACGATCGCGGAGAAGGGGAATGGTTGCGTCATGGGGTGACCTCCATGGGGGACATCTGGCGTAAATCAGGGTCTGTTTCGGCCCAATCGCCCGAGAAACCCAGAACGTTAAAGCGGGCATAAAGCTCTTCGGCGAACCAATCCTCGTCTCGCACAGCCTGAATGGCTCGGGCATGAGGTCCGTCGCGGCGCGCGAATTCGGCCATTGTTGCTGTGTCAGGCCAGATCGAAAAGGTCACCTGATGGAGAAGGGGAACCTCGCCGACCCCGATCTTGAAAAGGACATTGGGATCGTCGCCGATCACGTCACTGATCTCCGGAACGCGTTTCCAGAATCGCCACGATTTTTGCGGCTTCAAAGTTGCCCGTGTCAGTGCCGCCAAAGGAGCGTTCGGGGCAGGCTGCGCCTCGGCACGGAACGGAGCCTGTTTGGACCACTCACCGCGGGCGGACGTCGTGGCCAGAAAGATCGTCCAATCCTCGGAGCTGTGCTGTCGAAAGCGTTGATAGGTCTGCGCCTCAGCGGTCTGTTTGCGCGCGGTTGCCTCGTCCGGCCAAGTCGCGAGGATCGCGAAGACGCGCGGGATTGCCGTGGGCGTGAAGCCCTCATTGATACCGCTGCCCAAAAGTTTCCAGAAGCCGATCCCAGGCGTCTTTGGCAAAGACAATCGCGCCGCGCCCATCTGAGCAAACGCCCAAAGGCGCGCCCATGGCGTCGCAAACCTGAACAAGCTGAGGCTCACGGTTTCGATGGCGACTCTCCCGATGCCAAATGTAAACTTAGACTGACACATTTTTTCGACTTGGCAAAGACCCTGCGTCGAAAGTACGCGAAAAACTTAAGCTTCTGCACTATTGTCAACAAAACTAGACAGCACTACGCTGGCATGGAAATGACCAGAGTCGACCCGCATTTTGACAGCCCGGACTCTGCCCCCAATCAACCGATGGCCGTTGTGATTGGCGCAGGTCTGGGCGGTCTTGCCGCCGCGATGCGCCTTGGCGCAAAGGGCTATCGCGTGGAAGTGGTTGATCGGCTGGACAGTCCAGGCGGGCGCGGCTCGTGCCTTTGGCAGAACGGGCACAGGTTTGACCTTGGACCGACGATTGTGACCGTGCCGCAGGTGTTTCGGGAGCTTTGGCAGGCCTGCGGGCGGGATTTTGACGCCGATGTCGATCTGAAATCGCTCGATCCGTTCTACGAAATCCGCTTCCCGGACGGCAGCACTTTCAAAGCGACTGGTAGCGATGAAGGCATGCGGGCCGAAGTGGCGAAACTATCGCCAGACGACTTGCCGGGCTACGACCGGTTCCTCCGCGACAGCGAGGTGCGTTACGAATTCGGGTTCGAAAATCTGGGTCGCCGTCCCATGAACAAACTCTGGGACTTGATCAAGGTTCTACCAATCTTCGGCATGCTCCGGGCTGATCGGTCGGTTTACGGACATGCCGCCAAACGCGTCCGGGACGAACGCTTGCGCATGGCATTCAGCTTCCACCCGCTGTTCATCGGTGGCGATCCGTTTCGCGTGACGTCGATGTATATCCTCGTGAGCCATCTCGAGAAAGAATATGGCGTGCACTATGCGATGGGTGGCGTTGCGGCAATCGCCGAGGCGATGGTCAATGTCATTCAGGATCAGGGCGGCATCGTCACCTATGAGGCCGAGGTTGCCGAGATTCTCACCAAGAACGGGCGTGCGGCAGGGGTCAGGCTGACCAGCGGTCGGATCATTCCTGCTGATATCGTCGTCTCAAACGCCGATGCCGGTCACACCTATCGCCATCTCCTGAAACAGAAGAAGAAACGATGGACGCCCGCACGGCTGGACCGCACGCGCAATTCCATGAGCCTCTTTGTCTGGTATTTCGGAACCCGTGGCACCGCAGGCAAATGGGCCGATGTCGGCCACCATACGATCCTGAACGGTCCGCGTTACAAGGGGCTGGTGGACGACATTTTCATCAAGGGCAAACTCGCCGATGACATGAGCCTCTATGTTCACCGCCCGACCGTGACCGATCCCAGCGCCGCGCCACCGGGGGATGACACATTTTATGCGCTCTCGCCGGTGCCGCATCTGAATTTCGACAACGGCGTCGATTGGACCGATATGCGGGAGGCCTATCGTCAGAAAGTCGCCGCCGTGCTGGACAAAGAGCTGATCCCGGGGTTCGAGGACCATCTGTCCGCTTCCGAGACCTTCACCCCCCTGGAGTTCCGCGACCGATACCTCTCGCCGCATGGCTGCGGGTTCTCCATCGAGCCACGGATATTCCAAAGCGCCTGGTTCCGTCCGCATAACGTTTCGGAGGAACTGCCGGGTCTTTATCTCGTCGGCGCTGGCACCCATCCCGGGGCCGGGCTGCCGGGGGTCGTCTCCTCGGCGGAAGTGCTGTCGAAACTCGTGCCCGACGTCACAAGGGTGGCCGCGGAATGATTGCGCCGGACGATCTCGCCCATTGCAAAGCGGCGATCCGCACCGGATCGCGCTCTTTCTTTGCCGCGTCGCATCTCTTGCCTTCGAGCGTGCGCGATCCGGCTCTGGCGCTTTATGCGTTTTGCCGCCTTGCCGATGATGCCGTCGATCTGAACGACAAGAAAGCGGAGGCAGTCCTGTCTTTGCGAGACCGTCTCGATCTCGCCTATCGGGGCACACCACGCAATGCGCCCGCGGACCGCGCCTTCACCGCGATGGTGGAAGAACATGACATGCCGCGCGCGCTGCCCGATGCACTGCTCGAAGGGCTCGCCTGGGACGCGATGGAGCGGCAATACGAAACCCTCTCCGATGTACGGGCCTACTCCGCCCGAGTTGCCGCCGCGGTTGGCGCGATGATGACGGTTCTGATGGGCGTGCGAGACCCCGATGCGTTGGCGCGGGCATGCGATCTTGGGGTTGCGATGCAGCTCACCAACATCTCCCGCGATGTGGGCGAGGACGCGCTCGAAGGGCGGCTTTATCTGCCGCATGAGATGATGGAGGATGAGGGGATAGACCCGGCTGCCTTCCTGGCCAATCCGCATCATTCTCCGGCGATCGCCCGGGTCACGCGACGGCTTTTGGCGGAGGCCAACCGGCTCTATTTGCGCTCTGAACCCGGCGTCGCGGAGTTGCCACTGGCCTGCCGTCCGGGCATCTACGCTGCGCGGCATATTTACGACGGGATTGGCCGAGCCGTGCGGCGCAACGACTATGACAGTTTCTCGCAACGGGCGCGCACCAACGGCCGACAGAAGCTCGGCTTGCTGGCCCTGTCGGTCATGCGCACCATTACGGCATCGATGATGCCCAGATCGGCGGTGCTCTACGCCAAGCCCTTGCCCGAAGTGGCCTTTCTCGTGGAGGCAGCGGCACGACCTGCCGATGCGCCAAATCCCCGGATCGCCACGTTGCTCGACGTGTTTTCCCAGTTGGAGGCCCAAAAACGGGCTCGCGCCTGAGCTTTGACATCCGCCAAAACCGGCATAGGGTGAGCCCATGGATTGGAGCATCTACGCCATTCTTCTTGCTGCTTGTGCGGCAGCGGCCACGACTGGCGGTATGTTCATGCCGGGCCAGTGGTACGAAGAGCTCGAAAAGCCCGATTGGACTCCACCAAACTGGCTGTTCCCGGTGGCCTGGACGACGCTTTATCTTCTGATGTCGCTCGCCGGCGCGCGGGTCGCCGCGACGCCCGATCCCGCCTATGCCTTGGCCTTCTGGGCGTTGCAGATCGCGCTGAACACGCTCTGGACCCCTATCTTTTTCGGCCTGCGCCGGATGAAGATGGCGCTCTTCGTTATTGTGGCGATGTGGATTGCCGTGGCCGGGTGCCTCATCACCCATTGGCAGGCCGATTGGATCGCAGGTCTGATGTTTGTGCCCTATCTCATGTGGGTCACGACCGCCGGTGCGTTGAACTACGAGGTGATGCGCCGCAATCCGGATGTCGCGCCGATCACCTGAACGTCCAGCCGCGCCGCCGCGGGACTTTCACGGCAAGCATTGGCTTCAGAAACGGAGAGGCGAAGCGGTTTAGATCGAGCGCCTCATGCACGCCTTGCACGATTTCGCCGCCGATCTGTGTTTCCACCACGCTGCGGCAGTAGAACGGTGCGTCCAGCATGGCCTTGATCTGACGCGGGCGGAAGCCCGGGTCGCAACGGGTCTCCCGCCGCACGGCCCAAAGAGATCGGCGCATTTTGATGAGCGGCGGGGCCTCGACCTCCCGAACAGTTCCATCTGCATCAAACGCCAAAGCAACTTCCAGATGCTCCGATCCATCGCGCCGCTCGGCGTCATAAAAGCAGGTCGCGCCGCTTGAGGTCGGATAGCGCCCCCAGGTCCAGAAAGAAAAGTCATCCTCCAGCGCGCGCGTCCCGAAATTGGCATCGAAGTAACCATGCCCGGTCCAATTCCACCCCGGCTTGTTTAGACAAACATCGATCTTCGCGATTGGCGCGAAGGGGCGCCAGATATGCGTCTCATCCTTGTGCAAGATCACCTCGGTGTCGGTCACGGCGGACGGCGTCAGGACCACCTCGCCCCGCAAAAGATCACAATGCGGAACGCTGCGTTCCCGGATCGAGATGACCAGTTTGCCATCGACCCAACGCATCTCGCTCGGGCCCACGATCAGGGCATCTTCGGACTGGCGCAGCGCCGCCTCACCGCGATCCGTCATCGTCCACCGCCCGCCGCGCCCATAGGTCGCGACGTTGATACAGCAATGGTTTTGTGGGTTTTTCCGACCGGACCAGCGATACCAGGGCGAAAAGACCGAGCCTATGAAGCCGATGATCGAGATGGCGCGGCTGCCATCGTCGCTGATCCCGTCGACATACCACCAGGCGTAACCGTCCGGGGCGACATGAACGTTGAAGTTTGGTCGCTCAAGATCGCCGCGGCCGCGTGCTTGCCGGAGAGCGCCGCCATCGGGATACCCGCGCCCGGATGCGCTCCGCCGCCCGCCAGATAGAGCCCCTTGATTGGCGTGCGCGCCGTTGGCCGTTTCAGCCCCGCCGTCAGACCGTGTGGACTGCGCCCGTAAAGCGCGCCCATCGAGCCCGGAAACAGCGCGTTGAACTCCGCCGGCGTCGTCAGCGCGGTCTCCGGCGGGATCGGCGTGAAGCTCAGTCCCATCGTCGAGAGGCGGTCGAATATGCGTGCCTTGCATGTGGATTTCTCCTCTGGGAGGGGCTCTGTCGCCGTGGTCGGCGGGCCGTTCATGATGATCTCGAACCGTTCGGGGTCGGTCGGCGTGCTACCGCCACTGCGATCCTGTGCGCAAAGATACAGCGTCGCGTTGCGGGGCATCTTTCCGGCCTTCAGGTCGCCGAACTCGACGCGCGGGTCATCGGCAAAAAAGACATTGTGATGGCTCAGATCCTGACCGGTGGCGGTCGCAGCAAAAGCGCAGACATAGGCCGAGAGCGATCGCGGCGTGACCTGAGGCTCGCGCACAGCCTCGCGCAGAGCATCGCCCAGCAGGCCTTCACAAAGCGCTCGCGGATCGCCGTTGAAGAGCACCTGATCACAGGCCAGATGCGTGCCGTCCTCGGTCACGACGCCGTTGACGCGCCCATTCTGCATCCCGATCCGCGCAACCCCTGTCCCGGTCTGGATCGTACCGCCATGCTCCTCAATCACATCAGCCATCGCGCGCGCCAGATTGTGAAGCCCGCCCTTTACCGCCCAGACGCCCGAAGCCTCCGCATGCCAGATCAGCGACAAAAGGCTGGGCGCCTCGTAAGGCGATCCACCAACGTAAGTGGCATAGCGCCCGAAAAGCTGTTGCAGATGCGGCGATGTGAACTGCGACGCGAGGCTGCCGGCCAGAGATCGCAATGGGTCCATGTCGCGCAGCAGGCCGGGGTTCTGCGCGACGCGGGCCCCCAGGGCGAAACGGGAGGGAGCGGCGGCTTGCATCATCGGTAGCTCGAACGCCTCGAACAGACGGCGGGCGCGGGCGCAGAAACTTCTGAACGCCACGGCCTCCGGGGCACCGAAACTCTTGGTGATATTCTGCGCGTTGGTCTCCATGTCATTGGTCAGATCAAACCGTGCACCATCCGCCCACCAATGCCGCGCGAGCACTTTCGCCGGGCTAAGCGTCACGTGATCGCCGAGCCGCGCGCCGCAATCGGCGAAAAGCGCCTCAAACACGGGCCGCATGGTCATCACTGTCGGTCCGGCATCGACCGGTCCGGCATCACTCTCCACCGTGCGCATCTTGCCGCCTACATGTGGGTGCCGCTCAAGCACGGTCACGGGCATTCCTTTCGCGGCAAGCCGCATCGCAGCCGCCAATCCACCGATCCCGGCGCCGATGACAATCGTATGGCCTGAGCCGGAGCCCATGCGTTTCTCCCGTTGCAAGTGACAGGAATTGTTGACACTCGCGTCGCAACTGTCCAGAGTTATTTACAGTCGGAGTGTCAACTAACTCAGACAGTATGGAGGCCCCATGCCCTACACCGCTCGGATCGACGCCGCCGTCAGACATGCCGTGAAGCTGGCGCAGTCAGGCCCCGCGCCGGGCAAACTGGCTGCGGCAATCGAACACGCCGTGCTACCCGGCGGTGCGCGCATCCGCCCGCAAATCAGCCTGTCTGTGGCGCGCGCTTGTGGCGATGACAAACCCGGATTGGCCGATGCCGCCGCGACCGCGATTGAGTTGATCCATTGTGGCTCTCTGGTGCATGACGACCTGCCCTGTTTCGACGACGCCGATATCCGTCGCGGCAAGCCCTCGGTGCACAAGGCCTATGGCGAGCACATGGCGGTTCTGACCGGCGACACCCTTATTATCATGGCCTTCGAGGCGCTGGCGCGGCAGGCACAAATCGACTGTCAGCGTGCTGCGGGCCTCACGTTGGAGCTCGCACGTTCCACCGGCATGCCTTACGGCATCTGTGCCGGGCAGGCCTGGGAAAGTGAGGAAGAGGTCGACCTCTCCGCCTATCATCAGGCCAAGACCGGCGCGCTGTTTGTGGCCGCCTCCCGCATGGGCGCGATTGCCGCCGGCGCCGATCCCGAACCCTGGACCGAACTGGGCGCACGCATCGGCGAAGCTTTCCAGGTCGCCGACGATCTGCGCGATGCGCTTTACGACGAAGAGACGCTCGGCAAACCGGTTGGTCAGGACGAGATCCACAACCGCCCCAACGCGGTCTCCGCTTACGGCGTGCAGGGCGCGATTCGGCATCTGAAAGACATCCTTGGCGGCGCAATCGCCTCGATTCCCGCCTGTGAAGGCGAGGCAGAACTGGCCGAGGTCGTGCGCCGCACCGCCGAGCGCCTGACACCGATCACCACGCCACAAACCGCCTGAGCCCCATGGCCGTGGCCGAAGAAATCCCCGGCAAACCTGACAGACCCAAACGGTTCTCGCTGCATCGCTGGTTGATGAACCGCGTCGCCTCGCCGGGCTTTCAGGCCTGGGCGGCGCGCTTTCCTCTCACGCGCCGCGCCGTGCGCCGCGATGGCGAACGCCTGTTCGATCTGGTCTCGGGCTTTGCGTACACGCAGGTGCTTCTGGCCTGTGTCGAGCTTGAGGTCTTCGAGACCCTGCGCAACGGTCCTCTGTCCCGCGACGCGCTCGCGCATCGCTTCGGGCTTGAACCGGAAAGGGCGCGCATCCTGCTCGACGCCGCCGTCGCGCTCGACTTGCTCTCGAAGGATCGACAAGGCCGTTACCGGCTGTCGCGGCTCGGCGCGGCCACACTCGGTGTGCCGGGTCTGGCGCCGATGATCCGCCATCACGCGGTCTTCTATCGCGATCTGGAGGACCCGGTGGCTTTCCTCAAGGGCGACACCATCCCGGAATTGTCAGAGTTCTGGCCCTATGTGCGCGGGGAAACGGCCAAAACTATCCCTGAGGATGTAGCCGCGACCTATTCAAACCTCATGGCGCAATCGCAGCGCATGGTCGCCGAGGAAACGCTGAATAGCGTCGATTTCAGTGAGTTCACATCCCTGATGGATGTCGGCGGCGGCACGGGCGCCTTTCTCACGCATGTCGCAAAACGCCACCCCACGCTCGATCTGACGCTCTTCGATTTGCCGCCCGTGATCGCCAAGGCCGAACAGCGCGATCTGCCGAAAATGTCCTTCGCGCCGGGCAGTTTCCACGACGTGATTCCAGAAGGCCATGATGCGATCAGCCTGATCCGTGTCCTCTACGACCACAGCGACGAAACGATCCGCAATTTGCTGGCCCGAGTCTTCGAAGCTTTACCCTCAGGAGGCACATTGATCGTCTCGGAACCTATGACAGGGGGCACAAAGCCGCACAAACCCGGCGATGTGTACTTCGCGCTTTACACTTTGGCGATGACCACCGGGAAGGCGCGCTCGGGCGGTGAAATCTCCGATTTTCTTGGGAAAACGGGCTTCCAGAGTATAAAACACTACCCTTCAGCGCGGCCTTTCGTGACCTCCTGCATCACCGCGAAAAAACCCTGATCCATGTAAATTCAGGTTTTTGTCCATAATGATTGACATTCAAATGTGTAAATTTAAACTTACACATGAGATTTTAGGCAGACTCACCCTGTTCTGTCTGACCGGGAGAACCTGATCCATGGGGGAATTGCCGTGAACGCAACCGCGGTATTGCTGTCGGGTCCCAAGACTTTGGGGCTCGAATCTCTGGCGCTTCAAAACCCTGAAGAGGGGGATGTGGTCGTCGAAATTTCACATTCCGGCATTTCCACCGGCACCGAGAAACTGTTCTGGACCGGTGAGATGCCGCCCTTCCCCGGTATGGGCTACCCGCTTGTTCCCGGATATGAAGCCGCGGGCGATATCGTTTCCATACGTGGTCAAAGCAACCTGAAGGTCGGGGACCGGGTCTTTGTGCCTGGCGCGAATTGCTTCACCGATGCCAAGGGTCTTTTTGGAGGTGCCGCGAGCCGTGTCGTAACACCCGCATCCCGTGTCACGAAGATCGATCCGGAGCTTAAAGCCGAAGGCGCGCTTCTCGCGCTGGCCGCTACTGCGCGCCACGCGATGGCCGGTCTCGACAAGGATCTGCCGGATCTCATTATCGGTCATGGTGTTCTGGGGCGCTTGCTGGCCCGTCTCACGATCGCGGCAGGTGGTGCGGCCCCAACTGTCTGGGAAATCGACCCACAACGGATGGAGGGTGACGGGTCCTACCCGGTGATCACTCCGGAGGATGATCCGCGTCGCGACTACACGTGCATCTACGATGCCTCGGGCAACGGCCCGCTTCTGAACGAGTTGGTCACGCGCATTGCCAAAGGTGGCGAGATCGTTCTGGCGGGTTTCTACGCCGAACCGCTCAGCTTCGCTTTCCCACCGGCCTTCATGAAGGAGGCCCGCTTCCGGATCGCAGCGGAATGGAATGCGGATGACATGCTCGCAACACGCGAGTTGATCGAGTCCGGACATTTGAGCCTCGACGGCCTGATCACCCATCGCCGCAACGCCAGCGACGCGCCTGAGGCCTATGAGAAGGCCTTCGAAGACCCGGCGTGTCTGAAAATGATCCTCGATTGGAGACATGTCGCATGAAAGATGAAGTCCCGAACCTGAAAGACTTCGATCAGCGCCTGCGCGACGAGGCGCATGAGGATCTCGCGGACATCATCGCCGACGAACCGACCTCGAAAACCCAGATCATCGCGATCTATGGCAAGGGCGGGATCGGCAAATCTTTCACACTCGCCAATCTCAGCCACATGATGGCCGAGCAGGGCAAGCGCGTGCTGCTGATCGGCTGCGACCCGAAATCCGACACGACCTCGCTGCTCTTCGGCGGCAAGGCCTGTCCGACGATCATCGAAACCTCGACGAAGAAGAAACTCGCAGGAGAAGAGGTGAAGATCGGCGATGTCTGCTTCAAGCGCGGCGGCGTCTTCGCCATGGAGCTTGGTGGCCCGGAAGTCGGTCGCGGCTGCGGCGGGCGCGGCATCATCCACGGTTTTGAGCTGCTCGAAAAGCTCGGCTTCCATGACTGGGATTTTGATTACGTCCTGCTTGATTTCTTGGGCGACGTCGTCTGCGGCGGTTTTGGCCTGCCGATTGCCCGCGATATGGCGCAGAAGGTCATCCTCGTTGGCTCCAACGATCTGCAATCGCTTTACGTGGCCAACAACGTCTGCTCGGCGGTGGAGTATTTCCGCAAGCTCGGCGGCAATGTCGGCGTCGCAGGCCTTGTGATCAACAAGGATGACGGCACCGGCGAAGCGCAAGCGTTCGCGAAAGCCGTCGATATCCCCGTGCTGGCATCGATCCCGCAAGACGACGATCTGCGCAAAAAATCAGCAAACTACCAAATTGTCGGCACGTCCGAAAGCCAGTGGGGCGAGCTCTTCGCCGAGCTTGGCGTGAACGTTGCCGATGCCCCGCCGGTGCGCCCGACACCTCTCACACAAGATGGACTGCTTGAGCTTTTTGATGGTTCGGACACCGGCGCGGGCGTGGTTCTGGAGCCCGCCACCGACGCCGATATGCGCGGCAAGAATGCGGTTGAGAAGAAGTCGTTGGAGGTGATCTACGACGATGTCTGATCGCGAGATCACATATGACGACGCCGCCGAGGTTGACGTTGAAACCGGCTCCGGGATCGAGGACCGGGACGCACCAATCCCGGAAGGTGGGCTCGGGTGTCATTCAGGCTCCGAGATGGAAGTGGCGGCGCGCATGGCGGGCCAATCCGACATCCTTGATCAATACGCCAAAGACTATCCGCAAGGCCCCCATGACAAACCGCAGAGCATGTGCCCGGCCTTTGGCTCGTTGCGTGTGGGTTTGCGGATGCGCCGCGTGGCCACGGTCCTTTCCGGATCGGCGTGTTGCGTCTATGGCCTAACCTTCGTCAGCCATTTTTATGGTGCGCGCAGGTCGGTGGGCTACGTGCCGTTCAACTCCGAAACACTCGTCACCGGCAAGCTCTTCGAAGATATCCGCGACTCTGTCCATGAGTTGGCAGACCCCGAGAAATACGATGCAGTGGTCGTGACGAACCTCTGCGTGCCGACCGCCTCTGGCGTGCCGCTGCGGCTTCTGCCGTCGGAGATCAACGGTGTGCGGATCGTGGGGATTGACGTTCCAGGCTTCGGCATCCCGACCCATGCCGAGGCCAAGGACGTTCTGGCAGGTGCGATGCTGAACTACGCCCGCGCCGAGGTCGAAGCCGGCCCCGTGGCCGCACCGCAAGACGGTAAGTCGGATCGCCCGACCGTGACGC
>JANQRE010000041.1 GCA_028284705.1 Paracoccaceae bacterium | reverse complement strand
ACCCGCGCCACCTGGGGGGATGTCTGCTCGCGCAGGGTCCGACGTCTTTCGATGTGAATGGGTGCCTGTATGAAACCTTTTGGTCGCCTTGGGGTTCTTAAGGTGCCCCTTTGATGTCCCGTCCTCATCGTGAGAACTTTATGCCTTGGGAATTCATGGAAATCAACACCACTTTGTGGGCAATGCCGGGAAATTGAGAATTTTACCCCGCCCCTATATCTAGAAAGTCACAGCGAAATGGGCTGGTATTGTGTTCAAGATGGAAACAATCACTAAATCTAGTAGTTCGCTTGGGATGAAAAATTTCCCACGATTTCCCGCAACTTTTTTCGTTTCGGGGCCGATTTTCGGAAATTTTCAGCAAATCCCATGCGGTCCCGCGCAGGATTTGACCCAAAAGTGATTCGTTTTCAAGTTATCCACAGGGTGGGGAGTCGAACTGTCGCAGGCCACAGGGCACCACAGAGTTTTCGAAAACTCTGCCCACAAACTCTTGCAAAAGAGTTTGCCCCCGCCGCGGGCCCAGCCCGCGGCCAGATCAGAAAATCTCGGATTTTCTAAAACAAGGGTTTTCGAAAACCCTTGGCCCCGCTCAGGCCATACCGCCTGCAACCAACCGGCGCGCCAACGCGCCATAGGCCTCGGCCATGGGGCTGTCACCGACTGCAATCGGCGTGCCACTATCGCCCGCCAGCCGCGTGTCGAGATCAATCGGCAGCGCCCCCAGAAACGGCAGACCCAGCCGCTCGGCTTCCGCTTTCACCCCACCCGACCCGAAGATATGCGCCTCATATCCACATTCCGGACAATGAAACACGGACATATTCTCGATCAGCCCCAACACCGGCGTGTTTAAGGTGCGGAACATATCGAGCGCCTTCTTCGCATCCAGAAGCGCCACATCCTGCGGGGTGGAGACGACCAGCGCGCCTGTCAGATCGGATTTCTGACATAGCGTCAGCTGCACATCCCCGGTCCCCGGCGGCAGATCGACGATCAGAACATCCAGACCGCCCCACTCTACCTGCCCCAGCATCTGCTGCAACGCGCCCATCAACATCGGCCCGCGCCAGACGATGGCCTTGTCATCCTCCATCATCAACCCGATGGACATCATGGTCACCCCATGGGCCTTCAAGGGGATGATAGTCTTGCCATCCGGCGAGGCCGGCCGTTTGTTCACTCCCATCATGCGCGGCTGCGAGGGCCCATATATATCGGCGTCCAAAAGCCCAACCCGCCGCCCCTCTTTCGCCAGCGCCACCGCGAGGTTGGAGGAGACGGTCGATTTCCCGACACCGCCCTTGCCAGACGCAATGGCCAAAATGCGGTCCACGCCGGAGGGTTTGGCAGGTGCGGCTTGCGGGGTGGGATGGCGTCCGATCTTCAGATCCGGCGGTGACGCTTTCGCCGTGCCGCCATGGGCCGTCATCACCACCGAGACCGAGCGCCCCTCGGCCATCGCCGCCACGGTTTTCTCGGCAGCGACTCGGACCATCTGCATCTGCTCTGCCTTTTCCGCAGGCACTTCGAGTACAAATCGGACAGATTTGTCATCCACCTGCAGCGCGCGCACGAAATCCCGCGACACCGGGTCGCCTCCATCCGGCAACGCGATGGTTTTCAGCGCCGCAAGCACGTCATCTTTGGAAAAAGCCATGGGACTGCAACCCTTTAGGACCCCGTTTCATCCCTACCTGTGGCGCGGCGCACCGAAGGGCAAGGCCCGGAGGCCATTTTCACTGCTGACATTTCGCCACAGACAAGCAAAAAACCATGCAAATGACGCAACGGAACATCGGAAAACGGCGCTCATTTACCCAGCGTTAAGCTGAAAAAACAAGCAGTTAAGCCATGCATACGCTGCATAGCAGCATTGATTCATCGGCTCTTGTTGCAGCGCAGCATTTGCCTAAATATGGCTCGTAACAGGAACAACCGGGTTTGGTTCAATCGTGAGCCTCACCCCCAAACCAAAGGACTAAGGACATGGCAACTCTTGTACATTCCCGTTCGCAGTCCAGCATTCTGGACCGCGTCGGTCACATCTTCGAAACCGTGCGCGCGCGCTATGCGCAATACCGGGTCTATTCCAACACGCTGGACGAGCTGCAACGCCTCTCCGAGCGCGAATTGGACGATCTGGGTCTGAACCGCACGATGCTGAAGCAAGTCGCCCATCAGGCCGCTTACGGAAGCTAACGAGATTCATTTCCGACCTCCTCCTCCCTTGGTTCGGAAATGGTGATGGCGGCACCCTCCTCTCCTCCTCCCTGGAGGGTCCGCCGTAAGACCCGCCGGATGCTCACCTCCTCCCTTAGAGCATTCGGCAAAATAGAACGGCGATGCGGTCCTCCCCCGCATCGCCGTTTTTTCTTTTTGAACAGATGTGAGTGGTGTGTGACTGCCTAGGTTTCTAAGCTCTCCCCAAGCGTTGAGGACCTCGAAACCCCATGACAGACCAGACGACCAGCCTAATCGAAAAACTGCTGCTCCTGATGCTCGCGGGCGCCATCGCCACCGCGGCCTTCGAGATCTATGGCAAAGTGATCAGCCCGCTTCTCGGCAGCTCCAACATCGCACCGGTCCCACTTGCAGCCTCGGTTTTTAAGGCAATCGCGGGCTTCAGCTCCCGCCCGGCGGCCAATTTCCTGCATTATTTCGCCGGCGTCGTCGCCTACCCCTTCGCCTTCGCCTTCATCGCCCGCCCGCTCTGGCAAAAGATCGCGCCTGACCTGCCCTGGTATCTGGTGGCAATCGCCTTTGGCTGCCTGCAATGGGTTTTTGCCGTCTATGTCATGGCACATCTGATCGCGGGCCAGGCCGCCTTCCTCGGCTTCACCGGCATCACCTGGGCTGCGCTTTATGCCCATATCGTCTATGCGCTCGTGGCCATCGGCATCACGCAGCACTTCACGCTCAGCCGCGCCCGTCTTTCGGGGAGCCCATGACAATATAGCTGGTGATCGCGTTCACATGCGGCACTTGCCCCAGGATTTCTGTGTGAAAATACTTGTACGCGTCGATATCAGCACATTCGACCCGCAGGATGTACTCAATCGTGCCACTGACATTGTGGCATTCCTTCACTTCCCGCGCCGCCTGCATCGCCCGTTCGAACTGCTCCTGCGAGGCCTTCGAGTGGTTCGCAAGCCCGACCCCGATATAGGCCACAAAATCGCCGCCGGTCTGTTTGCGATCCAGCACCGCACGATAGCCTTTGATGACGCCGCGCCGCTCCAAATCCTGCACACGGCGCAGACAAGCCGAGGGAGAGAGCCCGACTCGCTCGCTCAGGTCGGTATTGCTGAGCCGCCCATCGCCGGAGAGTTCTTGCAATATTCTGTCGTTGATCTGATCCATACCGCGTTCAGGTTGCACAGAAAACGGCAATCACCGCAAGAACACAATCACTCGGCGTCACACGCGCTCTAAAGTTGCGCCCATGCCTTACGATCTTCTTTCCGGCCTGGTGCTCTTCGCCTTCGTCTCCTCGATCACGCCGGGGCCGAACAACCTGATGCTCATGGCCTCCGGTGCCAATTTCGGCTTTCGCCGCACAATCCCGCATATGCTGGGTGTCGGTCTGGGGTTCGTGCTGATGGTGGTTCTGGTCGGCCTCGGCCTCGCCCAGATCTTTGAGACCTACCCAGAAACACACACCGCGCTGAAAATCCTCAGCGTGCTCTACCTGCTCTATCTCGCCTGGAAAATCGCCAACGCCGCTCCGCCGAAAGAGGGCGAGACCGGCGGCACCCCAATGACCTTCCTGCAAGCCGCCGCTTTCCAATGGGTCAACCCCAAGGCCTGGGCCATGGCGCTCACCGCCGTCACCGTCTACGCACCGGCTCAGACCATCCCCGCCATGCTGATCGTCGCCGCCATATTCGGTGCCATCAATCTGCCCGCCGTCTCAAGCTGGACGCTTCTCGGTCAGGCCATGCGCGCCGTTCTCACCAACCCCAAACGCCTGCGCACCTTCAACTGGACCATGGCCGCACTTCTGGTGGCTTCCCTCGCGCCACTCCTTTGATTTCACTGGTCCGAAAATACTCTCAAGGAGTTTGCCCGCGTGGCTGAGGACAGAATGTCCTCAAAGAACGCAAATCATTGCGCGCCGAAGGCTCAATTCTCTAAAACGGCACATCGCTCGCGGTATCCGCAGACACAACAAACTTGCCCACGACCTTCTTGGACCCGGCTTTGTCAAACTCGATATCGAGCTTGTCGCCCTCGACGCCCATGATCTCGCCATAGCCAAATTTCTGATGAAACACGCGGTCGCCCACATTGAAGGCCGAGACCGCCGAGGCATCGATGGTGATCGTGCCCCCTTCCCGCGGCTGGCTCATGCCACGTTTCGACTGCCTCTCCTGCAGACGCTTCCAGCCCGGAGAGTTATACACATCCGCCTTCGCCGCACGATCTTCGACCGAGGACCCGCCCAGCGCCCCCATCATCGCATCGCGCCCACCACCCTGATGGCCGTAAAGACCCGGAGGCGTCAGCACTTCGACATGCTCCTCCGGCAATTCATCAATGAACCGTGACGGCAGCGAGGATTGCCACTGCCCATAAACCCGCCGGTTCCCCGCAAAGGAAATCGTGCACAGCTCCTCGGCCCGCGTGATCCCGACATAGGCCAACCGCCGCTCCTCTTCGAGCCCTTTCAGCCCACTCTCATCCATCGAGCGTTGCGAAGGAAACAGCCCGTCTTCCCAGCCCGGCAAGAACACCGCCGGAAACTCCAATCCCTTGGCCGCATGGAGCGTCATGACGGACACCTTCTCCGTCGCATCCTCACTGTCATTGTCCATCACCAGCGCGATATGCTCCAGAAACCCTTGGAAATTCTCGAACTCTTCCAAGGCCTTAACGAGTTCCTTAAGGTTATCCAGCCGCCCCGGCGCCTCAGGCGTTTTGTCATTCACCCACATCTCGGTGTAGCCGCTTTCTTCGAGGATCATCTCGGCCAGTTCGACATGGGTGTCAGCCTCGGAGCGCACCTGCGCGTGCCAGCGGTCGATGGCATCGACCAGTTTTTGCAACTCCACAGCGCCCTTGCCGCCGAGCCCCTTGGACATCAACAGGATGCGCGCACCTTCGTGCAGGGAGACCCCGTTCGAGCGCGCCGCGGCCTGAATTTTCTGCTGCGCCTTGTCGCCAAGGCCTCTTTTGGGCGTGTTCACGATCCGCTCAAAGGCCAGATCATCATCCGTCGAGACCGCCAGCCGGAAATAGGCCATCGCATCGCGGATCTCCATCCGCTCGTAAAACCTTGGCCCCCCGATCACCCGATACGGCAGCCCAATGGTCAGAAACCGGTCCTCAAAGGCCCGCATCTGGTGCGAGGCGCGCACCAAAATCGCAATGTCATTCAGCGAAAACGGCGTCATACCGCGCGTGCCGACCTGCATCGCCTCGATCTCTTCGCCGATCCAGCGGGCTTCCTCCTCGCCATCCCAATGGCCGATCAGACGCACCTTCTCGCCATCCTCGCCCGCGGTAAAAAGCGTCTTGCCAAGCCGTCCCTGATTGGCCTCGATGACCCCGGCAGCCGCGCCCAGAATATGCCCCGTCGAGCGGTAATTCTGCTCCAGCCGCACCACCTTCGCGCCAGGAAAATCCTTTTCAAACCGTAGGATATTGCCCACTTCCGCCCCGCGCCAGCCGTAGATCGACTGGTCATCATCGCCGACGCAGCAGATGTTCTTGTGCCCGTCCGCCAGAAGCCGCAGCCACATATATTGCGCGACATTCGTGTCCTGATACTCGTCCACGAGGATGAATTTGAACCAGCGGCGATATTGCTCCAGCACGTCGTCATGGGTCTGGAAAATCGTCACCATATGCAGCAGCAAATCGCCAAAATCGCAGGCATTCAGCGTCTTCAGCCGCTCCTGATAATAGGCATAAAGCTCGCCACCGCGATTGTTGAACGCCCCCGCCTCCGAGGCAGGCAGGCTCTCCGGCGTCCACGCGCGGTTCTTCCAATTGTCAATCAGCGAGGCCAGCATCCGCGGCGGCCAGCGCTTCTCGTCAATATTCTCCGCCACGATCAACTGCTTCAGCAGCCGCACCTGATCATCCGTATCCAGAATCGTGAAATTCGATTTCAGCCCCACCAGTTCCGCGTGCCGCCGAAGCAATTTCACACAAATCGCATGAAACGTGCCCATCCAAGGCACCCCTTCCACCGCGTGGCCGAGCAGACCGCCGACACGGTCCTTCATCTCCCGCGCTGCCTTGTTGGTGAAGGTCACCGCCAAAATCTCGTTCGGTCGCGCCCGCCCCGTCGACAGCAAATGCGCAATCCGCGTGGTCAGCGCCTTGGTCTTGCCCGTGCCCGCGCCCGCAAGCATCAGAACCGGCCCGTCCAAGGCCTCCACCGCCTCGCGCTGCGCGGGGTTCAACCCGTCGAGATAGGGCGCCCCACGCGCCGCCATCGCCCTCGCTGCGAGGCCCCCCGCGGCGGCCTCAAAGGCATCATCTTCTGAAAAACTGCTCATGGGTCCCAAAATAGCTGCGCCTGCAAAAAAGGCCAAGAGGTGTTCGCATTTCGTTCGCGCGAAACCGCTGGACAAGCCAAGCCATTGCCCTGACAAGCAAATCCCATGGATTTGCACAGCCAATACCCGGCGGTCTCAGACCTGCGCCGCAAAGCGCGCAAACGGATTCCGCATTTCGTCTGGGAATATCTCGACAGCGCGACGGGCGAGGAACGCACTCTGCACCGCAATCGCGACGCGCTCGACCAAATCCTCTTCAACCCCTCAATCCTGCATGGCGAGTTCGACGCCGATCTCACCACCACCTTCCTCGGCCAGACCTATGCCCTGCCCTTCGGCATCGCGCCTGTTGGCATGTCAGGTCTGATCTGGCCCGGCGCGGAGCGCATGCTGGCCAGTGCCGCCGCCGGGCTGAACATCCCCTATTCCATGTCCACCGTCGCCACCCAGACGCCCGAGGACATCGCGCCTCACTTGGGCAAAAACGCCTGGTTCCAGATGTACCCGCCCCGCGACAAAGACATCCGCGCCGACATGATGGCCCGCGCCAAAGCCGCTGGCTTCACTACACTGATCCTGACGGTCGATGTCCCCGTCGCCTCTCGCCGCGAGCGCCAGACCCGCGGCGGCCTCACACAGCCGCCGAAACTCACCGGCCGCCTCGCCCTGCAAGCCGCGTTGAAACCCTCCTGGCTCAATGGCATCCGCCAGACCGGCATGCCGCGTATGAAAATGATGGATGGCTACGCCGAGACCGCGCAACTTAGCAAAGGCATGCGCTCCTCCACCGCTCATGTGGGCTACCTGCTCAGAACCTCGCCCGACTGGTCTTATGTCGACATGCTACGCGAGGAATGGCACGGCCCGCTGATCGTCAAAGGTGTCAGCTTGCCCGACGATGCCAAAAAACTCGAAAAGGCCGGCATCGACGCGCTTTGGGTCTCAAACCACGCCGGACGCCAGTTCGACGCGGGTCCCGCCACGATCGACACCCTGCCCGCCATCCGCAAAGCGACGAAACTCCCCCTCATCATCGACAGTGGCTTCGAGACCGGCCTCGACATCCTGCGCGGCCTCGCCCTTGGTGCTGATTTCATCATGATGGGCCGCCCCTGGCACTACGCCCTTGGCGCTTTGGGCGAGACAGGCCCCGCCCATCTCGCCGATATTCTCAAGAAAGACCTTGAGGCCAATATGGGTCAGCTCGGTGCCAAAGACCTTACGGGCCTCGAAACCTCGCTGATCCAGCAATAGGCCTCTCAGCCATCGGAACGACTACCGGATCACGCGCCGATACTGAATCTGCCCCTGAACGCCGTAGGTATACTCGGTCATGTTGCGGCCATCCGGCATGCGCTCCACTTCGACAGTCACCGCGGACGTGTTCCCGATCCGGGCGCTTGGCCCGCCCACACAGCTCGTTCTGAACTTCTGAAACGTATGGCCGCGCCGTTTGTAGGGCTTGCCGACATAGGCCAAGCTGCCGAGTTGCCCGCTCGCGCAATCCTGACGGATGAACGTCATCAGCTCATCGGGATTGTATCCGTTGGTCAGCATCGTCCCATCCACGACCTGGGTTTTGGCCTTGATAACGTATCCGACAAATTTCTTGTCGGCGGCAGAGGCAGCACCCGCTGTCGCCAATGCGAGCCCAAGGCCCCCGATCAGAAGAGGTTTAAACATCAAATTCCCTTTCGTTGGAGTAAGTCCAACCCACGACCTGATTTCAGAGTCGAGCCGGAGTGAGGCACCGGTGTGGCAAACATGTGGAAGATGGGTATCGACAGGCTCAACGCCCATGTTGAAGCTCTACCCATTTGTAACCAGTTTACGACGGGTCATTTCCCGCCTAAAAGATGCTGCAACTGCAAAATAGCTGCTTTGTCGGGGGACAGAACTTGGCCGATTTCCAGAAAATCCTGATCGCCAACCGGGGTGAGATTGCCATCCGCGTCATGCGCGCGGCCAATGAGATGGGCAAGAAAACCGTCGCCGTTTTCGCCGAGGAAGACAAGCTGGGCCTGCACCGCTTCAAGGCGGATGAGGCCTATCGGATCGGCGAAGGTCTTGGCCCCGTGCAGGCCTATCTCGCCATCGATGAGATCATCCGCGTCGCCAAGATGTCAGGGGCGGACGCGATCCACCCGGGCTACGGGCTGCTCAGTGAAAACCCCGACCTTGTCGACGCCTGCGAACGTGAAGGCATCGCCTTCATCGGCCCCAAGGCCGAAACCATGCGCGCGTTGGGCGATAAGGCCTCTGCCCGCCAGGTCGCCATCGCCGCCGGTGTCCCCGTCATCCCGGCCACGGATGTGCTCGGCGATGACATGAAGGCGATCAAGAAAGAGGCGAAGGAAATCGGCTACCCACTGATGCTGAAAGCCTCCTGGGGTGGCGGCGGTCGTGGAATGCGACCGATTTTCTCGGAAGACGAGTTGGAAGAAAAAGTTCTCGAAGGCCGCCGCGAAGCCGAAGCCGCTTTCGGCAATGGCGAAGGGTATCTGGAGAAAATGATCCAACGCGCCCGCCATGTGGAGGTGCAAATTCTCGGCGATCACCATGGGCAAATCTATCACCTGTGGGAGCGCGATTGCTCCGTGCAGCGCCGCAACCAGAAGGTTGTCGAACGCGCCCCGGCCCCCTACCTCTCCGGCGCCCAGCGCGAAAAAATCTGCGGGCTCGGTCGCAAAATCTGCGAGCACGTCAACTACCAATGCGCCGGCACCGTCGAGTTCCTGATGGATATGGACACCGGCGAGTTCTACTTCATCGAGGTGAACCCCCGTGTGCAGGTCGAGCATACCGTCACCGAAGAGGTCACCGGCATCGATATCGTGCGCGCGCAAATCCTCATCACCGAAGGTAAGTCATTGATCGAGGCCACCGGGTGTGCCTCGCAATATGACGTCAAGCTTGACGGCCACGCCTTGCAATGCCGCGTCACCACCGAGGACCCGCAGAACAATTTCATCCCCGATTACGGCCGCATCACCGCCTATCGCGGCGCGACCGGCATGGGCATCCGCCTAGACGGCGGCACCGCCTATTCCGGCGCCGTGATCACCCGCTACTACGACTCTCTGCTGGAGAAAGTCACCGCCTGGGCCCCCACACCTGAGGCCGCGATTGCGCGGATGGACCGGGCCTTGCGGGAGTTCCGCATCCGCGGCGTCTCGACCAATATCGCCTTTGTCGAGAACCTGCTGAAGCACCCGACATTTCTGAACTACGAATACCACACGAAGTTCATCGACGAGACGCCGGAGCTTTTCGATTTCAAAAAACGCCGCGACCGTGCGACGAAAATCCTGACTTACATCGCCGACATCACCGTGAACGGTCATCCCGAGACCGAGGGCCGTCCGAAGCCTGCCGAATTCCGTACGCCAAAAGCACCAAAACCGCTTCTGGAGACCCCGCCCTATGGCACCCGAAACATCCTCGACGATCACGGGCCACAGGCCGTTGCCGACTGGATGGCCGATCAGAAACAACTCCTGATCACCGACACCACGATGCGCGACGGGCACCAATCCCTGCTTGCCACCCGCATGCGTTCGATCGACATGATCCGTGTTGCCCCTACCTATGCCGCCAACCTGCCGCAGCTTTTCTCGATGGAATGCTGGGGCGGTGCGACCTTCGATGTGGCCTACCGCTTCCTGCAGGAATGCCCTTGGCAGCGCCTGCGCGATCTGCGCGCGGCGATGCCAAACATCATGACGCAAATGCTGCTGCGTGCCTCGAATGGCGTGGGCTACACGAACTACCCCGACAACGTGGTGCAGTTCTTCGTCAAACAGGCGGCGGAGACTGGTGTCGACGTCTTCCGTGTGTTCGACTCGCTCAACTGGGTCGAGAACATGCGCGTCGCGATGGATGCTGTGATCGAGGCAGAGAAGGTCTGCGAAGGCACGATCTGCTACACCGGCGACATCCTGAACCCGGATCGCGCGAAATATGACCTGAAATACTACGTGGATATGGGCAAGGAGCTGAAGAAAGCCGGTGCCCATGTGCTCGGTCTGAAAGACATGGCCGGGCTTTTGAAACCGGGTGCGGCGCGGGTGTTGATCAAGGCCCTGAAGGAAGAGGTCGGCCTGCCGATCCACTTCCACACCCATGACACTGCAGGCATCGCTTGTGCCACGATCCTCGCCGCTTCTGAGGCTGGCGTGGATGCCGTCGATTGCGCCATGGACGCGCTGTCGGGGAACACTTCTCAGGCGACGCTCGGCACCATCGTCGAGGCGCTGCAGCAGGACGAGCGCGACACCGGGCTCGATATCGGCGTCGTGCGCCAGATCAGCGATTATTGGGAAGCCGTGCGCGGCCATTATCTGGCCTTTGAAAGCGGCATGCAGGCCCCGGCCTCCGAGGTCTATCTGCATGAAATGCCCGGCGGTCAATTCACCAACCTCAAGGCGCAAGCCCGCTCCATGGGGCTGGAGGAACGCTGGCACGAAGTGGCGCAGATGTATGCCGATGTGAACCAGATGTTCGGCGATATCGTGAAGGTGACGCCCTCCTCCAAGGTGGTCGGCGACATGGCGCTGATGATGGTCAGCCAGGGCCTCACACGCGAGGATGTCGAACATCCCGACAAGGATGTCGCCTTCCCCGACAGCGTCATCGACATGATGAAGGGCAATCTCGGACAACCGCCCGGCGGCTGGCCGAAAGCCTTGCAAAAGAAAATCCTGAAAGGCGAAAAACCCCTCAAAGACCGCGCCGGTGCTTCGATGGAGCCCGTCGATCTGGAGACCCTGCGCAAGGACGTCTCGAAACAGATGGAGGGCAAACCCGTCGATGACGAAGACCTGAATGGTTACCTCATGTATCCGAAAGTCTTCCTCGACTATATGGGCCGCCACCGCACCTATGGTCCCGTGCGCACCCTGCCCACGCATACCTTCTTCTACGGCATGGAACCCGGCGAGGAGATTTCCGTCGAGATCGATCCCGGCAAAACGCTGGAAATCCGCATGCAGGCGCGTGCGGCCACCAATGACGACGGTGAAGCCAAGGTGTTTTTTGAACTCAACGGCCAGCCCCGCGTCATCCGCGTGCCGGATCGCAAAGCTGCCGCCGTGGTCGCCAAAATGCCCAAAGCCGAAGTCGGCAACCCGAACCATGTCGGCGCGCCAATGCCCGGGGTCGTGGCCTCCGTTGCTGCGCAAGCCGGGGCCGAGGTGAAGGAAGGTGATCTGCTCCTGACCATCGAGGCCATGAAAATGGAGACGGGTCTCCATGCCGAGCGCGACGCCAAGATCAGGGCCGTGCATGTCACGCCGGGCGGCCAGATCGATGCCAAGGACCTGCTCATCGAGCTTGAGTAATCCAGCGGTCGCGCCGTGGCATACGCCCCGGCGCGGCGCCTCTTATTGATTTGGCGCTTTTGGCAAAGGCTGTCTTCATTCTGAAACGATTCCGTGCTTGGCTTCCGGCGGAGCCTCCGGCAGGAGTATTTGAGCCAGAATGAAGCCCCATGTTTGACCAGAAGATCATCTGTTTTTCCGACACCCACTTCGTCGAGCACGGCGAAACCATCATTGGCATTGACCCTGTCGCCCGGTTTGAGCGCGGGCTGAACCACGCGCTGGCAACGCATCCGGATGCGGACCGGGTGATGATCGTCGGTGATCTCACTCACCATGGCCGCCCGGCGCAGTTCGAGCGCCTGAAGGCAGCGCTGGCGGGCGTCGATTTGCCACTGCACCTCACGCTCGGCAATCACGACCGCCGCGATGCCTTTCGTACCGTCTTCGGTGGCGCGGGGTTTGCACAAGAGGTGGTCGATCTCGGCGGTCTCAACCTCGTCCTTCTCGACACGCTCGACGGCCCGCCCTATCCCGACGGTCACCATGCCGGGCGGCTCTGCGCGGAGCGGCTCGCCTGGCTCGAAGACCAGCTCTCGCGCAGCGCCAAACCGGTGATCCTCGCGCTCCACCATCCGCCCTTCGACGTCGGTTTCCCCGGCATGGACGCGATCAAACTTCTGAATGCGGGCGACCTCGCGCAAATCCTCGACCGCGCCGGCAATGTGATCCACATCATCAGCGGCCATGTGCACCGCACCATCTCCGGCCAATGGCTCGGCATCCCGTACGCGATCTTCAAAAGCCCCGCGCATCAGATGCCGATGTTGATGGAGGGCACGAAGAGTTCATCCTCCACCGATGAGCCCGGCGCCTACGGCATCATCTGCACCAAGGGCACGGATATCACGATCCACACCGAAGATTTCGACATTGCCGGTGCCGCTACCGACGATGCGCATTCCTCTTAAAATCCCTGCGATCCGGCTTGAGGCTGCCTGCCCGGGCACCTAGGTTGCGTCTCAACGCATTCAGACAAGGACGCCTCCCATGATCCGCACTTCCCGCCCCTTCTTTCGTGACGCTGCCGACGCATCGGGAGGGCTTGGCGATCTGCCGGAATGGGACCTCTCCGACCTCTACAAAAGCGCCGATGACGCGCAGTTCGAAAAGGACATGACGTGGCTCGAGAGCGAATGCGCCAGTTTCGCCGCCGACTATGAGGGCAAACTGGCGGGACTGTCTGCGCAGGAGATGCTGGATTGCGTTTTGCGCTACGAGAAAATCGATATGATCTCGGGCCGCATCATGTCTTTCGCGGGCCTGCGCTATTATCAGAACACCACCGACGGTGAGCGCGCGCAATTCATGGCGAACGCGCAGGACAAGATGACCGCCTACACCACGCCGCTGGTGTTTTTCTCCCTTGAGATCAACCGTATAGACGATGCCAAGCTCGACACGCTCTTCACTGAGAGCGCCGACCTCGCCCGCTTCAAACCGATCTTCGACAAGCTGCGCGCGCTCCGGCCCCACCAACTCTCCGACGAGTTGGAGAGATTCCTGCATGATCAATCCACGGTCGGGGCCGCTGCGTGGAACCGTTTGTTCGATGAACATATTGCCGGGCTGGAGTTCGAGGTCGATGGCGAAAAACAGGGCATCGAGGCCACGCTGAACCTGCTCACAGACCACGACCGCGCCAAACGCGAAGCGGGCGCGAAGGAGCTTGCCCGCGTCTTTCAGGACAATATCAAAATCTTCTCCCGCGTGCACAACACGCTCGCCAAGGAGAAGGAGATCGAGGACCGCTGGCGCAAGATGCCCACGCCGCAAACCGGGCGGCACCTTTCCAATCAGGTTGAACCCGAAGTGGTCGAGGCGCTGCGCAACGCGGTCGTCACCGCCTACCCGAAACTCTCCCACCGCTATTACGAGTTGAAACGCAAATGGCTCGGCCTCGACACGCTGGAGGTCTGGGACCGCAACGCGCCGCTGCCCATGGAAGACACCCGCCTCGTCGATTGGGACGAGGCCAAAACCACCGTGCTCGACGCCTATTCCGGCTTCGACCCCGAAATGGCCAAGATCGCAGAACCCTTTTTCACGCGCGGCTGGATCGACGCCGCCGTGAAACCCGGCAAAGCCCCCGGCGCGTTTGCCCATCCCACGGTAACGGATGTGCACCCCTATGTGATGCTCAACTACCTCGGCAAACCGCGCGATGTGATGACGCTGGCTCATGAGCTGGGTCACGGCGTGCATCAGGTTCTCTCCGCTGGTCAGGGCGAGCTGCTGTCTTCAACGCCGCTTACGCTGGCCGAAACTGCCTCCGTCTTCGGCGAAATGCTGACCTTCCAGAAGATGCTCTCCGAAGCCGAGACGCAGGCGCAAAGAAAGGTCATGCTCGCCGGCAAGGTCGAGGACATGATCAACACGGTCGTGCGCCAGATCGCCTTCTACGATTTCGAGTGCAAACTCCACGACGCCCGCCGCGAAGGTGAACTGACCCCCGAAGATATCGGTGCCCTCTGGATGTCCGTACAAGGTGAAAGCCTTGGCCCCGCCTTCACCTTCATGGACGGCTACGAGAGTTTCTGGGCCTACATCCCCCACTTCGTGCACTCGCCCTTCTACGTCTACGCCTACGCGTTCGGCGACGGCTTGGTTAATGCGCTTTACGCGGTCTATGCCGAGGGTGGAGACGACTTCCAGGCGAAGTATTTCGACATGCTGAAAGCAGGCGGCTCCAAGCACCACAAGGAGCTTCTAGCCCCGTTTGGTCTGGATGCCAGCGATCCGAAATTCTGGGACAAGGGCCTGTCGATGATCTCCGGCTTCATCGACGAGCTGGAGGCGATGGAGGGGTGACAAACTTGGCCCATCAGTCGACTGATGGGCCAACTGCTCCTAGCGCTTCGCCTTCTTGCACTCGCGGATCAGCATGCCCTCGAGCGTGCCGACAAAGTCGGTTCCAAGCCAACTAGGGTTGTCTTCATACCGAATATCCAGCGCAATATTTGCTGTCAGAAACGCCTTCTCGCCATCGGGCAAACGCACACCCGCATGAATGCGCCCATACCAGCGCCCGATATGGTGGCAGTCTTCGAACGGTTTCTCCAACGGGTCACGGATCAGGCCTATATTGAAATTGCCATCCATCGCACCGCTCAGGATCTTCCCGATCTTCGGTTGCTCTAGGGTAATCCCGCCGAAGAAATAGCCGCGATCCTCGTGAAGATCCTTTTTGTCGGCTACTTCATCATGACCAAACGTCGCCTCATATCCGGCACTCATCTTGCCGTTCAGATGTTTCCGGCTGAACTCGCTGTCGCACTTTCCGCTCTCCAGAGAGTTGCAATCGAAGCTCCCAGGAAAGTTTAGATGCGCACAATGTTCAGGGCTTTCACAGATCGTGTGCAATCGGTCCTGACGATGCCGCCCCTTGAACGATTTCGAGACCCGATGGGTGACCTGCGGGTCATTGAAGAAGCTGTTATTGCGGGTAAAACGGCGTTGTTTCTGGGCGTAACGCACCCAGTCATCAATTTCAAAAAGCATAAACTATCCTTACTCAAAAACAACGTTCCCAATAATTTGGAACGCCCATAGGCTAGGGAGATCATGTAAGCCCTGTCAAGTTTCTCAGACGAAAAGGCCCCTAATGACCCGCGACGAGTACAACACCTTCTGCGCCTCCCTGCCCGCCACAACCCATGTCGTGCAATGGGGCAATGCGGATGTCTGGAAGGTCGGCGGCAAGGTTTTCGCAGTCTGCGGCTGGGAGGAGGACCAGCCCGCCTTCACCTTCAAAGTCTCCGACCTCGCCTGGGAAATCCTGCCCGATATGCCGGGCCTGCGCCCCGCGCCCTATCTCGCCTCGCGCGGCATGAAATGGGTGCAGCACTATGCTGAACCGGGTCTCTTAGACGACGAACTCAAAGCCCATATCGAGGCCTCCTACGAGATGGCCAAGGCGCGACTAACCAAGAAGGTACGCGCCGAGCTTGGCCTCACCTGATCCGCTTGCCGAAGGGGCAGCCGGACGATATCTCTTGGTCACCGGACAAAGACCGAGGCCCGCCCCCCGTGACCAGCCAACAGAAAAAGGCGCTGAAAGCCGCCAAGCAGCTGGAAAGACAGGGGAAACGGGCCGAGGCCGCACAGCTTTACCAACGCATTCTGACCACCTACCCGAAGAACGCCGAGGCGCGCCGTGCCTTGCAGAAGCTGCAAAACGCCAACGCTGATCCTGCCGCCAAACTCCGCGCCCTCTACCAGCAGGGCCAGTTCAAACTCCTGGTGAAAACCGCCGAAGCCTTCCTGCCGCAGGTCCGCAACACGCCCGGCGTCAATGCGCTCCTCGGCGCCGCCCATATGCAACTGAACGCGCCCGGCGCCGCCGAAACCGCCTTCCGACAGGTCGTGATGGCCGCGCCAGACAAGCCAGCCGGTCACAACAATCTCGGCCTCGCCCTGCGCGCCCAGGGCCGTCACGCGGATGCGGAGAAAGCCTTCAAGGCCGCCCTCGGTCTGAATCCGGCCTATGCCGAGGCCTGGAATTCGCTGGGCACGCTGCGGCAGGAAACCGGCGATGCCACAGGCGCGCTGGAGGCGTTTGAGAAGGCCGCAAACCTGCGCGATGACAGCCCGGATGTCTGGACCAATCTCGGCAATATGCACCAGCAGATGGGCGACCTCGATGCGGCGGTCGAAGCCTATCGAAAGGCTCTGCAAATCGCCCCGCATTTCGCGGGCGCGCATTTCAATCTTGGCCTCGCCATGAAAGCCGTGGGCCAGCTCGATACCGCCGCGTCGCATTATGAAAAAGCCATCGCCGCCAACCCGAATTTCACCGGCGCCTACACCAATCTCGGCAATGTTCTGCAGTCTCTGGGTCAGCTTCCCCAGGCCGAAACCGCACTGCGTAAGGCTGTGAAACTGAGCCCAAAAGATGCCAATGCCCAGAACTCCCTCGGCACCGTCCTGCAGAAAATCGGCCGCATGGACGAGGCTGTCGCAGCCTATGACGCCGCGCTGAACTCCAACCCCGATCACGCCATGGCCGCCGCCCAACGCCTGCACCAGATGGCTCATATGTGCGACTTCCGGGCCTATGAGGATTTCGCGAAGATCACCGAGAACCTCGGCATCAAAGGCGATGAAATCCCGCCGCTGACGCTTCTTGCCATGGAAGACAGTGCCGCCCGCCAATGCGCCCGCGCGCGTCGCTACGCAGAGGCCACTTTCCCAAAAAGCGCTCCTGCCCCGACACCGCCCAAAGACACAAAACGCCGTGAGAAACTGCGCATCGGCTATTTCTCCGCCGATTACCGCAACCACCCCGTCGCCCGCCTCATCGCCGGTACGCTCGCCGCCCATGACCGCAGCCGCTTCGCGCTTTACGCCTATTCCTTCGGCCCCAACACCGAGGACGAATTGCGCGGCGAACTCTCGGGTCAGTTCACCCAATTCCGCGACATCCGCGCGATGAGCGACGCACAGGCCGCCGACCTGATCGCCAAGGACAAGCTCGATATCGCCGTCGATCTGACCAGCTACACACAACACTCCCGCACCGGGCTTTTTGCCAAACGCCTCGCCCCGGTGCAGATGAATTATCTGGGATATCCCGGCACCTCCGGCGCGGAGTTCATGGATTACATCGTGGTCGATCCGACCCTCGTGCCCCCGGACCATCGCGCTCATGTCGCCGAGGCGCTGCTAACCCTGCCACACTGCTATCAACCCAATGACAACCGCCGCGATGTGCCCAAGGACACCAAAACCCGCACCGATCACGGGTTGCCTGAGGACGCACTAGTGCTCTGCTGTTTCAACAGTTCCTACAAGATCACGCCGCGCGAGTTTGCGATCTGGATGCGGGTCATGGCCAAGATCGACACCTCCGTGTTGTGGCTCTTGGAGTCCAACGATTGGGCGCGCGACAACCTGCGCGCCCAGGCGCAGAAGGCCGGCATCGCACAGGACCGCCTGATCTTTGCCCCCCGCGCCTCTAACGCGGACCACCTCGCCCGGCACCAGCATGCCGATATCTTCATCGACACCTTCGCCTATAATGCCCACACGACGGGCAGCGACGCGCTCTGGATGGGTCTGCCGATTGTGACACTGGCGGGCGAACAATTTGCCGCGCGCGTCTGCGCAAGCCTTTTGACCGCAGTCAATCTGCCCGAGCTCATCACCGAGAGCGAAGCCGCGTATGAGGCCCTTATCCTCGCTCTCGCCCGCGACCCGGCCCGCCGCACAGCCCTCCGCCAACATCTTGAAACGAAACGCAATTCCGCGCCTCTCTTCGATACCGAAGGCTATACGCGTGACCTTGAGGCCGGGTTCGACGCGGCCCATGCGCGCTGGCGCGACGGCCGACCGCCAGCGGATATTCTCATCAAAGCCCGATCCTGAGCTGAACAGGGGTGTGGTCGTGTGACGCTGACGCTGACGCTGACGCTGACGCTGACGCTGACGCTGACGCTGACGCTGACGCTGACGCTGACGCTGACGCTGACGCTGACGCTGAC